>NZ_SPHO01000017.1 GCF_005845215.1 Clostridium sp. 1001271st1 H5
AGGTTCTAACCCATGGCTTAGCACCATTTTTTTAGTTCAACTCCGAAAGACAGGTTTCATATGTCGTCAATATCGTTTCCCGCCAGTAATGTAAAGTCTATGTAAATTATGTGTAAAATTTCTCCCGGAGATACATATATTTACAATTAATCTCCGGGACGGAACCGCAGTATTATCCGATTATTGAGTATATTGTTTTTCCATTTTCATACTGATTTTCCAAAAGCGGGCAGGAACGCCTTAACGGGCGGCCTCATGTTCCCGGCCATAGACCTCAATCTGTGTCAGGGCAGGGAAGGGAGAGGGGTCGTCCGCCTTGATGAGCTGACCAAAGGTAAGCCATGTAATGCCTTTGCGCTCCAGACTGATGATGTGGGGTTCCACGCTCTTTTCAAGCTCCACTGTCTCAGAGGTTCCGTCTGAAAAGGTAAATGTCACCCTTTCCCACCAGTTGTCATGAGGGAAGTCCGCCCTGGTATAGAGGACAATCCGGTCAAAATCAACGGGACGGCCGAACTCCAGTGTCATTTGGGCATCATCCTGCATATTGATTCCCCATGACTCATAGGGCCATTTTCCGTGGGACAGGTTCGCCGTCACCCCGTCAATGGCGTTGCGGGCCGCAAACACAGCCTCTCCCCTTGTCTCAACATTGGCGTGGGCATGGGGATAAAAGCCCTGGCCCTTGTGCTGGTCCATGACGTTCTTTGCCAGGTTGCGGTAGGAGCTAATCTCATAGTCCAAGGCATAGCGCACTGTCAGATAGTGGCGCTCCCCTGTAAATGACTTAGGGTTATAGGATGTCTTGCCCTCTGCGAAGGGAACCTCATAGACCAGCTCATCTCCGGCCGCGTAAATGAATGACTCGTCCATGGTATCATCCACACGCATGATATAGAAACAGTTCTTTTCCGGCAGGGAGAATATAATCCTGTCTCCCTCCCCGTATTCGCCCTTCCACGCCAGGACAGCCTGTTCTTTTCCTGCGGCCTCTGCCTTCACCGCACCGTTTTTATCCTTTACTGTAATCTGCATTCCCATGTATATCGCACACTCCTTTTATATCAATTTTTCAGGTTCTTTCATTCTACCATGGAGCGCCGTGGAATACCATATACAAAAAAGTTTAAATGATATAAAATTTTAAGCTGAATTTTAAGCTTTGCCGAATATTCTATTATTTACAAAATTTTTACTTTTTATTCATCCGGGCAGCTGTTTCTGATGTTATAATAGAAAAAATAATGAATGAAGGGGATGATTGGATGAATTGGAATGAAACACTGAGAAACAACGTAACCCGCGCCGAGGAACTGAGAACGTATATGAGGCTTAGCAGCCAGGAGGAGGAACACATGACCCGAATCCTGGAACTCTTTCCCATGACAGTCCCAAGATACTATCTGTCCCTCATTGACTGGAACAATCCGGAACAGGACCCAGTGTTCAGGATGTCCATTCCCTCCATTCGTGAAACCGACCTGTCCGGGGACTTTGATACCAGCGGGGAAGCGGACAACACCGTGCTTCCCGGCCTGCAGCACAAATATATGCAGACAGCGCTTATCCTGTCCACCCACCGGTGCGCCATGTATTGCAGGCATTGTTTCCGCAAACGGCTGGTGGGAATATCCGATGGCGAGACAGCCGGAAACGTGGATGAGATGGGTGCCTACATCGGTTCCCACCCGGAAATCACCAATGTGCTCATTTCCGGCGGGGATTCCTTTCTGAACAGCAACCAAACCATACGCCGGTATCTGGAGGTGTTCAGCTCCATCAGCCATCTGGACTTAATCCGTTTCGGCACCCGCACTCCTGTGGTGCTTCCCATGCGGATTTACGATGACCCGGAACTTCTGGATATTCTGGCCTCCTATGCAAAAATCAAGCAAATCTATGTGGTGACCCAGTTTAACCATTCAAATGAGCTGACTCCCGAGGCAGTAAAAGCCGTCCGGTGCCTGAATGAGGCAGGCGTCATAGTAAAAAACCAGACCGTACTTTTAAAAGGAATCAATGACAACGTGCGGATACTTGGAAACCTTCTAAAGGACCTGACAAGATACGGCGTCATTCCCTATTACATTTTCCAGTGCCGTCCCGTATCCGGTGTAAAGGGCCAGTTCCAGGTTCCCCTGGCAGAAGGCTGCCGTATTGTGGAGGGGGCTAAGAACATGCAGAACGGACAGGGCAAATGCATCCGCTACGCCATGTCCCATGTCACCGGCAAAATCGAAATCCTGGGTCTTATGGAGGATGGAAAAATGCTTTTTAAATATCATCAGGCAAAATACGAAAAAGACCGGGGACGTATTTTCAGCAAGGAGCTGGCGCCGGGGCAGGCCTGGCTGTAAGGCAGAGCCGGGCCGCGGGGCGGTAGCTGAGCCGCGGGGCGGTAGCTGACCCGCGGGCCGGTAGCTGGGCCGCGGGCCGGTAGCTGGGCCGCGGGCGAAAGCTGGGCCGCGGGCGGTAGCTGGGCCGCGGGCGGTAGCTGGGCCGCGGGCGGTAGCTGAGCTATGGGCAGACAATATCGAAGCCGCAGGACATATCCCGATATGGGGATGTCCTGCGGCTTTTCTTGTGCCATGGTTTTTATGCCATAGGCTGCTTATGTATTTACATCAATGACAGATACAGGTTCTTGATATCTTCAAAGGACGGGTCCTTTGGATTGCCCGGACGGCAGGCGTCATCCATTGCGGACTGTGACAGGAAATCCACATCCTCAGGCTTTACGATTTCCTTTAAGTCAGCCGGGATACCTACATCAGAGGACAGCTTCTTCACTGCGTCCACTGCTGCCTTGCGGTATTCATCCTCAGTCATGTTCTCAACGCCTTCTACGCCCATGGCAATGGCAATGTCTTTAAACTTGGTGCCGGTGCAGGGTGCATTGTATTCCATAACCGTTGGCAGGATGATGGCATTGGCAACGCCGTGAGGGGTATCATATAAAGCGCCCAGTCCGTGAGCCATGGAGTGCACAATTCCCAGACCGCAGTTGGAGAATCCCATGCCGGTCAGATACTGGCCCAGAGCCATGCCTTCCCTGCCCTCAGGCTTGTTCTCCACCGCATCCCTCAGGCTGCGGGCAATGACTTCAATGGCTTTTAAGTTAAACATGTCAGTCATCTCCCAGGCCCCCTTCGTGGTATAGCCCTCAATTGCATGGGTAAGGGCATCCATACCGGTGGCGGCTGTCAGTCCCTTTGGCATGGAGGACATCATTTCCGGGTCAACCACTGCCACAACCGGGATGTCATGGGTATCCACACATACGAATTTACGCTTTTTCTCCACATCCGTGATTACGTAGTTAATAGTAACTTCCGCCGCGGTGCCTGCCGTAGTGGGAACTGCAATAATCGGCACGGATGGATTCTTGGTGGGAGCAACGCCTTCCAGGCTTCTTACATCCTCAAATTCAGGGTTGGTGATGATGACGCCGATTGCCTTGGATGTATCCATGGAGGAACCTCCGCCAATGGCGATAATATAGTCTGCGCCGGATGCTTTGAAAGCGGCAACGCCGGTCTGCACGTTCTCAATGGTTGGATTTGGTTTGATATTGGAATAAATCTCGTAGGCAAGTCCTGCATCCTCCAGCACCTTTGTCACCTTGCAGGTTACATTGAACTTAATCAGGTCAGGGTCGGAACATACAAATGCTTTCTTAAAACCTCTTGCCTTTGCCTCATTTGCAATCTCCTGGATTGCGCCTGCGCCATGATAGGATGTCTCGTTTAATACGATTCTGTTTGCCATGATTCTCTTCTCCTTTACTTTGACGGTACGCCGCCGGCCCCATATCATGTGTCAGCGGATTTGCTTGGTTGCTTTTGTTAATATTATAACAACACGGAATTTAAAATAAAAGTGACAAACATCCCTGTCTGTCACTTTCCTTAAAGGTTTGTGCAGTTTCACCATCTGGAATTATGCACAATTACTATTTTACGTCTCTGTTTCAACAGCAGATGTCCATGGATTAAAGAAGCTTTAGTTTCTCAAAAACCTCCGCCAGCTTTGGCGGCATGGCTTCCACCAGCTTATCGGACATTTCCACGGGCGAGTCTTTCATTCCTCCCAAAACCCACTTCACAGTCATGTATACGGAACCCTGGCAGTACATCTCCAGAAGGAACTGAAGCTCCTGGCCCAGGGGCTGGCTGGTCTTCCTGGCAATCAGGTCCGTATAGAACTGCAGAATCAGTTCAAAATCATGTTCCTTCAGCGAGTTCCTGTCATCGGAGCGGAAGGCCTCTGTAAAAAACACCTTTTCATTGAGAATGAACTCAAACTTCTGTGTCAGGCTCTCTCCCACCGTGTGCCCCATGCCAATCTGCTCAAAAGACTGGAGCACCAGCTTATCAAAATACCAGTTTATCAGGTCGTATTTGTCCAGAAAGTTCCGGTAAAAGGTCTGCCGGGTCACACCGCAGCCCTCCACAATGTTCTTGACCGTAATCTTATCCACGGGCGCTGTCTTCATGCACTCCTTGACGGATTCTGCCAGCTTGTATTTTGTTTTCTCCTGCTTTCCTGTTACGGCCATGATATTCCTCCTGAGGCAGGTACTGCATAGTGAGGCCCTGGTACCTGTGTCCTTTTGTAACTATCTCTTCACGCCAGCAGGCAGTGCAGCCATAGTCCTGCTGCACTGCCCGCTGCTTCTATGGACAGTATATCAAATTTTCAGTCCGTCTTCTACCTGTTTTTGAAAATGCTTACCATTGCCTTCCACATCTGTACCAACACGTTCCACATCCGCCTTAAGGGGCTTTCCTTGGTCTTGGCCACTTCCGCGTCCGCAGTCTTGGCCGTGTCATCATCCACACTGATTTCATCGGTGCGCATGACAATCTGAAGTGTCTTAGGCGGTTTATTCCGGTCCGAAGTAAAGGATACCTTGTCTGCAGACGGGTCCATGAACAGGAAACGGTTATCTGTATCAAACTTATCCAGCTCATTGTCAATAGTATCCTTCATGGTGCGTCCTGCCTGGCGCATCACTGTGGTGCTGTCCAGGATGTTCAGGCTCTTATCCAGAAGTTCCATGCTGCCGCGCAGACTGTCTCTGGCAGCCGCGTCAAAATCATCACTGCTTTCTTTTAGTGTGTTCTGGATGATGGTCATTGTGCTGATTCCGCTGTTCAGGGCGTCGGTGGTGCGGCGCACCAGTTCCTGGGAATCATCCAGGGCTGTCTGGAGGTCCGGATAATATACATCCAGAGAATCGTTGAGAGCCTTCAAATCCTCAATCAGATAATCCATGTTGTCAACTATCTCTGCACTGTATTTTGCTGAATCAGATGTATCGTCCATCAGATTTGACATCTTCACTGTCAATGATTTGCTCTGGGCTGATAAATCCTTGAGGACCTCTACCTTTTCATACAGGGACTGTTCAATGGTTGCCGCTGCATCCGCCGGATTGGGACTGCTTAACAGCGGGGCGCTCTTTTTCTCTATGGACGCGCCTGCCATCAAACCGGACAAGCCGGACTTTCCTGTATGCTTTGCGGAACCAATGACTGTACCTGCATCCGGGGTACTGCTGCCGGTATTTCCATCTGCAGATGAACCTCCGCTGGTGCTGCTGCCTTCGGCTGTGCCTCCGCCGGTACTTCCGCTTTCGGTGCTCCCGCTTCCGCCGGTACTTCCGCTTTCGGTGCTCCCGCTTCCTCCGGCACTTCCGCCTTTGGTGCTCCCGCTTCCGCCGGTACTCCCGCCTTCGGTGCTCCCGCTTCCGCTGGTATTTCCACTTTCGGCTGTGCCTCCGCCGGTACTCCCACCTTCGTTCCCGCTTCCGCCGGTATTTCCGCTTTCGGTGTTTCCGCTTCCTCCGGTACTTCCGCTTTCGGTGTTTCCGCCTCCGCCGGTATTTCCGTTTTCGGTATTTCCGCTTCCGCCGGTACTCCCGCTTTCGGTGCTCCCGCCTCCGCCAATACTTCCGCTTTCGGTGTTTCCGCCTCCGCCGGTACTTCCATTTTCGGTATTTCCGCTTCCGCCGGTACTCCCGCCTCCGCCGGTACTTCCGCTTTCGGTGTTTCCGCCTCCGCCGGTACTTCCGCTTTCGGTATTTCCGCTTCCGCCGGTACTCCCGCTTTCAGTCCCGTTTCCGCCGGCACCTCCATCTGGATTATCCTTCCCATCCTCACTGCTGCCGGAATTTCCGCTGCCCTGGTCATTCCCCTGACCATTGTCCTGGCTGCTATTCTGGTCACTTCCCTGGCTGCCGCCTCCGCCGGAGGATGAATGGCTTCCACCGCCGGAAGTTCCATAATCTGCATCATCCATGTCTTCCAGCTCTTCCGCATCCAGTTCCTCATCATAAAGTCTTCTGGCCTTGGCGCTGGAACTCTTATACAGGCTGAGATACGTAAGCAGCGTGTCCTGGGATGCCTGAAGCTGTGTGTCCAGTGCCATAATGGATTCCATGGTCTTCTGAAGCTCCGGCAGGTCGCTGCTGATACCCCCTGCGCTGTTTTCAATGTTCTTAAGTCTGGTCTGCAGCTTTCTCAAGGGGTCCTGCATGTCTCCCAATGTATTGACAATATCATTCATGCTGCTGTGAACCACTTCAGCACAGTCCTTGGCTGTCTGCAGGTGCGGAATCATGGTATCCATCTGCTGTGACACGGATGTAAGCGCTGCCAGTGTCTGGTCATTTCCGGCCAGTATGCTGTCCTTGGAATTGCTCCACTTCTGTCTGGCGTTATCCGCTGAATCCATGCCCTGGCGAACCTGGTTCACACCCTGCCGCATGTTCTCCACAGACTCAGCCATCTGCTCCAGGCTGTCGTAAAGCTCATCTCCCGCATCCTGCCAGGTATCCTTGGCTTCCTTCAGGTCCTTGATATGCTCCAAATCCTCAACCGTTCCCGGCACCATGGCCATAATGACACCTATGGTCTCAAAGCTGTCCGTACCGATGCGCACCGTATAATCCCCATCCTCGCCCGGAAGGGCTGTAAATACCACAGCCGTGGTATCCCCCAGGTTCTGGGTCTGGGAGCCTTCCGCCTCCACACTGTAGCATTTACTCATATCCACAGGCACAGCCACCATGAGCATCATATTGTTGCGGTAATACTCCCTGGCATTGTCACTGGGCTCTGCCTTCACATTGATTTCAATAAGCCCGGAAGCCCCTGCCAGCTTATCGCCGTCTGTGGGTACTCCGTTAAGCTTGTAGGATACGTCAAAATCCCAGGGCAGCACAATCCTGTCTTTATCCACAGCACATTTATAGTAAAATCTTCCTCTCTGGGCCTCCGGAAGCTTCCATGTGACGGTCCCGTTCCCCAGCACCGGTTCAATGCTGTTGGACATGTTAATCACAGCCCCATAGGTACCGTAATCCGTAAACTCGGTCTGTCCATTGAGGCCCACTCCCTTTACCACGTTAATCTTATCCACCCTGCCGTAATAATCCAGGTTCACATACATGGTTTCATCCACGTCAACGGTGGCTTCTGCTCCGTATGCTGGTACGCCGCCGGTGCCGGTGCAAAGCATGACAAAGACCATTCCCGCTGCCATGATTCTCTTATAATTCATTCTCATCGCTTTCCACCTCCGCTGGTTCAAAATCTGTCCGTCTCAACGCAGACGCCTTATTGACTACGGCGCCTAATCCCGCCTTTATCAGTGCCTTCCGCTTTTCATGGCGCCGTTTCAGATGTTTCTGCAGGCGGTCCCACTCATTGCTGGTAATGATACGGTCAAAGAGCACCAGGAGAGCCGGCAGCACGGTCAGCACCAGAATTACGCTGAACAGCGCTCCTCGTCCAATCAGGTGTCCCAGGTCCCCTATGGCCGCTGTGGTTGATATGAAATGTATAATATATCCCGCCAGTATGATGATGGTTCCCGAAGTAAAAATAGAGGGACAGGACAGCATCAGGGCCTGGATACACGCTTCCTTCTTCTCCATGGTTTTCCTGCAGGACACGTAGTTATTGGTCAGCAGTATGGAATAATCCACTGTGGCCCCCAGCTGGATGCTGCTCACTATGATATAACCCATGAACACCATGGTATCCCCTGCCAGATACGGCATGGCCATGTTAAGGAAGATTGCCGCCTCAATAGGCACCATGACAATCATTGGTATGGCAAAGGACCGGAAGCTGAACATGACAACCAGGAACACACCCAGCATGGATAACAAGTTCACCCTGGAGTTATCCGCTGTGATGGTGGTTTTAATATCCTGGGTGGAAGGCGTTTCCCCCACCAGATAGGAATTCTCCGGATAATACCGTTCCAGGATATCCCGGATTTCATCCGCTCCCTTAAATGCCTGTTCACTCTCTGTCTTTGTCCGTATGTAAATGAGCATCCTGCAGTAATCCTTTGTGTGAAGCTCACTGGTAATGGAATAGGGCAGGAAATCCTCCGGTATGCCCTCCGGCAGTGTATTGGACAGGGAGGTCACACTCTTTACATAGGGAAGGTCCTCTATCTCATCGGACATTTCCCGCTCTGTCACTGCCGAAGTATTGGGATACATGGCCAGCATCATGTTGCTTCGCCCAAATTCCCGGACAATTACCTGGTCGTCCGCATAGACCTGGGTTCCCTCGCTGGCCCCCACAGCACTGTTGCCGTACAGAAAATCATTCATTCCCTGGGCCACATAAGCAGGCGGCGCCAGAATCAGCATAATGATAAGGGATGCGTAGCGCACCCTGTAAACCCATTCGCTGAATTTCCGGAAGGGCGGAAGGAAGGGGCGGTGCCGTGTCTTATCATTCCACTTGGAAAACTTAAGAATCATGGCCGGCATAAAGAACAGCACGGTTATCAGGCTGAACACGATTCCCTTTGCCAGCACCAGACCCATATCGAACCCAATGGTAAACTTCATGGATACCAGTGCCAGGAACCCCACCACGGTGGTCAGGCTGCTGGCAAATATGGAGTTGATGGCAGCGTCAATGGCATTGACCATGGCCTGCTCTTCTGAACAGCCCTTCTGTTTTTCCCTTGAAAATGCATCCAGAAGGAAAATAGAGTAGTCCATGGAGGTTGCCAGCTGCAGCACCATAGCCACATTGTTGGTCAGGAACGAGACTGTCCCAATAAAAATATTCGTGCCCCGGTTTAACAGAATGGCCACTCCCATTACCAGCAGGAAAAGGAAGGGCTCAGACCATGCCGTGGTGCTGATGCACAGAACCACAAATATCATGATGACGGCAACGGTAAGAATGAGATTCATTTCGCTCTCCACATTTTCCGTCAGGGATTTATTCTGAACCGCCATTCCCACATAATATCCCTTATCTCCTGTGATGGCCTTCATCTCGTCAATGGCCTGGGATGTCTTCTTTGCCGTATCCCCCTCATCAAAGGTGATATCCATGACAGCGCAGCCGTCCTTGTAGTAGTCCTCAATGTCCTCCTGGCGTATAAAATCCTCGCCTGAATAGATATTCACCGTGCTGTCGCACCAGAGAATCTGGTCCACACCATCCACTGCTTCCAGCTTATCCTTATACTGCTTTGCCTCATACAGGCTCACATCCTTAATCATAAGCCTGGCAGTGCCCGGATAGCCGAATTCGTCCTCCATCAGGTCCAGCCCGATACAGGACCTGGCTGATGCTGGCAGGTACTCTGTCAGGTCATAATTCACATTTACAAAGAGCATCGCTATCAGTGAAAAGACACACCCTGCCACAAATACGCTCTCAATCCATCCTTTTTTATGTATGATAAATCTAGCCATGCGGAAGGAAAACTTATCCCCTGCCTGCATCTCCTGCCCTTTTACCCTGTGCATCCTGTCCTTTATCCTGCCAAACAGCTTCTGTCCCATATTCCATGCTCCTTATGCCGCCGCCTCATGGCGGCCATGCCCCGCGGCCTTATACTTCCCTCTGCATTCCCGCTGACCGCGTTCCTGCCCCATACGCCCGCCGCTCTGCGCATTCCCCCGCCTACCGCATCAGAATCACCATAAAATACTGTTTCCCGTCCTTCTCCCTGTGAGCCATGCCCAGACGGCGGTAATATTCCATGGAATACTTCCGGTCGTTCTTGGACTGGCGGCGCTTATCCAGCTTTTCTTTTATTTTGTCAAATGCCTCTGATGCATCCCCGCAGTCCCTTACATACAGCTCCAGGCAGGAGGCATTCCTTCTGTAATTAATAAGGGAAAGGTAATCGTTAATAGTCCCCTCTCCGGGAATCCTGTCATCTGCATATCCCCCTTCCATGGCTCCGTCCAGTCTGTGGTCCGCCGCCTTGTTGAGGGCCATATCCATCTGAAAGCCTGCATACCGGTCATAAACACGGTGCATGTCACCGTCATATTCATCTTCGCGGTCAGGGTATTCCTCAAAATATAAATCCTTCTTTTCCTCATTGAGCTGGTCAAATAAATCCTGGGCCATATGGCCGTAGCATCCTGCATCGTAGGCCCCTCCGCCTGTATTCTCCACCCAGCCGGCTGAAACCAGGGCTCCCTGTGCTGAAAACTCATATTTTCCATTATCCAGTATCAGCTCTCCCAGGTTCATGCCTCCGTCTTCATGGAAGTAATACCACTCTCCGTCCACCTCCCGCCAGCCGGCAGCCATGGCCCCGCTCTCGTCCATATAATAGGACCTTCCGTCCGCACTGAGCCACCCCTTATGTAAACTTCCGTCCTGGTCCAGCCAGTACCATTTTCCATCTGCCTGGTTCCAGCCCGGAACAAACGAAGCAGCCCTTGCCTGTGCCTGCTCCTGTGTCTGTTCCTCCGCCAGGGCCGTAACGGTCACGGACCCATCAAGGGCCCACAAAACTCCCGCCGTAGCCAGAATCACTGCATATGTTCTATATTTCATGCCCCCTGCCCCCGTTTCTTATATATATATCTATTATACATCTTTTATACCGTTAAACAACTTCTATTTTGTTAATTGACTTTTGTTTATTTATTGACTATAATGGATTATAATAAATTATGGCAAAAATACAATGATTAATTTCCATTATTTTGACGGTTAATCAACAAATTTACCATTTTTGTCTAGAATACAATTGTTAAATATTTGTAAATATGCGCAAACCTATATAAACAAAAGGAGGAACAGATAATGGGCATGGAACCTGTGGACCGCCGGGTACGCAAGACCCGCAGACAGCTTCGCGAATGTCTAATAACATTGCTCAAGGAGAAAAAGGTCCAGGATATCACGGTCCGGGAGCTGACTGACATGGCCGACTTAAACCGTGGGACCTTTTATCTCCATTATAAGGATGTGTTTGACCTTCTGGAAAAAACAGAAGCAGAACTCCAGGAAGATTTCAACCAATTGGTCTGTAAGCACGGAGCTGTGGATTTAAAACAGCGTCCATCCGTCATATTCAATGAAATATATTCCTTAGTATATGATAATGCGGACCTGATTGAGATTCTTCTGGGTGAGAACGGAGACTTGAATTTTCTAAACCGTCTGAAACAGCTTATACGTGAAAAATGCCTGAAGGACTGGATGGAAGTATTCCGCTCCGGCAATGCTGCTGCTTTTGACGCCTTCTTCTCCTTCATCGTATCAGGGTGCATCGGCCTGGTACAGTACTGGCTCCAGACCGGCCTCAAAGAAACGCCGGAACAGATGGCAAAGCTGACAGAACACATCATTACCAAGGGAATTGGTGTCCTGGAAATCGACCCCTACGTATAATGCCGTCTGAACAGTTACCATTTCCTATAGATAATTTCTTAATATATAGTGTCATGTATGGCCATAAACCGGATGAATTTTTCTCCATGTTATGATATGATGGGAAATACATCACAACAGAAAACAGGAGAATACAATGGAAGCACGAATTGAATACAGCCCAAAAGCAATTGTCCGTATCCGCAAAGGGCAGGGACGTTCCCTGAAGGCCGGAGGCGCATGGATTTACGACAATGAGATAGAGAGTATCAGTGGAGCATTTGAAAACGGCGACATGGTGACAGTGGAGGACTTTGACGGATATCCCCTTGGCACCGGCTTCATCAACACCCGGTCCAAGCTGACGGTCCGCATGATGTCCCGCAGGAAGGATACGGTCATTGACAGCGATTTTCTGGAAATGCGGGTACGCAATGCCTGGGATTACAGGAAGGCGGTGACCGACACCTCCAGCTGCCGCGTCATATTCGGAGAGGCCGATTTTTTGCCCGGTATTGTCATAGACAAATTTTCAGATGTGCTGGTGGTGGAATCCCTGGCCCTGGGAATCGACCGCTTGAAGCCGGTCATTGTGGACAAGCTCAGAAAGGTCATGGCAGAGGACGGAGTAAACATCCGGGGCGTATACGAGCGCAGCGACGCCAAGGTCCGGCTGCAGGAGGGAATGGAGCGCCATAAAGGATTCATCGGAGAAGCATTTGACACCAAAGTGGAAATCCAGGAAAATGGGGTCCGGTATATGGTGGATGTGGAGGATGGCCAGAAAACCGGCTTCTTCCTGGACCAGAAGTACAACAGGCTGGCAGTCCAGAATCTCTGCCGCCGCATCAAGCCGGAGCAGGTGCTGGACTGTTTCACCCACACCGGTTCCTTTGCCCTTAACGCCGGTCTGGCGGGGTCCGCTCATGTGCTGGGTGTAGACGCCTCGGAGCTGGCAGTAAACCAGGCCAGGGAAAATGCGGCCCTCAACGGTCTGACGAAGCAGGTTCAGTTTGAGTGTGCCGATGTCTTCGACCTTCTTCCCAGGCTGGAGCAGGAAGGCAATAAATACGACGTGGTTATCCTGGACCCGCCTGCATTTACGAAGTCCAGAAATTCCATTAAAAATGCAGTCAAGGGCTACCGCGAAATCAACCTGAGAGGCATGAAGCTGGTTAAGGACGGCGGCTATCTGGCCACCTGCTCCTGCTCCCACTTCATGGACCCGGAACTGTTTACCAAAACCATACGGGAGGCAGCCGGCAATGTACACAAGCGGCTCAGACAGGTGGAGTACAGGACCCAGGCAGCAGACCATCCCATTTTGTGGGCAGCGGATGAGTCCTATTATTTGAAATTTTATATTTTTCAGGTTTGCGATGAGAAGTAGGTTATAATATGAAAAATCCCTGAATACCGGTTTGATATGAAATATGAGTCATTTCCGGTGTTTCAGGGATTTTTCTTTTATTTTCCATGAACATAAGAACGAAAAAACGGATAAACTATAAGTGAGACAGTAAGATAAAAGACCCATTATTCCATGTTAACAGCTGTATCTTTATCAATGTACATTGATAGAAAGGACCTGACATGATTATACTTATCATATTCCTCATACTGACTGTTCTGTCCATACTGGTCTGCTGCTTTGTGGCAGGCTCAGCACCCTATGACAGGGAGGCTGACGATGAAGCACAGCTGGAATTTCTCCGCAAATACAGGGAGTCCAGAAAATAGGAAAAAAGAAAGCCGCAAATCCCCTGCTATGCACGGTATCTGCCATTCTTCCGCAAATGCCGCACATAGCACACGGTAAAGAATATGATTCCATAAACCGATGCCGCCGGCACAGCAAGACCAATATCAAAGAGACTGGCACCCTCTTTCAGACTGAACAGGTAGGACAGAGGAACCCTGATAAGGAAGGAAGCAGTGATGCCATGGAACATTATGGCCAGCGACATGCCATGGCCGTTAAAATAGCCGATGTAGCTGAATACCAGGCAGGTAAGGATGGCTTCAAAGCTGTAGCCCTTAGATATTCTACGAGAGTATGAAGAAAAGTCTGTAGATAAGATTCTTCTATGATAATAAAGGGTGAAAAGTCTCAAAATGGGCTTTTCGCCCTTGCTATATATATAACAGTTACAAAAAGGCATATCAACAGCAGGCGGTAAATCCGCCTGTTATTCGGTCATGTTCGATTACTCCGGAAGCCGTCCTTCGTACATGATACTTAATTCGCCATACACTTGAGCCCAGTGCCGGATGGCTGTGGTCTACTCACAACTTCCACATGAGACAAAAATACTAACAAAAATGCTACTGCTCTATATCCCTGAAGCGTAATAATTTTATTTTTTTGCAACTGTCATTAAACCAACTCTCCGTTGTTTATTAACTTAATCATGAATCTTATTTATCTTTCTATTTATTCAGTGAATAGAAATAATTCTGTCAACTATGTTAGTTGTAGATTTACCTTTGACAACTTTTATTAACTCTAATCTTCCACCCCTGGCTTCAACTATATCTCTTCCAACAACTTCATTTGGTTTATAATCATTTCCCTTTACCAAAACATCCGGTTGTATCACTTTAATCAATTCATATGGAGTATCTTCATCAAATAAAATAACATAATCTACATATTCTAATGCGCATAATATCTCCGCTCGCTCACGCTCAGTATTAATTGGACGATTATCACCTTTTAATCTTTTTACCGAACTATCACTATTTAATCCTACAATAAGCAAATCACCTAATTTAGATGCTTCCTGTAAATATCTAATGTGACCTACATGTAGAATATCGAAACATCCATTTGTAAAAACAATTTGCCTTTTTTCATGAATTTTTCTTATATCTTTTGCTTTTTTATAATCAACCAGCTTGTGAATCACCCCTTCTTTTTCATTCCTAACAACCTCGAGAACTTCATCCACATAAACGGCTGATGTACCTACTTTAGCCACCTGTAAACCAGCCGCATAATTAGCAATTTCAACGGCCCTTTTTAGGTCCATATTATTTGCAGCACATGCACATAAATAGGATATCGTTGTATCTCCCGCACCTGTCACATCAAATACTTCTTTGCCTACTGAATTTACTATAAAAACTTCTTTATCTCCCACCAATCTCATCCCCTTTGAGCCACAAGTTGCCAAGACAAATTGGCATGCTGAATTTCTCCTCAATTCCTGAGATGCAATAATTATTTCTTCTTCAGTTTCGACTGGAAGCCCAGTCAACACATGAAGTTCCTTTTGATTGGGTTTTAATAAATAGGCCCCTTTATATTTAGCAACATTAGAATCTTTTACATCTATAAAAACCTTAATTCCGACTTCTTTAGCAATCTTTATAACCCCCTGTGTAAAATCATATGTAAGTAATCCTTTCAAATAATCTGAAAAAACCACCAAATCGAACTGACCAATTTCATCTTTTAGCATAAGTAAAAATTTCTCACATTCCTCTGAGGTTATAGAAAAAGTATCCTCTTCATCCAGTCTCATTACTTGTTGATTATTACTGGCAATAAAACGAACTTTTGTAGTTGTATGGCGTTTTGTCCGAATAACAAATCGGGTATCTATAGATGCATCTTTTAGCTTTCGGATAATTTCTGCACCTACGCTGTCGTCACCAATTATTGTCATCATTGAAACTTGTTGATTGGCTGCAATTAAATTGGCTGCGACATTAGCAGCTCCCCCAAGTACATTTCTCTCAGATTTTTTCATGAAAATCGGCACTGGTGCCTCCGGTGATATTCTATTGACCTCGCCCTCATAGTAAACATCCATCATAACATCACCAATTACTAAAATACGCTTTGAATCAATCATTTTTTACCTCTTCTTCTAAAAAAACCTAACAAGATTTTTCTCAATTCATCTGACCCCAGTGTTATTGTATCCTGAAATGATAATTTCATCTCTTGGTGAGCCTTTCTTGTCCAAGACCAGGCATTATATACCCCCTGACTTATCAATTGAGACCCGATAAGTCCCCATACTCCCCAGTTAAAATAACCCATGCATATTATTGCTAACATAACACAGCCAATTGAAGACATCAGAAATGCTTTGACATATGGTATTCTGTTTGTACATGAAAAATATGATGTATAGCAATTTCTAAATTTTAAAATAAACTGGTATAACCCAATTCCTAACATTACGCTTATACTTACAACTGCTTCAGGGCGTATAAAACGAAGCAATGGTAAGCCAATCGTTACAGTAAAGAATAATCCTACTATGTTGAGAAATGTAAATGAAACAATTATCAAGGACATTGTTCTTTTTTCTTTCTCAGTATCATTGTTAATGCATACTGATTGCAGTACTGGCTGATTTGCAGTATACATAACAGCTGAAATTTGTGAAATGGCTGATGCGATTTGAACTGCTAATGAATATGCGCCGGTTTGAGTTAAAGGCATATATAATGAATTAATAATGGTACAAGATTGATTAGCTAAATAATTTGATAGAGAAACCAAACCTTCACGCCATGCATTGTGCCATACAACAAGAAAAATACTCTGTATCTCTTTTCTGGGTAAAAATACAGTTATTTTCTTCAGACCTTCTCCAATTCCTTTAAACCTGTAAAATCTAATTTTAGCCAATTGGCGAAATAATGTACCATAAACTAAATAGGCCACACTTATACCCACTAATCCATATCCCAGCCAAAGAAGAAAGATTGTCAATATTATTTGCGTAAGTCTTGATAAAACAGTAGCTTTATTAACGTCAGAGATAGCCCCAACTCCTCTTAAAAAGGAACCATAATAACCAAAGTACAGATTCAAAAAAATCGCAAGCGAATATATAAACCAAGAAATGACTGGTGTCTGTCCTTCTATAGAAAAAGATATATAGTCAATATATAGAGTTCCTATTGTTGATAACAGAATAAATGCAAGTGATGCAAGCATTAAAAATACAATTCTACATGCCTTCATCGTTTCTTTCATTAGGTAAAAATTTGGTTTTGAAGACTCGGAACAAATTATCCCATTTTTAATAAGCCTATCAGCCCCATTCCAACAATAATTTATATTTCGGGAAAATGTAGTTGAAAAGCCAAAATCAAATAATGTTGTGATTGCTGACAGACTTTGAAAAACTCCCCACAACCCAAAACTATTTCCATCTAAAAAATACATAACAAAAGGGGTCATAATTACATTTGCCAGCAAAGATAAAAAAACTCCTGCATAACTCCATAGATAATCTTTATTTGTAATATGTATATTCATAAATTATCTTTTAACCTTTTCTATATCTTCTTTTAAAAGCCATATCCACATATTTACAAAAATATGCGCAAAATAACATCGCCCATATAGAAGCTCCACTATGCCTAGTGAAAATTTCAACTACCACCATCAAATACACAACAAATATAGATAATGAAAGTATCCGGGATGATTCTAATTCTTTGTTTTCCATTAAACGTTTCGTAATCAGAAGGTTTATCAATACATATATAAATAACATTGTAATCCCACCAATAAAAGTTATCTCTAAAAGTTGATTGTGAGAATGAACAACTCCCCGCAGTCCATACATTATGGTTCTAGTACCATTATCTAATATCCCATTTCCATATATTATCTTTTCCTGAATATATTTTAAAGTCTTAGGCCAAATTATAACTCTATATGATAAGTTTCCGGACTTCCCTAACCACCCCAACACCGTCATCCCCAAGGTCGAATTAACCAACCATGCAGTCATAAATATAAACATTATATTTGCAAGCAAAACCACTAATAAATAATTTCTCATATTAAATACTTTTTCAAATTTAAACAAATTCAAAAGCAAAAAAAACAATAAAACAATTACGCCAACAAGAAGCATCATATTGTGGGATATTATCGTCTCGACACAACATGTTAAAACCAATAAAATCATTCTCACTTTCTGACTACGATATTTATAATTTATCCATTCGAAGCACATCACAGGTAAAATATAATACTGAAAGGAGCTTTTATATCCAAAAATCCAGGCTAAATATGAATTATTTGATTCTACATAGTACATACCTGTTGGGTAAAGAATCATACATATCAGATTAACATAAATCCAAAATTCCAAGATAAGTAAAAAGCTGTTAATGACTAAATCTATATCATTTTTAATAGAATCAATAATTAAACAAGTCATCACACATGGCATAAATGAAATATATGCCTGAACTAAATTTCCGTTATTAGCAATGGTTGTTACAAAAGCATCCATAACAAATAAGATAGTAACCAGAGCTAATTTTTCAATTTTCTTATGATTTGACTTAAGTAACCAAATCAAACCAATTATAATAAATACAACTGTTCGGAAATATAGATAAACCAAATTATAAAAAAAAGGGTGCAACGATAATAATCCTTCTGGTGATATTAAAGGAAAAATCAAAAACATCAAAATAATCTGTGTATATGTTATATTTATTTTAAATATTGCTTTAAATCTTTTAGTTTCCAGTTTCATTACATCAAATCCATCCTCCCTAATCATAATCGTGTTATGCTAATTATTTGGCATAGTGATTTCAGATAAAAAAACATCTATTTGTTCAATAATCTGTTCCACTCTGATTTCAGCTACACAGTCATAACTTTTATGATTTGTAAGGGTCATTTTGCAACTAGAATTTGGCATCAAATCAATAACTTTGCCACAATTCTCACATGGTAATTTAGTTTCACAAAATATTGGTACCGGGATATTTTTGTCGGCTATATCCAAAATATATGGATAAAATCTTTTATATTGCCATTTTCCAACTATACAAATCGCCTTTACACCTGTAGCCGCAGCTATATGAACCGAAGCGCTATCATTTCCTATGACAAATCTAGCTGAGGCAATAATATTCACCCATTCTTGATAGTTGGTTTTACCTGTCAAATTTATAGTTCTGCCTTCAGCATGAACTTTTCCGATTATATACTCTGTATCCTCTAAGTCAGATTTTGCTCCTACAAAAATGATGGTTAAATCAGTCATCTTTTCAATATAGTTAGCTAAAGCGACAAAACGGTCTTTGGCATATTTTTTGCCTGCTTCTGATGCGCCAACCGCAAAAACACAATAGAATTTTGCATATTTAAAGCAAGATTCTTTTTTTATAACAGGAATTCCAGTTTTATATTCACAATCTCCTAAAAATGACATTATTCTTTTGAATCTGCAAAATTCCATTTCCGTTTTATCTACAACTATAGTGTCGCTATATGCCAATCTTCTAAAAAGATTACTAATTCTTCTCCCTTTGATAATCATATCGTCTCTTACGGCCAGTTTATACTTACCATTAATACAGCCAACCAATTTATCACCTTTATGTTTTGGCAAAGGATTTAGAACATATTCATATTTTTTGTTCTTAAAATAATGCAGTACACGCATCATATCCAATAATTCTGTATTCTTTTTTTCGAAACATATATCCAGGACATTCAAATCATAAATTTCACAGCATTCCAAATAAAACTCTTTTACAAAAGACTTTGAAAAAAATAGGTCTACCGAGTACCCTTTCTCTTCATGCAAATATCTATTACATTCTTTTAAAAAATCCTGTACTAGAACTATGTCTCCAATAAGTCCATCAATAATAAGAAGAATACGTTTATTTTCTTCCTTTTTATGTAATAACATGCATAACATCTTTACATATACATATATGTTTGTTATAAATCTTCTAATAAAAATCATTCCTACCTACCCAGCAAATCTTTATGTCAACACATCAGACCATCAAAGATATATAAAACTCTTCCAACTTTTTTGCTTCAGTACAAATATCAAATCCAGCTTTTATTAATTGTTCTCCTGTGTTTCTTCTCTCTGGGATATTCTCAAGCTTAGAGAGTATTGTATCCGCCCACCCCTTTGCCCCAATACTTAATGGTATATATTCCAACAAATTCGTAACTTTAGCCTCTTTCGTCACACTGTCTGATACAAAAATTGGAAGTCCTGCTGCCTGAGCTTCTATTAAAACAAAGGCTAATCCCTCATATAGCGAAGGTAATAAAAAAATATCCATTGCCTGCATAAGGTCAGCAATATCATTTCTAACCCCCATAATCACAATATCGTTGTTCAATCCAAGATGTTTAACTTTCTCCTCTACTTCATGCCTCAGCTCACCATCTCCTACCAGCCACAGCATTGTATTTCCATTTTTTTTGTGGATTTCATTAAAAATATCAATCAAAAATAATGGATTTTTTTGATTAGTTAATCGCCCCACGGTACCAAAAATTATCTTATCATTGGTTCGTAATAATTTCCTCTTCATCGGATTATATATATATTTGTTAATGTCGATTGCATTATTAATAACCTTGAATTTAGGACCTTGAACTGCCTTTTCGCTGTATAGGTATTCTCCAGCTTGTGTCGAACAAGCTAATAACCAGTTATCTTTTTCCACTATATATTTTTGGCAAGGTATACGAACAGTTTTTTTTATTTGTTTTTTTATAAAAGAACTGTATTCTATTGGAGACTTAGTATTATGTGAATGACCTATACATATATTTTTTTTATGGCACATGCATGTAATACAAGTATTCACAAACAAATTACTTGAATTAATATGAATAATATGATATCTATTATCTTCAAAGTATCTGCGTAATTCTTTTATCAAACTGTAATACTCTTTAAAACCGTTATTATTTCGCTTCATCACATGTAACGTAGTAATCTTTGAATCCCTAAGCACTGAACTGCCCATTTTAGATGCCAGCGAATTTTCACCGCAATATAAAAAATCGAATCTCACCTTTTCATGATTCATATGTGAATAAAACGAATATAAAAAATTGGCAATTCCACTAAATGTTCCATCTCCTATTGTTATTTGAAGTACTCTAACTGGCCATTCCATAAATTATTTCTCACCTTTCATACGTTCCCATCACATCTATAACAGAATCATAAAGTGTATACCTGGGGTTCCACTTTGTATGATTCATGAACAGACTTGAATCCATTCCTGACCAAAGCTCAATATTTTGTTTTTCAAGTTTTATTTCTGGAACACCATAGCCTAACTGTATAGCGGCGCTTGCTATAATATTCGCAACCTCAATTAAATTATATGTTTTTCTATTCCACCCTAAATTATAAACTCTATCCCACCCCTCCTTACTAAATAGTAATGTAACGATTCCAGCAGCAGCATCTCTAGCGTCAATAAAAGAAAAAATTTGTTCTCCACCTCTTAAATAAATTGTTCCATTTAAAGCCTGATTACACAATGCTTTAATAAAACTGCTGCTTTGTGCTACTTTATCCAATCTAACATTAGTATAATCCTTTACTTTCGAATCAAAAAAACACTTATTAAAAATAATTTCTGTCGCATATTTGGCCATTGTATAATGGTTGTCTGGCGCTGGACCCATACCTTCATATCGTATTTCCTTAACTGAACCATATATTCCTTGAGTTGAAACGTTTATAACACGTTTTACATTCATGCATAACAATCGGTCAAATATCTTTAAGCTGTAGTCAATACTCGCTGCAATTTCTTTTTCAGGTCTCAGCCTCCGTGAAAATGCAAGATGTATACACCCATATATTTCAGAAACAATACTACTATTTGAAAGGAAATCCTCATTTGACAAAAAAGTAATCCTTTCCTTTCCAGCTATTTCTTCTTGTTCCAACACAGCCTTCAATCTATCCTCTGATGATGCAATAGCTAAAATATCATAGTCTGTTGTTTTTATTAATATTTTGATTATTTTCGCCCCCAACATTCCATTAGCGCCCGTCAATAATATCTTTTTCATTTAAAACATTACACTCCTCCATTTCTTAAAAATTTGAAATATTGTTATGTATCCGTATTCTGCATCTTTACAAACAATAGTCCAGTTTATGAAGAACTTCCTGTGTATCATGAGGTGTTAAAATTATGTTGTTCCCATCTAAATCATAAATTTTATATAATTCATTCACCTTATCAATTCTTTCAATCAATTCCTCTTTTGTATCAGCATATAAATGTATTCTGGTAGTATCTTGTACTAAAGTACCTGCCGAATCTTCTGGAATTGTATCGCCAACTCTATTTCGTCTCGCAATATGAATTAACCAAGGATAGCTCTCCAATGCTTCAATCCCCCCAAAGCCACCTATAGTAGCTCCCGGCTGTCCTAAAACATTAAGTGTCGCATACCATCGCTTAAATCTAGGGTTGAAGTGTGTTTTCTTTCCCATACTACCTGTTAAAGCAAATTCCATCAATCTTTCAAATGTATTGAAATCATTCTCATACTCAAGAATTTGATATGTCTTACATCCATTTAGTCTTATTCCCGCCTCATAGCAAAAAAGTTCATCTCCGTTTATAATCGCCTGTATAAACAAGGACCCATTTTTTATACCTATTTCTTTTAACATATTGAGAATTATATTGTTATATTTTTGCAAAAATAGTGGTGTATAGCGTGAAGGATAAATATATAAATCCGGTGCCTTAGTGGCACTTTTTTGTGTAGTGTTAAAATATCTATCATGAATAGCCGCTAATTGTATATCTCCATTCTGGGCTATATATGTCAAATTAATTTCATCATAAGGAAGGTACTGTTCAACAATAACATCCCCTGATTTTGACAATCTTTTTGCCTTTTGGAAACCCTTTTCTAATTCCACTGCAGAATAGCAAGGCGTAACGCCTACAGAACTTGAGCCGTCCACAGGCTTAATAATTACAGGATAGTCTATATCTGATTCTCGAATATCCTTTATACTAGTAATAAAATATTCCTTTGGAACAGGAACACCATATTTTATACACATTTGCTTAAAATATTTTTTATTTGTACTCATCCGAAGCTGATTAACTGTAAATGGTACTGGTTTCTGAAGTTTATCACCAATTCTGCTGACAACCGGTCCCAATCGCTCATTGAACGCAGATATAATTCCATCATATCCTTCATTTATAAAAAGCTTAACTATTGCGTCTTCATCGACTGCACTAACATCATGTACATAATCCGCCAGCCCTTTTACATACGTATTTTTATTATAATCTGCCACCCCTACCTTCACCCTATTACGATGCGCCAAATGAATCAAATCAGCTGTAGTATTTATACCACCTAATAATAATATTTTCTTATCGCATAAACTAACATCCAACATTGTTTTCGACCGCCCTTCCACGATTATCCTTGCCATTTTTTTGACAGCTTATCAATCTAACTGATATATCTCATACCGCTTTGCATAGTGCTTACCATAAGTAATCTTTCCAAAGTCACAAATCTTACTGTCCGCTATCATCAATGCATTTAATACAAGATTACAACCTGCCATACATGTAAACCCACAACCAGCAGAAAACCTTGGATTTATTTCAATAATTTTATAACCCATATTTGTCAAAAAAAATTCAGCATTAACAACGCCATGTAAATTTAGACTTAACATTAAATCGTTACATATAGATTTGAGTATTTCATCATTTACTATTTCCACCGCAATACCACATCCGTTACCATTTCGTAGAAGCTCCTTTCGCTGGACCTGCTCTTTTTGTCCTGTTGCTGAATTTCTGATGAGGTCTACTGTAAAAATAGTTCCTTCAGTATACTTCTGAATCACATAAGCGTTAGGCTTATATCCAGTACCTGTAATAAACTCTTCTGCCATCCTTTTTGAATCAAATCTTCTACAATCATTACTAGCTCTTCCTTCAACAGGCTTAATATAGATTGGAAACTCCTCTTCGGGAATATTTTCTAATCTATCAAATGTTTTAATATACAATTCCGGAAACTCTTTATGTATGTAAGATACAAATCTATCCTTATAATGACAGCATTCCACCAGGTCATAATTTGGAATGCACAAACGCACTCCTATCTCATAAAATAAATCTCTGTGATTTGATAGGTTAACAACCTCTTCATCTATTGTTGGGAAATAAAAATTCACCTTTTTCTTTTTACAGAAATCTAGAACAAAACATACAAAACCTTTAAAATTTTCTATCGCAGAAGGAAAACTATAAAATTCATTTACATCTTTTGCAGTTGCAACCTCATTTCGTGGAAAAATATCAGCTCCTATAATGTAGTATTCATTCGTCTCTTTCAACTTTGAAATAATTGTTGTTGATGCCATTGTCCCTATTGCCGTAACGAGAACAACTGATTTCATACAATGTCTCCATTCACTAAACTATTTTCAATGCTGCGGGCATAACGCTCTTTGTATTTATTCATACTAATGGCAAAACCATCTTTATCATAACCAATAAAATAACTCACACCTTGTCCTTTGGCTTGACCTTCTCGCTTCTTCAAATCGAAAACCATCTTTACCAGCAGACAACACATTTTAATATCTGTCATGAAGCTCACATTTTCGATATACCATATATCGTTTTCATAAGTGTGATGGTATTTACATAAATCATCGTCAGTAACCTTAATAACACGTGGACATTCCAAACCAGGCCTCAATGCTGTCCTTTGTTTGTGTCTATCCGTCATTCTTTCATATATAAAAACAGGTGATGGTCTTGGACCTATAATTGACATATCGCCTTTTAACACGCTCCAAAAGTTAAGAAGCTCATCCAAAGAATATTTTCTCATTATACGTCCAAACTTTGTCACCCGCTGAGATGGTGGAAGCAACCTTCCATTCTCATCTTTTTTTTCATTCATATTTCTAAACTTAACCATGATAAATTGTTTTCCATGTCTGCCAATGCGTGTCTGTTTATAAAAAATAGGATGTCCCACATCAAAAAATGTACAGAGAGCAAAGACAACATTAAGCGGCAACAAAATAATTACTAATGGCAAAGAAATCAAAATATCTAGAATTCTTTTAATATATCGAGTATACAAAGTATCTTTAGGACATACAGGTCGTGCTATCTCATTAGCATGAGAGAGATTCTCTTTACGAAGATGTTCCACAATACACTCTTCTTCAAATGAAAACAAATTTTTGTTTCCAACTATCGTTTCATCGGATATCATTTTACAACCCTTTCTTACCAGTCATTATTTCGATATACTGTTTGAAATCTCTAATATATTCAGTTTGGTCATAATGCTCACTACATAATACCAGTAAAACCGAATCTTCACTGAAATCATACATTTCCTTCCAAAGCATATTGGGAAGATATAAGCCTATATAGGGTCTGTTAAGATAATGGACTATTTCATTACCCTTACCATCCATAATCCTAACTTTACTGGTTCCTGCCACGTTTATTAGAACAAATTCTGTTTTTAGATTTGCATGCTGACCTCGTACAACATCGTCTGACGAACCATAGATAAAGAAGATTCTTTTGATATCGAAAGGAACATCATAATTTCCCTCAGCAATAACCATGTTCCCTCTAAGGTCACCTTTTTTCGTAAATTCAAGCATTTTCACCTGACTTAAGATTGTTTCTTTCTCCATTCTCAAAATGCCCCCTTAACCAATTTTTAACTATGAGAATCTATTTATCACCTCTATAACTGTCTGAATTTCATTATCAGTCATTCCATTATATAGAGGTAAACTTAAAACTTCCTTTGCATATCGTTCTGTTATCGGATAATCCCCCTCTTTAAACCCCAAGTATCTATAACATTCTTGCATATGCGGTGGTATTGGATAGTGAATGATTGCGCCTATTCCTTGTGACGCGAGTAAACATCTTAATTCGTCTCTTTTTTCACAATGAATTACATATTGATGATAAACATGTGTTGCACCAGTTCTTACTTCAGGTTTTTTAATCAATGCATTCGTTATTCCTTCATTGTACTTCTTAGCTATATTCTTACGTTCTGTAGTTAACTCTTCTAAGTGTGAGAGTTTTATGCGTAACAAACCAGCTTGTATCTCGTCTAGTCGAGAATTGTAACCTATGTATTTATTGTAATAGCGTTTCTCGCTTCCGTAATTCCGAAGAATTCTAACCTCATCAGCCAAATCAGCATCATTCGTAATTATCGCTCCTCCATCTCCAAACGCCCCCAAATTCTTTGATGGATAAAATGAAAAACATCCAAAATCGCCAAATGTACCTGTTTGTCTCTCTTCCCACATCGCACCATGTGACTGTGCACAATCTTCAACCACCCTCAAATTATATTTTTTAGCCACTTTCATTATAGAAGTCATATTGCTTGCCTGCCCATATAAATGCACTACAAGAATAGCTTTGGTTCTATCTGTAATTGCAGATTCCAGCCTTGAGGCATCAATTAAGTCGTATTCATCCGGTTCAATAAATACTGGTGTTGCACCGTTCATGGTAATTCCCATAATGCTTGCGATATATGTATTTCCCTGGACTAATACTTCATCTTCCGGACCAATCTTTAAAGCCCTAAAAGCAATCTGTAACGCATCAAGACCGCTCGCCAAACCTCTACAGTATCTAGCATTAGCATAAGCAGCAAATTCATTTTCGAATGCTTCTACCTGTTTTCCTAGTACATACCAGCCAGATTGAAGTACCTCAATTGCCTTCGCCTCATATTCTTCCCTATACTTTTCATACCCTCTATCAAGTCGTTGCTGTGGAATATTCATACTAATTCTCCCTTTTCTTTGGTCGTTTTAAAACACATGAAATAAGCATTCTATTTTGGGCTTAAAATATTTTTCTGCCATCTGTACAAAATTGAAGATTTGTTGGACTTCCTCCAATTCACTACGCACAGCAGAAACTTGTAAGTTATCTTTATTTATTATTTTTCTCCATGCATCTTTCTGTAAAGACCGGGGGCGCGGCCTTCGCCATCTATTACCCCCGGCCAGCATTTAGTTAATGCTGCTACTTATACACCACCGATAACGTCCCAGACCCCGGAACACTTACAGCCACCGTCTTAGTAACCGGGTCCACCTTGACAGCCGGAATCAACTGCCACTGCCCTGTCGCATTGTTATAGAACAATAACTGTACGTTACTGATATTTGCAACCAGATTTGGCACATACAGGGAAACCTCTACAGGACCTGTCTTAACAGCGCCTGTAGCAGCATCCTTTGTAATGATTGCGTGTGTTCCTGTCAAGGCATTAAAGCCCGTCAGGTCCACGCCCTGTACAACCTCATTTAACGGCTTTCCTGCATTGATATCATTAATAGCTGATACCACATCTGAAGGAAGACCTGCGGTTGCTGCCTCACTGTCTGCAAATGCAACAGCAGTATCGCCGATAACAGCCTCTCCCTTGGAATTGGTTGTTACCTGCTGTCCTGTGGTTGTTACTGTGTCTACTGCAACGCCAATTGTGCTGCCGGTTGGGCTTGCACTGGTTGTTGCACCTGTAGTCTTGACGCCAGTAGCTGACACAGTTACTGTGGTGTTGGACTTTGAGCTTGTAGTGCTCTTGTTGCTGCTGGACGAGCCGATGGAACCACTGCCATCGCTTCCGCTGGATGAACTTATGGAACCATTGCTGGACGCACTGCCTGCCGCGAACGCCCATACAGGCTGTGAAGCCAAAGCAACTGCCAGCACTAAAGCTGCTATGCATTTCTTTTTCATATCCTTCACCTCTCCTTTCTCTCCTAAGAGTAGTTATATTCAATAAACAGCATGGTTTCATGCTGGATATTGCATGTTTACACACACTGGCTGCCAGATGCCGCCCATTTTCCTTCCGAACACCGGATACTGCGGCGTTTCATCCCCGCTTACCCAATCTCCCGGTAAAATAATTCCAGCAGTATGGGTATCAGTGCTTCCCGGTCCGCATAAAATTCATCAAACCGAAGGGTTACCACACCTTCCCCGGGAACCGTGTAGAAATCCTCATCCCCCAGTTTTCCCCCCGCCACTGCGTCCATGGCAACTTTCAGATACTGGTCCTTAGTCATATTAGTGACCATGTATTCCTGAATCCTATCAAACAGCCTTACCACCAGGCCGCTGTCCTGAGCCGAATGCTTCTGGACAGCCTGGAAAAACCCTTTTATATACTGTTGCTGCTGGTCCATACGATACAATGCTGAGTGTTCCACATTCGTATCCCGGTAGCGGACAAACACTTCCGCCTGCTTCCCTTTCAGTGTTACAGTTTCCCCCTTTGCCAGAGCTGGGTCCCGTGTTTCCATTCCACCTGTCTCAATGGTTACGGTGACTCCCCCTATTTCATCATTCAGCACAGGGATGACACTGGTATCAGCTGCCATATACCATTCTATCTCTAATCCTCCCATTAATTCTGATACTGCGTCCACCATATATTGACAGCTTTTCTCTCTCCCATCACCATAAGCATAAGCCAGCGTCAGGTGCTGCACATCTTTCCCCAGCTCATTTCCCCTCAAATCAGTAAGCATAATATCAGTCATTGTATCCCGGGGTATCATCAATATCTTTATGGTATTCCTCGCCGTATCCTGGGCTATAAGAAATAACCCGTCCGCCTGTCCGCCAAATCCCGTGGTGGTCTTCTCGGTCATCTCTCCCGACCGGTCCACGCCAATACACAGGATGGCCTTCACATAGCTGTTGCGTCTGTACTGTTTTCCGTCATATTCAACCACGTCCCTGTCAAAGAGACATTCGTCCCATTGCCCGCTGACCTGCCTGTTGTCCTGACTGTTATCCTGACCATTTTCCTGACTGCTTCCCTGACCATTTCCCAGGTCTGCATAATTCCTGGCTGCAATCTCCGCTTCAAGGATTTTCCTGTTCCGGTACAGATTCATCCCCGTCCATATGAAACAAGTCAGTGAAATTGCTGCTGCCCCCACAGCAGCCCTGCACAGTGCCCGCTTATGGTTTCGAAACCAACTCATACCTCTGCCTTCTCGTACCTGTCATATTTACCGTAATGACCGTATTTGGAATATTTCCCGTATTTGCCATAGCGCCCATAGTATTTGCTGTAATATCCGTTGCGTTCCATGCTCACCTTGTTAAGCACAACCCCAAGAATTCGGCATCCGCTTTTTTCCAGCTGCCCCTTAACCCTCTGCTCCAGACGGTAGCTTATGGACCCGCTCTCAACTACCATCACCGCTCCGTCACATTGGCGGGCCACGATTGCCCCATCTATCAGGTTGGCCATAGGAGGCGTGTCAATGATGACATAGTCATACAGCTCCCGCAGCTTGCATATCATATCTCCAAATAAGCTTTCTTCCAAAAGTTCCGCCGGATTGGGCGAATAGGGTCCTGCAAATATAATGCTGAGATTTTCTATATTTGTATCATAAAGAACATGCTCCAGAGACCGCTGTCCGCTTAAGTACTGTGACAGACCGGCCACCTCCCGTTCCAGCTGATAACGGGAAACCAGAACGGATTTGCGGATGTCAGCATCTATCATCACTACTCTCTTTCCAATCTGGGACAGAGAGGATGCCAGGGCAAATGTGATATCACTTTTTCCTTCATCAGGAAGAGAGCTGGTCAGCATAATTGTCTTGATGCCGTTTCCGCAGAACTGTATATTGGTCCTCAATGTCTTGATGGCTTCATTATAGTGATAGTCATCCTTCATCTCCCTGTTTAATGCAACAAACTGTCTCATGACACATGGCCTCCCCTTTTCTTCTTTCTGGATTTCCCTACTGTCGGCTTATTCCTTGATTTAGAGGAAATCATGGCCTCCTTATCCTCAGGCTTTTCCCCCTCCCGTTCCGGTACAGATGCCAGGACAGATAACCCAAGGTACTTTGTAACATCTTCCTCAGTGCGGATTGTATCATTCATAACCACATTCACAGTGATAACGCCGCATACAAGTACGGCTCCCAGCAGACCGCCAATCAAAGCATTCTTTACGTTGCTGGGACTTGATTTGAGTATGGGAACCTCACCCTCTTCAATCAGTTTAGGAGGCACCATCTCCATAATATCCCCAATATAATCAGAGGATGTGGTTGCAATCTTGTCTGCGATTAGCTTTGCCATGGCTGGGTCCGGGTCCTCCACAGAGATGGAAAGGATTCGTGTGTCCTGAGGATTGTCAATGGTGACTTTTTCTACTAAATCTTTATATGTAAGGTCCAGTTCCATATCTTCAATGACCTGGCCCAGAACCCTTCTGCTTGTCACGATGATTTTATAATCCTTGGTCAGCTGGCTTCCTATCTGAAGGTCAGCCAGTGATGTCAGCGTGGTTTCTTTTGAGAGAATATAAACCATTGCAGTGGACTTATACTGCGGGGTAAGTACAAATGCGCTGAATGCGCCTGCCACTCCTCCAAACAATATAATGGTTCCCAATATAAACCATATCTTGCGCCGGAACTCCCCCAGCAATTCCAAGAGGTCTATCTCAATCTCGTTGTCATCATACGTCTTTTCCATGCGTCTTCCTGTTCTCCTGTTTTCTTAATCATGTTATCTTACCGTGCTATCTTTTCAGTATTCGTACTATCTTTTTAGTATTATTTTCTTCGCATTCCCCCGCAGCAGGCTGTGGAGCCTGCGCCCCTCCAGATGTCTGACCAACCAGCGAAAGCTCTCCTCAATATCCGGCTTTCTATAGTCCATACGGTGCATATCAGTTCCCAGGCAAAAAATTCTGCCCTCCATAACCTGTCTCCTGCACCAGCGGACCTCTTTATCCCATATACCCTTTCCATTCAGACTGCTAAAATTCATCTGCAGCCTGCAGTCGCATTGTGCCAATTCCGACAGGTTGGCCCCTTCTCTCAGACATTCATAACGTTCCACATGGGCTATAATTGGTATATATCTGGCCATGGTCAGTTTCCTTATTGCCTGGTACATCTTCTCATAGGGCACCTGGGGGTCAAATTCCACCAGCACATATTGGCTTTCCTCTAAAGTAAGGGCCTTCCCTGTCCTGAGATGGTCCACCAATCCTTCGTGATAATAGGTCTCCTGTCCCAGGCCCGTCATGAAATCCGGCGCGATTTTCTGTGCTTCCTCCTTCAGACGTTCCGACAGTTCATACAGATTGGAAGGTAAACCGCGCCTGGAGTAGTGAGGTGTGGCTAATATGTACCGGATTCCCTGCCTGTAGGATTCTTCCAGCATCCTCCTGCTCTCATCCCAATCCCTGGAACCGTCATCAATTCCCGGAAGGATATGTGCATGCATATCAATGATTCCCGTCATATCATCACCCCATTATATTTCCGGTACAGGTTTTTCAGATAGGGCATCATGTCCTCAGCCCATATATATTCAGGCATATAGCTTCCGGAAAACAGTGTGATATACTCCGGATTTCCCTTGATGAATTCATAAAAATCACAGGCAAACTGCTCTGTATCCACCGCATAGCTGCCTCGTTTTTTTATCAGTATTTTCTCAATTCCATATTCCATCAGACTCATTCGAAGACGATAATATACAACCCTTAAATTGTTTTTCGCCGTGCTCTCTTTAATGTTTTCATACAGCAGATACGTCATCTGGGATAAGGAAACACTGCTTCCACGTTTTTCGACCATGATTGCAAGCATCTCTTTTGCTTTGCTGCTGGGAAAATAAACCATTTTACCGTTTACATAAACATCAAATCCGTCAAAGGTCTTTATAAATATAGTTGCATTCTCCGTTTCTGCCATCAGCGTTATTTCTCCCGTTATTTCAAGCCGCATACCACTGTTCTTTGTAAGGATATACCACTCAATTGCTTTCAAATTCGTTACAAAACCGTTTCAATATGTAATAAAATGGGATTTTTGTCATTTTATGTATAATTTTCATATATTTTAGCAATCTATAAATTGCATAAAACTAACGCCAGTCTCATGACGTTACCAGACATGCAGGCAGAATTATATGAATCATTTAATAACAAAGGATATATAACATGAACAGGAAACCAGGAATAAAATTCAAAAAACCACATAATCCAAATTATGTGGTTTATCTTAGATGTGTTTAAACCTCAATATGCTTTTCCTTAATTTGTTCCATTCTTGACAGAATCAATCTCCATGCCATCTCCATACATCAGTCTCTCCCCATGTACACAGTCACCCCATACACTGAAATCTAAGTTTCATGTGTTGAATCATCATATCATTATTACCAATTCCTGCCAATCTGAGGGGGGACACAAACCCCGGAAGAATGCATTTATACCGTCATATCATGAAACTGGTCATATGATTTCATTTAATACAACAAAAAAGAGGCATCCATTACGGAACACCTCTTTCTGAATACTGGTCAACCACTCTTATTTAAATTTATCCCCCGATTCCCCTTCATCAAAATAATCCCTTATCAAATTCGACAGCGTAACCTCTGCCCAGCTATACTCCGGCATATACTCCCCAACAAAAAAGTTAGACGCCCCCTTGACCTGCCGGACCATATCGTAGCTGTCGCAGACCACTGCTTCCTTATTAACGGCATAGGTTCCCCTGCCCTTTACAACGATTTTCTCAATCCCATATTTCTTCAGGGTCTGCTTCAGTCTATGCCACGCTAAATGGACCGCCTGCTTGGCTGCAGTCTCATCCCGTTCTCCTTCATTTAAAATTTCAGCCAGGTGAGATAATGTTACTTCCTTACCGCTCCAGTCCACAAGTACTGCGAGAAGTTCTTTGGCTTTGCTGCTGGAAAAGTATATCAGCTCACCTTTATAATACAAATCAAACCCACCAAAGGTTTTTACATATACCTTATCCGACGTTATATCAAACATGACTCATGCTCACCTATCATCCCATATTCAAAGAGAATCACCTTCTCTTTGTCTCCTCCGCAACCATCAGGGCCTACCTATATGTTAACATAAATGTCATTGCAAGACCAGTTGTATACATACTAAAATGCAAATAATGCCCCTCCTATTTTACCTAAAATACGTAAATTTTCAACTGGTTTATTTTATTTACTTTTTTAATCCGTTCTTCCAAGGTTTGTAACCCGCCATAGTAAAAAGAAAGGCCCCGTTCAATCCCCGGAGCCTCTCTTTTCACTATGGTCTTTGGTATCTTATCCTAAAACCCTTATATATCCAGGTGCTGACCGCAGCTTCCTCAGGGCTGCCGCCTTCACCACACCTGCGTTTTAATGCCTTCTTTGCGTTCCGGATACATCCCCCCTTATTTCCCCACTACCTTATACGTCTCCTCCACAATCCGTTCCATGGCGTTAAGGATGTTTTCATATCCCGTGCACCTGCACAGATGTCCGGATATGAGCTTGCGCAGTTCATCGCGGTTATACCGCTTTCCGGTACCTACAATCTCCACCGCTGTCATGATTAATCCCGGCGTACAGAAGCCGCACTGTACGGCTGCTTCCTCGATAAATGCCTTCTGGATGGGACTCAGTTCGCCGTTTGGCCCCTTTAACCCTTCCACGGTCATGATACTGCGGCCTTCCGCCCACATGGTCAGGTAGATGCAGCTGTCTATGGCCTCTCCGTCCACCAGCACCGTGCAGGCGCCGCACTCTCCTACTTCACAGCCCTTTTTCACGCTGGTCAGCCCCAGACGGTTCCGCAGGGTTTCCAGTAGGGATTCTCTTGGGTCCACTGCCAACTCCACTTCTTTTCCATTAACAGTCATATGCACAATATTAAGCATCCCACTCACCTCCTGCATTGATTACGGCCTGCCTTACGGCACGTCTGCCCAGCTCTTCCACCAGCTGAAGCCGGAACTCCTTGGAAGCCCTCCAGCTGGAACGAGGATTTACTTCCTCCAGAGCACCCTTTCCCACAGCCTGGGCCAGGGCCTCCCCTGTCTCCATTCCCTTTACAGCCTCCTCTGTCTTATGACAGCGGATTGGGGTGGGCGCAGCCACGCCGTATCCCAGACGGATATCCTGGATGTGTTTCTTATCCTCTGACAGCTTCACGCTGACAGCGCATCCCAGGGTGGCAATCTCCATGGCGTTCCTCTTGCCATATTTAATGTAATGTCCGCCGTAGCCCTGGTAGTTCTCTTTCTTTATCCGGATGGCCGTCAGAACTTCGTCATGGTTCCTCACAGTCCTTCCCGGTCCTGTGTACCACTGGCTGATGGGCACCTCCCTGACGCCGTCCGGCCCCTTAAGGACCAAAACCGCGTCCAGACAGCACAGGCTGCTGGCACTGTCGGCGCTGGTCACGCCATTGCACACATTGCCGCCAATGGTCCCGATATTGCGCAGCTGGGGACCGCCTGCCATATCCACTGCATCTCCCAGCATGGGAATGTGCTTCTGTATGATGCTGTTATTGGTTATATGGGAAAATGTGGTGGCCGGGCCAATGACAATGGTTCCGTCCTCCTCCATTCTTATGCCTTCCAGTTCCTTAATTCCGTGAATGCTTACCAGGGAACAGCCTGCCAGCTTTCCTTCCCTGATTTTTATCAGCACATCGCTGCCTCCGGAGATGACCACTGCCTCAGGGTCTTCCACTAGGGCGCGCACCGCATCTTCCACATCTGCTGCCTGATAAAATTTTTCTATATCATACATGCTGTTTCACCGCCCTTTCTATATTAATCCTGCTTCTTTGAAATGCTTCACCATCTTCTGCGGGTCCATGGGCAGACTGTCCACTGCCACGCCTGTGGCGTTCAGCACAGCGTTGCGCACAGCCGGCGCAACTGGTATGGCCGGCGGCTCGCCAAGCGCCTTGTTTCCAAAGGGACCTGTGGGGTCGTCTAACTCTACAAAAAGCGCGTTTAAATCCGGCGTATCCATAGCTGTCGGAAGCTTATAGTCCAGCAGGTTATCGTTTAAGGGTCTTCCCTTTGCATCAAAGAGCAGTTCCTCGCTGAGGCCGTATCCCAGACCCATGCTCATGCCGCCGTGTACCTGGGCGGCTGCCAGCTTGGGGTTAATCAGTTTTCCGCTGTCGTGTACATTGACTATGTTGGTCACCTTCACCTTGCCCAAAGGCATATCCACTTCCACCTCCGCGAAGCAGACTCCGGTGGCAAATGTATTGATTTTGCAATGGCTGGTGGCCTCTGCCGTAATATGTACAGAGCGGTCCAGGCTGTAAAATGCCGTGGTGGCCAGCTCCTCCATGGGAAGCAGCTGCTTTCCGGTCTCCTTATCCACAATGTGGTTATCCTCCACATCCAGAGTATCCTGGGGCATCTTCAGCATATATGCAGCGTAATCCAGTATCTTTTCCTTAAATATAGCGCCTGTTTTTTTCACTGCCATGCCGCTGACATAGGTCTGTCTGGAAGCATAAGCGCCGGTGTCAAAGGGACTTACGTCCGTATCCTGGGTGGACAGAATATTTACCTTGTCCTCCGTAATGCCCGTTACCTCCGCTGCCATCTGGGTGAACACGGTATCAGCGCCCTGGCCGATTTCCGTTGCGCCCATCTGCAGCTGCATGGAGCCGTCCTGGTTCAATATCATGCGGCAGGCCGCTGTTTCCAGGGATATGGGATATACGCCTGTCTTATAACAAAAAATTGCCATTCCGATTCCCTTGCGCACAGTTCCTGTCTGGTTCTCATATTCCTTCCGTTTCTCATCCCAATGGATGAATTCCCGTCCCTTTTCCATGCATTCTGCCAGTCCGTATGTATTGCATTTCACATGGGTGTGAGGGTCTTCGTAACCCGGCCTCATACAGTTCTTCTTTCTGAATTCCAGAGGGTCCATGCCGAGGGCCAGAGCCAGGTCGTCTGCCATGCATTCTGCCGCGAACGCAGCCTGGGGGATTCCATATCCCCTCATGGCGCCTCCTGTGGCCAGGTTGGTGTACACGGTCCAGGCATCGGATTCCAGCACCTTTTCATCCTTGTAAATCTGCTTGAATTCATTGGATGAGTTGGCTACAATGGCATGGGCATGGGATGCATACCCGCCCTGGTTGGAATATGCCTCCAGTTTCCTGGCGACCAGGGTGCCGTCCTTCCTGGCAGCTGCCTTTACCTTGAATTCAATGGCGTGGCGCACTCTGGTGCAGCCCAGGGTTTCTTCCCTGGATATCTCCATCCTTACGCCCCGTCCTCCCACCTGGGTGGTAAGGAATGCATTTAAGGGCTCGTAGAGCACATCCTGCTTGTTGCCGAAGCCTCCGCCGATATAGGGCTTAATGACACGGATACGGCCCATGGGAAGTCCCAGCGCCTGGCTGATAACACGCCGCACAATATGGGGTATCTGGGTAGAGGTTGTGACAATAATTCTTCCCTTTTCCATATAGGCAAATGAAATGGGCGTCTCTATATGGCAGTGCTGTACGCTCTGGGTCCGGTAGTCCTTCTCTATCTCCACCAGCTCCTCCGCCTTCACTGCTTCCCCATAGGTCCCCTGGCCCACCACAAAGGAGGAATGGGCAATGACATTTCCCGGCTTTTCATCGTGAAGCTGTGCAGCCCCCTCTGCCATGGCATCCTCCACAGTCAGCAGGGGGGCGTATTCCTCATACTCCACCTTCACCAGCCTGGCTGCCCTGGCTGCCGCGATTTCATCCTCTGCTATGACAGCGGCAATATCATCGCCGTAAACCCGCACCCTTGTATTGAGCAGTTTCCTGTCCGCAATATCCTGATGGGCCGTTTCCACGGACCATGGATGGCCGGGGGTGGGGAACTGGATATCCGGTACATCGAAGCAGGTGACTATCTTCACTACCCCCGGCACCTTCTGTGCTTCTTCCAAATCAAAGCTTTTTACCACGCCGTTGGCGATGGTGCTGCGTATAACCTTTGCCACCAGAAGTCCCTGGGGCTCTAAATCGGCTGTATACCTGGCACTGCCTGTGACCTTATCAAATGCGTCAACGCGGGTCATGTTTTTACCAATTCCCATGGTGTGCTCTACCTCCTTATCTTGAATGCGCAAACGCCTGTATACCAGGCGTCTGCATTATATATGTGACACGTTTTAAATTAATACATATTTAAGAACAAACAGTACTGCCAGAATGTACATCAGAAGGCTGATTTTCTTCTCCTTTGCATGGCCTGTTGCCACATTGATAACCACGTAGGAGATAACGCCCATTGCGATACCTTCGGAAATGCTGTACATGAAAGGCATGGCGATGATAGCGATGTAGCTTGGGATTGCCTCTGTAAAGTCGTTGAAGTCAATCTTCAGGATGGAGCTAATCATCAGGAAACCTACGATAATCAGAGCCGGAGCCGTTGCAAAGGACGGAATGGCTAAGAAAATCGGTGACAGGAACAGGGACAGTCCGAAGAAAATAGCTGCCACTACGGCTGTAAGGCCTGTTCTTCCGCCTTCAGCAACGCCGGAAGCGCTCTCAACGAATGTGGTGGTGGTAGAGGTACCGAATACAGCGCCCAGGGAGGTACCGACGGCATCAGACAGAAGAGCGCCTCTGATATTAGGAAGCTTTCCGTCCTTATCCAGCATATTGGCCTTGGATGCAACGCCAATCAGTGTTCCCAGGGTATCGAACATATCCACAAACAGGAATGCAAACATGATGGTTACGAAGTTTAAGGACAGGATGCCGCTGAAATCCATCTTAAAGAAGGTGGGAGCCATGCTCTGGATACCGAAACCGCTGGAGAAATCAGGCAGTACGCTGAACATTCCCAGCTCTGCATTTGGCTGGTACAGCCCGGTCACTTCGCAGATAATACCCAAAATCCATGTGATGAGAATACCCCAGAGGATGTTTCCCTTTACGTTCTTAACAACCAGGATACCGGTGATAAGGACACCAACCAGGGCCAGCAATACAGTGATTCCAACCGAGTTAAATGTTCCTGCTTCCAGAGAGCCTTTGAATGAAAATACAGATACAAGAGTGGCGCTCTCCACCACGATTTTAGCGTTCTGCAAACCGATGAATGCAATGAAAAGTCCGATACCTGCGGATACTGCATGTTTCAGATTCATGGGAATGGCGTTGAAAATGGCTTCACGCACATTGGTAAGGGACAGTGCAATGAAGATAAGACCTTCCACGAATACGGCTGCCAGAGCCATCTGCCAGGTATAACCCATCTGGAGTACTACGGTGTAAGCAAAGTAAGCATTCAGTCCCATGCCGGGCGCCAGCACAAAGGGATAATTGGCAAATGCGGCCATCAGCAGGGTGGCAACCAGGGATGCAAGGGCGGTGGCTGTAAAGACAGCACCTCTGTCCATTCCCGTGGCGCTCAGGATGTTCGGGTTCACTGCAAGGATATAGGCCATTGTCATGAATGTAGTAATACCGGCAATGATTTCTGTCTTGACATCTGTGTGATTTTCCGATAGGTGAAATACTTTTTCCAGGAATCCCTGATTTGATTTGTTCTCCATACTTCATACCTCCTTGAATTCTTACCTATAGTTTTCCGCTGTTTCTATTTAAAAGAACGGTACCCCTTTCCGTTCCTTTTGTACTTATTCAGTTTTCATTTAAAACATGTACCGTTATATGTTCCATTAAAATATTTTGTTTCCGGCCACATACTTGGCGTCAATGTGGCGCTCATCCGACAGATAGATAAACCGCTCCAGCCGTTCCTTCAGGCTCAGAGGCTGAGGATGCTTAAGGCTTTCGTCGTTCAGCACCAGTACATCCATCTCATAGCCTTCCTCAAAACTTCCGGCCTTTCCGAAGAACCCGCCTCCGCCTTTTGTTCCCAGGTAAAATGCCTCCTCCGCCGTAAGGGGCTTCAGTGTTTCATCCACCAGCCTCCAGCGCAGCTTTGACACCTGGATGGCGTCGGCCATGGCCCTGAATACGGACTCTCCCGCACCTCCGGCCACATCGGTTCCCAGTCCTGTGGGGATTCCCTGCTCCAGATATGCCCTGACAGGCGCAATGCCCGAGGACAGGTTGGTGTTGGACTGCGGACAATGGGCCACGTATACGCCGTTGTCCCTCATCCTCCGGATTTCCTGTTCCGGCGGCCATACGCAGTGAGCCATAATGGTCTTCACGCCATTGCCGAACATGCCGAAATGGTCATATGCGTCGCCGTAAAACTCAGACCACGGGCACAGTTCCTTCACCCAGTCAATCTCTCCCTTGTTTTCCGACAGATGGGACTGGACCGGAAGTTCATACTCAATCTGAATCTTCCTGAGCTCTTCCATCAATGTGTCGGAGCAGGTGGGAATGAACCTTGGCGTAAGGATGGGAACCGTGTTCCTGTACCTTCCCTTTATGTCCTCCAGCCACTGCCTGGTTTCCCTCAGGGATTCCTCTGTCTCCTCCACCAGGATATCCGGGCTGTTCCGGTCCATGTTGACCTTGCCTACCATGGTCTTAAGTCCGGTGTCCTCCATCAAATCCATGAGAAGCTCCGTGGCCTCCCTGTGCATGGTTGCAAATATACAAGCCCTTGTGGTTGCACTGTGTTTCATGTTTTCCGCAAATATGGTATATGCCTTCCTGGCGTACTCCATATCGCTGTACTTGGCCTCTTCAGGAAATGTCCGCGTGTTCAGCCATTCCAACAGTTCAAGGTCCATACCTAGTCCCCTGAATGAATACTGCGGGGCATGGAGATGAAGGTCCGTAAGACCCGGCACAATCAGCCTGTCTCCATAATCCGTCAGAGGAAATCCTGCATACATCTGCGGAAGCTCTTTGTACACGCCGGCTGATTTGCCATCCGTACATACCAGATATCCCTGCTCCACACATATCAGTGTGCGGGAATCCTGGCTGTAGCAGATATTGCCTTTTAATACAAAATTCTCTGCCATATGCTCCTCCTTTTCCGTGATACGCCGGTAACCGGCGCATCCTTGTATTCACCCGTACAGCGGCGGGCCCGGGCTTTCATATGCATTTTTGCACACAAAAAAACCACCGCTGTTCCTAAGGCTCCACATCAGCCTGTCTCCGGCGCCCCGGGCAGTACCTGATGTGAAAACTTATAGTCAACTATTACGGTAGTTGGTAGAAACGCTCAACCTATCTTGAGCATATATAAGTTTTGAATACTTATACGTCTATTCAATTGTGTCATCTTCTGACATCTTGAGTCTATCACATTAGACAACTTAATGTCAATATATCTTGTGCTTTTTGTGCATTTTCTACATTTTGTCTAAATATTTTGGCAGATATATGAAATCCCTCCCTTTTCTTTGTGCGAAACCAATATTCTTTCAAAAATATAACGGTGCAGTCTGATGCAGGATTCTAATATAGGATATTCTGTTCCGGGAAATTCAGCCCCTGAGAAGCAGCGCTGAAAAAATGCCCTGGAAACCGCTGAAAGCCGCAGCTATTCCAAGGCATTTTTTCACGCAAACAATACCGCACCATTTCCCTCTACCGGACCAAATCATCTGCCAGACCCTTAATCTTCTCCCGTTCCCCAATCACAATCACGGTGTCATCATCCTGGAACACATAGTCCGGGCTGACATCGGTGGTCAGCCATCCGCCTCTGGTAATGGCGATGATGTTAATGCCATACCGGTTCCTCAGCTGGGCGTCCCGCACAGACTGGCCTGTGAGCTTTCTGGTGGTCTTTATTTCGGATATATCCACATTCTGGTCCAGCTCAAAGAGATTGAATATGCGCTTAGAGATAAGCCTCCTTGCCAGACGGACCGCCATATCCTTTTCCGGATATACCACCTGGGCTCCGATTTTCTCCAGAATTTCTCCCTGTTCCGGACTGTTGGCCTTGGCCACCACCTGAGGCACGCCCAGATTGATTACATTGAGAGTGGTGAGGATACTCACATCCACCTTATCGCCAATGCAGACCACCACCACATCGCAGTTTTGTATTCCTGTCTCCCGAAGCGTCTCCTTCTGCAAATCCTTTACCACATACGCGTGTTCCGTATAAGTCCTGGCCTGCCGTATCTTTTCCTCGCTGCGGTCCAGCACCATAAGCTCCTTATCCGCCTCTGCCAGGGTTGACGCCAGGGCGCTTCCAAACCGTCCCAGACCTATGATTCCATAGGACATTGCCTCTGTCTGTTTTCGTGCCATACTAAAACCTCCTCTATCCATTCAAAATGTGCTTATTATTTAATTTCATAAATGTTTAAAATGCTTTGTCAGGTATGCCATCCCATACCTGTCAAAGCTCCGCTTTTATCCGATGGAAATGCTTCCCTCTGCATAGGAAACTGATTTCGTGGGCTTGAATACCCAGATTGTTACGATGGTTAATGGTCCCAGTCTGCCGATATACATCACCAGTACCTCCAGAAGCTTGCTGAGGGAGCTGAGTCCCGGCGTTATGCCGGTGGACAGGCCCACGGTGCCGAAGGCGGACGTGATTTCAAACAGGATATCCTCAAAGGGAATGGCCGGTTCCAGGATACACATGAAAAAGGTTCCAAGACACACCACCAGGGCCGACAGGGCCGTCACAATGGCGGCCTTGTAAAATGCCTCCTGGGGAATCCGGTAATGGAAGGCATGCGGCTCCTCATTGCAGGCCGCGCCTTTTATAGTGTGAAACAGGGTAAACAGTGTGCTGGTCTTGATACCGCCGCCCGTGGAACCCGGCGAAGCTCCGATGAACATGAGCAGGGCCACGGTCAGCAGACCGGCTGAGGTAAATTCTCCCAGGGGAAAGGTGGAAAAGCCGGCTGTCCTGGCAGATACACTGGTAAAGAATGCGCCCAGCCATGTGATGTCCTCTGTCAGCCAAATCAGGATTGTCCCGGATACCAGAAGAATCAGGGTGGTCACAATCACTGCCTTGGAGTGGAGACACAGCTTCTTAAAGGACCGGTTCTTCACCAGGTCCATGATTACCAGAAATCCCAGGCCTCCGAATATAATCAGTCCGGCTGTGGTCAGATTCAGCAGCACATTGTCCTGATATCCCGTCAGATTCTTCAGCCCTCCCAGGATGTCAAAGCCTGAATTGTTAAATGCAGCCACAGAGTGGAACAGACTGATTCCCAGGGCCTTAAAAGGCGGATAATCCCTGGAAAATACCAGGAAGCTGAGGACTGCCCCCACCCCCTCAAAACAAAGAGTGGTCATCAGTACGTTTCTCACCAGGCAGACGATTCCCCTGCCCGAATCCAGGTTAAGTGCTTCCTTTACCAGAAGCCGTTCCTTTAAATTCACCCTCCTGCCAAGGGCCAGAATCACACCCACGCCCACAGAGGTCACCCCCAGCCCGCCAATCTGAATCAGCAGGGCTACCACGGTCTGGCCCAGAGCCGTGTAGGTATCGGCTGTATCCACGGCAATCAGGCCAGTGACGCACACAGCGCTGGTGGATGTAAACAGGGCATCCACATAATGAAGCTTTACTCCCGGCTTTACGCACACCGGCAGCATCAGTAAAAAAGAACCTGTAAGGATAACAGCCAGGAAACCAATGGCAATGATTCTGGCCGGAGACTGCCTTTCCAGATACTTCATGTAATCACCTCCTAGTGCCTTCAGCTTACCACTAAGGGCATAAAGCAGGTATAACGGAACCAGCTCCGGTATAAAGATTATGTAAAGATTCTATAAAGATACAGTCATTTATTTCAAAGATATGGTATACTGTCCAGGTAGACAATGAAGGAGGTTTTTCAATCCATGACCCGTTCCCGCATTCTTGACATCCTAAAGACCGCAGCAGTTCTGGCCGCAGCCACTGCCATCGGATTCCTGCTGGAATCCCTGGGCCTGTCCCAGGCCAATATCATTACCGTATATATTCTGGGAGTCCTGGTGGTGGCGGCAGTCACAGCCAGCCGCTGGTACAGCATCAGCGCATCCCTGGCCAGCGTACTGCTGTTCAATTACATATTTACAGAGCCCATGTTCGTCCTGAAGGCAGAGGACGCCGGCACCCAGCTGACCCTGCTGATTACGTTCCTGGCAGCCGTATTCACCAGCTCCTACACGGTGCAGATTAAGGAAAAGGCCAGGCTTTCCCAACAGGATGCCTACCGCTCCAGTGTAATTCTGGACACCAGCCAGCTGCTCCAGAAAGCAGCCACCCCGGCAGATATCCTGTCCTGCACCGCCCGGCAGCTGAACAAGCTGCTTAAGAGGGATATCACCTGCTTTGAACAGGATGGCGCCGGACTTAAGTCCCCTCTGTGTTTCCGTGAGTACTCATCCCCGGTAACAGGGCGCGGTCCGTCCCCGGACACCTTAGAGGAACTGACCGCTGCCCGGAGATGCTTTCAGGAAGGGAAGGAAACAGGGGCTTCCACCGGTCTGTTCCCCTCTGCAGCCTACCATTTTCTGCCTCTCCAAAGCTCCGGTGCTGTTTACGGCGTCATAGGCATCCTGGCGGGTGATACGCCTCCCGGCGACTTTGAAAACAGCATGGCCGTGGCCATCACAGGCCAGTGCTCCATGGCGCTGGAAAAAGAATATATTTCCAGGAAGCGGGAGGAGGAGGCAGCCATGGCCCGGGCTGAACAGCTCAGAAGCAATCTGCTGCGCTCCATTTCCCACGACCTGCGCACCCCTCTCACCAGCATTTCCGGCAATGCCGGGGTCCTGATGAGCGACGGCGAAAGCCTTGCAGCCGAACACCGGAACCGGATATACAGGGACATATACGATGATTCCATGTGGCTTATCAATCTGGTGGAAAACCTTTTGTCCATCACCCGCATGGAGGGGCAGGGCGTCCACCTGCACATGGAAACCGAGTTGCTGGAGGAAGTCATAGACGAAGCAATGCGCCATATCAACCGGCGCCACGAACACCACACCATCAAGGTAAAGCAGGAAGGGGACTATATTCTGGCCGACATGGACGCCAGGCTAATCATACAGGTCATAACCAACCTGGTGGACAATGCCGTCAAGTACACGCCGGAGGGTTCCGTCATCACGGTGAACAGCCGCCAGGAGGGCGGCTCTGCTGTCATTGATGTCAGTGACAACGGGCCCGGAATCCCCGATGAGTCAAAGGAAAAGATTTTTGAGATGTTCTACACCACCGGCCACAAATCCGCGGACGGAAAGCGCGGCATGGGGCTGGGACTGCCCCTTTGCAGGGCTATACTGAGCGCCCACAAGGGCACCATAGAAGTATTGGACAACAAACCCGCCGGAAGCATTTTCCGGCTTATCTTACCAGCCAAGGAGGTATCCTTACATGAATAAGCCATCCATCCTGATTATAGAGGATGACAAAGCAGTGAAAAACCTCATCGCCACTACCCTGGAGGTGCACGATTACCATTATACATGGGCGGATAAGGGGGAACAGGGCATACTGACCGCTGCCTCCCAGAGACCGGACATCATTCTGCTGGATTTGGGGCTTCCGGATATGGACGGAGTGGATGTGATTCTCAAAATCCGTTCCTGGACCAATACCCCCATCATTGTCATCAGCGCCAGAAGCGAGGACAGCGACAAGATAGCTGCCCTGGATGCCGGAGCCGACGACTATCTGACCAAGCCGTTTTCCGTGGATGAACTTCTGGCCAGACTCCGTTCCACCCAGAGACGGTTAAGCTACATGCAGTCCCTGGAGGAGGTGCAGACATCCCTGTTTACCAACGGCGGGCTGACCATTGACTATGCGGCCGGATGCGCCTGCCTGGACGGGGAGGAGCTGCACCTGACCCCCTATGAGTACAAGCTCCTCTGCCTCCTTGCCCACAATGCGGGAAAGGTCCTGACCCATTCCTACATAACCAGGGAAATATGGGGCGCTGCCTGGGAAGGGGACGTTGCCTCCCTCCGCGTCTTTATGGCCTCCCTGCGCAAGAAGATAGAAAAAAATCCCTCACAGCCCCAGTACATCCAGACCCACGTGGGAGTGGGGTACCGGATGCTGAAGCAGTAAGGGATTCTTAGAACCGCAATATCATTTATGTCATAAAGCCTTTTAAAGCCCAGTCATATGTGTCCATGGCCTGCTGGAAGCCCACGTCTGCCCGTTCCCTGGCAGCCGCGGCATCCATGTAGGCCGCTTTTGCCTCCAGATATTCCTGGCGTGACAGCATTCCCAGGGCCAGCTTGTTGGATGCCGCCTGAAATGCGGCTTCCTGGGACGCCATAGATGTAGAAGCGCTGGTCCAGAGTGTCTGGCTGGCCAGGACTTCCTGGTACAGGGTATCCATCTGGCCGTACATTGCCTCCTCACTCTGATGGATATCCCTCTGACGGGCGTGGAGTTCCTTGTTGGAGCTGGCTCCCCCGCTCCTCTGTTCCCTCAGGGAATAATTGTTTCCCAGTGCGCGCCATTTGTCGGTGCTGCCGCCCATTTCCAGGACCCGGTCCGGCTGCGGCGCGGGCATGGGGCCAATTTCTGCCTGGGAGCCTTCCGGATACCCGGTCAGGATAAACAATTCCTTCTTCACCCGTTCCATCTCATCCCGTACAGCCTTTGCCTTGGCAGCCGCTGCATCAGCCTCCTTACCCGCCTGGTCCGCCTGGGCCCCAGAAGCGCTTCCTGCCTGTACCTGGCGCTGCAGCTTCTCATACTGGCTCTGTTTCCACTCAGCCTGCGCCAAGGCAGCCTCCTGGTCCGCCTTAAGGGTATTGTAGGTGCCCATCAGGTTCTGGGCCGTCCAGAGCACGGTGTCCTCCATCCTGCGCAGGGACATGGATGCCGAACTGCCCTGGGCCGAACGAATCTGCTTATCCATATCCTTGGCAGCATCCTCCAGTGTCTTGGCCTGGGCCCGGTACTGGCTGGCGCCGTCCATGTCCCCCTCCTTCTCCAAATCCTCAGCTTCTTCTCTCAGAAGCCGTCTGGTTTCCATGATATCCTGCCTGGCGTTCTCATACCGCGCCAGCCGGCTGTCATACCGGGCCTGTTCCATCTGTATCTGGGGACTGTAGGCTTTTACCAGTGTCTCCAGTTCCTCATAGCGGATGACGTCCGGCATTTCCTCTGCACGAACCTCAAGGGGATACATGCCTGCAAGGAGAATGCAGATGCAGAGCAGAACACATTTTTTCATCATACCCTATGCCCCCTCTGTCTGTGCAAGGCCGTTGACCGCCCACCTGTAATCCTCCAGGGCCTGCCTGTACTTAAGCCCTGCTGTGTCGCATGCGGACTGGCTGGCGGCCATGGTTCCCTGCTGCTGTGTGTATTCATTTTTGGAAATCATACCCAGACTGTATTTGCGCTCCGCTGTAAGAGCGCCGGTGCGGGCCAGCTCCAGCTCGCCTGCAGCCTGTTCATAGTCAGCCCTGGCCTGCTCCAACAGCTTATACCTGGCCTCCACATCCGCCTCAATCTGCCTGCGTCCTGTCTCCACCTTCTGATTCATCACATCCCACTGGGTTCCGTTCCCTGTAAACGTAAGACGGCGCTCATTGGCAGTCTGGGTGTAGTTCTGTTCCAGGGCCCTTTCCTTATCCAGCTCCAGGTCTATCCGGTCCATTTCATCTGCATCCGGCACAGGCACTTCCCTGATATCCGGCTGGGCGTCGTGGTCCCATCCGGTCATGACGCACAGCTCCCTGCGCAGTCCGTCCCGTTCCCTGTCATTGGTCTTAAGGGCTGCCTGGGCCGCCTCCATCTTTTCCCGGGCCGCCAGCAGCTCAGCCTCTGTGGCCATGCCCTGTCCTGCCTTCACTGCCATGGCTTCATACTTTGACCTGGTCTGGTTCACATCCTCCTCCAGGGCAGGGCGCGCCTTGGCCTTCTGCCAGTAGGATATCATCTTTGTCTGGGCATCTTTTACAAGGACGGCCTCCTGCCTGTCATATTCCAGCTTTTTCACCCGTCCGTCCTCGTTCTGGGAGTCTGCCAGCTCCTGGTTCTGTTCCGCCTGAAGGCGGGCATTTATGGCTCCCACCGCTGTTCCCGCATATGCCGGCTGGTCTTCATTGACACTATCCATCATCTTGTCGCTGGAATCATAAAGCCTGTCGGCAATGTCCTGATAGGCATTCTTCATTTCATCATGGTCCTTACCCCTGTATTCATCGTATTCCAGGCGGTTATTAATGACCGTGGCATTGTACTCATGTATCAGGTCAGCCAGTTCCCCGTATTCCAGCACATCGTCCCTCAGCGCAGCCCATTTTTCCGCAGAATAGGCAAACTCCGGGCTGGCCCATGCCGTTGCCGGCCCAAGTATGCCCGGAACCGGGGCCAGCATCAGGGCCAGGCCCACGGCTCCTGCCTTTTTCCATGTACCGTTTATCCGTCTCACTTGCTTTCCTCCTGTCTGATTCTTGGTTTCCCTGGCGGGATTTGGATTTCCCCTGCTTCGGCTCCAGGTTTCCGCTGATGAAATTCCCGCCTATTCATAGCGCAGCGCATCTATAGGGTCTGCCTTTGCCGCCTTGGAGGCAGGGTACAGCCCAAAGAAAATGCCGACCACGGCTGAGAATGACACCGCGACCACAATAACCCCTGGTTTTATGACAACTGCAAATCCCAGCAGCAGACCGCCCAGGGATACGGTTCCCACTCCCAGTATGACTCCGATGATGCCGCCGCAGGCTGACAGGATGGCCGATTCCGTCAAAAACTGGACCAGCACATCCCCGGTCCTTGCGCCCAGGGCTTTCCGGATACCGATTTCCCTGGTGCGCTCCGTCACGGACACCAGCATGATGTTCATGATGCCGATGCCGCCTACCAGCAGTGAGATGGCTGCAATGCCGCCCACTGCCATGGACAGGTTGCCCATCATGCTGTCCACCGAGGTCATTTCCTGCATGGCCGTGTACATGTACATATCCTCCGGCTCCCTGCCGTGCATCTTGGCCGCATACGCCTTAAACTGGCTGAAGAACTGGTCCAGGTTCACATCGTCCTTTGCATACACATGGAGCTGGTAAAAATAGTCATTGGGCCAGGTCAGAAGGGTATAGGGTATGAAGGCCGACCCCTTGTCACTGCTGCCGCCCATCATCAGGGCCTGAAGGGCGTTTTGTTCCTTGCGGTACACGCCCACCACCGTAAAGTCATCGGTGGAGCCATATAAAGTGGTGCGGAAGGACCGTCCCACTGCATTCTCAGTGCCGAACAGCATCTGGGCGCTCTTGGTGTCCATGACCACATTCTTTCTTCTGCCCAGGATATCCCCCTGGTTGAGGTAACGGCCGTACACCACGTTCACCGGCTGGACGTCCTGGTAATTGTAGTCAATTCCCTGATAATCAAATTTAATCTTTGTCCGCTTGTACTCCGCATCGCTGCTGGTATAGGCGTTGCTGTCTATATAGGCAATCTGGTCCTTAAAGGCCTCCCTGGCCCGTTCCATCTCATCCAGGGTAAAATAATCGCTCTGCCGCGTATCATCCAGCCAGTAACCAACGGAAACATAGGCCTGGGTAATACCCACGTCCTTATACAAATCCGAGAAAAGCCCCCGCATGGTATCTCCAATGGATACAATGGCTATGACGGAACCAATGCCGATAATGATTCCCAGCATGGTCAGGGCGGAACGCATCTTATTGGAACGGATGGCTGAAAATGCCATTTTCATATTTTCAATCAGCATCCTGCTCCCCTCCCTTCCCCTTCTCTGAGGCGCCGCGGGCTGCATTCAGCCTGTCGCTCTGTATCTGTCCGTCGCTGAACCGTATGATACGGTGGGCAAAGGCAGCTATATCCTCCTCATGGGTGACCAGCACCACGGTGGCCCCTTCCTGGTGAAGCCTGGAAAACAGCTCCATGATTTCCACCGAGGATGCGGTGTCCAGGTTTCCTGTGGGCTCGTCTGCCAGAATCAGAGGCGGTTCATTGGCCAGGGCCCTGGCTATGGCGACCCTCTGCCTCTGGCCTCCGGACAGCTCGTTGGGCATGTGTTCCTTCCTTGCCCCCAGTCCCACCCGTTCCAAAAGCATCTGGGCCCTGGCCGCCCGTTTGGCTTTGGGCACCCTGGCATAGGTCATGGGAAGCTCCACATTCTTTAGGGCCGATGTCCTGGATATCAGATTAAAGGACTGGAATACAAACCCTATTTTCCGGTTCCTGATATCGGAGAGCTGATCCGGCGTCATGTCCGCCACATCAATGCCGTCCAGGTAATAGTGTCCCAGGGTAGGACGGTCCAGACACCCAAGTATATTCATCAGGGTGGACTTTCCGGACCCGGAGTGTCCCATAATGGCCACAAACTCCCCCCGCTCAATGGTAAGGTTTATCTTTTTAAGTCCCAGTACCTTGATGGCGCCGGTATCATATATCTTCACCAGGTTCTCCAGCTTAATCAGAGGTCCGTCACAGACCATTTCCTGCGTCTGCCTGTCCCTGTGCAAAAACTTTATCCACTTATTCATACAGCGCCTCCTGCTACTGGGTAATCAGCACGGCTGCGCCGTCCACCAGATGCGGGCCCGGATTGGTGATAACCTGCATCCCTTCTTCCAGCACCGTATCGTCCGTGGGGATAACCTCCACCACCACGTCGCCGTCCACGCCCGTGGTCACAGGTATACGTCTGACCTTCATATCCTGCACAATGGCTATGTATGTCACTTCCCCGTCGTCAAAAAGTGCCGATGAAGGAACCGTGAACACATCCTTTGCCTCCCTGATTAAAAGTTCCGCCTTTGCCGTGATTCCTGCGATGAGCTTCGAGCTTCCGCCGTCCACCCGTATGGTGGTGGGGATAACCCGCTCCGTGGAGCCGCCGCCCTTTTCCTCGCCTGTGGGCGATATCTTTATAACCTGGCCTTCCGCTGTCTCTCCGTCCAGGATATCTGCTGTGATGGTCGCCATCTGACCTACCTTTACCTTGCCGATGGAAAACTCGCTTACCTTGATTTCCAGTTCCAGCTGCTCCAGGTTCTCGATGCTGAGAATGGGCTTATCATCCTCCACCTTATCCGCAAACTGACCCACCTTGGAATTGACACGGACCACGGTGCCGTCAATGGTGCTCTTTATCTGGGTATTATCCAGTTCTTCTTTTTTCTTCTCCAGGTCAAAGGCTGCGTTCTGTATCTGGATACCGTAGGACGCGTCAGCAACACCACGCCCGTTTTCCACCGTGTAGCCCTCCATCTGCCTTCTGGCGTCATTCAGTGCATTGGCGCTGGCTTCCAGCTCCATCTGGGAGATGTCTCCTGTGGCAAAAAGCTGGCTGTTCCTGCTGTGGTCCAGGCTGGCCTTCTGGAAATCCTGGACTGCCTTTTCGTATCCCAGGGCTGCCTCTTTATCCTTTTCCTGCTTATTAGCCACCGCAAGGTCGTAGGCGTTCTGGGCAATCTGCACCTCCCGTTCCAGGTCCGTGCTGTCCACAACAGCCAGTACCTGTCCCTTTGTAACGGTATCCCCTTCCTTTACATTCATGGCCGTGATTTCCGCATGGATATTGGACACCACGTCCACGCTGTCTGTGCCTGATACAGGACCGCTGACCGTAAGCTTTTCCTGAATATCCTGCTTTGAAAGGGACATTACGGCAACCGGAATTCCCATCTCCTTCTTTCCCCCGGACATACGGGAGAAACCGAATAAAACCACTGCCGCCAGTATCAGGACCGTGATTATCTTCCGCTTCCGGCTGAACCCCTTAAAGCGCCGGACAGGATGAAAGCCTCCCTCCGATGCCCCGTTTCCGGCCTTATGCTTTTTCTTCTTTTTCTTACCGTTTCCTTCCGGCTCCGGAGCCATCAGCTCCTCCACACGGCGGTCAATCTCCTCTGCCTCCGGCACGCCCTCCAAAACCTGGACTTCCTCAGAATCACCAGCTTTTTTCTCTGTTCCCATGACTCCCTCCTTAATGCCTGCTCAAACTGTATTATTTATATTAATACAGTTATATCACACATGGCATACTTATACAACAAAAATAAACACCAATACCACTGTTGTTCATTTAATAAGGCTATTATAGAGGTTTCCCATAAATATTTCATCCAGTATTTTCATAACATTTCATAAATGAAAACGAAAGATTTACTTAAGGATGGAATCCGGCCATGGAAAAAAGGCGGCCGGACCCTGTATCCCAGGTATTTCCTGCCGCCTTTGACGGGTGGGACGTATTCCTCCGCCCCAGTCTATTCCTCACAATGCAATCTGTTTCCTGCCATGCAATCTATTCTTCCCCTGCAATCTCATTCTTACCCTGCAATTGCTGCCCTGAGGCGTTTCATCATCTCGTCCACATCCGCCCTTTCAATCACCAGGGGCGGAACAAAACGGATGATGTTGGCCCCGGCGCTGATTAATACCAGCTTCTGCTCCAACAATGCTTTGGACACAATGGGGCCTGCCGGTACCGAGAACTCCAGTCCCTGAATCAATCCCCTTCCCCGGTGTCCCCTGATGCAATCCAGCTCCTCTGCCAGCTCCTCCAGCTTCTCGTAGAGATAGGCGCCAATCTCCTTTACATGGTCCGTGATACGGCGCTTCTCAAAAATATCCAGAACCGCGCTGGCTCCCGCTGTCACCAGTGGATTGCCGCCATAGGTGGTGCCGTGGTCCCCCGGCACCATGGCCCCGGCTGCCCGGCCCCATGCCAGGAAGGCGCCTATGGGCAGGCCGTTTCCCAGGGCCTTGGCCACTGTCATCACATCCGGTTTCACACCGTAATGCTGCCAGGCAAACATTTCTCCGGAACGGCCCATGCCGCACTGGATTTCATCCAGTATCAGCAGCAGGTCGTGTTCATCGCACAGGGCCCTGACGCCTTTTATGAATTCCTCCGTAGCCGGATAGATGCCTCCCTCTCCCTGGATGGTTTCCATAATTACCGCACAGGTCTTGCTGTTAATCAGCTTTTTTACGCTGTCCAAATCATTGAAATCAGCAAAGCGGATTCCCGGAACAAGGGGCTTAAAAGGCTCCTGGTAATGGGCATTGCCTGTAACGGACAGGGCTCCCAGGCTTCTTCCGTGGAAGGAATGATTCATGGCAATGATTTCCCCTGTCATGTCCGGCTCTGCATCCCCGCACCCGTCGCAGCCGTCTCCCATGGTTTCATGGAGTTTGTTGTAATGATAGCGCTTTGCAATCTTAAGAGCCCCCTCAATGGCCTCGGTGCCGCTGTTGGTAAAGAACACCTTATCCATCTGGGATGCCTGAAGCAGCTTTTCACCTGCATCAATAGAGGGCTGGTTGTAGAACAGGTTGGAGATATGGGTCAGCCTGTGCAGCTGGTCCTCCACTGCCTTTGTATACTCCTCATCCCCATATCCCAGCGCCATGACCGCAATGCCCGCGCCAAAATCCAGGTACTCCCTGCCCTCTGTATCGTAGAGCTTCACTCCCTCCCCGTGGTCAAACACCACAGGGAACCGGTTATATACCTTATAAAGGGCCTGTTCCGCCCGTTCAATCAACTGTTTCTCAGCCATGATAATACCTCTCGTCTTCTTGGGAATTATAGATAGCGGTTCCAATACCCTTGTCGGTAAAGATTTCCAGCAGCAGACAGTGTGGGATACGGCCGTCCAGGATATGCACCCTGGATACGCCGTTCTTTATGGCATTGATGCAGTTTTGAAGTTTGGGAAGCATTCCGCCGCCCAGCATTCCGCTGTCCACAAAGCTCTGGGCCTCCTCCACCGTCATCTCGGATATAAGGGAGGACTTATCCTCGTAGTCCTTATATACGCCCTCCACATCCGTGAGGAAGGCCAGCTTTTCCGCCTCCACGGCCGTGGCAATGGCGCAGGCCGCGTCGTCCGCATTGATGTTGTAGCTGAGGAAATCCTCATCAAAGCCAATGGGGCAGATAATGGGCAGGAAATCCTTTTCCAGCAAATCATAAATGATTTTGGGATTCACTTCCTCCACGTCGCCCACAAACCCGATGTCCTCGCCGCCGGCATATTTCTTATGGCATTTAAGCATCATTCCGTCCTTGCCGCTGATTCCCACCGCCTTGATGCCCAGCTCATTGACCAGCTGCACCAGGCTCTTATTCACCTTATTGAGAACCATCTCGGCAATCTCCATGGTAGGTTCATCCGTGACCCTGAGACCGTTTTTAAACTGGGCCTCCATCCCCACCTTGCCCACCCAGCGGCTGATTTCCTTCCCGCCTCCGTGTACAATAATGGGCTTAAAGCCAACCAGCTTAAGCAGTACCACATCCTGAATCACCTTTTTCTTAAGTTCCTCATCCACCATGGCGCTTCCGCCGTATTTCACCACCACGATTTTCCTGTTAAAACGCTGGATATAGGGCAGTGCCTCAATGAGCACCGCCGCCTTCTGCATAGGTTCCAAATTCATTCACATACTCCTCTCGTTATGAGCACTTAGCGCCTGTCCTTTAGGCGCTTACGTGCGATACATGACGCTGGCACTTAGCGAGGTCTTCCACGAGCTTAGTGCAGCGGCCCGTTATGAGCACTTAGCGCCTGTCTTTTAGGCGCTTACGTGCGATACATGACGCTGGCACTCAGCGCCCATATTATGAACGGTAATCCGCATTAATCCTGACATAATCAAAGGTCAGGTCGCAGCCCCATGCAGTGGCATGGGCGTCCCCCATCCCGATATCGGCCACAGCGGTCACCTCCGGCTCTGACAGAATCCGGGTGGCCTGTTCCTCGCTGTAGTCCACGGCCACGCCGTCCTTTATAATCTGCATCTTCCCTGCCGCGCTCTCAAAATACAGGTCCACTTTTTCCGGGTCAAACTGTGCCCCTGAGTAGCCCATGGCGCAGAGTATCCTGCCCCAGTTGGCGTCATGGCCAAAGATAGCTGCCTTGGTAAGGCTGGAACAGATTACAGACTTAGCCAGGACCTTAGCCTGTTCCTTTGTCTCAGCTCCCACCACCTTTACCTCAAACAGCGCGGTGCAGCCCTCGCCGTCGCCCGCCATTTTTTTGGCCAATGTCTCGTTCACAATCCTTAATGCCCGGCAGAAAGTCTGGTAATCCTCATCCTTTGTTGTGATTTCCCTGTTGCCTGCCAGCCCGTTTGCCAGAAGAAGGACCGTGTCATTGGTGGAGGTATCCCCGTCCACGGAAATCATGTTGTATGTATCCTGGATGTCCTGGCTCAGGGCCTCCTGGAGCAATTCCTTGCTGATGGCCGCATCCGTTGTCACAAAGCTTAACATGGTGCACATGTTGGGGTGAATCATGCCGGAGCCCTTGCACATGCCGCCCATGGTCACGGTGGCTCCCCCCAGTTCAAACCGGACAGCCACCTCCTTGTTCTTTGTATCCGTTGTCATGATGGCCCTGGATGCCTTGGTTCCGCTCTCCAGGCTCTTGTCCAGCAGCGGAGCCATGGCCATGACTCCCGCCGTAATCCTGTCCATGGGCAGCTGCATGCCAATGACTCCCGTGGATGCCACCAGGACGCTTTCAGCGGGAATTCCCAGGGCAAGGGCCGCCGCATCGGCTGTCTGCCCGCAGTATCCCATGCCCTCCTCTCCGGTGCAGGCATTGGCAATTCCCGCGTTAATGACCACCGCCTGGGCAGGAGCCCCGCTTGTAACCTGGTTTTTATCCCATTTAACAGGAGCTGCCTTCACAATATTGGTGGTGAAGGTGCCTGCCGACTTACAGGGCTCCTGGCTGTAAATCATTGCCATGTCCTGACGGTCCCTGTATTTGATTCCGGCTGCCGCAGAAGCAGCCTGGAAGCCCTTGGCAGCCGTGACGCCGCCGGTTATAATTTTGATTCCCATACTTGACTCATCCATCTCTCTGGTTCCTCCATTTATCTCCATACCTTTATGTCATATGGCGGTGCGCCGGCCTATGTACCGGTGCGCCGCCGTGTTATCTTACCGCACAAAACGGGTGATGTTTTCCTCATTCAGTATGAATTCGTATGTATTCACATCCTCCCGTTCCCGCCACCCGATTCCCTGCCAGAAGGCGTTTCCCACCTCGTTATCCTTAAATGCAATCAGGCTGATTTTGCTGACTCCTTCCTTCTGCAGGGCCTCCATGGCAGTGCGCACCATACGGTATCCAACGCCGTGCTTCCTGTATCCCGGCGCCACGCACACGTGATAAAAACAGCCGGTCCTGCCGTCATGGCCGCAGAGGATGTTTCCTATGATATGTCCGTTCTGGACAGCCACCACGCTGGTAGTGGGATTCCTTCTGAGGAAGCGCTCCACCCCCTCCCGGGAATCGTCAATGCTTCTGATTCCAAAGCCCTTGATTTCTGTCCACAGGTCGTAAACCTGGTCATAATCCGCTATGGTCATTTCGCGGATAAGGATATCCATCGTACCTGCCATGTTTTCATGTTTCCTTTCTTTTTCCCTCTGTTATTCTCTCAGGGGTGTCCTTAAACCAGCCTCCCGGACCATCAGGGGAACATGGGAATCTGCTTCAGTCCCGTATTCTCCGGCAGGCCGAACATCAGGTTCATGTTCTGGATGGCCTGGCCCGCTGCTCCCTTAACCATGTTGTCAATGGCTCCCATCATCACCACCCGGCTGGTCCTGGGGTCTATCTTAAAATTCACGTCCGCAAAATTACTTCCCTCCACCCAGCGGGTCTGGGGAACCACATCCTTATCCAGGACACGGACAAAATATTCATCTGCATAATATTTGTCGTACACAGCCTTTACCTCCTCGTAGGACACTTCCCTTGTAAGGGAGGCGTAGGCTGTCACCAGGATGCCGCGGTTCATGGGCACCAGGTGAGGGGTAAAGCTGATGGTTACCGGCTTTCCCGCCGCATAGGACAGCTGTTCCTCAATCTCCGGCGTATGTCTGTGGGAGGCCACGCCGTAAGCCTTAATGTTTTCATTGACCTCACAGTACAGGCTGTCCACCTTGCTGCCCCTGCCCGCGCCGGATGTACCGGACTTGGCGTCGATGATGATGGTATCAGGGTCAATGAGCCCTTCCTTTACCAATGGATATACTGACAGGAAGGAACAGGTGGGGAAACATCCCGGATTGGCAATGAGCCTGGCCTTCTTCACCTTTTCCCGGTTGATTTCAGGCAGTCCGTAAACGGCTTCACCGATGAACCCGGGGGATGCATGGGTCAGCTTATACCATTTTTCGTAAACCGACACATCCTTAATACGGAAATCAGCACTTAAATCAATGACCTTTACCTTAGATAATATGTCTTCGTCCACCAGGGATGCGCACAGGCCCTGGGGCGTTGCGGTAAACACCACGTCCACCTGGTCTGCCAGCGCCTTCATATTATCATCCATACAAGCATTGTCCACGATTTGGAACATGTTCTGGTAAATGGATGCATATTTCTGGTCTATGTAGCTTCTGGAACCATACCATTTAATCTCTATGTCATCCCTCTGGAGCAGGAGCCTTGCCAGCTCTCCTCCCGCATATCCTGTGGAACCAATGATACCTGCCTTAATCATATCCATATCTCCTTATATTTATAAATATTGGCTGCTGCCTTCATTATAGTCAGTTTTTCTTTAAATGAAAAGAAGCATTTCCATGAACCTTATTTTCCGGTCCCCTTATGGATTTCATAATTATACATTATAAATGCATAATATGCAACATCTTTTAAATATTTTTATTTAGTGCTTGCATTTTATCACATAATGTTGTATATTTATGAAAGTTCAATCAGTACAGCAATCTCAGGAGGATATTAATATGAAAGAAAAAGTAGTTTTAGCTTATTCCGGCGGACTGGATACCACCGCAATCATTCCGTGGTTAAAGGAGCATTTTGGTTATGAAGTCATCTGCTGCTGCATTGACTGCGGCCAGGGCAGTGAATTGGACGGCCTGGATGAGAGAGCCAAATTATCCGGGGCTTCCAAATTATATATTGAAGATTTAGTGGATGATTTCTGTGACAACTACATCATGCCCTGTGTAAAGGCAAATGCAGTATATGAAAACAAATACCTCTTAGGCACCTCCATGGCCCGTCCTGCCATTGCCAAGAGACTGGTTGAGATTGCACGCAAGGAAGGCGCCTCAGCCATCTGCCACGGCGCCACCGGCAAGGGCAATGACCAAATCCGCTTTGAGCTGGGCATCAAGGCCCTGGCTCCGGACATCAAAATCATTGCTCCATGGCGTATGACCGATGTATGGACCATGCAGTCCAGGGAGGATGAGATTGAATACTGCAAGCAGCACGGCATTGACCTGCCCTTCTCAGCAGACAGCAGCTACAGCCGCGACAGGAACTTATGGCATATCAGCCATGAAGGCCTGGAGCTGGAGGACCCGTCACAGGAGCCCAATTACGAGCACCTGCTTGTGCTTGGCGTAACGCCTGAAAAGGCGCCGGACCAAGGCGAGTACGTGACCATGACCTTTGAGAAAGGCGTTCCCACCAGCGTGAACGGACAGAAAATGAAGGTTTCCGATATCATCCGCAAGCTAAATGAGCTGGGCGGAAAACACGGCATCGGCATTGTGGATATCGTGGAAAACCGCGTGGTGGGCATGAAGTCCCGCGGCGTGTATGAGACGCCAGGCGGAACCATTCTTATGGAAGCCCACCAGCAGCTGGAAGAACTTGTATTAGACCGCGCCACCATGGAGACTAAGAAAACCATGGCCGACAAGATGGCGCAGATTGTTTACGAGGGCAAGTGGTTCACGCCTCTGCGCGAGGCTGTTCAGGCATTTGTGGAGTCCACCCAGGAATATGTGACAGGCGAAGTGAAATTCAAACTGTATAAGGGCAACATCATCAAGGCCGGAACCACATCCCCATACTCCTTATACAGCGAATCCCTGGCTTCCTTCACCACAGGCGACCTGTATGACCATCATGACGCAGACGGCTTCATCACCCTGTTCGGACTGCCCCTTAAGGTCAGGGCCATGAAAATGGCTGAGGTGGAATCCGCCAAAAAGGGCCAGTAAATACGGCGTAAACAGAAAAGAAATGCCCCGGAGAGGTTGGATATTTCCAGCTCCGGGGCATTTTTCTTTCCTGCTTCTATAAGGTATTTAACCGCATTAATCCAGATGTATCCTGTTTTTCTCCACATCCAGCCCTTCCGGCATATTGATAATCCGAATCCTTCCGTCGGTGGTAACCGGCTCAAGCACCCCGTTTACACTGTGGCTTTCTATATAGGCAATCACAGCATCAATAATATTGGGCTGGTTCCTGGCCCAGTCCGTTATCTGCTGGTACTGCTGGTCATAGGCGTCCGTGTTCAGGTCAAAAAGCCGGCAGGCCGCCTCATTCTCCGGGTCAAATGTCTGGTAGACGGCAATGCCCTGGGGAAGCGCGGCAGGTTTATCCGGCGGAAGTATGGTGAATGCATCCCAGCTGTCGCTGCCCCCCAGCTCATAATCAGTGGTCGTGACCGTATACCAGGCCTCCGGGTCCACCGGCTCTCCGTTTGACAGGCGCACATCGCTGATTTCAGCCTTTCCCCCATATGCATTTTCCTCCACAGGCTCATAGGTAATGGTATAGGTAAAGCCGGAGGGTATCACCATGCCGCCGAACACGCCGGACTGGTCCGACCGCACTGCGTCAGTCAGGTTGTTGGTGGAAAGAATGGATATCAGGTTGGCGCCCTTGCAGCGCACGGTAATAACATGGTTGTTCAGACCATAGAGCATGGATGTGGCCAAATCAGACTCTGTTATCTCCCCTGCCTCCAGCTCCGCTGTCAGGGTGCCTGCATTGATGGCTGCCAGGTCTGCGCCTGTGTACTGGCGCAGGGCATCGGCCAGCAGGTTCCCCAGGGCTGATTCATTGGAACGTGAAAATATGCGCACATAATTGTACGCCTTATCTGTTTTTCCTATGACATGGTCCGGCACCTGGTAACGGTTTTTTCCTGTGGTGCGGTACTCCTCCAGTGCATCCAGCATCCCTTCGGTGCCGCCGACTTTCATGTAGGAGCTGGCTCCCTCCAGACCGGCATAATACTTCTGGCCGCACAGGTAATGGCGCAGGGCAAAGGTAAACAAATCTGAACCGTAAAACTGGTACGGGTTCTTTACAATGGAATTTTCCGTAAGGCACTGGTAAAACTCAGGATGGGTATCCTGAAAATAATCGTATTTTAATGTGTCATCCCGGCGGTAATAGGTGGTTGCGCCCACCGGAACCGTAGCACTGTAATATTCCGGCGCAAACTCCGTGGAGGCCACATATTCCAGATACAGGCGGCAGGCCTTTAGGACAGCCTCGTCTGTGATGTTCGCATTGATTCCCAGGTACCAGTCTCCATTGGTGGCCAGCCAGCGGTCCTCCTTTGTGCGGCCCATATAGGGTATGAATACAAAATCCCGGGCAGGCACCCATACCTGCCTGCCGTTCTTTTCAATTTTATAGCTTGGGACACCGTTCACATCCTTTATTTTTTCCTCAAAATGCATTGCGTAATCAACGTAGCTCACTGAGCACATGACTGCGTTTCCCCGAACCACTTCCCGCAGGTTCTGTTTGCTGCTCATCAGGAAGTCGCCGTTCTGGTACAGCCCAAGGCCTTCCAGCTCCTCAATCCCCCTGAGAACACGGGCAAAGGCCGGATTTTCAAAGGATACCTCCGCCGGATTATTCCGGTACCGGTTCAGCCACTGCACATATTCACTGTCCGTGTAAGCATCCAGCAGAAAGGGCATGGCCACCACTGCCGCAGCGTCATTGTAAAGCATCCCGAACGCATAGGCCCGCACCCCTGTCTCCTCCCTCTGCGCCTGAATCTGGCGGCAGAGTTCCATGAACTCCTCCTGGGTCCGGGGCATGCTGTATCCCAAATCCGTCAACAGCTGCTGATTCACCATCAGCCCTGAGATGTATCCGTTGCCCACAGGCAGCGCATACACCTTCCCCCCTACCTCTGCATCATTCAGGGCGCTAATCATGTAATTCTTCAAAAACGGTTCCGATGTCAAATCCTTCAGATAACCGCTCTGGACATAGGTATAATAATCCTGTGTATAGAGGATTTCCGGTCCCCCTCCGCTGCGCACGGCTGACAGCTGGGCATTTTCCATCTTAGGTCCGATTTCATAGGTGCTTTCTATTTTCACATCCGGCATGGTGCGGTGGATATATGCCTCAGCCTGCTCCGTATTGATGTTCTCACCCATGGTATTGTACACGTGAAGCACCACCGGCTCCTCAGCCGGCGCAGACCCGCTCTGCTGCTTCTTATCCTCTGTGGCCGCAGTATCGCCCGGAGCCCCGCATCCGGTTGCAGCCCATATCAGCAGCAGTCCCAGAAGCAGCCCGATTCCCACCTGTTTCTTCATAATCCTTCTCCCTCTTTCCCGGGTATTTTGTCCATCGCCATGGCAGCCCAGGGACCCATCCCCCATCCGGCTCCCCAGGCCGCCCCTTAGCCCAGCAGGCCCCGCAGCTCCTCCATATTGATTGGCTTTGTCAGAACAGCTCCGAATCCTGCCCTGGCTGCCTCCGCCCGCACCTCATCCTCGCTGCTGGATGTAAATGCAAAGATTGGAATGGTTCCCGCGCTATTCTTGCGGCTGCCCCGGATAGCTGCCGCTGCCTCAAAACCGTTCATGACCGGCATATGCAAATCCAGCAGAATGGCGTCATATGTGCCGTCCATAGCATCAACATATGCCTCCAGGGCCTGGCGTCCGTTCTCCACGGCGTCCACCTGCTGGCCGTCCGCCCGTATCAGCTCCACTGCAATTTCCCGGTTCAGTTCATTGTCCTCTGCCAGCAGCAGCCGCAGACAGCGTCCCTCGCGCCGTACCCGCGCAATCTCCTTTGCCAGGATTGTGAAATCAATTGGCTTTGGAACAAAGCCGTTCATCCCTGCCTCAAGAGTCTCCCTGCGGTCCTCCTCAAAGGCATTGGCTGTCAGTGCGATAATGGGTATGGCTGCTGCCTGCGGGTGGCTGCTTCTCCGTATCCTGCGGGCTGCATCCAGCCCTCCCAGAACAGGCATCTGCAAATCCATGAGAATCACATCGTATGTATGCTCAGGAGCTTCCAGAAAACGGCTGCATCCCTCTTCCCCGTCCCTGGCGGTATCCACCTCTGCTCCCATAAGTCCTGAGAGCATTTCCACTGCGATTTCCAGATTGACTGCATTGTCCTCCACCACCAGCAGATGCATGCCCTTTAATACTCCGGCCAGCCCGCCGGACGTGTTCTCGCTCTGCCCCAGCATTCCGGTGATTTTCCGGTACAGGTTCATCCTGAACAGCGGCAGGCTGATTGTATGGTTAAATCCCTTCTGTCTAAGTTCCTCAGACAGTTCCTGCTCATCCGGTTTCAGTCCCAGCAGCAAAAGGGTGCTGCCGCCCAAATCCCGCCTCAGTCCTTCTCCGGTTAATGCCTGGTCAAAACGCAGCATCTTATAGGGAAGAAATACCAGGGAAAACGGATGCCCTGCCGCCCTTTTCCCGGCTGCCAGGGACACTGCTGCCTGATAGTCTGTCTTCCAGGCTCCGTCCACACCGATTTCCTCCAGCTTTCTCACTGCATCCCGGCATTTTACCTCGCTGCCCGGCTCGCCGATAACCAGCATGGCGCAGCCGGCTGCCAGCGGCACATGGCGGCTGCCCAGACGGATGGAAAGCTCAATGGTAAAGGTGGTGCCCTCACCCGGCTCGCTTTCCACGCGGATGGTGCCTCCCATCAGGTCCACAATGCGCTTGGTGATGGCCATGCCCAGGCCCGTGCCCTGGATTCCCTGGCTGTAGGAATTCTGGTCCCGCGAGAACATATCGAAAATCCGGCTCATATATTCCGGGCTCATACCCACGCCCGTATCGCTTACCTGAAACACGTAGCGGGCAAATGCAGGCTCCGGCGACTGCACTTCCGTGATATCCAGACGGATTTCCCCGTCCTTCGGCGTAAACTTTACGGCATTGCCCAGCACATTGGTAAGCACCTGGCCTAAGCGCACCGTGTCGCCGCACAGCAGTTCATGGGTGATATTCCAGACATTGACGTCAAAATGCTGGCTGCGCACACTTGTCTGGGACTGGGTCACCGTGACCACGCCGGACAGCCATTCGCCCAGCTCAAACTCAGTCTCGGCCAGCTGCATTTTGCCGGATTCAATTTTAGACATATCCAGCACATCGTTAATCAGCCCCAGCAGCAGCTTGGAGGAATTGGCGATTTTCTGAAGGCATTCCGTTACCTTCTTGCTGTCCTCCGGTGAATACAGAGCCAGGTTGGTCAGGCCGATTACAGCGTTCAGGGGCGTACGGATATCATGGCTCATGCTTGCCAGGAACGTGCTCTTGGCGGCATTGGCCCGCGCCTCGCTCTCCAGCGCCTCCTCCAGACGCCTGCGGGACTGTACCCGTTCCGTGATATCCTCCAGCGTCAGGGTGATAAAGCGCTGGCTGCTGTCCTGTTCCGCAATCAGATAGGCATTAAGGGACAGCACGATATCCTTGCGGGTGTCGGGGCGGGTAAAGCGCAGCTTCAGGCTGCCGCTGGCACACTCCCCCTTACGGATTCGGCTGATAAGGTCCAGAACCGCCTGGCGGTCGCTGTCATTGATACAGCATAAAAACTTTTCTTCTATGACATTTTCAAATGCATCCTCAATCCCCAGAACCTGGTCCGTATTGCGGGACGCATACTCAATGGCCCCGCTTGTACTGTCTGCAATGACAATGACATTGGGCACATAATGGGTCATAAGGGTGAAAATCCGGTCGCGGCGCACAGCTTCCCTGGATGCGTTGGCCCGCACCACAAATACCAGCATGATTACTATCACCAGAAACATACCCAGCATCAGCGCAATGATGAACACGGTCAGATGGATGGTTTCCTGGTTAATCTGCACTGCATCTGCCGTAATGTGGTCATAGGAAACACAGGAGATAAAATCCCATCCGGTTCCCGGAACCGGCGCATACACAAGCTCATACCGGGAATCCCCGAAATAAATCTCGGCGCTGCCGCTTTTATCGTTCCTGAAATCCCACAGCACCCTGTCACAGTCCGTCCTGCCCTGGTCATCCGGAGTAAAGAATCCTGCATTTTTAGGATTTTCCTCAAAATATGTAAACAGATTTAGGGATTCCCCCAGCTCCTGGTTTACATGGGTGCGGGAGAGAATCAGACCCGAATCAGTGGTAATCATATAGGACGCATTGTCCCCAAAGGTGGTGGAATCATAGAGGGACCGGAAGGAATCCTGGCTGTAGATGCCAATCAGTATGACTGAGCCCGTACGGCAGGAAAATGCAACCACATCCTTGCCGGAAGCGCTGAACGGGTCTGATATAAAGCTGATTGCCTCCCCGTCCGGACTGGTCAGGCAGTCCACATATGCCTGGCTGGAATACAGGTTGATGGGTTTCACAGCCGTTCCCTCGCTGTACACGCCGCGGCCGGATTCATTCAGCAGCACACAGTAATCGAATACGGACACCCTGTTAAAATCCCGGATATAACTGCGGTCCTCCTCACTGAGTCCGTCCATGGAGTCAAAGCCGTTCTCCTTCAAATCTTCGGACATGCCGATTCCCAGCACGCGTATCTCATGCTGGCAGTGATTGAATCCTTCTGTTGTTTTGGAAATCAGGGTATTGGTTGTCTCCTTCAGCGCAGAGATATTGGAATTAATGATACGGTCATAGATGTCTCTGCGGTATCCTTCCAGAAAATAAGACAATGACAGGTAAAATACAATCGCGAGAGCGATGCAGACCGCTATGGTCGCAGGCAGAGAAAACTTATGTTTTTTTCGTATCTGTTTCATCTGCCGTACCTCGCTTTTCCGGAAACCACATGACTTTGAATAGCTTTAACTATTATTATATTATTGAGCGGCCCATTTGTCAATTTCACAAAACAGAGCCTCCCGCCGGCCGCATACTGCTTCATACTGCATAAAACGGAAAACAGACCTGTGAAGAAAAAGCCTGTTCTCCACGGGTCTGTTTTTGCTGCTCTTATATTTCTACAGCGACTTCACGGCTGCCACAACATTCTCAACCGTAAATCCGAATTTCTTAAAGAGCTGTCCGGCCGGTGCGCTGGCGCCAAAGCCTTTCATGGTCACTGTGGTTCCGTCAAGGCCCACATATCTGCCCCAGCCGAAATCGCCCAGTGCCTCTACTGCAACTCTCTTTCTCACTGCCTTTGGAAGGACCTTCTCCTTGTAGTCCTCAGGCTGCTCCTCGAATACATCCATGCTCGGCATGCTGACAACGCGTACATCCACGCCCTCTTTTGCCAGTTCAGCCTTTGCACCCACTGCCAGTTCCACCTCGGAACCAGTGGCAATGATGATGGCATCCGGAACTTCCTTCGCGGAATCCTCCAGGATGTAGGCGCCCTTTAACGCCTCCTTGCTGGAGCCGGCCAGCTGGGGCAGGTTCTGCCTTGTGAGCACCAGGGCCGTGGGCGTCTTCCTGGAGGACACGGCGCTGTACCATGCGGCTGCTGTCTCCGTGGCGTCGGCCGGACGGTATACATGGAAATTAGGCATGGCGCGCAGCATGGCCAGCTGCTCGATAGGCTCATGGGTAGGTCCGTCCTCTCCCACGCCGATGCTGTCATGGGTAAACACAAAGGTAAGGGGCACGCCCATAAGCGCGGACAGCCTTGCCATTGGCTTTGTATAATCACTGAACACAAAGAAGGTGGACACGAACGCCCTCAGGCCGCCGTGAAGCATGAGGCCGTTTCCGATGGCGGACATGGCCAGCTCGCGCACACCGAAGTGCAGGTTGCGCCCGGCGTAATTGTCCTTGGAGAAATCTCCCATGTCAGCCATGTAGGTCTTGGTGGACGGAGCCAGGTCCGCTGCGCCTCCAATCAGGTTGGGCATCAGGTTCTTAAGCTTCTGAAGCTGCTTGCCCGACAGACTTCTGGTTGCATCCGGCTTGTCCTCAAATGCCCAATAGTCTTCGCTGTCATAAACATCATCAGCCAGATTCGGATTATAGAATTTATCCCATAATTCCTTCATTTCCGGATATTTTCCGCAGTATTCGGCAAATAATGCATTCCATTTTTCCTCTGCCCCGGCGCCTCTCTCAGCGTATGCCTTATAATTGGCATATACCTCATCCGGTACATAGAACGGCTCCATGGACGGCCAGTTCAGGAATTCCTTCATGGCCTTTACATTGTCTTCACCCAGGGGCTCGCCGTGAGCGCTGGCCCTGCCCTGCTTGGCGGGACAGCCGTAGCCAATCTGGGTCTTTACCGTGATAAAGGACGGACGGGAGGTATCTGCCTTTGCCTCCTCAATGGCCTTGCCGATGGCATCCAGGTCATTGCCGTCCTCAACTGTAATCAGCTGGAATCCGAAGGCTTCCATGCGCTTCTGTACGTTCTCTGTAAACGCGATATCCGTGCTTCCCTCAATGGAAATACGGTTGGAATCATAAAATACAATAAGCTTGCCCAGTCCCAGGGTGCCTGCCAGGGAGAATGCCTCGGAGGAAATTCCCTCCATCATGCAGCCGTCGCCGCCCAGCACATAGGTATAGTGGTCAACAACAGGATATCCGTCCTTATTAAACACAGCTGCCAGATGGGACTCGGCCATAGCCATGCCCACTGCCATGCCCATACCTGCGCCCAGCGGGCCTGTGGTGGCCTCAACGCCTGCTGTATGGCCGTACTCCGGATGTCCCGGTGTCAGGGAATCCATCTGACGGAAATTCATCATATCCTCTTTTGTAAGGCCGTAGCCGAAAAGATGAAGCAGGGAATACAGCAATGTGGAGCCATGGCCTCCTGAAAGGATAAAACGGTCCCTGTTCTCCCATCCTGGATTCTCAGGATTATGGTTCATATGTTTTGCCCACAGCTCAAAGGACATGGCTGCGGCTCCCAAAGGAAGACCTGGGTGGCCTGATTTGGCTTTCTGTACAGCATCTGCTGCCAGAACGCGGATTGCATTGACTGACATTGTATCAATCTGATTCATAGTTCCCTCCATTCCGGTGCCCCCAAGGGGGCCCACGCATCATAGATGTTATTTTTTTACCAACTGCCCTTTATTATACCAATTCCATCCATACAGGGCAATACTTTTTCTCGCAAAAATCAGTGCAACATTTTGCGTTTCTATGCGTTATTTTGCAAATTTAAAAACAATTGTTATAAAAAGATTATAATTTAAACACATTTTCATCACATTTTAATTTTAAAACTGTTTGATGAATATGTTTATAAAAAACTGACAGGAGGACACAATCAGTGATTGAAGTAAAAAATCTTGTGAAAGATTACGGCGGCCATCTGGCAGTGGACCATTTAAGTTTCCGGGTGGAAGACGGCCAGATATACGGCTTCCTGGGCCCCAACGGCGCCGGCAAGTCCACTACCATGAATATCATGACCGGTTATCTGGGCGCCACTGAGGGCCAGGTCTTCATAGACGGCCACGACATACTGGAGGAACCAGAAGCCGCAAAAAAACGCATTGGGTATCTGCCGGAGATTCCGCCCCTGTATATGGACATGACAGTGAATGAATACCTGGAGTTTGCGGCCTGTCTGAAAAAGCTTCCCAAAGCAGAACAGAAGGGGGCTATACAGGAGGTAATGGAACTGGTCAAAATCACGGACGTCCGGAAACGCCTGATTCGGAACCTGTCCAAGGGTTACCGCCAGCGGGTGGGAATGGCCCAGGCTATTTTGGGTAAGCCCTCTGTCATTATCCTGGATGAGCCCACCGTTGGTCTGGACCCCAAACAAATCATAGAGATACGGGACATGATTAAGAGCCTGGGCAAGAAACACACCGTTATCCTGAGTTCCCACATCCTGTCCGAGGTGAGCGCTGTGTGCGACCATATCATGATTATTGCCAATGGAAAGCTGCTTGCCAGCGATACCCCTGAAAACCTGGAACAGCGTTTAAAAGGCGCGGCCGGGCTGGAGCTGGTTGTAAAAGGCAGCAGGGAGGCGCTGCAGCCTGTGCTGGAGGAAATTCAGGGACTGGCGGCAGAGAGAATTGAGACGGGAAATGAGGACGGCACCTGTGTTGTGAATCTGCAGTTTACCGGTGACAGGGCAGCGGAAACGGATATCCGCGAAACCATTTTTTATACCCTGGCCCGCCGCCGGCTTCCTATTCTGTCCATGGTTCCCTCCAGAGCATCTCTTGAGGAAATATTCCTGGAACTGACAGAGGATTTAACAGAAAATACCGAAAACCAGGACAGCATTGCCACCAACAGCTGCCCAGACCAATGAAAGAAGGAGGATTCCCAATGAGAGCCATCTATAAGCGGGAGCTGAAATCCTATTTCTGCTCCATGACAGGCTACGTATTCATTGCTTTCATGACCACGTTCATGGGCATTTATTTCATGGTTTACAATATGATTAACGGTTACCCCTATTTTTCTTATACGCTTAATTCCATACTGATGATACTGATGATTGCGGTGCCGATTCTGACCATGCGGAGCATGTCGGACGAACACAGGACCCGGACAGACCAGCTGCTGCTGACCTCCCCGGTATCTGTGTGGGGTATTGTCATGGGAAAATTCCTTTCCATGGTCACTATTTTTGCCATACCAATGGCCATTGCCTGTCTATGCCCCCTTATCATCCGGAGCGCCGGGACCGCTTACCTGACCGAAGACTATGCATCCATACTGGTCTTCTTCCTTTTGGGATGTGTCTATATTGCCATCGGGCTTTTCATCTCCTCCCTTACGGAAAGCCAGCTCATAGCCGCGGCAGGAACCTTCGGCATCCTGCTCCTCAGCATTCTCTGGCCAGGGCTCCTGAACTTCATACCAGTAAGTGCAGCCGGTTCTCTGGCCGGCTTTCTCATCCTGTGGTCCCTGGTATGTTTCATCCTGTACCGGCTTACCGGCCATATTCCGCTTTCACTGGGCCTGGAGGCAGCCGGAGCAGCAGTTCTTGCGGGAATCTATTTTGTAAAGCAGAGCCTGTTTGAACGGGCCCTGACCGGACTACTGGGAAAAATCGTCCTGACAGACGTATTTGACGGCATTGTAAGCAGCCATATGCTGGATGTCAGCGGCCTTGTCTATTACCTCAGCGCAGCCGGTATATTGCTGTTCCTGACTGTTCAGTCAATTGAGAAAAGAAGATGGAGTTGAATCATATGACCAGAAAATGTAAAAAAGGCAGCTATATGGCATTGTTCACCCTTGTGGTCATTGCCGCTGTCATTGTATTGAACCTGATTGTGGGAAAGCTTCCTGCCAAATATCTGAAGCGGGACTTAAGCTCCGGCAAGATTCTCACCCTGGGGGATACCACCCGTGACATCGCCGCACAGCTGGACAGAGATGTAACCATCCACATTGTGGCTGATCCCAACACAGTGGATGAGCGGATTACATCCTTTGTAAATCTGTATAAAGACCTCTCCCCCCGCATTTCAGTGGAGAACAACGACCCGGTGCTTCACCCGGATGTGCTTACCTCCCTGGACACGGAGCCGGGAAGCCTGGTTGTATCCTGTGAATCCACCGGGAAAAAGACCTCTGTTTCGTTTGATGATATCATCCAGTTTGACCCCATGGTTTACTACCAGTACGGGCAAATCAAGGAGACAGCCTTTGACGGCGAAGGGCAGATTACCAGCGCCATCCGCTATGTCACAAGCGATACGGCTGCCGCCGTATATGCACTGACCGGGCACGGAGAAGCCCCGCTCCCCTCAGCCGTAACAGACGCCATGGACAAATCCGGCATGAACGTGACTGAGCTGAACCTGCTCACCCAGGGATTTATTCCTCAGGACTGCAGCCTTCTCATCATGAACGCCCCCGGTAAGGACATATCCGCGGATGAAAAGGAAATGCTGACCGATTACCTGAAAAACGGAGGCCGCATGATGCTTCTGGCAGGCTGCACCCAGGATACCCTGGTCAACCTGACTGAATTCTGCTCCCAGTACGGAATGGATCTTAAAAACGGATTCGTGGCAGACCCGGCTCCCCAGCATTTTTACAACAACAATCCCTTTAATGTCATTCCGGATTATGATTTTGCCAGCAGCCTCCTTACGGGAATCGATTCCTCCGCGGCAGCCCTTCTGGTTCAGCCCTCGGGCATGACCATACAGGAAAATCCCCCGGAGGACATTACAGTCCAGCCCTTCCTGACCACCTCGGACTCCGCGTTTTTGGTGGACCCCGTCACCCAGGAAAAGACCCAGGGCGCCTATGTGCTGGGAGCCACTGCCACGGAAACCGTAAACCAGGAAGAGGGGACCGCCTCCATGCTTACCGTTATCACAGCGCCCGGCATGATTGATGACTCCATCCTGTCACGTTTCCCCAGCATCACCAACCTTCCCCTGTTCATAAATGCCGCTGCCAACGGACTGCCCGGCGTAACACCCCTGTCCATTCCCGGCAAAAGCCTGGATATTACCTATAATATGATAACATCCGCCGGACTGTGGAGCGCGCTGTTCATCATCGTCATACCGGTCGTTTTCCTGATTGCAGGATTTGTAATCTGGATGAAGCGCCGGAAGCTTTAAGCTGAGGAGGTTATATCATGAAGAAACATGTAAGGCCAATGGTTCCCGCTCTGGGAGCCCTGGTCCTTCTCTGCGCCGCCTATGGCTTCATCACCTGGCAGCAGGGAAGGAGTGCAAAGGCAAAAGAACCCGGACCGGAAGACACTGCGGTATATATGACCGACCTTCCGGGGCTCTCGGCCCTGTCCTGGAAAACAGATGATAAAAGCCTGTCCTTTACCCAGGAAAACGGCACCTGGTACTATAAAGGGGATGATGACTGCCCTATCCGCCAATATCCCCTGACCACCCTGGCAGATACCCTGTCCCACTTAAAGGCAGAGCGGAAGCTGGAAGGCGCGGATTCCCCGGAGTCATATGGTCTGGATCATCCTTCCGTGAGGTTTGACACCGTATCCTCCGACGGTTCTTCCCGTTCCATCCTGTTGGGCAGCCAGGTCCCGGGGACCGGCAGTGAAAGCGCAGGCAATGCCCGGACGCCTGCCCGGTACTATGCCGCTGTGGAAGGGGACAGCCGGATTTATATCATAGGCAGCTATCTGGCCGACACAGCAGGCAAGGGACTTTACGATTTTGTGGAAACAGAAACCCTTCCCCATGTGTCAGGCGCGGATATCCGGGAAATAACAATATCCAGGGATGGGCAGACCAGCCGGTTCTGTAAGAAGACAGCGGACGATTCAGGCAATACCGCCTGGTACAGGAACTCCTGCGAAGACGAGGCCAGCCGTCTGGATGACAACGGCGCCCTTAATAATCTTGCGGATGCCATAAGCGGGCTGTCCTTCCAATCCTGTGTATCGTACAAGGCCAGTGATGAAGAATTAGGAAGCTTCGGCCTGTCTGCGCCGCAGATGACCCTTTCATGGACCTATGAAAGCGGAGACATAAACGGAACTGTATCATTGATGATTGGAAGCCCCGATGAAGATGGAAAGGGCTATTATACCAGAAAAGACGATTCATATGCCGTTAACCTGATATCTAAGGATGAAGCAGAACGTTGTCTGAACGCTGTCTATCCATAGTAGTGTGAATCAAATACAAAGTTGCATTAAATTGCGAAAGGGAAACAGCACTGCTATTCTGCCTGCTGTTTCCCTTTTCGCTATCATATCTATTTTATTTCAATTCCGGCTCTGAAATATATATATCTATGCCCCTTCCTTGCGCTCCCCTGCCCCCTGGTCATGGAGCACAAAGTGGTTCTTCTGGAAATCCAGTATGCCTTCCGCCCGCATCTTACCCAGCTCACTGGACATGGCGCTCCGGTCCACGCAGAGATATTCAGCCAGTTCCTGGCGGTTATGGGGTATGTCGAAATCCCTTCCCCCTTTTGCCATGGCCTGCTCCGACAGATAGGACAGGAGCTTTTCCCTGGTGGTTCTGCGGCACACATGCTCCAGCTTGTTTTCCAGCTTGACATTATGCTCCGACACCAGACGCAGCATGTTGTGAATGAACCTGGTATGAAAATCACAGGCCAGGGGACAGAATGTAATCATCCGCTGGTAATTGAGAAACAATGCCTCGCATCCGCCTTCCGCCACCACGCTCACCGGCAGTACCGGCGTCCTGGCGCAGGAATAGGACTGGCCAAAGAGTTCCCCTTCCTTTATATGGTATATGTGTTCCTGATGTCCCCAGAAGTTTTCCTGGACAACACATGCCTTTCCCCTCAGCAGTACCAGCACCTTATTGACCGATTCCCCCATGCGGAAGATGTACTCTCCATCCTCATAGAGCACCTGCTCAGAGGCACAGCATTTTAACAGGGTATAGAGCTCATCATCATTGATACCGTAAAATAGCGGAGATTTTTTCACAAGAGGCAGCCATTCCTCCATATTCGCCCTTCTTTCCGTTGCATTTACAACTCATTTGCTGTAAATATTATATATTCAAGAGATTTTTCCGTCAAGAGGGATTTTATGTGAGATTAAATCTCATTCATTACCGCTGGCTGTCATCCATTTCCAGCTGCTTTTTATATATCCCAATGACTTTCTGCATGGCCTCCTGTCCGGGAGCTCCTATGGTAAGGCGTTTCTCCACGCAGGTTTTCATGCTGATGGCCTCATATACATCCTCCTCAAACACCGGACTGATGGCCTTGTACTCTTCCAGGCTGAGATTATCCAGGGCAATTCCCTTGTCAATGCATGTAAGGACCAGCTGTCCCACAATGCCGTGTGCATCCCTGAAAGGCACTCCCTTGTTCACCAGATAATCCGCTGCATCCGTGGCATTGGTAAAGCCGTTTTTAGCACTGGCCTCCATTACCTCCCGGCGGAAGCTCATGGAGGAAATCATGCCAGTAAACAGGGCCAGGCATCCCTTTACCGTATCAATAGCGTCAAAGGTAAGTTCCTTATCCTCCTGCATGTCCTTATTGTAAGCCAGGGGAATCCCCTTCATCGTGGTCAGCATGGACACCAGGGCGCCGTATACACGCCCGCTCTTGCCGCGAATCAGCTCCGCAATATCCGGATTCTTTTTCTGCGGCATAATGGAACTTCCCGTGCTGTAGGAATCATCAATCTCCACAAACCGGTACTCATTGGTATTCCATATTATGATTTCCTCGCAGAACCGGGACAGGTGCATGGAAATGGTGGAAAGGGCACTGAGAAGCTCAATGAGGTAATCCCTGTCAGCCACTGAATCCATGGAATTAAGGGTTGGCCCGTCAAAGCCCAGCAGCTGCGCCGTGTATTCCCGGTCCAGAGGATAGGTGGTGCCTGCCAGTGCGCCTGAGCCCAGAGGGCAGTAATTCATGCGCCTGCGTATATCCTTAAGGCGTGAACGGTCCCTGGAGAACATCTCAAAGTATGCCCCCATATGGTGGGCCAGGGTAATGGGCTGGGCCTTCTGCAGATGGGTAAAGCCAGGCATAAAAGTATCTGTATTCTTTTCCATGACTGTCAGCAGCTCTTCCAGCAGTTCTTTTACCAGCGCTTCAATGGCGTCAATTTCATCCCTGGTATAGAGCTTCATATCCAGAGCCACCTGGTCGTTGCGGCTGCGCCCTGTATGGAGGCGCTTTCCCGCTTCGCCAATCCGTTCAGTCAGGGTTCCCTCCACAAAGGAGTGGATATCCTCATATCCGGAATCGGATGATATAGTCAACGTCCCATTATCCAGGTCTTCCAGAATGCTTTCCAATCCGCGGATAATATCATCTCTGTCCTGTTCCGTCAGTATTCCCTGCTTTGCCAGCATCTTTACATGGGCAATGCTGCCCCTGATATCCTGACGGTAGAACTTCTGGTCAAAGGAAAGGGATTCATTAAAATTGTGTACCAGCTGATTGGTTTCTTTCGTAAAACGTCCGCCCCATAATTTCATGGCTGTTATCTCCTTATTTCTGATTTTCTTTTGTCCTGTTTTCCTGTTTGCTGCTTTCTTTTTTCTGCCGCTTTCTATTTTCCTTATGGCTCTTACTTATGCTGTATCCGCTTAACGCACCGCTCTTTTTCTTCCTCCGGCTGATTCCGGCCAGCACCGCGGCTCCCAGGACAGCTGCGCTGATTCCGGTAATCCAGGCCCCGTACTTAAGGCCCTCCGGTTCATAGGAAAAACTGATTCGGTGGGTTCCTTCGCTGATATCCACTGCCAGGAATGTGTCAAACATTTTCCTGGGCGCTGCCGGCTTTCCGTCCACCAGGATACTCCATCCCTTATCATAGGGAATACTGGTATACATAACGCCTGCTGCGTCCGCCGTAATGCTGCCTGACAGTTCTGTATCCGTCCACCTGGAAAGCACCAGGGGATTCTGATTCATTTTCCCGTAAACAGCTTCCAGGGCCTGTGGATTAAAGCGCCACACCTCTGCCTGCAGGGTTGGGCTGCCCTCATCCCCTGCCTCCAGATGCACCTGCGCATCCTTGTTGATACGGCCCAGTTCCATGAAATAGCCCCGGTCCACATTGTCAAAGCTTTCTGTCTGCTCGCCGATTACAGCCGTGACCTCCTTCACCTTTTTATTGGTCACATACACATAGTAATCGCCTGTTTCCTCGGCTGTAAATGTAAGTTTCTTTCCCTCTGTAACGCTTTCGTTGGGCAGAAGCACATGCTCTGTATCCAGCACATCGCATAAATCGTTCTGGACATGGGCCGGATTCCCTGAATCCAAAATCCAGTTTCCTTCCACATCCCGGGGCAGCATGAATGCCACGGGAAGGGTGAATTTATTCTCGTACAGCCACATGCTTCCTTTTCTTGCGGACAACTCCCTCAGTCCGTCGGAAGGCTGCTGGTCCCCGTATATGCCGTAGCGCACGGACAACAGGCTGTCCACCAATGGAGTGCTTCCCGTGATGCTGTAAGCATTGGTAGAACTCTCACACCCCATCCTGCGGAAGAAATCCGACAGGGATGCATTGGCAGTGGATGAGAACAGGGATACAGATGGGAAATTCATCCAGGCACCGTCATTCTTTGTCTTTCTGTCTGTCTTTTCCACACGGTAAAAGCTTTCCGCCTTTATATTCCACACCAGTTCTTCCACATCCTGGTTATCCTTAACATAGGATGTCCTGCTGGTGGTGGGAATACTGGTCACTGCAGTATTCACAGCCGCCTCAATGGCAACCAGGGCCAGGGCCGTGAGAAGAATGGCGTCCAGACTCCATTTTCCCTTGTGGTACTGATAAACCAGTCCGCCATACATGGCAATGAATAAAATTGCCACATAGAATACGGAAAAATGGTACTGTTCCGGATTATTCACCAGCTTTTCAGCCAGCAGCACAAAGGTAACAGCTCCCCAGAACGCCAGGCATATATGCTTCCATGGCGTATTCTCCAGATGGATGTAGGCATGGTAACACATAAACAGCATCAGTGCTATATAAATGAAGGACTGCCGGCAGGGAAGGCTGTTGGGATAGTGAAACCCATGCCAGATAAAATTCAGCACATTAACGGAAAAGCTGGCGTAAAACAGAATCAGCATGGTGCAGTACACTGCTTTTTCCCTGAACGTAATCTTCTTACTGCCCAGATAGAGCAGGAAGAACATGAGCACTGCCACACCGCAGTATATATTAGGCCAGTGGTCCAGACCTATTTCGGTTCCCACATTTCCTATGTGGCGGGCAATCATGTCAAAAATGGAAAAATAGGAGGAAAATGTCTTGGGAAAGTCAAAATCCCCTGATGCAGTGACCTGCAGCGCATAAATCTCCGGCAGAAGCACCACCGCGGCAAGACCGCCTGCCAGCAGGGAATAAAAGGCAAACCGCAGCCCGGTTCCCATGAATTCCCCAAAGCTTTTCGGTGGATTGAGTATCATCTGCGCAATCACATAGATGACCATGAAAATGCAAATCATGATGGATATATAGTAATTGGAAAGGATGGAAAGACCCAGGGTAATGCAGTAGAGTGTCCCTCTTTTCTCCTTTACCAGCTGTTCCAGTCCCAAAAGAATCAGCGGAAACAGCATGATGCAGTCCAGCCACATGATGTTCCAGCTATAGGCAGCCATATATCCGCTGAGGGCATAAAAAATACCGAAAAAGCCCACGCCGAAATTCTTGACTCCAAAGTGCTTTTTCAGATACCATGAAAAGCTGAGTCCGGACAGTCCTGTTTTAAGGACAATCAGTATGGTCATGAACTCAATGATGAACTTTTTGGGGCATAGTATAAGGAGCCAGTTCACCGGGCTTGCCAGGTAATAGGCATAAAGCGCCGAAAAATTCACCCCCATGCCGATATCCCAGCTGTAAAGCAGGCTTCCGCCGTGGGTCAGCTTATACTGGAACTCTGAAAAAAACGGCGCATACTGATGATACATATCTGTCCTGAGAAAACATTCTTCCCCAAAGGGAAAGATACCTCTCTGGGCAAATATAATAATCATGGCAACCACCGGGACAAAAAATGCTGCCACCAGACCGTCCGAAGGCTTTAATAACCGAAGTCCGCGCCTGTTTCCTGTCCGTGACATCCCTGTCTTTCTCTCATCGTACTGCTGCCTGTCCTGTCCGGCAGTCTCATTCTCTTCTTCCATTCCGTATTCGTCTTCCTCTGATGTATATTCGTCTGATGCATAATCATCTGATGCGTAATTATCCGATGCGTATCCTCCGGGACTATACTCTCCGTGATTATGCTCTCCGTGACTATATTCTCCTGAAGCATATCTCGCTGAGGCAAATTCCGCCGGCCTGTCATTCACCGGAACACATCCCCGGGAGGCAGCCGCCTCAGATGCGGCCTCTCCGAATAGATATTCCTCCAGCGTACATTCTTCCGGCAAACATCCCCCCGCGCCGCGGGACCTGAGGTCTCCCCTGTCCTCCCTGCGGGAATCTGTCCTGCCGGAATCCGCCCCATATGTTTTCTTATCCTCTGATGTCTTTTTATCCCCGTCGGGAACCGGCTCCTCTGAGAGCGCTTCCTCCCTGGTTTTATCCTGCATGGTCGGTTCTGGCTGCACAAGCTTCAGAATTGCGTCAAGCTCCCGTTCAACCCGTTCTATCTCTTCACGTTCCATCACAGTCACCTTTCTCTATTCAGGCTTATTCTTGAATATCCAGAGTTTGCTGAAAATATAGTTCAGTACCATGTTGATGACAGAGGATGTGAACTTGCAGAACAGCTCATACAGCATTCCCCTGTCACCGCCTAATTTTACCATGACAACCATAAGCACCCAGGTAACTGCCCCTGAGAATGCCCTGGCAGCTACAAATGCTCCCACCTCCTTCACAAGGTAGGAAGGTCTTAGATTGTAATTGCGGAACACAATCAGCTTGTTCACCACATAGGCAAACAGCACAGCCGCCAGCCATGACATGGCCTGGGACAGGCCCACGCCAATCTCAATCTGCCTCAGCAGGGCATATACGGCAAAGTCCACTGCCGTGGTAAGGAACCCGCATATAATGTAGCTTACCGTCTCATAGTTAACACATTTTTCCCATATTTTACGTAACATCTTCTGCTCCTGCTTTGTTCCAGAGTGTACGCAGACCGGCCCTGGAGCAATAATCCCTTCTATTATATGGTAGCATCATGGAATTGTAAAGAACAAACCATTATCTGTACAGGAAATCCTCCGCCCCCCTGGTATAATGGAGTTCCCCGTCATCCGTGAGAAATATGCCGTAGATGCGGTCCATGGACTCTATGAGCCTGGTTCCCTCCTCCAGCCCCAGGGCAAAGCAGGTGGTGCTCAGCCCGTCCCCGTCCACTGACCTGGGTGAAATGATGGATACCTGGGTCAGACCGTTTTCATAGGGATATCCGGTGGCCGGGTCCAGTATGTGATGATAGTTGACGCCATCCTCCACAAAATGACGCTCGTATACACCGGAGGAAACCACAGACATACCGTCTATCTTCAGCGCTGCCACTGTCTCCGTATGGGTTGCATAGGGTCTTTGAAGCCCTATCTTAAAGGGACTGCCGTCCGGGCGTTTTCCCACGCAGAGCACATTACCGCCCAGGTTAATGACCGCGCTTTTCACTCCCTGTTCCTCCAGGTACGCCTTCATCTGGTCTGCTATGAAACCCTTGGCTATGGCTCCCAGGTCAATGGTGGTATCGTCGTTGAGGAAGGTGACCTGGTTCCCATCCAGAATCACATTCTTATATCCCACTTTTTTTAAATCCGCCTCAATTTCCTCCCTGGGAGGTACATGGGGCGTTTCACCGGTAAAATCCCAAAGGGAACTTAAGGGCTCTATGGTAATGTCAAAGGCCCCCCGGGACACACGGCAGTACTCCAGCCCCTCCGCCAGAACCTGGGCTGTTTTCTCCGATACGGTAATGGTTCTCTCCCCCGGTCTGCGGTGGTTCATTTTATAAATCTCACTGCCCTCCAGAGTCTTGCTGAGCAGTTTCTCATAGTCGGAGCACAGAGCCATGCAGCCGTCCAGTATGGTCTGGTCTTCTGAATCATATAAGGTTACAGTTACAAATGTGTTCAACAAAAAAGACGACCTGGTGACAGGATCCGCAACTTTCTTGCTGCATCCTGCCAGCCAAGCCGTGCACACGATAATCAAACCTGCTGTTATTATTGTCTTTAATCCTGTATTTTTCATGCCTTACATTCTAGCACCCGTCCCTGTAAAAGTCAAGGCAGGAGGCTTTAGGCATTGGTTTCTTCCATATACTCATCCATTACAGCGTCCAGAATCTTCTTAATAGTCTCAGGCGCCCTGCCTCCCACCGGAGTACCGTCAATCTCATTGGCAGCCACACACAGTTTGGTGGATGATGTCACCAGAACCTCGTCCGCATCCATCATCTCCTTCAGGGTATAGGGAGTCTCACTTACCGGAATCTCCAGTTTCTTGCAAATGCGAATCAGATGGGCCCTTGCAATACCCGGAAGTATCAGGTTGTCGGCAGGGGCTGTGTAGAGAATGCCGTCCTTTAGGATATGGCAGTTGCTGTGGGCGCATTCTGTTACACGGTCGCCTCTGTGGAATACTGCTTCCTGGCATCCTGCCTCTTTTGCCTTCTGGGCAGCCATAACGCTGGGCAGCAGGTTCAGGGTTTTGATGTTGCAGTGGAAGAAACGGGTATCCTCCTGGGTGAGCAGGCGAATCTTCTTATACAGGTCCGGTGTTCCCATGGGCTTTAGCATAACCCAGAGATTGGCCGGTACGTTATCCGGGAATTCATGGGTCCTGACAGCAGTGCCGCGGGTTACCTGGAAGTAAATGAACAAATCCCCTGTATCCATCTTATTGACCAGGTCCTGAAGCAGGGCCTTCAGCTCTGCCTTTGTACAGGGCACCTGAATCTTGATAAGGCCCGCGCTGTTGAAGAAGCGGTCAATGTGCTCGTCGATTGCGAAAATCTTGTAATTGCGGCAGGGACCTGCATCGTATACGCCGTCCCCAAACCAGCACACCCTGTCATTCATGGGAACACTCATGTTCTCCAGTTCGTCGTACTTTCCATTATAATAGCCAAGCGTTTTCATATATGTAATCTCCTTTTTAATAATAATTCTCATTGAAACATGAAGCTAAAACCGCTTTTTCTCTTCTTCCGGTATGGCGGAATACATGTTTTTGATTTCCTTCAGCACGAAATGGGTCCTGGTGGCTGATACACCGGGTATGCTCTTGATGGTGCGGTGGATACGCTCCAGCTCATCGGAGGAGGCGCATGATATCTTCAGCACAAAGTCATAATCCCCGGTCAGATAGTAACAGTCCAGGATATTGGGATGGTCCATGATGACCTCGGTAAAGGAATCGTGGAACCTGGGATGCTCCAGGCTGATTTCCATCAGGGCCGTGACATCGTTGCCCAGGGCCTTGGCATCCACTCTTACCGTATAGCCCTTGATGATGCCGGACTCTTCCATCTTCTTGATGCGGTCCAGGACGGCTGATACGGACAGGTGAATGGCCTTGCTGATGTCTGAGGCTGTCTCCCTTCCGTTCTCTTTTAGGATATTCAGTATTTTATAGTCAAGTTTATCCATCTTGTCCCCCTGTTATTTTAGCTTTTCAAATATAGTTTCGTAGTATATACTGGTAGGTGGATAGAATGCATTGTCCCCGAATCATCGGCGGCACAGGCTTTGCTTTCCGGCAGGAGCCTTCTCAATGCCTGCGTGGACATTATAACACAAATCATCCAGGAGTTGTACTATGAATCTCTCTTATTTGAAATATGCGGTAGAAGTGGAAAAAACTGGGTCCATCACAAAGGCGGCTCAGAATTTTTATATGAATCAGCCCCATCTGAGTAAAATCATCCGTGAACTGGAACGGGACCTGGGATGCGATATCTTCGACAGAACCAGCCGCGGCATGGTTCCCACCAAAAAGGGCGAGGAATTCCTGCGCTATGCAAGGGCAATCCTGGTGCAGGAGGAACAGATAGAGGCTCTCTGCGTAAAGAACGGCGAAAAGGCCCTGGAGGTGAATCTCTGTGTTCCCAGAGCCACCTATATTTCCTACGCCTTCTCTGAATTCCTTAAGCATATGGACACCTGTCCCTCCGTCAATGTGCATTACATGGAAACCAACTCCAGGGATACTATCCGGGGCGTGTCCGGCAAGACCTTTGATGTGGGCATCATACGCTGTCAGTCCCTGTATGAATCCTATTATATGAAGCTTCTCCAGGATGAGAACCTGGAGTGGAAGGAGCTGTGGCAGTTTTCCTGTAATGTTCTTATGTCCCCCAGCCACCCCCTGGCTTCCAGGAACGGGCTGACTTATCTGGATTTTACGGATTACATTGAAATCGTCCAGGGGGACATCCAGAACCCGTCCTTTACCTTTGAGGCCCAGGACGCCTCTGCCACCGGCGGCAACTCCAAGAAAACCGTTTCCATCTATGACAGGGGCAGCCAGTTTGAGCTGCTGCGCCAGCTGCCCGGTTCCTACATGTGGACCTCCCCGGTCCCCTGCGGCTGCCTCACCACCTCGGGCCTGATTCAAAAAACCTGCAGTTATCCCGGCAACCTCCACAAGGACCTGCTGATTTACAGGAACGGCTACCGTTTTTCCAAGGAAGAGGAGGAATTCCTCCGGTGCCTCTCACGTATGATAAGCCGGCTCTCTGACTGATTATCAGTGATTTGCCTCATTCCTTCCATATATATATTCTATAAGCCCGTCAGCCTCTCACATTGCAGCGGCTGACGGGCTTATAGTATGTGATAACCGGTGTAATCCGGCTTATTATCTAAGGAAATACTCTGTTTCCGGAAAACGCCCTTTATTTCCTATTATATAAGGCAGTCTCCCATATTACCATGACCCGGAAAGAATCCTGGCCAGCTCACTGTCCTCGTTCAGTATAACGGTCTTATTATCCCCTTTCAGGGAAGCCTTCAGGGCATCCAGGGAGCGCACATAATTATAGAAGTCAGCCTTTGCCTCGTCATTGTAGGCATCGCTTAATATCTGCATGTACCTGGCCTCGCCCTCTGCCTTGATTTTTTCCGCCTCCGCATTGGCCTTTGCAATGGTTTCCTTTACTGTCTTGTCTGTCTCGTTCTTAATCAGGGAGGACTGATAATCGCCGTCAGCCGTGTACTGGGCAGCAATGTTGTTTCGCTCGGATATCATTCTCTGGTATACAGACTCCTTATTGGAGTCGGGAAGGTCCAGCTTCTTTGTCTCCACCGCATAAATGTGGATGCCGTAGGAATCCATGGCGTTGCCAATGTTCTCCGTAATGGTCCTGGCCAGGTTCCCGTCCCGGCCGGATATGATATCCGCCTGGTTGGTGGATGAGAGCACATTCTTAATAGAGTTATATACCACATTTCCCAGCCTGACCTCAGCTTTTTCCTTGCTGGCGTTCAGGGAGGCCAGATATTTCACCGGGTCGTTGATATCCCATATAACAAAGGAATCAACGGTCATCACCTTTTTATCCTTTGTGGTGACATCGCTTGGGTACAGGTCGGATATCATTTTATATTTGGGTATTTTCTGCACAGACTGCAGGAAGGGGACCCTGAGGGAGGGACCTGCCGAATCCTCCACCCTGACTACTTTTCCGAACTGGATAATCAGGGAGTACTCATTGGATTTGGTAACCACCAGCGGATTAAAGATGGTGACAGCCAGGAGCACGATAACCAGTATTCCCATGTTTCTCATAAATTTCGTCAATGTCTTCATTACTGTCCGCCTCCGTTCTGGTCATTGTTTTCATCCGTATCATCCTGGTCATAGGCGCCGGACTGGCTGCTTTGGCTGCCTGAACCCTCCTGGCTGGCCTGGTTTGCCTGGTTTGTCTGATTATCCTGGCTGCTGTAGGAACCCTGTGAACCGGTGCCGGTCTGGGGTCCGGTGACAAAGGAATCCAGAGGAAGCATGGTCTGGGTCCCGTCTGAGCCGTTTATGATAACCTTTAAACCCGGCAGGATATCCTCCATGGTTTCATAGAACATTCTCTTCTTTGTGATAAGCGGATACTTTGCATATTCCTGGTACATATCGTTGAACCTGGATACCTGGCCCTCTGCCTCGCTGATTCTCTGCTGGCGGTAGGCTTCCGCATCCCTGGCAGCTTTATCGGCCTTTGCGTTGGCTGCCGGAAGCTGCTGGGACTGGTACTTCCTGGCCTCATTGATTTTGGTATCCATACCCTGCTTGGCATCCTCCACTGCCTTAAATGCATTGTTCACTGCATCCGTTGGAGGCTGCGCGTCCTGGATGGTCACATTGTTGATGCCCAGGCCGATGTCCTCCTGCTCCAGGCGCTCAGACAGCAGCGCCTTGACCTTTGCCTGAATCTCGGATTTTCCGGTGGTTATTACCTCGTCCACGCTGTAGGAGCCGACGGTATCCCTTATATAGGACTGGGCCAGGTTCTTTAAAATAGGAATGGCCGTGTCGCTGTGGATGTATGCTTTAATTGGGTCCACAATCTGATATTCAATATAAAAATCCACATTCACAAAGTTAAAATCCTTGGTTATCATCTCTGACTCGGACGTAACCGAAACAGGATTGTTCTCGCTGTCCGCATGATTCTGCGCATTGTAGTCCGGGTCGTATCCAATGGGCATACCCTTTATTTCCTTGGACATCTTATGTACCTTCTGTATGAAGGGCACCTTGAACTTGGGTCCTGAGGTAGTTACGCTGCTGGGACGTCCGAAGGTGGTCAGCACTGCCATCTCATTTTCAGACAGGGTGTAGAACGAATCAAAGGCCGCTATTGCCAGGACAGCCACCACAATGGCTATCTTTATGGGACGGAGCATCTTCTTCATCCTCTTATTGCTTTCTTCCCCGTTGTCAAATACTACTTCCGGTCCCTGTTTATTGCTGCCTCCTCCAGGTCCCACGAACTTCTTACCCATGAAAAAATTCATCCGGTATTCCCCTTTCTCAGTCATTTTAGAGAAGTATACCATAAGTTTCACATACCGGATAGCATTTACCCTGAGTTTCCAATAATTTTATAATTCCTTTAGGGAGATGCCGGAAAAGGAATACCGGTATTCCTTTTTCATACCTACCCATTCCCGGTCAATGGTGTTAAGATATAATCGTTAAAGAAATAACACACTGACACAATATTTTACATATAATGGGAGGTATTATCATGAGATTTACACTGCCAAGAGATTTGTACCATGGAAAAGATGCACTGGATGCCCTGAAGACCCTGACCGGCAGAAAAGCCATTGTGGTTGTGGGCGGCGGCTCCATGAAACGTTTTGGTTTTCTGGACAAGGTGGTTGATTACCTGAAGGAAGCCGGCATGGAAGTTAAATTATTCGAAGGCGTTGAGCCTGACCCATCTGTAGATACAGTCATGAAGGGCGCTGCTGCCATGCAGGAATTTGAGCCTGACTGGATTGTGGCAGTAGGCGGCGGTTCTCCCATTGATGCAGCAAAGGCAATGTGGGCATTTTACGAATACCCGGAGACATCCTTTGAGGACCTGATTACGCCATTCAACTTCCCAACCCTGCGTACCAAAGCTAAATTCTGTGCGATTTCCTCCACATCAGGAACAGCAACCGAGGTTACCGCATTTTCCGTTATTACTGATTATAAGAAAGGCATCAAATATCCTCTGGCCGACTTCAACATCACACCGGATGTGGCTATTGTGGACCCTGCCCTGGCTGAAACCATGCCCAAGAAGCTGACAGCCCATACAGGAATGGATGCCATGACCCACGCAATTGAGGCTTATGTCTCAACCCTTCACTGCGAGTATACGGACCCGTTAGCTCTCCATGCCATCGAGATGATTAACGAGTATCTGATACCTTCTTATAACGGGGACATGGAAGCCCGTGATAAGATGCACGATGCACAGTGTCTGGCCGGAATGGCGTTCTCCAATGCTTTGCTTGGAATCGTACACTCCATGGCCCATAAGACAGGTGCTGCATATTCCGGCGGTCACATTGTTCACGGTTGTGCTAATGCAATGTACCTCCCCAAGGTTATTAAATATAACTCCAAAGAACCTGAGGCCGCCGCCAGATATGCTAAGATTGCCAAATTCATCAGCCTTCCCGGCACCACGGACGAGGAACTGACCGATGCCCTTATTGCCCGTCTCTTAGAGATGAACAAGGCTCTGGACATCCCCGCCTGTATAAAGGATTACGAGGGCGGAATCATTGATGAGAAGGAATTCATGGATAAGCTTCCACAGGTTGCCGAACTGGCTGTAGGCGATGCCTGCACCGGGTCCAATCCAAGGGCCATCACCCCCAAGGTTATGGAACAGCTGCTGAAATGCTGCTACTATGACGAGGAAGTGAACTTTTAAAAAGCCCCCTTTTGTGTTAATACACTCCATATAAACGGTTTGTTTTTACTGCCCGAAAAGGGTGGGAAAGAATTCGTCTTTCCCACCCTTTTCATTTTGCCGCCTTTACGCTGCCAGAAGCTGTTCCATATAGCGCAGATATCCGCACAGTCCTGTGATGATGAATATTTCCAGAAAGCTGGTGATAAAGCCTGCTTCCAGGAGGAAGAGGACGGAGCAGGCTGCCATCATCCACAAAATTCCCCACGCCCTGCGAAAGCGCATCCGGTCACGGGCGCTGAGAAAGCGGAGGAAACCAATGATGCTGAAGGCCAGAAGCACAGGCGAAAAAAATGCCAGCAGCACATGGAGGTCTGCCTTTAAGGGATATTCCTCCGGCATGTAGGGAATCATAACTGCCATAAGAAGAAAGGCTGCCGCGGTATACATGAGCGTCCTTCCTCCCGGATTCCTGTATCTTCCTATGTGAAAAAGATAACGGACATACACACAGTAATAGATGCCGGTGGCAAATCCCCACACTGCAAACAGCAGCTTATTGCCGGTCCGGTTGCCCAGGACAGACAGGTTGGTACCGGTCCAGCTGTCAAAGGATGCCAGGAATATGGTTACGCCGGGAATCAGATAAATCGTGAAGAGGTCGTATTTTCCTTTAAACCGTATGTTCCGGCCCCACATGGTCCTGCCCCCTTTATCAGATGGTCCCTGCCCTTAAATCTGTCCCGGACCTCCTTATACATGGATATCCGGGACAATGAGGAAGGGAGCGCACGCATCTTTTTCCGATGCGCCGCTCCCTATCATTATCTGATAAAGTGGTGATTTTTACACTTGAATCATTTTCCTTGGAAGGTATCTGCCCTCCAATTATGCCATTGTTTTTAAAAGCTTTTCCACTGAGGAAAGCTTCACGCAAAGGGTGAACAGTTCGGCAGCCATAATCAAATCCCCTAATGTGGGATAGGTGGGGGCGATACGGATGTTGCAGTCATGCGGGTCCTTTCCATATGGATAGGTGGCTCCGGCCGATGTCATGACCACGCCTGCCTTCTTGCACCTGGCCACGATATCCTTTGCGCAGCCTTCCATGGAATCAAAGGAGATAAAGTATCCGCCCTTTGGTTTTGTCCACTGTCCGATTCCCAGCCCTTCCAGCTCCCGTCCCAATATTTCCTCCACTGCCTCGAATTTGGGGCGGATAATGTCTGCATGTTTTCTCATATGCTCTACCATACCATGGATATCCTTAAAGAAACGGGCATGGCGCAGCTGATTTACCTTGTCGTGGCCAATGGTCTGGTTCTTTAACTGGGCCTTGATGTCCTCCAGGTTATTGTGGGAGGTGGCAATGGCCGCAATACCGGAACCAGGGAAGCTGATTTTGGAGGTGGAAGCAAATTTATAAACCAGGTCCGGATTTCCAGCCCTCTTACACTCTGCCAGAATCTCAATCAGATGGTCCTGGTCGTGGTCATACAGGTGATGTACGCCGTAAGCATTATCCCAGAATATACGGAAGTCCGAGGCAGCCGGTTTCAGCCTTGCAAAACGGCGGACCGTCTCGTCTGAATAGGAATAGCCCTGGGGATTGGAGTACTTGGGCACGCACCAGATTCCCTTGATGGAATCATCGGAAGCCACCAGTTCCTCCACCATATCCATATCTGGTCCATCCTCAGACATGGGCACGTTAATCATCTCAATGCCGAAGTATTCGGTGATAGCGAAATGGCGGTCATATCCGGGAACCGGGCAGAGAAATTTCACCTTATCCAGCTTGCACCAGGGTGTGCATCCCATGATTCCGTGGGTCATGGCCCTGGACACGGTATCGTACATAACGTTCAGGCTGGAGTTGCCGTAAATGATAATGGTGGAAGGGTTCACCTCCATCATATCTGCCAGCAGTACCTTGGCCTCGTCTATACCTGTCAGCACGCCGTAATTGCGGCAGTCCGTTCCGTCCTCGCAGGTCAGGTCACTGGCGCTGTTCAGTACGTCCATCATACCCATGGAAAGGTCCAGCTGTTCCACACATGGCTTACCCCTGGACATATCCAGCTTCAGGTCCTTTGCCTGAAACTCCCGGTACTGTGCTTTCAGGTCCTGGCGCAGTGAAAGCAGTTCTTCTTTTGTCATCTCTGCATATGGCTTCATAATATCCTCCTGGCTCACTATATTTTCTATAAAATGTGTCCGTCAGGCAGACATCTGTCAGCCACCGGTCAACATTTTTGTACATTGTACTAAAGCATACACCAATTGAAGCATTCCGTCAATACAAAATTTTCTTATATTGTCAAAAGATATGCTTATGTCTTTTTCCTTCTGCCTCTATCCCTGCTTATACGTCTCTGCTTGTTCATCCCTGCCTAAACATCCCTGCCTAAACGTCCTTACCGGCAAGCAGCTCCTTCACAAGCTTATTTACCATGGCCGGGTCCGCCTTTCCCTTCATGGCCTTCATAGTCCGGCCCACCAGAAATCCCATGGCCTTTTCCTTGCCGTTCCTGTAATCCTCCACGGACTGCGGATTCGCTGCCATTACCGCCTCCGCGGTGCTGCGCAGGGTTCCTTCGTCCGTTACCACCTTAAGGCCCTTTTCCTCCACATACTTCCCAGGGTCAATATCGTGCCTGAATATCTCCTCAAACACAGTCCTGGCAACTGTTCTGTTAATGGTGTTTTTCTCCACCATACCGATAAGGGCAGCCAGATGGGCGGGCGAAAATCTCATGTCCTCCGGGTCCATTTCCTGCTCCTTCATCAGACGCATGGCCTCCACCATAAGCCAGTTGGATACCTCCTTGGGCTGTCCGCTCAGCCGCGTGGTCTCCTCAAAGATATCCGCCATGTGCTTAGAGCTGGTGAGCAGCCTGGCGTCATATTCAGGAAGTCCGTATTCCTCTCTGTAGCGGATGATTTTCTCTGTGCGCAGCTCCGGCTGGCGGGCCTTTACCCGGGCAATCCATTCATCGCTTATGACCACCGGCGCCAGGTCTGGGTCAGGAAAATACCTGTAATCCTGGGCATCCTCCTTGGAGCGCATGGCCTTGGAACTTTCCTTGTTGTCATCCCAGCGCCGCGTCTCCTGGATTACCTTCTTTCCCTCTTCCAGCAGCTCAATCTGGCGCCTGCGCTCCCCCTCGATGGCCCTGGCGATGGCCTTAAAGGAGTTCAGGTTTTTCATCTCTGTCCTGGTGCCAAACGAAGGCGCACCTGCCTCCCTTACGGACAGGTTCACATCCACCCTCATGGAGCCTTCCTGGAGCTTGCAGTCAGAGGCCCCCAGGTACTGGATAATCAGCCTCAGCTTCTCCAGATACGCTATGACTTCCTCGGCGCTGCGCATATCCGGCTCCGATACAATCTCAATCAGAGGAACACCGCTGCGGTTGTAATCCACCAGGGAACAGTCCTCCCACTCATCGTGAATCAGCTTGCCTGCATCCTCCTCCATATGGATTTCGTGGATTCCCACACGTTTCCTGCTGCCGGATTCTGTCTCTATGTCCACCCAGCCGTCATGGCAGATAGGCAGGTAGAGCTGGGATATCTGGTAGTTCTGCGGGTTGTCCGGATAAAAATAATTCTTCCGGTCAAATTTACAGTACTGGTTAATCCGGCAGTTGACAGCCAGCCCCACTGCCAGCGCATACTCCACCACCTGCTTATTCAGCACGGGCAGGGAACCGGGCATACCGGTGCACACAGGACAGGTATGGGTGTTGGGCTCTCCCCCGAAACGGGTGGAACAGCCGCAGAAAATCTTGGTTTTGGTGGCCAGCTCCACATGGACTTCCAGACCTATGACAGTCTCGTACTGTTTACTCATGGCTCATCCTCCTCTCTGCTGTCCCGGTCATGGCGCCGGACAGTACCTCTGCTGTCCCGGCCGTCACAGAAGGCAGCTTCCACTTCCGGGACTGCTCGTAAGCATAGGCGGCCCGTATGATGTTCTTTTCCTTAAAACAGTCCCCTATGAGCTGCAGGCCAATGGGAAGCCCTTTTGAATCCAGGCCGCAGGGAAGGCTGATTCCCGGAAGGCCGGCCAGGTTCACGGAAATGGTATAGATATCCCCCAGATACATCTTCAGCGGGTCCCCCAGGGACTGGCCCAGCCGCGGAGCAGTCCCTGGCGCTGCAGGCGCCAGTATTACGTCGTACGATGCAAAGGCCCGGTCAAATTCCTTCTTAATCAGCGCCTTGGTGCGGAGGGCCTTCAGATAATATGCGTCATAGTAGCCGGAACTCAGCACAAAGGAGCCCAACATGATGCGGCGCTTCACCTCCGGGCCAAATCCCTGGGAACGGCTTTTCTTGTACATGCTGTGAAGGTCCTCGTACTCCGGCGCACGGTACCCGTACTTTACCCCGTCAAACCGCGACAGGTTGGAACTGGCTTCTGCGGAGGCAATGACATAGTAAGCAGGTATGGCATATTCCACCAGCTTAAGGTCAAAGGTTTCCACCACAGCCCCCATTTCCCCCAGTACCCCGGCTGCTTCCAGCACAGCGTCCCTTACCTCCTGGTCCAGACCCTGGCCAAAGTAGGATTCCGGTATGCCGATGCGCATTCCCTTTACATCCGATGACAGGGCCGAAGTAAAACCGCAGTCCCCGCGCTCCATGGACGTGCTGTCCTTTGGGTCGTGGGAGGCCAGGACCTCCAGAATTGCAGCGCAGTCCGACACGTCCTTTGCCACAGGCCCAATCTGGTCCAGAGAAGAACCATAGGCAATGAGCCCATACCTGGACACGGTACCGTAGGTGGGCTTGATTCCCGTGACACCGCAGAAGGCGCTGGGCTGGCGTATGGAACCGCCTGTATCGGACCCCAGGGCATAAAAGCATTCCCCGGCAGCCACCGCTGCACAGGAACCGCCGGAGGAGCCCCCCGGCACATGCTCCGTGTTCCAGGGATTCCTGGTAACCCCGAAGGCAGATGTCTCCGTGGTGCTTCCCATGGCAAATTCATCCATGTTGGTCTTTCCCAGGATGACGGCTCCTGCCTGTTCCAGATTGGCCACGGCCTGGGCCGTATAGGTTGGAACAAAATGTTCCAGTATCCTGGAGCTGCAGGTGGTGCGCATTCCTTCCGTGCACATGTTATCCTTGATGGCCACAGGCACACCCGCCAGGGGGCCGGTCAGCCTTCCTGCCTCAATTTCCGCCTGGACCTTTCCGGCCCGTTCCATGGTCCTCTCTTCGTCCACAGTCACGTAGGCGTGAATGGATGGCTCCACGGCTTTCATCCGTGCCAGGGATGCTTCTGCGGCCTGAACCGCGGTGATTTCCCCTGACTGAATCCTTCTTCCCAGCTCCAGGGCTGTCATATCCAATATGCTCATGCTCCCATTCCTCCTACTCTACGGTCTTGGGCACTTTAAATGCTCCGTCCTTGTGCCGGGGTGCGTTGGACAGGATGCGCTCCCTCTCATCCCCATTTGTTACTATATCCTCACGGAACACGTTATTTAACGGAAATACGTGGGACATGGGCTCCACTCCCTGTGTGTCCAGTTCATTGAGCTTATCTATATAATCCAGCATCCTTCCCATATCCTTCTTTGCTTCCTCCTTTTCCTCCGGAGAAAGTTCCAGCTTAGCCAGGATGCCCGCGTATTCTATTGTCTGGTCGCTTATTTTGTTTGCCATGATTTTCTGCTCCTCTCAGTCATATTCCTGTTCCTATGGCTCCAGCCTGTTCACATCCCTTGGGAACAATGCGGCTTCCCTGACATTCTGCTCATCCAGAAGCCTCATGGTAAGGCGTTCCAGGCCAATGCCCAGTCCGCCGTGGGGCGGCATACCGTATTTGAAAATCATCAGATAGGAAGCAATATCCTCTGGATTCATGCCCCGCTTCTCCATCTTGGCTGTTATTTCCTTGTAATCGTGAATCCTCTGTCCGCCCGTGGTCACCTCCAGTCCGCGGAACAAAAGGTCAAAACTCAGTGTGAATTTGGGGTCTGCCGGGTCATCCATTGCGTAGAACGGCCGCTTTTTAGACGGATAATGGGTAACAAACACAAAATCGCTGCCGTACTCTTCCCGGAAATACCGCCCTATGAGCAGTTCCTCCTCCGGCTCCAAATCATAGGGATTGCGTATCCTCCTGTCATACCTGCGGGACACAAGCTCCTTGGCCTGGTCAAAGCGGACAGCGGGAATCCGTCCCACCTCCGGCAGGGTCACTCCCAGCATATCCAGCTCCTGTTTATACTCCTGCTCCAGCAGCCTCATAACATGCTGGAGCATTCCTGTCTCCATATCCATCACATCCCGGAAACTGTCAATATATCCCATCTCAAAATCCAGGCTTGTATATTCGTTGAGATGGCGGGTGGTATTATGCTTTTCAGCGCGGAACACCGGGGCTGCCTCAAATACCCTGTCGTACACTCCCACCATGGTCTGCTTATAGAACTGGGGACTCTGTCCCAGCTCCGCCTTCTTATTAAAATACTCCAGCTTAAAAACATTGGAGCCGCCCTCTGCCCCTCTTGCCACGATTTTGGGGGTACGTATCTCCGTAAAGCCCTGTCCGGCAAGATAATCCCTGAATCCTCTTACAATACCCTCCTGAATCTTGAATTTGGCCCGTTCCCGCACATTGCGCAGGGAAATGGGACGCAGGGAGAGCTTTGTCTCCAGGGACGTGTTTAACTTCCATTTGCTGACAGCCAGGGGAAGGGGCTCTGCCGGCTGGGACAGCACCTGTATTTCCTTCAGCCGTATCTCAAATCCATGGGGTGCCCGTTCCTCGGCCCTTAGAGTCCCCCTCACCTCCACGGCGCTCTCTTCCTTCAATTCCCTGATATCAAAATCCGTAACCCCTGCCTCGTACACGCACTGCACCAGTCCCTGGGACTTGCGCAGAATGACGAAAGCCACCTCCCCCATATGGCGTATGGTGTGAACCGCTCCGTTCATCCGTATATCCCTGCCCTCATAATCCCCTGCAAGCACTTCCCTGATATCCAGGACCTTCTTCTCCTTAACTCCGCTGATAAATTCCATGGCACTCTCTCCTCGCTATGAGCACTTGACATCTGTGTTTTAAGATGTCTAGTGCGATGCATATCACTGGCACTTGGCAGGCGTATTTTGACTGCCTAGTGCAGTGATTCGCTATGAGCACTTGACATCTGTGTTTCGGTTCCGGTTCATTCTCTTCTCCATGGACACAAGCCGGCTGTCTGGCCCACAAACAAAAAAACGCCCCGGAACACAGTAACTGCATTCCGGGACGGGATTTACTTCAGACATTTCCCGCGGTACCACCCGCATTGAGACCTGGTCCCGTATCACACTGCCATACGTTTCCAGCTCTCCTCTCTATGTACGTAACGTGTACAACGGATATACCTACTATCAGCCGCGTCCTGCCCGGCAGCCTCCGGTTCAGTCCCTGACCGCTTCGATATACCAGCTCCAGAGTGTTCCCTTAGCCCAGTCCTGCCTGGCGGCGCTCTCAGTCGGTGACGCCCCCTTCCTGTCACATTTCTCAGGCCAGAGTCTCTTTCATTGCTGTTGATTATTTATTTACTAAAATAGTACATCGCGGATTCAAAGTCAAGGGCAAATATTTCTCCGGGAAGAATTTTAGATAATTTAACCATAAATTCATACATGTCTGAATATTTATTGTAACAATTGAAAGTGTCAGCCGCCGTCCTATGGCAGGGCCGGAAAACAGGACATGATAGGTCAATGGGTGTCATAGTTTTGCTCTCTCCCTCATAAAATGCTATATGGAAATTACTATACACATAAAGGAGCTCATGATGTTATCCATCCATGATTTTCATTATTCCTCCGATGTACCCTATCCGCCCATCAAGGCTGAATCCGGAAATCCGGCCTATGCAAGGGTGATGTTGGACAACATAGGCGGAAGCAATTCAGAGATGTCCGCCATATCTCTCTATATCTTCAACCAGCTGATTACCGGGTACAATCCCGATATCAGCGCCGTATTTCACAAGGTCAGTATTGTGGAAATGCATCACCTGGAAATATTCGGAACATTGGCGCAGCAGCTGGGGGAGGAACCGCGGCTGTGGACACAGCACGGATGCAAGAAGATATACTGGTCCCCCAGCTACAACCAGTATCCCGAAGACCTGGGGGCACTGATGCGCAATGTCATTGACGGTGAAAAGGCAGCCATCAGCAAATATCAGCACCAGATTTCCTACATACGGGATGAAAATATCACAGAGAATTTACGGCGCATTATTTTGGATGAACGGCTGCACGTGGAGATTTTTGAAAAGGTCTACGGAGCGTATTGTTCCTGAACAGCCTTACGCATGGCGTATATTCGTATACTCCGATATCTCCCTGCTGATGGTGCACAAATCGTCCACATCCATGTGGTGAATGTCGTCATGCCCTGTAATCCTGGCAAATGTCTTAATCTCTTCCAGGGATACCCTGAGGAAATTAGCCACTCTCTGCGCAGCTGCGTCCTCCCTTAAGCGGCTGCGCAGCTTTGCGTCCTGGGTTGCCACTCCTACGGGGCACATACCTGTGCCGCATATGCGGTACTGCTGGCAGGCTGCTGCCATCAATGCAGCGGATGCAACCGCAACCGCGTCCGCTCCCATGGCCAGCGCCTTTGCAAAATCAGAGGATACCCGCAGACCGCCTGTTACCACCAGCTGGGCGTCGCACCCCGCCTGGTCCAGATATTTCCTGGCCCTGTAAAGGGCATAAACCGTGGGCACGCTGGTGGAGTCCCTGATAATCCTGGGACTGGCACCGGTTGCGCCTCCCCTTCCGTCTATGGTAATGAAATCCGGTCCCCCATAGACGCAGAATTCCAAATCCTTCTCAATCCTTCCCGCTGCTATCTTAATGCCAATGGGCCGTCCCCCGGACACAAAACGCAGTCTGTCCACCAGGGCTTTCAAATCCTCTTTGGTATCAATGCCTGGAAAACGCGACGGGCTGATAACATCCTGGCCCAGAGGTTTATTCCTTATGGCGGCAATCTCCGGCGTCACCTTGCCTCCCGGAAGATGGCCGCCCATACCGGGCTTTGTGCCCTGTCCGATTTTTATCTCTATGGCGTCCGCATCCCTCAGGTTCTGGTCAGTGACACTATACTGGTTGGGCACGTATTCAAATATATACTTATAGGCTGCTGCTTTTTCCTCCGGCAGTATGCCTCCCTCGCCGGAGCACATGGCGGTGCGGACCATGGCGCTTCCCCTGGACAGCGCTGTCTTTGCCTCCCTGGAAAGAGCTCCAAAGGACATGTGGGAAATATAAACAGGATGGTCCAGGACCATGGGCTTGGCCGCATGTTTTCCTATAATGGTTTCGGTCTTTACCGGGGCATGTTCATCCAATGGCATGGGATTCAGCTGGGCGCCCAGAAACAGGATATCGTCCCAGCCCGGCATGGGCATCTGTGTTCCCATGGCAGCAATGATGGACTGTCCCTTCACCGCCATCTCGTGAATCTCGTCCATATAGCGGGCATCGGTCTGGGTCCTGGCATACTCCGGGTCATAGGCCTCTGCCTCGCCCGTACCGGCGCCGCAGCCTTCACATTTTTCCTGAGCCTCTTCCTTTTTGGCCGGCGCCTCCATCCCCTTCCCATTCTCCGGGTTCCTGTCTCCGTCCTCAGTCTTCACCAGCTTGTCAGCCGTGACCATGCACACGGGACAGACCTTTAAATCAGATACCGGCACCCCCTCCTTTTCCTCGTCATAAATAGAACCACAAAATCTGCAACGGTATACTGCCATTCTGTTTCCCCCTTCTCTTGGTTTACCTTTAATAATAGTAATTATTACTATTTTAAATATAGCACAAACACACTGCAATGTCCAGTGTTTTATACCTTCATATATCATTGACTTACCTGTATAAATAATGTTACAATATCTTTCATGCACAAACGAGAAAGGAAGTCGCTATACAATGTCCCAAGAAAACAAGATGGGTGTCATGCCCATTAATAAACTGCTGATATCCATGTCCCTGCCCATGATTATCTCTATGCTGGTACAGGCCCTGTACAATATCGTGGACAGCGTGTTTGTATCCATGATTAACCAGGCTGCCCTGACCGCAGTATCCATGGCATTTCCCATCCAGAACCTGCTGATTGCGGTGTCTGCCGGTACCTGTGTGGGTGTCAACGCCCTGCTGTCCCGTTCCCTGGGGGAGAAAAATCCCAAGGCTGCCAACCTGGCTGCTGTCAACGGGCTGTTCCTGGCCTTCTTAAGCTTCCTGGCCTTTGCAGTCTTCGGCCTGTTCGGCGCCAGGCTGTTCTTTGAAAGCCAGACAACCAATCCGGTCATCATTGAATACGGCGTACAGTATCTTCAGATTGTCTGCCTCTTCAGTTTCGGGCTCTTTGGGGAAATGATGTTTGAAAGGATTCTCCAGTCCACAGGCCAGACCTTTTACTGTATGATTACACAGGGCACCGGCGCCATCATCAATATCATACTGGACCCCATTCTTATCTTCGGCCTGTTCGGAGTGCCTGCGATGGGAATTCAGGGTGCTGCAGCAGCCACTGTATTCGGCCAGATTGTGGCCATGTTCCTGGCCCTTGCACTGAACCATACCAAAAACAAGGATGTGCGCATCAGTTTCAGGGGATTTACCCCTAACCGGAAGACTATTTCTGTTATCTACCAGGTGGGCGTGCCCTCCATCATCATGCAGTCCATCAGCTCTGTCATGACCTTTGGAATGAACAAGATTCTGATTGGATTTTCTGAGACAGCCGTCGCTGTATTCGGAGTGTATTTCAAGCTTCAGAGCTTTATCTTCATGCCGATATTCGGACTGAACAACGGTATGATACCCATTGTAGCCTATAACTACGGGGCGCGCAGCAAAAAGCGCATCATGGAGACGGTCCGCCTGAGCATCGGCATTGCAGTCGGCATCATGCTCGCCGGACTGTTGGTGTTCCATCTCATGACGCCCCAGCTGCTGCTGCTCTTCCAGGCAGACGAGGAAATGCTGTCCATCGGCGTCCCCGCACTCCGCATCATCAGCCTCAGCTTCCTGTTTGCAGGTTACTGCATCATCGTAGGCTCTGTATTCCAGGCCCTGGGCAACGGCGTATACAGCCTGATTATATCCGTGGCCAGACAGCTGGTATGTATCCTCCCCCTGGCCTGGTTCTTTGCCCAATCCTTTGGGCTGCACGCAGTGTGGTTCTCCCTGCCTCTGGCTGAAATCACCTCCGTGGTGCTCAGTTCCGTCCTGTTCCGCAAGATTTATCTGGATAAGATAAAGCCCCTGGGACAGCCTGCCGCCTGACGGCGGCCGGATGAGCCATATGATTGCGGATGCTGATTTAAGTCCGCATGCTGATTTAAATCCATATAACTCACAGACAAAAAGCGGGCTGTCCGGGAATGTAAACTGTTCCCGGACGGCCCGTCTCTCTGCTGTGCTGCTGTGTTTCTTAATCTTGTACTTCCATTTTATTCCCTACTCTGCCGCATAATTCAGTCTTACCGTAATATTGGCAGTCTTGTACCTGGAGCTGGTATCCAGGTACCCGTCGTAGCTGTAGGATTCCGACCCGGAATTCTTGGCCGTAATCTGGAACACGCCCAAGGTGGCGCTTAACAGCTTGCCTGCCTTTGCTCCTGAGCCGGCGGACATGATGTCGATGCGCTCCTTTGCATTAGCAGTGGCCTTTTCAATCAGGTCCAGCTTTACCTCATCCAGCTTGGTGTAATAATATTCCGGCAGATTGGACTCAAACTCCACTCCTGATTCAATCAGCTTGGTGATGTCCCTGGAGATATTCTCCACCTTGTCAATATCGTAGGATGATACCGTCAGGCTCTGAGTCAGGTCATATCCCTCCGGCTCATCTCCCAGGTACCTGCCCTCATCGTCGTATCGGGACGTATAGGTCTGGGAAATATTCACGGAGCTGAATATCATCTCATCCTCCGCCACCTGGTTTTCCTCCAGATACCGCCTTACCAGTTCCGCATCCTTTTTGATAATGGCATAGGCATCCTTTGGCGTGTTCCCATGAACCGAAAAGCTGCCTCTCCACACTATCAGGTCCGATTCAAAATCACAGCTGGCTGAACCGGTTGCAGTGATTCCGCTTCCTCCGCCGCTCTTCTTATAATTCACCAGTCCGCCGGTAAAGATGCTGACGCAGATAATGGCTCCAATTGTGGCAATAAGCGCGATAAGCACGGACCTGCCCTGGGCCGGGAAACCTGCCCTTTCCTTTTTCTCCTTGTTCTCTTCCAATCCCTCACAAACCTCCTTTGACATGTTCTTACAAACCTGCGCGCCCTGCGCAGGATGTGATGGTCTTAGTATAGCACGTAAGAGTTGAAAGAGACCTAACGGCTTTCTTAATATTTACGGTCAAAATAGGGGCTTCATCATACCTATATCAAGGCATCCAGCCGTTTAAGGGCTTCAATGTATATCACCATGGCATTGGTAAGGTTCTCAATCCTCACACACTCATCGGGCTGGTGGCCTCCGCCGTGTCCGGGAGGGCAGGGCTTTTTCTGTCCCCTGATACCCGGTCCAAAGGCAACTGCATTAGGCAGCTTCCTGGCATAGGTGCCTCCGCCCATGGAGTAGGCTTTGTCCTCTGTCCCCAGCACCTGGCTGCACAGGGCGGTCAGCTCCTTTACCACCGGGCTTTCCGGGTCAATGACACAGGGCGGGTTATCCCGGCTCCAGTCCAGTATCCAGCCGTATTGCCTGGCTGCTGCGCTCATCTGCTCCACCAGGGATGCCGCATCCGCTGTTACCGGATAGCGGATATTGAAATTCTGGATGAACCTTCCCCTTTCTGTCCGGGCCATGCCTCCCACCAGGGTAAGCCTGCCGGACAGGGAATCCTCAAACCGGAGGTTCATTCCTTCCCCATAATAATCCGCAAATCCCTGGTCCAGAAACCGGAAGCAGGTCCTTTCCTCTTCTGTCAGAAAGGGAGCTCCTGCCAGCATATGGGCCAGCTTCACGGCCGCACTGTCAGACCCCTCAGGAAAGGCAGCGTGGGCAGTCTTTCCTGAGGCCTTTACCAGGATGCCGCCATTGTCCGACACTGTAAAATCCTGCCGGTTCTCCAGGCTGTCCACATAGGCCCTGACCGTCTCACAGGCAACCTGGTCCAGGTATACCCGGGCCTCTGCCGGAACTGCATTGGATGCCACCCCGGCGGAAAACATGGCCCCATGGCCCTCCGGAATCCCGCATGAAAATTCCCCTTCCAGAATTCCCTTTTCCCCGTAGCAGACAGGAAAGGAAGCGTCCGGCGTAAAAGAGAACTCCGGAGTAGGATAATGGGAGGTGTAGTACTCAATATCCTCCATCCCCCGTTCCTCACTGCATCCCAGATACAGCCGTATGGTGTGCTCCAGCCGTATTCCCTGCTCCTTCAGATATTTCATGCTGTAGAGCGCGGCAGCGGCAGGCCCCTTGTTGTCCGCACTTCCCCGGCCGTACAGCCACCCGTCCTTCACCACGGGTACGTAGGGGTCTGTACTCCATCCGTTTCCCTCATGCACCACATCCAGATGGACGAACATGCCGATTTCCTTCCCCGTCCTGCCCGGCATAAGGATGCTTCCGCAGTGGTAGCCATGGTTTTCCGTCTCAAATCCCATGCTCCGTCCAATCTCCAGGGCCCTGTCCAATACCAAGGCGCAGCCCTCCCCGTAGGGATGTTCCCCTGTTCCCGGTTCGCTGACACTGCGGATTTTCATTAGCTCCATGGCAGTATCCAGCATATTGTCTCTCTGGTCCAATACCCATTCTTTTACATCCATATTCTTACTTCCCTCTATTTGTGGCCGTTCGGACGGCGCGTTTATTCGTCATACAGATGACAGGCCACAAAATGCCTGTCCCCCACATCCTTTAATTCCGGCACCTGGGTGCGGCATTTTTCCGTGGCATAACGGCATCTGGTGTGGAACCGGCATCCCTGGGGCGGATTAAAGGGGCTGGGTACATCCCCCTCCAGGTGGATTTTATTGTACTGGATATCCATATCAGGAATGGGGATGGCTGAAAGAAGGGCCTGGGTGTAGGGATGCCTTGCATCCTCATACAGCGCCTTCTTGTCCGCAATTTCCATTACATTTCCCAGATACATGACCATGATGCGGTCACAGATATACCGCACCACGCTCAGGTCATGGGAAATGAACAGATAGGTCAAATCCAGCTCCTTCTGAAGGTCCATCATCAGGTTCAGCACCTGGGCCCGGACCGACACATCCAGGGCCGATACCGGCTCGTCGCACACCACAAATCTGGGATTCAGCACCAACGCCCTGGCAATGACGATTCTCTGGCGCTGTCCGCCTGAAAACTCATGGGGATAGCGGTTCATGAATTCCAGCGGAAGTCCCACCTTATCCATGATTTGGATTACCCTGGCCTCCTTTTCCTCCTTTGTTCCCATGGCAAATACATCCAATGGGGCACAAATCAGTTCCCTGACCGTCATACGCGGATTCAGGGAGGAATAGGGGTCCTGGAAAATGATTTGGAGTTCCCTGCGCATCTGGCGCATCTCTTCCTTGCCGTATCCTGCCAGATTGTTTCCCCGGTAAACCACCTGCCCCTCCGTTGGTTCGTGAAGACGCAGAATGGTCCTGCCCAGGGTGGACTTGCCGCAGCCCGACTCTCCCACCACTCCCAGTGTCTCCCCGTACTCCATGGAAAAGCTGACGCCGTCCAGGGCCTTTACCGCCCTTGGCTCCTTTCCCCTTCGTCTCTTGCCGGAGAAAAAGTATTTCTTTAAATCTTTGACTTCCAGGATTGTCTCATTGCTGCTCATGCCTTTTCCTCCTTAAGATTCTCATACTTCCAGCAGCTCACCTTGTGTCCGTCATCCGTGATATACACCGGCGGCTGGTGCTCCCTGCATTTGTCCATGGAATAGAGACAGCGGGCGCAGAACCTGCACCCCTTTGGCATCCTGTCCAGGGACGGCACCGTACCGTCAATGGAGAACAGGCGGTCCGAATCCTTGTCAAGGCGGGGTATGGAAGCTAAAAGGCCCTGTGTATAAGGATGCATGGCCTCCTTGAATATCTGTCTGGCACTGCCGTACTCCATAACCTTGCCGGCGTACATGACCATGATGTAGTCGGCCATCTCAGCCACCACGCCCATGTCATGGGTGATAAGAATGATGGAAGCATTGATTTTCTTCTTAAGCTCCACCATCAGGTCGATAATCTGGGCCTGGATGGTAACGTCCAGCGCAGTGGTGGGCTCGTCTGCAATCAGAAGGGAGGGATTGCATGACAGCGCCATGGCAATCATGACCCTCTGCCTCATTCCCCCTGACAGCTGATGGGGGAATTCCTTCAGCCTCTGCTCCGGAGAAGAGACACCAACCTTTGTAAGGATATCCAGGGCCTGCCTTTTAATCTCATCCTTAGAAAGGCTGCTGTGTACGGAGATGGTTTCCTCCAGCTGTCTTCCAATGGTGAGCACAGGATTCAGGGATGTCATGGAGTCCTGGAATATCATGGATATCTCCCTGCCTCTTATCCGGCACATCTCCTTATTCCCTTTTTTGGCAATATCCTCGCCCTTATAAAGGATTTCACCGCCTGCCACAGAACCCACTGCATGGGGCAGCAGCTGCAGGATGGACAGGGAAGTGACGCTCTTGCCGCAGCCGGATTCCCCGACAATGCCCAGGGTGTCTCCCTCGTTTACGGAAAAGCTCACATCGTCCACGGCAGTCACAGTCCCCCTTTTGGTCCTGAACTGTGTCTTTAAATGTTTAACCTCTAATAATGGCTGTGCCATATTCTACCTCCTTTGCAGGGCCGGCACCGGGAATATCCCGGTGCCTGTGCTGCGTAATGACTATTCTACATGCCATTCCCAGACGGAACGGTTCAAAAGGCTGTAATCCTCAAAGCATACATTGGAGATTTTCTTGTTGTAGGCAACCAGGTCTTTCTGGAAATAAAGCCATACAAAGGGGCACTGCTCCCTGAGCATCATCTGGTATTCATCGTAGAATGGCTTTCTCTCCTCAAAGCTGAACTGGTTCAGGCCCTTTCTTCCCACCTCGCCCAGGGACGGGTCCTCATTCTGGGAAAAGTTGTTCAGATGGCCAGGTGTCACGTTCATCACGCTCTCGCCCGGGTCCGGTGAACCGCCGGAGCCAATCAGCGCAAAGTCATACTCGCCTTTCCTTGCTGTGGACAGCAGGGTTGGGTGGTCTGTGGTGATGATTTCCACGTTAATGCCAATCTTGGCAAGGTCCTGCTGAATCATGGGAGCTGATTTTTCACGCACCTCGTTGCCCTTTGACACGTTGAGACGGTAGGTCTTGCTGGTATCAAATCCGGCGTCCTCCACCATCTGTTTTGCCTTGTCCACGTCATAAGGGATGGGAAGAAGCGCTTCATTGAAATATCTGTGGCTTGGAGCCAGGGGACCGGGAGCCGGTACGCCTTCGCCCTTCATCAGGTTATTGACCAGGGCGTCGCGGTTAATGGCCATGTTCACTGCCTGGCGTACTTCCTGGGGAATATTCTTGGTGTTGCAGGAAAGATACTGGTAACCCAGGGATTCCACTGCCTCTGTGGTCAGGTTCTCCTGCTGCTGCGCCATATCCCAGTCATTCAGCGGAATATTTCCGATACCAGCGCCTGCCACAATATCAATCTCCCCGTTCATCAGGCCGGACAGCAGATTGGATGCAGGTACAATTTTAACCACAAAACGGTCAAATTCAGGGGCATTTATGTAGTAATCCTTATTGGCTGTGAATTCCACGCGCTCGCCGGATATCTCGGACTCATAGATACATGGGCCGGAACCAATGGGAGCCTTCCAGAAATCAGCTGCCAGCATGTCCCCTGCAGGAATATCCTCCAGGCAGTGCTTCGGCAGGATGTAAAAATCGCGGAACATAATGTCCAGCATATAATCCAGGTTGGTGGGGTCCTTAAGCGTAAATTCCACGGTGTTGGCGTCAATGGCCTTCACGCCGAACTCCTCTCCCTCCACGCGGATTCCGTCCTCTGTACCTGCAAAGGGAGCTACCTTGGAACGGCGGGCCACGCTGATGTCAGGGTCGGACATGAGCATTGCTGTGTATACCACATCGTCTGCTGTCACAGGCTGGCCGTCATGCCACTTGGCGTTCTTGTTCAGGTTAAATGTAATCTTGGTATGAGTCTCATCATCCATGGACCAGGAGTCCGCCAGACGCGGCTTAAAAGAGCCGTCTGCCTTTACCACTATCAGCTTGTCAAAAATCAGTTCCAGCACAGCGTCCGTGTTGGCGTTGGTGGTATTAAAGGGAATCAGGGTATCCCATGGCGCCGTCATGGCCATGGTCACAATTTTCTGCTCCTGGCCGGCCGTATTCTCCTGGGCATTTCCCTCTGCCTTTGCATCCCCGCCCTCTGCGGCTGTTCCTGCTGCGGTTGCTGCAGGCGCCTTGGTATCGCTGGGCGCTGAAGGTGCTGAACAGCCGGACAGCGCCATCATAAGGCACAGGGCAAGAGCTGTCATTTTTGTTGAACGTTTTCTCATTACTATATCCTCCTTTTTAATTCAAGCCTTTGCGGCGTTGATTTTCAACTTATTACTCCAAATTTATTTGATGACCATCTTGGTATCCAGGGCATCCCTGGCCCCGTCTCCCAGGAAATTGATGCAGAGCACGGTAATCAGCAGGGCCAGGCCAGGCGGAAACCAGAGCCACGGTCTCTGGGAAAGCACGCTGATGGACTGGGCATCATAGAGGATGTTTCCCCAGGATGCCTGCGGCGCCTGGACTCCCATTCCCAGAAAGCTCAGGGCTGATTCCGTAATAATGGCCTGGGCTGCACGGAATGTAAAGGAAATAAGCACCGGTGCAAATGTATTGGGCAGTATGTATTTTGTCAGAATGGTGCCGTCCTTTGTGCCGATGGCCCTGGCCGCCTCCACATAATCCTGTTCCCTGGCCGAAAGCACATTTCCGTAAATAAGCCTTGCAAACTTGGGCCAGCCCAGGACGCCGATAACTATGGTAACCGTTGCCACAGAGGGCCCCAGCACGGATACCAGCACCAGAATCAGCACCATGGCCGGAAATGACATGAACACATCCGCGCAGCGCATAATCAGCGTCTCGGCAATTCCCCTGTAATAACCTGCCAAAAGTCCCAGAGGCACGCCCACCGCCATGCTGATAACCGCGGATATGATACCCACGCTCAGGGATACCCGTCCTCCGTAAATAAACCTGGCAAAGATGTCCCTGCCGATGTCGTCTGTCCCCAGCAGATGCAGGGCGCTGGGCGCAGAGCCAAACATCACCTCGTAATCCGATGTATAGGGGTCCAGATGAAGTATGTAGGGCAGGGCAATAACCAGTATGATTTCCAAAGTCAGTACAAAGGCGCTTATCATGGCCGGTTTATGGGCGCAAAATCTCTGAAGTACGTCATGAAAATAAGAATTTGCCGGAATATCCTTTAATCTTTCATCCTGTTTCATGTTCTCACCTTCCTTCTTCTTAGTCATAACGTATCCTGGGATCCAGCAGTCCGTACACCAGGTCCACCAGCAGGTTGCCCAAAAGTACCACAATGGCAATCACCACCGTGATGCCCATAATAACAGGATAGTCCCTGGCATTGATGGACTGGACCATCAGGCTTCCCAGACCGGGCCAGCCGAATATCTGCTCTGTGACCACTGCCCCGCCTATGAGGAAGGGAATCTGCATGCCGAACCAGGATACCAGAGGAATCCATGCATTGCGCAGCGCATGGCGCACCAGCACCGACGGTTCATGAAGCCCCTTTGCCCTGGCCGTGCGCACATAATCATCCTGGAGTACTTCCAGCATGGAGCCTCTGCACTGGCGTATCAGGCTTCCAATCTGCTGGATGGCCAGAACCACGGCCGGAAGCACCAGGTGGTGGAAGAACATGGGCCAGGTCCTGACTCCGGAGGTGTCGTACATACCGGAGGTGGGAAACAGCTTCACCTTGATGCAGAAGAAGTAAATCAGCACCAGTCCCGCAAAAAAGTTGGGCATAGCGGACCCGATGAATGACAGTCCCGACGAAATATAATCCCAGCCTGAGTAGGGCTTATAAGCCGACATGATTCCCAGCGGCAGGGCAATGATGATGGTCAGGGCCATAGCGCTTCCCGTAAGAATCAGCGTGGGGCCTATCCGCTCCAGTATCATATCCAGCACCTGTCCGTTGGTCCGGATGGACATTCCCATGTTTCCCTGGAGCAGCTGCACCAGCCATCTGATATACTGGATGATGACAGGCTGGTCCAGCCCCAGTTCCCTGCTCTTCCTTGCCATCTCCTCTGCCGTGGCATAGGGGTCGTTAAACAGGATTTCCAAGGGCGAGCTGGGCGCCAGGGAAGCCACCACATACACCAGGATGGTGATGCCTAAGAAGGTAGGGATTGCTGTCAACAGCCGTTTCGCAATGTACCTGTATCGTTCCATCTGCATATCCTCCTCATTTCAAATTTTGATGCGGCAGTTCAGGCAGGCGTCCAGGAAAATGCCCTTTCTGAACTGCTGCATTTTGAAAAATCCGTTGCCAAATTTTTTATATTGGCCTATTATAATATTAAAAGCGATTCTCTCCCTCCGCTTATTCCAATGCAAAAGGAGCCATACATGGACAACCAGCCACCGAAATTATCACTAAAGGACACCGTATACCAGCAGTTAATTGAACTAATCTGCCAGGGCCAAATAAAACCGGATACCCTGTTCACGGAAAACCAGATGATATCCTACTTCAAGGTCAGCAAATCCCCTGTCCGGGAAGCCTTAATCCAGCTCTGCCATGAAAATGTGCTGAAAAGCATTCCCAGATGCGGCTATCAGGTGACTTCCATCAGCAGCAAGAATGTCCGGGATGTGACGGAGCTGCGTCTCTACCTGGAACTGTCCAGCCTCCCCAAGGTCATGAAGAACATCACCCTGGCCGACATCGGGGAACTGAAGCGCCAAAACCAGGTGCGCCTGGTAAATCCGGAAAAAAAGGATTTGTGGATAGCCTGGCGCAACAATTACCAGTTTCACATGACAGTGGTGCGCCTGGCAGGCAACGAGCAGGTAAACAATGCCATGGAACAGGCCATGACCACCTACCGCCGGGCCTATGCGCAGCTGTACACCCTGAAGAAGGATGTGATTGCCGCCAACAAGGCCAGTTACCACGACTTTTTTGTGGACAGTCTGGAACGGCATGACATGTTCTCCGCCCATGAATACCTGAAAAAGGATATCCTGTTCATGGAAGACGAACTGCTGGGTACCGGCATCACGACCTGACGGATGCCGGATGTACGCCGGCTTTATGCCGGATGTATGCCGCTGAATTGCCGGCCTTAGTTCTGCTCCAGTTTCTCCACCGAGTCCACCACACACTTAATGCGGTCATAGGCAATTTCTGTCGGAAGGGTGCAGTCAGAGCCAACGATGAACGGCCTCCCCTTCATTTCCTCCAGGACCTCCCTGGTATGCTGAAGGATTTCCTCCTCTGTTCCGGTTACCAGGACTCCGTGCCTGTCCGGGAACCCGCCCAGGATGATGCTGTCACTGAAAAGCCCGGCGCCCTTGGTAAGGCTGTAATCATTTCCGTAAATCCCCCAGTTTACAATGGCCGGATGCAAATCCTTATAACGGTTAAAGTCAATATTGCTCTTGCATATATGTAACACATTGAAATCCGTGCTCTTTTTGATGTGGTCGTACACCATTTTCTCGTATGGGGCCACGAATTCCTCAAATTCCTCATCTGTAAAGAAATTCCGCTCCCCTCCCAGGGCCGCATAAAAGATTCCCTCCGCGCCAGCTTCCAGGGAACAGTCTGAAAATTCCATAAGGGTTTCCGCCACTGTCCTGAACACATGTTTCATCTCAGCCGGACGTTCCCTGCAAAATAAGGTAAGCTGATATCCCATGCTGGTATAATTGCCTGCAAACCCTGTTTCATGGAAGGTGGAGGCAATAAGGCCGTGGATGGTAGACATAATGGGATACTCTCCCTTCGCCTTGTCGGCAATCCTCTTGATAATTTCCATCTGGTCCTGGAAAATGGCGTCCTTTCTGGAAAATCCCCTGAACTTGCTGATGTCTCCCAGACGCTCAATTTTTGTATTCCCATCATATAGGATATTTTCATTCATGATTTTCAGGATATCCGTATCCGTTGCCTTCATAAAGTCCAGATGGGCCTCAATGGCTTTCTCACCATGATGCATGTCTTCCGGAAAATGAAGCCAGAATCCTACAGGTGTCCTGTCCACTGGTTTTCCTTCCAATACATTTCTGATACGTTCCCTCTTTGTCATGGTTTCCATTTTGTTACTTCCTTTCCCTTTTTGATGCATGTATGTATCAATTATTCTCTCCGTTGATATTATCAATAATATTATCAGTTAAGACATATGTCAAGTATATTTTGTATTATTTGGACATTATTAATAAATTAATTCATGAATTTTGTACATATATTCTAAACTTAATATGTTTTATAATATTATCAGCAAAGGGATTATTTTCGAATGTGAGAAAGGGAATTTTATGGATATCTACAACCAGCGTATTGCAAAAGCAAGAAATTTAATGAAGGACACCGGCCTCTCCCTGTTGGTTATCACGCCTTCCTCTGACCTTATGTACCTGACAGGCTACTCAAAACCAGCCACGGACCGTCTGACTGCCCTGCTCCTTACTGAGCATGACTCCTATTTCCTGTGTCCCGCCATGGAGAAAAACTATCTGGAGGAGGTGGTCTGCCAGGCTGAACCCATTCTCTGGGAAGACAGCGGGGACCCGTTTGTAAAAATGGTTTCCGCCCTGTCCGCTGTTGGCATTTCCAAAAAATCCTACATAAAAGCAGCCGTTGGAAACAGGATGCTCAGCAGCTCCCTTCTCCGGCTCATGGAACTGTATCCCGGCATTCTGTGGAGCAATGCGGACCGTGTCCTGATTCCCCTGAGAAAAGTCAAGGCGCCGGAAGAGATTGATATGATTAGGAAAGCACAGGATATGGCAGAAAGGGCGTTTACCAGGCTTCTGGAGCATGGCCTGGAAGGAAAGACGGAACGTCAGCTGTCAGAGCAGCTCATGAAGCTGCGTTTGGAAGAGGGCTTTGACGCAGTGGGGCCCGGCCTGATTGCCAGCGGACCGGGCAGCGCCTCCCCCCATCCTGTGCTGTCAGATAATAGGATACAGGCAGGAGACACGGTAATGTTTGATTTTGGCGGGACCTATAAGGGATACCACGCAGATATGACCAGAACCTGCGCAGTTGGATATGCATCCGATGAATTTAAAGAAGTGTATTCCATTGTCTTAAAAGCCCACATGGCTGTCCTGAGGACAGCCGCCCCGGGTACGGCCTGCCGGGATATGGACCTGGCCGGGCGCAGGGTCATTGACCAGGCCGGCTACGGTGCATTCTTCACCCACCGTCTGGGACACGGCATTGGACTGGATATCCATGAGCCGCCCTTTGCCTCGGCCGGCGGGGAAGGTGTACTGGAAACCGGAAATGTGATTTCCAACGAGCCGGGCATATATCTGCCGGGACGTTTTGGCATCCGTATAGAGGATTTAATTGTGATTACTGATAAGGGCTGCGAATCCCTGAATACCATGACAAAGGAGCTGATGATTGTGTGACGCGAATGCTATTCCCCTTTTTTCCACGCCTTGATTTCCTCCAGACGCTCCTTTATCGGTTCCTCCGCCCCCTGGTCCGTGGGATGGTAATATTCCCTTCCGGCCAGTGAATCCGGCAGGCACTGCATCCGCGCCAGTTTTTCCTTTGTATCGTGGGCATATACGTAGCCGTCACCGTAATGCAGGTCCCTCATCAGCCCGGTGGGGGCATTGCGTATGGTAAGGGGAACCGGCTCAGACAGCATGTCCTGGGCATCTGTCCTGGCGGATTCATAGGCCGTATAGGCAGAGTTGGACTTGGGCGCCATGGACAGGTAAATCACGGTGTGGCTGAGATGTACATTGCATTCAGGCATTCCCAGGAAATGACATGCCTGGTAAGCAGACACCGCCAGCGTCAGCGCCTGGCTGTCCGCCATACCTATGTCCTCGCTGGCAAAACGGACCAGCCTGCGGGCCACATACAGCGGGTCCTCCCCTGCCTCCAGCATACGCGCCAGCCAGTAAACAGCTGCATCCGGGTCGGAATTGCGCATGGACTTGTGGAGTGCGGATATAAGGTTATAGTGTTCTTCCCCCTTCTTATCGTACAAAAGGCTCTTTTTACCGATACACTGCTTCAGCACATCCTCTGTAACCGTGGTCTTATCCGGGCTGATTACCCCGTTTGTCACTGCCATCTCCAGCGTATTCAGGGCGGTCCTGGCATCCCCGTCTGCAAACCCGGCAATCATATCAACCATATCATCCGTGATTTCCACATTCAGATAGCCCAGTCCTTTTGTGCTCGTCAGCGCCATCTTAATAAGGCGGGCCAGGTCGTCCTGCGTCAATGCCTGGAGCACAAACACCCTGCACCGTGACAAAAGGGCGCTGTTTATCTCAAAAGAGGGATTCTCCGTGGTGGCCCCTATCAGTATAATGCTTCCTTTTTCCACATAAGGCAGGAACGCATCCTGCTGTGCCTTGTTGAAGCGGTGTATCTCGTCCACAAATACAAGGGTCTTGATTCCCATTCTCCGGCTGTTTTCAGCCCGGGCCATGACCTCCTTAATTTCTTTGATGCCGCTGGTAACAGCGCTGAAATTGATGAACTGGGCATTGGTCCGTTTGGCTATGATTCCGGCCAGGGTGGTCTTGCCCACACCGGGAGGTCCCCAGAAAATCATAGACGGAATTTTGTCCTGCTCTATGAGCTGGCGCAGCAGCTTCCCCCTTCCCAAAAGATGTTCCTGCCCCACAAATCCGTCCAGGTCATCCGGGCGCAGTCTGCTGGCCAGGGGATTGTATACTTCTCTGTCGTCGAATAATGACATCTGTTCCATCACCTTTTACCCCTCCTTTCAGAAATGGGTTGTGCTGTAATTGTAATGAATATAAATAAATTGGATACGATTACGTTTCACTCTGATTTTACTGCATTTCCCAATCATCCGGAATATTCTCCGTTCCCCACTTGCAAAGCGACTGCAGAATCGGCATCATACTCTGCCCTATTGCAGAAAGTGAATATTCAACCTTGGGCGGAACCTGCGGATATTCGGTACGAATGATAATTCCGCTGGTTTCCAGTTCTTTTAATTGGCTGCTCAGCATTTTATGCGTCACGCTTCCCAATGCGCGTTTTAATTCGCTGTATCGGAGAACCTCCTTTTTCCATAGCCAAAACAGAATATGCATTTTCCATTTTCCGTTAATTAATGAAATGGCATATGCAAATGGTTTTACATTTACCTCTTTACAAAAATCCTTATCTCCCGCCACCTTAACTCTCCTTTTAGATAGTATCTATCAAAAATGTGTGTTCTTTCTTTTTTACTATAACACAGTATAATAATATTACACAATATCAAATTTGCAGGAGGCAATTTTTATGAGTTTAATGAACACACCGATAAAAATAAAAAAGATTGAACTAAAGAATCGTCTGGTGATGCCGCCCATGGCAACCGCTAAAGCTGACCAGACAGGCCAGGCAACAGAGAAGCTTTGCCAATATTATGACGAAAAATCCAGAGGCGGATATATTGGTTTGATTATCGCAGAACATTGTTTTGTAAATCAGGAGGGAAAAGCCGGCAACAGCCAGCTGTCTGTTTCTGAAGATGATGATATAGAGGGATTGAAAAAAATAGCAGCTGTTATTCACAATAACGATACACCCGTCTTTGCGCAAATCAGCCATGCCGGCGGAGCGACCCAAACAGCAATAACCGGTTGCAGGCTTTTAAGCGCAAGTTCCATACAAATACCCGGGATTAAAACACATGATATGCTGCCCAGTGAAATGACGCAACGCGATATTGATAAAGTGGTGAATGATTTTGCAAAGGCAGCATTAAGAGTGAAAAAAGCCGGGTTCGACGGTGTGGAAATACACTCGGCGCATGGATACCTGTTGAATCAATTTTTTTCTCCGTTAACAAATAAAAGGCTGGATCAATATACAGGAAATACACTTCAGGGCAGAATCAGACTTCATTTAGAAATTATCAGGGCTGTCCGTAAGCAAGTAGGCAGTTCCTATCCCATCGCTTTACGTCTTGGAGCTTGTGACTATATAGAGGGAGGGATAACCATCCGGGACAGTGTATCTGCCTGCCAGGAATTTGAAAAAGCCGGTGTTGATTTATTAGATATTTCAGGTGGTTTCTGCTCATATATAAATCCAACAGTAAAACAGCAGGGATATTTTAGTGAACTTTCTGCTCCCATAAAAAATGCCGTCCGCATTCCTGTTATCCTTACAGGAGGCATTACAGAAGCAGAGACAGCGGAAAGGCTGCTGCAAACAGGAAAAGCAGATATGATAGGTATTGGACGCGCCATTTTAAAAAACTCCCACTGGGCAAAGCAGGCAGCTTTGGCCTTAAACCAGAGCGGCCTATAGAGAGCAGGTTAAGATTGATAGTCAGCAATTTATAGTGTATTCTATAAGAAAGAGGCTGGAATTTAGTTTTGAAAGGAGGAATTGAATATGACAACATCTAATATAAAGGTTATTATCCAATGCGATATCCATAAAGTATGGGAAACCGTATTAGCAGTTGAGCGTTATCACACATGGAGAAGTGATGTGAGCAGAACAGAATTGATAGATGGAAAGCAGTTTATAGAATATTCCCCCAATGGCTACCCAACAACCTTTACGGTTACTGTGGTTGAACCGTTCAGACGTTGGGAGCTTGATGTGGAAAACAGCCATACAAAAGGTCACTGGGCTGTTGTATTTGCGTCCAAAACCAGTGCGTCCAATGGCAATGAAACAGAAATCGACTTTACAGCGTGTGTAACAGCGAAAAAACTTTCAATGAGACCCATTGGTAAAAGCGTATTTGAACAAACATATTTGAAAAAAGCGCAGACGCAATTTATAACAGATTTAAAGAAATTTCTCAATTGACAACTTTCAGTTTTGTATAATATCTAAATAGTGAATGACCAGGTCGTGTTTGAAGATTGCTTTTACGTCAGATGCGAGGCTCACTTTGCAGGATATTTGGTCCCGGTGAAGGAGGCGTAATGGGCTGTTCCGACTGAACTTAAGCCAAATATATCGCAAAGCGGGGTGTACTTTATCCTAAAGTGGTCCTAAGGCGGGTACCTCTGGCGGATTCCTTAGGACAGACAATGAACTTCCAAATATGCCCTGATTATTAAGTATGAAGTTAGTACTTTTATATTATGCGTAACATAGAATACCTGATTTAAGGATATTAAATTAAAATACCATTTTTCAGAATGGATTTGAGGGGGCTTTCATATGAAAACGATAGATGACAAACTGCTTGTATTATCTGACATCGGACAGGAATTTAACAGCGCAGGGGTCACCTGGGCCGTGGGCGCCTCTCTATTGCTGTATCTCAATGGAAAAACAGATGATTTTCATGATATCGACCTTCTGATATCAGAAAAAGACGTCCCCCGTGTAAAAGAACTTATGCAGCAATTCGGCGCCCTGTCTCCAAAAAATCCAAATGCGCGGTATAAAACAAGGCACTTCCTTGAATATACGATAGATGGCGTGGATATTGACATAATGGCTGGATTTGTTATCGTTCATGACGGAATTGACCACGACTGTTCTCTGGACCCTGATACAATTACATCGTCGGCCATGGTAAATAATGTCTCAATTCCCCTGCATTCATTAGATGAATGGTGTAAGTATTATGAATGGATGGGGCGTCCGGATAAAGCTGCTATGGCTAAATAAATGACAGAGGAATAACCGCGGAGGATGGCGTCAGGCAGGGATGGGGTTAATGTTGGGGAAGCTGTATTCCTTTGCGTGGTGATAAGGTTCTGATGGTAATTGGCTTATTACAAAAAATTGTAAATCTACTGCTCTTCTTATTTCGATTTGCGAGGCCCTTGCGGGCCTCGACGCTCCAACGGCTGGAGGAGGTACAGACCGAGATTTCAACCCACAAGGCCCTCGCGGGCCTCGACCTATAAAAAGTTTATGGAGGAGTATATGGGGAGGATTTCAACCCACAAGGCCCTCGCGGGCCTCGACAGCAAATCTGCCTAACATTCCCTCCATCATTTTGTGTATTTTTCACTTTCCCTCCTCAATTCCGCCCTTCGCTCCTTCTGCCACAGCCCACACATCCATCCATCTCCCCGGACTTTCCGGTGCGAATCTCCCGGACATTTCATGTCCGCCTGGCATTCGCACCTGCCTAAAAGGACTTTAATCCCGTAAAGCTATACACTATTTATACAGCACATAATCCTTCATTTCACGCATATATCCTGCAGTCTGCAATACATCAGCTGCCTCATCCGGATACTCTTTCAAAACAATCCTCTTTTGCTCCGGATATATGGCTCCCTGCTTAAATGCGCGGACAAATTCTGTTATCACTTCCTCCATATCATTAGTATTATAAACGCGGAGCACCCTGCCCTGGCGTTCCATTACGGCCGCCGGCTTTCCTGCCTTCAGAGCCACTGCGGTTCCGGCCACTGCCAGAAATCCACATTCATCCGGAAACTCCAGGACTTTTCCCCACACCAGGTCAGGGTCTGTTCCGTTTAGCCACACTGTATGGTTATCCGGCTCCCTCAATGCACCTGTCACGGCATCATAATCCTCGCTGCGGACAAATTGGGCTCCTGACATTCCTGCCACAAAATAGCCCCTTCTTATGCGACCCGTATATTCCCAGATACGCAGAACCTCCAATGCCTGCGCCCAGCTCCACTCCCATTTATTTCCATCCGTTTTTAAGGTATAGGGTGACTCCCATACTGCCTGTACCGATTTCCGGAAGGTTTCACGGCATAAAATCATGTTTTCATCAAAAAACAGCTGCAGCCACTCCTCCGGCCCATATTTCCTTACCGGCCTTACAATGTCCCACCTCCCGGCCGACAAAGCCATGACCCTGGTATTTACCCGCTGCCTGACAGCAGCTTTCTTCACCTTATCCTGGTTCTGCCATTGTCTTACAGGCACAAAGCTGTCCGCACATACCAGGCCCTTTTCAGCCAGGCTTAACAGTACTTCCTGGGCGCTGCTTTCCTGTGGTATCTTTGTAAGGAATTTAAGAAAACTGGCTCCTCTGCGTTTTAACTCCTGGTACATGAGGAGCTCATCCCCTTTAAGCTCATCCCCTTTAAGCGCAGCCCCTGTTCGCTCATCTCCTTTGTCCTCTTCTTCCTCTGCTCCGGCAGACTCCCAATCTATGTCCTCATAACTGCAAAAACAGAGGTTTCCTTCCGGTGTCATTCTCCAGAAATAATCCCCCTGGGCCAGCAGGCGGTCCAGAAGGCTGCCTCCGTAGCGCTCCACCCTCCTGGCAAAATAAACATTTTCCCAGAAACGGACAGGGAATGGTTTTCTGCATCCTTTTGCCATTGCTTCCCTTAGCTGTTCTTCTGCCGGAGCATGTATCACTGCCCTGGAAGCCATCAGCGCGGCGTAATGGGAAGCCGGCTGCGTAACTGTCTGGCTGCGCAGGCTGCGGATATGCCCTTCTCTGGCACGTTCATAGAGTTTCTCATGATAATAGACGCCCTTGTCTTCCACTGTGCTCCCGGAACAGCACATTTTTTCCAAAAGCCTCTCTGCCATTTCTTCAGACAAAAAATACCGTTCCCTTATATCTTCCGCTGTCTGTCCGCCCCGGTAGTAAAGCATCCGACGGATGATATGCATTCCAGCCTCCTGGTCCTGCTGCTGCAATGCCCTCATATACTCGTCTTCATGCTCTGCCGCTATCCAGATTCCCGGCTCCACATAGCAGGCCAGGCCCTGTCTGGCCAGGGTATCCAGCCAATCAGCCGGTATATCCAGCTCTCCTGCTTCCAAATCCCCTTCCATCATGAGAAGAGAATGAAGCTCCTCCTCATTTTCCGGCATCTTTCTCCTTGCCCATCCTTTGGACAATTCCTCAGCCGTGGGCTTAAGAAGCGCCTTCTTCAAGTCATCCTGCACGGCCTGGCGGATTTTAGGAGTCACCGGAGAGTACTCGTACATCTCTTCTGCCTCTGCCTGCCACTGGAAGGGCAGAGACATGGGAGAGGGCACATCCAGCCAGATTTCCCTGACTGTAATAAGACCGGAACGAATCTTTGCCAGAATTTCCATCACTCCCCCAATGTCCCACTGGTGTTCCAGACATTCCCGTTTTGTCTCTCGAATCAGGGGATGGTCCGGCTGGTCCATCAGGGAGCTTAACAGTTCCGTACTCTTAAGGCGCTGCATCCAAAGGGGCTGACGCCCGCCCCGTTTCATGCCCATCATTAACGCCCGGGCTGCATTGTAGCGGAATGTCATGCCGAACAGAGGCGTATCAGGCAGGATTGCTTCCAGCACCGGACGAACCTGGTCCGGGTTAACTTGATACAGGAGTCCCTCCGGCAGCTGCTCCCTGCCGTAAGGATACAGCAGAAATCCATCCTCCTCATCCACACTTCCCACATCCATCCCCATGGTGTGGCGTATCATATGACGCAGGACCAGGGACAGCGGGCCATTTACCCGTCTGCCAAACAAAGCATGGACCATGACCTGGTGGTTTCCCGCGCTGTCTTTAAAATGTTCCACCACTATGGTCCTGTGGTCAGGAAGCCCCTCCGTGGCCTGAATCTGCCGTTTTATAAAGCCGGACGCATTGGCCGACGCCGGCTCGTCCAGTCCCAGTTTTCCCAGGGCCTTTTCCAGTTCCCCGGCGCGGCTAGCCATTTCCAGCTCTGCGAATATCCGGCCGAAGGCAAGGCTGGTCCTGAGGTCCCTGCCCTTTGTCTCCCCTTTCCAAAACGGAAGTCTGGCTCCCTCTGCCGGAGCCTGGGTCACAATGACTGAGTCCTTATCCTGGCGGACCACACGCCAGCCAAAGGACCCCAGCATGAACCGGTCCCCGATTCTGGACTCATAGACAAACTCTTCGTCCAGCTCTCCCAGCTTCACCCCATCCTCTGTTTTAGCTGCATACATCCCTTTATCCGGTATGGTGCCCCCTGCTGCCGTGGCCAGCATACGGCTGTAAACATCCCCTGACACCCGGCCATGAATCCGGTCATACAGAATCCTTGGACGCACCGGTATTTCCCGGTTGTGCTCATAGTCTCCTGCCAGCATGGCAAGGACATCCTCCACATCCTTTCTGGTTACCTGGTAAAATGGATAAGCCCGTTCCAGCACTTCCATCACATCATCAATGCTGTAACTTTCTCCGGAAGCCATGGATACCAGATGCTGGGCCAGTACATCAAGGCACAGGCGCGGAGGATTTGCCCGTTCCACACCTCCATGGCGGGCCACCTCTGCCGTCATACCGCAATATACGGCCTCAGGCGCGGTCCTGGGATACATGTACATAACGCTGACCCTGCCCGGATTATGTCCTGCCCGGCCCAGCCGCTGCATGGTGCTGGATATGGTACGGGGACATCCGACCTGCAATACCTGTTCCACATCCCCCACGTCAATGCCCAGTTCCATGGACGACGTGGCGCATAACAGCCTCAGTCTTCCCTCTCTTAAATCCCGTTCCACTTCATCCCGCTGTTCCTTTGACAGACTGCCATGGTGAACCCTGGCAAATCCATCCCCGCCCAGCAGATTCACATAATAAGCCAGTTTTTCCACGTAACGCCTTCCCTCAGAAAATGCAATCACGCTCTTACAGCTCAGACACTGACGGTATACCGCCATGCCCAGTTCTTCCCATACCGGGTCCTTCCTTCTTCCCACGGCAGGAGCCGTGCCAATGACCTGGATTTCCACCTGCTTATCCATGGCCGGGGCACAAATGGCTGCAGGTTCCGGTGACAGGTAGGAGGCTGCAAGCTCCAACGGTTCAATGGTGGCCGACAGTCCAATCCGCTGGAGCCTGTGTCCGCAGAGCTTATCCAGCCTGGCCACAGACAGCATCAGATGCGCTCCCCTCTTGGTATCAATAAGGGCGTGAAGCTCGTCCAATATGATTGCCTTTGCAGTCTTTAATACCTGACGGCCGGATTTGGATGTCAGCATGAGATACAGGGATTCCGGTGTGATAATCAATATATGCGGCGGATGCTTTACCATCCTCTGACGCTCCTTCTGAGGCGTATCCCCAGTGCGGATGGCTGCCTGAATCTCCTTTATGGATTGCGTGCCGGCACTGCCTCCCAATGCGCCGGAATCATCTGCCACACCGGATTCCGCCTCAATCCCCTCCAAAGGTTTACGGAGGTTTTCCCTGATATCCCCTGCCAGAGACTTAAGGGGAGAGACATAAATCACGTATAGTTCTTCCCTGAGCTCCCCCTTCTCCGCCAGTCTGCCCAACTGGTCAATGAACACCAGGAACGCGGAGAGCGTCTTGCCTGTACCGGTAGGCGCGCTGACCAGCACATGCTTTTTATCGGCAATGGCAGGCCATGCTTCTTTCTGTATTTTTGTAGGTTCTCCGAATGTTTTCCGAAACCAGCTTTCAGTAGCAGGCAGGAATTGTTTAAGAGTATCCTTTTGCATATAATCCTCCATGCAGGCGGCTACGTGTCATTTCTGTTGTCTGGATTCTTACCCGGAAAACTCCGGGTATTCATATTATTATACCATTCTCCTCTTCCGCCTGTCTATGGCCTGCATGCCGGTTCCGTCTATCATTTACACGGCATCCTCTCCCCGCTGTCACTTACATGATATCCCCGCCCTTCTCCATGCTATTTCCAAATTTTTATTTTCCACCTGCACAGGTTCCCTTCACCTCAAACTTATTATATAATATGTTCATATCAACCATAAAACAAATCAAAGCGCACTGGAAAACAGCTCAGATAAAGCACTGGAAAGGAACAGACATGGACAAACGGAAAACCGGCATTTTTCTTCTCATATTCCTGCTTGGGCTCATATCCGGCTTTACACTATCCAGCGCAGTCAGAGGACATGGCATTGCAGATACTTCTGCAGCGCATGACGCCTCTGAAGCACATGACGTTTCCGAAACACATAATGTCTCTGAAGCACATAATGCCTCCGAAACACATAATGTCTCCGGTTCCCCTGTCCCTCAGGCCCTGGTGACCTCCGGCTGCTCCTATCCCGAATGGGACAAACATACAACCTATACAGGCGGGGACAAGGCTGTCTATAGCGGTAAAATATACAAAGCCAGGTGGTGGACCCTGGGAGAGATTCCCGGGCAGGCCGATGTATGGGAATACACACCGGAAATGCCCGCCCAGCCGGAAGCCGTGCGCAAAGCCTCAACATCCTCCGCAAAAATAGTGGGCTATTACCCTTCCTGGAAATCCTACCAGCCCCAAAAACTGCAGATGGATGTGCTGACCCACATCGCCTATGCATTTGCCATTCCCACATCCGACGGCAGACTGCTTCCTCTGGAAAACCCGGAAACAGCAATCCGGCTGATAGAATACGCCCACAAAAACCAGGTGAAAGTCCTATTGGCCGTGGGAGGATGGAGCCATAACGGGACCGAACTGGAGCCTGTATTTGTAAACGCCACATCCACCAGTGAAAAAACAAGACAGCTGGGCGATGAAATCCTGGCCATGTGCAGCCAATACGGATTTGACGGAGTGGACATGGACTGGGAACATCCCAGGATGGACGGCAGCTCCAAGGACCAATACCAGGAGCTGATTCTTTATCTGGCTGATAAACTCCATGCACAGGACAAGCTTCTGACCAGCGCTGTCATCAGCGGCGTCAGCGCGGACGGCAATATCTGCTACGATGCAGCTGCCCACAGCGATGCCGTGCTGGAGGCAGTGGACTGGATTCATGTCATGGCCTATGACGGCGGTGACGGTGAGCGCCATTCTTCCTATGAATTTGCAGTGAACTGTGCCGCCTACTGGCGCGGCGCACGAAAGATGCCTGCCGATAAAGTGGTGCTGGGCGTTCCCTTCTACAGCCGCCCCGGCTGGGCCGGATATGAGGATATTCTGGCGGCAGACCCTGATGCCTGGAGCAAAGACCACGCCCTGGTCAACGGGGTGGATGCTTTTTACAACGGCATTTCCACCATGGAAAAAAAGGCCGCGTATGCCAGGGAAAACCTGGGAGGAATCATGATATGGGAACTGACCCAGGACACGGACAATTCTGACAAAAGCCTGCTGTCAGCCATTAAAAGAGGAATGCAGTAACCCATCTGAAGACGTACAGACCAGCAAAAAGGGCTGCCCATACACATGCGGCAGCCCATTCCATACAGCCATCTTTCTACGCCAGCGGGTTATAAGGACATTTTTCCTTCAGGCACTGTTGGTTCCGTCCATACAATCCGCACACTATCTTTCCGGGACGCTCCATCCGTATCCCGAATTTCTCCTCCACAAAATCAATTGCCTGCAATATGGCTGTGTAGGAATCCCGTTTGCAGCATCTGGGACCGCCTGTTTTGGCAATGGCTGCAAGACTTCTGGATGTCATTTCATTGCAAAGCCCCCACGCTTCCCCGCTTAAGGGAGATGCTCCGGTAATCAGACTGATGAAAATGCCTGTACTTACTGCTGCCCCGCAGGTCCCCCACAGTCCGCAGATGCCACCCGGGACCTGTGCTCCCCTGTTTCTCATCTCTTCCAAAGCCCCATCCAAATCCAGCTCTCCCCCTGACTTCTTATAGGCAGCCAACAGCGCGGAGCCAACCAGCACATGATGTTCCGGACCGTGCATATAGATATGGGGGGACAGGATGATTTTCTTCATGATTGCCACCGGGTCCCTGCTGGCTGTATGCCTGCATATATCTTCAATCACCCGCAGTCCAATCTGTTCATGACAGCTGTCACAGATAAAATGTCCGTTCACGCACCTGGCATTGCTCATAAACTTCCTGCGGCAGTAAGTACATTCCATCTCAATCTGAGTTTTAAGATATTCCAAAGGCGCACCGCATACCAGACACCCCGCCGCCTGCTCTTCCACTGTCCCTTCTTCCGCTGTCCCTTCTTCCGCTGCCTGTTCTTCCGTTACCTGTTCTTCCACTGCCTGCTCTTCCGCTGCCTGTTCTTCCGCTGCCTGCTCTTCCGCTGCCTGTTCTTCCGTTACCTGTTCTTCCACTGCCTGCTCTTCCGTTATCTGCTCTTCCGTTACCCATTCTTCCATTATCATATCCTCCGATTAACCAATCAATTTCTTAATCCGGCCATCTTAAACCCATTTTACAAGTCATATACCCATAAGATAACTCCATCCCAGTATACCATAAACCATGGTCCTGTTAAATCCCAAAAAAAGCATAAACCGATCCTTTCCGGAACCGGTTTACACTCTTTTCCTCATTGTTTCATATATTCTACAATGGTTTCCCTTATCATCCCTCTGTTTTCTACTCCCTGCCCAGGGTAGCCCCTGACCGGGCCGTATTCACCAGGCGGGCGTACCGGCCCAGAAGGCCCTTTTCCTTTGGCCGTGTGACGGCCTTCCACTCCCTGCGTCTGGCTTCCAGCTCCTCGTCGCTGACCTCCAGATGGAGATAATCCTTATACAAATCCACGGTTATCCTGTCCCCGTCCTTTACCAGGGCAATGGGACCGCCCTCCGCCGCCTCAGGACACAGATAGCCGATGCTTAAACCGCCGCTGGCCCCTGAGAAACGTCCGTCAGTGATGACCGCTGTGTTGGGAATTCCCTTGATGATTTCCGTAATCCGGTGCAGTTCCTTCATGCCCGGACCGCCCTTAGGCCCTTCATAGCGTACAATGACAGCATCGCCTTCCTTTATCTCCTTTGCCCGGAATGCAGCATAGCACTCATCCTCGCCCTCAAATACCCTGGCCGTGCCCTTAAAACGCCGCACTTCCATAGGCACCGCCGATGTCTTTACCAGCGCGCCCTGGGGCGCCAGATTGCCGTAGAGCACCTGAATTCCGTCCGCCCTGGATACAGGCTCATCCATGGACTTTATGACTTCCCTGTCTCCCTGAACCGTGCGCGCAAGAACCTGCCCCAGCGTCTCCCCTGTCACGGTCAGCACATCCTTATGCAGCACAGACTCCAGCTCCTTCATCACAGCCGGTATTCCGCCCGCACAGTGCAGGTCTACCACAGTCCTGTTTCCGTTGGGTACAATGGAACAGAGTACCGGTGTGGCGGTGGTAATCTTTGAGAAATCATCCCAGTCCAGGGAAATCCCCAGCTCTGCCGCCAGCGCCGGAAGATGAATCAGGGCATTCAGGGACCCTCCGATGGCGGATAGAAGGGTAATGGTATTCTCCAGCGCCTCCCGGGTCATAATCTGGCTGGGACGAATCTGTTTCTCCACCATATTCATTACAGCCCGCCCTGACTCCCTTGCGCTGAAACGGCGCATACTGGTGCTGGAAGGAATCAGGCTTCCTCCCGGCAGCATCATTCCCAGGGATTCGCAGAGGGCGCCCATGGTATTGGCGGTTCCCAGGAAGGGACAGATTCCGGGGCCGGTATAATACTTGAGCGTTCCCTCAATCAGCTGCCGTTCAGTTATCTCGCCCCGCAGGAACTGCTGGCGCAGCTCCTTGGACTCATTGGGTTTTATCTGGGCGTAGCAGGGACCGGCTGTGACGATAACGGACGGAAGGTCAATCCTTGCCGCTGCATTCAGCATTCCCGGTACGATTTTATCGCAGGAGCCCATATACACCACTCCGTCAAACACTCCCTCGCCCACCACCATGGCCTCAATGGAATCCGTGATGATTTCCCTGTGGGGCAGACAGTAGCGCATACCGGAGTGCCCCTGGGCAATGCCGTCGCACATGGCCACCGTGTTGAACTCAATGGGTTCGCCGCCGGCTTCCAGGATTCCCTTTTTAACTTCCTCCGCCAGCTGTTTTAAAGGTTCATGTCCCGGACATATCTCATTCCAGCTGTTGGCAATGGCAATAAGGGGCTTGTGGTCCAGGGAATCAACGGAAACACCTGCCGATGCCAGATGGGCCTTGGATATAGCCTTCTGGAACGGCTCCAATTTATCAATTGCTCGCAACATCATTTCCTCCTGCTAAAACTGCTTTCTTCTTGTTATACCGGTTCATGAACACCCATACGGCAGCCATAACCGCAATCAGCACCGGCACGGAGATAAACGGCCTCTTGATAAATGCCTCGTATACCAGAAAGCTTACCGTAAGGCTGGTAGCTGCAAAGGATGTAATCATGCCCTCTCCCAGGTCCAGTCCCACGGACGTGGCCAGCTGGGTCAGAACCGGTGCCGTGGCCGTACCTGCCAGCAGGATAGCTCCTGTACATACCAGACCCATGATGATGTTCTTAAACAGATTTCCTCTGGTGATTGCAACCACCAGTGCCACACGGAAGGTTACAACTGCCAGGTCTGCAAAGGGAAGCACGCGGTTTCCCGGAAGCACGGCTGCCATAAGAATGGTCAGCGGAATAACAATCAGGGACGTGGTGATAACATCCGGATTTCCCACTACAACCGCTGCATCCAGGCCAATGAGGAATTTCCTGCCCTTGAACTTCTCCTGGGTGAACTTCTTGGCCGCCTCTGAGATAGGCATAAGTCCCTCCATGAAAAGGGAGGTCATCTTGGGAATCAGTACCATGACAGCCGCCATGTTCACACCCAGGGCCATGATGTCAGCCACTGAATACTTGGCCAGAATACCGATGACGCATCCAAGCACCAGTCCCATGATGGTGGGTTCCCCAAAGAAACCCAGATATTTTTTCGCATCCTTGATTTCAAAATTAATCTTGTTGATTCCGGGTATCTTATCCAACAGCCAGTTAAGCGGAGCTGCAATGATAATGGAGGACAGGGCCGACATGGTTGGAAGGGATACGCCCGGAATGCCGAAGTAATCCTCCACCAGAGGCGCGGTCCAGTCTGACAGCTTGAATGTGATGATAGCCATGATAACGGTTGCACCGATTCCCATTGCCACATTCTTCGTCACAAAATAAACCATGATTCCTACAATTGCCATATGATGATAATTCCAGATATCCACATCCAGGGTATCGGTGGCCTTCAGTACCAGCATGACGATGTTGGTGGCCAGGATACAGAAAATAAGGATGGCAATAATGGGTGATGACCAGGTAACTGCTGCAATGGCTCCCCAGCCCACATCCAGAATATCCAGCTTAATGCCGAAATTCTGCACCATGGCCTGGGCTGCAGGTCCCAGATTGCTCTTCATCATGTTGATGACCAGGTTGATACCTGCAAAGCCAATGCCGATGGTAAGGCCGCTTCTGAATGCCTTTGACAATTTTACACGGAAAATAAGCCCTATGATGGTAATGATGATTGGAAGCATGACCACTGCGCCTGCGTCCAGAATCGTATTGAATATATTATAAAGTATCTGCATATGATTAATCTCCCCTAAGATTTCATTTGTCTTTCATAGCCAGTGACGGTCTTCCTGAACCCTTTTTTATTTCAGATGGGACAGAATCTCATCCAGCGTTGCGTCCTCGTTGATTCCTGTGAGCAGGGAAATGGCGCCTACCACCGGGATATCCACATTGCCGCCTGTAAACTTTCCGGTGGTAACCAGCAAATCAAAATCCTCTGCCTTGGATTCCACTTCCAGAAGCTTGCACTGGGTTACGGATACCGGAATTCCGTTATCTTCACATTTTTCCCTGATTTTGGTTGCCACTACGGTTGATGTTGCGATTCCATTTCCACATGCCACTAATATACGTTTCATTTTGAATTCTCCTTTGATAATCTGATTTTTAGTTTTCATTTTCCAACAGATACTGCTTGATTATTTGATGGATGGTGTCAGGCTGTCCTGCCTCCACGATGAACTTCACATCCTCCTGGTTCTGTATCAGCTTCACGATTCTCTGAAGCATCTCAATATGTCCATGGGCCTCTGTCAGGGCCAGCATAATAACCAGGCTTACCGGCACGTCATTGTCCGGTTCATCCATGGCCCGGAAAGGGGCCGGTGTCTTAAGCACAGCCACGCAGATGGCTGCCTCGTTCACATGGCAGATATCCGCATGGGGAATGGCCACATTGATTCCCCCTGTCTTAAGGCCCGTGGGGAAGGACTGCTCCCGTTCCAGAATGGCCTTTTTGTATGTATCCTTTACAATGCCTTTTTCACAAAGATAATCTGTCATGGCGGACAGGACTTCCCGGTCCGTCATAGGTTTATCAAATTCCAGAATCAATGATTCATTAAATGCAATAGAGCTCATGATTCTTTTTCCTCCATACTCTTCATTTTCTCTTCCATGGCTGCTATGGAACTGCGGATTCCCTCTTCATTCTCATTCAGAATGTCCTCCTTCCGGAAGATGCCTGAACCGATTCCCGCAAATGACGCCCCTGCTGCAAAGTACTCAGCCACATTTGCGGTTCCGATGCCCCCTACGACCATCAGCGGCATTTTACCCAGGGGCGCCTGGATATCTGTCACGTATTTGCTTCCCAGCCTGCCGGCAGGAAATATTTTCACGATGTCAGCCCCATCCAGAAAACTCTGCCTGATTTCCGAAGGTGAAAAAGCACCCGGCACAGACACCACGCCCCGTTCCCGGCACAGGTCCAATATACGTTTTTCAAATACCGTAGGCGACAATAAAAAGGCTGCACCTGCATCAATAGCCTCCACGGCTTCTTCATAGGTAAGGACCGTGCCGGCTCCCACCATGATTTGTCCTCCGAATTCCTGGCTGATTTTCCGTATGGATTCCAGGGCTCCCGGAGTGTTCATGGTAATTTCAACGGAGCCTAAGCAGGTCCCGGCCAGGTTCTTGACAACCGTGCGGGTCTGTGAATAGGTATAGCCTCTTAAGATTACTGTCACTTTCGGAAATTTCTCTATATTCATCATTCTCGCTCCTTTCTGACATTATATAAAGCAAGAATGATGCCAACTAATTGACTGATTTTGTATTTTTACATAAAAGATTCCGGATTTCTTCCCGTGTCCGGCTGGCGCGTATGGCAGAAACCATGGATTCATCAGAAATAATCTGATACAGCTGTTCAAAATATTTTTTGGAATCCTCCTGAATCGCCAGCACAAAAATAACATCCACCGTGTTGACCCCATCCCACAAAACGGGTTTGTCTAATTTTGTAACGGAAATGACTGGTTTTGTAACCAAACCCGGGTCGCCGTGGGGGATGGCAATTCCCTGGCTGAGACGGGTGGTCATCATTCCCTCCCGCTTGTAGACGCTGAGCAGGAATTCCTGCCTGACAAAGCCTTCCTCCGCCATGTGTCCCACTGCCTGGTCTATAATCTGGTCCTTAAACTCCGCCTCTGTCCTTATATAGATATGGTCCAGGGAAATGACCTCCGACAGCTGGTTTTCCTCAAACATGGCGCTCCGCTTCAATATGCTGCGGAGCTGCCGGATGCCCTCGGGGCTGTAAATCCGGCTTACGGATATAAAGGGATATGCCTCTGAATCCGGATTGATGGTGCCCACTATGGCCAATATCTCATATTCCTTTTCCGTATTTGCAATGATGCGCTCAATGCTGGAGTCCTCAATATAGCCCCTGGTCACTACAACAGTCCCGGCCAGATTGCTTTTCAGCCGTTCCGTCAGATGCTCCTTCAGTTTCACCGCAGCTCCCTGGCCCGTTATGCACAGGCACAGAATCGCCTTTTTCCTGGCCTCTGTCTGCTCCCTGTTTCCGGTGAGCTTAATCCTGTCCAGCTCGTCCGCTATCTCGTTCAGGGATTCATCCGTCCACATGGTCTTGCGCACCGCCTCCACCACCATCATGGTGTCTGTGCGTGACAGCACGCGGACCTGCATACCTGTCTCCTCCCGAATCTTTTGTCCCACATTCAGGAGGGACCCCATATCCGCCAGGACAATGCAGCCTTTTCCCTGGTTAATGCGCCTGGCCATATCCACTGTCTTTTCCGCCATCTGGGCCGGCGTATCCCACAGGTTCATGTCCACGCCAACTGCATGTTCCGTACCCATGATGGCGTTGGCGACCTGGGCCATTCCGCTGGCAACCGGCCCATGGGACACCACCAGCACAGCAATTCTTCCCTCCTGGGCCGTGTCTTTTTTCCTGAATTTTCTGAAGTACATGGCCAGAAAGCCCTTCTCCTCCTCAGGCAGGGACAGATAATACTTTTTCTGTATTTCATCCACAGCATAGCAGGCTGCCTCATAATCCTCATGGTACTGCTGGCGTATGTTCTCCATGCCGGGATACACCATGCGTCCATGGCCCCGCATCCGCTCCATGGCCATGTTCAGATGAATGGCCAGTGGAAACACCACCTGTTCCTCCAGCCCCGGAAGCCGTTTCCTGGCCAGCTGGCAGATATCCCTTGTCATACGCAGGATGTCATCCCCCACAATGGAGGCTATCTCGTCCTCCCGGATACCTGACTTCTGGAATTCATGGATATTGCGCTGGAACCTGGACTCTATCTCATCGGTCAGCTGGACTTCAATGTCCTGGTCCCTCAGACCGGACCTTAACAGCTGGTCATATTTTTCCTCCAGGGATTCATATATGTTAAAGCCCTCCAGAAATGCTTCGGCCCTGGGTTCCCCCGCATGTTCCCCGGAATCATCGGGAAATACATAGCAGTCGTCCGGACACAGCTCCCTTATCTCCTTGGTAATCCGGTCAGGCACATACCCTTTTCTCAGGTTCTCGGTCAGGCTTCCGAACGAAACCGTAATCCGGCCGTCCTTCCTGGCCCGGCCTTCCAGAAACGCCTTGGCGCAGCACACCTGGATATCTGATTTCAGCTGTCCCACATTGCCGGGACAGTCACCGGACAGCAGACACCAAAGGGCCTGCTGCCTGATTTTTATCTGCTTCCCCAGACGTCTGGATTCCCACTGGAAAAAACGCAGGATAAACTGCAGCTTCTCTCCCGCAGAACGGTCCTTCAGGGGCGGAATCTCTATGACCATGGGAATCCTGCGCCTGAAGGTCAGGAGCAGGGAGCTCTGGGGATTTTCCGTGGTCGCGGCAATGACCATCACATGGCTCTCCCGCTGGGTATCCACTTCCCCCAAACGTCTGAACCTCCCTTTATCCATCAGGTAAAACAGGATTTCCTGGCCCTCCGGCGGAAGCCTGTGCACCTCGTCCAGAAACAGGATTCCCCCGTTGCACAGCTCCACCACTCCCTTTTTATTGTCGGCAGCCCCTGTGAAGGCTCCCTTGCTGTATCCGAAGAGCTGGGCCAGAAGAAGCTGGGGATTATCCGCATAATCCGCACAGTTAAATTCAAAATACGGGGCATCCTTTCCGAAATTCTCAGTGCCGCAGGCATACTCATGCATGAGTTCGGCCAGAAAGCTCTTTCCCACGCCGGAAGGACCGTATATCAGGCAGTGGAGCCCTCTGGGAGGGTACAGCACTGCTGCCTGGGCGCGGGTAATCTGTGTCTTCATGCTTCCGTCAAATCCCACAAAGGCGCTGAATGCAGTTGCCCGGTCATCCTCCCATGCGGATTCCGCATGTTCCCCATATTCCGGCGACGGGTCTGTGTTTTCCTTGTCCCGGCAGACACCGGAAGGAGTCCATATCCCCAAAAGTTCTTCCCGCAGCTTACCCGCGGCGTATTTTCCTATCTTATAGCCAGCATCCTCCAGCATCCTGGTAAGCCCCCGGTCCGACAGGTCCGGATGTTCCGTGAGAATCCGCTTCATATCTTCAAATATGACCGGTTTCCTCCGCTTCCTGGAATCAGGGATATGGTGTTCCCGGCGTACTGTGGTCACATCCTCCCTGAATACCTGCAGGCGGGACGCTATTTCCTCGTCTGTCAGGGGATTCTTACTGTCCTCATCTTTTATGATTTGCAATATCTGTTCTTCCATGCGCGCACTCCCCTATACAATCGTGTGGCCTATGCCAATGGTTATTATCATACCATCTTTTGATATGATTTACCACATGGCAATCCAATTGGTACAACACCCCTGCATCCCCTATCCGTTCCTGCATTGCAGCGCCCGCTACCGAAAGCCGCTTACACAGTGCCGGGCCAGACATTCCTCCAAAAATTCCACACAATACTGCTCCAGATGCTTCAGCCCTTCCTTTTCTATGGGAAAATGGCCGGCTCCCTTTAACAGCTTCATCTCCTTACTGCAATTCAGCCGGTCAAAAAACAGCCTGCTGAGACCGGCATCCGTCCATCTGTCATTTTCCGGGTGCACCAGAAGCACCGGACACCTGCGGAAACGCTCCGGCTCCGGGTGGATGTCGGGATTCAAAAGCGTGTGCAGAAATGCTACCGGCACTCTTGCTCCGGAAGCCCGCCTGTCTTTCATCAGCACCTCCGCCAGTTCCTCATGATTTACAATTGCCTTCATATTCCCCACCCACTTCATAGGCACTTTTACAAAGCCCAATCTTGCGGATGCTTTTGTTATGGCTCTCAGGCCGTGGTCTGCCATCCATCTGGAACCGGCCGTGCTTTTACGGACCGTCGGATTTCTCTGGTCCAGAAGACAGGTGGCTATGACGCCCTGAATCCCGGGCAGACCGGATGCAGTCTGATATGCCAGGATTCCCCCTGCGCTCAGACCAAACAAAAAGGTGGGGCTTATCTCCCTGGTCTGATAATACATGACTATCTCGGCCGCGCAGTCCACCCAGTCCTGGTACACCACCGTTCCATAGTACTCCGTCATCCCATAGAGGGGAAGGTCCGGGCATATTACCTCGTATCCCTGCTTCATGAGAGGCACCGCTATGAACGACAGAAGCCTTCCGTTCCCTCCCACGCCGTGAAACAGTATGATTCGCGCCTTTGGTTCCTTTACCCTGTAATGGTCTATATGTATGCCAAACCTGCCAATACCCACAAAATATTCATCCGGCAGACAGGCCTCTGTCAGGCGGTTTTCCTCCGGCAGGTATTCCTGCACTTTCTTCCAGTATCCATCTTTTCCGTAATACATGTGTGTCCCTCCGCTTTGCGTCATTGCTATTTTTAAACCATGGGCCGGATGGGGTATTGCTGCAACGCAAAAAGACATAGCCTGCAATCTTGTATAAGATGCAGGTTATGCCCTAAATCTGCCGGTGCATAATCCTATTTTATTATGGTTGCAATCCTGGTTTCCGTCGCTGTCAGCGTCGTCCATCCCTATTCCAAGCTCCTTTTGCCAATCCCTGATACAGCTTTATAAAACAGCCGTATAAAAAATAGTCTGAATGCAGATGCCTCTACATTATGCAGCATTATACGAAATAGGCAATGGATTGTCAATGTTATACTCTGAATCTTAACAAAATTTTAATTCTATGTTTGATTCCCATGCTGATGTCCGCCATTTTCCGGACCTAAAACCACTTTTTTGTTTCCCTACAGATAATGAGGCGTCTTTGGCGTCAGCACCTCACAGCCGTCCTCTGTTATCAGCACCATGTCCTCAATATTAAATCCGTTGACTCCCCGTATATAACAGGGAACCTCCATGGCCAGGACCATGCCCGGCTCCAGAAGCCGCTTTGTGGAGGCATTGATATATGGTTCCTCTGCCGTGGCAGGCCCCAGGCTGATGCTGTGGCCGCAGTGGCCCCTTCTGTAACAGGGATACTGTTCTTTTACATACTCATAGGCAGTCCGGAACAATTCACAGATGGGAAGTCCGGGCTTTGCAGCCGCAATCATCCTTCTCTGCCCCTCATACAGACGGTCCTTCAGCCGGAACAGCTCCGGGGCAGCATCCTTCATGACCCAGGCCCTGGATGTATCTGTGGTATAAAAATCAAACTCCGCATTGACCCCGGCGTCATACTTGACCACATGGGTGCTCTCTATGACCCCATCCTCCGGAAGCGTAAGCCTGGCTCCCGAGGGCCCGGTGGAGAACATGGACCATGGGCTGGGTACGCAGATACCGGAGGAGATGACCGACTGCCTGAAGCAGTCCGACATTTCCTTCTCCCTTACCCCCGGCTGCACCATGCGGCTCACCTGGTAAAAGCCCTGGTCCGCAATCCCGCACAGGGTACGGAACATCTGTATCTCATCCTCCGCCTTCACGCTTCTGGCCAGCACGAACATAGACGATATATCCACAAACCGTACTTCCGGAAATGCCTCTTTAAGCTGCCTGAAATAGGGCACATTCAGATACTCAAGCTCCACGCCCAGCGTTTTGTCAGCCAGGTCCATGTCCTTTACCATCTTCTTCAGCATATCAAAGGAGGATTCCATCACCGGTTTATCAACAGTCTTTCCGGCACCTGTGATTTCATCCCATGTCTTTACTCCCACCCAGGTATCATAGGGGCGCACCACAAACTCCGGGGCGTCCTTCCCCAGGCTTTCCTTCTGTTCCCTTACACGCTTTTCAAATGTAAGTTCTTCATAATCCATGGTAGTGAGCTGGGTTGCCGCCCCGTCATCCGCAGACATGACTGCCAGTGCAAAGCCGGGCTGCCGGGAAACCGTGTGCTGGTGTCCTGCAAACCCTGTCACATAGTGGAAATTTTCCGGAGATGACACAATCGCGCCGTCCAGGCCCCTTTCCCGGAGCATTGCCTTAATCCGGCGCTCCTTTGGTTTTATGACTACCTTCTCAAATTTCATTCTTCTGCGCTCCTAACTGCAGGTGGATGCTGGTTAAGCTACCGGCCCATTTTCCTGTCCACAGCTGCCTTTAACTGTCCCAATGCCCTTTCGATGGTCGCCCTCGGACACGCGATATTCATGCGCATATAGCCGTCTCCCTCCGGTCCGAATCCCCGTCCGTCGTTTAAGGCAAGTCCTGCTTCCTCCACCATAAATGCCTGAAGCTCATCCCCTGTAAGGCCCAGTCCCCGGCAGTCCAGCCACAGCAGATACGTGCTCTCCGGCTTCCGGAAATGAATCTCCGGTATGTTCTCCTTCAGGTAGCTCCATGTATAATCAATATTTCCCTCCAGGTAATCCAGAAGCTGCTCCAGCCATTCCCCGCCTTTCCTGAATGCGGTTTCCACTGCCACCAGGCTGAAGCAGTTGTTGCGGTGCACGTCCATGCCAAACCAGAATTTCTCATACCTGTCCTTCATCTCATGGTTCGGGAAAAACAGGGTGGCTGCCTGAAGCCCCGCCAGGTTAAAGGTCTTGGTGGCCGAGGTGCAGGTGATGGTGATGCCGGCAATCTCCCTGGAAATCCCCGCCATAACCGTGTGGCAGTGGCCGTACAGCATCAGGTCCGAATGAATCTCATCCGAGATAATCGGAATCTTGTATCTGAGGCATATGTCCCCCACCTTCTCCAGCTCCTCCTTTGTCCAGGAGCGTCCCACCGGGTTGTGGGGATTGCACATGATTAAAAGGCCGGGCCTGCGCTTTGCAGCTTCCTCAAAGGCTTCGTAATCAATTTCATAATACCCGTCCTGCTCCTTTAAGGAAACCGTCAGCGGCGTTCTGCCGCTGTTCACAACGGAATCATGGAACTCAGAGTAAACCGGGGTAAAATACAGCACCTCCTGGCCCGGCTCCGTGAATTCACGGACAATGGTACAGATGGCCGGGATAACGCCCAGCGCAAAGGCTGCCAGGCTCTTGTCAAATACATGGCCGTTGCGTTCCTCCTGCCACTGGCACACCGCTTCATAATAGGAAGCAGGACGGGTGGTATAACCGAATATGCCCTGCCTGTTCCTCTCCTCCATGGCGTCCATGATGGGCTGCGCCGTCTTCAGGTCCATATCCGCAATCCACATGGGAATCAGGCCGTCCCTGCCGAATTTCCTGGCGCACTCATCGTATTTTGCAGAGAAATTACGGCTGCGGTCCACGGGTTCATCAAAATTATATTTCAATTGGTTCATCCTCCTTTTTTACAATTCACACCTGCTGAAATGGCCAGGGGGAGCCCCCTCCCGGACCGCCCGTGCCGGCCGGCCGCAGGGAAGGAATGCTCCCCCTTATATTCTGGGGCCTGTCTGAATATTCATTATGGCCTGGAGCCTGTCTGAACATTCATTCCAGCCAATGCACGCCCTAGTTCTTCAGTCTTGGGTCCAGAGCGTCCCTCAGGCCGTCGCCCACCAGATTCAGGGACAGGGCAATGGTTGCAATGGTCAGTCCCGGGAACAGGACGCCCCACACGGAATAGCGCATGTACTCCTTTGCATCCGAAAGCATGGAGCCCAGTTCCGGAGCCGGAGGCTGCTGGCCCAGCCCCAGATAGCTGAGGGCCGCCGTATTCAGAATCTGCGCCGCCACAGCCATGGTGGCCTGTACTATAATTGTTCCCACTGCGTTGGGTAATATGTGCCTTACTATAATGAATACCGGGGAACAGCCGTATGCCTTGGCAGCCTCTATGTACTCCATGTCCACGATATTAAATACCGCGGAACGGACCACCCTTGTAAACCCCGGCACCTGGGAAATAATCAGCGCCAGAATCAGGTTGCGGATACCGGCTCCCAGGGACGCTGCTATGGCAATGGCCAGAAGCAGTGTGGGAATGCCCATGAACACGTCCAGTATACGCATCAGCACCGTGTCCACCTTGCCGCCGTAATAAGCCACTATGGAGCCCAGAAGGCAGGCAATCAGGCAGGCCACTGCTGTGGATACAATGCCCACGGTCAGGGACACCCTGGCTCCGAAAAGCACGCGGGCAAAGATATCGCGGCCGTAATCATCTGTTCCAAATAAATGGTGCAGGGAAGGTCCCAGGAACCTGGCATCGTAATTCTGTGTAATGGCATCCGCCTCATAGTCGCAGATAACCGACGCAAAGGCTGCCAGCAGAACCACGGTTACGATGATGACAAAGCCAACCATGGCCAGCTTGCTTCTGCGGAAGCGTTTCCATATTTCAGCCACACGGCTCTGTTTCTTCCTGTCTTTCTTAACTGCATCAGGCTGCAGGTTGTCGTTTGGCACGTCTAACACCTCCTACATATTTGGCTTTGATTCTGGGGTCAATGTATGCATATAAAATATCCACAATCAGGATGATTACCACATTGAGGGCTGCCAGGAACAGGATGCAGGCCGTTGTCTGGGGTATGTCCTTGGACCGGATGGACGTGATGGTAAGGGAGCCCAGTCCCGGTATTCCGAATATGGATTCCACCAGCACGGTGCCTCCCAGCAGGTAGCCGAATTCATTACCAATGACCGTGATAACCGGCAGCAGCGCATTTCTGAGCGCGTGCTTGTAGATAACAGTGTGTTCCGATGCGCCCTTTGCCCGCCCAGTCCTTACATAGTCCTGGCGTATGGTCTCCAGCATGTTGGAACGGGTCAGCCTCAGTATGCTGGCTGCCGTGGCCATGGCCAGGGTCACCACGGGCATGATGAAATGCTTCATGGTGACCACGCCTGTAAAGGTAGAGGGCAGAAGGCCCAGCTTCAGTGAAAACAGCATGACAAACATCATTGCCAGCCAGAACTGGGGCACCGCGGCAAAAAACATGGCGGATATGGTACTGATAAAATCCAGGCCCGAATATTGCCGCACCGCCGATATGACGCCGATGGGAACACCTATCATCACTGCCAGGCAGATAGAAAGCACACCTATGCGGAATGTCACGCCAAAACGGGAAAAGATTTCATCAAATACAGGCTGACGGGTTCTGTAGGAGGTACCAAAGTCCCCGTGAAGGGCATCCTCCAGATAGTGTACATACCTCACCACAAACGGGTCGTTCATCCCCAATTCTTCATTTAACTTATCAATCTGCTCTTTTGTTGCCGATGTTCCCAGGATAGCAGACGCAGGGTCACCTGGCGTAAAGGACATGATACCATATACGATGAACGACACGCCCAGCAATACCGGAATCATCAGCAGCAACCTTTTCAAAACATATTTAATCATAGATATGCTTCCTTTCAGATATCGGTAGTTCAGACACCCGGCTTAAAACCCACCGGCCTTAATTCCAATGCATATCGCGAAGGGTTGAGAAACCGGAATCATAGGACCTGTCTACCGTGACTCCCTTATTGTATGCACATGTAACCACACGGTCATAAATCGGGATAATAATTGTATCTTCGTACAGCTTCTTCTCTATAACAGAGTATATATCCTTTCTCTGCTCCGGGTCCTGACATACGGAACCGTCCTCAAATGCCTTGTCAACCTCCGCCTCATTGAGCCTGGAGAAATTATATCCGCCAATGGCGCTGGACATAAATACAGTGCTCCAGAAGTCCACATCCGGGTCCATGGTCTGTACGATGGTGGACATGGCGAAATTACCGGACTTCATGTCGGAAACCCATGTATTGGCCTCCAGCTGCTCCACGGAAATATTCACGCCTATCTGTTTCAACTCTTCCTGGTAGACAACGCCAATCTTCTTATAGTTTTCATAGCCAACCACAAAGGGGATTTCCTCTCCATTGTAATCTGTCTTTGCCAGATACTCTTTTGCCTTGTCCAGATTGAACTCAGGCGTTGTGTACTTGCCGGAGTAACCCGCTGTCCTCTCATCCCATAACAGGCTGGACACCTTGGCAACGCCGTCCATACCCACTTCCACGATGTGTTCCCTGTTGGTGGCATAGGCCAGGGCCATACGGAAGTTGGGGTCATTTAAGAAAGGAGCTTCCAGATTCATGACAATATACCCGCTTCCCATGGTTGGATTCAAGTCAAGGACCAGGTCCTGGCTGCTCTGCAGTTCCTGCACAGCGATTGGAGGAATGGTGTATGTCATATCAATCTCGCCTGTCTGAAGTGCTGTAAGGGCTGTCTCCGGATTGGTCAGCACTACAAAGTTGGCTTCCTTAATCTGGGGCAGGGCATCGTGGTACTCGTCAAAACGCTCCAGGACAACCTGGGAGCCTGAATCCCACTGTTTGAATTTATAAGGCCCTGTGCCTACCGGCATCTGCCTGATGTTGTCGCCGGCCTCATTTACCGCCTTCTCATTCATGATACAGACCGTGGAGGCCACTGCTGTCAGGAACGGCACATATGGCTGGTCCAGAACGATTTTCACTGTCAGGTCATCCACTGCTTCAGCCTTGACGATGTTCTTTGTGAAATTGGACATCTCGCTGGAATCCTTTGCCCGCATCATGGAGAAAACCACGTCGCCTGCTGTCAGGGTTTCCCCATTGTGGAATTTTACGCCTTCCTTCAGATTGAAGGTATACTCTGTGCCGTCCTCGCTGATGCTGTAATCCTTACACAATACATTTTCATAATTGCCGTCATAATAGCGCAGCAGGCAGTCAAAGATGTTGCTGTACACCACCTTGTCCAGGTCCATGCCGCTGTTATAGGGGTCAAATCCCGCAAAGTCGGAATAGACGGCAATCTTGATGGTGTCCTTTCCGCTTTCCTGGGTGCCTGCATCCGCCGCTTTCTCGGTTCCTGCGCCTGCACCTCCCCCTGAACTGCTCCCTGAACCTCCTCCGCATCCGGCTATGGTACCGGCTGCCATTGCGCACACTAAAAGCATGCTGATTAGTTTCTTCTTCATCTGTTTACCTCCCTTATTTTAATTAAATAATACACATGCAACCTGGTGGTTCTCTGAAACATTTTTCAAAGGAATATCATGACCCATGCATTTTTCCGTTGCCCTTGGACATCTCGGCGCAAAACGGCAGCCCGGAGCCGGGTCAATGGGACTCACGATTTCTCCTTTTATGCTCTGTCTTTTCCTGTTCCTGCCCTGAAGCCTGGGTACCGGTATGGAATCCAAAAGCGCCTGGGTATAGGGGTGAAGCGGGTTCTTGAACAATTCCCTGCTGGAAGCCTTCTCAATGCACTGGCCCAGGTACATGACCATGATTTCATTGGAAATATGCTTTACCACAGACAGGTTATGGGTAATGAACATATATGTAAGCCCCCTCTGCTCCTGTAAATCCATCAGCAGATTCAGTATCTGCGCCTGGATGGAAACGTCCAGGGCCGATACCGGCTCGTCACAGACAATGAACTTGGGATTCAGGGACAAAGCCCTGGCAATCCCGATACGCTGGCGCCTCCCCCCGTCCAGCTCATGGGGATATGCATTGTACAGGCGGGAAGCCAGTCCCACCGTGTCCATCAGCTCCGCCACCCGCTTTTCCACTTCGGATTTCTTCCGGCAGATTTTATTTACCATCATGGGCTGCCCTATGGTCTCGCTGACCGTCATACGCGGATTCAGGGACGCATACGGGTCCTGGAAAATAATCTGCATATCCGTGCGCAGGTTCTGCATATCCTTTCTGCCGCACTTTAATATATCCTTTCCGTCAAAGAGTATCTGCCCTGAATTCGGCTCCGACAGCCTCAGAATGGTCCTGCCCAGGGTAGACTTGCCGCACCCTGACTCCCCCACCACTCCCAGGGTTTGTCCCTGCAGAATCTGCATGTTCACATCATCCACTGCGTGGAGTTCACCGGCAGGCGTATGGAAATACTTTTTCAAAGATTTCGTCTCAAGTAAAATTTTATTATCAGACATGCCAATTTCTCCTTATACCTTGTCCTGCCATCCTGGTTTGATGCCGGAATACGGCGGACAGACGGCGGGAATGAATTATCAAACGCGTTCCTGGCCATCCTGGTACAGGTGGCACCGAATCATATGGGTTCCCTCCACGCATTCAGGCGGCTGGGCACTCTTACATATATCCATGCATTTGGGGCACCGTGGATGAAACTTGCAGCCCCGGGGCAAATCCGTGGGGTCAGGCATCAGCCCTTCAATGGGGTTGAGTCTCCTGCTCTCCACCTCCAAATCCGGTATGGAACCAAAAAGTCCCTCCGTATAAGGATGTCTGTTCTTTCCTTCATATATATCTGCCGCTGTGCCGTACTCAATGATTTCCCCGGCATACATGATTGCCACCTTGTCGCATATCTCAGCCACGATTCCCAGGTCATGAGTAATCAGGATGATGGAAGTATTGATTTTCTCCTTCAATTCCTGCATCATGTCCAGTATCTGCGCCTGAATCGTCACATCCAGCGCCGTGGTAGGCTCATCGGCCAGCAAAAGCTCAGGCTTACAGGCAAGGGCCATGGCTATGACCACGCGCTGCTTCATGCCCCCGGAAAACTGATGGGGATAATCCTTTTTACGGCTCTCCACAATTCCCACCAGCTTAAGCATTTCCTCAATCCGTTCCTGCTTTTCCTCAGGCGTCAAATCCATGTGGAGTTCCAGGGCCTCCCCAATCTGGTTTCCCACTGTAAGCACCGGATTCAGGCTGGTCATGGGGTCCTGGAAAATCATGGATATCTTTTCTCCCCGGACCTTCCGCATGTCCTCCTCGGCTGCTTTGACCAAATCCTCCCCGTTAAACATGATTTCCCCGCCGGTAATTCTCCCCGACACCTTTGGCAGAAGGCGCATAAGGGACAGCGCCAGGGTGGTCTTACCTGCACCGGTCTCCCCCACCAGGCCAATCGTCTCCCCCTTATTCAGGGTAAGGGATACGTGATTGACTGCTTTGACAATGTCCTCGTCCGTCGTGTACTCCACGCTCAGGTCCTTAATTTCCAACAGCTTTTCTTCCATAATCCAGCTCCATTCTGTTTTTATCTTAATTAAAGCCCTAGCACAACGCTGTACTAGTGAAGATAATCCTTTAACATGTTCATGGACTGCTCATTGATTCTGTCCCACATCTCATACACCGGAATCTTCCAGTCACACTGCCGGACCTTCTCCGTCAAATGAGGGCTTGCACAGATAACCGATGCCTTTTGGGCGATTTTCTTCCACTCGCTCCTTTTATCCTCGTAATAGACTTCCACATCCAGGTCAGGGCACATTCTGTGAATCAGGTTCACAAAGCCGTCCGCGGACTCCTCCTTTTTACAGATAACCGCTGCCACAGAACCTGCTTCCAGGGATTGCAGCGCATCCATCACATCCGGGGCAACCTCCACCGTCATACCGTAAATAATAGGCTGGTAGCTCCTGGCTATGCTTCTCACCTGGGCATACTGAAAGTAGGTGGTAATGATTGCATCCAGGTGCTCTATCTGGTCCCGGTGCTCCTCCAGGTAATCCCGCAGCTGGTCCAGGTGGACCTCCTCAACCTGCACATCCGCCTCCCTGGCAATCTGCATGGCGAAACGGTGGCCGATATTCTTATCCTCATAAACAAAAATCACACTTTTTTTCTTGCTCTCCTCAATCTCCTTCAGGACCTTGTCCACAATGCTGCGGACCTCTTCCACAGACAGCTGGTAGTAGATGGCATTCTTAATGGATGTGACCAGCTCCTCCTCCAGCTTTTTCTTATCCATGGACTCGGTCTGCACAATGGTTCCTATATGCGGTCTGGTAACCACCAGCTCCTGCTGCTCCAGACGCTTATAAGCATTGCGCACCGTATTAATGCTGATTCCCAGCTCATCAGCCAGTACGCGGATGGGAGGAAGCTTTTCCGTCCACCGCACCTCGCCGGTAAAAATGCTCCATCTGATATTCCTCACCAACTGGTCCGTGTATGGGATTTTAGAGTCCTTGTTGATTTTCCACACTTCGGCATATTGAATCATAGATATTCCAATTGTCCTTTCTTCCTGTTGGGCAACATATATAATGTTTGATTGTTTGTTTCTATTGTTACTATTGTTTCTATCACAATGTCAATATAGCATACTTTTTAGGCTTTGTAAATATGTACATATTTTAGAATATATCGGTATATTTTTATGCATTATTTACATTTTTCGGCGTTTGATAACTTTATTTGATTGGTATCAATGTTATTTTGGCTGTTTGTTTGGTATAATTAAAAAATGACGTACGTTCTCTCCACTTATCATTTCAGACTGAAGTGGGGCGAAAAAGGTATACGGACCGATGATGCGCATGCGCCAGCGGTTTTGACAGGGCGGACAAAAAGCAAACACCGGGAGATAATAAACAAACACCGGGAAATAACGGCCCCGTCATCCGGGCCTCCCGGTGTTCTTCCCTGCAGCTGTAATGGATTACCGCCCTGTTTTTAAGGACAGCATCCTGTCTTTCCATCTGGGGAGTATACGTCTTTATTTCCTCTCCAATCTGCTCCAGATACATCTGGTCATCATCACAGACAGCCACCTGCAGTCTATCCATGGGATGAATCCCCCTTATTGTTGTGTCCATGGGGCAGGACAATGGTTGCGGCTGATGCAGCCCGTCTTAATCCCATGTTCTCCATATCTCCGGCTGATATCCGATTGTGGCCTTTTTGCCGTTTCTGACAATAGGTGTCTTGAGCACCTTCTGGTTTTCCAGAACCTTTTCATCCCGGTCCTCAGCAGCAATGTACCTGATGAGTGCCAGCGCATCCTTATCTTTGCAGTCAGCATTCAGCATAGCGTCCAGACCGCCCACGGCCTGTTTCACACTGGTGTACTCTCCTTTGCTCATGCCTTTTTCCTTTAAATCTATTAGTTGGTATTTGATGTTCCGCTCCTTGAAGTAGCGTTCGGCTTTCTTTGTGCCAAAACATTTTTTGGTTCCGAAGATTTGTATGTTCATTGGGTCGTCCTCCGTTTATGATTAAAAGTTTCATAGTTCCATTATGTAGCAGCATCTCGGCGGCCTGAATTAATAAAATACTTCCGGAAATCACTGTACCTTAAACTGATTCGGAGCTTTGCCGTATTTCTTTTTAAATTCCTTTGCAAAGTAACTCATATCGTTGAATCCACAGCTATAGGCCACCTCGGATACGGAAGAATTATGTTCTAATGCTAATGCCGCTTTCTCCAGTCTGTAGTTTTTTGTATACTTTATGGGACTTATACCAAGCGTCATTCTAAAGCATCGCAGCACTTCACTTGTGCTGACCATGGCATAATCAGCTATCTGCCTGATTGTGATTTTATCTGCATAATGAAGATGTATATATGCCAGCATCATTTTCAAACGTTCTTCCTGCCTTATAGAGTTCTTTTCACGCGCATTTACATGCTTTGGTTTGTTCGCGATGATGATACTAATAAGCTTTGACAGTTCATATCGGACATCTATCTCATATCCTTTTGGTTCATCTGCGCACTGCTGCCATGCTTTTAATATCAATGCATTCATTTCCCTATCTGTTTCCGATTCCATACCGATTTTTACATAACACAAATTCTGTTTATCGGATATAAATGGCCTTGTGTAGTTCTGCCAAAAAACACTGTTCTCCCTGCCTCCCGTGACAGAGGGTTCCCAGCAAATACATTTTAATCTGCATTCTTTATTTGAGTTTGCCGATATGCCATGGAGGATTCCGGAATTGATTATAATACTTTCATGTTCTGACAACGTTACTGACTCAACACCAACCATGACCTTTATATCGCCAGAAACAACAGCAAATGCCTCAATTTCATCATGCCAATGCAACGGTACCGGCATTCTGCTCACATTATCCAAAAAGCAGGCTATTGGAAATAAAGAAGAGCCTGTTTGCATAATTTCTTTTCCATTTTTGTCTAATACCGCCTCTGTATTACAGGCAGATAATGCCATAGAATCTCCACCTTTTAACTATATTGGTCATTTTGTCATATTATTTGACTATAACAAACTAACAGGATTGTAAAAATGCTTATATAATCATAGTACAGCAATTAATATTATACTGTCAAGGAGAACTGTCGTGAAAAAACGCTATCAAAAAACACTTATTGCATGTTACCTGGGTTTTATTACTCAGGCCATTGCCGCTAATTTTGCTCCGCTTCTTTTTATTACCTTTCATAAGACCTATCATATCCCTCTGGGAAAAATTGCACTTATCTCTACTTTCTTTTATTTTACACAGTTGGTGGTGGATTTGGCATGCGCCAAGTTCGTAGACAAAATAGGATATAGGACCAGCGTCGTTTTATCGGAGATAGCTTCTGCAGCGGGCCTCGCAGGCCTTGCGGTCCTGCCTTCTGTCCTGTCAAATCCATTCATTGGCATCATTCTGTGTACGATTGTTTATGCGATAGGAAGCGGTCTTATTGAAGTTTTAGTCAGTCCCATTGTTGAAGCTTGTCCTTTTGAGAACAAAGAAGGAACTATGAGTTTACTGCACTCCTTCTATTGTTGGGGAGCCGTATGTGTGATTTTAGTATCAACCATTTTCTTTGCCGTATTTGGACTGGACAACTGGAAAATTCTTGCCTGCATTTGGGCTTTAGTACCGCTTTACAATATATACAATTTTGCAACCTGCCCAATCGAAACACTGGTAGAAGAGGGTAAAAGCATGACAATGAAAGAACTGTTTCAAAACAAGCTTTTCTGGATACTCTCACTTCTTATGGTCTGTGCCGGCGCTTCAGAGATTGCCATGGCCCAGTGGGCATCAGCCTTCGCAGAAAGCGCACTGGGTGTTTCAAAAAGCATGGGCGACATAGCCGGCCCGGGGTGCTTCGCAGTTTTAATGGGTACCAGCAGGGTTTTCTATGGAAAATACGGAGAGAAAATAGAATTAAAGAAATTTATGGTTATATCAGGAGCACTGTGTCTATTCTGCTATTTATTAGCCGGATTATCAAATTCCCCTGCTCTTGGCCTGGCCGGCTGTGCTATCTGTGGTTTTTCCGTGGGAATCATGTGGCCAGGTTCCATCAGCATTTCATCAAAGACAATGCCTCTTGGAGGCACAGCCCTGTTTGCCCTTCTTGCATTATCCGGTGATTTAGGCGGTTCATTAGGACCAGGCTTTATCGGGATGATTTCACAAAATGCTGGTAATAATTTGAAAACCGGCATTTTAGCCGGAGTCTGTTTTCCTATTGTACTGCTCATATGCGTATTCTACCTAATGAAGCGTGAGCGTAAATAACTGGGCTATTTGGGGATGAGCTATTTGGGAATGAGCTATTTGGAACTGGGCGATTTGGAACCGGGCAATTTAGAACCGGGCAATATAGAACCGGGAGGATTCTATGAAAATCGAATATGTGACACTGTATGTGAACAATCTGGAATTCATTAAGGAATTTTTTATCAAATATTTTGGCGCCAGTATTGAAAAAACTTTAAATGTTGCATTTGATGCAAAAGCATATATTTTATCATTCGATGAAGGCTGTATGCTTGAAATAATGACCCATCCCCATAGGAAGGATACGGAAAAATTTTTTCGTAGAACTGGCTTTAACCGTCTTGTGATAAATGTCGGCTCCCAAAAAAAGTTATGGGATATTTCGGACCAATTACAGGCCGATGGATATGACTTAATCAGCTCCCCACATGATACATGCAACGGATATTATGGTTGCTGTGTAATTGATTCTGAAAATAATTTGATAGAATTGGTAATATAACCCAGATGAAAATTCATTAAATAAAATATGGTTTAATCCTGTAAAAACAATATAAAAATTCAGATTAATACTCGTTTCTGCCTGTATAATTTCTTCTTGCGTCATAGGTCGCGAACCATTTTCATCAGGAAAAGTAGGTTGTTTACGCTTATGAAAAAGATTTGAAAGCAAGTGCCATATTTAATATTAAGGCATAGTCTATCATTTTAGAATACACGCATTCTTTAAATAGCATCAATTCTCTAAATGAGTCATTATTGGGAGCATATTGAATTATTCCCTCCAGGAATCCAAGATTTTGGTGGGTATCATTTAATAAGGCGATTAATTCATCATCCATTGTATAAAAATCGCCTGACATCTACGGGGATGGAGTAAACGAATAATAGGTAAATCCAGACTGAGCATTTTCTTTATGACCGATATATTCTCCTGTGTATGGGATTATTGTGCTTACCTCTATATGTCTATATGAAGTATTTAATTAAGTATATCATATATTTTGAGATACAGAAAGAATAATCTCCTATTTTAATTCAGAATAATAGATAATAATGAAATATAAATACTATATTAGTTTCCACGACCTAGCCATTCCCACGCCTCATTGCTTATCGAAATGGGATTCAATATTTTGATGGTATCACAGCGTTTGGGCCACGATAAAGTGGAAACCACCTGGCGGACATATGCGCATCTATATCCGGATAAGGAAAAAATGCTGGCCACCCAACTGGATACTGCCAAAATACACGGAATTGCCGGAAACCTGTCAGTTGAGGAGCAGCTACTTAAATTTATGCAGCAGTTTCAAAAGTACGTCACGGAGCAGCCCGCACTTATTGATATCAGCCAGGAAGAGATATACCGATGGAATCCGGAAACCAAAGAGAAGGTTTTAGTCACCCAGGAAGAATTTGAGACAAAAGCTGAGTTAGACGAAAATATAGAGGCCGCCTTGGCTGTTACAGAAATCTTCCAGGACGGTTACCTGGAAATCTGTGGCTTGGTGTATTGTCTTGCCGTTACTGTTCAGAGGTATCATAAATCAGTATCGGCAAAGTGACGAAATTTAAAATTTAAGAAATAGCGTATTTTGTGGCTATGTCTA
>NZ_SPHO01000018.1 GCF_005845215.1 Clostridium sp. 1001271st1 H5
GCTTCCAGTCTACACCATGGGTTCTTTCTTTACAAGTTAGCCTCTGAACAGTAACGCGGCACCAGGCAGATGAGAACAAATGTTTACCTTTTGTTTGACAATATCTGCCATGTTTGATATACTTAGTATATCGAACAAATGTTTGGAGGCAATGTGATGTCAAGAAACAGAACACATGCAGTTAGATGTCCTGATTGTGGTTCCATCATACCAATTAAAATATATGACAGTATTACCCCATCCGTGAATCCGGAGCTCAGGCAGCGGATTTTAGACGGCAAGTTTGAGATAGTGGTATGTCCTGACTGTAGGGCTGTGTTATACATACAGTATGATATTTTATATCACGATACTGCCGGAAAGTTTATGGTTTGCGTGGGTAAGGATTATTCGGATATGATTCAGCAGCTGGATTGTCCGGCTGGATATAAGCTGAGATATGTGGATGATTACAGGCAGCTGGCTGAAAAGATACGGATTTTTGAGGCAGGGCTGAGTGATGAAATCATGGAGATAACAAAAGAGGCCATGCGCCACATGGCAAAAAAGAATCTGGAGCTGTATTATGCGGGTAACTGGAGAAAGCTGATGTATTTTACAGTTCCCGGCCAAGAGAAGCATATAGCGGTATCACAAGGCCTGTATACGCTGGCCAGGAAATATTACGACCAGATTCCCGCAGAGGAAGACCGCGGATTCCGCAGGATTAACCGTAAGTACGCAGAGGCATTAAAGAAGATACGGGTATGATGATATTCAGAGTGTCCGTATTAGATGGTAAATTACAGGGAACTGCCAGTTGTGAAAGACTGGCAGTTTTTTAGTGGTAATTTGCTAGTGGTAATTTGCAGGTGAACCAGCTCAGTCCATGGTGGAGCTAAGGCGGATGAGAAGAGGCAGTGTTATCTCTCCCCAGCTGTAATTAAGCATGTAGTCACCCATAAAAGAAGAGACATAGGCGGGAGAGCCGTTTATGAATTCGAATAAATCGCATAAGACGGTATTTTTATTCACATGTGCACCGGCACGCTGAAATGTGACCATATTTTCAATTGCATATTTTTTTAAGGTGGCGCGAAGCGCCATGATTACACTTCGATATCTGCGTTTAATCTTTTCATCATATGGTTCAGATTCCCATAAACAATCAATCGCCTGTTCCATGGTAACGGTTCCGCCCTGTCGGTCAATGAGAAGGGCTAAGAATTCCTTGGATTTTTTATTGCTGAAATACACAGGAGCATCGTCCACATACACATCAAACTGGCCGAATGTATGGATAAACACCTTTTTTTGCATGGCAGGGAGATTCTCAAAGTAAGAAGACAGAAAATCCCTGATGGTAATACAGGCGTCGTTCAGATCCCGGCCCTTTTCCCATTTTAAGACAAGGTAACGGTATATATTAGGATTTTTTATTTCAATCAGGGAACAGCATTCGTCAAATATAAATTGGTTTGTAATGGCAGGGATGATGCTGACTGCGCAGTTGGCAGATATAAGTTTTGAATAGGCCATGTTATTATCTGTTTCCATAATGATTTTTGGAGTAAATCCTGCGTTGAGACAGTTTTTTTCAGTGATTTTTCTTAGAGGATTTGTCCTTTTCTGGATAATGAAGGACTCATTGGCCAATTCGGACAAATCCACGGATTTACGCACACCAAAGGCATGTTTTTTGTTGACGGCAAGACATAATGGCTCTTTCAGCAAAACCATCTCATTGGGCTCCGTCGGAGCGGTTTCCTCGGTTACAATACTGAAGTCACATTGGTTTTCAGTATTGCTCTGGGAAATACTCAAATCAATTGTTTTGTAAGTTTCTTTCAGGGAAGTAAAAAGCGGGGTCAACAGTCCGCTGCAGGCATGCAATGAGATGCTGACAGGGGCCCGTGTGGGCTCTGTTCTGATATAAGAGAAGAAATCCTGTAAAGAGGCGTCAATGACATGAGCGCAGCGCAGAAAATGTTCGCCGTGGTCAGTAAGGGAAACCATATCTTGCGTATGGCGCAGAAGTGTACACTCCAATTCTGTCTGCAAAGCATCTAATGCACTGCAGATGACTTCCACGCTGTCGCCTGTTAAGACGGAAACCTCTTTTAAATCCCTGCTTTCAGACAGAAGTGAAAAGTAGTGTACTGTTTTTGTATCCATAATTATCCAATCCCCCTTTGACTGATTATTTCCGGAACGTAATAACTATATTATACAAACGATTTCAGGATAACACAATGCGGAGGGGGCAAAGGGGAGATGAATGAAACAGCTGCTGAAATAGCTGATATTTGGCGGAACAATAGCGGAATATAGGGAGTTGGTTTGGTATTTTAGTGATATAAGTTACCGGTAACCCGTGGTTTGAAGGAGGAGGAGATAGGAATGGAATTCAATCGGATTAAAGAGGATGAATTGACGAGAGAATTAATTCAATTTCGAAGACAGAGACACAAGATGCCCGAAAACGCGTGGACGGAATTTCTGACCACTTCGGAAATCATCAAGAAACTGCAGGAGTTTGGAATTCCTTATATTTTCGGAAGGGATGTTCATGTCCGGGGAGAGAGATACGGTGTGCCGCCGGAAGATGTACTGGAAAAGTGTATGCAGCGTGCAGTTGGAGAGGGGGCGGACCCGGAGCTGGTAGAGAGGATGAGAGGCGGATATACAGGGGTGGTCGGAGTGATAGATACCGGAAAACCTGGTCCTGTAACAGCCATAAGGTTTGACATCGACTGCAATGATGTAGAGGAATGTTTAGGCGGGGAACATTTTCCTGCCAGAGAGCATTTTGCCTCAATACATCCTGATTTAATGCATGCATGCGGCCATGATGTCCATACTGCAATTGGAATCGGAGCCGCAAAGGTACTATCTGTTTATAAAGACCAGCTGTGCGGTAAAATCAAGCTGATTTTCCAGGCCGCAGAGGAGGGCGCACGGGGAGGTGCGTCAATGGCGGCAAGCGGTATACTGGATGATGTGGATTATCTCTTTGGAGGCCATGTTGCTGATATGACAAGCCGTCTTGGCCAGTTTGCAGCTTCCACCAAGAATGGAAGCATTAGCTACAAAGTGGACCTGATATTCAAGGGGCTGTCTGCACATGCTGGTATGGCACCTGAAATGGGACATAATGCCCTTGCTGCCGCTGCCACGGCCACGCTGAACATACTGGGAATATCCAGACACAGCGCAGGCAGGACCAGGGTAAATGTGGGCGCCTGTATAGCAGGACCGGGAAGAAATGTCATCCCGGACCATGCTCTGCTAAAGGCAGAGGTCAGGGGCCTTACGGACGATTTGAATGAATATATGTTCAACCGGATGGTGACAATAGCAGAGGCCGCGGCCCGGATGTATGAGTGTGATTTTACTTATAAAATAATGGGCCACTCCATCGATGCTGCATGTGATGAGGAAATGACGGCTGTGGCATATGAAGCGGCAAAAGAGACAGCCGGAGTCACGCAGATGGATTCCTTTCATGATATGCTGGGAGGCGGGGAAGATGTTACCTTTATGATGAAGGAAGTGCAGAAGCATGGAGGAAAGGCCACCTTTATGTGGCTTGGCTGTGATTCCACAGCGCCAAATCATAATAGTAATTTCAGTGTAAATGAAGATGTGATTCCGTTGACTGTCCGTTTGTTCAGCACTATGGTTTTTAAGCTGAATGGGGTTTAGGTATGTAAAGGAGATGGGTAAAAATGACGAAAGATAAGGAAAGTAAAAATAGTGGGTTTATCCGGTTCGCTAAATATATTGAAAAGGTTGGCAATAAGCTTCCGCATCCATTTTATTTATTTTTAGTCTTAATTGGGATTGTACTGATTGCTTCGTTTATATGCAGTAAATTGGGGGTTACGGTCAGCTATACCACCGCATCACAAAAGGGTGAAATCCAGGAGGTGACAGCTGGGGTTGTCAACATGTGTTCCAAAGCAGAGCTGCAAAAGTGGCTGGCCAATTTTATTAAGGCATTTACAGATAGTCCCAACCTTACCTCAGTCCTGATAATTACTATGTGTGTGGCCATATGTGATGAGAGCCAGTTCTTTAAGGTCGGACTGCGCAAGCTTCTTTACAATGCTCCCAACAGCATGATAACATTTGTTCTGGCCATGGTAGGTGTCTGTTCCAATATCTGTTCAGACGGTGGAACAATACTGGCGGTTATGCTCGGCGCTATTGTTTTTAAGGCCATAGGCAGAAACCCGTGGATTGGAATTATTGTGGCATATGGTTCTGCGGGCGCCGGTTACATGGGCAATTTACTGCCGTCCGTTGGGGATGTGGTTGTATCTTCAATTACCAATGGCGTTTCAGAACCATTGGGATATACCATGAATCCGATGGTAAACTATTTCTTTCAGGCCGCAGCCTGTATTGTGTTGGCATTAGTGACTACTATAATCACTGAAAAGGTTCTCGTTCCCCTGTATGGGGACACAGACAGAAAAGCGGGTGCATCAAGTGACCGTTCTTTGCTGGAATTGTCATCTGAAGAAAACAGGGGAATGAAATTTACCGCCATTGGAACGATGGTTTTTATTGTTATGATGCTTGTATTCTGTATGCCGTCAAACGGTTTCCTGCGCTCAGATGAAGGAAATCTGCTGCCCAGTTCTCCGCTGATGTCCGGCCTGGTTCCTATCATCTCCATCTTTTTTGTTATTCTGGGGGTATCGTACGGAGTGGGTTCAGGCGTCATTAAACATAAAAATGATATTCCTAAAATGATGGCCAATGGTGTGAAGAGCGTTTCATCGCTGGTTCTGATTCTGTTTGTTGTATCTGAAATGCTTTACGTATTCAATAAAAGTAATCTGGCAACCATAATTTCAGTAAACGGGGAACGGCTTTTAGAGTCCATTCATTTTACCGGTTTGCCGCTGATGATTGCTTTTATAGTGGTAATAGCTGTAACAAACCTGTTTATGTACAGCGCATCCGCCAAGTGGATGATACTGGCTCCCATATTCGTACCAATGTTTTTAAACCTTGGCATAAACCCGGTCACAACCCAATGCCTGTACAGAATAGGAGACTCATGCACCAATAATCTGACTCCTTTAAATGCAGCGATTGTGTTCGCAATTTCAATGATGAATCAATACCGTATACCGGAGATAAATAAGGAAGAGGCTGGCATGGGAACATTATTATCGGGCCAGGTGGTCTTCTCCATCGTGTATCTGGGCGTACTGATAGCAATGTTTCTTGTGTTTTATTTTTGCGGTATCCCCTTAGGTCTTGGAGGTTGAGACAAAATAACCCGGGAATATGGGTGAAACGGCCTGCTTCATCCGCCCATCCGTCTATTGCCAGAATCCTGGTTTTATGATAAAATCCATATGGGATAAAATCAAGATATGCGCTGCGGCAGGCAGTGCGGAATGGAGAAGACGAATGAAAGCATTTGATTGCGTTAACAAGCAGGAAGTTGAAGTGACGAAGGAAGGTTTGATTGACTTCATGAAAAAGGACCGCCAGATTGATATGAAGTTTGCTGAGAAGAGAACGGATGACATGGGATATCTGACCTGGGATGCGGAGAACTGGACCTGTGTGGATGGACAGAACAAGTTTATGCGCTGTTATTCACTGGAAGGCCGTGTGCTGAGAGATTCCACCACCCATAATATTTATGATATGGAAAATGACTTTTTCCCGGAACAGGCCATGGAGATTCAGATTAACTAATCAGGAAGGTGTGTTTATCTATTTACTTAATCATTCATTGACAAAAGACGGCGGAAGCCGTCTTTTGTTGTTGTGCTTTGCTTATTTGTGTGAAAAAGAAAAGCAGTTAGTTATCCTTATACCCCTGAAGAGAGGAGTAGCCAGCGGGCGGTTCCCGCTGGCTGAGTATTATGAAAAAAAGTTATTAGCATTGACCTTTTACAATAGATAGTATATTCAGAAAATGTGAGCAGTCTGTTGCAAAAGTGTGAACGGTTTGTAATAAGTTTATGAATGAAATAAGAATGTACAAATTGCACAAAAAACAGGAAGATTTCTTGACTAAAAAAGCCAATAGACTAAAAAAGATTTAGAGTATATAATTAATTTTGTATTAAATATTGGTGCTATTCACTATGTATATCCTGAGAATTGGCTCAGAGTATCTACCAACTACCGTAAAGAGTTGACTACATGGCTTTTTGTAGTTGGCTCTTTTTTTGCAGTTAGGTATTTGCCCATGGGAGGGGGCGGGAATGATAGGGCTGCAGGATTCCAACTACAATGGATAGCGGAAAGAGAAATCTGTACATATCACGCAGATTAAAACATGACATGGAGGACATAGTATTGAAACAAAAAACAGGATGCGTAGACCGCTTTTTTCAGGTCTCCCAAAACCATTCAAACGTAAGGACGGAAGTGCTTGCAGGAATCACCACATTTATCACCATTGCCTATATTCTTATTTTGAATCCACAGATTTTATCGGACCCATATGTCATCATGGGGGATGCTGTCATGGCAGGAAAGATTGCAAACGGCGTATTCATCGGCACATGTATCGGAGCGTTCATTGGTACCATCCTTTGTGCCCTGTATGCCAAGGTTCCCTTTGCTCAGGCTCCGGGAATGGGCCTGAATGCGTTTTTTGCGTACACAGTTGTACTGGGAATGGGCTACACCTATGGCCAGGCACTGGTCGTTGTGTTTATCTCAGGCATTTTCTTTATAGTGATAACAGCCATCGGCCTGCGGGAAGCAATCATACGTTCCATACCAGATGCAGTTAAGACAGCCATCACCCCCGGCATCGGCCTGTTCATCACCATCATCGGACTGAAAAATGCAGGAATTGTCATCTCCAATCCAGCCACCCTTGTAAGTCTGGTGGATTTTTCACAGTGGAAGATAGATGGGGCGGACCTGGCCCTCATGAGCAGCGCATTGGTTGCGCTGGCCGGACTGGTCATCATGGGAGTGCTTCATGCGAGAAAAATCAAGGGCTCTATCCTGTTGGGCATTGTGGCTGCAACGCTCTTAGGAATACCGCTTGGTGTAACCCACCTCTCAAACCTGGATATGAATATCGGATTAAAATTCAGGGATTTTGCAGAGGTGTCATTCATGAAAATGGATTTCGCCGGATTATTTTCAGGTCCAAACATGGTGGAAACCATATTTACGGTAACCATGCTGGTAATCAGCTTTTCGCTGGTTAACATGTTTGATTCCATCGGCACCCTTCTGGGCGCAGCCAAGCAGTCCGGCATGATTGATGAAAATGGCGAGGTTATCCGGATGAAGCAGGCTCTGATGTCGGATGCCATCTCTACGGCCGCCGGCGCAATGGTAGGCACATCCACAGTAACCACCGTGGTGGAATCCAGTGCAGGAATCGCAGCAGGAGGCCGTACAGGACTTACCAGCCTGGTGACAGCCCTTATGTTTCTGGGAGCCATTCTCTTTGTGCCCATTGTCAGCATAGTTCCCGCAGCAGCCACTGCACCGGCGCTGATTTTCGTGGGCATCCTGATGCTGGGAAATATCAGGGATGTGGACTTTGGTGAAATGACCAATGCGCTTCCCGCTTTCTGCACCATTGTTTTTATGCCCTTTACATATTCCATTGCTAACGGCGTTGCATTTGGATTAATCACATACTGCCTGATGAAGCTTACCACCGGCAGGAGACAGGATGTGAAGGTTCTTACACTGGCGATTTCTGTTGTATTCGTTGTAAGGTATGCATTTATGACATTGGGTTAGAAGGAAAGGAACTGTTTTATTCGTAAGGGCGGACTTTAGACAGGAAACAAAACAGGGTACCGCAAAATACACAGGAAGCTGGCAGATACTATGCTGACAGCTTCCTGTTGTTTTTTTGCTGAACTATCCCTGTTCCGGACAGAGGAAAGGGTTGGGGGAACAAGAAAAAATAAGCCGCACTATAAAATCAGGGCCGGGTATGGTAAAATACAGTTATTCAGATGCTGCCTGTTAAATTATCCCTGAAAAAGGGAGGAGCCAGTGAGATTAAATCCCACTGGCCGAGTATTATGAAAAAAAGTCTTATAAGCATTAGCTGTTTACAATATAAAGTATATCCGTTAATTATGAGCAGTCTGTTGCGTAAATGTGAACAGTTTGTAAGTAGTTTGTGACGAAAATCATGCAATTTTCTTACGGGAAAATCAAGGAAAACAGGAGGAACAGGGATGGGGGGCAGAATAAAAAAATTTTTAGGAATCACCCGGGATATTCCGGATTTTGACCAGGTAATCCAGGCCTTGCATAGTGATGTGGCCAGACGGAATATTTATTTTCACTTATTCATCATTGCTTTTGAGTGTATTATGGCGGTGTCCATATCCATGAGGCCGGGCGGTCCCTTTGCAAAGCCGCGCCGTGTGGCGTATTTTTTCCTGTATCTGACCCTCATACTGGCGACAGCAGGCGTCATGTGGGCGGAGGCCCGGATAGACAGCAGGAAGGAAAAGGATGTCCGCCTGTATTTCCGAATCGAGGCAGCCTATCTTGTGTTTTTCAGCTTCTGGGGCGTGGCAGTCACTCTCAATGACCAGCTGGGGGGCAACGGACTCACTGTTTACAATTATGTCATTTTGATTTTGGCTATCATGTCCATGATGAAGCCATGGCAGGCAGGGCTTTTGTTTCTGGCGGACTTTTTGTTATTCAATGGTCTACTGCCGTATTTCCCGGATCCGGCCGGATTGGATAACAGTTTTAACAATATGATGAACAGCCTGTTTTCATCCCTGGCAGCAGCAGCCATTGCAGCAAGTCTGTACAACTCTAAGATACAGGAAAAGAGAAATGAAATTATCATCAAACAGCAGTTAAGGCAGATTGAATCAGCCAACCGTATGCTGAGCCGGGAGGCGCTTTCAGACGCCCTTACCAGCCTGCAGAACAGGACCAGCTTTAAAAAGGCGCTTCATGCCTTTGAAAGCGGGAATACGGATTGCAGAACCCTGGCCTGTATTTATATAGATGCAAACGGACTGCATGAAATCAACAATCATCTTGGACACCAGACGGGAGACGGGATGCTTAAAACCGTGGCAGACATTCTGCTGAAAAACTTTGACTTTGAAGAGATTTTCCGGATTGGCGGTGATGAGTTTATTATTCTGAGCAGGAATGTGGGCCGGCAGGAGCTGATGCAGAAGATAAAACAGGTCTGCGGACAGACAGAGGAGGCCGGTTTCTCCCTTTCCATCGGACTGGAGTGGCGGGATACGGACCTTGACATAGGGCAGGTGATTCAGAGGGCTGAGGCAGCCATGCAGGAGTATAAAAAGGGGTACTATTCCTCCAAGGGCGGTGAACGGCAGAAACGCGCGCTGAACAAGCATATGGAACAAATCATTTCAGAGAAGAAGGATGCGGACCGTTTCCTGAGCATTTTGGCGCCGGTATTCACCGGGGTATATTTTGTGAATCTGGAGACAGATACGCTGCGGCAGCTTTTCACACCTTCCTATTTCCAGGAGATGCTGGAAAAAAGCGGAAACAGGTTCAGTAAGGCTCTGATGCTGTACGCAAAGGAGATGGTGGAGCCTCAGTATCTGACGCTGTTTGAGCGCTGCTGCGATTATGCCTGTCTGGAAGAACAGCTGGAGGGCGATGAAATTCCCGGCATTATCTACCGGAAAAAGGATGGAAGCCAGCTCAGGCTGAGAATTCTTAATTTTTATCATTACGGAGGCGTCAGCAAAGAAACCCTGTGGATTTTTTCCGACATAGAGGTCAATTATATTGAGTCCTGACAGAGGCCGGCGGAAAATGGTGTAAAAAAGAGGGGCGCTGCCATGAGTAATTGGATTTCATGGCAGCGCCCCTTTATCATATTGAAGCTATGATTAGATGGAGGTTGACTGGAGCCAGAAGTTAGAACCGGAGCCAGCCAGTGTGACCGTATAGGTCTGATTCTGCAGGAACGTCATCCAGGTATCTACCAGAGGTGTGCTCAGGTCGTTGCCGCGGTAAACCGTGATGCGGTAGCGCCCGGGAATGACATTGTAGAAACGGGTGAAATTCAAAAAGTTCAGGTTAGAGACAACCGGGCGGTTGTTCACGTAAATCTGGATTGGTCCCCGGACCGCTGCATTGTAGAATCTGACACGCGCAGGTGTAATGGGAAGGACGAACCCCGGCAGGATTGTGCCCCAATTCCAGGACCAGTCAGGTCTTGGAGGAAATGGTCTTGGGGGAAATGGTCTTGGGGGAACCGGCCTTGGAGGAATCGGTCTTGGCGGCATAGGCCTCGGCGGTATGGGCCTTGGAGGTCTTGGGGGTGTTGGTCTTGGAGGCATTGGTCCCGGAGGATTGGGTCTTGGAGGCATTGGTCCCGGAGGATTGGGCCTTGGAGGCATTGGTCCCGGGGGATTGGGCCTTGGAGGCATTGGGCCCGGGGGATTGGGCCTTGGAGGCATTGGGCCTGGAGGAGTGGGCCTGGGAGGAACCGGTCTGTTTGGAATGGGGCGGGCAGAACGTTCCTGTATGTCAAGGTCCTCCTCCTGGCCCGTCCAGGCGTCCTGGTCTTCCGGGAGCGGAAGAATGGGGTCATTTAGGTCATTTTCCTGGGAATTCAGCCATTCATCGGATTCGTATGATTCGTAATCATAGTCAGGATAGATAAGGGACGAATCCATATCATCCTCTGCCATGGACGGATAGTAGTTATCGTTATACATAAGGTAACCTTTCATAATATGCTTTGTCATATCTTATGCGTGGAAAAAAAAATTGTGCGGAGGGGCAGGCTTGGGGGAACAGCCGCAAAATGCACAAAATAAGGATTTTCGATGATAAAACTTTGGGCAGACTTTTTTGATAGTGTATGCTATTATAATAAACGTAACCCCCCCAATACATTATATAGTTTTTGCTACACCCCATAAGAAACGAAATACCTTCTCCTAAAATGACCAGTTCCCCGACTGGTCATTTTATTTTGATTGACTTGCGGGGAAATCTGGTCTACTATTAAATGGAATTTCAGATAGGAGAGACTGGCTCATGAATAAGAAAGAAACAAATGAAATCAAGAAATTGTTTACCCCGGCAGGCTGTGCCATCACCCGAATCTGCGGCTGCTACGTGGACGCGGAGAAGAATAAGAAGACAGAGCTTAAGGAGGCTTTCCTCTCCCTGCAGGAGGAAGAAGCATTTAAATATTTTACCATATTCAGGAATGCCGTTTCAGGGACCATTGGAAAGAACCTGATTAATATGGAGTTTCCGTTACATACAGAGGCAGAGGGAGGCACCCAGCATTTTCTTTTAAGGCTCAGGGACAGCCAGCTGAAGGATGACGCTGTTCTGGAGGAGTTCTATGACAAGGTTATTGCCAATTATGATTATGGCGAGAACTATTACATCATTCTCATCCACTGTGCCTATGATATACCTGCCAAGGCAACAGACGGCACGGAGATGTTCGACGCGTCGGATTATGTCTATGAATTCATACAATGCACCATATGCCCTGTTAAGCTTTCAAAGGCAGGATTGTGTTATAATACCCTTACAAACACCATTGAGAACCGTGAGCGGGACTGGCTGGTGGAGCCGCCTGTCCAGGGGTTCCTGTTCCCTGCCTTTAACGACAGGAACACGGACATCCACAGCCTGCTGTACTATGCCAAGAATCCGGAGGAGCTGCCGGAAACATTGATTGACGAGCTTCTGGGCTGCGTGATACCCATGTCGGCCAAGAGCCAGAAGGAGACTTTCCAGGCCATTGTGGAGGAGACGCTGGGAGATAACTGCGACTTTGAGACAGTAAAGAACATCCATGAAAACCTGAGTGAACTGGTGGAGGAGACAAAGGATGAGCCTGTACCCCTGACTCTGGACAAGTATCAGGTAAAGAAGCTGCTGGAGACAAACGGCGCCCCGCCTGAAAAGCTGGAGGAATTTGAACAGAGATATGCAGAGGTGGAGGATGGGCCCGGCACCAGCTTTGTGGCCGCCAATGTGGTAAACACCAGAAGCTTTGAAATCAAAACCCCGGATGTGAGCATTAAGGTGTCTCCGGACAAGACCTATCTGGTGGAGAACCGGATGATAGAGGGACGGCCCTGCATTGTCATTGCCATCAATGAGCATGTGGAAATCAACGGAATCACGGTACGCCCGGTTGCTGCCCAAAGGCAGGCAGAGGGGGAGGGTACGTCTGGACAGGCTGAGTAAAAATCCATAGGGAAAATGATAATATAAGAAGCCGGTCCTTACCGCGTCGGGTATGGACCGGCTTTTCCGGTTACGAATATGCCGAGAAGTGTCCCGGCAGTACTTAGATGCGCTCCGCGTTATCACGCATGTATTTGAATTCAGCCACGGAGCGGTCAAAGGTCTGGATGTGATAATAGAGCCAGTCCCTGACCTTTTCAGAGACTTTTTCCACAAAGGCGTCCGTGGGGCCCTCCTCCTCGGTCAGCATTTCATGGAGCTCCTGGACCGTCCGCCTCAGTTCCTCATGTTTTTCCTTGTGTTCCTTGATACCTGGATAATTTATGGATTCCTGAAGGGCCTCTTCTTCATTGAAATGGTACTCGGTGTAGTCGGCCAGGAAATTAAGCATTCTGGCTGCGCCGCTCTGATTGGAACGCTCCTCACAGCTCTTTAATAAATCATTGATTTTACAAATCAGTTCCTTGTGCTGGGTATCAATCATCTCATTGCCTGTTACCAGGTCATCTGTAAATTCTGCGTACATGTTACAATACCTCCTGAATGTTTGATATATATAATTTATCACAGATAATGGGAAAATACTATGACTTTTGCAACAATAAAGACAAATTGTCAGATGAATGGGAATCACTGCCAGGGTTGGAATATCATATCTTCGACACTCCGAATACACTGGAAATAGGGGTGGGTATACATGTAAGAAGTTGTCTGGACAAAAAAGTCAATAGTTGATATAATGACCATGTACGCTTGGCAATCATAAGATAATGGGAGGATGAAGATACAGATGAGTCGGACAATTAGTGCAGGTTATGTATATCGTCAATATTCTACCGAAGGTGTTTATATTGCAGATTATAAAAGCTCCAGGGCTGCCCATGAGGCGACTGGGGTCTCCATCGGCTCCATTGCACGGGCTGCCCATGGTGAACGCAGGACCGGAGGCGGTTACGTCTGGAGGAAGGTGCTGGCGGATTCACCGAAGGATAGTATCGAAATAGATTTAATCAGTAAAATAGGAAACCATGATAAACGACCTCTGGTCCAGAAGAATCTGGACGGAGAAATCGTTGGGGAATTCCTCTCCATCGCCCATGCCAGCCGGACCCTTAAAATCAGCCGCAGGAGCCTTTCCTGTGCGCTCAGCGGGGCTCAGAAGACAGCCGGGGGCTACATATGGGAAGAGAAGATGGAGGATGATATCCAGGTTCAGGGGCAGTAGGCTTCAAACTGCTGTTTGATAGAGGAAATTAACCGTTACAGGATAAAAAAGCAGTCCGGGTATTTGGGCTGTTTTTTGTTTTTTGAGGAAGTATCAGGGTATGTTCGGAAAGTCTGTAAATAAAAGAAAAAAACGCAGAAATTTGATTATATTTGCAAGATATTTCTGGAAATTTGCATGAGTTTATAGTACAATATTGATTAAGAGGAGTTGCATCCCTATAACAGAGGAGGACGCTAAATGAAACGTGATGATTTGGTTTGGAGTGACCGCAAAAGGAACTGGCTGGGACTGCCCTGGACATTCACTGTATATGGCCTGACAGAAGACCGGCTGTTCATTAAGACAGGGGTCCTTAACATACATGAGGATGAGGTGCGCCTTTACCGTATCCTGGATTTGTCCCTGAGGAGGAGCCTGTGGCAGAGAATCATGGGGCTGGGGACCATCCATGTGGACAGCAGCGATAAGACCATGAAGGCCTTTGATATACAGAACATACGGCGCTGTGAGGATGTGAAGGAGCAGCTGTCGCAGTTTGTGGAGCAGGAGCGGGATAATAAAAGGGTATCATCCAGGGAATTCATGGGCGGATACGGGGAAGATGAGGATGAGGCCTTTGATGAGCCGGACAGCCATTATTAAATAATAAGAAACAGCCATGTTATTTTATTTAAGAAAGGGGACTTTGTATGGGGAAAAAACGGAATATCATAGTGGGACAGTCGGGAGGACCTACCTCGGTCATTAATTCCAGCCTGGCAGGGGTCTATAAGACAGCAAAGGAAAGGGGATTCCACAAAGTATACGGCATGCTCCACGGCATTGAGGGACTGCTGGATGAGATGTATGTGGATTTGTCCACACAGATTCATTCTGATATGGACATTGAGCTCTTAAAGAGGACTCCCTCGGCATTTCTGGGCTCCTGCCGGTATAAGCTGCCGGATATCCATGAGAACCCGGCTTTTTATGAGAAGATATTCAACATACTGGATAAGCTGGACATTGAGGTCTTTATCTATATCGGCGGCAATGATTCCATGGATACCATTAAGAAGCTGTCCGATTACGCCATTGTCAAGGGCCATGGCCAGAAGTTCCTGGGCGTTCCCAAGACCATTGACAATGACCTGGCTCTTACGGACCACACCCCTGGTTTCGGCAGCGCAGCCAAATACATAGCCACCTCCACCAAGGAAGTGATTCGGGATGCCATGGGCCTGTCCTACCGCCGTAAGACCATCACCATCATGGAATGTATGGGAAGAAATGCAGGCTGGCTTACAGGCTCCACAGCTCTGGCCAAGACAGAGGACTGCTGCGGACCGGATTTGATTTATCTGCCGGAGATACCCTTTGACATTGATAAGTTCCTAAAGAAGTGCAGGGACCTGATTCAGAAGAAGCCGTCCATTGTCATTGCAGTGTCCGAGGGAATCAGGGTGCCGGATGGGCGCTATGTATGCCAGATGGCGGGAGGAAGTGATTACGTGGACGCCTTTGGCCATAAGCAGCTGGCCGGTACAGCGGATTATCTGGCCGGTTTCCTGGCCGGTGAGCTGGGATGCAAAACCAGGTCCGTGGAGCTGTCCACCCTGCAGAGGAGCGCTTCCCATGTGGCTTCAAGGGTGGATATCAATGAGGCATTCATGGTAGGCGGAGCCGCTGTCAAGGCAGCGGATGAAGGTGACACGGGCAAGATGGTTGTCATTGACCGGGTTTCCGACGACCCTTATATGAGCGCGGCAGGCATATATGACGTACACAAGATTGCCAATAATGAGAAGACGGTGCCCAGGAGCTGGGTCAATAAGGACGGCAGCTATGTAACCCAGGAATTTGTGAATTATGTGGAGCCTTTAATCCAGGGAGACTACCAGCCATTCATGGTAAACGGCCTTCCCCAGCACCTTGTTCTTAAGCGGTAAGGACCAGAGGGGGCCTATAATTTCTATGAAAACATTAAAAATTGCATAATAAATGCCTTCTGCAACGGAAAAGAATCAGGGCGGTTTCCCAGTTTTTTGGGAACCGCCCTGAAGTTTTGATAAAGGAATGGGGAGGAAAAGGTAAAAAATGGCATTTTTGCACAATGAAATCTTGTATTTATTTAGGGACAAGGCATGAAAGGAAATTTGACAATTGAATATAATAGTGATATATATATTTCAACCACTTTCAATTGTTATCTGTTGGACGGTCCCTTCCTGTAACCGACGGGACAGGGATGTCACAAAAAAGGAGTTTTGACTATGAAAGAAAAGAAAATCATGTTACCCACAATGGCTGAGGCAAAGAGATTTGTTGATGAGGCTACAAAGTGTGACTTTGATATTGATGTATTCTATAACCGAGTAACGATTGATGCAAAGTCCATCCTTGGTGTGCTGAGCCTGGACCTGACCCGGGTCCTGACCGTTCAGTTTAATGGTGAGAACCAGGGATTTGAGGAATATCTGGATACCATTTCACCGGAAACCAATGCAAACGCTGCCTGATGAGGGCGCGGTTAGAGGAGGATTGCGAACACTTGTTTGCAATCCTCCTCTTTTTATGTTATGATACCCTATATTATGTATGGAGTGGACAGGGGAGGAAGAAGGAGTTGGAGAATCATTCGCAGCCCCAGATACGCATTTCGGTGCGGAACCTGGTGGAGTTTGTAATGAGAAGCGGTGACCTGGACAACCGGAGAACGGCGGGGGCCAGGAAGGAGGCCATGCAGGCCGGAAGCAGGCTGCACCGGAAGATTCAAAAGCGTATGGGAGCCGCCTACCGTTCCGAGGTAATGCTGCGGCATCAGGTCCGGGAGGACATGTTTGATATACTGGTGGAGGGAAGGGCGGATGGAATCATCACCGAGCCGGCCGGTGTGACCATTGATGAGATTAAGTGCATTTACATGGACGTATCCAGGCTGGAAGAGCCTGACCCGGTCCACCTGGCCCAGGCCCTTTGTTACGGATGGTTTTACAGCGTACAGAATGAGCTGGAATCCATTGGAATCCAGATTACCTACTGTAATATAGAAACAGAGGAAATCCGCCGTTTTAAGGAGGCCAGGAGCTTTGGGGAGCTGAAGGCGTGGTTTGAGGGGCTGGTTCATGAGTATGTCAAGTGGGCCAGATATCTGTATCACCACGGTATACGCCGCCAGGAATGCCTAAAGGAGCTGCCCTTTCCATATCCCTACAGGGAGGGTCAGAAGGAACTGGCCGGGAACGTGTACCGCTCTATTGCCAGAAAGCGCAACCTGTTCATCCAGGCGCCCACAGGGGTGGGAAAGACCCTTTCCACCATTTATCCCAGCCTGAAGGCCATGGGGGAAGGCCATGGTGAGAAGCTGTTTTACCTGACTGCCAAGACCATTACAAGGAGCGTGGCCGAGGAAGCGTTTTCCATCTTAAGGCGGGAGGGGCAACTTTATTTTAATACAGTCACCATCACTGCCAAGGAAAAGCTGTGCGTCATGGAGAAGCCGGACTGCAATCCCCAGGCATGTCCATGGGCAAAGGGCCACTACGACCGGGTCAATGACGCTGTCTACGAAATCATCCAGGAGGAGGACGGCATTACCAGGGACAAGGTGCTGGAATACGCAGAGCGGTATCAGATATGTCCCTTTGAATTCTGTCTGGATATCAGCAACTGGGTGGACGGCATTATATGCGATTACAATTATGTCTTTGACCCTAATGTGAGACTGAGACGGTATTTTGACCAGGGGGAGCCGGGCCAGGGCTACCTGTTTCTGGTGGATGAGGCCCACAACCTGGTGCCCAGGGCCAGGGAGATGTACAGCGCCGGCCTTGTAAAGGAGGACGTGCTTCTGGCAAAACGCATATTAAAGACACATCCCGGAGCAGGCAAGGTCATTGCCCAGCTGGATAAGTGCAACCAGAAGTTTCTGGAATTAAAGCGTTCCTACGGAGGGGATGAGGGCGGGCGCAGGACCGTGCTGGGAAGCACCTATGAGCTTTTGCCGGATGTGAACATTCTGGCACTGAACCTGATGACCATGTTTGGGGAGCTGGAAACCTTCATGAATGAGAACATGGAGTTTCCGGACAGGGACCTGGTGCTGGAATTCTACTTTGCGGTCCGGGATTTTCTCTATGTGTATGACAGGCTGGATGACAATTACAGAATATATGACCAGATTCTTGCGGACGGCAGCTTCATGGTAAAGCTTTTATGCATCAATCCGTCGGTGAACCTGAAGGAGTGCCTGGACAAGGGGGCCAGCACCCTGTTCTTCTCAGCCACCCTCCTGCCCATCCAGTACTATAAGGAGCTTTTAAGCGGCAGCCAGGAGGAGTACGCGGTCTATGCAAAGTCCCCCTTTCCCCAGGAGAACCGCATGGTCCTGGCAGCCAGCGATGTCAGCAGCCGCTACAGCCGGAGAGGGCCTTTTGAGTATGAGAAGATTGCGGACTATATATGCCGGATTGTGGAGGGAAAAAAGGGTAATTATATGGTGTTCTGTCCCTCCTACCAGTATCTCCATGCCATAGAGGATATTCTGGCAGCCAGGGAGGCGGCAGGAAGCCTTTCTTTTATATGGAACGCCCAGACCAGCCATATGGCAGAGGAGGACAGAGAGGCGTTCCTGCAAAGCTTTGAGGAGGACAGGGATTGTTCCATGGCAGCGCTGTGCGTCATGGGAGGGATTTTCTCAGAGGGAATTGATTTAAAAGAAGAGCGCCTTATCGGCGCTGTCATCATTGGAACCGGACTGCCCCAGGTAAACACGGAACAGGAGATTCTGAAGGAATATTTTGATGAACACGGGGAGCATGGTTTTGACTATGCCTACCAGTATCCGGGTATGAACAAGGTGATGCAGGCAGCAGGCCGGGTCATCAGGACCATCCATGACCGGGGAATCATCGCTCTGCTGGACGACCGGTTCCTTCGCCCGGAATACGTGGCGCTGTTCCCAAGGGAATGGGGTACCTACACCGTGGTGAACCGGTATAATGTGGACCAGGCGGTGAGGGCGTTCTGGGACGGGTTCCCTATAACATGTCCATGAACTGTCTGGCTGCCTGGGATACGGGAAGGCTTTCATTGAAGGCCACCATCATTTGGCGGGAAGGAAGCTGTTCCTTTAAATCCAGAATGAACAGGTCCTCGTCATGTTTGGGAATACAGAAATCAGGGACAAAGGCAATTCCCAGACCGATACGGGCCAGGTCAATGAGCAGGTCGTTGCTGGACAGTTCGATTTCCGGCACCAGGTCCAGCTGGCTTTTCTGAAAGACCTGATGAAGGAATTCACTGGTGGTGCTTTTGCGGTCCAGCATCATGATGGGATAGCGGAGCAGCTCCTCCAGGGACAGCGTGGTTCCCTCTAAGGAGAAGGCGCTGCGGCTGGCAACAAACACATCGTGAAATTCATTGATAACCCGGGTGTTCATACTGCCGGCCAGGGCGGAATTGGGATAGTTTGCCACGATAAAGTCAGCCTGTCCGTTTTCCAGGAATTTTGCGCACTCAATGGAAGTCTGGTTGATAACCTTGATATGGATGTTGGGGAATTCCTTGTGGAAACGGTTCAGATAGGGGACCAGGTAATAGCGGCAGATGGTGTCGCTGGCTCCGATACGCAGCTGCCCCCCGTTAAGGGTATGGGCTTCCAGCAGCTGGTTTTCCCCCTTTTTAATAAGATTCATGGCTGGTTCAATATGCTTTAAAAGAATCTCCCCTTCCGGGGTGAGCTGTACTTTCTTGGTGCTCCGGATGAACAAAGGCTGGTTAAGCTTTTTCTCCAGGACTTTAATGGACTGGCTTACAGCGGACTGGGAAATGAAAAGCTGCTTGGAAGCCTCGGAAAAGCTCAGCGTTACCGCCACATGGTAAAATACTTTATAAAGTTCATAGTTAATATCCATTATTAAGTCCTCCTTATAAACTAAGCATATCTTATCACGGTTAGCGGGGCTTTGTAAAGAGGGAAACTTGACTTATGGTTTGGCATGGATTATCCTATTAAGGATTATGGATGGAACTTGAAATTAAGGAGAATTGAAAGGACAGAAGTATGATGGAACAGGATTTTTTTGATATGTATCTGGAAGAGATGGGGGACATTACACCTTTGGACAGCAATGAAAAGGGTTCCGTTCTTGAGGGAACAGCCAGGGGCGATGCAGGGGCGCGCAGCCGCCTGGTGGAGGGCTGCCTGAGGGAAGTACTGGAGATGGTCCGGGAATATGGAGACAGCGAGCTTCCCTTATCTGATTTGGTACAGGAGGCCAATACGGCTCTGATGCTGGCAGCCATTGAGTATGATGGCAGCGAACCGTGGGATGAACTTATGACCCGCCGCGTGAAGGAAAGCGTGGAGCTGGCCCTGGAGGAGCAGAGGACGGAGAAGCAGATTGAGGAAACCATGGCGGCCAGGGTCAATGTGCTCCAGACAGTATCCCAGGTATTGGCAAAGGAGCTGGGCAGGGAGGCAACCCTGGAGGAGCTTTCCTCCAAAATGAAGATGACGGAGGATGAGGTCAAGGACATCATGAAGCTGGCCCTGGATGCTCTGACAGTCAATGGAGAAGGCCAGGCCGCCGCTTCGCAGGATGAGGAAGATACGTCCAATCCGGTGAGGAACGGCTGGAATCTGGAGGAGGGCCTGTAGATGAAACTCTATATCATACGCCATGGCCAGACCGACTGGAATGTGCAGGGAAGGATACAGGGCAGGCAGGATATCCCGTTAAATGCAGCAGGCCGCAGCCAGGCCGGGATGCTGGCTTTGGGAATGAAGGAGCGTCCGGTTTCGGCCGTTTACTCCAGTCCCCAGCTTCGGGCCATGGAGACAGCCAGGGCCCTTGCAGAGGACCAGGGGGTGGAGGTCATATCTGTGCCTGAGCTGGTGGAGATTGGATACGGCAACTGGGAGGGGAGGACTGCCCAGGATATACTGACCAGGGAGCGAAAGCTCTACGAAGAATGGTGGCAGCATCCGGCCACAGTGGCTCCTCCCGGAGGCGAGACCCTGAACCAGGTGGATGCCAGGTGCAAAAAGGCCTGGGACCGGATAAAGAGGGAGATGAGGGGGGATACGGCAGTGGTGGCCCACGGCGGTACGCTGGCTCATTTCATTGTCCATCTTCTTGAGGGCCGGCAGGATGCAGAGGAAATCGTGGTGGGGAATGCCAGCATTACCACCATGGAGTATGACCCGGCCGCCGGACAGTGCAGCCTGCTGGAGTTAAATGACTGCAGCCATTTAATGCAAAAATAATGTTAAAATATTGACATAATTTTTAGGGGAACAATTCCCAAAACACTTGCGTTCCAGGGGGGAATATATTAGAATAAAGGTAGTTTTGTAAGCGCTTACAATTTATGAATGGAGGTATTTCTATGACAGAGGTAAAAGGTAATGTAATCGTAGGGCAGTCCGGAGGTCCAACCGCAGTGATTAATTCCAGCCTGGCAGGCGTGTTTAAGACAGCCAAGGACAGGGGCGCCAGGAAGGTGTACGGCATGCTCCACGGCATACAGGGGCTTCTGCAGGAGCGGTATGTGGATTTGGAGGAGCACATCAAGTCGGATTTGGATATTGAGCTTTTGAAAAGAACGCCCTCCGCTTATCTGGGTTCCTGCCGTTTCAAGCTGCCGGAGATTTGTGATGACCGGGAGATATACGATAAGATATTTTCCATTCTGGACAAGCTGGAGATAGAGTACTTTTTCTATATCGGCGGCAATGACTCCATGGACACCATTAAGAAGCTTTCCGACTATTCCCTGCTCAACGGCAGCAGAATCCGCTTTATGGGCGTTCCAAAGACCATTGACAATGACCTGGCGGCCACAGACCATACCCCCGGATATGGCAGCGCAGCCAAGTATATCGGCGCCATTACAAAGGAGGTCATCCGTGACGGATTGGTATATGACCAGCAGAATGTGACCATCCTGGAAATCATGGGCCGGAACGCAGGCTGGCTGACAGGAGCAGCTGCTCTCGCAAAGGGAGAGGACTGCGAGGGGCCGGATATGCTGTTCCTTCCGGAGGTGACCTTTGACGTGGATGCTTTCATGAAAAAGGTGGAGGAGCTTCATAAGAAGAAGGCATCGGTGGTAGTGGCTGTGTCCGAGGGCGTGAAGCTGGCGGATGGCCGCTATGTGTGCGAGCTGACAGACGGCATTGAGTTCGTGGACGCCTTTGGACATAAGCAGCTTACAGGAACAGCCAGATACCTGGCAGAAAAAATCAACCGGGAAGTGGGATGCAAGACAAGGGCCATTGAATTCAATTCCCTTCAGCGCTGCGCGTCCCATATCGTATCAAGAGTGGATATTACGGAAGCCTTCCAGGTGGGCGGCGCTGCCGTGAAGGAGGCCTTTGAGGGTGAGACAGGCAAAATGATTATCCTGAAGAGGGTGTCCGATGACCCCTATGTGTGCGTGACGGATATTTACGATGTACATAAGGTGGCAAATGTGGAGAAGAAGGTTCCAAGGGAATGGATTAATGAGGCAGGGGATTATGTGACGGAGGAATTTGTGAACTATATCCGGCCTCTGATTCAGGCGGAGCTGACGCCTATTATGACGGACGGACTGCCCAGGCATTTGTATTATACGGATGTGGAGAGAAAGTAGGGATTTAGAAGCGCGCGGTATTGGGGCTCACCTTGCACAGGTCCTCTGCATCGCACAGCCGGAAACCCCAGTCCTTTGCTGTTTGCGGGACTGGGGTTTCCGGCTGCAGGGAGCGCAGGGATAAATCGTTTATTCTATTTCACTAATTATTGTAACAAAAATAGTAAGCATTCTAATTAATTGAATTTTACTGAAATTGCTGGGAATATAACCCATATTGGTCCTGGGCTGGCAGCCGGGCTGAAAACAGCCGGGGTACTGGCGATGGCATCATCAGTGGTACAGCTTTTTATGCTCATATACCGGCTCGGAAGTGAGCTGGACGCCCAGTTTGCCGAATACCTTGATGTCCACGTCGGACAGCATCACGGAGGTGTGGACCTGGCAGCCGCGGAGCTTGGGGAGCTGGGCCAGGGCCTTTTTTGCGGTTTGGTCAGTGGCGGCGCTCATGCTCAGGGCGATAAGGACTTCGTCGGTGTGGAGACGGGGGTTCTTGCTGCCCATGTATTTTGTCTTTAAGGTCTGGATGGGCTCAATGGCCGATGGCGCAATCAGATGGATATTGTGCGGGATGTCTCCCAGGACCTTGATGGCGTTTAGCAGGAGGGCGGCAGAGGCTCCTAACAGGCTGCTGGTCTTGCCTGTGACAATGGTGCCGTCGTTTAATTCCATGGCAGCGGCAGGACCGCCGGATACCTTGGCACGCTCCAGGCAGGGCGCAATGACAGCGCGCATGGTGGAGTCGATTTTTGCCTTGTTCATCAGAAGATTGATTTTGTATACTTCATCGGAAGTCCCTTCCTCCTTGGCCAGACGGTTCAGGGCATGGTAGTAGCGGCGGATGATTTCCTGCTTCGATGCTTCGCAGCAGGCTTCGTCGTCCATGATGCAGAGGCCGGCCATGTTTACGCCCATGTCAGTGGGGGATTTGTAGGGGCTTTCGCCGTATATGCCTTCAAAAATGGCGTTCAGTACAGGGAAAATGTCCACATCCCGGTTGTAGTTGACCGTGGTTACGCCGTAGGCTTCCAGGTGGTACGGGTCTATCATATTCACATCGTTTAAGTCGGCGGTGGCTGCCTCGTAGGCCAGGTTCACCGGATGCTTTAAAGGAAGGTTCCAGATAGGGAAGGTTTCGAATTTGGCATAGCCGGCCTTGATGCCGCGCTTGTTCTCATGGTACAGCTGGGAGAGACAGGTGGCCATCTTGCCGCTGCCCGGACCTGGAGCCGTGATGATTACCAGAGGACGGGTGGTTTCAATGTAATCGTTTTTGCCGTAGCCTTCATCGCTGACAATGAGGGGCACGTTGCTGGGGTAGCCTTCGATACAGTAATGGCGGTATACTTTGATATCACGGTGCTCCAGCTTGGCTTTGAACTGGTCGGCGCCGTTCTGGCCGCTGTACTGGGTGATGACAACGCTTCCCACATAGAGACCCTTGTCCCTGAATTCCTGAATCAGACGGAGGACATCCTCGTCGTAAGTGATGCCCAGGTCGTGGCGGACCTTGTTCTTTTCAATGTCGGCTGCATTGATGGCAATGAGAATTTCGGCCTGGTCAGCCATTTGAAGGAGCATACGAAGCTTGCTGTCCGGTTCAAAGCCGGGCAGGACCCTGGAGGCATGGTAGTCGTCAAAAAGCTTTCCTCCGAATTCCAGATACAGCTTGTCTCCGAATTCTCCAATACGCTGTTTGATGTGTTCTGACTGCATGGTTAGATACTTTTCATTATCAAATCCGATTTTCATTTCTTCTGTAATCTCCCGGTTTTTTATAATCACATACTTTTCTAGTATAGCACAATTTAATTCTGCGCGCCATAATAGTTTAATCGGATTGAAAAGGCGGGATTTGCTGCAATCTGTATCCGCAGCCGTAAAATCATACATACCGGTTGTTTTATAAGAAAAGCACTTAAAAAAGATTAAATATATTAATTTTACTAATCCATATAATCTGTGATAATATAAGGCAAGATGAAAAGGCGTTTGTCCTTTTTGCGTTGCCGCATAAATATGCCAATACAACAGGCTATGAAAAAAGCAGGAGGTTGCTAAATGAGCGTAAGACGAATATTTGTGGAAAAGAAGCCAGCTTATGCAGTGAAGGCAGGGGAGCTTCGTGAAGAACTGGAACATTATCTGGGTATCAGCAATGTGGAGAATGTGCGGGTTTTAATCCGCTATGATATTGAGAATCTGTCGGAGGAAACCTATAAAAAGGCGCTGGTGACCATTTTCTCAGAGCCGCCGGTGGACCAGGTGTATGAGGAAGAATTTCCGAAGAACCCGGAAGACCTGGTGTTTTCCGTGGAATATCTGCCGGGACAGTTTGACCAGAGAGCTGATTCAGCGGAGCAGTGCGTAAAGCTTCTGAAGGAGGATGAGGAGCCGGTCATCCGGTCCGCCACCACCTATGTGATTACGGCGCCTCTGACAGCGGAGCAGGAGGAAGCAATCAAAAGCTTCTGCATCAACCCGGTGGACAGCCGCCAGGCAGAGGAGGAGAAGCCGCAGACTCTGGTGACGGAATTTGAGGTCCCTGAGGACATACGGTATTTTGACGGATTTATGGATTCTTCAGAGGAGGAACTGAGGGCTCTTTACGGCACCCTGAATCTGGCCATGACCTTCAAGGACTTTCTCCACATACAGAACTATTATAAAAAGGAAGAGCACAGGGACCCGTCTGTGACGGAAATCCGCGTGCTGGATACATATTGGTCAGACCACTGCCGCCATACCACCTTTTCCACAGAGCTTAAGAATGTAAGCTTTACGGACGGCGATTACAGGGAACCCATGGAGGAAACCTATAAGCAGTATCTGGCTGACCGTGAAGTGATTTATAAGGGAAGGGACGACAAGTATGTGTGCCTGATGGACCTGGCTCTCATGGCCATGAAAAAGCTGCGGAGCGAGGGAAAACTGGAGGACATGGAGGTTTCCGATGAAATCAATGCCTGCAGTATAGTGGTGCCGGTGGAGATTGACGGGGTGACGGAAGAGTGGCTGGTGAATTTCAAAAATGAGACACACAACCATCCCACGGAGATTGAGCCTTTCGGCGGCGCTGCCACCTGTCTGGGCGGAGCCATCCGCGACCCGCTGTCAGGGCGTACCTATGTGTACCAGGCCATGCGCGTCACCGGCGCGGCTGACCCGACCAGGCCGCTGGGGGAGACCCTTAAGGGCAAGCTGCCCCAGAGAAAGATTGTTAACAGCGCAGCCCAGGGATATTCTTCCTACGGCAACCAGATTGGTCTTTCAACCGGTTATGTGAAGGAAATCTATCATCCGGGTTATGTTGCAAAGAGAATGGAAATCGGCGCTGTCATGGGCGCTGCTCCCAGGAAGGATGTCATCCGTGAGACTTCCGACCCGGGGGATATCATCATTCTGTTAGGCGGACGTACGGGCCGCGACGGAATCGGCGGTGCTACGGGTTCGTCCAAGGTCCACACCACAGCCTCCATTGAGGTGTGCGGCGCTGAGGTGCAGAAGGGAAATGCTCCCACAGAGCGCAAGATTCAGAGGATGTTCCGCAGGCCCGAGGTCAGCAGCATCATCAAAAAATGCAATGATTTCGGTGCTGGCGGCGTATCGGTAGCCATTGGAGAGCTGGCCCCGGGCCTTAATATTGATTTGGACAAGGTTCCAAAAAAGTACGCAGGACTGGACGGCACTGAGATTGCCATTTCCGAGTCCCAGGAGCGTATGGCAGTGGTGGTGGACCCTAAGGATGTGGACCGGTTCCTTGCGTACGCTGCAGAGGAGAACCTGGAGGCAGTGACCGTGGCAGTGGTGACAGAGGAGCCAAGGCTTAAGATGGACTGGCGCGGCAAGACCATTGTGAACCTTAGCAGGGCTTTCCTTGATACCAACGGGGCGCACCAGGAGGCAGACGTGACTCTGGAGGTTCCAAACCGCCAGGGAAACCTGTTTGAAAAGACAGAGGTGGCTGACGTTAAAGGGAAATGGCTTGACATGCTTTCCGACCTGAACGTGTGCTCGCAGAAGGGGCTGGTGGAGCGCTTTGACGGTTCCATTGGCGCTGGTTCCGTGTTCATGCCTTACGGCGGAAAATACCAGCTGACCGAGACTCAGGCCATGGTGGCAAAGCTTCCTGTACTGAAGGGCCGTACAGACACTGTTACCATGATGAGCTATGGCTTTGACCCTGAGCTTTCCAGCTGGAGCCCATACCATGGCGCTGTGTATGCAGTGGTTTCCTCTGTTGCAAAGATTGTGGCAGCCGGCGGCGATTACAGCAGGATTCGTTTCACCTTCCAGGAGTATTTCCGCAGAATGAATGAGAATCCGTCCAGATGGAGCCAGCCATTCTCCGCGCTTCTGGGCGCCTACAGCGCGCAGCTGGGCTTTGGCCTGCCTTCCATCGGAGGAAAGGACAGCATGTCCGGGACCTTTGACACGGAGGATGGTGAAATCAATGTTCCGCCAACCCTGGTTTCCTTTGCAGTGGATGTGAACAGCCACAAGAATGTGATTACCCCTGAGTTCAAGCGTCCGGGCAGCAGGATTGTTGTGTTCAGGATTGCAAAGAACCAGTATGACCTGCCGGACTACAGCCAGGTCATGGACGGATATGGAAAAATATTTGAAGATATAAAAGCAGGACGCATTATTTCCGCCTACGCGGTAGAGGGCAAGGGACTTGCAGAGGCAGTGAGCAAGATGGCATTCGGCAACAAGCTGGGTGTGAAGATTGAGCACAATGTGGACCCGAGGGATTTCTTTGCCGCGGCATGGGGCGATATTGTGTGCGAGGTGCCTGACGGAATGGTGGGACAGCTGTCCATACCCTATACTGTTATCGGCGAGGTGACGGACAGAAGCGCATTTGAGTACGGAAATGTGACCATTGCTATGGATGAGGCATTGGATGCATGGATGACTCCCCTGGAGGACGTGTTCCCGACTGCCACCGGCAAGGAGGCAAAGGGGGATGAAGCTGCGCTGGAAGAAAAGCTGTATCACAGTGGCGCAGTGTATGTGTGCGACCATAAAATCGGGCAGCCCACTGTATTTATTCCGGTGTTTCCGGGAACCAACTGCGAGTATGACAGCGCCAGAGCCTTTGAACGGGCGGGCGCAAAGGTGGTTACCAGGGTGCTGCGAAACATGAGCGCCGGGGATATCCGCCAGTCCGTGGACGAATACCGGAGAGAGATTGCAAAGGCCCAGATTGTCATGTTCCCGGGCGGTTTCTCAGCAGGCGATGAGCCGGAAGGCTCCGCCAAGTTCTTTGCCACTGTGTTCCGCAATGCAGTGATGAAGGAGGAGATTGAGAAGCTGTTAGGCGAGCGGGACGGACTGATGCTTGGCATCTGCAACGGCTTCCAGGCCCTGATTAAGCTGGGACTTCTGCTGGAAGGGGAAATCAAGGAGCAGGGACCGGATTCACCTACCCTTGCCATGAATACCATTGGCCGTCACGTTTCCAAGATGGTGTATACCAAGGTGGTATCGGATAAATCCCCATGGCTGGCAGGCGCTGTCCCGGGCAGCGTATACTGCAATCCGGCATCCCATGGCGAGGGCCGCTTTGTGGCCAATGAATCATGGCTCCACAGACTCTTTGCCAATGGCCAGGTGGCAACCCAGTATGTGGATGACCAGGGCAGATGCACCATGGACGAGTACTGGAATCCAAACGGCTCCTATATGGCTATCGAGGGCATCACCAGCCCGGACGGACGGATTCTGGGCAAGATGGCACACTCTGAGCGCCGGGGAGAGGCAGTTGCCATGAATATTTACGGGGAACAGGATATGAAGATATTTGAGTCCGGCGTGAAGTATTTTGAGCTGTAGGAAAACCAGCTGTTACCATTGGAAACCAATTGCCGGTTCAGCCGGAAACTGAATCATGTAAATGCAAAAGCAGAGCATATCACAGGCCGTTACCTCCTGTGGCTGCTCTGCTTTTTCTGTCCGCATTCCATTCCATACACCTTAAAGCGTTTTCTGGTAACCCAGCCTCAAATCGCCTGCTTCGCTGCCTTCTGTGAGAACCAGGGTGCCGCAGCAGATGTATCCGCTTTTGTCCAGGGCGCGCTGCATGGACGTATTGTCCGGATGGGTGTCAATGCGGATATTGCGGATTCCTGTTTCCAGAGCGTACTGTTCTGATTCTGAAAACAGCCGGGCGGCCAGACCACGGCCTTTCATGGTTTCCTCCACACAGACCCGGTGAAAGGCAGTGTAAGGCTCCTGGTTCAGCCAGGCGCCGTCTATGGAGGCATAGCTGGCTTCGGGACCAGGGACAATGGTTATCATTCCAATGACCTGGCCCATGTCTTCCAGCACATGAATCTGGGACCGGATAATGGAATCCTCCAGCACCTGGCGGTTGGGTTCTCCCTTCTGCCACTGGTCAATGTTCCGGGCCTTAAAGGATTTCCTGGCCTGGTCCGACATGGCCACAAGCCGGTCCAGGTCTTTTAAGGTTGCAAAACGGTATGTCATAAATATCCTCCTGTCATAGGGTGAAATATCTGCTGCCTTGCTGCTTCGCCGTGGATTGGGTTATATCCAGTATACAGCCATTATATCCAGTATACAATTGATGGCCTGCCCAGTCAATAAAAGAGGGGGAGAGGGAGGTATGGCTTCCGGTACATATGCTATTGCATTTTAAGTCCGGGCTGATTATAATTGTATATCATATGATTTTGCACAGAAGAAAGGAGCTTAAGCAAGATGAACACAGCACTGACAAGGGAGGCGGCCTTAGAGGCCCTGAAAAAATATAACAAGGAACCCTTTCACATCCTTCACGCCCTTACCGTGGAAGGAGTGATGCGGTGGTTTGCCCAGGACCAGGGATATGGGGAGGAAGCGGATTTCTGGGGAATCGCCGGCCTGCTGCACGACATTGACTTTGAGATGTATCCGGAGCAGCACTGCGTTAAGGCGCCGGAGCTTTTACGGGAAGCAGGGGCTGAGGATGGGCTGATTCATGCGGTGTGCAGCCATGGATACGGCCTTGTCTCAGACGTGAAGCCGGAGCACCGGATGGAAAAAATCCTGTTTGCATCGGACGAGCTGACCGGTCTGATTGGGGCGGCAGCCAGGATGCGCCCATCCAAGAGCGTCATGGACATGGAGGTGTCCAGCCTTAAGAAAAAATTCAAGGATAAACGCTTTGCAGCCGGATGCTCCAGGGACGTAATCAAAGAAGGGGCTGAGGGCCTTGGCTGGACCCTGGAAGAGCTTATGGACAAGACCATCCAGGCCATGCGGTCCTGCGAGGCAGCTGTCAACGAAGAGATGTCTCTCTTCTGATTTGTAAAGAAAATTCCTTCGTATATTGAAAAAAGACATGCAACGGTATATAATTGAGGGGAAATGTTGCGTGAATTTTCTGGAATGAACCGTAAGTGCCTGACTTCAGGCGCTTATCTGTTTATGAGAAGGAGGGAATGTAATGGTTGCTATGTATTTTGTAGGAGCAGGTTCGCTGCTGGCACTGTTGTTTGCTGCCTGTATGTTTGTGCGGGTCAGGAAAGAACCTGGAGGAGATTCTGAGATGCTCCGTATATCCGGAGCCGTACAAAAGGGCGCCAATGCGTATCTGAGACGTCAATACAAAGGTGTGGGAATATTCTTTGCAGCCGTGTTTGTCATCCTGCTTGCGATGGCATTCTGCGGCTTTTTGAGTTTTTTTACGCCATTTGCATTCCTCACAGGCGGCTTTTTCTCGGGTCTGTCCGGATTCATCGGCATGCGGACAGCCACCATGGCCAACTGCCGGACAGCCCAGGGAGCGTCCCGGAATTTGAATAAGGGGCTGCGGGTGGCATTTTCCGCAGGCTCTGTCATGGGCTTTACCGTGGTGGGGCTGGGGCTTCTGGATTTGACTGTGTGGTACTTTATATTGAACAGGGCATTTGGAGCGCTTCCTGAAAGCGAGCGGATTGCCCAGATTACGGCCAACATGCTGACCTTTGGCATGGGTGCTTCCAGCATGGCCCTGTTCGCCAGGGTGGGCGGAGGTATCTTTACCAAGGCGGCTGACGTGGGCGCTGACCTGGTGGGCAAGGTGGAGGCTGGAATCCCTGAGGACGACCCCAGGAATCCGGCGGTTATTGCTGACAACGTGGGTGACAATGTGGGCGACGTGGCCGGCATGGGAGCTGACCTGTATGAGTCTTATGTGGGCTCCATTGTATCTACCTCTGCCCTGGCCGTGGCAGCCGGGTACGGGGTAAAGGGCGTGGCTGTACCCATGATACTGGCAGCCCTGGGCGTACTGGCATCCATCCTGGGAACCTTCTTTGTAAAGACAGAGGAGGACGCATCCCAGAAAAGCCTTTTAAGGGCCCTTAGGACAGGAACCTATATCAGTGCGGCGCTGGTGGTTGCGGCTGCCTTTGCAGCCATCCGTTTCCTGCTGCCGGACCATATGGGCATATATGCGGCTATTCTCTCGGGCCTGGCTGCCGGTGTGCTCATTGGCGCGGTCACGGAATATTATACATCTGATACATATAATCCCACCAGGAAACTGGCCGAATCCAGCCGGACAGGAGGGGCCACGGTCATTATCAGCGGCCTTTCGCTGGGGATGCTGTCCACGGTGGCTCCTGTGGTTATCGTAGGCATATCCGTGCTGGTCAGCTATTACTGCGCCGGCGGCCGTTCTGATTTTAATGCAGGACTCTACGGCGTGGGCGTGTCCGCAGTGGGCATGCTGTCCACCCTGGGCATCACGCTGGCTACCGATGCTTACGGACCGGTTGCCGACAATGCGGGAGGGATAGCCGAAATGACCCACATGCCGCCGGAGGTGCGCCAGAGAACCGATGCGCTGGATTCCCTGGGCAACACCACGGCTGCCACGGGCAAGGGCTTTGCCATTGGCTCGGCCGCGCTTACGGCCCTGGCCCTCATCGCCTCCTATATTGATAAGGTGAAGCAGATTGACCCGTCCCTGGCCATGGATTTGTCCATCACCAATCCCACGGTGCTGATTGGCCTATTTATCGGCGGTATGCTGCCGTTTCTCTTTGCGGCCCTTACCATGGAGGCAGTGGGCGAGGCGGCCCAGTCCATCGTGGTGGAGGTCCGCAGGCAGTTCAGGGACATGAAAGGACTGATGGAGGGAAAGACAGAGCCTGACTACGGGGCCTGCGTGGATATGTGTACTATTTCGGCCCAGAGACTGATGGTGGCTCCGGCCATGGTGGCAGTCATCATACCGGTGGCAGTGGGACTTCTCCTGGGACCGGAGGGCGTATCCGGGCTGCTGGCAGGCAATACGGTCACTGGTTTTGTGCTGGCTGTCATGATGGCAAATGCAGGCGGGGCCTGGGACAACGCCAAGAAATATATTGAGAGCGGGGAACTGGGCGGCAAGGGCAGCGAGGAGCACAAGGCGGCAGTCATAGGCGATACCGTAGGCGACCCCTTTAAGGACACCTCAGGCCCGTCCATCAATATCCTCATCAAGCTGACAAGCATGGTATCCATTGTATTTGCAGGACTTGTGGTTGCGGTGCATCTTCTGTAAGGCCATGAAAGGTACGGCCGCGGGCCGGGGTGAGGACATTCTCTGCAGAAAAGTCCTCCATACAAAGACATATGTCTCCTGTACGCAAATTTTCTGCTTTAAAAGTATTGACATACATAACAAAGTAAGGTATTATTTGCACTTGTAACGCCATACATATAAAGTGGCATTTATTTTATGAAAATACGCTCCATATCCGGCGCATAGAAAAGAAACAAGGGAGACAGACAAGATGAAAAAAGTGGTGAAGTTCGGCGGAAGTTCATTGGCCAGCGCAAGACAGTTCAAAAAAGTAGCGGATATCATTAAATCTGATAAGACCAGAAGGTACGTGGTCCCTTCCGCACCAGGCAGGCGAAACGACAAGGACGAGAAGGTGACGGACCTGCTCTATGCCTGTTACGACGCGGTTGCAGAAGGAAGGTCCTATAAGAAAATCCTGGAAAAGATTAAGAGCAGATACATGGATATCATTGACGGCCTGGATTTAAACCTGAACCTGGACCATGAGTTTGACCGGATAGAGGAAAATTTCCTGGCAAAGGCAGGCCGGGACTACGCTGCTTCCCGCGGAGAATACTTAAACGGTATTGTGGCGGCCCATTTCCTGGGGTTTGAATTTGTGGATGCGGCGGAAGTGATTTTCTTTGATGAAAACGGAAACTTTGAAGCAGAACATACCAACCGTGAGCTGTCCGAGCGCCTGGAGCATGTGGAGAAGGCCGTCATCCCTGGTTTTTATGGTTCCAAGCCGGACGGGACCATCAAGACATTTTCCAGAGGCGGTTCAGATGTCACTGGCTCCATTGTGGCCAAGGCCATCCATGCGGATATGTATGAGAACTGGACGGATGTGTCCGGGGTTCTGGTGACAGACCCAAGAATTGTTGATAACCCGGAAGTGATTGAGACTATTACATACAAGGAACTGAGGGAGCTTTCCTACATGGGGGCCAGCGTTCTTCATGAGGACGCCATTTTCCCGGTGCGCAAGGAAGGCATTCCCATCAATATAAGGAACACCAACCGTCCGGAAGACAAGGGCACTCTGATTGTGGAGAGCACCTGCCGCAAGCCCCATTACACCATCACCGGCATTGCGGGCAAGAAGGGATTCTGCTCCATCAATATAGAGAAGGCCATGATGAACGCCGAGGTTGGGTTTGGGAGAAAGGTGCTCAGCGTGTTTGAGCAGTACGGCATCTCCTTTGAACACATGCCTTCAGGCATTGACACCATGACCATCTATGTACACCAGTCGGAGTTTGAGGAGTTTGAGCAGTCCGTTATCGCCGGAATCCACAGGGCTGTGGAGCCGGACACGGTGGAGCTGGAATCAGACCTGGCGCTGGTGGCTGTGGTTGGACGGGGTATGCGTTCCACCAGAGGAACAGCCGGCCGTATCTTTTCCGCCCTGGCCCATGCCAGGGTCAATGTAAAGATGATTGACCAGGGCTCCAGTGAGTGGAACATTATTATCGGAGTGAAGAACGATGATTTCGAGACGGCAATCAGGGCGATTTACGATATATTCGTAACCACGGAACTGTAAACAGTCTGTTTCCGTATTGTACTAAGGAGGCTTCGCAGGGATAATTTCCCTGCGGGGCTTTTTCTGAGATGGGGCACAGCAGGCTTTTGCGCCTAATTTTTCATTTTATTATAGTTGAAAGTGTGATATACTGGATAAAATAGTAAACAGGAAGAGAAGGAGGGGGCCATATGCTTGAAAAAATTGATTTAGGCAATAAAGTGGACAAGAAGACGTACCGCAAGGTCATGGACGAGGCAGAAGAAAAGCTTGGGCTTTTGCAGAGGGAGTGCAAGGATGCGGGAATTCCGGTCATTCTCGTGTTTGAGGGAATGGGGGCTGCCGGCAAGGGAGTGCAGATTAACCGTCTCATACAGGCCCTGGACCCCAGGGGCTTTGACGTATATGCCTGCGACCGCCCCACGGAGGACGAGCAGATGCGGCCCTTCCTGTGGCGCTACTGGACAAAGACGCCGGCCAAGGGCAGAATTGCTGTCTTTGACCGTTCCTGGTACCGCAGCGTCCAGGTGGACCGTTTTGACGGCCTTACCCCTGAGGACAAGCTTGGGGATGCATACCAGGATATCCTGTCCTTTGAGAAGCAGCTGTGTGATGACGGCACTGTCATCATGAAGTTTTTCCTGTATATAGACAAAGAGGAACAGAAGAAACGGTTTAAGAAGCTGGAGGGTTCCAAGGAGACTTCCTGGCGGGTGACGACCGAGGACTGGAACCGGAATAAGGACTTTGACCGGTATCTGAAGATGAACGAGGAGATGCTGGAAAAGACAGATACGGATTATGCGCCATGGGTTATCATAGAAGCCGTGGACAAGGACTATGCAGCCCTTAAGATTGTGAGCTCGGTTATGGACCGCCTGGAATACGAGCTGGAACACCACAGGCTCCGGGGCGGAAATCCGGTACAGAAGCAGGAGGTCAAGACCAGGGAACGGTTTAAAAACGGCGTGCTCTCCGGCATAGACCTCTCCAAAAGCCTTACGGAGGAGGAGTATAAGACCCGTCTTAAGAAGCTTCAGAAGCGGCTGGCAGAGCTTCACAGCGAGCTCTACCGCCTACGGATTCCGGTGGTCATTGGATTTGAGGGATGGGATGCCGGAGGTAAGGGCGGAGCCATCAAACGTCTGACCAGCAATCTGGACCCCAGGGGATACAGGGTGAATCCCACGGCAGCTCCCAATGACATTGAGAAGGTACACCACTATCTGTGGAGGTTCTGGAACAGTGTGCCGAAGGCAGGACATATCGCTATCTTTGACCGCACCTGGTATGGAAGGGTCATGGTGGAGCGGATTGAAGGATTCTGTTCCGAAGCTGAGTGGAGAAGGGCTTACCAGGAAATCAACGAGATGGAATCCCACATGGCCAATGCAGGCGCTGTGGTCCTTAAATTCTGGCTTCACATTGACAAGGATGAGCAGGAGCGCAGGTTCAAGGAGCGCCAGGCCAATCCTGCCAAGCAGTGGAAGATTACGGATGAGGACTGGCGCAACCGGGAGAAATGGGACCAGTATGAGGAGGCGGTCAATGAGATGCTCATACGTACTTCCACCACCTATGCCCCATGGATTGTGGTGGAGGGCAATGACAAACGATACGCCAGGGTAAAGGTCCTCCAGACCGTGGTGGATGCCCTGGAAAAGAAAATTAAGGAAGTAAAGACAGACAAATGAGTGAGACAAACCATGTAATTGTGATTGGCGCAGGGGCTGCCGGCATGCTGGCAGCCATAGCTGCGGCCAGGGAAGGCGCGGCCGTGGAGCTGTGGGAACAGAATGAAAAGCCGGGCAAGAAGCTGTTCATCACAGGCAAGGGACGGTGCAATGTGACTAACGCCTGCGATATGGAGGAGCTGCTTGGCTCCGTGGTAAGCAATTCCAAATTCCTGTACAGCAGTTTTTACGGTTTTACCAACCGGGACATGATGGATTTGCTGGAGCAGGCGGGACTGCGCCTTAAGGTGGAGCGGGGAAACCGGGTGTTTCCCCAGTCCGACAAGTCGTCAGACGTCATCAGCACCCTGTCCGGCCTTTTGAAACAGGCAGGGGTCAGGGTGTGCCTGAACCAGAAGACAGAGGGACTGGTGGTGGAAGATAATGTGTGTAAGGGCGTGCGCGCCGGCGGCAGGATACAGACAGCAGACCGGGTTATCGTGGCCACCGGCGGACTGTCCTATCCCGCCACCGGCTCCACCGGCGACGGCCTTAAGTGGGCCGCTGACAGCGGACACCGGATTACGGAGCTGTCCCCGGCCCTGGTTCCCTTTGAGGTGAGGGAGACGGAGACAGCTAGGGAGCTGCAGGGCCTTTCGCTTAAAAATGTGGAGGCTGCTGTATACGACGGAAAAAAGGAATTATACCGGGAATTCGGGGAAATGCTGTTTACCCATTTCGGGGTCAGCGGCCCCGTGCTTTTAAGCGCCAGTTCCTTCTGCGCCAGGGCCATAAGGAAGCGGCCTCTGCGCCTGGCGATTGATTTGAAGCCGGCCTTGTCCTGGGAGCAGCTGGACGAGCGCATTCTCAGGGATTTTTCGGACAGCCGGAACAAGCAGTTTAAGAATGCCCTGAACCATCTTTATCCGGCAAAGCTGATTCCGGTTATCATTGACCGCAGCGGCGTGGACCCGGATAAAAAGGTGAATGAGGTCACCAGGGAGGAGCGGCGCAGTCTGGCGGAAGCCACCAAGGCCCTGGAGTTTACTCTGACCGGACTCAGGGGCTATAAGGAAGCCATCATAACCCAGGGCGGCATATCCGTAAAGGATATAAATCCCTCCACCATGGAGTCCAGGAAGGTAAGGGGCCTGTATTTCGCAGGGGAGATACTGGATTTGGACGCAGTGACCGGCGGCTTCAACCTGCAGATTGCCTGGTCCACGGGCTGGGCGGCCGGGAAGGCCGCGGCATTATAGCGCCAGGGGCGCGGACCGTGGTATGGGCGCGGACCGTGGTTTGGGCGCAGCAGGATACATGAATAGAATCAATTACATGAACACAGGACAGGAGAGAATACAACACATGGAGTATTTCAATATTGCCATTGACGGTCCGGCAGGGGCCGGTAAAAGCACCATTGCAAAGCTGGCTGCTAAAAAGCTGGGATTCGTGTATGTGGATACAGGAGCCATGTACCGTTCCATGGCCCTGTATTTTATCAGACAGGGTATTTCGCCGGAGGATGAGGAGTCCATAGCCAGGGCCTGCGGTCAGGTGGAGGTCACCATCCGCTATGTGGATGGGGCCCAGCAGGTGATTTTAAACGGAGAGGACGTATCCGGTCTCATACGGGCGGAGGAAGTGGGCCGCATGGCGTCTGCCACGTCAGTGTACGCACCGGTCAGGCAGAAACTGGTTCAGCTTCAGAAGCAGCTGGCCAGGGAAGCGGATGTAATCATGGACGGCCGCGATATCGGCACCTGCGTGCTGCCGGATGCGCCTGCCAAGATTTACCTGACAGCCTCCGTGGAAATCCGGGCAAGACGCCGGTTCAGGGAACTGGAGGAAAAGGGGGAGGCAAGGGATATTAAGGAAATTGAGAAGGACATAGAGGAGAGGGATTACCGGGACATGCACCGGGAAAATTCGCCTTTAAGGCAGGCGGAGGATGCCCTGCTCCTTGATACCTCCCACATGACCATTGACCAGGTGGTGGACTCCATCATACGCATAGCCAGGGAGCGGGGGTATGAGGGATAGCCATGGACAGAAAAGTAACAGTAGCAAAAAGCGCCGGTTTCTGCTTTGGCGTGGAACGGGCTGTGGACCAGGTCTATGAACAGATAGAAGCCCTAAAGAGCGGCAGGACGTCCGGCCCCATCTATACCTACGGTCCCATTATCCACAATGAAGAGGTGGTAAAGGATTTGTCGGATAAGGGCGTCATGGTCCTGGAAACAGAGGAGGAGCTGAGAGCCCTTCCCCGGAACCAGGGGACGGTCATCATCCGTTCCCACGGCGTCAGCCGGCATGTGTACGAGATTTTAAAGGAGCGGAACGTGGCCGTCGTGGACGCCACCTGCCCCTTTGTGAAGAAAATACACCGCATTGTGGCGGAGCATTCCGCGGCCGGGGAGGCAGTGGTCATCATCGGAAGTCCGGACCATCCTGAGGTGGAAGGAATCAAGGGATGGGGGAATGAACATACTACGGTTATAAAGGATGGGGAGGGGGTAGATAACTACCGTCTGCCGGAGGGCCGAAAGTTATGTATCGTGTCCCAAACGACATTTAATTACAACAAATTTAAAGAATTAGTTGAAAAATTTTTAAAAAAGGGTTATGATAGTAGTGTTTTAAATACGATTTGCAATGCAACACAGGAAAGACAAGTGGAGGCAGCAAGAATTGCTTCGCAGGTGGACGCCATGATTGTGATTGGCGGCAGGCATTCTTCCAACACCCAGAAGCTTTACGAGATATGCCTCAAGGAGTGTAAAGACACCTTTTACATTCAGACACTCGGCGATTTAGATCCTGACAGTGTATCTTCTGTGCGCAGCGTAGGTATTACAGCTGGGGCATCCACCCCAAGAAAAATTATTGAGGAGGTTCATACCAGAATGGCAGAGCAAAGTTTTGCAGAGTTATTAAAGGAAGAGGAAGAATCAACCAAACCAATACGTACAGGAGAGATAGTCACCGGTCAGGTCATCGAAGTCAGCAAAGATGAGATAATACTGAGTATTGCAGGTAATAAGTCCGAGGGTGTCATCACACGGGACGAATACAGCAACGACAGCAACGTGGATTTGACCACAAAAGTACAGATTGGTGAAGAGATGGAAGCCAAGGTCATTAAGCTTAATGACGGCGTAGGCATGGTTTCCTTATCCTATAAGCGTATGGCAGCTGACAGAGGCAACAAGCGTCTGGAAGAGGCATTTGAGAACCAGGAGGTTCTGACAGCAAAGGTAGCACAGGTATTAGACGGCGGCTTAAGCGTTGAGGTTGAGGGCGCAAGGGTATTCATCCCGGCCAGCCTTGTATCTGACAGCTATGAGAAGGACCTGTCCAAGTATGCGGGACAGGATATTGATTTTGTTATCACAGAATTCAATCCTAAGAGAAGAAGAATCATCGGCGACAGGAAACAGCTTCTGGTTGCACAGAAGGCGAAGCTGAAGGAAGAACTGTTCGCAAGAATCCAGCCAGGCGATACCGTTGAGGGTATAGTTAAGAATGTGACTGACTTTGGCGCATTTATTGATTTGGGCGGTGCAGACGGACTTCTTCATATTTCCGAGATGAGCTGGGGCCGTGTTGAGAATCCTAAGAAGGTATTCAAGGCAGGCGACCAGGTAAGGGTACTGATTAAGGATATCCAGGGAGAGAAGATTGCCCTGAGCCTTAAGTTCCCGGAGGCTAATCCATGGGTCAATGCGGCTGACAAGTATGCGGTTGGCAACGTGGTATACGGCCGTGTGGCACGTATGACTGATTTCGGCGCATTTGTTGAGCTGGAGCCGGGCGTGGATGCGCTGCTTCATGTATCCCAGATTTCCAGGGAGCATGTTGAGAAGCCTGCTGATGTTTTAAGAATCGGCCAGGAGATTGAGGCCAGAGTGGTGGACTTTAACGAGGCAGACCACAAAATCAGCTTAAGCATCAAGGCTATGATGGCGCCTGCTGCACAGGATGCAGACGTGGCAGACGTGGATATTGATGCAATGTCACAGTACACAGAAGAATAAGATTTGAATTCATCAGGACTGGTTATGGGTTTTGGCCCATAGCCAGTTTTTTTGGGCTCTTTGTCAATAGTTGGGGTGGGATTTTTGATGCTTAATTACCATATCAGCTTGTGACCGTGCCGGGTTCCGTGCTATACTGGAACAAAAAGGAAAAACAGGACCGGACACAGGCTGCGGTGCAGCAGGAAGGGGACGGCATGAAGGTGCGATGCAGCGGGTGCGGCGCCGTATTTGACTATGGCGCCAACAGGGGAATCTGCCCCTGATGTTTGGAGTACAATGTATGGACAGGGGAGGTGACGGTTCCGGCGTACCAACCGTGGCGCCGTTTTTATGAATATAACTATGACAGCGAAAGCTGGTCCGGGACAGGGGATAAGAGGGAAAACCCGTATACCAGTGCTATCTGGTGGACCAGGATGCGGATGAGATGGACCTGATTCTTTGGTGTGTGACATACGGCGGGGAATCGGAGGGTTATGAGGGATACTGGCAGATACGTGTCCGCTTAAGGATACCGCCTGCCGGGGCATCCGTTACATACGGCCCGGAGGAGAACGGGGAAAATAAGGGAGGGACACAGGGATGTCTATTCCGGCGCAGCGTCATGGTTTTCGGCCGGTTTGATAAGAAAATGGAGGCAGCCATAGATGAAATCTTTGGCTCCATACGAATCAGCAGCCTGGAAGAGACTATTTCATAGCAGGGTTCAGAAGCAGGGATGCCTCGAAGATTCCATTGCCGTAGTCAAATTTTAAGATGCCGTGATACCGTTCCACCAGATACCGGACAGAGGTGGTGCCCGTTCCCATATCCTCACGCTTGGAGGAGAGAAAGCGTCCGTCCTTCATCCGTATGAGGTGGGAATAGGTGTTCTGTATGGACATGGCAATCATGGACTCTCCGGCCTGTCCGATGTTGATGGTGATGGAAGGGGTGCCCAGGGTCTGCCTTTGGCATGCCTCCACTGCATTGGAGAGAAGGTTGCCCAGGATGGTGCAGAAGTCAATCTCCGGAACCGGAAGGTTCTGGGGCAGGGATATGGAGGAATTCACGGAAATCCCCTGGGACTGGGCGGTCTGTATGTAATAATTGAGCAGGGCATTGGAGGAGGGGTTCCGGCAGTACTGGGTGGTGTCCAGGGTCTTGTAGGAGCCCAGATAGTCGTTGATGTACTCCAGGGCGAATTCTGTTTCTCCCTGTTCCAGCAGCCCTTTCAGGGTGATGAGATGATGGCGGTAATCATGGCGTGCTTTTTTGAATTGTTCCAGGTTATACTGCAGCGTGGCCATCTGGGATTTCTGGACACTGGCCAGCAGCCGGGTGGTGCGGTACTGCTCCTTGGCCGCATAGCTTTCGGCCAGCCGTGACAAAATCCTCAGACTTACATAGTGGACTGTATAAATACAGGCAAACCAGCAGACAGCAAAAAAGACCATGTCAGGATGATACTGAAGCATGCGGACAGGAGACAGGGAGCGGGATGCCAGGCGGAACATGATGAAAAAGAGCACCGGAATGGCAGCCAGATAGTTCCATACAGGAAGAAGCCGTGTGTATTCCACTGCCTTGGTCAGGTATTTGTGCAGGATGTAATAGGCCGCCCAGACCATGAGAAACAGAAAAATAAGGCTGCTTAACAGCTCGTCTCCTGTGATAAAGGAACTGCTCTCATGAAGGGAGGCAGAGGCATTGGACAGGTCGGCGCAGTATCCGGCGGTGTCCGTGAAGTTCTTGAAAAGGAAGAGGGAATAGATGGTCACAGGCCAGTCTGTCCGCACCATCCATTTGCACACCAGTATGTTGGTGGTCATGGTGGTGCAGGCCCATGCCAGCTCTAACCAGGGCTGATTCAGAAAGTGACGGAAGCAGGAAAGACACAGAAAGTATACAAAAAACAGGTATCCCATAAGAATACCTGCGGTTTTTGGCATAGTATACCGCCACTCCTTTTGGAATACTGCCAGAAAGGGAACAATGATGAATATGATTTCAGCCAAAATCATACATATCAGCTGTAGCTGTGCAAAGCCCATCAGACGCCTCCGTTTAGCCTGGAGAACTGGTAATCTGCATATTGCTGATGAATCTGCGACCGCATGGTCCTGGTAATAGGCAGATGTTCCCCGGTTGTCAAAATGAACTCGGCTCTCTCCATGGAGAATACCTTGTCCATATTGATGATGCAATTCCGGTAGCAGCATAGGAACTGGGAGTAGGCAAGGAGCATACCGGAAAAATCTTCAAACCGCATATAAGTTCGGACCGTCTTGTCCGGAAGATGGATTTGTATGTAGTGGTTTGAGTAATCTGTGTAAAGGATGGCGTCGATGGGAATCTTCACCATGATGCGGCTTTCCTTTACTTCTATATAGTGACTCTGCTTTCTGCGGGTCACTGACTTAAAATACTCCATGGTCTGGCTGAACTTCTCATAGCGGATGGGCTTAACCATATAGTCCAGGGCGCGGACCTCAAAGCCCTTCAGAGCAAAATCCGTGCTGCTGGTGGTGAATACAATGGTGCAGGATTCGTCATCCCTGCGGACCTTTTCGGCAATACGGATGCCGGAAGTCTCATTCCGGAGAAAGATATCTATGAATATAAGGTCAAAGCTGCCCTTTTGCCAGCAGCGAAGGAAGTCGGCGGCTGTATTGAAGATGGTCGTCTGCTGGCAGGTATGTGTGTCAGAACAATAGGTGGATATAAAGCCGGCTAACTGACGAGCTTCATCTATAGAGTCGTCGATGACTGCAATGTTCACGGTGCCCTTCCTTTCTTTTGTATGACAACAGGGTAACAAAAGCCATATAAATTATCCTGTCACGGTACGTTATGAAACAATCCATATAGGTTCAGTATAATATACAACAAATTAAATTGCAAGGGCAATTGGAATAAGTTGTAAGTCGGTATAGGCAGGCCCCTGCCTGGGTATAATCCATTTGTACTTAATTTGCATCAGTAAGAAAGGAGCAAGAACCTATATGGGAAAGTCTAAGAAAAATGAGGCCTTTAATCCCCATGACCTGAGCGCACAGGACCAGCTTAAGTTTGAGATTGCCCAGGAACTGGGACTGGATGCCAAGGTTATGGAAGGCGGATGGAGAAGCCTGACAGCCAAGGAAAGCGGAAAGATAGGGGGACTTATCACCAAGCGCAAACGGGAACTTAAGAAAGAGGCATTGCAGCAGGAATGATTTTCCGATATACTGTTTTATATCTGTAATCAGGCAAGATACAAAGGAGACGGAAATGAAGATAGGGATAATCTGCTTTACGGCAAGGGGCGCCGGAGTATGCCGCCTGCTGTGCAGCCGGTTCAGGGAATCAGGAACAGAGTGCGCAGGATATGCGCCGCGGCGCTTCTGGAAGCCGGAATGGGAGTGTGAGGGAATCCTGCCTCAGGACAAGTCCCTTTCAGAGTGGACCGGGTCCATGTTTGAACAGAAAAGGGCGATGGTTTTCATCGGCGCAGCCGGCATTGCAGTCAGGGCCATAGCGCCCTTTGTCCGGGATAAGATGACAGACCCGCCTGTGGTGGCTGCCGATGAGGCCGGGCATTTCTGCATTCCCCTTTTGTCAGGCCATGTGGGGGGAGCCAATGAGCTGGCGGAACAGATGGCGGGCTGGCTGCAGGGCATACCGGTCATAACCACGGCAACGGATGTCAACGGCGTGTTTGCAGTGGATGTCTTTGCGGCCCGCAGCGGCCTCTGTATCACGGACCGGGAAAAGGCAAAACAGATTTCCGCCTGGCTGCTGGAAGGCGGGAAGGTAGGAATTTTTTGCGATGCAGAGTGTAAAGGGGCTGTGGAAACGGATGACCACCGGCGCCTGGGAAAATGCATTGCCGGGCATAATATATGCCGGTATTTTACATGCAGGCATAACATATGGATTACATTCCGAAACAGTGAAAGGCCGGCAGCGGTACAGGCCGGGGATGCGGTCCGGGAAACGGAAGCAGCCGGGGAAACGGAAGCAGCCGGGGAAAAGGAAATGGTCCGGGAAACGGATGCGGTTTTGGAGGGGGCCGTAATACCATCCTTCCTCCGCCTGGTTCCAAAGATGGTCGTGGTGGGCGTGGGCTGCAGAAAGGGAACTGCGCCGGATGTCCTGGAACGCCGTGTTCTGGAAGCGCTGGAGGATGAAGGCATTGACCTGGCGGCGGTAAAGGCATTGGCCACCATTGATATAAAGGCCCGGGAGGAGGCGGTGCTGCAGCTGGCTGGCAGGTATGGATGGGAGCTTCGGACTTTTACATCCGAAGAACTGCAGGCGGTGGAAGGGGTATTTGAGGAATCCGGGTTTGTAAGGTCCGCGGTGGGTGTGGGAAATGTTTGTGAACGGTCCTGTGCGGCTAGGGGAGGAAGTCTTCTGATACATAAACGGGCAGGGGAGGGCGTGACAGTGGCCGCAGCGCTGGAGCCGGTCCGGACGGCTGCTTTCCGCAGTGTTCAGTGATTGCGGGGATGCGCCGGAGAAATTAGACATTGAGAAATACAGTTGGATATGATATACTTTTTTCCATAGTTTAAAAGTCAGATGTTGGACAGCGGGTGATACTATGGGAGATTCGTACATCTATAAGAATCAGAAAAAATTGAGATGGGGATACACCACAGGTACTTGTGCGGCAGCGGCTTCCTTGGCAGCTGCCGTTATGTTGTTGCAGGACAGAAGAATGGAGCAGGTATCCCTGACAACCCCAAAGGGAGTCCGTCTGGACCTGGAGGTGGAGGAAATGGAGACAGGAAAAAAATATGTCTCCTGCGGAGTCAGGAAGGATGCAGGCGATGACCCGGATGTGACGGACGGGCTTATGGTGTATTCCGTGGTCCGGATGCCAGGGAAGGATGATGCAGATACCGGTGGGGATTATGTGTATGAGGAGGACGGATTTTGCCTGAATTTATCCGGCGGAGTGGGAGTGGGAAGGGTGACACAGGACGGTTTGAGCTGTGAAGTGGGGAAAACCGCCATCAACCCGGTTCCCAGGCAGATGATATTCAGTCAGGTGGCAGGCGTTTGCAGGGAATCCGGTTTCAAAGGGATTCTTTTCATCGAAATACGTGTACCCGGGGCCATTAAGGTGGCGGATAAGACCTTTAACAGCCGCCTGGGAATCCAGGGGGGCATATCCATTCTGGGAACCAGCGGAATGGTGGAGCCCATGAGCGAGACAGCCCTTCTGGATACCATCCGGCTGGAGCTGAGGCAGAGAATCAGGAAGGGAGAAAAGATTCTTCTGGTGACGCCCGGAAATTATGGCGAGAACTTTGTCGGCAACGTGCTTGGCCTTGGCCTCGGGCAGGCTGTGAAATGCAGTAACTTTATAGGCAGTACCATTGACATGGCAGTGGAGGAAGGGGCTGAAGCCGTACTGCTCATAGGCCACGGCGGAAAGCTCATCAAACTGGCTGCGGGCATTATGAATACCCATTCCTCCTGGGCAGATGGGAGAATGGAAATCCTGGCAGCCCATGGAGCTGCCTGCGGTGCAGGAAGAGAACTGGCAGAACAGATTCTGGAAGCAGTGACCGTGGACCAGGGGCTGAGCCTTCTGGAAACAGAGGATGGCCTGCGTGAACAGGTAATGAAGCGGGTGACGGAACGGCTGGAACAGCATTTGAAACGGCGGGCCGGTGAACGCCTGAGGGCGGAGGCCATTGTATTTACCAATGAGCGCGGAATACTGGGAAAAACCACCGGTGCAGATGATTTGCTTATGTACTTTACGGACAGAACAAGGAATGGATGAAAGGCGGAACAAGATGATACATATAGTAGGAGCAGGTCCGGGCGCAGTTGATTTGATTACGGTCCGGGGACAGAAACTTCTTGCAGAGGCAGATGTGGTTATTTATGCAGGTTCCCTGGTCAACCGGGAGCTTCTGGACTGGGCCAGGCAGGATGCCAGGATTTATGACAGCGCATCCATGGACCTGGAACAGGTCATGGAAGTGATGGAGCAGGCGGAGAGGGACGGGCTTACCACGGTGCGCCTCCATACCGGGGACCCCTGCCTCTACGGCGCCATACGGGAGCAGATGGACTGTCTGGATGCCAGAGGGATAGAGTACGATATCTGCCCCGGGGTCAGTTCCTTTTGCGGAGCTGCCGCGGCACTGGGGATGGAGTATACCCTGCCCGGCATCAGCCAGAGCGTGGTCATAACCAGGATGGCGGGAAGAACGCCGGTGCCGGAGCGGGAATCCATCAGGCGCTTTGCGTCCCACGGCAGTACCATGGTGATATTTCTGAGCGCCGGTATGACAGGTGAGCTGTCCGCAGAACTGATGGAGGGCGGGTATCCGGGGGATACACCGGCTGCCATTGTATATAAGGCAACCTGGCCGGATGAGAAGGTGGTCCGGTGCACGGTAGCCACCTTAAAGGAGGCGGCACACCGGGAGGGAATCCATAAGACCGCGCTGATTGCAGTGGGAGATTCCGTGGCCCAGAGCAGCTACGAGCGTTCCAGGCTTTACGACCCTGCCTTCACCACCGGATTCCGTGCCGGAAGGGATGCTGTCTCCGGAAAACAGGAGCCTGGAACACTCTATGTGGTGGGAATGGGACCCGGAGAGCGAAAACAGATGACAGGACAGGCCCTGGAAGTCATGGAGCAGTGCCAGGTCATTGCCGGATACACGGTTTATGTGGACCTGGTAAGGGGATTGTTCCCCCAAAAGGAGTTTTTGACCACCGCCATGACCAGGGAGGAGGAACGGTGCCGCAAGGCATTTGAATGCTGCCTGGAGGGAAAGAATACAGCCATGATATGCAGCGGGGACGCAGGGGTCTACGGAATGGCCGGTCTTATACTGGAACTGGCGGAACAGTATCCAGGCGTCAGCGTCAGGATAGTGCCTGGCATCACTGCTGCCTGTGCAGGTGCCGCAATACTGGGAGCCCCTCTGATGCATGATTTTGCAGTCATTAGCCTGAGCGACCGGCTCACGCCCCTGGAAGATATATGGAACCGGGTGGAGGCCGCTGCACGGGCAGGCTTTGTCATATGCCTGTATAATCCGGCCAGCAAGGGACGTCCTGACTATTTCCGTCAGGCATGCGGCAGGATTCTTAAGTACAGGGCGGGAAATACGGTATGCGGACTGGCTGTGAATATAGGCAGGCAAGGGGAAGGGATGGAGGTCCTTACCCTGGATGAGCTGAAGGACCGCCAGGCGGACATGTTTACCACGGTTTACATCGGCAATTTCCATACCAGGCAGATTGGGCCCTATATGGTTACGCCGCGAGGTTACAGGTATGAAGGAAAATAAGAGGAACATCCTGCTGTTTGCCGGAACCACAGAGGGAAGGCAGCTGGCTGAGTATCTTCAGGAGGCGGGACAGCCCTTTGTAATCTGTGTGGCCACGGATTATGGAAGGGATTTGCTGGAGGATATATGGAAGACGGACCATGCCGGGTGTATGGAAGTACGCCAGGGACGTCTGGACGCAGCGGAGATGGAGCAGATGCTTTATGAGCTGCAGCCGGCGCTGGTCATTGACGCCACCCATCCCTATGCAGTGGAAGTGACGGAAAACATAAGGAAGGCGTGCTCCAATAGAGCCGGACTGCGGCTGATAAGGTGCCTGCGTGAACCGGGAGCAGCTTATATGCCGGATGTGGTCCATGTGCCGGATGTGGAAAGCGCAGCCGCATGGCTGTCCTCTGTGCCGGGAAATATCCTGGTGACAACGGGCAGCAAGGAGCTGGATGCGTACACTAAAATAGAAAATTACCAGCAAAGGATTTATGCCAGGGTCCTGCCCTCGGCGGAGGCTGTGGCGCTGTGCAGAAGCCTGGGATTTGAAGGACGCCATATTATCGCCATGCAGGGCCCCTTTTCAGAGGAAATGAATCTGGTGCAGCTCAGGGAATATGGGTGCGCTTATCTGGTGACCAAGGACGGCGGCGCAGCCGGAGGCTTTGCAGAGAAGATGAGAGCGGCCCAGAAGGCCGGTGCAGCGGCAGTGGTGATTGACAGGCCGGGCAGCGGAGAAGGCGTATCCCTGGAGGAGATAAAGGGACAGGTAAAGGAGTGGATGGACCATGAAAAGAGATGAACCATATATGGATGATTTAAGACCAATCGTATATCTTGTGGGCATAGGGATGGGAGGAGAAGACCAGCTTACGGGCCGGGCAATGGACTGCCTGGAGGCAGCCCAGGTGGTGATGGGGGCGGACCGGATGCTGGAGAGCGTCAGCGCCTACACCGACAAAAAGCGGGTGTTTTCAGCCTATAAGCCCAGTGAGATGGTACAGTGGCTGGGCAGTTTCCGATGGGACGAAGCAGCCCTGGTGCTTTCAGGGGACACTGGTTTTTACAGCGGGGCCGAGGCAGCTGCAAAGGCATTTCTCCGGGAAGGGTGGGACGTGGAATTTGTTCCGGGCGTGTCCAGCCTGTCCTATTTCTGCGCCAGGTTAGGCAAGAGCTGGCAGAATGTCCATCCGGTCAGCAGCCACGGAAGGGACTGTGATGTGGTTGCCCATATCCGCAGCTTCAGAAGCTGCTTCATCCTGCTGGGCGGGGCGGGCAGCGTACCGGATTTGTGCCGTCAGCTGGTCAGCAGCGGAATGAGCAACGTGACCATATGGGCGGGAGAGAACTTTTCATATGAGGATGAGCGCATTGCCTGGGAAATGACGCCTGCAGAGCTTCTGATGGAGGACGAGCGCCTTCCCTTTGGAAGTCTGGCCTGTGTGCTGGTGGAAAACACAGAGGCGGCAGAAGGACAGCTTTATCCCCAGGCAGGCCCTGAGGATGACGACTATATCCGCGGGCAGGTGCCTATGACAAAAAAGGAGGTCCGCAGGATATCCCTGGAAAAGCTGTGTATCGGCGCCCAGGCCGTGTGCTATGACATAGGAGCCGGTACCGGCTCCGTGGCAGTGGAGATGGGGATGGAGATACGCAGCCGGGGCGGCAGCGGACAGGTCTATGCCATTGAGCGGAACAGGGAAGCCCTGCAGCTGATTGAATCCAACTGCCAGAAATTCCACGGAAGCTGGATGGGTTTTCACATTGTGGAAGGCGAGGCGCCGGAAGCTATGAAGGGACTGGAACCGCCTACCCATGCATTTATTGGCGGAAGCGGTGGCCATATGCGTGAAATCGTGGCAGCCCTTCTGGAGGCCAATCCCCGTGTGAGAATTGTGGCAAATGCCATTACACTGGAGACAGTGGGCGAGATTCTGGCCTGCATGAAGGAATTCGGATTTGCTTCAGCAGAGATTACCCAGGTATGGGCGGCGCCTGTGGATACAGTGGGAAGCTACCATATGCCCAGGGCCCAGAATCCGGTATATGTGGCAGTCATGCAGGACCCCAAAGAGGACGAGGGGGATTTGCAATGGCAGGAATTATGATAGCTGCTCCGGGGAGCGGAAGCGGGAAGACCATGGTGACCTGCGGCCTGCTGGCTCTGCTTAAGAGAAAGGGATATCATCCGGCTGCATTTAAATGCGGCCCGGACTATATCGACGGCCTGTTCCACCGCAGGGTGCTGGGAGTTGAAAACGGCAATCTGGACAGCTTTTTTGAAACCCCAGCCCATATGAGGCGGAAATTGCGCCGCAGCATGGAGAGCCATTTTGTGGTGGCGGAGGGGGTCATGGGATATTTTGACGGCCTGGGCGGCGTGTCTGTCCGCGGCAGCTCCTTTGAGATTGGCCGCCTTCTCGGCCTTCCGGCCATTCTGGTGGTGGATGGGAGAGGGGCCAGCTTGTCCCTGATGGCTTTTATTCAGGGTTTTTTGGAGTATGATGCGGCGGCAGAAAATGATGATGAGAAAAAAACTCATAATAAATCCTGCGATGACGCCTGCCATGATATGGAATGCGGAGCAGAGACAGAATACAAGATGCAGGAAGGAAATGAGGAAAAATATCGCGAGAAAAAAACTCACAGAACGGACAGCGGGACTGGGGACCATGCCGGGAGCTCTGGCTGCAGCGTGAATCATGATAAAATAAATAACAACATAAAGGGTATCTTTTTCAACCGCATGTCTCCCATGATATATAACCGCATAAAGCCAATGGTGGAGGAACGGTTTCGGATTCCGGTCATAGGATACCTGCCTGAACTGGAATTCCTTCAAGTGGGAAGCAGGCATCTGGGACTGGTGCTTCCGGATGAGATAGAGGGAATCAGGGAACAACTGGAGCAGCTGGCGGACCGGATGGATGAAAATCTGGAATGGGAGCTGCTTTTAAAGATTGCTGCTGATGCAGAGGGCTGGGATGTAAGTGAGGAGGGAAATAAACTCACTTCAAATTCCGGATTGGATAATAGGGATAATGGGGCTGAAACCGGGAGCCGGATGCAGCCGGAACCGGGAGCCGGACCGCGTTTCCGCCTGGGAATTGCCAGGGATGAGGCATTTTGCTTTTATTACGGGGATAATCTGGAAGCCATGGAAGAGGCCGGGGCCCAGCTGGTGTATTTCAGCCCGCTTCATCAGAAGGAGCTGCCCGGGGGGCTGGACGGAATGATACTGGGCGGAGGTTACCCGGAAAATCATGGCGGGGCGCTGGCTGCAAACAGGTCTATGCGGGATTCGGTGGCTGCTGCGGCTGCATCGGGAATGCCTGTTCTGGCGGAGTGCGGAGGCTACCTTTATCTTCTGGACAGCCTGGAAGGTGCTGACGGCAGGGATTATCCCATGGCAGGTGTTTTAAGAGGCCATGGATACAGGGCCGGAAAGACCGGCAGATTTGGATACATAACCCTTAGACCCAATGAAGACCTTCCCTTTCTGCCGGAAGGGGAGGAGATAAAGGGGCACGAATTTCATTACTGGGACTGCAGGTGCAGGGCGGACGAATTCCGTATGATGGCCCTCAAGCCAAATGGCAGCCGCTGCTGGCCCTGCATGAGGACAGAGGGGCATGTAATGGCCGGATTTCCCCATCTTTATTATCCGTCCTGCCCGGAATTGGTTCAAAGGTTTGCGGACCAGTGTGTGGAATATGGAAAGAAACAAGGTAAGGATTATGGAAAGGGATATGAGCTATGACATTGAGGGAAGCAATCGGAACGATTAAGCCCATTGACCAGGCAATCAGGCGTCAGGCGAAACAGCACTGGGACCAGGTGGCTAAACCATTGGAAAGCCTGGGGGTCCTGGAGGAGGATATCATACGCATCGCGGCAGCTTCCGGCAGCCTGGCAGTCAGCCTGCATCCCAGGGCCATTGTGGTCATGTGCGGAGACAATGGCGTTGTAAAGGAAGGCGTGACCCAGACCGGCCAGGAGGTAACTGCCATTGTGGCAGGCAACATGGCACAGGGGAATTCATGCGTCTGCCTTATGGCCAGGCAGGCAGGGGCGGATGTGATTCCTGTGGATGTGGGGATGGCCTGCCATGAGGCGGTTCCGGGAGTAGTGGACCGGAAGGTGGCGTATGGGACAAAGGACTTTCTGGAGGAACCTGCCATGACCAGGGAGGAAACAGTGAAGGCCATGGAGGCCGGGGTGAATATGGCCTCAGAACTTAGGAAAAGAGGATATGTGCTGGCCGGCTCCGGGGAGATGGGAATCGGAAATACAACTACCAGCAGCGCCATTCTTTCCGTTCTTCTGGATATGGACCCTGAGCTGGTGACGGGCCGGGGAGCCGGTCTCACCACAGCCGGTTACAGCCGTAAGGTGCAGGTCATAAGGGAAGGCATCCGTATCCACAAGCCGTCCGGAGAGGACCCGGTGGACGCGCTGTCCAAGGTGGGCGGTCTGGATTTGGCGGCCCTGACCGGTTTTTACATTGGCTGTGCTGCCTGCGGTATTCCTGTGGTGCTGGACGGGCTCATAACAGGAGCAGCAGCTTTGGCAGCTGTCAGAATCTGCCCGGATGTAAAGGGATATCTTCTAGCTTCCCACGTTTCAGCTGAACCTGCCGGGGCATTGGTCCTTGAGGCGCTTGAACTCAAACCCGCCATTTCAGCGGGAATGTGTCTGGGGGAAGGCACCGGCGCAGCGGCCCTGTTCCCACTTTTAGACATGGCCGCTGCCGTGTATACACAGATGAGCAGTTTTGACGATATCCATGTGGAGGCATATGAACATCTTGTATGATGGAAGATTGGCGCAATAAGAAGATGGATGCAATGAGTAGATTGGCGCAATGAGTAGATTGATGCAACGAGAAGTTTGGTGTATGAGAAGATTGATATAATACGAGCAGGAGATTAAGGGATGATTACTCTGGTGACAGGCGGAAGCGGCAGCGGAAAATCAGAATATGCAGAGGGACTGATTCTGGATTCCCCCTGTTCCCGCCGTTTCTATGTAGCTACCATGATTGCATATGGAAAAGAGGGAAGGGATAAGGTGATGCGGCACCGTATGCTTCGAAGCGGGAAGAAATTCATCACCATAGAAAAACCCTGGGACGTGGGAAATGTGGTGCTGGAAAAATATGAGGCAGGTCCATCTGCTTCTTCCAGGACAGACAGAGTCCTTTTGCTGGAGTGTGTATCCAATCTGGCGGCCAACGAGATGTTCAGGGAAGATGGTACGGCAGAGGCCGCGGCAGGCGCGGAGCGGCAGCCATCAAACCGGTCAGAAAACCAGGATAAAGGCCAGGATGAAAATCAGAATGGGAACCAGGATAAAAACCAGGTCCCATACCTGGCTGACAAGCTTGCAGCGGACATCATTTCCCTGGCAGGCCAGGTGCAGGATATGGTGATTGTTACAAACGAAGTGGACCGGGACGGAATCTGCTACGGACAGGAGACAATGGAGTATATCCGTCTCATGGGACGTCTGAATCAGAAGCTGGCAGCTGCCTCCGACCGGGTGGCTGAGGTGGTTTACGGCATTCCCGTGCTCCGGAAACCAAGGGTTTCCCAAGCCGCGGCAGAAGGGATTATATTGCCGGAGGGGAGTGATTTGAGAGGAAGGGAGTGTCAGGGAAAATGAACGGACTTTATTCCTGTATCATTGCGGTTTCCATGTATTCCAAAATACCCATGCCCGCTGTGGAGTGGACCCAGGAGCGGATGCGCTATGTTATGTGCTTTTTCCCGCTGGTGGGGATTGCAGAGGGAACGGTTCTGGGCCTCTGGCTCTATCTTGCCCTGGATGTCCTGAATCTGTCCACGGCGGCCGCTGCCCTCATAGGGGCAGCTATTCCAATCCTGGTGACAGGAGGAATCCATATGGACGGTTTTATGGATACCATGGATGCTGTCCACTCCTACGGCGACAGAAGCAAAAAGCTGGAGATTCTCAAAGACCCGCACCTGGGGGCATTTGCAGTGATTTCCTTTGGGGTATACATGATGCTCTACACAGGCGTCTTTTATGAGTACCTGTCTCTTGCCCGGATGAAGGACACTGGGGACAGATATTTTCTTTACATGGTTCCCTGCCTTGTGTTTGTGATGGAACGCGCCCTCAGCGGTCTTTCCGTGGTCACATTTCCCCAGGCGAAAAAAAAGGGACTGGCGGCCGGATTTGGAGGGGCAGCCAAAAAGAAAACAGATTCAGCGGTGCTGGTCCTGTGGCTGGCTGGCTGCCTGGGAGCCGCCATGGCTGCCGTTGGGACGGGCTGTCATGGGGCGGGATTAGCGGCATGGGTAATACTGTTTACCCACCTGGCCGTGTTTTTATGGTATTACAGGATGTCGGTTAACCAGTTTGGGGGAGTGACAGGGGATTTGGCCGGATGCTTTCTGCAAATCTGCGAACTGGCCGGGCTGGCGGCGGCAGCCGTTCTTTTGAGAGCAGGATTGATGGGAGGAATGTAGAAATGGTCTTGGTAACAGGAGGAAGCTCCCAGGGTAAGAAGGAGTTTGTCAGGCAGCACCTTGGGAGACAGGGGGAGGATGTATCTGTCTGGACAGAGGGCTCAGAGGCTTCCTGGGAGGAATTCATGAAAGGAAGGTTCTGCCATGACTTCCATCTCTTTGTCAGACGTGTGATGGAGGGAAGCACAGGCCCGATTGGCCATGAATCCGAATGGGGATGGGCAGAGGCAATCATGAACCGGCTTCTGGAAGAACTGTCTGCCGGACCGCCGGACCGTGTCCTGGTGACAGATGAGATTGGCTGCGGCATTGTGCCGGCAGATGCCTTTGAACGGCTGTACAGGGAGGAGACAGGGCGGCTCTGCTGCCGGATTGCCGGGGAGGCAAAGGCCGTATGGCGGGTGTGCTGCGGGATAGGGATGCGGATTAAATGACAAGGTAGGTAGACATGGATATTACGTGGCTGGATATATGGAAATTTCACGGAGCAGCCCTGCTGGCGGGATGTGTGATTGACTGGATGGTGGGGGACCCCTTATGGCTTCCCCATCCGGTGCGCCTTATGGGAACCATGATTTCCTGGCTGGAATCACGGCTCAGAAAATGGGCAGCGGGACCGGGAAAGCAGAAAGAGAATCAGGACAGCCAGGGCGTTCCCCATGGGAAAGAAGAGCACACACAGTGTCCTGGTCCTGAAAAGACAAGGGAAGCATGGGCAGGTGTGCTCCTCACTGCCTCTATGTGCGCTCTGTGGTGGTGCATTCCCCGGGCGGTTTTTTCCGCAGCGGAACATCTGCTGCTGGCCAGGGCCTGGGCAGTGCTTTTGCTGGCAGAAGGTTTCCTGTGCAGTCTCATGCTGGCAGCCAGGGGATTGTACACGGAAAGCATGAAGGTGTGCCGCAGCCTGGAGGCAGGACGGACAGAGGAGGCCAGATACAATGTGTCCATGATTGTGGGAAGGGACACTTCGGTACTGGATGAGGGCGGAATTGCCAGGGCGGCAGTGGAGACAGTGGCTGAAAATGCCTCTGACGGCGTCATTGCCCCCTTTTTGTTCATGGCGCTTTTGGGGCCGGCTGGAGGCGCGCTGTACAAGGCTGTCAACACCATGGATTCCATGGTGGGATATAAGAATGACAGGTACCTGTATTTCGGACGCTGTGCAGCCAGGCTGGACGATTTGTTCAATCTGATACCGGCCAGGCTGACCGGAGTCCTGATGGTCCTTGGAGCCTGGGTCCTGCCCGGGATGGACGGAGCCCATGCCTGGAAGGTGTTCCTCCGGGACAGAAAGCGCCATGCCAGCCCTAATTCCGCTCACGGCGAGGCTGCCTGTGCAGGGGCCCTCCATCTGCGTCTGGCAGGGGATGCGTGGTACTTTGGAGCGCTTCACAAAAAGCCCTATATAGGGGATGACGGCAGGAGGATAGAACCAGCGGACATAAGACGGGCAAACCTCCTTATGTTTTTCACAGAGGGCGTCATGGTCCTTGGTCTGGGTGTCCTGCTTCTGCTTCTGTGAAATCATTTGGTAATTATCGTACTATATCTTCAAAAGGAAAGGTCACTATGGGAGGTTATTATGGAATATCAGCACGGCGGAGACATTTACAGCCAGGACATACAGATGGATTATTCTGCCAATATCAATCCCCTTGGAATGCCGGAAGCGGTAAAGAGCACGCTGAGGGACTGCCTGGATAAGGAAATATGCAGCCTGTACCCGGACAGCCGGTGCCGGGAACTGAGGCAGGCCCTGGGCAGGCATCATGGGGTGGAGGATGAGTGGGTTATCTGCGGAAACGGGGCGGCTGATTTGATATTCGGCCTGGCCGCAGCGCTGCGTCCTGGCCGCGGGCTTGTCCCGGCTCCCACCTTTTCCGAGTATGAGCAGGCATTGAAAGCAGCGGGGTGCAGGACCAGCTATTATTATCTCAGGGAGGACGCCGGATTCGCCCCGGACATATCCGGCATGTGCAGCTGTATCAAGGAAGCGGCGGAGAGGGGAGAGCCCTATGATATTGTGTTCCTGTGCAATCCCAACAATCCCACGGGAATACCTGCTGAAAAGGAAGACGTGGAGCAGCTGGCGCAAACCTGCGGAAGTCTGGGGGCGTTCCTGGTTGTGGATGAATGCTTCTGTGATTTTTTGGAGGATTCAGACGTATATTCCGTCATACCTGACCTGTCCGGGTTTGGGAATCTGTTTGTGCTGAAGGCATTTACCAAGCTGTATGCCATGGCCGGGCTGCGGCTGGGCTATGGCCTTTGCAGTGACCGCTGCCTGCTGGAACGGCTGCAGGCAGTCCGGCAGCCCTGGTCCGTGTCGGGCCTGGCCCAGCGGGCCGGCGTGGCGGCTCTTAGTCAGACGGATTTTGTGGAGCATACCAGAGCTGTAATTAAGGAGGAGCGTGAGCGGCTGGCTGCAGCACTCCGGGACCTGGGTTTTAAGGTATATTCCTCCGGGGCCAATTATCTGTTTTTCAGGGACCCGGGAGAGGATGGAACCACGGAAAAAGGCCGGCTTTACCAGGAACTGCTGCAGCGCCGTATTTTGATTCGCAGCTGTGCCAATTATCCGGGGCTGGATTCTTCCTGCTACCGTATCTGTGTGAAGCTGAAACAGGACAATGAACAGCTTATCCGGGAAATGGCCCGGGTGCTTGAGAGGAGGAAACAATGTCTGAACCTGCTAAACCAATCATGATTCAGGGAACCATGTCCAATGCGGGAAAGAGCATTCTGGCCGCCGGACTGTGCCGTATCTTTCATCAGGACGGCTACAGGACAGCTCCCTTTAAATCCCAGAACATGGCCCTTAATTCCTACATAACACCGGAAGGCCTGGAAATGGGACGGGCCCAGGCCGTACAGGCGGAGGCGGCGGGTATTGTCCCTCATGCAGACATGAATCCCATTCTTTTAAAACCCACCACGGATGTGGGAAGCCAGGTCATTGTCCACGGGATTTCCAGGGGAAATATGAAGGCCAGGGACTATTTTGCCTGTAAAAAAACGCTGGTTCCCGATATCATGGCCTCATACCGGCGTCTGGAGGAACAGTATGATGTCATAGTCATAGAAGGGGCCGGCAGCCCGGCAGAAATCAACCTGAAATCCGATGATATCGTGAACATGGGCATGGCGGACATGGCCGACGCGCCGGTGCTCCTGGTGGGGGACATAGACCGGGGCGGCGTTTTTGCCCAGCTCTACGGTACGGTGGCCCTTCTGACAGAGGAAGAGAGAAAGCGCATAAAGGGATTAATCATCAACAAATTCCGGGGGGACAGGACCATACTGGAGCCTGGGATTGCCATGCTGGAGGACCTGTGCCATATACCCGTGGTAGGGGTGATACCCTACATGGATGTGGACATTGAGGATGAGGACAGCTTAAGCAGCCGGCTGGAGACAGGAAAGAGAAGGACCCCGGCTGCCGTTGATTTGGCAGTGATTCGTTTTCCGCGTATATCCAATTTTACGGATTTTAATGTATTTTCCGGAATTCCGGGAGTGTCCCTGCGCTATGTTTCAAGGGCCTGCGACCTTGGCAGCCCGGATATGGTCATCCTCCCCGGCACCAAGAGTACCATCCGCGACTTATTGTGGATGCGTCAGAACGGGCTGGAGGCGGCAATCCTTAAGCTGGCTGACCGCAGGGTGCCGGTGTGGGGAATCTGCGGCGGCTACCAGATGATGGGAGAGGTGCTGGAAGATGCAAAGGGCGTGGAAACGGACCGTCCCTCCCGGGTGGAGGGAATGGGGCTTCTTCCCCTTAAAACGGAGTTTGAGGAGGAAAAGGTAAGGACCCAGGTGGAAGGCGCCTTCGGCGAGCTGGACGGCTGCCTGGGCAATCTGTCCGGAAAATCCATTGCAGGATATGAGATTCATATGGGCCGTACGTTCATTGACCGGGAGGAAGGGGCTGCGGACACGGCCAGAATCGTTTCCTGGCGCAGGGAGCCGGAGATATGCCGCCCCATGGATTATGTGATGGAGACAGGCCAGGACGGGATATTGTCCAGACAGGCCAGGATGGATGGGTGGAACAGGGGGAATCTATATGGTACCTATGTCCATGGAATCTTTGACGGACCCGGAATTGCCGGGGCAGTGGCAGAGGCGCTGGCAGCGGCAAAGGGGCTGACCCTGGAGCAGGCTGCGGACATGGATTATCCCACTTACAGGGAACAGCAGTATGATAAGCTGGCAGGAGAACTCAGGGAGAATCTGGATATGGATGCCGTGTACAAAATCATGGGCATCAGGCGGAAAGGAGAGGCGTAAGCGTATGACGGACATACAGTTGGAACAGGTGCTGCCGGGGGATATAGAGAGGCGCAGCTTTGAAATCATACAGGAGGAACTGTCCTTGCAGGGCATACAGCTGGAGCCTGAAAATGAACGGGTCGTCAAGCGGGCCATCCACACCACGGCTGATTTTGACTATGTACAAAACCTGGTGTTTTCCAGCCATGCGGTCAGGAAAGGGATAGAGGCGTTAAAAGCCGGGGCAGTTATTGTCACGGACACCAATATGGGGCTGTCCGGAATCAACAAAAAAAGGCTGTCCGCTCTGGGCGGGGAAGCCTTCTGTTTCATGGCGGACCAGGATGTGGCTGACCAGGCGGGGACACAGGGAACCACTAGGGCTGTGGCCAGCATGGAAAAGGCGGCCAGGCTCTATGGCTTACAGGGGCGTCCCCTTATTTTTGCCGTGGGCAACGCTCCCACGGCTTTGGTCCGCATTTATGAGCTTATAAAGGAGGGACTGGCTGTTCCGGCCCTTGTCATCGGCGTACCGGTGGGATTCGTGAACGTGGTCCAGTCAAAGGAACTGATACTTACCCTTGAGGACACGCCCTACATTGTGGCAAGGGGAAGAAAAGGCGGCAGCAATGTTGCCGCCGCCATCTGTAATGCGCTGCTGTATCAGATTCCGGTGTAGGAACTGGTTGATGCGCTGCCGTATCAGAGTCCGGGGATTCCCTATTTCCGGCCGCTCCAGCAGTAGGTGCAGAGCTTGCACGGTGAGATGCCGATGGACTTCACCAGGTCATCCAGCCTGTGGTAGCGCAGGGTGGTGAATCCAAGGCGCTTGCGGATTTCCTCAATCATTTCTTTGTAATTGGCGCTGTCCGGGTCTGTATAGCTGCTTAAAACCTCACGGGACACATCATCGCCTTCCCTGTCCCGGATGATTCTTCTGGTTATCAGGTCCAGCTCTGAGGTGGAACGGGAGAAGTTAAGGTAAGGGCATCCGAACATAAGGGGAGGGCAGGCAGGGCGGATATGCACTTCCTTTGCCCCGCTCTGGTACAGGAATTCCGTGGTTTCTCCCAGCTGGGTACCGCGCACAATGGAGTCGTCGATGAGCAGAAGCTTTTTATTGCGGATCAGCGAGTCCACAGGAATCAGCTTCATGCGGGCAATCAGGTTTCTCTGTCCCTGGTTCTGCGGCATGAAGGAGCGGGGCCAGGTGGGGGTATATTTAATAAAGGGGCGGGCAAAGGGAATGCCGGATTCATTGGCATACCCGATGGCGTGGGCAATGCCTGAATCTGGAACGCCGGCAACCACCTCGGGCTGCGCCTCATCCCGTTTGGCCAGCAGCTTTCCGCATTCATAACGCATGCTCTCCACATTGATGCCCTCGTAGCTGGATGTGGGGTAACCGTAGTATACCCACAGGAAGGAGCATATCTTCATCTCTTCCCTGGGAGGGCTGACTGTTTCTACGCTCTCAGGCGTCATATATACAATCTCGCCCGGACCCAGTTCTTTGTAGTCCGTATATCCCAGATTAATATAAGCAAAGCTTTCAAAGGAGGCGCAGAAGGCATCGCCCTTGTGTCCGATGACAATGGGGGTCCTTCCGAACTTATCCCTGGATGCGTAGATTCCTTCCGGCGTCAGCAGCAGGATGGACATGGAGCCCTCTATCTTTTCCTGGGCAAAAAGAAGACCTTCCACCAATGTGGATTTCTGGTTAATCAGGGCAGCCACCAGTTCCGTGGCATTGATTCGTCCATGGCTCATCTCCATAAAATGGATATGGCCGTTTTCATAGGCTGAGGCCACCAGCTCGGCCTCGTTGTTGATTTTTCCCACTGTGGTTATGGCAAAGCTGCCCAGGTGGGACTGAATCAAAAGGGGCTGGGGTTCATTGTCGGAAATACATCCGATGCCCAGTGTTCCCTCCAGCTCGTCCAAATCCCCGTCAAATTTTGTACGGAAGGGAGTGTTTTCTATGTTGTGGATGGACCTTGTAAAGCCCTGGCTGCCGTATACGGCCATTCCGCCTCTTTTTGTCCCCAGATGGGAGTGGTAATCCACTCCGAAAAACAGGTCCAGGGTACAGCTGTTTTTTGATGCAACACCAAATATTCCGCCCATATATCATACCTCTTTTATCTATGTGTTTGTTTTACGCCTTTGTGATTGGTGCCGGCCTGTCTGCCGGTTACGGACTTATCATAACATATATTAGTAGTACAGGACAATATGATTGATATATTATTTATACTTATGAGAAACTATAAGCATGGCAGGAAGGGTTTTCCGGTGAATTTCGGTTCTGCTCCGGGATGACAATTCCATACATTTGAGGTATACTTGTGATAAATCTCACGGAGCAGTACACTCCGGGAAGAGGAGGCTTGCAGGTGACTGAATCAGATGGACAGAACGGGCAGGATAAGCAGGCTATTTGCCTGACAGTGGCCAGGGATGGCAGTGGTGATTACGATACAGTAGGAGAGGCCCTGGCGGCGCTGGGAGAAGCAGAGGGGCCGCCGGCCTGCATATTCATAAAAAAGGGCGTGTACAGGGAACGGCTGGAAATCAGAAGGCCGCGCCTTACACTGGAGGGTGAGTCGGCGGACAGCACAGTCATCACATACGGCCTGTCTGCCGGCATGCTGATGGAAGACGGAAGCAGGCGGGGGACATTCCGCACCTACAGCGTGCTGGTGGACACCCATGATTTTACCGCAAGGAACCTGACCTTTGAAAACAGCGCGGGTCCGGGGGAAGAGGCGGGACAGGCTCTGGCCCTGTATGTGGACGGGGACAGGATTCTGTTTGAGGGATGCCGGATGCTGGGAGGACAGGACACACTTTTCACAGGCCCCCTTCCCCCAAAGGAAATCCAAAAGAACGGGTTTATAGGACCAAAACAGTTTTCCCCCAGAATAAACGGGCGCCACTGCTACCGGAACTGTTTTATCTGCGGGGACATAGACTTTATATTCGGCAGCGCCACAGCCTACTTTGAGAAATGCGAACTATATTCCGTTGGCAGGGACGCAGAAAGAAAGGGATATGTGACTGCCGCATCCACCCCCAGGGGCCAGAGATATGGGTATGTGTTCAGAAGCTGCCGGTTTACGGGAAACAGCGCCGGAGAAAGCGTCTATCTGGGCCGGCCCTGGAGGGATTACGCCAGGACAGTTCTCATTGACTGCTATCTGGGTCCCCATATATGCCGTGAAGGATGGCATGACTGGGATAAGAAGGAAGCGCGGTCCACCCTGTTTTACGGGGAATATGCAAGCTATGGACCGGGAGCAGCGGACCGGGGAGCAGCGGACCGGGATATAACAGACCGGCAACCGCCGCAACATGGCTCTCCCAGGCCGGACTGGGTGGCCGTGCTTACCTGTGAGCAGGCACAGGACTACACCATGGAAAAGGTGCTGGGCGGAGCGGACAGGTGGAATCCTGGGGAACAGGCATACATTTAAGAAGGAAGGGACATACGTATGGATTTATACCGTATCATACTGGTGGATGATGAGGAAGAGGTCAGGCAGAGCATCATCAGGAAAATTGACTGGACGGGAGCCGGTTTCCAGGTGGTTGGAGATGCAGAGAATGGGGAGGAAGCCCTGGAAAAGGTGGAGGCCCTGGAGCCGGACGTGATTCTGACGGATATCAGGATGCCCTTTATGGACGGTCTTTCCCTGGCTGAACGGGTGAGGCAGAAATACCCCTCAGTGAAAATCGTGATTTTTTCAGGCTACGATGATTTTGAGTATGCCAAGCAGGCCATTAAGCTGAATGTGACGGAGTATATCCTGAAACCGGTGAACGTGGAGGAGCTGACCGCTATTTTAAAGCGCATCAAATCCAATCTGGACGAAGAGATTGAGCAGAAACGGAATGTGAACCTGCTGCGTGAAAATTATATACGCAACCTTCCCATTCTCAGGGACCAGTTCTTAAACGAACTGGTGGGAAGCACGGTGCCCGGACAGGTACTGAAAGAAAAACTGGCGGAGTACGACATTCCTCTGGCAGGAGCCAAGAAGTGGGTGGCTGCAGCCATTGACATAGAGCCGGAGGAAATCAGGGAGGGGAACATACTGCCTCTCCACAAGGAGAGGGACCTGATTCCTATTTCAGTTATGCAGATTGTGGAGGAAAAGCTGGGAAACTATTGCCGGTCATCCGTATTCACCTCTTCCAGGACCTCCTGGTCTGAACTGGCCCTTATTGCTGCCATTGACGGGGATAACAGCCAGACCGGCCTCATTGACGTGCTGGGGGATATCTGCAAGGAGACAAAGAAGATTCTGGAGGTGCCCATCACCATTGGCATCGGCCACAGCTGCCAGGACCTGGGGGAGGTCAGCAGTTCCTATAAGGCGGCCGTGGACGCCCTTGGCTATAAGGCAATTGTGGGGGCGGGAAGCACCATTTACATCAATGACGTGGAGCCTGTAAGCGGGGGAAAGCTGAGTTTTGACGGCAAGGATGAGGCGGAGCTTATTGCGGCCATCAAGTTCGGTCCCAGGGAGAAGATAGAGGAAGCGGTACAGGCGGTCATGGATAAGATGAGCGATGCAAAGGTGCATTTCAGGCAGTGCCAGGCATATATGCTCAGCGTGTCCAGCTCCATTGTCCAGCTGATTCAGCAGTATGACCTGGACCTGGACCAGCTGACAGAGGAAGGGGAAGAGCAGGGAGATACCTTTGCCGTCATACCCAGGATGCTGAAAAAGGAAGACTTTGCCCACTGGCTGCTTTCCGCCGCAGTCAGGATGAACCAGGCCATGAACCAGGAACGGGATAATACCATGAAGCAGGTCATCCAGAAGGCCAAGGAATACATTATGGACAATTATCAGGACCCGGATTTGTCCGTGGAGAAAATATGCCGCCAGCTGCACATGAGTCCGGCCTATTTTTCCACCATGTTCAAGAAGGAGACAGGGCAGGCCTATACCGCCTACCTGACCCAGGTCCGCCTGGACAAGGCGGTGGAGCTTCTCAACAAGACCGACGACAAGACCTATGTCATAGCGGCCAAGGTGGGATATCAGGAGCAGAACTATTTCAGCTATGTGTTTAAAAAGCGCTTTGGGGTTTCGCCCACAAAGTTCAGAGGGGCAAAATAGATACAGCAGGCCTGTCCCGCCGTGTGCAACGGGACTGAGGCAGGCCGCGTAAAGGAGCAGGGGACATGTTGTTTGAGAAGCAGAGGATTAAGCTGCAGAAGGCCAGCATACGGTATATTATATTCATCTACTTTACGCTGACGGCCCTGGCCGCCAGTATATTTATAGGTATTTCCCTGTATTCCAGGCTGTCGGGCCAGATGTCCGCCACCATCCGGGAGGAGAACCAGATTCTGATTAATCAGATAACCAGGTCTATGGAGGATTACCTGCGCACCGTGATGAAGCTGTCGGATTCCCTGTATTACGGCGTTGTCAAGAACGCGGACCTGGCAAGCGGCTCCATCGGAAGCGAGATGACCCTTCTCTACGACAACAACAAGGACAATGTGGAGAACATTGCCCTGTTGTCCAAAGAAGGAAAGCTGCTGGAATCCGTGCCGGCGGCCCGTCTTAAGACCAATGTGGATGTTACCGGGGAAAACTGGTTTACCTCCTCCCTGGAAAAGACGGAAAACATGCACTTTTCCACGCCCCATGTCCAGTACATCTTTGACGGCAGCGAGAACCAGTACCGGTGGGTTATCTCCCTGTCAAGGGCGGTTGAAATCACCCAGGGCCCTTCCACGGACCAGGGCGTCCTGCTGATTGATATCCGCTACAGCAGTCTGGAGCAGCTGTTCGACGGGGTAAACCTGGGAAACGGAGGCTATGTCTATCTGATTAGCAGCAGCGGGGAAATCATATACCATCCCCAGGCCCAGCTGATTGACTCGGGAATCGTCCGGGAGAACAACCTGGAGGTATCCGGCCTCAGAGACGGCAATTACCGGCAGACCGTGGATGGGGTAAAACGCACTGTCACCGTGAAGACCGTGGGATACACGGGCTGGAAGGTGGTGGGGGTGACGCCTCTTGACGGTGTGTCCCTGAACAACATCAAGACAAAGCTTCTGGTGATTTTTATGATTGCTTTTGTTCTCTTTATCATGACCATCATCAATTCCTATATCTCATCCAGGATAACAGACCCCATCAAGGAACTGGAAAAATCTGTAAATGAAATCGAGGCAGGCAACCTGGAAACAGAGGTCAGAAGCGGAGGCTCCTATGAGATACAGCATCTTGGCAATTCCATACAGAACATGGCCAGGCAGATACGCAGGCTGATGGACGATATTGTGGCGGAGCATGAATCCAAACGAAAGAGCGAATTCGATACCCTCCAGGCACAGATTAACCCCCATTTCCTATATAACACCCTGGACATCATTGTATGGATGATTGAAAATGAAAACCTGTCCGACGCAGTGCGGGTCGTGACGGCCCTGGCTAGGTTTTTCCGCATCAGCCTCAGCAGGGGGAAGAGCATCATCACGGTCAGGGACGAGCTGGAGCATGTGCGCAACTACCTTATGATTCAGCACATGCGCTATAAAAACAAATTCACCTACACGGTGGAAGCAGGGGAGGATGTCACTGACCTGGCCAGCCTTAAGCTTATCCTTCAGCCTCTTGTGGAAAATGCCATCTATCACGGCATGGAATTCATGGACGGAGACGGCGAAATCCGCATCAGGGCATGGCGCCGGGACAAGGATTTGTATATGAGCGTATCGGACAACGGCCTGGGCATGACCCGGGAGCAGGTGAAACGGCTCTTCGGGGATACGGACCATGTGCCGTCGGGCAGAGGCTCCGGTATCGGGGTCAGGAATGTGAACGAGCGCATCAGGCTGTATTTTGGAAACAGCTACGGACTGGAAATAGAGTCAGAGCCGGATGACGGGACAACGGTCACGGCCCATCTGCCGGCCATCCCCTATGAGGAAGTAAAGAATACGGAAAGTCCATGATAAATAGAATCGTGGAAAGGTGAGGAAGCCTATGTTAAATAAAGGGAAAATTCTCTGGTGCATATGGGCCGGTATCCTGGTCCTGCTGTTTTTGATGTCCTCCACGGACCTGATTATCACGGAAAAGAAAGTTGAGGTATATCCCATTTCCGTTATCGTGGAGGGTGATAACGACGATTACTATGTGAATTTCAAAAAGGGTATGGACCAGGCGGCGGTGGAGTTCCATGGGGACGTCAGCTTCATCACCCTTTATGCCCCGGATGACCAGGCGCAGCAGATGGAGCTGGTAAAAAGGGAAATCAGGGACGGAACCAGGGCGGTTATTCTGGCGCCGGTGAAGACGGAGGAGGCTGTAAAGGAGTTGGAGGACATGAGTCCCGGCTGCCCTGTCATTCTTCTGGGCCAGCCCCCGCTGGGAGGCCAGTCCCCGGACACCATCGGCGTGGACGGCAGGGAGGTTGGCAGGCTTCTGGGCGGGGCGGCAGCGTCCCAGGCCCCCAGGGATGTGCCGGTCTACCTCTTTTGCAGGGGGCTGGACTATGGGGACAGCGCCCAGGTTTATGAGGGAGTCAGGACCGTGCTGGAGGAGCAGGGGTATCAATATCGGCTCATTGAGAGGGAAAACCAGGACACATACCGCCAGGCCATAGAGGAAACAGATTCTCCCGGAGGCGGCAGGATTACCATTATAGCTCTGGATGTACAATCACTGGACCAGGCCACACGGATACTGGAGGAAAACACCATATATCAGGGCAGGGTGGCAGGGCTCTACGGCGCCGGAAGCACCACCTCCCTACTCAGGGCCCTGGACAGGGGAATTGTCACGGGAATGACAGCGTATAACCAGTTTGACCAGGGATATCTGAGCGTAAAGCAGGCCGTGGAGGCCATCCAGGGCACGCGGCAGAAGCAGCAGACCCTGCTGGAGGCCATTTATGTGGATGAGGACAAATTAAGGGATAAGACATATGAGAAAATGCTTTATCCCATTGAGTAAAAAAGAAAAGACTGTAAATTGGGAAAAGACGCGGTAAGGAAAGGGGCATTGCGGTGAAGCGGAATTGGATGTATCTATTGGCGGCCTGTATGGGGGCGGCCATCCTCATAGGGCTGTGGCAGTACAGGGGAAACGAAGGCGGACGGCAGGCGGACAAGAATTCCATCCGCATCGGGGTTCTGCTCTACCGGGGGGACGACACCTTCATCGGTACCCTGCGCGCAGGCCTGGAGGACAAGGCAAAGGAATATGAACAGGAGACAGGCATCAAGGTAAAGCTGGACATCATGGATGCCAAGGGGAGCCAGAATACCCAGAACAGCCAGGTGGAGCGGCTGATTTCCCTTGGCTGCGATGCTCTGTGCATCAACAGCGTGGACCGTTCATCGGCATCCATCATCATTGACAAGGCCATGGACGCAGGCACTCCGGTGGTGTTCTTTAACCGGGAGCCGGTGGAGGAGGACATGAACCGATGGGAAAAGCTGTACTATGTGGGAGCGGACGCCAAGGAATCAGCCGTGCTCCAGGGAGATATCCTGGTGGATGCATACCAGAAGGATTCACGTACACTGGATGCCAATGGCAACGGTCTGGTAAGCTATGTGCTTCTGGAAGGGGAAACCAGCCATCAGGATTCCCTGATTCGCACGGAGTGGTCCATCCAGACCTTAAAGGACGGGAATGTGCCTCTGGAGAAGATTACGGGAGGGATTGCCAACTGGGACAGGAGCCAGGCGTCGGCCCTTATGGAACAGTGGCTGAAGGAGTATCCGGGACAGATTGAACTGGTGGTCAGCAACAACGACGACATGGCCCTGGGCGCCATTGACGCCATACACCGGGCCGGAATCGGGGCGAATTCCATCAAAGTAGTCGGCATAGACGGCACCCCTGTGGGTATCAAGGCCCTGGAGGAAGGGTATCTCTTCGGTACCGTGGAATCCGATAAGGAGAAGTATGCCCAGGCCATATTTGACATTGCCTGGAGCCTGTCCCTGAACCAGGACCCAAAGTCCAGGGTACCGCAGCTGGAAGGAAAATATTACTGGTGTCCCCAGAGGGCGCTGACCCAGGATGAGGCAAAATTGCTTAAAAACCAGTGAGTCATATGTAAAACGCCGATGAAAAAGGATAAAATCAAAGAAATTTTATAATCCTTCTATAAAAATCATATGGAAAAATGCACAATCAGGTCGTATAATGAACTTGTTGTTAAGCAAAAACAACCAAAGACAACAAAAATATAAGGGAGGAATTAAAAATGAAGAAAGCATTAAGTGTTGCTCTTGCGTGTTCCATGGCATTATCACTGGTTGCCTGCGGAGGCGGCAGCAAGCCAACAGAAGCACCAACCACAGCAGCTGCAGGGGATACCACAACCGCAGCGGCAGCAGACACAACCGCAGCTGATACAGCAGCGGCACCCGAAGCAGGCGCAGAGGTGGCAAACAAGGATAAGCCTTTGGTATGGTTTAACCGTCAGCCATCCAGCAGTGCAACAGGACAGCTTGATATGACGGCCCTGAATTTCAATAAGGATACATATTATGTAGGTTTCGATGCAAACCAGGGTGCTGAGCTTCAGGGAACCATGGTTAAGGATTACATTGAGAAGAACATTGATTCAATTGACCGCAACGGCGACGGAATCATCGGCTATGTTCTGGCAATCGGAGACATCGGACACAACGACTCCATCGCACGTACAAGAGGTATCCGTAAGGCTCTTGGCACAGCTGTGGAGAAAGACGGCAACATCAACAGTGACCCTGTTGGTACAAACGCAGACGGCACAGCAACCGTTGTACAGGACGGCTCCATCGAAGTAGGCGGAAAGACATATGTTGTCCGCGAGCTGGCTTCCCAGGAGATGAAGAACTCTGCAGGCGCTACATGGGATGCCGCCACAGCAGGCAATGCTATCGGCACATGGTCTTCCTCTTTCGGCGAACAGATTGATATAGTTGCATCCAACAACGACGGCATGGGCATGTCCATGTTCAACGCATGGTCCAAGGACAACAAGGTTCCTACATTTGGCTATGATGCAAACAGCGACGCAGTGGCTGCTATCGCAGAAGGCTACGGCGGCACAATCAGCCAGCATGCAGACGTACAGGCATACCTGACACTTCGTGTTCTGCGTAATGCACTGGATGGAGTTGATATTGATACAGGTATCGGCACAGCAGACGATGCAGGCAATGTCCTGAGCCCTGATGTATATGTTTACAAGGCAGATGAGCGTTCCTACTACGCACTGAACGTAGCTGTAACTGCTGATAACTATACAGATTTCACAGATTCCACCATGGTGTACGCACCTGTATCCAATCAGCTGGATGAGGCTTCCCATGCTACAAAGAATGTATGGCTGAACATCTACAACTCAGCTGACAACTTCCTTGGCTCCACCTATCAGCCTCTGCTTCAGAAATATGATAAGCTTCTCAACCTGAAGGTTGACTACATCGGCGGCGACGGACAGACAGAGTCCAATATTACAAACCGTCTTGGAAATCCAAGCCAGTATGACGCATTTGCCATCAACATGGTTAAGACAGACAATGCAGCTTCATACACATCTCTGCTTGAGCAGTAATATTCATTGAAACAACAAAAGTACACGATAAGAAGAATCGTGGAAAGGTAAAGATGTGCTGTTATTAGGGAGAAGAAATTCTCCCTAATATTTAATACTGAAACCTATCAATCTACATATACAGGAGTAAAATAATGGCAGATAAGAAAGATGATATCGTCTTATCAATACGCGGTATGAGCAAGTCCTTCGGCCGGAACAGGGTTCTGGACCATATCAACCTGGATGTGAAGCGCGGAACCGTTATGGGGCTTATGGGTGAGAACGGAGCTGGTAAGTCAACCATGATGAAGTGCCTTTTCGGCACCTACCAGAAAGACGAGGGAAATATCTTCCTGAATGGCAAGGAAGTAAGCTTTTCCGGACCAAAGGATGCTCTTGAAAACGGCATTGCAATGGTTCACCAGGAATTGAATCAGTGTCTGGAACGGAATGTAATTGATAATTTGTTCCTGGGACGTTATCCGGTTAATTCCATGGGTGTAATTGATGAAGGCAGGATGAAAAAGGAAGCCGCCGAGCTCTTTAGAAAATTGGGAATGACTGTAAACCTTACCCAGCCCATGGGCCGTATGTCCGTATCACAGAGGCAGATGTGCGAAATCGCCAAGGCCATCTCCTATAATTCAAGGGTGATTGTTCTGGATGAGCCCACCTCCTCCCTGACCGTACAGGAGGTTGACAAACTCTTCGAGATGATGAGGATGTTAAAGGAGCAGGGAATTGCCCTGATTTATATTTCTCACAAGATGGATGAGATTTTTGAAATCTGCGATGAGATATCCGTGCTTCGTGACGGAAACCTGGTTATGACAAAGAGCACCAAGGATGCAAATATGAATGAGCTGATTGCAGCAATGGTCGGCCGTTCCCTGGATAACCGGTTCCCGCCTGTTGACAATACCCCCGGCGACGTGATTCTGTCCATCCAGAATCTGTCCACAAAGTTTGAGCCTCATTTGCAGGATGTTTCATTTGACGTAAAAGAAGGAGAGATATTCGGGCTGTACGGCCTGGTAGGGGCAGGGCGCACGGAGCTTCTGGAAACCATCTTTGGTGTCCGAACCAGAGCGGCAGGACGTGTTTATTTTAATAACCGCCTTATGAATTTCAGCAGCGCAAAGGAAGCCATGGAGCATGGCTTTGCCATGATTACCGAGGAGCGCAAGGCAAACGGACTGTTTTTAAAGGGCGACCTTACCTTTAACACCACCATTGCCAATCTGCAGCAGTATATGTCGGGCATAGCGCTTTCCGATGCAAAGATGATAAAGGCCACGTCAAAGGAAATCAAAATCATGCATACCAAGTGTATGGGGCCTGACGACATGATTTCCAGCCTTTCCGGCGGCAATCAGCAGAAGGTTATCTTTGGAAAGTGGCTGGAGCGCAGTCCGCAGGTGTTTATGATGGACGAACCCACCAGAGGAATCGACGTGGGCGCAAAGTATGAAATATATGAGCTTATCATCAATATGGCGAAGCAGGGGAAGACAATCATTGTTGTTTCTTCTGAGATGCCGGAGATACTGGGAATTACAAACCGTATTGGTGTTATGTCAAATGGACGCCTTTCTGGAATTGTTAATACAAAAGAGACAAATCAGGAAGAACTTTTAAGGCTCAGTGCAAAATACCTATAAGGGGGATTCATGGATATGGCGAAAGGAAACAATGAGACTCTTACGGCTGAACAGGAAATGCAGCTGCGCCAGCCAATTGAGGAGTACGTTGGCGAAATTCAGAAAAAAATCGACAGTCTCAGAGCGGACGGTACAAACAGGGTAGTTGCCCTGCAGAACAGTATTGACGCAACAAAGAGAGACCGTTCCCTTACAAAGGATGAAAGGGAAAACAGGATTGCATCATGCAGCGCGGAGATGGAAAAAGCAAAGGCTGTTGAGGCAAAGAATAAGGATGAGATTGCAAAGTTAATCTCCGATGCCGAGAGCTACCTGAAGGCGCATTTTGATAAGGAATATTATCAGCCCTTAAAGGAAAGCTGCGAGCGGGAAAAAATTCTTGCAAAGGAAAAATACGACACAAAAGTTGCACAACTGAACAAAGAACATGAAAACACCCTCTCAAAGCTTACGGACCATCAGGAGATAAAGGATGAGAAGTATGTTCATAAGAACCGTCTGTTTGACGCGAAGATGGACCTGGACAAGGAGCTTCAGCGAATCAAGGACAGAAGGCATGCTGCCTTTGCATGGCAGTATCATCTGATTGATATGCTCCGCCTGTCTAAATTCACCTTCATGGAAACCAGGGCGCAGAAATGGGAGAATTATAAATATACATTCAACCGCAGGACATTCTTACTGCAGAATGGTCTGTATATCGCTATTATCCTGATTTTCATCGGACTGTGTATCGCTGCGCCGGTGATGAAAAACGTGAAGCTGCTTACCTATAATAATATTTTAAATATTCTCCAGCAGGCTTCCCCAAGAATGTTCCTGGCTCTGGGCGTTGCAGGACTTATCCTCCTTACCGGTACGGACCTCTCCATAGGGCGTATGGTTGGTATGGGCATGACCACAGCAACCATTATCATGCACCAGGGCATCAACACAGGCGCTGTGTTCGGCCACGTATTTGATTTCACAGGCATGCCCATTGGCGTAAGGGTTGTATTTGCCCTTGTTATGTGTATCATTTTATGTACCTGCTTTACGGCCATCGGAGGTTTCTTTACAGCTAAGTTTAAGATGCATCCATTTATTTCAACCATGGCCAACATGCTGGTGATTTTCGGTCTTGTGACCTATGCAACAAAGGGCGTTTCCTTCGGCGCCATTGAACCGGCCATTCCAAAGATGATTATTCCAAAAATAAACGGGTTCCCAACCATCATTCTCTGGGCAGTGGCTGCCATTGTGATTGTATGGTTTATCTGGAACAAGACCACCTTCGGCAAGAACTTATACGCAGTAGGCGGCAACCCGGAAGCAGCAGCTGTTTCTGGTATCTCCGTATTCTGGGTAACCATGGGAGCATTCATTCTGGCAGGTATCCTTTACGGATTCGGTTCCTGGCTGGAATGCGCAAGAATGGTAGGTTCCGGCTCCGCTGCTTACGGCCAGGGCTGGGAGATGGATGCAATTGCAGCCTGCGTGGTTGGCGGCGTATCCTTTACCGGCGGTATCGGTAAGATTTCAGGTGTAGTAGTGGGCGTGCTTATTTTCACCGTACTTATCTACTCCCTTACCATTCTCGGTATCGACACAAACCTTCAGTTCGTATTCGAGGGCATCATCATCATAACCGCAGTAACACTTGACTGCTTGAAGTATGTCCAGAAGAAGTAATTGGAAAAGATAGGTGTTTCCGCCCGTATTTCCAAGACGCTGAAAACCGGCTGAATACAAGAGGCTGGCTGCCAAAACTCGCAGCCAGCCTTTTCATGTATTTTAGATATTGGGCTCAAACACTCTTCCCCTCACGGACGGATGCACCTAACCTCTCCAAGCATCCCCTAAACCCCACACGCCAACTTACTATTTTGATATTCCCCCGTAAACGTAACATCCCTGCCAAACCATTCCGGGGGCTGGAAGGACAGGGCTTCTTCTTCAGTGGGAAATTCTACCTCGGCCAGAATGAGGCCGGCGTAGCGGCCTTCAAAGACATCCAGTTCAATGGTCAGATGGCCTGGGCTGTCCAGGGGGATGAGATAGCGTTTTTTGGTGAGCACAATGCCGTCGGCCTTGGGGAGCAGGTGGGAGTAGGCTTCGCGGGTCAGCGGAAGGTTGTATTCTTCCCTGGACAGAAGACCTTTGCCTTTGTAGGTGAGATAGTAGTCTTCGTCCTCCTGCCGGATGCGGACCACCGGGCCGGTGCAGAGATAGGCTTGCTCAATCTGATGGAAGGGATGGGTGTCATAGCCTTCCGGAAGACGGGGAACCAGGAATTTACGTTCGATTTCCATATGGTAAAACCTCCTTGCTGTGATTGTCGATTAGTGGATTTTACTAACTATTTTTATTTTTTCCATTTTACAATCATATCATTTAACTCTTTCCCTGAAAAGTGATAAATGATAAAATACAATTACTATGCGATAAATGGCGGAAAGGGAGATTATCATGGCAAAGGTTTATGCATTTCTTGCGGATGGACTGGAAGAGGTTGAATGTCTTGCGGTTGTGGACGTGCTCCGGCGTTCCGGTGTGGAGGTGACACTGGTGTCTGTTACAGGGAACAGGAACGTGACTGGTTCCCATGGGATTGAGTTGGGGACGGACGCCCTGTTTGAGGATGTGAACCCGGATGTGGCGGATGTGCTGTTCCTGCCCGGAGGGATGCCGGGAACGAACAATCTGAAAGCGCACAAGGGCCTGGGAGTGGCTGTGGAGTGTGCCAACAAGCAGGGCAGAAGGATTGCGGCCATCTGTGCAGCGCCAAGCATCCTGGGGAGCATGGGGCTCTTAAAGGGCAGGACGGCCACCTGTTATCCGGGATTTGAGGACCAGCTCACAGGCGTGTCCTACACCAGCCAGGGTGTTGTGACGGACGGCAACATCACCACCGGCAGGGGCCTGGGATTTGCCCTTGATATGGGACTGGAACTGATTCGCCTGCTTCAGGGTCCCCAGCAGGCCCAGAAGATTGCAGCGGCAATCCAGTACAACTGGGGATAACATCCGGACGAGGGAAACTCCCGTTCTGTTCCATATCATGGGTATGTGGGATGGAATGGAAGTTTTTTTTGTAAAAAACGCTGGTGTTTTTAAAATGAGCATGCTATAATGGTACATTGAAGTGTAGCGCCCTCATGGATTATGGGCGAACCACATATATTTTAAGGAGGAACCCGTAAAAATGAGTGTACAAGTAGAAAAATTAGAAAAAAACATGGCCAAACTGACAATAGAGTTAAGCGCAGAGCAGTTTGAGGATGCAATGAAAAAAGCCTTCAATAAGAGCAAGAACAAATTTAATATTCCAGGCTTCCGTAAGGGCAAAGCACCTCGCGCCATGATTGAAAAGATGTATGGCGAAGGCATCTTCTATGAGGAGGCTGCCGATGAAGCTATCAACGCAACCTGCATGGAGGCAATGAATGAAAGCGGACTGGAAATCGTTTCCAGACCAGAAGTTGCCGTAGAGCAGATTGGCAAGGACAAGCCGTTCATCTATACTGCAACCGTAGCCGTAAGACCGGAGGTGACCCTGGGCGAGTACAAGGGCATTGAGGTAGAGAAGGTGGACGCTGCTGTTAAGCCGGAGGATGTGGAAGCTGAACTCAAGAAGGTGCAGGAGCAGAACGCAAGACTTCTGACCGTAGAGGACAGACCGGTTGCTGACGGCGACCAGACCGTCATCGACTTCGAGGGATTTGTTGACGGCAAGACATTTGACGGCGGCAAGGCAGCTGATTACCCTCTGACCATTGGTTCCCATTCCTTCATCGATACATTTGAGGAGCAGCTGGTTGGCAAGAACATCGGCGAAGAGTGCGAGATTAATGTAACCTTCCCGGAAGAGTATCATGCAGCAGAGCTGGCTGGCAAGCCGGCTACCTTTAAGGTGACTGTAAAGGAAATCAAGGTAAAGGAACTTCCGGAACTGGATGATGAGTTTGCAGGAGAGGTTTCCGAATTTGACACTCTGGATGAATACAAGAAGGATATTGAGGCAAAGATTCTTGAGAGAAAGCAGAAAGAAGCTGCTTCCGAAAACGAGAACCGTGTGGTTGACAAGGTAGTGGCAGGCGCATCCATGGAGATTCCTGACAGGATGGTGGAAGGCCAGATTGACAACATGGTTCAGGATACAGCCCGCCGTATGGAGAGCCAGGGTCTGTCTATGGACCTGTACATGAAATATACAGGTATGACCATGGAGCAGATGAGAGAGCAGATGAAGCCGCAGGCCTTAAAGAGAATCCAGACCAGACTGGTGCTTGAGGAAGTTGTAAAGGCTGAAAACCTGCAGGTTTCCGACGAAAGACTGGATGAGGAAATTGCCAAGATGGCGGCCACTTACCAGATGGAGGCTGACAAGTTAAAGGATTATATGTCAGACCGTGATAAGGACCAGATGAAGGAAGATATTGCTGTTCAGGAAGCGGTTGATTTCCTGGTAGCAGAAGCAAAACTGGTATAATTCACATATGATACGGGGGGTTCACAGCGCTTATTTGACTGGCTTTGAATCTCCCTGGTTTCTTATAAGTGAACGTCATTCCGCCGGGCGGGTGAAAGAACTGGCCGGGAGGGATGGCATGTATTGCGCGCAGACGCCTGAAAACAGGCGCCGCGTGCTCATAACTAGGAGGATGGTTATATGAGTTTAGTACCTTATGTCATTGAGCAGACCAGCCGCGGCGAGCGTTCGTATGACATTTATTCAAGATTGCTGAAGGAGAGAATCATATTCCTGGGCGAGGATGTAAACGATGTGTCCGCAAGCCTTGTGGTTGCACAGCTTTTGTTCCTGGAGTCAGAGGACCCCGGCAAGGATATCCATCTGTATATCAACAGCCCTGGGGGTTCTGTATCCGCGGGATTTGCCATCTATGACACCATGAATTACATCAAGTGCGATGTGTCTACCATCTGTATCGGTATGGCGGCCAGCATGGGCGCGTTCCTTCTTTCAGGCGGAGCCAAGGGCAAGCGTTTCGCTCTGCCCAATGCTGAAATCATGATACATCAGCCTTCCGGCGGGGCCAAGGGCCAGGCAACGGAAATTAAAATCGTGGCTGAGAATATATTGAAGACAAGAAAGAAATTAAACGAAATCCTGGCAGCAAACACAGGGAAGCCCCTGGAAGTAATTGAGCGCGATACAGAGCGCGACAATTATATGTCTGCATTGGAGGCCAAGGAATACGGCCTTATTGATGAAATCATCGCACATCATTAGTGCTGCAGCGCAGCGCTAAGGCATCAGGCCGGTAACGTAAAACAGCAAGTAAAGGATATGAAAGGTTAGGTATCGTATGCCAATGAGACCAGATGACACGATTCGGTGCTCCTTCTGCGGAAGGACACAGGATCAGGTACGGAAGATGATTGCCGGGGCAGGCAACAACAATGTGTATATCTGTGACGAGTGCATAGAATTGTGCTCTGAGATTCTGGAAGAGGAGCTGGAGGGACAGGATGAAGGGGAAAGCCCTGCACTGGCCGATATACGTCTCCTGAAGCCAAAGGAAATCAAAGCATTTTTAGACGAATATGTCATCGGACAGGATGACGCCAAAAAGGTGTTGTCTGTTGCGGTTTACAATCACTATAAAAGGGTTACGGCATGCCAGAACATGGATGTGGATGTGCAGAAGAGCAACATCCTCATGGTGGGGCCCACCGGTTCAGGTAAGACCTACCTGGCCCAGACCCTGGCTAAGATTCTCAATGTTCCCTTTGCCATTGCAGATGCAACTGCGCTGACAGAGGCGGGATATGTGGGCGAGGATGTGGAGAACATCCTGTTAAAGCTTATCCAGGCAGCTGATTATGATATCTCCCGTGCCGAATACGGCATTATATATATTGACGAGATTGATAAGATTACCAAGAAGTCCGAAAATGTATCCATCACCAGAGATGTTTCGGGCGAGGGCGTCCAGCAGGCCCTGCTTAAGATTCTGGAGGGTACGGTTGCCAGCGTTCCGCCTCAGGGAGGCAGGAAACATCCACACCAGGAGCTTCTTCAGATTGATACCACCAATATCCTGTTTATTTGCGGCGGTGCCTTTGACGGCCTGGAGAAGATAGTGGAGCAGCGCATCAGCGCAGGTTCCATTGGTTTCAACGCCGAGGTGGCGAGCAAGAACGACCTGAACATCGATGAGCTGCTCAAGAAGGTGGAGCCAAAGGATTTGACCAAATTCGGGCTGATTCCTGAGTTCATAGGCCGTGTGCCGGTGATGGTTTCACTGGAGCAGCTGACAAAGGAAGCCATGGTGCGCATCCTGTCAGAGCCGAAAAACGCTTTGACGAGACAGTACCAGAAGCTGTTTGAACTGGACAATGTAAAGCTGGAATTTACCCAGGAGGCTCTGGAGGAAATTGCACAGCTGGCAGTAGACCGCAAGATTGGCGCCAGGGGACTGCGTTCCATCCTTGAGTCAGTGATGATGGACCTTATGTATGAGATTCCGTCCGATGATTCCATCGGAATCTGTACCATTACCAGAGACGTAGTGAGAAAGGCAGGACAGCCGGAATTAGTATACCGCGACATGCCTCCTGCATCTGCCCGGAAACCGTTGTCAGAACGGCTTAGAGGGGACAGCAAGACAGGAGAAATTGCGTAGGCTGTCATGCTCCTGTGACAATTTAGAAGAGAGAAAGGGCCGCTGCAAATCAGATATGACCCGGACCAGAAGGCCTGTTTTCCGGCCGGTCCGGCACCTGCATTGCAGCGGCTTTTCAAATGGTTAAGATACAAGAGGTGAAGATTGAAAATGGGAGAACAAGTGATTACGATGCCCGTGGTGGCTCTCAGGGGCCTGACCATACTTCCGGGTATGGTATTGCATTTTGATATAAACAGGCCGAAATCAGTGGCAGCCGTAGAACGGGCCATGGTGGGTGACCAGAGACTGTTCCTTGTGGCCCAGAGACATCCTGAAATCGTTGAGCCGGAGCAGGGGGATTTGTTCCAGGTAGGCACCATCGCCGTGGTGAAGCAGCTGGTGAAGCTGCCGGGAAAGGTGGTCCGCGTGCTGGTGGAGGGACTGGAGCGGGCAGAACTTCTGTGCCTGGATGCCGAGGAACCGGCCATGATGGGCGAGATTGCCGCCATTGAGGCGGAGGAGGATGACCTGGACAGCCTGACCCAGGAGGCCATGCTGCGCATCCTGAAGGACAAGCTGGAGGAATATGGGAGAGTCAATCCCAAGATTACCAAGGAGATTCTGCCCAACCTGATGATGATTACCGGGCTGAATGAGATGCTGGACCAGATTGCCATCCAGCTGCCATGGGATTACACCATACGCCAGACCGTGCTGGAGAACAGTTCCCTGTCAGCCAGATACGAGGTAGTGATGCATACCCTGCTGACTGAGATGGAGATATACAGGATTAAAAAGGAATTCCAGGAAAAGGTAAAGGCCGATATTGACCAGAACCAGAAGGAATACATCCTCAGGGAGCAGATGAAGGTTATCCGCCAGGAGCTGGGCGAGGACGCTGTATCAGATGCGGACGAATACCAGAAGAGACTGGACGCACTGAAGGCTGACAAGGAAGTAAAGGAAAAGCTGCATAAGGAAATTGAACGCTTCCGCAACATGCCGGCTGGAAGCCAGGAGGCCAATGTACTGCGCACCTATGTGGAAACCTTGCTGGACCTGCCCTGGAAGAAGATGTCCAAGGACAATGATGACATCAAACATGCAGAGAAGATTCTTAATGAGGACCATTATGGACTGGAGCAGGTAAAGGAGAGAATCCTGGAATACCTGGCTGTCCGCGCCCTGACCAAGAAGGGCACCAGCCCCATCATATGTCTGGTGGGACCTCCGGGAACCGGCAAGACATCCATTGCCCGGTCCGTGGCAAGGGCCCTGAATAAGAAGTATGTGCGCATCAGCCTGGGCGGCGTCCGGGACGAAGCGGAAATCAGGGGGCACAGAAAGACCTATGTGGGCGCCATGCCGGGCCGTATCGTGGAGGGCATGCGTCAGGCCAGCGTGAGCAATCCGCTGATGCTTTTGGATGAGATTGACAAGGTGAGCAGCGATTACAAGGGCGATACCTCCTCCGCGCTTTTGGAGGTGCTGGACGGAGAACAGAATGTGAAATTCAGGGACCACTATGTGGAGCTGCCCATTGACCTGTCCCAGGTCCTGTTCATTGCCACGGCCAACACCACCCAGACCATACCGGGCCCGCTGCTGGACCGTATGGAACTGATTGAGGTCAACAGCTACACGGAAAATGAGAAGTTCCACATAGCCAGGGACTACCTGGTGGCAAAGCAGATGGAGCGCAACGGCCTGAGGGACAGCCAGATTACATTTTCTGATAAGAGTTTGGAGAAAATCATACACAACTATACCAGGGAAGCAGGGGTCAGGAACCTGGAGCGCCGCATCGGGGACGTGTGCCGCAAGGCGGCCAGGCAGTTCCTGGAGGATAAGAAGAAGTCCATCAAGATTACGGAGAGCAACCTGGAGAAATACCTTGGCAAGGAAAAGGTGACCTTTGAAAATGCCAATGAGCAGGACGAAGTCGGTATTGTCCGCGGTCTGGCCTGGACCAGCGTGGGAGGCGACACCCTTCAGATAGAAGTCAATGTGATGCCGGGCAAGGGCAGCCTTCTGATGACCGGACAGTTAGGCGATGTGATGAAGGAATCCGCCCAGACAGCCCTGACCTATGTGCGGTCCGTGTGCCCCCAATATGAGATTGCCGATGATTACTTTGAAAAGCACGACCTCCACATCCATATCCCGGAGGGAGCCGTGCCCAAGGACGGGCCGTCTGCGGGAATTACCATGGCCACAGCCATGCTGTCCGCAGTGACGGGCAGGAGTGTCCAGTCCAAGGTGGCCATGACGGGAGAGATAACCCTCCGGGGACGGGTCCTGCCCATCGGAGGACTGAAAGAAAAAATACTGGCAGCCAAGATGGCCCACATAGAAAAGGTACTGGTGCCTGATAAGAACCGGCCGGATATGGCGGAGCTGTCCAAGGAAATCACCAAGGGTCTGGACATCGTGTATGTAAAGGCCATGGAGGACGTGGTGTCGGAGGCGTTTGTTTAGACGCGGCATCGGAGACGTTTGTACAAGCAACGGCCAACGGATAGGAATTAGGAGAAGGAAATATGATTATAAGAGACGTGAATCTGGAGACAGTGTGCGGCGTGACCAGCAAGATGCCGGAAAATATATTGCCTGAGTTTGCATTTGCAGGCAAGTCCAATGTGGGGAAGTCATCCCTCATCAATGCGCTGATGAACCGCAAGGCATATGCAAGGACTTCCTCCCAGCCGGGCAAGACCCAGACCATCAATTTTTACAACATCAACGGGGCATTGTACTACGTGGACCTGCCGGGTTACGGCTATGCCAAGATAGCGGTTGAGGTCAAGGAAAAATGGGGCAAGATGATAGAACGGTATCTCAGGAATTCCCAGATGCTTAAGATGGTGTTCCTGCTCATTGATATCCGCCATGAACCCTCAGCCAACGATAAGATGATGTTTGACTGGATTACCTACAACGGATACCATCCCGTCATCATCGCCACCAAGATGGACAAGATTAACCGGAGCCAGGTGCAAAAGCATGTGAAGATGGTGCGGGAAGGCCTGGGGATGGAAAAGGACGGCATCATCATTCCGTTTTCGGCAGAGACAAAGCAGGGCAGGGATGAGATATGGGACCTTATTGAGGGGAATCTGTAGAAGCTCTGTATGTCTCAAATAGAACCTGAATTTATAAAGTAAAAAGGGCCTGATTTCCTGGCAGATGGGTATTACTTGCAGGAAGTCAGGCCTTTTGGCGCTGATTTTGTATGGTTTTACAGCAAGCTCTGCTGGGAAGGCGTCATTGGTACTGCTCCTTCACCAGCTCGATAAAATACCTTCCGTAGGACGGAATATACCGGCCCTTCTGATATACCGCATACAGCGTGGTCACAGTGGCGGGCTCTCCCACGGAAAAGCACAGAGGGGGATTGTCAAAATGTATTTTCCTGACATAGGATTCAGGGGCCAGGCAGAGGGCTGTGCCGGAGGCTGCCAGACGTATGGCGATATCGCTGTTGCGGGTAAACAAAAGGACCGGCGGGTTTATGCCGGCCTTTTTAAACAGCCCGGCGGATATCCGGCCTGTGGTCTGGTCCTGTGGATGCAGGATATAGGCTTCCTGTTCCGTATGCCGGATATCCATCCAGGGATAGCAATACCCGTCCCTGACCACTGCCTTTTCTGCCAGAGGATGATGGGGGGAGGCCACCAGAACGATTTCTTCCTGTCCCAGGTACTCCGCTGTCTGGGCGGGGTCCGTGGCCGTGGAATTATAGATGGCAAAGTCCACATTGGGGGAAAGGGCCAGCTGCTTTTCAACGGAGTGGGATTCCTCCAGAAGATGAATCTGTACATCCGGGTACCGGGAATAAAAACGGGACAGTATATCCGGCAGCAGGCAGGAGCCGCGCATCAGTGCCACTGCAATGGTCAGCTGTCCCTTTTCCTCCCCCAATAAATCCTCGCATTCTGAGTTCCAGTCAGAACCTATCTGGAAGATTTTTTCCGCATAATCCATATAACGGTTGCCGATATGGGTGGGGACCAGGTCATTGCCAATGCGGCTGAACAGAGGGGAGCCTATCTGGCGTTCTATATTCTTTACGGCCTTGCTCAGGGCAGACTGTGTAATGAACAGGGAGTCTGCCGCCTTTGTGATGCTTCCATATCTGCGTATGGCCAGCATATACCGTATTTCTTTTGATATCATCTGTACACCTCCAATGAAAAAAATTCATAACTTGGATGATTATTATGACTTTGACACCTACCTATGCACATTGTATAATAAAAATCATATACAATCAAGGGTTTCATCAATATTGCTGAATGGAGGCGCCATGGAAACAGAGAGAGCGGATTTTCTTGTAAGAGGGGCAAAGGTCTATAACAGCTACTTTAAAAAGTTTGTATCGGCAGATGTATCTGTATTGGGAGGGAAATTCTTATACATTGATTCCCGCAGGTCAGGCGCAGTTAAGGCTGACAGGACAGTGGATGCAGAGGGTATGTACATGGTGCCCGGATTGATTGACATACATATGCATATTGAGAGTTCCATGCTGACGCCGGGAGCGTTTTGCAGGCGGCTGGCGGAATGCGGGGTTACAACCATTGTGTCGGAGCCCCATGAGATGGCCAATGTGAACGGGATGCAGGGGGTTCTGGATATGATTCGGGCAGGGGAAAACAGCCCGGTTGATATTTTCTACGGGATTCCCAGCTGCGTGCCCTCCACCTCCCCTGAGTTAGAGACTACCGGAGGCATCATAACCTGTGAGGAGATGGAAGGCCTGAAGGAAAATCCCTGGGTGGCCTGTGTGGGGGAGGTCATGAACTACAGGACCGTTATCCGGGAAAACCAGCTGGAAATTACCCGGTTCCTTAAAAAGCTCCGCCAACAGGACCGCATCTTTCCCATTGAAGGGCATTGTCCGGCGCTGCTGGACCTGGATTTGGCAAAGTTCCTGTATCTTGGCATCAATGGGGACCATACGGAGCACAGCATGGAAGAACTGGAACAGAGGTTTGCCAATGGCATGTTTATGGAAATCCAGGAAAAGATGCTGCGGAGAGAGGTTCTGGACTACATCAGGGAACATGGTCTGGAGGAACATTTCTGCTTTGTCACAGACGATGTCATGGCGGACACCTTTTGTACCCAGGGCCATCTGGATGCCCTGGTGCGCAGGGCTGTGGAGCTGGGAATGACGGCGGAACAGGCAATCTATAACGCCTCCTTTACCCCGGCCAGACGGATGAACCTTTTGGACCGGGGGGCAATTGCTCCGGGAAAAACAGCTGATTTCCTGCTGCTCAGTGATTTGGATGGGTTTTCTGTTGCATCTACCTATAAGAACGGAAACTGTATCTGGAGCAGGGGACAGGTAACTGCGGAACAGACCCGGGACATGCGTTTTCCGGAGCCCTATTACCACAGTATCCGGCTGGATTACCAGGAACAGAGCCGGTTTGCGGTTCCCATGGAGCCGGATTCCGGCACAGTCCGGGTCCGGGTCATGGAGATTCAGGATGGCTCCACCAGGACAACGGAAAAAATCCTGGATATGCCGGTGAAGGACGGCATCCTCCAGTGGGAAGGTTCAGGCTGCCTGCTGGCCGCGGTATTCGAGCGGTATGGCAAGGGCCGGGCAGTTGGATACGGACTGCTGACCGGCGACTGCCACAAACGGGGAGCCGTTGCTACCAGCTATGCACATGACTGCCACAACGTCCTGGTGGCCGGCGCGAATCCTGCAGATATGAAGCTTGCCCTTAACCGCGTCATAGAGATGCAGGGCGGCATGGCCGTGGCGGATGCAGGAACGATACAGGCAGAGCTGCCTCTTAATGTGGGCGGTATTTTATCGGACCGGCCGGCAAGGGAGGTGGGGGAAAAGCTGGCCGGGGTACGCGGGGCAATGGCAGACCAGGGTTACAGACATTACAACCCCATCATGTCCTTCTGCACCCTGACCCTTCCAGCCAGCCCTGCCTTAAAGCTGACCGATAAGGGGCTGATTGATGTAAAAGCCTGTAAAATCGTGCCGTTGAAAATGGAAGAGTAAATCAAAAGGAGGATTAATCATGTCAAAGGAAACTGAAGGTACAGCCAAGAGGGGAGCTTCCGGCACCTGGATTGACAGGCAATTCCGTCTGACAGAGCATGGGACCACGGTGCGTACGGAGATTCTGGCCGGTATCACCACATTTGTTACCATGGCATATGTGCTGGGAACAGTCCCCAATATCATGGCCAATGCAGGGCTTGACAGAGGGGTCATGCTCACATCCATGATTTTGCTGATTATTGTCACCACAGTGGCCATGGCCCTGGTGACAAACCGCCCGTTTGCCCTGGCCCCCGGGCTGGGCAGTGTGGCAATCGTGTCGGGAATGATTGCCAACAGCGGGATTTCGCCTGAAATTACGGCGGGTGTAATTTTCTGGAGCGGTGTTATTTTTATTGTGATTTCCTATATCGGTCTCAGGGATGCTGTTGTAAATGCCATTCCCGCCAGCCTGAAACATGCAGTCAGCGCAGGCGTGGGCCTGTTCATCGCTTTGCTGGGATGTAAGAATGCAGGACTGATTGTTGCCCTGGAAGGCAAGAATAACCTGGCCTTCGGAGACTTAAGTTCTGCTTCCGTGCTTCTGGCGCTCATTGGATTCCTGCTGATTCTTATCACCAAGCAGATGAGGGTGCCGGGATACATGATTTTTTCCATTCTGATTACCACTCTGGCCGGTATCCCCATGGGCCTGACTAAGATGCCCGAGGCATTTTTCATGGCGCCCAGCTCTCCCTTTGGCCAGTTCATGAAGATTGATTTCCTGGGAGCACTGCAGTTTGCCTATCTGCCGTTTTTGATTGCCATGTTTGTGCCGGATTTCTTCTCTACCTTCGGCACAGCCCTGGGCGTGGGCGCAAAGGCCGGGTTCCTGGACAAGGACGGCAACCTTCCGGGCATAGACAAGGTGTTTAAGGTGGATGCCATTGCAACCGCTCTGGGCAGCCTGTTCTGTATGCCGTGTATGACTACCTATCTGGAATCCTCCTCCGGCGTGGAGGCAGGAGGGAAGACCGGACTGACACCCATTTCCACAAGTGTCTGTTTTGCCTTTACCCTTCTGCTGACGCCGTTTGCGCTGATGATTCCGTCGGCTGCAACGGCTCCGGCCCTTATTATCATCGGAGTGGGCATGCTCAATTCCATGCGCAACATCAACTATGATGATTTTACGGAATCCTTCCCGGCATTTATCTGTGTTGCATTTACCATATTTGCAAATAATATTGCCAATGGAATCTGCGTGGCCCTGCCGGTTTATGTGGTCCTGAAGCTGGCCTCCGGCAAGATTAAGGAAATGCCTAAAATCATGTATGTGCTGCTGGGAGTATGCGTGCTGTATTTTTACAGTATCATTAAATAGCAGCAGAGAGCCGCTGGGTCCTTTACGCCATTCTGCACGGATGCTTTTTGCAGGTGGCCAGGCTCACTGCCACCAGCAGGATGCCGCAGACAACGGCGCCGGGAACGGTTTCCCCCAGTCCCCAGGGATTGCCGGCCAGTTTCCAGCCCACACATACCGCGAAGCCGCCCGTCATGGCAGATATGATGCCCTGACTGGTGGCTTTTTTCCAGTACAGGGCCGCCAGGGAGGGAAGACCTGCTGCGGCAGCATAGAAGGACCAGGCAAACATGAGCACATTGTAGGCGTTCTTGATGTAAAGGGCAATAATCAGGGCGCCCATGGCCAGGACCACGGACATGACGCGGGACATGAGAATTTCATGTTTCTCCGTCATTTCCGGCATGAAATTTTTTCCAAGGTCGTGTACAAAGGTCTGGACAGATACCAGCAGATAGCTGTCCGCAGTGGACATCATGACCGACAGGATGCCTGCCAGGGCCAGTCCCGTAAGGCCGGGAGGCAGAATGCTTACAGCCAGGGCCGGTACAACGGCATCAGAGCTTCCGTAGGAGGCCACCACATCCGGCAGAATCTGCCTTCCTGCCAGTCCCATGAAGAATACCAGGGCAATGGTTATCATGTAAATGGAAGTGCCCCAGAACATACCCTGGGTGGCCGCCTTCTTACTCTTGGCTGCAAAGGCCCTCTGCCACATCTCGGCCCCTGCCAGGGTGAACACCAGATAGGTGACAATATCGCCCAGAATGCTGCCGTTGATATGAGGGACCAGGTAGGATTTGTCCAGGTTCTGCCAGAAGGAGGAAAAGCCTCCCAGGTACCGCAGGCTGGAAAAGGGAATCAGGATGTAGACAAAGATAATCAGCATGAAGAACTGAAGCACATCCGTGTACACCACTCCGAAAAGGCCGGATGCAGCGGTGTAGATGATGAAGATAAGAGTGGCTGCAAGGGCGCCGGCTTCATAGCTGATGCCGAATTCATTTCCCAGCATTTTGATGATGGTGGCGGTGGCGGTTACCTGGGCAGCTACCGTGCCCATCATGGTGAATACAATCATGAAGGCCAGGATGCAGCGGGCGGTCCGGTTGAACCGGTAGTGAAAAAGCTCCGGTATGGAATTGATGTTTCTGGTGAAGCCAACCTCCTGGATACGTCCGGCGATGGCTGAGAAGATGAACATGCCGATGAGATAGGGGATGGCGGTCATGACCGCCTTAAAGCCAGTGGTGTAGGCAATGCCTGCCCGTCCCATCATGGCGCTGCCGCCGATGATGGAGGCGCATACAGTGGCAGTCAGCACAAAGGGGCCAAGGGTTCTGCCTGCAACGTAGTAATCGCCTGTATTCTTGATTCGTTTGACGAACCATACGCCCACAAAAAGCATTCCTATCATATAGAGGACAATGATGGCCAGATCCAGGTTAGTGAGTTCATGCATATATCAGGTCTCCTTTCGTTGGGGCGCCGCCTTGGGAGGGTGCGGTGATGGGGAATATCCTTGGATGTATTCAGTTTTAGGTAAAGGAAAAGAACGGACTTAACAAAAGAAACCGTCTGCATGGATGCAGACGGAAAAGTATACGACAATACAGCAAAATGATTTACCAGAATGTCCCTGTCCCTCTTCCGCCTATGAGATTAGCTGCCGGGTTCGGGAAAGAAAGGTTCCCTATCATCCGGGGCCGTAACAGGCCGGGCGGATGAATACACCCCAAAAAATCGGTTCTCCCACTGCTACATAGTAGCATTAAGCGACTTGGTATAATATTAACACTATCTTAACATTAAATATATCACAGAATGGGGAGCGTGTAAAGAAATATGCAGAAAAATGCCTTTTATTGGCACAACACCGGGCAAAAGCCTCAGATTCAACTCGACATATCCGGCATTTAGCGTATAATATATAAAGGTATGAATGAAAAATAAGACAGAGGGCGGAATGGAAATCCAGAGGCGCCCGGCTGTATCTGGAGGTATTATGTAATGGAAACGGGACCAATACGGGTGGCGGTCATGGCGGACACCCATGGAGTGCTCCGGCCGGAGGTGGAGAGGATTCTTGAAACCTGCGATGTGATTGTCCATGCAGGGGATTTTGACAATCAGATGCTGTATCACAAGCTGAATGTGGACCAGCCCTTGTATGCGGTAAGGGGGAATAATGACAGAGGATGGTCAGGGGGCCTTGGCCAGGTAAACCGGTTTGAAATCGGCGGGGTAAAATTCATCATGGCCCACGAACGTGTGGATATTCCCAGCATGCTTAAAGATATACAGGTAGTTATATTCGGCCATTCCCATATGTACTATCAGCAGGAAATCAGCGGAAGGCTTTGGCTGAATCCGGGAAGCTGCGGTTATAAGCGTTTTACCCTGCCCCTTTCCATGGCAGTGATGACCATTGAGGACGGGAAATATGAGGTGGAGACTATCTGGCTGGAGCATGGATACGGCACGCCCGGAGCAGCCACCGGCCAGAGAGAGAAGACCAGGGCCAGCAAGTATGAAAAACAGCAGAAGCGCTATAAACAGAAGGCGGGAAAGACAGCCGGCCAGAGCGGAACTTCCGGGGGAGCAGAACAGGCGGAAGGGGCCGGGGGAGCGCCAAAGGCAGCCAGGTACGGCGGACATCCGGCGGCCAAACCCGAGGCACCCAAGGCGGAAGCCCGTATGGTGACCGGTCCGGAGCAGGAGAAGGAGTATCTGTTCCTGATAGCGAAAATACTGCGTCTGAGAAAAGCAGGTGAATCCAGGGAATGGGTCATCCGGAATCTGGGAGAGAATTTCAGGCTGGCCGCAACCATCTACGACATATGCGAAAAAAAGCCGGACTCAAACGCCCGGCAGATTTTGGAACTGTTATTGGAACAACTTTCGTTTTAACCGGTACAGGAAATGGACTGATAGGAAAGGCATGGATAAAAGTCAGGATAAAAGTGACCGCATGACGTGGGCATAGATTTCCTGGCTTTTTGTTTTCCATGTATTGCACATGGATTCTGCCTGCTCCCTGTCGGGAACAGACAAATCCAGCCGAATCAGGGTTGTTTTGTTCTCACGGACCTCACAGTGGACAATGTAGTCCTGGTTGGTCCCCTTGTAGAAGTCGGCCGTGGTGCCCACCTCCTCCCGGAGACGGAACTTGTTTTCCTTAAGGTAATGGTCCATGTCCTCAATGATGGCGGAGGATATGTTCTTGCCGAAGAAGTTAAGGGTTTCCTCGCCCTCCCTGGTGATGTCATACCGGGTGCTGTTGTGGCTGGCCTCCTTGTGCACCAGGCCGGCGTCTTCCAGCTCGTTTAAGGCCTGCTGGAGGGTAAAGTAGGTGGTGTATTCATGCTCTGTGAAAAAGTTGGTGAGCTGGGCGTTGGTCAGGGGAAAGTTCACCTGCTTCAGCATATAGAGATTCATCAGTTTGTACAAGGTCATAGGTTCAGTCAGCATATCATACACACTCCATCAGGGTTTTCTTATTATTTTCTAATGTGGTCCTTTACCGCGCTGCTGACCACGTCTGCCACGCGGGGGTCAAAGGCTTCGGGAAGTATGTTCTCGTCGCTTAAATCCGCTTCATCCACCAGTCCGGCTATGGCCTCGGCGGCAGCCAGCTTCATCTCCTCGGTGATGGCGGCAGCACGGCCTTCCAGAGCGCCCTTAAAGATTCCGGGGAATACCACTACGTTGTTTACCTGGTTGGGGAAGTCGGAACGGCCGGTTCCAACCACCCGCGCCCCGGCAGCCTTTGCCAGGTCAGGCATGATTTCCGGAACAGGGTTTGCCATGGCAAAGAGAATGGCGTCCTTATTCATGGAGGCAACCATGTCCTGGGTCACGATTCCGGGAGCGGACACGCCCACAAAGATGTCAGCGCCCCTCATGGCGTCTGCCAGGGTACCTGTTTTATATTCCAGGTTGGTTACATCCATCATTTTTTCCTGCATCCAGTTAAGGCCGTCTGCTCCCTTGGTCAGTATGCCGCTCTTATCGCACATGGTGACATGGGCAAATCCATAGGTCAGCAGCAGCTTTGTGATGGCAACGCCGGCTGAACCGGCTCCGTTTACTACCACGCAGCAGTCCTCCTTCTTTTTGCCGGTCAGCTTCAGGGAGTTGATGACACCGGCCAGGACCACGATGGCAGTGCCGTGCTGGTCGTCATGGAATACAGGGATGTTCAGCCTCTCTTTTAATGCTTCCTCTATCTCAAAACATCTGGGGGCGGAGATGTCCTCCAGGTTGATGCCGCCAAAGGCAGGGGCAATGCGCACAACGGTCTCAATGATTTCCTGGGTGTCCTGGGTGTCCAGGCAGATGGGGAATGCGTTGACGCCGCCGAATTCCTTAAAGAGCACAGCCTTGCCCTCCATGACCGGCATGGCTGCCAGGGGACCTATATTGCCCAGGCCCAGTACGGCGCTTCCGTCGGAGACAACGGCAATGGCGTTGGATTTGATGGTGTACCGGTAAGCTGCCTCCGGGTCTTTTGCAATCACCCTGCAGGGTTCGGCAACCCCCGGGGTATAGGCAAGAGCCAGGTCCTCCCTGGATGCCACCTTTGCCTTTGATGTGGTTTCAAGTTTTCCCTTCCATTCCTCATGGAGCAGCAGTGCTTTTTCATTGGTTGTCATAATCCATTCCGTCCTTTTCCTTATATAATAGAAACACAAAAATGCATTTTTATATATCATAACAATTTTGTCAGTGTTTATCAAGTTCCTTTTGAAATTAGGGGAGGCCGGGACCGGGGGAGGGGAGCACAGAGTATGGATGGAAAAACATGGAACCCGTGGTTTGCACAAAAGATGCAATTAAAACTTTTAAAACCACCCAAAATGTGATATCATGTTACGTAAGTGTGGACACTTTACACAGAAGGATAAAGATACAGGTGGTACTATGAGGGAACGTATTAACCGTCTGGCCAGGGGAATCATTGACAATGGTTCGCCGGAGCTGGTGCTGACGCCGGAGAGGGTGGAGGTTTCGGTTCCTGCGGGTGAGGTCATCCGTGGCGAGATATTGGTGAGCAGCGGCAATAACCTGCATATAAAAGGGCTGGTGTATTCCAGCCATGAAAGGGTCCGGGTAGTGAACAGCGCTTTTGGCGGACTTCGCAACCGGATTATATATGAAGTCAACGTGGGCTTTTCAGAGCACGGGGACGAAATCAAGGGATCTTTTTACCTGGTCACCAATGGAGGTGAGAGGGAGATTCCTTATTCTTTGCGTGTACAGGCCGGTGATTCAGGGGAGGTTCTGGGAAATTTAAAGACTCCCAGGGACTTTGCCCTGCTGGCTAAGAAGGACCAGGAAAAGGCGCTGAGAATGTTTGAATACCAGGACTTTACAGAAGCCCCCTTCATGCAGGATTCCCGGGTCCGTACCATCTATGACGGGTTGAAGGGAAGGGCGGGCAGGCGGAACCTGATGGAGGAATTCCTGGTGGCCCTGCAGGTGAAGGAACCGGTAAAGCTGGGGCTGGAAACCGGAACCAGGATATATGAGAACTTAACCGGAACAGCAGAGGATTATATTGATATAGCAGCAGGAACCTGGGGGTATGTGTCGGCGGACATAACCGCGGATGCCCCTTTCATTGAACTGGGGACCGCCAGGATTACGGACCAGGATTTTGTCCAGGGCCGGTGCAGGGTGGGATACCGCATTGTTCCGTCCAGGCTTCACAGGGGAAGGAATTTTGGATGCATCCGCGTCAAATCCCTGGGGGAGGAATTCCTGATTACTGTGGAGGCTGAGGGCCGCCGCGCAGCAGGGAGCACTGAGCGGGAATCCGGCACAGACCGGTTTATGGACCATGGAAGTCTGTATAAATATTTATCCCTGCGCCTGGACTATGAGGCGGGAGTTTATGAGCCGGCCCTTCTCCTGAACCAGATGATGAAGGAAACGGAGCATCTCAGGGCGGATTTTCCGGGGGATGAGAGGGCCAAGCTGATACAGGCGGAGCTTCTTATACTAAACGGCAGGGAGGACAATGCCTCCCTGGCCCTGGACGATGCAAGGGACCATGTGCTGGCCCACAGGGAGCAGCAGGTGGAATTATACTGTTTCTACCAGTTTCTGCGTCTGGAAATCAAGCCTTCTGTCCAGCAGAAGGAATCCCTGGTACGCTATATCAGAAAGCTGTTGTGGGAGGACGGGGAGATACGGCCCTATCTTTTCCTGATGCTGATGAAGCTGGATGAAACCATGGCCCAGAATCCCCTGGAGCTGTACCGGTCCATGGCATCCCTGTTCAACCAGGGCTGCAGCAGCCCCTTTCTCTATGCCTCTGCCTGCCGTCTGATGGAAGCCCATCCGGATTTGTTTGTGCGCCTGGGTGATTTTGAGATACAGGCCCTGTACATGGGGGTGCAGAAAGGAATTGTCAGCCGTTTAACCGCACTGAGGGCGGCAGAGCTGGCTCTGGGGCTTAAGCATTACAGGAAACTGGTGGAGCGCTTATTTGAGAAGCTGTACCAGACATACGAGGAGCTGCCAATCCTGGAGGCTGTGTGCAGCCTGCTCATCAAGGGAGACTGCAAGGAAAAGGACGCCTTTGTCTGGTATGAGAAGGCCCTGGAACAGGGAGTGAACCTGACCAGGCTCTACGAGTATTTCCTTTACGCCCTGCCGGAGGATTACGGCCACCTGCTGCCTAAGGAGGTGCTGCTGTATTTCTCCTATGATAAGGATTTGGACAGGCACAGCCGTCAGGTGCTCTACCGGAATATATTGGAGTATATGAATCCCTCCGCGGAGCTGTATCAGAATTACACCAGGCATATGGAGCAGTTTGCCATGGAACAGCTGTTCCAGTCTAGAATCAACCGTTCCATGGCCGTTATTTACGAACACATGATTTATAAGGATATGATAGACAGCCGGGTGGCCAGAGTGCTTCCGGGCATCCTTAAATCCTGCCGCATCCGGTGCGGGGATTCCAGGATGAAGTATGTCATTGTCCGCTATGAGGAGCTGGAGGACGAGGAGGCATTTCTCCTGGAAAACCAGTCTGCTTACGTGCCTTTGTTTTCCGACCGCAGTGTTCTCCTGTTCCAGGATGCATACGGCAACCGGTATCTGGATGTAAAACACTGGAAGGTATCTGTGATGGACCGGCCGGAGCTGCTGGCCCAGTGTTATGAGGTGTATCCGGACCATCCCATGCTCAAGCTCTCTGAATGCAGGGATATAGTGAACCGCGGGGTGGAGACGGACGAGCAGGCTGCATTGCTGGAAGAAATCGTGGTGCAGATGCATTTAAGCCCTGTTTTCGAGGGAAAGCTGATGCAGGCAGTGACGGATTATTACTGCCGGAAAGCGTCTGAGGACAAGGATGGTGACGGTGTATTTAACTGCGCCTATCTGGTGCAGATTGATAAAAAGCCCATGGCTGCCAGACAGAGGCAGCAGATTTGCGAGACATTAATCAGCCAGAATTATATGCGGGAAGCCTATAGCATGATTCGGGATTACGGAAGCCAGTATATATCTACGCCGCGGCTGATGAAGCTGTGCACCAAGACCATACTGATGAATCTGTTTGACCAGGACGACCTGCTTCTGGGGCTGTCCCATCAGGTGTTCAGGCAGGGGTGCTATGACAGCGTGATTCTGGACTATCTGTGCGAGCATTTTAACGGAACCGTATCCCAGATGTACGAGGTGCTGATTCAGGGCGTCAGGGAGCATGTGGAGACATATGACCTGGAGGAACGGCTGCTGGGGCAGATGCTGTTTACCGGGTGCTGCGACCAGATGGATTCCGTGTTTGAACTTTATATGAAGCGCAAGACCACCAAGGAAATGGTGGTAAAGGCGTATTTTACCCAGAAGAGCGTCCAGTACTTCCTGGAAGAAAAGGATATGGACCAGAGGGTGTTTGAATATCTGAAGCAGGCCGTGAGCAATACCTTTGATAAGGACAGGATGCCCACTATCTATCTGCTGGCCCTGACGCGGTATTTTTCCACTCTGGACAAGGTGGATGAGGGGGATGCGGAGCTTCTTAAGACCATGACGTCCCTGCTTTTGGAGGAAGGACTGGTATTCCCCTATACCAGGGAGCTGTCAAAGCATATTCCGGTGCCGGAGGACATCATGGATAAGGCCATGGTGGAATACCGGGGCAGGAAGGACGCCCATCCGGAGCTTCAGGTGAGAATCCTGCCGGAGGAAACCGGATTCCACAGCGAGGATATCCGCCGTGTTTACCAGGGGATTTTTGTGAAACAAAAGGTACTCTTTGAGGGAGAAATCATGGAGTACAGGATATATGACTATCTGGACGGACACCGCAGGCTTGCGGCAGAGGGACAGGTGGAGTGCGACCATAAGCTGGAGGGAAAGGAGAACAGCCGTTTTGCCTGCCTGAACGAGATGGGAGCAGCAATCAAAGACAGGGACGACAGCAGGCTTTTAAACGCAATGGAAGACTATCTTAAGAAGTCGGCGGCGCTTGGCAGGCTGTTTCCCATGGAGTAATGGAGGAGCTGTCTATGGACGGTCTAGTGATTGGTCTGGATTTAAATGACGACTATACCCAGATATGCTGTTATGATAAAGAAAAGTCGTGGACCATTCCTACGGTCATCTGCCGGAGGAAGGAAGAGGAGGTCTGGCTCTCAGGTGAGGAGGCTTATGCGGCCACCCTGCTGGGAGAGGGCGTTATCGTGGATAAGCTTCTTAAAATGGCGGCCAAGGATGGCACATCCACCATCGGAGGCATCTGCTACAGCGGCGGTACGCTGCTCAAGCTGTTCATAGAGAGGATGTTAGGGTATCCCAGGAAGGAATTCGGAACAGAGGAGGTGGCGCAGCTGGTCATCACCCTTCAGAGCGTGGACGGCAGGCTGCTTGACACCCTGATGTACTGCGCCGATTACCTGGAGATTCCAAGGGACCGTGTCCATGTTATCAGCCACACCGAGGGCTTCATATACTATGTACTGAGCCAGAAAAAGGAGCTGTGGACCAACCAGGTGGGACTGTTTGAGCTGTCCGGCGAACGCCTGTGTTATTATGAGATGAAGGTCCAGAGAGGTATGAGGCGCAACATGGTCCAGGCAGAGGCCCAGAACCAGGAGGAGGCCTTTAACCTGGATATCCTGGACTCTCCCTCCGGCAGCCGCCTGGCTGATAAGATACTTACGGCCTGCGGCGAGAAGCTGTTAAACAGGAAGCTGTTTTCCACGGTGTTTCTGACGGGAAAGGGATTTGAGCGCCAGGACTGGGCCAGCGGCTTCATGCGGCTAATCTGCAACCGGAGAAAGGTATTTGTGGAGCCCTGTCTCTTTGCCAGGGGCGCTGCTTACAAGGGAGCTGATTACACCCATCAGGAAACCTCTTACCCCTATGTGTTCATCTGTGAGGGAAGGCTTAAGGCGGAGGTATCCTTAAAGGTTATACGCAGAGGGAGAGAGAACCAGCTGGTGGTGGCCTCCTACGGCGACAACTGGTATGAATCCAAAAGCTCCATGGATTTGATTGTGGACGGACAAAAGGAGATTGAGTTTACGGTCAGTCCCCTGGACTCCAAGAAGAAAAAGCTGGTCAGGATTCCTCTGACCGGATTTCCGGAGCGCCCCCCCAGGACCACCCGGGTTGAGCTTAAGGTGGCCTTTACCGATGAAGGCACCATGACAATGTCCATCCGTGACAAGGGATTCGGGGAACTGTTCCCCTCCTCGGGCGCGGTGGTGAAACAAGAGGTGAATTTATGAGCCTGATACTTTGCAGGCAGGAACCTGTGAAACATCCCTATTATATCGATGTGCTGGGAATCCATATCCACTCCTCCCAGGAGCTGTGCTATGTGGTATACAACCACCCGGTGCTGGTGATGGATGATTTCCTGGATGACCTGCTGATTGATTTCATCCGCAGGGATTTGGACATGGATTATCTGGCGGGACGCATGGAGAAGCTGGTGGAGACCGGCGCCAGGCCGGAGGAGGTCCTGGCTCTGTTCCTGTCGGAATGTGATTATTACAGCGATAAGGAAATACAGAAATTCAAGCAGACAACAGCGTCCCTGCGGGCCCTGCATCCGGCCCAGTATGAAAAACAGAGGGCGGATTACATGTTCGTCCAGCACCAGTATGGCAAGGCTGCTGCCAGGTATGGGAAAATCCTGGAGTATCCCAGGGACAAGGTGGTGGAGGATTTGTTCCTGGCAAAGGTGTACAACAACCTGGGCGCCTGCTACGCCATGATGTTCCAGTTCCACAAAGCCCTGGGATGCTATGACAAGTCTTTTGAGCTGGGGAAGGATGACGGGGTGCTGAAACGCATTTATTTTCTCACTGTATTTGCGCCGGAGCTGGATGTGAAGGACAAGTACCAGTCCGTGTTTACGGACGAGCGGAAGAGGAAGTGGAGCGAGGAGATTGACCTGGCTGCGCTGGAAGCAGGCCAGGCAGAGGAAGTCAGGGCCCTGCGTGCATTGTTTAAAAAGGATCCCATCAAACGGATGAGCGGCGCGTCGGAGATGGTGCGCAGGTGGAAGCAGGAATACCGGATGATGGTCTGAGCCTATATGGCGTGAAGCGGTGCAAAGACAAGAACAGGATAAATACGAGATGAGAACAGGATAAGAGCGGAGGTATTACATCATGGCGTTTGACATAGCAAAGGAGCATTTGAGGAAGGCTGGCCTGGAGGACCGGATTTATGAGTTTGAGGTATCCAGCGCAACCGTGGAGCTGGCAGCCCAGGCAGTGGGATGTGAACCGGCCCGTATTGCCAAGACATTATCGTTTTTGGTGGACCGGAAGGCGGTGCTGATTGTGGCTGCCGGGGATGCCAAGGTAGACAACCATAAGTATAAGGAACAATTTAAGACAAAGGCCAAGATGCTGTCTCCGGATGAGGTGACGGAGATGGTGGGGCACAGCGTGGGCGGGGTGTGCCCCTTCGGAGTGAAGGAGGGTGTGGAGGTATACCTGGATGAGTCCCTTAAACGGTTTGATGTGGTGTACCCGGCCTGCGGCAGCGCCAGCAGCGCAGTGAAGCTTACCATTCCGGAGCTGGAGACAGCTTCCGGGTATCTGGGGTGGATTGATGTCTGTAAAGGGTGGGGGGAAGATAGTATATAGTTGTATTTTGTTTGGAAAGCTGATTCTGGTTATCTGGAATCGGCTTTTTCTTTTATTTCAGCCATGGCGTATGAGGGGATGCTTCCGGGCAATTAATTTTTTCATCATTATATTTCATAAAAACCCTGGTTTTGAAAAATAATAGAAAAAAACGGAGGTGTCAATGGATATGGCATGTGTGACAGAACAATTTTTGGGTTTTCTGAAGGAAGAAGAAAAGTCTGATGCTACAATCAGCAAATATGTTTATGAACTGCAGATGTTCCTGCAATTCTTAGGGAAAAAGGAAATAGGAAAGGAGCTGCTGATTCAGTACCGCAGCCATCTCAGCAGCCTGTACCGTCCCCAGACCGTCAACGGTAAATTGTCGGCAGTAAATGCATACCTCAGGTTTATGGGGCTGGGTGAGTACCGTGTAAAGTTTCTGAAGGTCCAGAGAAGGGCTTATATTGACGAGAAACGGGAACTGACGGAAAAGGAGTATGAGCGGCTGATGGATACAGCCGGGAGGCAGGGAAATTACCAGCTGTATTATCTCATGATGACAATCTGCAGTACGGGCATCAGGGTGAGCGAATTAAGATATGTAACCGTGGAGTCCGTTATGGAGGGAAAGGCGGAAATCAGCATGAAGGGAAAGTACAGGATTGTGATTTTTCCAAAGAATCTGGCGGCGGAGCTGAAGGCCTTTGCCAGAAAGAACGGCATCCGCAGCGGCAGCATCTTCTGCACCAGAACCGGACGCCCACTGGACAGAAGCAACATCTGCCACGCCATGAAAAAGCTCTGCATGAAGGCAGGCGTCATGCGGGATAAAGTATTTCCCCATAATTTCCGCCATCTGTTTGCCAGAAGCTTTTATGCGGTGGAGAAGAATATGGCCCATCTGGCGGATATATTAGGCCATTCCTCCATTGAAACCACCCGCATTTATGTGGCTGCCAGCGTAAAGGAGCATGAGCGGGTACTTAACAGGCTGAAAATCGGGGTAATAAAAAAAATACCACAGAATAATCATTCCGTGGTACAAAGGTCTCTGATGATAAATCACAGGTCTAAAAACTCTATACAGTATATCTAAAAAAACAGTGATAGTCAATATACATATTGATGTTTTTTCTTCAATGCACATAAGCCGGAAACAAAATCAAGGGTTGCCGGCTTCTTTGCGTATCTATATTTAACTTTCATTTTATGGTCACGGATTAAATAAAACAAAATATTAACTGTTTTATCAGATATTTACCACAGAATGATTATTCTGTGGTATCTGGGGAACCGGCTGAATGAAGCATATCATGAAGCGCGGGATGGGGAAGGAACAGGGAAGTTCTTCAGTTGAAAACATAATAAAAGACAATAAAAATTCAGTGAAGAATTTGATAGTAAATCATCATACGAATCTGGGGGGGGGGGTGAAAAGCCTCCCTGTTTCGTATGCAAGAGAGGAGCCGCGTTGGCAGAGAGAAAAGAAACGGGTGAAACCAAAGGCTGGGTAGACATCCATGCCCATATACTGCCTGGCGTGGATGACGGGGCTTCTGACTGGGAGGAAGCAGGGGAAATGTTGAACCTGGCCCATGAACAGGGAATCACCCATATCATTGCAACGCCCCACTATATTTCCGGGCAGGACATAGGCAGACTGAAGGAGCTGGCAAAACAGCTGGGGGAGGCAGCGCATTCCCTGTCGGAAAGGATGACCATTGGATTGGGACAGGAAGTACAGTACTTTGAGGAACTGCCCTTATTTCTGGAACGGGGAGAGGTGCTGACCCTTTCCAGAAGCCGGTATGTGCTGGTGGAATTTCTGCCGGGTGACGGATATACGCGGCTGTTCAGGGCGGTCCGCAGCTTGGTTCAGGCTTCCTACCTGCCGGTTATTGCCCATGCGGAACGGTATGGCTGCCTCAGGGAGAGGGGGAGGACAGAGGAGCTGGTTAAGTGCGGCGCATACCTGCAGATGAATGCGGGAAGTCTTGGCGGAGGAATTTTTGACAGGCAGTCTGTCTGGTGCAGAAAGGAGATACGGAAGGGAAACATCCATTTTATAGCTACGGACATGCATGGGGTATTGATACGTCCGCCTGAGATGAGGGAGGCTGCCGGATGGATGATGCAGCAGGAACGGAAAGGGCAGGGCGCCGGGGGGATGGCGGAGCGGCTTCTCAGACAGAACCAGGAATATATATTGAGGGATTCTGTTTTGTAAATGTATTTGCCTGGGAAACAAAATAAAGGAAATGTGAGGAAGATGGAAAAGCTGTACAGAGAAGATGATATGGAGATAGACCTCCTGGAGTTGTTGTTTGAATTTAAGAAAAGGGCCTGGATAATCATTCTGGCAGCAGTCATAGGCTGTCTGGGCGCAGGAGCCTACAGCCGCCTGATATTGACGCCTGTATACACATCCACGGCCATGGTATATGTCCTCTCAAAAGAGACTACCCTGACGTCCCTGGCGGATTTACAGATAGGAAGCCAGCTTACAAAGGATTACAGTGTGATGATTACCAGCAGGCCGGTGCTGGAACGGGTGATTGAGAAACAGGGGCTGAATATGACTTACGGCCAGTTAAAAGCCAGGATACGGATATCGAATCCAGCGGATACCAGGATACTGAACATGACTGTATCCGATACGGACCCGGTGAGAGCCAAGGCCATTGTGGATGAGGTGGCCAATGCTTCCTCTGATTACATAGGGGATATCATGGAGATGGTACCGCCCAAGATTATTGAACAGGGAGTGGTGCCGGAGAATCCTGCATCTCCCAGCATAAGAAAGAACGCGGTGCTGGGCGGGCTGGCATGTATCGTTGCCGCCTGCGGCATCATAACCCTGAAGGTTATTATGAACGACACAATCCGCTCGGAGGAGGATGTGGGAAAATACCTGGGTATGAGCGTACTGGCATCTGTTCCGGATGACGATGGTATGTCAAAAGAACAGCAGCGAAACCGGAGCAAGAGGAAGCAGGACCGTAAAAAACGTAAAACAGGGAAAAACAGAAAGGGGGAATAGGAATGGATGGAGTCTTACATCTGAAAAATACCGGCAGAAAGGATTATTTTTACGAGGAAGCCATCAAGACCCTGCGCACAAACATCCAGTTTTGCGGAAGCGGCCTCAAGACCATCATGTTTACCAGTTCTATGCCCGACGAAGGAAAGAGTGAGACAGCATTCGCCCTGGCCTCCTCCTTTGGAAACATAGGAAAGAAGGTCCTGCTGGTGGATGCCGACATACGCAAGTCCGTCATGGTCAAGCGGTATGAAATCAATGGAAATCCCAACGGCCTGTCCCAGTATCTCAGCGGGCAAAAAACCCTGGAGGAGATATGCTATGAGACAGATATGGAGAACCTGAATATGATTCTTTCCGGTCCCTTTTCACCCAATCCGGCCGAACTGCTGGAGGATGACCTGTTTAAGACAATGATTGACAAAGTGAAGGAAACCTATGATTACATTATCATTGACACTCCGCCAATGGCAAACATCATAGACGGAGCCATCGTTGCCAGCCAATGCGACGGCGCTGTCATTGTCATTGAAAGCGGGGCAATCAGCTACCGTCTTGTACAGAAAGTGAGGGGGCAGCTGGAAAAAAGCGGATGCCGTATTCTGGGAGCCGTGCTGAACCGGGTGGGCGGCGGGTATGAGCACAGCTACTATGAGAGATATTACGGAAAACGCAGCGGTAAGTATTATGGGAAATACGGCAGGCACTACGGCAGGTATGAGGAGGGAAAAGCGCCGTCTGCCAATGAAGTAAGCGGGGCGCGGACAAAGAATGACACAACACCGCAATCACAGGACACATGACAGTCATGGAATCCGTAAAAACAACCGGTTTTATACCCACAGGAAACGGCTGCTGGCAGCTGCGGCCCTGGCTCTCATACTGGCAGCACTGTTCCTTTATAAAACCGCTCAGATGTATCTGGAAAGAAAGGCATTGTCCCGTGAGGCGCAGCAGTGGCACCGCCCGCAGGCAGATAACACCATGGCAGACCCGGACGGCGCAGTGGAATACCGGGGGAAGAGGTACCGGCGCAATACATACATAAAGGCAATTCTGTGCATGGGCATAGACAGGCCTGGAAGTCTGGAGGAGACCAGGGTGGCTGGTTCCGGCGGACAGGCGGACGGTATATTTCTGGTGGCCCAGGATACGGCCAGGGACCGGATAAAGATGCTTGTAATTCCCAGGGATACCATGACGGAAATTACATTGACGGATTTAAGCGGGAACGAGCTGGGCAAGGGAATCCAGCATCTTACATTGGCTTATGCATATGGGGATGGAAGGGAAAAAAGCTGTATGTACGTGACGGAAGCAGTGAGCCGTCTGCTGGGAGGTTTATCCATAGACGGATACATGGCAGTAAGCATGGCTGTTCTGCCTGTGGCCAATGATAAGGTGGGAGGCGTTGCCGTCACCATTAAAGAGCAGGGACTGGAACAGGTAAATCCTGCTTTTATCCAGGGCAGGACCGTTACCCTGCGTGGAGAACAGGCAGAGGCGTATGTGCGCTACAGGGATACAGGCAAGGCCCAGAGCGCTCTGGTCCGAATGGAACGCCAGAAATTATATATCAGGGGATTCCTGGATGCGGCAAGGAATAAATCAAGGCTTGACGACAGCCTTATTCCGGATTTGATGAGGGAAATAGAACCGTATATGGTAACGGACATGACAAAAGACCGGTATCTGGATATGGCCCTGGCCTTTTTAGGGGGAAATCAGGATTTTACAGATACAGATATGGTTACTCTGCCGGGAACAGCCGTGGAGACAGTTGTTTACGACGAATATCATCCGAATCAGGAGGAAATCATGGCAATCGTACTGGATTGGTTCTACAGGCCCTGGGAATGAAGGCAGGAAATGAACGGGGCAGGGAAGGAAAAATAATAAACTGGTAAAGAAGCAATCTCCCTTAGATGGAAAAGAAAGGTGGAAATTATGAGAAAAAGAACAGCAATCATGACACTGGCAATGGTCCTTACCGTGTCTCAGGCCACATGTATATTCGCGGCCAACAGCCCGGGAACAGGGCCGGTTATTGTGGGAGGCGGAAGCGACGGAAGCAGCTATGACATCGGGGAAAAGGTGGACCAAATAAAAGGAGGGGCATCCTCGAATTCCACGGTTACAAGTTCCGGGCAGGGAAACAATGCAGTGGGGATAGCAGTGGGACAGACAGCGGGAGAACATGCGGTGGGAACCAACAGCAGGGGGCAGGCAGTGATAGGGGATACTGCCCTGGAATTTGTGCAGGGCACCGACGCTGCGGTGGCAGGCTTGCCTGAACCGGTGGTAAATACCATCAACAGCATAAACAACGGGAAACCGTTAAACGAAGCAGTGCCGGGATTGGACCTGGCGGGCTATAACGCCCTGGTTGGAACACATGCAATCGTGATAAAGGACGCAGCCACCAACACAGAGAAGACAGGGCAGGTGGAGGTCCCGCTCTATGTGCCAAACCTGCTGGACGGTCTGGGCGACGTTGAAGTGTTATTTTACAACAATATGACAGGAACATGGCAGCTCATCAAACCCACCAGGGTGGATGCGGGGGCCAAGATGCTTTGGTTTAATGTACCCGGCTCCGGTACCTTGTCTGTTGTATATAAGAAATAGAGGGATGGATGAATGTCCGGTTAATATACAGTGAAAGCACAGATAACAGGGAAGAGTGGGAATGTGAGAAATAGGGACAGAATTGTGTTGGATAAATACCTTCCCCGCAGTAAGCGGGTAAGGATGTGCCTGCTCTGGGCGTATGACATGGCGGCAGTATGGATTTGCGCCTGTCTGGCCCTGGGGCTTAGGTTTGATTTGGATTTTTACAGTATACCTGCAGCGTATGTACAGGCCTTACGGATATATGGGTTGCTGCAGATGGCGGTGGTTACCCTGGTATTTTATGGCGGACGCCTGTATGCCATCATGTGGGGCTCTGCGGGAACCCGGGAGATGCTGGAAGTGGTTCTAATCTGTAGCATTGCAGCGCTGGCCCAGCCCGCGGGTATATTGATATCCGGGCAGCGGATGCCCAGAAGCTATTATCTCCTGTGGTTTATCCTGATGGCAGGAGCGGCTATATGCGGCCGCGTCAGCTTTCAGGTCCTCCAGAGGACTGTGAACAGATTGAACCGCGCCTGGAAAAAAGAGTCCGCGCCCCAGGTGATGGTGGTAGGAGCAGGCCAGGCGGGAACCCTCATTATCCGGGAAATGAAGGCCAGCGGGAAAATCCACGGCTTCCCGGCGTGCATCGTGGACGACGACAGGGACAAGCAGGGAAGGTTCGTAGACGGTGTCATGGTAGCCGGTACAAGGAACGACATACCGGAGCTTGTGAAACAAAAGAATATTGACGCCATATATGTGGCGCTGCCCTCAGCGCCGGGGGATGAGATAAAGGACATTCTGGGCATATGCCAGCAAACAGGATGCCAGGTTAAGTATCTGCCCGGTGTATATCAGCTGATGAATGGTGAGGTAAATATATCCAGACTTAAAAAGGTGGAAATAGAGGATTTGCTGGGAAGGGAACCGGTGCAGGTCTGTCTGGACGAAATCATGGGTTATGTGCGCGGTAAGGTGGTCCTTGTCACAGGCGGGGGAGGTTCCATAGGAAGCGAGCTGTGCAGGCAGCTGGCAGGCCATGGGGTCCGGCAGCTCATTATATTTGATATGTATGAGAACAATGCCTATGAAATCCAGCAGGAGCTGAAACGGAATGTTCCGGACCTGGACCTGGTGGTGCTCATCGGCTCCGTCCGCAACACCAACCGCATGGATTACCTGTTTCGCACGTACAGGCCGGATATTGTTTACCACGCAGCGGCCCATAAGCATGTGCCCCTGATGGAGGACAGCCCCAACGAAGCCATCAAGAACAATGTGCTGGGAACCTATAAGACTGCCAGGGCAGCCATGCAGTACGGCGCCAGCCGTTTCATCCTGATATCCACGGATAAGGCGGTGAACCCCACCAATATTATGGGGGCCAGCAAGCGCCTCTGCGAGATGGTCATACAGATGTGCAACCAAAAGAGCGGCACTGAGTTTGTGGCGGTCCGCTTTGGAAATGTGCTGGGCAGCAATGGAAGCGTGATTCCCCTGTTTAAGAAACAGATAGAAAACGGGGGGCCTGTGACCGTAACCCATAGGGATATCATACGGTATTTTATGACCATACCCGAGGCCGTAAGCCTGGTGCTGCAGGCCGGCGCCTATGCCATGGGAGGGGAAATATTTGTGCTGAACATGGGGAAACCGGTGCGAATCCTGGATATGGCCGAGAACCTAATCCGGCTGTCGGGGTATGAACCCTACAGGGACATCGACATCCGGTTTACAGGGCTGAGACCGGGAGAAAAGCTTTACGAGGAGCTTCTCATGGATGAGGAGGGACTTCAGAGGACCGGAAATGAAAGGATTTTTATAGGAAAGCCCATTGAGATGAATTACGAACGGTTTGAGAAGGGACTGGCGCGCCTGGATGAGGCCGCATGGCTGGAGAAGGACAATATCCGGGAGCTGGTCCACGAGATGGTGCCGGAGTACCATTACAGGGCGCAAGAGGATGCCAATGGGGCAATGACAGACCAGGACGAGGTTTTGGCACAGGCCGCCGCCGGTATGGAGCCTGGCTGTGGGGAAGGAGCCGGACCGGAACCGGGGGATGGTATAATGCCTGGGGTGAAATCTCCGGCAAGGAGCAGGAGAGAGCTTCATAATGCAATGGCAGTATACAACACATTACAGGATGCAACAATGACAAAATAGGGAAATACCATTATTTAGTTTCCTGAAACAAATCACGCAAAGGAGGGTGCCGGTGTGCCGGAAAAGCCCAAAGTATACATACAGACATTTTATGGTTTCGATGTTTTTGTTAACGGCAGCGTAATCTATTTTCCAAGCAAAAAATCCAAGGAACTTTTGGCCATCCTTGTGAACCAAAGGGGAGGAAGCGTGTCGTTGGCGCAGGCGGTACATATTTTATATGGAAATATTAAGGAAAGCACGGCCAAGAAAAATATCAGGGTGGTGTATCATCGGCTGCGAAGGACGCTGGAGGAATATGGATGTGAAGAAATGCTGATTCATAAAAGAGGCATATTTTCCATTCATACAGAATGGTTTGAATGTGATTTGTACGAGTTCGTGAAGGGAAATGAAGCCTATCTGACCGCCTATACAGGAACCTATATGGCGGAATATCCCTGGGCCTCTGCCACCATACCATATCTGGATACGATGTATGCCAGGATAAATGATAATGATAAAACCCGTAGGGTAGTTTACAGCGAGGAATCGAGCGGATGAAGATGAATACACGGATGCAGGTGAAAACTCTGATGCATATAAAAACCCTGATACAGATGATTATATGCATATGGGCAGCCCTTGTCATATCCGTCATACCCGTATATGGGGCGGACGGATGGCAGCAGGATACCGCACTGCAATGGATTTATATGGAGCATGATAAGAAGGTGGTAAACCGGTGGGTTACCTGGGAGGACGGCACTCCCAGGTATCTGGGCGGCAATGGTCTGATTGTCACCAACAACTGGGTGAATGTGGAGGGGGAGCGTTACCGCATAAAGGAGGACGGTTCCCGCTATGAAAATGGATGGTTCAGCGTCACATCCAATCCAAGCCTGCCTTCTGGAAAGCCTTCCACGGCCTGGTATTATGCCGGGGCTGACGGGAAAATCCTGGTTAACGGCTGGCATGAGCTGGGAGGAAGGTATTATTACTTCTATCCGGGAGGCAATTCACCCAGAAAGGCTTTTTTTACAGCAGAGGATAAGCGGTATTACGTGGATGAGGAGGGAGCCAGACCGGAGCCGGGCTGGTTTTCCACTGAGAACGTGGACAGCAAAGGGAATCCCTATGTGAACTGGTATTATATCCAGCCGGATGGTTCCCTTGTGACGGACGGATGGCATGAGCTGGACGGCATAACCTACTATTTTGACAAAAACGGCAATTCCCCCAGGAAACGCTGGGTCAACATAGAGGACAACCGTTACTATGTGGACGGCACAGGGGAGCTTATGAAGGGCTGGTTTTCCATCACCGGAACATCCTCCAACGGCCAGGAATACACCAATTGGTACTATGGAGATTCAAACGGCGTACTGTGGCGTGGAGGATGGGGAGCCATCGACGGAAAATGGTATTACTTTGACCCAAACGGCCTGAATTACAGGAAGCGCTGGTATATAGACAACGTCAAGGGTGACCGGTATTACCTGGATGAAGACGGCGTGCTTCAGGATAAGGGATGGTTCAAGATTGATAATGTCAACAGTGTTACCAAGGCAGTGACAGAGAACTGGTATTATGCCGGGGAAAACGGGGCGGTGTTAAAGGGCGGATATAAGACAATTGGGAATAGGGAAGCAGAGAATACGGCGGCAGCGGAAAGGACTTATTATTTCGATGCAAACGGGCTGAACTACCGGAAACGCTGGATAACGGATAATAACGGTGACAAGCGTTATATGGGTGATGACGGGGCCATGAAGAAAAAAGAATGGTTTGTCATCAGCGGCCTGGACTCCAGGAATGCGGATTATAATAACTGGTACTATGCGGAGCGTGACGGAAAGGTCATCGTAGATAAGTGGCATAAGATTGACGGGAAGTACTACTGCTTTAACGCCTCCGGCGTTATGCGCAAGGGCTGGCTTACAGAGACTCCGGAGGATGACGACAAGGAGAGCTCCTATTACTACTGCGCAGAAGACGGAGCCAGGGCAACGGGATGGCAATGGCTGGAGATACCGGAAAGCTGGATGGATAATACCGATGTGGCGGATTATGTACAGGAACACGGACAGTATGCTTACTTTTACTTCAGTACGTCCTCGGGAAAGAAGAAACGGTCCGAAGGCGGTAGGCAGGAAAAGGATGTGGACGGCATCACCTATTGTTTTGACAGCTACGGCATCATGTATCCCGGGTGGGTAAAAATGAGCAGTACTGTGCCTGAAATCAAGGGATACCGTTATTTCTACCAGCCGGAAACAGAAAAGGATAAGAAGTATATTCCCGGAGAAAAGGTGGAAAGCGCCTGGCTGAAGTTAGAGGGCCCTCCGGACGCCAGCGGTTCAGGCCAGAAGGAGTGGTATTACTTCGATAATACAGGAAAGCCGGTGTGCGGCGGCGAGGACAGCTATGAGATAAAGAAAATCGGCGACGGGTATTACATTTTCGATATGTTCGGTGCAGCACAGTTCGGTCTGGTTGAGGTAAAGGGCGACTTTTATTACTGCGGCACAGAGGATGGGGACAGGAAATGCATGGTGGGGAAAGCCATGGTGGATGACGGCGTCAGCGCCACCCGTTCACAGTATTATTTTGATATCAAGGGCAAGGGTATCACAGGTATCAAGGACGGTTATGCATACTATAAGGGGAAGATGCAAAAGGCAGATAAGGCTGCCCGCTATGAGGTGTTCGATATTCCGGGGGAAGGGAAATGCCTGGTGAACGCATCCGGGAAGGTGATGAAGAATACAAAGGTGACTGACGGCAACGGCCAGAAATGGGAGACCGGGGCCGGCGGGAGTATTAAGGTTTACGGGTCGGATGAGGTTGCGGAGCTGGAGGTGCCGGAGGCTACGGTGTCGTATTAGAGATAGAAAGTTGGGATGTTTAGGATGAGGGAAGCGATACAGAAGACGAACCATTTGTTCGCGGGTTAATAGATGAAGAGAATAAAAGAAATGAAAACAATAGAAAAACAGTGAAAAAAGGCAGACATGAATTATCAATGTGATTAAAGGGGTTACCATTCTCGGCTAATTGCCGTATTTTAGCTCATATATGAACCCGCTGATTAGATAAATGTTGAATGCGAGAGGTAGAAAAGAGAAATGATGATTAATCCGTTTAAAAACAAAATTTGGCTGTCATCGCCCACAATGCACGGTGACGAATTGAAGTATGTTACCGAGGCTTATGAAACAAATTGGATGTCCACTGTAGGAAAGAATATTAACGAAGTAGAGCGATTGATTGCTGAAAAGGTTGGTGTCCGATATGCAGTCGCATTATCGGCAGGAACAGCATCTCTACATCTTGCCATGAAGCTTGCGGGAGAAGCTATGTATGGTCAGCCTGAAATCGGAAAAGGAGCGTTAAACCAACGAAAAGTTTTCTGCTCTGACGTTACGTTTGATGCTACGGTGAATCCGGTAGTCTATGAGGGCGGTATCCCTGTTTTCATTGATACCGAGCGTGACACCTGGAATATGGCCCCTGTGGCTCTGGAAAAAGCATTTGAAATTTACCCGGATGTCAAGGTAATCGTTGTCGTACATCTGTATGGAACACCGGGAAAGCTTGATGAAATTAGAACGATAGCTACTGCCCATGGAGCTGCCATCATAGAGGATGCGGCAGAATCCCTGGGCGCTACTTATAAAGGAAAACAGACCGGCAGTTTTGGAGACTATGGCTGCATCAGTTTCAATGGAAATAAGATTATTACCGGTTCATCCGGTGGAATGTTCCTGACCGATTCCAAAGCGGATGCTGAAAAGGTACGCAAGTGGTCAACGCAAAGCCGGGAAGCAGCTCCTTGGTATCAGCATGAGGAGCTTGGCTATAACTACCGTATGAGCAATGTGATTGCCGGAGTTGTGCGTGGGCAGATACCATATTTGGAGGAGCATATCGCAAAAAAGAAAGCCATCTATATGCGATATAAAGAAGGTCTGAAAGACCTTCCTGTGCAGATGAACCCTTATGATGAAAAGAACAGTGAGCCGAATTTTTGGTTGAGCTGCATGGTGATTGATAAAGATGCCATGTGTGAACAGGTTCGCGGGGAGCAGAAAGCGCTCTACATAAGCGAACCGGGTAAAAGCTGCCCGACGGAGATTCTGGAAACTTTGGCCAAGTACAATGCAGAAGGTCGTCCAATCTGGAAGCCGATGCACGAACAGCCGTTTTTCCGAATGAACCCGTTTATCACTAGTGAGGGAAATGGCAGAGCCAAAACGAATGCCTATATTAAAGGCGCCTGTATGAATGTGGGCATGGATATTTTTGAAAGAGGTTTGTGCCTGCCCAGTGATAACAAGATGACTGTTGAGGAGCAGGAGCAGATTATTGAGATTGTTAGAAGTTGTTTCTGAAGCCCTGAAACATAAATGGGCAAGAAACATGAAGAAAAAGATAACATTGAAAGTGCTGTAGGAGGACGAAAGGATATGGGGCATAAAAAAGGCTTTTTTGAAAAGCACATAAAACGTCCCCAGGATTTTCTGTGTGCATTACTTGCGTGTATTGTTTTAAGCCCTGTCATGCTGGTGATTGCGATTCTGGTAAAGATAAAGATTGGTTCCCCTGTCCTGTTTGTTCAGGAAAGACCGGGATTACATGGAGAGATATTTAAGCTGCACAAGTTCCGGACGATGACCAATGAGAGAGGTGAAAATGGAGAATTACTGCCGGATGAACAGCGCCTTACACCTTTTGGAAAACGGCTTCGTTCTACGTCGCTGGATGAACTACCGGAACTGGGGGCTATCCTGTCCGGACGGATGGCGGTTTGCGGACCCCGGCCGCTTTTGTCAAAATATCTGCCACTCTACAATGAGCATCAGGCGAGACGGCATGAGGTCAGACCGGGCTTTACTGGGTTGGCACAGGTAAATGGAAGGAACTTTATTAGCTGGGAAGAAAAGTTTGATTTGGATGTGGAGTATGTAGACCACATTACATTTCTTGGTGATTGGAAAATCATCTTTAAGACTGTATGGACTGTATTGAAACGAGAAGGAATCAATTCTGAAACCTCTGCAACCATGGAAGAATTTAAGGGTACAGAAGCTGCTGAAGTAAAAGATAATACAGAGGTATAAATATGAGAAAATTGGCAATTATCGGTGCAAGTGGTCACGGAAAGGTAGTTGCAGATATTGCAAGAAAGAACGGTTACAGTGAGATTGTTTTTTTGGACGATGATGAGAGAATCCATGAATGTGGAGGTTATCCAGTCACAGGGAAAAGTGCCGAAGCTGGAATGATAGATGCTGATGTAATCGTTGGGATTGGCAATGCAAGTGTTCGGAGGCGGATACAGGAATCCATTCCAGATGAAAAACTGATTACACTCATTCATCCGGATGCAGTTGTTGCGGAAGACATTGTAATAGGTACAGGAACTGTAGTCATGGCTGGCACTGTCATCAACCCGGGAGCAAGGATAGGAAAGGGCTGCATCATCAATACCTGTTCGTGCGTAGATCATGATTGTGAAGTGAGCGATTATGTACATATCGCGGTGGGAAGCCATTTGTGCGGGACTGTCTCTGTGGGAAATGAAACATGGATTGGTGCAGGAGCAACCGTCAGCAATAATGTTTCTATCTGTTCCAACTGCATGATTGGTGCTGGATCAGTAGTAGTGAAGAATATTGATTTAGCCGGAACATATTTTGGAGTTCCGGCAAGAAACACTATCTAAAAGAAACGGAGTAAAACGATGGCATTAACATTGATGTATATTACAAATAATCCTCTTACGGCGCACATTGCGCAGGAAGCAGGTGTTGATCGTATCTGGATTGATATGGAATACATAGGCAAGGATGAAAGACAAGGCGGGATGGATACGGTCAGGAATCATCATACTATTGATGATATAAAAAAAATGCGCCCGATTGTTACGAATGCGGAACTTATGGTCAGAGTAAATCCGTTACATACGGCTGCTGAGGATTATTGTAGCTCTGAGGATGAGATTAATCAGTCTATTGAGGCAGGTGCTGATGTAATAATGCTTCCTATGTTTAAAACCGCGGATGATGTTAAGAAGTTTGTGAGCTATGTCGATGGCAGGGCAAAGGTACAGCTTCTTGTGGAAACAGCCGAAGCCGCAGCTAAAATTGATTCTATTCTGGAAGTTCCAGGAGTTGACGAGATTCATATTGGACTAAATGATTTACATCTTGCTATGCACAAAGCTTTCATGTTTGAACTGATTTGTGATGACACGGTTGCAAGTCTTTGCAAAAAAATCAAAGCAAAAGGCATCAAATATGGATTTGGTGGAATTGCTCGAGTTGGGTATGGGATGCTTCCGGCAGAGCATATTATTGCAGAACATTATCGTCTTGGTTCAACAGCAGCTATTCTCTCCAGAGGCTTCTGTGATGCCAATATTGTAAAAGACCCTATGGAGATTGAATCTATTTTTGTAAAGGGTGTAAGCGATATAAGGCTGAAGGAGCATGAGGTTGCTCAATATAGTGAGGAACAATATCTGAAAAACTTGGATATAATTCGAGAAAAAGTTTCGGTAATAGTAGCAAATAAAAAAGGAAAAGGATAATTTAATGAAAAAGATTTGCATGATAACTACAGTGTCGTTGACACTTAAGGTTTTTGTTATGGAAACAGCTAAATATTTACATAAACAATGTGGTTATGATGTAACTCTGATTTGTGATAATGACGAAGAATTTAAGATTTCATTGCCAAATTACATACATTATATCCCTGTACATATGGCAAGAGGTGTAGATATTACTGGCATAAAGTCCATTATTGAATTTATTAAAATCTTTAGAAATGTAAAGTTTGACATGGTTCAGTATTCCACGCCGAACGCTGCCTGTTATGCAAGTATTGCAGCTAAAATAACGAAGGTTCCTGTCCGGTTATATTGTCAGTGGGGGATTCGTTATGTTGGAATGGACGGAATATCTCGAAAAATCTTTAAAGCCATTGAGAAAATGGTATGTAGAAATTCAACCGATATCCGGGCTGTCAGCCCAATGAATAAGGCATTTGCAGTATCAGAAGGACTTTATCCAGAAGAAAGAGCTATTGTTGTAGGAAAAGGCGGTACGATTGGTGTAGATATGCAGCGGTACGATATTTCAAAAAAGGCAGACTATCGTTCCGCAATTCGCAATCAATACGGTATATCTGATGAAGCTTTTGTATATGGTTTTGCTGGGCGTGTTTCGGTGGATAAGGGCTTTACAGAATTACTGACAGCATTTCGGATAATTAGAGAATCGGAGCCGAATGCGAAGCTGTTTATCGTTGGCTCTATGGAAGATAATTGCGATGTTCCGGTTGAGATTTTGGAGTGGGCGAGAAAATCAGAGCAGGTTGTTATGACCGGAATGGTTGACGGGTCGAAGATGAATGAATACTATTCGGCAATGGATGTATTGGTTCACCCGACATATAGAGAGGGGTTCGGAATGGTGCTTCAGGAAGCTGGCGCATTGGGAATTGCCATGATTACTACAAAAATCCCTGGCGCTTCGGAGGTAATGGAGAATGGAATCTCTTGTGTACTCGTAGAGCCGAAGAATATATCTGAGCTTGCTAGTGCAATGAAAAGGTTGATTTCGGATGTAGGACGGACGAAAGAGATTGGGCAAGCAGCATTTGAAAGAACAAAGCAATATTATAATCGCCCAATTATGCTTGAAAATCAAAAAGCAGACTATGAAAAGCTATTAAGTAAACGAGGAACTCAGACATTATGAGAATTGTATTAACAGAAAAGGATTTAGATAATAGTGGATTTCCCTCTGATGTACGAGTGATGAAAATTACATATAAAACCATAGATGCTTATGACCATAACAGCGATGTTATTGCAATTGCTGGTTCAAGAGCAATTGCGATTAAGGCTGACAAGATGGATTTTCCTGGTTTGAAGTTTTTTCAGTTAACAAGTGCTGGATTTGATGAAGTGCCATTGGAAGAATTCAGAGATAGAGGTGTGATGGTTGCAAATGCCGGAAGTACATATAGTGTTCCGATTGCAGAAACTGTTGTGCTTGGAATGCTGCTTATGGCAAAAAAACTTCACTCAAATCCGAACAATCGTCATGCAAAGATTCAACGTCACTATATTGAAATCCAGGAACTGTATGTAAAGAAGGCCATTATTCTGGGGGCTGGTAGTATTGGGACGGAAATTGCCAAACGTCTTTCCGGGTTTGGCATGATTGCTGATGGATATGCCCAAAGGGAAAAAATAAGACCTTATTTCAATCGCGTTATTTGCGGACGTAAAGCTTTAGCTGAAGAAATTGGAAACTATGACTATGTAATTTCTACTTTGCCGGGCAGTGAAAGTACAAGAGGTTTTTTTGACAAAGAGCTGCTCAGCAGAATGAAACAGACTTCGGTGATTGTGAATGTAGGACGAAAAGCAGTATTCAAGGAGGATGATTTCTTTGCGGCCCTAAAGACCGGGTCTATTGGCGGAGCGGTTCTGGATATGTTTGAGAGTATCCCCAATCCGGTTACGAACAGATTCAGAAGGCTTCGCAATGTTATCATATTGCCGGGCGTAGCAGCCATTTCACAGGAAGTTAATGTACGATTAAAAACGTATTGTGAAGCGAATATATTATCTGCTATAGAAGGAAAAAAGGTAATGGGTATAGTTAATGAGGTAGAATAAATGTTTTTCAGTATTATAATTCCAATCCACAATTCAGAAAAATATCTGAGACAATGCATAGATAGTATATTGGCACAAACTTGCAGGGATTTTGAAGTTATTTTGGTCAATGATGGATCGGAGGATGATAGTCCGAGAATTTGCGACCAATACTGCGACGAAGATACGCGATTTCATGTAATCCACCGAAAACAAGGAAAAGGAGCCGCATCAGCTCGAAATGCAGGAACCAATATGGCGTCAGGAGACTACATTGTCTATATTGATAGTGATGATTATATAGAAGATGTAATGTTCCTGGATGATATAAGGGAACAGGCAGAAAAGGGATATGATGTCATTTGTTATAAGTTCAGAAAATATTATGAGGATACTGATGAAATGACAGCCTGCACTTTTTCAATGCCAGTACCAATGGAGAGTGAAACAATAGGAGACTATGTAAACAGACTCGTGAAATGTGATGCGTTTTACTGTGCGCCTTGGACAAAAGCCATTCGCAGAAAAATCCTGGTGGATGGAGGAGTTGAATTTAAAGAAGGGCTGTTGAGCGAAGATCAAGAGTGGTATTACCATGTTTTGATTGGAGCAAATTCTATTATTGGCATTGACAAGAGCTATATTATATACAGGCAGCACAAGAGTTCCACTTCAGTATCCTGGACAATGAAAAATCTTACAGACACAATTAGCATAATCACGTTTTGGAAGAAAGAAATAGAAAGAATTAATTTACCAGATGACTATAAAAATTCAATTTTAAATTCAATGGCAAAATTATACTGCAATTTGCTTATTGGGTATACAAGGTATTCTAATATTGATAAGAAAAGCGAGTATAATAATTTGAAAAAATTGGCTGGATTGATGGATTACCACAGGAATCCGAGAGTTAATACTTTCTATAGAGTATATAAGGTTGGCGGATTTACTGCATTGATGATGGTATTGAAGATAATTTGTAAGTTGAGGTAGTTATAGATGAAGAAGGAAGATTTCCCAAAGGTATTGGTTGTTACAACGAATGCTTGGAGGGATAATACAGGAATCAATACACTGATAGAGTTTTTTAAATGCTGGAATCCAAATCGTATTGCACAGATTTATACAAAAGCAACGTTTCCTAAAACCACGGTTTGTAATAAGTTTTTCAGTATTTCAGAGAATGCTGTCATGAGAAGCGTCATGAACAGAAGCATTACGACGGGGAAAGAAGTTCATAACGAGACTGTTGATTCAATTATGGACAATCCATCAGCAAAAAAAGAACAAAAAATATACTCTTCCTATAAGGGTAAAGTAAGGGAATTATTGTCCATTTGCAGAGAAATTGTTTGGAAATATGGGAAATGGAAAACCGCAGAGCTGGACTATTTTATTGATGAATTTAATGCAGATGTGCTGTTTATTCCGATTTATCCAACAATATATATGGGAAGAATCCAAAAGTATATTATTAGCCGCACTCAAAAACCTGTGGTGTCCTACTTAGCGGATGACAATTATACCTACAAGTCTGTACATAAAAATCCCATTTCTCTGATTCACCGACACATTCTGCGTAAATATGTCAAGTACATTATTGAACATAGCACGAAGCTAATGGTGATTGCACCAAAACAGAAGGAAGAGTATGACAGGATTTTTTGTACGGATAGCGTAGTCATGACGAAAGGGATTGATTTTAATCCGTTTGAGTCTTATCAAGCCGGAAATCCGATTAAGATGGTATACACGGGTAAGCTGATTATCGGCCGTTGGAAATCTCTTGCAGCAATTGCGGAGGCTTTTGGAGGAATCAATCGGGATGGTATTAAGATTACGCTTGATATTTACACCACAGATTCTTTGACGGATGAACAGACCAAATTGCTGAATCGTAATGGCTGCTCTGTTAAAGGTGCTTTGACATTGGAACAGGTGAAGGCGGTTCAGAAAGAAGCGGATATTCTTGTTTTTGTGGAGAGCCTTGAGAAGAAGTTCAGAAACACAGCCAGACTTTCCTTCTCTACTAAGATTACGGATTATCTGAGAAGTGGCAAGTGCATTTTTGCAATCGGAGATAAGGACATTGCACCGATTGATTACTTTAACCGGTATGACTCCGCAGTGACGGCTATCAGCTACGAGCAGATTTCAGAAAAACTGACTGAACTGGTGAATGCTCCGGATTTAGTTTTAGAGTATGCAAAAAAAGCATACGATTGCGGAGTGGAACACCATGAACGTGGGCGTATGGATAGTATTCTAATCCATACAATCGAACAGGCAAATTTGAAGCAGCGGGGGAAAGGTAATGGAAAATAAAATTACAAAATCCGTGTATCCGGGAATTGACATCGGAAAATTTTTTTGTGCATTTTTGATTCTATTTTACCATTATTTTAGCGAGCATGGTTCACTGCCAGGTCTATTGGAAGAAGCGCTTTCGCTGTATGCTGTAGCCGTAGCGCTCTTTATGGTCATCAGTGGATTTCTTCTTTATAATAAACTTGAGGGGATTTATAACAGAGAAGAACGCTGGAGTATTGTAAAAAAACAGGTTTTGAGAATTTACAGAATATACCTTTTGTGGAGCATTCCTTATTTGCTTTTTACAATTTTACGCTGGGACTGGAATTCTATATCTGCTGGTTTTGTCTTATGGAAAATTCAGGGGTGGGTTTTCCAATCTACCTTTTATACAATCTGGTTTATGCCAATGTTGGCAATCGGCACACTGCTGACTTTTTGGCTGACTGAAAAACTTCCCAATGCCGCTGTTAATGTGTTAGCAGAAGCCTTGTTGATTCGAAAAATATCGGGAGGGCATACAGGAATTGACTTAACAATTATGATGATTCCTACGGTATTCTGTATTTTAGGGTTTCTGATTTCAATCCGTTTGCCAGATGGAAAATATGCAAGATGGATGCGAAACATGAGTATACTGATTTTTATGAGTCAGAGACTATTTTTGACAGTATTACCGCAGTGTTTTCCGGTGGTGTTTTTCTTTGTATTTATGAATAAATATATTGGAGCAACAGCGATTATCTTGGTGACTGTTCTTTTTTCATCGCTTGTTATTCAAATATCAAAAAAGAAAGCATTTTTCAAAAACTATATTAACCCTATAGTGTAAAAAACTGAATACTACAGGATAAGTAGAAGTGTGCGCCAAATGCTGTATTTGCGGGGCGAATAAAATGCAAAGGGAGATTGAGTCATGAAAGTAATGCAAATAAATGCAGTATATGCTTCTGGAAGTACAGGGTATATTGTTAGTGATATTCATACACTTTCGATTGAGAATGGAATTGATTCATACGTTGCATATTCTACATCACCTTTGTCGAGAAACGAAATTGTTAATGGATATCAAATAGGAAATACTTTTGGGAAAAAGATTCATGCTTTATTGGGAAGGATAAATGGGAAGCAAGCATACTTTTCCAAAATTGCAACATGGAATTTATTAAAGTATATTGAAACAGTAGAACCGGATATTGTGCATTTACATAATCTACATAGTAACTTTATCTATCTAAATATGCTCCTTGACTATTTAGCGAAAAAAAGAATAAAAACAATTATTACATTACATGATTGCTGGTTTTATACGGGTGGGTGTTTTCATTATGCATCTGCAAGATGCGATGGGTGGTTAAAAGAATGCGGTCACTGTCCTAAGAAAAAAAAAGATACCTCCGCATTATTCTGTGATGCTTCAAAGAAGATATTAAAGGATAAAAAGAAGTATTTGTCTAAGGTAGATGATTTAACAATAGTTGGAGTGTCTGAGTGGATATCGCATGAGGCAAAGAGGACTTTTTTGGGATGCAAAAAGATTATTACAATACATAATGGAATTGATACAGATTTTTTTAGGCCAAGTTTTTCTGACTTTAGAATAAGGAATGGGATTGGAAATGAAAAATTTGTGATTTTAGGTATAGCAAATAAATGGTTATTACCAATTAATCAGACATTATTAACTGCGATGATTGATTTTTTGTATGAAGATATGGTTTTTGTTATGATTGGCTGTACAGAAAAACAGAGACAGATATTACCCGAAAAAATCAAGGCATTTCCCTTCATTTTTGACAGAAGCGAATTGAGAAATATTTATTCTGCATGTGACGTATTTACGAACTGTACATGGGAAGAATCTTTATCTTTAGTTAACGTAGAAGCACAAGCTTGTGGAGTTCCTGTCGTCACATATTCAGACACTGGGGTATATGAAACAGTTGATGGTATGTCTGGTTTTAAAGTAAGAAACGGAGACATTAAAGAGTTTTTAGATGCGATTCAGACAGTAAAAAATAAGAAGAAACAAAGCTATTCTAAAAAATGCAGAGAGTTTGTTATTAAGGAGTTCAATAAGGGGACAAACTATAAGAAATATTTAGAATTATATAAAAATGAGTGTGTAATATGAGTGAAAATAGAAATAATCGAATTTTAACGATAGACACGATATTTATAGTGTTCTTTTCAATGTATTATATATTGCCTTCGGTTTCGGCAAAATTGACATTCCTTTTTCCGTTAGCACTTGTCTTTGTTTATATTGTGATAGGTACAATACGAAATGGTATGAAATTGTCGACTATTATTGTAAAATATTTATTTCTAATCGCTTTTATATCATTCTTGTACATGATTTTGACTGATGCAAGTTCAATCGCTGCTGATGTATCAGACCGAGGATTAAAAAGGTTTTTGAGTAAATATTATCAAATGGCTATGATGTTTTTTCCTCTACTTTTTCTAAAGAGAATAATAGATTTTTCTCCTTTTAGAGTAAAAAAAATTGTACTTATTTTCTCGTATGCACTTTTTGCATATGTAATGCTTTTTACGATACAAGAACTAAGAATTAATCCAAATATTACAAGAGCGTGGGCAGGATTCAAAGAAAACAGTGCAAACAATGTTGCAAATTATTATTTCGTTTATGCAATACCTTTTACAATAGCGATAAGCACTATGTTGGCGTGTAAAGCAAAAAGAGTCGTGATTAAAGCAATTATGGTAGCGCTGATTATCTATCAGGTTTATTTTTTGCTTTTGGCACAATATACGTTATCCGTTTTAATATCGATTATTGGTATTTGTGCAGAAATATATTGTAATACTAAGCCTGGAAGAAATAAAACAGTCCTTGTATTGTTATTTGCTATACTTGCAATTTTATCTCCGTGGCTTTTAAAAACGGCAGCATCACACGTGCCGTCTGAACAGATGGCAATTCGACTATATGAGATTTATTATTTCTTAGTGGGAGGTGATGTATCAGGATACAATTTGAACGGACGAATGACATTATATACTGAAACCATAAAAGCTTTTTTGAAATCACCATTTTGGGGTAATAGGCATTTGGATTTTGATGGTCATGCAACATTCCTGACTGTATTATCAGATTTGGGATTATTAGGGGGCATTCCATTCTATTATTTGTATTTTTCTTCACAGAAAAGAGTGAGAGCGATTATTAATGATAAAGGTAATTGCTACTGGCCTGTTTTTCTAATGTTGGCTTTAATGGGATTTACAAATCCTATACATACAGCACTACCGTTAATGTATGTAGTATGGTTTTTAGTGCCATTATCAATCGAAACCTTTATGGAATATGAGGAGATGACTTATGAAATCGTGGAAAACTGATGTGTCTGTGTTGCTTATCTTTTTCGTAAGAGATGATACTTTTGAAAGAGTTTTTGAAAGTGTAAAACAGGCAAGACCAAGAAGATTATTGCTTTGGCAAGATGGGCTGAGAGAAGGAAACAAAGGAGATTTGGAAGGAATTAAGAAATGTCGAAAAATTGCAGAGAGTGTGGATTGGGAATGTGAAATTTATAAACATTATAACGAGAAGAATCTTGGTTGCGATCCATCTACTTTTTTTGCTTTTAAGTGGGCCTTTTCTATAGTTGATAAGTGTATTATTTTAGAAGATGATCAGGTTCCGGGACAAAGCTATTTCATGTTCTGTAAGGAACTTTTAGATAAGTATGAGTTTGATGAAAGAATAAGCCATATTTGTGGTTATAATATATTCGGAGTTGCAACATGGTGTCCGAATGATTATATGTTTGCGTATACCGGTTCTGGTGCATGGGCAAGTTGGCGTAGAGTAGCAGATTCTTGGGAAGATAGGTATGAATTTTTGCACGATGAGTACGCTCTTCATAATCTAAAGCAAAAATACGGAAAAAGAAGTGAATCGTGGATAAAAACTGCGATTAGGCACGAAAAAACGGGTAAGGAGTATTGGGAGAGCATAGTTGGTCTGGGTTGTGCTATTAATTCACGTTATGCAATAATTCCGAAATACAATCTTGTTCAGAACCTGGGAATATCTGATAATGCAACACATAGTTCAGTGAATGATTTGAGATTGATAGGAAAGGATGAACAGAAACTATATTTGCGAAAAGGTGAGGAAATTACATTTCCACTTAAGCATCCTACGTATTTTATTCCAGATAATGTTTATATGACAATGCTAGATAAAAGGAACAACATGCTATTCATTGTTAAGGGAAAGACTCAAATGGTGATAAATATGATTAAATATAGAAAATTTGATTTATTATTAACAGCTATCAAACGAAAAATCACATCGAAAATTAGGAGGTAGGGTGGTGATTCCTGATTTCTAGTATTATACTCATCAATCTAAGCATATGATTCAATGGTTGGAGGGAGGGCTGTTGAGTATGCATAGTTGGGAAATAGATGTTGCTGTTATTGGCTATTTTTATTTGCAAAGGTTTATAAAACAGAGAGCAGACATGCCTCTGGATTTGTAGGGTCTTGTGTTTATATTGTAGTGATAAGAATACTGTTAAGGATATTATGCATTTGCTGAAGTTAAAATCATTTTATCCTTATGGAATGATAATTGAGAAGGATTAATATGAGTAAATACACGGTTTGTGGATATGATATTGACATATTACATGATAGAATGCTGAAGATTGCAATTGAGGTTGATAAGATTTGCAGGGCTCATGGATGGAAATGCTCGTTATATGGGGGATCTGTATTGGGAGCTATTCGCCATGATGGATTCATTCCATGGGATCATGATATCGATATGTGTATGCCCAGAAAGGACTATGATTGTTTCGTCAAATATATGATGAGACATCCAATTGAAAAGATTTTTTTTAGCAATTATAAATCTGAGAAACGATATCCAAATAGTTGGGGTAAGGTTAGATTGAATGGTACAGTTTTTGTGGAAAAAGAATTGTCAACGCTCAAAGAGTTGCATAATGGGGTATTTATCGACCTGCATCCAATTGATAATGTAACGCCCCTGACGATTAATTTGCAGGTGAGAATGGCAATGTTTTGGTCATGTATTGGGAAGGTCAAGAGCGGAATTTATTCTGGCTCAAAAAAAAAGATACAAATTTATAAAATGTTTTCATGGTTACCATATGAAATAATTAATACTTTTCGGGAATTTGCAATGAAGGTCTTAAAACCGTTTAAAACAAAATATGTCTATAAGGTGGCTCATCCTAATAATGGTATATATGTGATTGAGAGAAGCACTTTTGAAGATTTAATGGAACATCAATTTGAGGGGTATCAATTTTTTATTCCAAGAAATTATGATGAATTCTTAACAGAGAGATATGGAGACTATATGCAGATTCCACCGGAATCAGAAGTGCATGAATGCTGTACATCGATAGTGGAGTGTGAATTATGAGCTTTAATGAAGAATTATTATCAGTTATTATCCCGGTATATAATGTAGAGACTTATTTGAAAGCCTGTATAAATTCTATTATTAACCAAACATATAGGAATATTGAAATTATTCTTGTTGATGATGGGTCTACAGATATGTGTCCACAAATTTGTGATGAATATAAAATGCTTGATTCTCGGGTAAAAGTCATTCATAAGAAAAATGGAGGTCAAGGCTCAGCCAGGAATATGGGTATTAATATTGCAACCGGAAAATATGTGGCGTTTTGTGACAGTGATGACTTTATTGAACCTAATATGTATGAATCATTAATTACATCATTAGTCAATACGAATAGTGAAATGGCGATATGCGGATTTATAACCCATTCAGGTATTAGAGTAGTAAATTCAAAAATTCCAGGCAAGAATTATGTATGGGGCTCAACTAAAGATATTATAAGAGAGTACTTTAATTCAGCATATATTACGGGAAGTCCTTGCAATAAAGTATTTCTAAGACATATATTTAAAGAAGTTAGATTTCCAGAAGGAGTAGCTAGAGAAGATGTGTACATAATGCATCATGTTTTTGATAAATGTAATAGAGCGGTTCATGTGGGTGAATGTTTATATCATTATAATATTCGTGAAGGAAGTAACGAGCATCAATTGTTTCATCCTAAGTATTTAATCTCACTTGAAATTGCAGATGAGAGATGCAATTTTATAAAAAATAGTTATCCTGAGTTATTACCTTTAGCACAGAAATCATGTTATGGTGCAAGAATTTCTGCAATTAAAAAAATAACCAGGTCGCACATGATTAAAGAATATAGTGAAATCTATAATAGATTGATTGATTATTTAAAAAAGAATGAAGCACCGACTAGGAATTATCAAAGAATAAGATTTTTTATTTTATACCTACCGTTTATATATAAAATTGAAATGGATTATAAGTATTATTGGCGAAAAAAGATAAAAAAAATTATTCTTAGATTAAAAAATAATGAGGTTTAGTGAAAAGAATATGATGAGTGAGAATACAACAAAGCAGATACGTTTTGGTGCTGTACTTTCTTACGGTCAAATGATAATGAGCATTATTGTAGGAATAGTTTATACTCCTATTATGATTCGAAAATTTGGTCAAAGCGAGTATGGATTGTATAATACAGCAGCTTCAGTTATTTCAATGCTTTCAATTTTGAGCCTTGGATTTGGTAGTGGATATCTAAAGTTTTATGCGCAATATAAAACCGTTGATAAAAAGCAATCTATATACAGATTAAATGGCTTGTTTATGATTGTTTTTTCGATAATTGGGATTGTAGCGCTGATAATAGGTCTTTTTTTGACGACACATTTGGAAATGGTTTATAATGATGGTCTTACGGATAAGGAATATAGAATAGCTAAAATTTTAATGCTTTTATTGACTCTTAACTTGTCGATATCATTTCCAATGAGCGTATTTAACACAATTTTGTCTGCTAATGAAAGATTTATTTTTCAAAAAATAATAGGTATGGGAAAAACAATTGTAGCCCCTTTGCTGATAATCCCACTTTTATTTGCAGGATATAAATCTATTGTAGTTGTTTCGATAAATGTTCTGCTAGCAATAATAGTAGATGTGCTTAATATTTTTTATGTTATTCATATTTTACATGAGAGATTTATTTTTTTTGGTTTTGAAAAGGGCTTGTTTAAATCTATGTTTGTCTATACATCGTTTATTTTGATAAATACTATAGTTGGGCAAATTAATTGGAATATTGATAAAATATTATTAGGACGTTTTCAAGGGACTGCATCAGTGGCGATTTATTCTGTAGCGTCATCATTACATATATATTATGAAAATTTTTCTACATCTGTATCGAATGTTTTTAGAACTAGAGTTCACGTTATTGTGAATAGTTTTAATAACGATTCACTAGAACAAAGAAATCAGCTAACAACATTGATGATAAAGGTAGGGCGCATTCAGTTTGTAATTTTAGGATTGGTTTTTACAGGATTTATTTTTTTTGGCAAACAGTTTATTGTAAGATATTGGGCAGGAGCAGATTATGCGGAATCGTATAGCATAGCGATTTTATTAATGCTGTGCTCATCAATTGTTTTAATACAGAATGTTGGAATTGATATTCAACGTGCTTTAGATAAGCACAAATTTAGAAGTATTGCGTACTTATTTATGTCCGCTATTAATCTGGTTGTGACAATAATTCTTTGTAAAATTTGGGGTGCTTTAGGAGCAGCTATAGGAACAGCAATGTCAGTTATTATAGTAGATGGTCTTATTATGAATTATTATTATTTTAAACAGTGTAATATTGATATTGTGTTGTTTTGGAAAGATATTTCACGAGAAAGTTTGGGATTAATATTGCCAATATTATTCGGAATATTCTGTGTGTATATAAACCAGATTAATAGTATGATTATATATTTATCTACTATTATTTTGTATATTATTATATATCTTGTTTCTATATATGCTATATCCTTAAATCGGGAAGAAAAAAATTATGTAAACAGGATTCTATCAAAGTTATATAGGAGAATAGTATGAAAAGAGAATATATAGAGTTGTTAAAAATACCTGAAGCTGTACGAATTCCAATTTTTGCCGGAAAGCTTTATCAGTTTTTATCAAAAAAAGAAAATGTATTAATTCAGACTGAATGTATAACAGAGAATGCTTTGAATTCAAAAAAAAGATTAGAAAAGGTTATTGCATCAATGACTTCTTTTCCGGCACGTATCGAATATGTACATATTGCATTGAAATCTCTAATGACTCAAAGTTACAAACCTGATCGTATAATTCTATGGTTAGCAGAGGAACAATTTCCAGAACATCATTTGCCGAGGCAATTGCTAGAACTACGGAATTATGGGCTTGAAATCAACTGGTGTGAAGATTTATATGGACATAAAAAGTACTATTATTGCCTTTTGAATCAACAACCAGACGAAGTTATTATAACTTTTGATGATGATATTATTTATCCTGTTGATGCTATAAAACGCTTAATGGATAAACATATTCAATATCCTGACTGTATAGTCTGTGAACGTGCTCAAGCTATAGATTATGAAAAGGATGGCACGCTGAAAAATCCAGGAAGATGGAAAACAATTTCCAAGATTGGATGCAAGCAACCATCTTATAGCCTGAATCCGTCGCCCGGAGGCGGTTGCTTAATTCCGTATAATGGTTTTTACAAGGACGCAAAAAATGCAAAGAAAATTAGAGAGTTGGCGTATAAAAATGATGATTTGTGGTATATGTTTATGGCCGCTGAAAATAGGACCAAGACAGTAAAAACACAGAAATATCACAAGCCATTTTCTTTAATTAGTGGGTCACAAGCGGTGCAAATGGCCACAGAAAATGTTTTGGGGAATCGAAACCAAATTATTATGGATAGGCTTAGCAAAGAGTACCCAATGGCTTATGAGCGGATTTTACATGATGAGGATTGAACAATATGGAGAACGAGAAGATTTTTGATAAATTTCTTCAGATAACCCCATTCATATGTGCGTTAATGGTTGTTGGTATCCATTCGTACAATGGGGGGAGTGGTATCACTGCGCGAATAGAGGGAAGCCTATCTCATGGTTTATTTACAGCAGCAGTTCCAATCTTTATGTTTCTTTCGGGTTTTTTGTTCTATAGAAATGCAGAAACTTTGAGAGATGTAATTGCAAAACAGAAAAGAAGGTTGACGAGTGATTTAATACCGTTTTTGGGTTGGTCTGGACTATATTATTTTATTTTTACGTCTGCGCATGCTTTGTTGACTTCAAATAACGCAGAGATACATATATGTATTGGTACCATCATCAAGGGGATTGTTTTTTATAAATATGTTTTCCCAATGTGGTTTTTGTTCCAGTTGATAGTATACATTGTGCTTGCACCAGTCCTTTTTAAGTTGCTGAAGAATACAAAGGTATCTTTGTTTGTCTTATGTATTGCTGCATTTTTAGCATACTTTAAGGTTAGCTGGGCAGTAGATGTTGATAATGACATTAGAACGATATTCGCCTTCAATTTCTTTTTCTATTATTTTGCAGGCGCAATCGCAGTGAAACATCAAGAGCGTTTTATTAGGGCTATTAATCGCTTGGCAAGGTTCCCATTGGGGATAATGGGAATCATTCTAATTATAGTCAAAATATTTACCCCATAGACTACAGTATACATTATGTGGATATTGTAGAAAAGTGGAAAATATATTACTGTATAGACAGGAGTGTGTATGATGTACAATGGAGATTGTGAGGTATACATAATTAGATATTTTAATGTATGGTTTTATTTATTTGCTAAAACAGAGACAGATAATTATAAGATTAAAATGCTAGGAGAACATATAAGTGCTGGTAATTCTATGAAAATGAAAGATATTCATTGGTGGTGTACCAGACATAGCATAAAGTACCAGATGGAATTTGAATACAGAAAAGAGTATCCAATTCGAGCTAATATATGGAATTTTTATTCATACTGTAGATTTAAGTTGGCAATGTCTTATCCCAATAGTGGAAGAATGGGCCCAAAATAAAACATGAAAGTGCAGATGGTATAAAAAAGGCAATTTTTTGTCCAAGTTGCTTCCAATATGTGGTATAATTGAAAAAAGTATTGGCAGGAGGGCTAAAGATGGAAATTGTTTTTCAAACAATAAGAATCATTGATTATGAGAATAATGTTGTTTATGTACGGGATACGCCAGAAACATTTTCTGACTATGTGAGAACATTGATTACTTATATAAATGATAATTCCTCTATTAGAGAATATCATACACGGTCAGCTAATACAGAAGTAATAAGCTGTATTTTAGATATAGTAAAAAATCAGATAGATGCCAATTTTGTAACAGATAAAATGGATTTTATAGCTAAAAGACTGTTATTAAAAGAGCAAGAAGCACAAACTTCCGTGGCACATATGAATACAAATGTACAAAAAGGTAGTTTAATACAAGCTCTTATGTACGATGAAGAGATGGATGAGCATATATATTTGCTGGCTAAGGTGGAACATACCGATTTTGTAGACGATGAAGATTTTAGCTTTAAATCCGGATTTTCAAAAGATAAAACTAAACTTTGGAAGTCCTGTACTTTTAGAATTGACGATCCCAATGCAACTAATTTTTCAGCAAAAGTATATTCTAATAATATTGCAAAGTATTGGTATGATAATTTTTTAGAATTAGATCAAGTTGTAAGTGACGAAGTAAATACAGATAAAGCATTTCGTGCAATAGATAGTACATTAAATAGAAATGTAAAAGGTATTGCACCAAGAGATCACACACTGCTTAGAAATACAATGATTACATATTTTAAGTCTAATGATTATATTGATTATGACACTATGATTCAAAGTACATTGGAAAACTATAAACCAACGGAATTGGAACAAGATAAAATGGAAAAAGTATTAGAAAAGATACGGGAATTACCAGAGAAATACAAATTTGATAAGCAGTTTAACACGGTACCATCAGTTATAAATGCCCGTATTAGAAAGGTTTATGATGTTTGCCACGGTGTACAGTTAAGAATAACGGATGCTATAGACGATTTTGATGAAACTATAAAAGCATATAGAGATAATGATGGAAATAGATATATACAAATAAAAACAGATAATGATTTGACATTTAGAAGATTTTCAAATAAATAAAACAAGAGGAGGGGGATTATGCTTACAGAGTTGATTCAGGCAGCAACAATAATAGATAGTGTCGTTTCAGAAAGAATGAAAGTATATGAAGCCTCCTTTAAATTTGAGGTTAAAAATGCTCCAGAGTATGGGTATTTTTTGGATATCATAAATTCCGTTTCACAAAGAGATAAAATAAAAATAGTTTTGCAAGATGAAACAGAACAGGTTTATGATTTTTCATTAGGTAATGAAGAGGATTATAAGGGGTTTATTAACGACACATTAGAAGATGAAATCATAAATGTTAAAGTAAAGATTGATAAGGAAGTGGTTAATAATCATTTTTCTATTTATGCATTTGATGAATTTGTTAAAGATATACTTTCTTTGTCTTTAGAAGAAGTTATGATTGCATTCTCTAATTTATTAAAACAGTCATCAAATTATTTAGTGTTTGACGTATATAGTCCCGTTGCAATGTTTGCAACTAAAACTATGTTTTTTGTACCCAATGGAAATGGTATGGTAAATACTGAATTTAACAGAAAAAGAAGAATGGAGGAGTGCAGGGAGGTTTCATACTTTTATAATTTTGACATTTTTGAGGTGCTGCCGGATGATTTTAAAATTACGATTGATTACGAAAACAACCCATTAAGAGAAGTATTTCAAAAAATTATGGTTTTATTATCTATCAGTTTTATTGCAACATCATCCACAATAAGTAATAGTCAACTTAAAGGTATAATAAATGGTCAACGTACAATGGAATATTGTTGTAATATAAGTGAGCTACCAGATAACAAGATCTTGTACAGTATTTACAATTGGATTTATACAGATGGGAATCCAATTGATAAAGCAATCATTGTTAGAAACGTAATTAGTTTGCATTGTAAGTACGTTTCCATAACGGAAATCGATGAAAAAGTTATGGCTTCAATACAGTCTAATTATAACCTTTATTTAAAAGAAAATGTAAAGGCGTATTTAGAACTAAAGAATAAAGTTGCGGAATTTATAAGCGATACCGTTTCAAGAACAGGAGAATATGCGACTGGATTATTAGATAAATTTAAGTCAAATATCATTGCTATATTTGGATTTTTGTTTACTGTGATTTTGGCTAATATAGTGTCAAATCAGCCATTAGATAATCTTTTTACAAAAGAAATTACTATTATAGTAGAATGTGTTTTACTGGGTTCTTTTGTATATTTAATAATATGTTACTGTCAATCACGTTATGAAATCAAAAAAGTATGGGACAGTTATGAACAACTTAAACTTAATTACAAAGACATATTAACAGATGAAGATTTATCAGAAATATTTGGTAATGATGAAATGTTAGAAAAAATGAAAAGCTCAATTCGTAAATCCGAAAAAATATATTTAAGTCTATGGATTATATTTTTGCTCGGATCAATTATTGTAGTTGAGAGTTTAAGTGTTTGTCCAGTATATCCTAATATATTAAAAACTTTGGAGTATATATCAGAGTTGGCATTAAGATTTTCAATAAAAAAATAATTATTATATAAAATGGAGGCAAAATTAATGTTTTTTGCCTCCATTTTTTAAGAACTATTAAGTTAAAAGTAAAAGGCAATCATGCTTTATTTATCAAAGTGTGATTGTCTTTTTTGTGCTTAAAAACGGATGAAAATGTAAAGGAGGAAGAATACAATGATTCGATTTATGAGTGATACACGTTATGCTGGGCTGGAAAAGGAAATGC
>NZ_SPHO01000019.1 GCF_005845215.1 Clostridium sp. 1001271st1 H5
AGTAGATACTCTCGTATCTACTTTTTCTTGTAATACCCAAAGTCCAGAAAGAACCATCGTACATCACAGCGCCTTTTGTCTATTACTCAACTCTGTTTCCCATAACCCGGCATTCTACAGCCGGTAAAGCTTTTTTCCATTTTCCCAGGTGACCTTCATGACGGTTTCCGGGTCCACTCCCTTTAGCTGGCTGACAGCTTCCACCACATAGGGAAGATTCAGGGAAGAATTCCTTTTTCCCCGGTAGGGGACCGGAGCAAGATAGGGACAGTCTGTCTCCAGAACAATGGATTCCAGAGGTATATACTCCACCACCTCTTTCAGTTTCCTGGCATTGCTGAAGGTAAGGACACCTCCGATTCCAAGGAAGAATCCCATGTTCAGGTATTCCCTGGCCATTTCCCTGGTGTAGGAAAAACAATGGACAACGCCTCCTATATCCCCGGCCCCGGACGCCTTCATCATATCCAGGGTATCCTTTGCAGCATCCCTGCTGTGGATGATTATGGGAAGCTTTACCTGCCTGGCCAAATCCATCTGTGCCTCAAACCACTTTTTCTGTATGTCATGGGCCGGCTCCTCCCAGTAATAATCCAGGCCAATCTCACCCACGGCCTTTATCACCGGGCGGTCACACTGTTCCTTAATCCACTGAAGTCCCTCCTGGTCCATCTCCCCTGTCTCACTGGGATGGACTCCCACGGATCCGTATATCCAGTCATGGGCTTCGGCCAGTTTTATGGTACTCCGGCAGCTCTCCAGGCTGGCTGCCACATTCATGACCGCACCGATTCCGGCTTCCTGCAGACGTCCCAGAAGCTCTGTCCGGTCCTCATCAAATGCCTCATCGTCATAATGGGCATGGGTATCAAATATCATGATTTTATACTCCTTTTGCTATCCACATGCTCACCCCATACAGCACCAGAAAATGTACCGGATAAAACACGCAGAACATATATTTAAGCTGAAACGCCCCCCGCCTTCCATTGTACAGGACAATGGGCACAAAGGACAAGGCCGACACACAATAGCAGCTGATGCTCTCCACTGCACAGATTCCCACTCCGGCAACCAGCTGGGCCGTATCATTGCGGCGGAAGCAGTACATGGCGGCTATGAACAGCACTCCCACCACATTATAATCAAACTGCAGCACCCATGACAGAGCGCATCCTGCTGCCAGGGCAGCTGCCCGCAGCCCCAGGCTGTGGGTGTACTCCATAACAGCCATAACCAGAATGCCTGCAAACAGGGTAAACATCATATTCTGATAATGGGGATAGAATGGGGTATGGTATACAGCCAAATCAAAGGGCACCTCGGATAACAGGGCAAACAGCAGCATTCTGAGAGCGTACTGCCGGCGGTCCCTGGTGCGCACGAATTCCTCCGCTGTGAGATAGGCCAGAATGGGAAAGCCCAGTCTGCCCACATAGCGGCAGACCTGTCCCGCAATCAGCCAGTAATGACCGGAAGGCGTCAGCACCACCGCATGATAAAGAGCGCTGTCCGTTCCATGGAGAATCCCTCCCTGAATCACCACAGCACCGATATTATCAATAAGAATTGCCACAATTCCCAGAATCTTCAGCTGGTTTCCCGTAAGCCCCTGCCGGCGGCCGGCGTATGGACCGCGGCTGCGTTTTCTCCCCATATCGTACCCTCTTTAGGGCCATATAAGCCCCCTCATGTTTTAATTTCCTTTCATCATACTCCAAAATGGCGAAAATTGCAAGTTTCTCCCACTTTAGGTCGATTTTCCCATGATACAGGGTATACCCCTCCCATTTTCACCCAGATTTCAGTGCTTTTACATACAATTACAGGATTCCAATATTTTTTTGCTTATGCCTGCCCAGGATATGCGGCTTAAATCCGGAAGAGAGGCCGTATCTGCCGGAATGGCAGCTGCCCCACATTTTGCGCTGGCTGTTTCCTGAGCCATGCCGGTCATATCCAAACTCCGGCCTATGGCCTCTGCCAGACGCTGTTCAAATCCGGGAAGCTCCTGTTCAACCGGTTCATCCGCATTTACAATGGCGGGAAGGGACACAAATTCCACGGGACATGTTCCGATATTTTCCTCCAGCCAGGGCCTGACCCCCGGCAAATCCGTGCAGACCACCTTTAAGCCGCAGGCCAGGGCCTCTATCACCACAAGGGGAAGACCCTCATAAAAGGACGGGAGTACAAAAACATCTGCCTGGTTCATCTGTTCCGCCAGCCGGGACTGTTCCAGCCTTCCAAGAAATTTTACCGGATAAGGCGACTGCTCTGCCAGCTTCTCAATGGCTTCGTATTCCGGCAGATTTCCGTATCCGCCGGCCAGCCATACCTCAAGCTTCATGGACGCCGGAGCCTGTTGCGCAGGCGGCACCTGCCCCTGCCTATCCTGCCCCTGCCTATCCTGCTCCTGCCGCTCTATGCCCTCTCCCTGGCACTCCGCCAGATACGTCAGGCTGCGCAGCAGGCTCATAACCCCCTTTTTTTCGGACAGCTTGCCTGCGTATATCAGCCGCCTGACCCCATCCGCCTTTTTAACCGGCATATACCGGAAAACAGAATCATCAAAGCCGCTTCCAATCACCTCCAGCCGTTCCTCCGGCACACCGTATACCCGGCTGATTTCCTCCTTCTGCTCCCTGTGGAGGCAGAACACCTTGTCCAGCTCCTTTATGCGGGCCAGGATATAGTCCCGTTCCAGGCCGTTTTTCTTTACCTGGCGCAGGCCCGTGCCATGGCATATGGCTGCTGTTTTATACTGGGGGAATGCCTCCCGCACCACGGCTGTAAGCAGATACAGATGGTGGCACAGAATCAGGTCCGGCCGGAAGCCCTCCACCGCCTCCCTGGTCTTTTCCAAAAACGCCTGTTTAAACGCATCCACCATATCGCCTGTCATCCGGCTGTATACGGTGCTCTCATAGGGCATCTCATCCGACATTCCCGCTATGGGAAAGGGCAGGCTTTCTGTCCTGTAATACACAGGATAGACCTGGGTCCCCTCAGGAAAATGCATCTCATCCTCCTTATAGACGCCTGCCACCACTGCCTGCTCATGCCCCAGTGCAGCAAACCCTTTTACCAGACCGGTGAGATAAACACCGCTCCCCGTGCTATGGGGTTTCTGGGCCGTTATGCTCAGTATCCTCATAATCCCCTCCGTTTCTCCTGAAAACATGTAATAAAACACATTATCTAAAACAGGAGCAGGTCATCACCGCCCGCTCCTGCCGTCCGGGCAGCCATGAAACGCATATGCATTCAATCACTCCTGCCCGGTATATATCCTATTCTTATTAACATTTTGTCAGCAGATTTCTGCTCCTGCCGGCATACTCTTCTCCGGTGTCATAAGCGCCAGATTGCCCTCTGCATCCTCTGCGCAGAGAATCATGCCCTCAGACACCATGCCTGCCAGCTTGGCCGGCTTTAAGTTGGTCACCACCATAACCTTCTTGCCCACCATCTCCTCAGGAGAGTAGTAAGCCTTTATGCCGCTCAAAATCTGGCGCACCTGGCTTCCAATCTTTACCTGGGAACAGAGAAGCTTCTTGGACTTGGGAACTGCCTCGCACTTGATGATTTCTCCCACCTGGAACTGAAGCTTTGCAAAATCATCATAGGTAATCTCCGGCTTGGCCTCCAGGTCAATGCCGCTGTCCTCTGCCTGCCCGGATGCTCCGTCCCCGCCGCCAGCCTGGTTTGTGTCTGCCGCAGCCTCTGCCGCATGCATGGCCTCTACCTTCTCCAGCACTTCCTTGATATCCATACGTGCGAAGAGAATCTCCGGCTTATCCGTCACCTTCTGTCCGCTTGGGTACAGTCCAAAGGTATCCATCTGGGACAAACCGCGCTTGCCTGTACGAATCTGCGCCAGAATCTTCTCAGATGTCTCAGGCATGAAGGAATACAGCAGGGAAGCCCCAATGGCAATGGCCTCAGTCAGATTGTAAAGTACGGTGGAAAGCCTGTCCTTCTGTTCCTCATCCTTAGCCAGTGTCCAGGGTGTGGTCTCATCGATATACTTGTTGCATCTTCTGAAAATGTTGAAGATTTCCGTCATGGCATCCGCCACGCGCAGCTGCTCCATCTTGGCATCCGCTTTCTTCACTTCCTCCAGCACTACCTTCTTAAGGTCCTCGTCCACCTCCTGGGAAACACCCTTGTCGCTGACCACGCCGTCAAAATACTTGTTGCTCATGGAAATGGTCCGGTTCACCAGGTTGCCCAGTATATTAGCCAGGTCAGAGTTCATGCGCTCCACCATCAGCTCCCAGGAAATAACGCCGTCATTGTCAAAGGGCATCTCATGAAGCACAAAATAACGCACGGCATCCACGCCGAAAAAGTCCACCAGCGTATCTGCATAGAGCACATTGCCCTTGGACTTGCTCATTTTGCCGTCGCCCTGCAGAAGCCATGGATGGCCAAATACCTGCTTGGGAAGGGGCACGCCCAGAGCCATCAGGAAGATGGGCCAGTAAATGGTATGGAAACGGATGATATCCTTTCCAATCAGGTGCAGGTCTGCGGGCCAGAACCGCTTAAACTGGTCTGTGCTATTGCCGTCACAATCATATCCAATACCCGTGATATAGTTAGTCAGCGCATCCAGCCATACATAGGTAACATGCTTTGAATCAAAATCAACCGGTATGCCCCAGCTGAAGGTGGTCCTGGACACACACAAATCCTGAAGGCCCGGAAGCAGGAAGTTATTCATCATCTCATTCTTCCTGGACACAGGCTGGATGAACTCGGGATGCTCATTGATATACTCAATCAGCTTGGGAGCGTACTTGCTCATGCGGAAGAAATATGCCTCCTCCTTGGCAGGCTTTACCTCGCGCCCGCAGTCAGGACACTTGCCGTCCACCAGCTGGGACTCAGTGAAAAAGGATTCACAGGGAGTGCAGTACAGCCCCTCGTAGTATCCCTTATAGATATCGCCCTGGTCGTAAAGCTTCTTGAAAATCTTCTGCACCTGGGCCTCATGGTCCTGGTCCGTGGTACGGATGAACTTGTCATAGGAAGTGTTCATCAAATCCCAAATCCGCTTTATCTCAGCAGCAGCCTTGTCCACAAACTCCTTCGGAGTCACGCCCGCTGCCTGGGCCTTTTCCTCAATCTTCTGGCCATGCTCGTCCGTGCCTGTCTGGAAGAACACGTCAAGTCCCTGCTCCCTCTTATATCTGGCTATGCTGTCAGCCAGAATGATTTCATAGGTATTGCCGATATGCGGCTTGCCGGAAGCATAGGCAATGGCCGTGGTAATATAATATGGTTTTTTACAATCCTGACACATATGATTAAATCCCTCTTTTTCTGAGCGGAAACAAAGGGCCGGGACAGAGCCTGCCTGTATCATGCTCTGGCTGTCACAGCGCCCAATCCGCTTATTTTAATAGTTTTAAGTATAAGCGTTTCCCCCATGTTCGTCAAGACGTGCCCCCTGTTTTTTCCCTCTTTGGAAAGGCCCGGCAGTTTTTTCACTGCTCATAAGTTGTAATTTCCGCTCATATACTATATAATGTCGTAATACAAAACAGAACAGACACCCCAATGGAGGATTTGTTTAGAATGAGACAACGAAAAACCATATTTTTACAATACCTTTTATCCCTGCTCCTGGTCATAAGCCTGACAGCCGGATGCACGGCGCCCGCACGCCCTCAGGCTTCCGCTCCGCCGGCAAAGGAATCCGCTGCCCGGGAAAGCACACAGTCCTATGAACAGTATGAAAAGAAAACCCTTGATGCCCAGACGTCCTTTGACCAGCTGACCACGGACCTGTTCCTGGATGAAGTTGACAATTCGCTTATCACGCTTCACTACACCCTGGCCAATCCGGCCGCCTACGGCATCACTGACTACGATAAAACCCTGGGGACCGTATCCCTGGAGGACAGTAAACAGGCTCTGAATGATGCCAAATCCCTGAAAGTACAACTAAATGACATTGACAGCCGGCTGCTCCGTGAAGACCAGCTGCTCACATACAATATCCTGTCGTCCTATTTAAACACCATGCTGACCAGTGAAGGTCTGGAGCTCTATGACCAGCCTCTTTCCTCATCCCTGGGCATACAGGCACAGCTTCCCATACTGCTGTCCGAGTATGTATTCTACAGCAAGCAGGACGTAGAGGATTACCTGTCCCTTTTATCCTCCATAGACACCTACTATGACAGCATCATTGCCTTTGAAAAGGAAAAGACCGCTGCCGGCCTGGGACTGTGCGACACGGTCATTGACCGCATCCTCAAATCCTGCAATGCATATCTGCTGGATGCAGACCACAGCTTCATGGCAGAAACCTTTGCGGAACGCCTGGAGCAGGTGGAAGGTCTGACAAAGCAGGAAAAGGATGATTTCATTGCCAGGAACCATACTGCCATTGACGAACATTTCGTACCTGCATACCAGAAGCTGATTGAGGGACTGACTCCCTTAAAAGGAACCGGAACCAATGACAAGGGACTGTATTACTTCCCTCAGGGCCAGAAATATTACCAGTACCTGGTCAATGCATATACAGGAACATCCTATCAGGATATTCCTGCCCTGAAAAAGGCCATGAGCAGCCAGATGATGGATGACCTGACCGCTATGGATGAGCTGCTGACCGAAAATCCCACCCTGGGAAAAAAACTGTACTCCTATTCCTTTTCCCTCACCGACCCAAACCAGATTCTGGAGGATTTGAGAAAACAGTGTGCAAAGGATTTCCCGGCCATTGAGGATTATACCTGCAGCATAAAAAATGTTCCGGCTGCCCTGGAAGCCACCCTGAGCCCGGCCTTCTACCTGACCGTACCCATTGACCGTCCTCAGGACAATTCCATCTACATCAACAACGGGAGCACCAACACAGCCAGGAACCTGTATTCCACCCTGGCCCATGAGGGCTATCCCGGCCATATGTACCAGACCCTCTATTTCAACAAACATAACAGCTGCAACCTGCGAAAGCTCCTGAGCTTCAGCAGCTATTCCGAAGGCTGGGCCACCTATGTGGAATACTATTCCTACAGCCTGAACAACGGCCTGGACCCGGACCTTGGAGAACTGCTCCAGCACAATGCAGCCTTTACCCTTGCCCTGTATGCCATCCTGGATGTGAACATACACTATGAAGGCTGGGACATCAAGCAGGTGGAGGATTATTTGAACCACTACTTCCGCATCAGCGATTCTTCCGTCATCACCACTATTTATTATGACATTGCGGAGAATCCTGCCAACTACCTGGAATATTATGTGGGCTACCTGGAAATCCTGGGAATGCAGCGGGAAGCCAAAAAAACCCTTGGAAGCCGCTATACCAACATGGAATTCAACCGTTTCCTCCTGGATATCGGACCCGCTCCCTTCAGCGTCATCAAACCCTATTTTGCAGAGTGGCTGACCCGGCAGAATGAGGCCGGACAGAAGGCGGTTGAAAGCCAGAATCCAGGCAGTAACCAGCGGACAGACGGATAAAATAAAACAGTCTTACGCCATCCATGCATGGCCTGAACCATATACGTATCATAAAGCAGGATTTGCTTCCCCAACGGGAGAAATCCTGCTTTATTATATTAAAATCCCCATTCAGTTAAGCCGCAGACATCCATAACCGGTTATCCCCGTCCGCCTTCCCAGCCCCTTTATCCGGAACCATTAACGCTCTTTCCTTTTCCGTTTCAATTTCCCCATAACAGACAGACCTCCCGCCACTCCTGTAAAAATCCCCAGCAGCACAGATGCCCGTACAAGCCCCGGAAATACCTGGGCTTCAGTGAGAAGCCCGCCTTCCAGCCCGCCCAGACTTCCCATGCCGTCCAGGTCGGCCACCGCAAAGGCAAGGCCCCATCGGTACAGCCAGAACAGAAGAATCAGCGGAATGACCACCCCTGCCGCCCCCATGACAACGGCCTCCGCCATAAAAGGAATCTTCACAAAGCCTTCCCGCGCTCCCATAAGCCGCATAACCCTTGTTTTCTCCTTCTGGGCCTCAATGCCCACGGACAGGGTATTATGAATCAGCAGCACTGATATCAGGACTAAAAGCACTGCGCTTCCGGTAATCAGACGGGCCGCGCCCTGGCGCAGCCTTAAAAGCGCCATAACCGTATCCGCCGAATGGGTGGTTTTCCTCACGCCTTCAAGGCCCTCGGCATACTCCACAAACCCCTCCTGGCTGCCAATCCGGTCTATATACACCTGATAATTTCCACTGGCGGCCAGAGGATTATCCTCCTCAAAAATTCCGTCCAATGCCTCTGCATTTTCGTAATACTTCTCTTTAAATCCGCTCCAGGCCTCGTCCGCCGACACATACACGGTCCGCAGCACCTCCGGACGGCTCTGAATCAGATTTCCAATCTCCTCCACCCGTTCCGGCAGGATACCCTCATCAAAGAATACAGCCACATAGACTTCCTGCTCCGTCCTCTTTACCATACTGTCCACATTGGCCGCCGCCAGATAAAAAAGGCCGAACAGAAAAATACAGGCCGACATGGTAATGACAGACGCAGCCGTATACACTCTGTGATGCCACAGGTTTTTAAACCCCAGGCGGAACAGGTAAAGCAATGTCCTAATGCCCATATGCCATTCCCTCCCTTGCAAGGTCCCTCACCACCTGTCCCCGGCGCAGCACCACCTGCCTTCTGTGCATGCTCCTCACCAGCTCCTGATTGTGTGAAACCACCAGTACCGTGGTCCCCTGACTGTTAATCCGCTCCAGCAGACGCATGACGTCCTCTGCATTCTTCTGGTCCAGATTGCCCGTAGGCTCATCCGCCAGAAGCAGCACCGGACGGTTCACAATTGCCCTGGCAATGGCTGTGCGCTGTTTTTCCCCTCCTGAGAGCTGGTCCGGATAATACCCTGCCTTTGACGCAAGCCCCACCTGGTTCAATACCTCCATAACCCTGCGCTTCATGGTTTTGTATTCCGCCTCCACGACCCGCTGGGCAAATGCCACGTTTTCATATACCGTAAAATCAGAGAAAAGCCGGAAATCCTGGAATACCATACCGATATAGCGCCGGTACTGGTAAATCTGGCGCTCCCTGAGGCCTGCCAGCTCAATCCCATTGACCCGGATATTCCCCTGGGCAGGCTCTGTTTCCTTTAAAATAAGCTCCAGCAGCGTGGTCTTTCCCGCGCCGCTGTCTCCCTCCAGAAACACCAGCTCCCCCCTGTCAACCTTCAGGCTCACATTATCCAGGGCCTTTTGCCCGTTTCCGTATATTTTAGTAACCCTGTCAAAGAAAATCATACTGTTGTCCACTGCAAACCTCTTTTCCGGGAAATTTATCCACAATCACATATCCTTATTCTGAAGCTTATAAACAAAGGCAAGTATCTTGGCCACGGTCTGATAATATTCCTCTGGAATCTCCATATCTACGTCCACCGTATCATACAATCCTCTGGCCAGAGGCCTGTCCTCCATGATATACACACCGCTGGCCTCCGCCACCTCCACTATCTTAAGGGCCAGATGGTCCGCGCCCTTGGCCAGCACAACCGGCGCCCTGTTTTTCCCGGAATCATACCCCAGGGCCACAGCGTAGTGGGTTGGGTTACGGATTACCACATCTGCATTGGGAACATTCTGCATCATACGCCTGGACGCCATCTGGCGCTGCTTCTCACGTATTTTCCCTTTAATCTGCGGGTCGCCTTCCGTCTGTTTGTACTCTTCCTTTATCTCCTGTTTGCTCATGCGCAGGTTCTTCTCATACTCCCACCATTGATAGAGATAGTCCACGGCTCCCAGAAATACAAAGGCAATTCCCACTGTGTCCACCAGGGAAACCACTGTATTCCCCACATAAATGAGGGCGGATGCAACTGTTCCCTCCATCAGTCCCGTCAGCTCCGCCAGCCTGCCCTTTAAAAAGAACCATACCACCCATCCCAGCACCGTAATCTTAATAAGGGACTTTAACAGTTCAATGACAGACCTCAGGGAAAACATACGCTTAAATCCCTTCAGGGGGCTGATTCTGTCAAACTTGAATTTTAGCACATCCCACGAAAATGCCATCCTGGTCTGGAAAAAGGTGACTATGACCGCCACCAGAACGCCGATAAAAAGCAGGGGCAGGGACGCCTTAAAGAACACCAGCACGGCCTTCATGAACAGTCCCTTCCCCCCTTCCTGCCAGAACACATCCGGCGATGAGGCATATGAAAAAAACAAGTGTATACACTCCCCAAAGCTCTCATACATCATAGGCGCCAGGGCCTTTAGGGAATGGAACAGGACCAGCAGCGAGCACACAGCGGCCACATCGCTGCTCTGGAACACATTTCCCTTTTTGCGTTCGTCCTGCCGCCGCTTTGGCGTGGCTTTCTCGGTCTTTTCCTCAGCAGCCACCTGTCACCACTTCCTCTCCCTGTATATTAAACATCCGGTTATCTGCAGCGCCCGGCATCTGCGGCATCCCGTCACCCGAACATCAGCAGCAGCTTCTGCGCCTCTGTCATCATGGCCTCTATATAGCGGTCCATAAATGCGCCCATGGGATAGGCAAACAGCATCATCAGCAGAATTCCCAGCAGAATCTTGCACTGTATGTTGATGACAAACACATGAATCTGGGGAATCAGCTTCATAAGCACCCCCATGGTCATCTCCAGGATGAACTCCGCCGCCACAAAGGGAAGAACCAGCTTTATCACCATGAGGAATACGGAACCAAACAGGGTTATGATATACCACAGAATACGTCCTCCCATTATAGCCCCTGCTCCCACCGGCACCACCTGGTAGCTGTAGGCAAAGAGCCGCACCATGGTCAGATGGCAGCCAGACGCAAAAAAATAAAGATAAAAAAACACGTTGACAAACTGGCCCAGAATAGCAGTCTGGACTCCGCCTGCCGGGTCCATGACCTTTCCCATGGCCAGTCCGAACACCGTGTCCAGAAAGTCTCCTGCCACATAGAGCATATAAAAAAACATGTGAAACACACAGCCAATCACCAGCCCCAGTATCACTTCCCTTATCAGGGCCTCCACCATATCAAAGGTGTTAAAGGCCATGACATGACCTGCCCCGTTTCTGACTCCGGGCGCAATAAGAAGGCTGAGGGCCAGCACCAGGCCGGTCCGCACCATGGGCGGAACGCCTTTGCGTGAAAACACGGGATTGATAAAAACCAGTCCCCCCATTCTCGCAAAGACCAAAAGAAAAATGTCAAAATACTCAAATATACCGCTGTCCATACCACACCACTCTCATCAAAGAGCTGCCATAATGGCAAACAGCTCCACCACAAACTCATTCATGACCTTGCTCATCCAGGACCCTAGGGCTAACAGCACCAGGGCAATGACAATCAGCTTGGGTACGAACGTAAGAGTCTGCTCATGAATCTGGGTGGCTGCCTGGAATATGGCCACCAGAAGCCCCACCGCTATGCTTATAATGAGAAGGGGGCCTGCGATTTCAAATGCAACCAGCATGGCCTCCTTCATGATTTCCATTACCTGTTCAGCGCTCATATCTTTTCCTCCTCAGAATGTAATCAGAGTGTCATCCCAGACTGTCACCGGAAGCTCTGGACCAGGGTCTTAATCACCAGGCTCCACCCATCCACCAGCACAAACATCATAATTTTAAAGGGAAGTGCAATCATGGTAGGCGGCAGCATAACCATTCCCATGGACATCAGTGTGCTGGACACAACCAGGTCGATAATCAGAAAGGGAATAAATATAAGGAATCCCATGGTAAATGCCTTGTTCAGCTCACTGAGGATAAAGGAAGGCACAATGGTGGTAAGACCCAGCTTCATATATCCCTCCTGTCCCTGGGATACATCCGGCGGCTGGGTTTTGGATATGGACAGGAAAAGGTCCAGACTCTTTTTCTCAGTCTGTTTCAGCATGAATTCCTTCATGGGCTCCTGGGCCCGCTCAAAGGCCTCCTCCCTTGTAATCCGGCCTTCCCGGTATGGCTGGTAGGCCTGGGTATTCACAGAGGCAATAACAGGGCTCATGATAAACAGGGTCAGAAACAAGGCAAGCCCTACCAGGATTTGGTTGGGCGGCGACTGCTGTGTGCCCAGAGCATTGCGCAGAAAAGACAGCACAATCACAATCCTGGTAAAGCTTGTCATCATGATAATCAGGGACGGGACCACAGCCAGGAACAGGAATAGGAACATGATGTCCAGCATATCCATGGGTTTGCCTGTGCCGGAAGCTCCCTGCAGGGTCAGGGATACATCCGTTGCATAAGATGTGACAGCGCCCGGCGCCCACATACAGACCAGCGCCCCTGCTCCTATGATTCTCCCTGTCTTTCGCAGTATCTTACTCATGATTCTTTTCTCCTGCCTTTTTCTCCTGCCTGTCCTTCTGTCCCTTTTCCTGGAAATGCCCCTTCATCTGGGATGACAGAAGGGAAATAAAATCAGGCGGTGTTTCCGCTGCCCCCTTCTTATCATAGGACTCCAGCTCTTCTATTTTGGATATCCCGCCAGGGGTTATCCCCATCAGGAAAATCCGCTCCTGCACCTTTACCACCAGCAGATAGGCATCACGGCCCAGGGCCATCTGGTCCAGAATCTCCATTCCCCCGGTCCTCTGGGCCCGTCCCATTCCCCGGCCCAGCATCCTGGTGGTGTAATAGGCCAGTACCAGCACCGCAATAAGGACAACAAGGTAAAACAGTATTTTTAAAAATGCCATATTATTCCCTCTTGCCCATGACCTCGGTGATACGCGCCCCGAAATGCTCCCCGGTCACCAGCACATCGCCTCTGCCAATCAGCTCGCCATTGACAACCACATCAGCCGGGGAGCCAGCCTGCTTATCCAGCACCAGCACCTGTCCCTCCTTAAGGGAAAGCACGTCCTTTACACTGCACACCGTGCTGCCAAGCCGTACTGATACATCCAGCGTGATATCCAGCAGCTTCTTTTTGTCTTCCCCTATCTGTTCTTTGGAATATTCAATGGGCGTGTACTTAAACTCCGGAAACGACACCTCCTGGACAGCAATGGCCTCCTTATGCTCCGCCATCTGTATTCCCGTCTCCTGTTCAGGCATATCGGCCATATCCGGTATCCCCATGACCTGTTTCAGCGCCTGGTCGGCAATGATATATGCATCTGATTCCACAACACCGTCAATGACATAGTGGAGGCCCATTAAAAGTACGGAATCCTCGGCCCTCCAGCTGCGGATAATATCCTGAATCCTCTCCGTATTGTCAAAGGCCGATATCCTGGTTATGGAATCCCGCATATCCCTGCCCAGGAAATCGTTGAGCTCATCCATGGCCGCGCCCACACATTGGGAGGCAACCTCCCTTAAGGTGCTCAGGGCAATCTCATCCAACGGGCTCAGGGTATCCACCGGTACCCCCATGATATAGTTGGTAAGCCTTATCATATCTTCCTTTGCAAATATGTACAGCTGGTCCGCAGACATTCCCCTGACCGCCTTCCGGCTCTCTATGACCACATTAAAATGAGGCAGGCTCTCCGCCAGGGCGCCTGTGTCCGTTTCCTCCACATTGGACACCGACATCTTCACACTTCTGCCCAGAAGGGAGCCCAGTATATTGCATATAGGAACCGCCTCCATCTCCGTCAGTTCCTTGATGGCTTCTTTGTCCATTGATAACATGCCTTTTCCTCCCGGCTACAATTCACTGCTGATTTCCACGGCCTTGCGCATCTTTGTCTGGCCCGCCCTGGCCTCAAAACAGGCCACATCCTCCACATACAGGGACACGGCACTGTCAACCTTTTTATTAAGGGGAATCACATCCCCCGGAGCGAGCTGCAGTATGTCCTGGGCATCCAGGGTAAATTCATGAAGGATGGCCCTCAGCTCCACCTCGGATTCCAGCAGGTGCTGTTCAATATAGCTCCGTTTGGATTTCTGTTTGTCCTCATCCAGTTTCTTATGACTGACCGCAAAGGAATAGCCGAACTTGGAAGTGAGCTCCTCCACATTAGGAGCAGGCATCACCATATTGAGTCTGGCCCTCAGCTTCTCAATCACCACCTCCAGCTCCACCTGGATGACCACATCCTCCTGGGCGCTCATCTGAAGCAGGTGGGGATTGGTCTGAAGCCCGGTCAGGGACGCCTCAATGTCCAGGTACTGTCCCCAGGCTTCCCCTATAAATTCGGTGATTTTCTGCAGGACGTACTGTAAAATGGCCTTTTCAATGTCCGTAAAATCCCTTGACAAATCATACTCCGACCCAACTCCGCCTAAAAGCCTCTCAATCATAAAAAACGCCAGCCTGGTATCCACTTCCATGGTCAGAGGCGCCTCATTGTAATCCTTATTTGCCGGACTCATGGTAATCATTCCGAAAAGGGAATGGTCCTGCACAGAGCTGCTGAATTCCTGGTAACGCTTCTCCACAATACTGTTGATATTAATCTCACAGAAAGACTGGAGAAGACCTGTGAGATACGGCGCAAGGGCACGGGCAAAGCTGTCGTACAGATTTTCCACCGTGCTCATGCGTTCCTTTGTAAATTTCTTTGGTGATTTAAAATCGTAGCTCTTAATCACTGGCTGTTCCTTCCTGCATCATAGTCTCATCCCCGGGCATGGTCACCGGGAACAGGGGGTCCATTGTCTCCATTCCTTCGGCCGTATCCGGCGGCTTATATCCATTTCCAAGAATAATCATATCCACCCGCCGGTTCTGCTCACGGCCTTCCCTGGTTGTATTATCCGCAATGGGATAATATTTTCCATAGCCTCGGCAAATCAGCTTCCTGGGATTGATTCCCACCTGTTCCTCCAGATAAATGGCCACATTATCCGCCCTCTCTGAAGACAGAAGCCTGTCGTTAATCAGGGAGTTTGCGGCCTGGGCCGTGTGTCCGTTTATGTAGATAGCAAGGATATTGTCCTGCTTTTCCTTAAGCATAATTCCGACTGCATCCAGCATGGATTTGCTGGCGTCTGTCAGATACGCATTGTCAGGTGCAAATAACAAATCATTCTTAAAACGGATGTACACTGCGTTCTCACTGTTGCTGACAACCGCGTCCAGATTCTCGGAGTCAAAATAAGTCTGTATATCCCTGGCCATGTCAGCCATTTCCCTGGCTGATGCCTGGTATTGCTGCGATGTCTGGTACTGCTGCGACGGCACCGCCGCATCTTCCGGCGCTTCTGCGCCTTCCCCTACAACCGGATATTTCAAATCCGAGGGCACATCCTCAATTTTAGTCTTTGCCTCGATTCCCAGCTGCCTCTGCATGGCAGATGCAACCTCCTCCAGCTTGGTCAGGTTTACATTTGATATGCTGTATAATAATACGAAAAAGGTCAGGACAAGGGTTATCATATCCGCGTAGGTATTTAACCACTCCTGGCCTCCTTCTTCATCCTTCTGCCTTTTCATTTATTTACCAATCTCCAGTGCTTTTAAAGCCATGCTTTTTGCAACATTAAGGGCCGTGACGTTTGCCTCATAGGCGCGGGTGGCGGCCATCAGGTCCACCATCTCCTCTGCACTGTTTACATTGGGCATCATCACATATCCATCCTCATCGGCATCCGGATGGTCCGGGTCATAGACCGGTACCGGAGGATTCTGGCTCTCCACCACTTCCTCCACAAATACGCCGCCATTCTCCGCCTTAGTCATGGCTTTGCCCAGCTCATTCTTAAAGCTCAGGGCATTCTCCCTGAACACTACCTGCTTTCTCCTGTAGGGACCGCCCTCAGCTGTCCTGGTGGTGTTCTGGTTTGCCAGGTTCTGCATGATGATATCCGTACGGAACCGCTCTGCTGTCAGCGCGGAACCTGTTATATTAAGAGAATCCAAATACCCCATATCTGTCTCCTTTATTTGCCTGTGTTGTTAATGACATACCGCAGGGTGGACAGCCTGCCTGACACGCGCCCCGTGAGGGCTGCATACTGTGTATAGGCCTTCCACAGCTCCAGTTCTTCCTTTTCCACCTGGACATTATTGCCGTCCGGCCTGGCCTGGGTGGTTCCGTCTTCCTCCACCACGGGCTTTGCAATCCGCTCTGTCCCCTGGGCAGTCTCGCGGAATACATCCCTGAACTCCACTTTCTTGGCCTTATATCCAGGTGTTTCCACATTGGCAATGTTGTGGCTGGCAATCTGCTGCTTCAGCCACATGCCATCCATCCCTCTCTCCAGGGCTCCCAAGGCCCTGTCATCAAATAACGGCATGTTTTGCCTCCTTATCTCTCATCAGCCCGTATGGCCTATGCGTACCTGCTTGTCTGCCTGGGCAAATGCTTCCTTCAGTTCCGTTATCATGGGGAGAATCTCCTGTACCGTGTCCGGACTCTTCCTCACATTGGCCTGAATAATCTGGTAATTAAAATACTCATAGAGAGAAGACAGTCCCTTGGAAACCGGATACTGCTGGTCCAGCGTGGATGCCAGATGACTGATAATGGCCTGAGCCTTCTTAAAATGGGTATTGGTCGCTTCATAGTCCCCTGTCTCCAGTCCCAGAAGGCCCTTGTTCAGACAGTTGATTGTCTCATCGAACAAAAGGTTAATCATATCTCCCTGGGTCATGGTCATTATGGACTGCTGCTTATATTTTGCATATGGATTCTGCATAGTGATTACTCCTTCATCATGATGAGAACTGCTGGGTAAGCCAGGAACTCTGGCTGTTCATATTCGATATAGCCTGCTCCATGGCATTAAACTGATTCCAGTACCGGGTCTTTTCCAGCTGATACTTGGTATTCAGGTTGGAAAGTGTCTCTGAAATGTGCTTCATCTCCTCATAGAGGGTATTGCTGGTGGTAAGTACGTCCTTTGTGCCTGCGTAGCGCACCATGGTTCCGGGGCTTCCGCTGCTGACATTGGCAGCCTCCTTAAGGGCATTCTGCATGCCGACTCCCAGCCCCTGGTCCCTGTCCGTAAACAGCGTGCATATGGCATCCGCATTGGTGGCAACCATGGATTTAAGAACATCCTCATCAATGACCAGCTTACCGTTGTCCCTCCAGTTATCGGATGTCTCGATACCGATATCATAAAGTGACAGCCCCGCGCCCTCCACACTGCTGTAAAGAACCATTCTCATATCGCCCAGAAAGCTGGTGATGTTGGCGTCATTGTGAAGAAGTCCCTCCTTGGATTTTTCTTCCCAGAGTTCAATCTCCTTGTCGCTCATTTCCTTCTTCTGGTCGTCTGTGAGAGGCGCATATTTTTTGTAGTTTGCAGTCTCTTTCAGATGTGCATTCAGTTCTTCCACAAGTGTGTTGTAATCTTCTACAAAACTCTTCAAACTGTCTACTATTTTATCAGTATCACGGGACGTAGTCAAGCTTATTGGAGCACCAGTATCATGATACTCCGAGGTTAATTCCATGGTAATTCCATCCAGCTCAAAGGTATTTGTATTCCGTTCAATGACAGTGCCGTCTACGGTCAGTACGGCGTTCTGGCCGGCGGTTACGTCGGCGGTCATTTGCGACGAAAATGTAATTCCATCCTGCCCAAACAGACTGTTCATGAGGGCTTTTCCGTTTGTATCCGTTCCTTCCATGGTAAATCCCTTTGATGTGCCTTGTATCTGTATTTTACCATCCGATGTATAGCTTACTGTTACACCAGCCCCGGCTTTGTTCTGAATCTCTGCTGCTAAATCCGCAAAGTTTTTAGGAATACTTAAATTGTTTACATTAATCTCCTGTGAAGTTCCATCTTCCAGAGTTAACTTTAATTTGCCTTTTAAAATACCAGTATCATTTACTACATTGGATGTTACTGTTTTAATGTTGGGAACACTCTGAATTGATTTCTTTCCGAACATTATTTCTACCGGATTCTTTTTTATTATATTGCCATCCGGGTCGGTTATATCACCTTCCACTCCCTCAATTTTCACATTCCCGGTCAGCCCCGTTATATTAAACCGGCCATCCTTATACTCTACCTTAGCATTTCCCCCAATGGCCGCCTGCAGCCGGTTCGCCACCGTTTCCAATGTAGTACTGCCAGTTATAGAAACCTCAGTCCCATTGACCTTTATTTTTCCAGCCATACCCGCGGCATCCCAAGTGGTATCCTTGCCAAGGACATTCGTCTCTCCTCCGGCAAACCCAAACACATCTGCTCCGCCGTTCGTTACATTATCGGATGTAAACGAAACCGCGTGTTCGGAAGACTGCACTGTCACGTAATTCATTCCTGCATTGTCAGGGTCTTCCTTCAGAGAAAAGTTCACCTTACCGCCGCCAAATTCTCTGGAAAGCTTGGAATTAACCGCGTCAATGACAGCCTGTGCATTCTTATAATTTCCAACGCCGTTTTTTCCTTCCAGTTTTACAGTGAAATCTGCTCCGTCCACCTGGAACGTAAGGGACTGGTCCCTTCCGCTGTTGAGATTATTTACTATAGCATCAAAATCCACGGAAGTTCCGCTGGTAATCTCCTGCGAAAACAGAGACGACTGGACACCTGTTGCCTCCACGCCAAACATGGTGGTCAGCAGATTCCCATAGGTCTGGGACATGGTTATATTGGATATCTCTCCGGTTGAAGATGATTCCATAATAAACTTGTCAGCCGCTGAAGAATAGGATACCCGTACCCCTGCATCGCTGCTGTTGATGGCGCTGATTACATCGCTGAGCGTGGAATCCCCGGTCAGTCCTTTTATGGTCACGCCGTTAATCTGGAATTCATACCGGTTTCCCTCAAGAGGGGTGGCAAAATTCATATTTTTTAAGGATGTACCGTAATCCAGCTTGTTGGAAAACCCGCCGGAAAATCCCAGGTTTGCAATCGTGTCATTGCTGCTGCCCGCCGTCTCTATGATAACCCTTCTGGAGGAATCAATTGCATTACTTGTGGCATTCCCGTTTCCGTCCAGCTTCACCAGCTTCATAACATTTATGCTGGTGCCGTCTGCGTCCGTTCCGGCCACCAGGTCCATTCCCACCGATGTTCCGAAATTCCGGTATAATGCCTGGTTTATATTATCAAGAGTATCCTGCTCTGTTGCCCCTTTTGTAAATGTTATAATCCTGTTTACGCCGTCCAAAGTAATGGAAAAGGAGTTCTCGCCCTCTGCCAATGCCGACAGATTTGCTTCCTGTCCTTTGGGCTCCCCTGTCACGGTCCCTGACGATTTGACCGTGCAGGCCTTTGCCAGCTGTGAAATCTCACTGATATTCATGGAGCTGACCGCATTGGACGAGACGGAGCTTATCTTAACGGCGCCGGAGCTGCTGATACCGGTCATGGTCTTAAACAGGCTCTGGCTCATAAGATTGGTCTGGCCCGAACCGTAATAAGAAAAATATTTATCGCTGAAGGTATTGATTTTCGTTATCAGGTCCCTGTAGATATCCTGTTTCCATTCAAGCTGCTGCTTTAATCCTGACTGTTTATCAATTTTAGTCTGGGTACCCATCAGAAGACTCTGGACAATACTTTCCGTATCCATGCCGGAGGCAAGACCTGATACATAATTCTTGTTGCCGTTACCGCTGACCGTATTGATTGATGACATTGTTTGTCCCCCTATCTCCGTTTATCATAGAGCACCCCTTTGCTCCCCTGACCCATCTGTTTCAGGTAACCGGTAAATTTACCGCTTACATTATTCTTCCTTATCTTTTCCTGGAGCTGTTCCTGAATCACTGTCATTTTCATTGGGATTCTGGCCTCCAGTTCCCGGATTCTGGTCATGATGGCAAATACCTCCTGCCCGTCCCTGAACACTCCCTGCTCCGTCCCGGTAAGTCCGGCGTAATCGCACTGGTTCCGTCCAATGCTGTAGCAGTATGCGCCGTAATCCGATGCATCCCTGATGGCAGCCATTCTCTGGTCCAGTCCGTCTATTTTACCTATGAGGGACTGCCGCGCCTTCACCGCATCAACAATATCATCCACAGCATCCAGGGCATCCGTATCCAGCCTCAGGGTTTCCTGCTCATACTGTCCGAACAGAATGGCCTTTTCCCTGAGCAGCATCCGCATCTGCTCAAGCACTTCCATGTTTCTCCTCCTTTATGTCCGCCCCAGTCTCCTGGGCAAGAGCTTTCAGATTTCTGGAGAGCTGGAATACCTTAAGCAGGTCCACCTTATCAGATGCCTCCTTGTTATTCTCCATGGTAAGATACAGCTCAGTGCGGCATATCTTCATATCGCCGGGAGCTGAAATGCCCAGACGCACCTTGTCGCCTTTAATCTCCGCCACAAATATCTCAATATCATCGCCAATTTTAATTGATTCGCCCTTTTTCCTGGATAAAATCAGCATAGGCCGTCCCTCTCTCCCTGGCTGAATATGGACTGCCGTATAGGATAATCCTGGTCCAGTATTACCTGGACAGCCAGATTCGTCTTATGGTTAATGATGATGGGACTTTTCAGGTTTACCGTGGAATTGCGGAATGTCTCTCCAATGACCATGAGAACCCAGCAGTCCAAATCATCCTCAGGCACTGCCTGCAGAAGGATTAGGATATCCTGCATCACCACCGGGGCATAATCGCGTTTTACCTCCAGAGGATTCAGCATAATAAAGCATATATTCTTCTGCTCAATGGACTGCAGCCAGCAGATTCCATTTCCCATGTTGGAATCATTTACAAGTACAAACTGCGTATATTCTTCAAACCCGAATATAGGCTGTTTAAATGTTATAATATTTCTTTCTTCTATTTCAAGGATTCCGAAATCCCGCGTCTCTATCTTCAAGTAAATCCCCCTATCTCATCCCTGATGCCAATCATCCTGCCTGGCTACTGCGCCCCTTCATTGACGGCCGGATTGGCGCTGGGCGGTACATACATGGGTTCACCCATATACTCTATCTCCACCTTGGGATACTGCTCCACATTTACGCTGAGCTCACCCGGCACATACCTGGCAGACGGCTCCTGTACCTGAGGTTCAAACTCAACCTGGGCAGGGGTAAAGTCAACGGATAAATCAGCAGGCTCCCATGAAATATCCGGACCCACCGATGGAATAAACGCAATTCCAGTGGTGATGTTGGCCTGAGCCATCATCTGGTTCTTTATGATGCCGGAAACCGTCGCCCCATCCTGAATCTGCATCATCTGGTTGCCCACCCTGGAATACTGGGCAGTGGCATCCGATGCAGCTTTAAGGCCGGCGCTGGCAGCATCCCTCATTAGTCCTCTGGCTGTCTTGAATCCCAGGCTGTCCCTGGAACGGGACGTATCAATATCTACCTTGATATGCTCGGACTTCATATTCAGCTTACCAGGATTCTGGATGATTCCCACCTCCGGGTCCGGCAGCCTGCTCTCAAGCCTGGCCCGCTGGGACGTCATGGACAACTTAATGGGGGTAGACGTAATTTTTAGGACATTCATCTTCAGACACCTCTTTTCAACTTATTTCATAAAGTCAAATATGGACGGCGGTATGATGCTGGACCCCAGCTGAAGGGTAATCATCCAGGCTGTCTCATAGGATTTGTTGTTAACGGCCTCTGTCTCAATCTTAACTGCCTCCAGGTCCGTCTGGCTCTTCTGCAGATTGATAAGACCTGTTTCCAGGCGGTCCTCCGTGCGGTCCAGAAGCTTTTCTCTTGTTCCCAGTTCAGATGTGGCAATGGAAATATTGCTCTGCTTTTTCTTAAGCTGTGACAGGGTATCCATGGCTCCGTCCTTGTCACCGCCCCTTAGCTGCTCCTCCACCTTGCCAATGAGGCTGTACAGATTATTGGGAAGGCCATTTTCATCCCTGCCATATCCCAGCACATCCACGCCGGATGTGGAAATCTTGATTCCTGTCTTTGCCGTGTTCATTCCCGATGCATATGTACCGAATCCGATATCCAGATAAACAGGTTTATTTTCATCAAAATATGTATCCGGATTATCCTTATCATAGGCGTCCACCAGTTTCCCGTTGAACATCAGATTTCCATCTGAATCCACAGTGAACGGAGCTTCGCTGTTGGATGAACCGGAAAACAGGAACTTATCCCCGTACCGGGCATTCATGGTCTGGAGAATCTCTTCCTTAAGGCCGCCTAATTCCTCTGCAATGGCATCCATGGAATCCTGGCTGCTGGCTCCCCCTGCCTTGGTGGCCTTTTCATAGACCGTCTCAAGAATGGAGTTGAGCGTAATAATATTGGAATCCGCTGTCTCCAGCTCTCCCCTTGCATTCTTCACCACACTGATATGTTCCTCGGACCTGGCAATCTGGTCCCTGATGGCAAATGCCTTTGACGCGGTCGCCGGGTCCTCCGACACATGATTATATTGACGCCTAGATGACAGCTTCAGGTTGGAGGACGCCAAATCAGATATATTCCTCTGGAGATTCCTGTTATAGGTAGCTGTCATCATATTTTCCGTGATTCTCATATGCCCCTCCTTAACGCCCTACTATGCCCATCTTATTGATAATCATGTCCAGCTGCTCATCCATTGTAGTCATGAGTCTTCCCAGAGCCTGGTATGCTTTGTTGTATGTCATCATGCTGATTCCCTCTTCATTCAGGGAAACCCCGGACACGCCCATGCGCTCCGAATCCACGCTTTCCGCAATGGCCAGGGAAGCGCTCATCCTGGCGCTGTTTGTCTTGATTCCGCTTCCCAGCGTATTGGTGACGCTGGATATAAATTCACTGAAGGTTCCCGTGTATTCACCGCCAAAGTTAAAATCCTGCTCCAATGCAGCCTTCATATCAAGGATATCCTGATTGTCCAGCTCTCCGTCGGGATTCTGTTTCCGGATAATATAGGAAACATCGTCGGCCCACAGGTCGCTGATGCAGATATTTCCCGCTGTCACTGTTCCGTTGGAATCTCCCTGGAGAAGAAACTTGTATTTATCCGGGAAATCAGGGTCATCGGCATGAATCTTATTGTTAAACACATCCGCCAGTGTCTGCGCGAAATGGTTCATCTGGTTCTGGTAGTAAGGTATCCCTGCATTGATTTGGTCCGCGCCGGTCAGCATATCCGTAAACCCTCTGATGGCTCCCTCTCCCAGACTGGCCTTCTGGTTGCTGCTGTTCCATGTGAGAGTGACGCCGTCGCTGCCAATGTTAATCTTATCATTGGTGTAGGAAGCCCCGGAAGCGTCCACCACCACCTTTCCATTGATTTTCACCTGAATCTTTCCATCATCCAGGTCGGTTACCTGGACATCGCCGTACCGTGACAGGTCATCCAGTATGACATTCCTCTGGTCCAGCAGGTCATTGGGCCCGTAGTTGACTCCGTCATAGTCGTTGTTGCTGAATATCTCATGGGCAATGGAACGGTTCAGCTCAGACAGCTGGTCTAATTTTGTGTTGATATCCGTCACCGCAGCCGACAAATCATTCTTTGTCTGTTCCATCAGGGTGTTTAGATTGGCGTCATATTCATTGAGCACCTGGGTCACGCCTTTAAACGCATTCATGACAATATTGGCATTGGTCTCCTGGTACGGGGAGGCGCTGAAATCCGCCAGTGCCTGGGACAGGGTGTTCAGAGCCGCCTTGATGCCGGTTCCCTCTACCTCAGGGTCACTGATAATTCCCTCAATCTGGTCCATAATGGCTGCCTTCTGGTCATAATACCCCACGTCGCCGTACTGCTGCCTGAACTTGGCATCCAGATACGGATTGCGAATCTGCGCCACTCCCTTGACATCCACGCCCTGTCCGGCCAGGGGAATGGAGCTGTAATTATACTGGTCGCTTCCGTAGGTATGGACACTCACCGAATCCAGACGCTGTCTTGTATATCCCTTTGTTTTAGCATTGCTTATATTATTGCCTACAATATCTATGGCCTTCTGATTAACCTGAATCCCTCGTTTGGCTGTCTCCAGCCCCATAAATGTCGGTCTCAATTTACCACTCTCCTATATAGGCCCTCATCAGGCCTTTTTTTCCAGTTTACTGCCCTTATTGAATGCAGGACGTCCATAGATGCCGGTGGGATTTCCCACATATCTGGAATCAACTCCCATCTGCTCCAGCTCAGACTTGGCTAACGCCTCTGCCTTCTGGTTGTAATACTGTATATTTCCTATGGCTCCGTCAATTCTCCGGTACAGGTCCATAAGCTCCTTTTTCTGCTCCGGCCCTGCAACCTCTGCAATTTCTTTTAAGGTCCTGCCCTCAAACCCGCAGGAGACAAACAGCTTCTGACGTTTCTGCTCCATGTTCTCCAGCTTCTTATCCATGGCCTGCTGCATCATGATGGTCTGCTCAACCTTATCCAGCTCCCTGGTCATCAAAAGCCCTAATTTCTCAATCTGCTTCTGTTCCATGGCCTCCAGTGTTTCTGTGTATTCCCCCAAAAAATCAATGATTTCTTCCAATATGTTCCCTCCTACAGGCCGCTCATAAGGCGTCTGGCAATCTGCTCCGCCGATACCTGGTATGTCCCCTCCTGCACCTGTTCCCTTAACGCGGCAATCCGGTCAGCCGGAGCCCCTTCTTCCATGGACCTTGACAGTGCGGCTGAAAATGAGGATGCACCGCTTTTTTTTGCGCCCTCGCTGCTGATGCAGATAGCATCACCCCTTGCCTTTCCGGCTGCCTGTACGGGAGCAGAAAGGCTTTTTTCCGTATGTTTTGCATTGCTCACTGCCTTCTGATAGGCTGCGTAATTTCTCGATACTTTTATATCCATATGTCCGGCTTCCTTTCCCTGCATGCTCTTTGTATGGTGGGCCTGATAAGTGGTTGTGATATTTCTATAGTACTTATCGTACAGGGAAGATAAAACTTTATAGTTCTTCAGGTTATTTTTATATTTATTTTGCATGATTGGGACCTTTTTATCTTTTTCAGAAACAAAAAACAGATAACAAAAAACCGTTATAGGGGGAAATCCTGGGATTTTGCCTCTTAACGGTTGATGGGGTTGTTTTATATTGGTCCGGTCCTCTGTATATCTGACTGTCTACAGGCTGTCTCAGTGCCACGGGGCCTTCTTTACCACCAGGATAGCCTGTACAAGCGCCCCGGTTACTTCGGACCCATTTTCCAGCTCCGCCTTCCTGCGCTTTTCCTGTTCCCCTTCCTTCATCACCACGTACCGCGGTTTCAGACGGTTAAGGGCCAGTGCTGCTATATCCTTTTTACACTTATCACATTTACAGCAGTTAAACCGGTCCAGGGTGGAGTCCAGCTTGTTTATCACCAGTTCCTCCATAAGGTTTACCAGTACCATATTATTTTCTTCTTTAAACGGAAATGTTACCGGGTTACGCTTAAGGGTTTTTGCCATGGCGGCCGCTGAGGGCGCTGATAAAGCCGGCATGCCTGCAGCAGTTCCGTCTCCATCTGCACCATCTGACGGCACGGCGTCTATTTGCCCTGCGCCCGGGTTTCCTGTATCTCCCTGCGCTGCCTTTGCATCTCTTTTAGAGGCAGAGGGCATAATCTTGCGGTACATTATTTCCTTGTCAATCTCTGTCCTGCTCTTAGACATCTGCCTTAAGCCCCCTTTGAATCAATTCCTGTATCAACTTTTTATAATCCCGGACCGCATTGCAGTCAGGTGCGTATTCCAGCACGGAACGCTGAAGGGACTGGGCTTCCCGAAGCGCTACGCTGTCCCGGATAAATGTATCCAGAACCGGAAAACCCAAATCCTCCGCCACCATACGAAGGGCGCCCTCCACCTCTTTGCTGAATTTTGTCCTGGGATTGTGCTTTGTAAGAAATACCCCCAGTATCTGAATCCGGGGATTACAGTAATTTCTGACGCGGCATATGGTTTCATCCAGCTGGGTAATGCCCTGCAGGCTGAATATATCCGAAAGCATGGGCACCAGGACGTAATCAGACGCAGTGAACGCGTTCACTGTCAGCACGCCCAGGGCCGGCGGGGAATCTATGAGAATGTAGTCATAGGAGCTCTTCAGGGATTCCAGCGCCTCTTTTAAAAGGAACTCCCTGCGCGCCCCGGTAAACTCCAGCTCAATCCCGCTGAGCAGGATATTGGACGGAATTATATCCACCAGAGGGGATTTCTGGACCGCATACCTGGGTTTCAGCTCTCCTTTTAACACATCGTAAATGGTAGCGCTCTCCGTGTCCGCCCCCATGGCGAAACTCAGATTGCCCTGCGGGTCCATATCCACCGCAAGGACTTTATATCCCTTTTCTTTCAGCGCTGTTGACAGCACGTAGGCTGATGTGGTTTTCCCCACACCGCCCTTCTGATTGGACAACACAATTGTTACCGACATAGCTACTCCCCCGGGAACCTGAAGGTTCTCTCACATTATGTTACATATTATAGCAAGAAATGTCGAAACAGACAATTGTATTTTACTGTATGAAACCATAAAACAGGATTCAAAAAGGCGCTGCTTCATGGCTGCGTGACCACAGCCATTTGGCAACACCTTTTTATCTTATCTGTTTGGAACTATTTTACCGTTAACCTGCCCGATTACCATACTTACTATAAATTACTGTAATAACTGTAATACGGACTGCGGCTGCTGATTGGCCTGTGCAAGCATAGCCTGTGCAGACTGAACCAGTACGCTGTTCTTGGTGTAGTTCATCATTTCCTTGGCCATATCTACGTCGCGGATACGGGACTCTGCGGAAGTGATGTTCTCAGTGGTAACACCCAGGTTGTTGATGGTGTGCTCCAGACGGTTCTGGATAGCACCCAGTTTGCCGCGGCTGGTGGATACGGTGTTGATGGCGGTTTTGATTTTGCTCATGGCCGCGGCCGCGCCGTCTCTGGTGCTGATGTCAACGCTGTTTAAATCAAGGGCATTTACGTGCATGTCGGCAATGCTTAATTCCAACTGGTTGTAAGAATCGCTGGTATCGCCAATCTGGAGCTTCATGCCGCCGCCAGCTGCAAGGCCAGTACCGGCCTTACCATTTTCGCCCAACTTAAGAACATTAGCTGTACCTCCAGACTTAGCGCCTGAAATTTCTGTACCAGTTTTGGCACCTTCAAAATCCATTCTTATATCCGAACCAGCATCTGATAACATTTTGTTAATTTCGGTAGCTGTATAAGACTTTGTACTAGTCAAATTTAATGCCACATTTCCATCCACATCAACAGTTGCACCAATTGTACCCGTAGTTTTCGTTGTTAAGGTATGGGTATTCTCACCTGCTTTAGTAGATGAAATTGAAATACCACTGGCACCTGTGTCTGCGGAAGTCGCCTGCGCAGCTTTAGCTGTTATCAATGTAGCAGACCCCGAAGCGTCAGTAGTACCGGTAATGCTTATGTCTTCATCCAACTCAATTTTAATATTCTTTGCAGTTTCTGGAGTACCGGTAGCCGCAGCTAATGCTTGATTAAGCTGTTCCTGAGTAATTTTATCACCTGTGTCACCAGAAATGGTAACTGTTAACTTTCCTCCTGCCCAATTAGCCTTAACGCCAGCTGCACCAGCTGCCGTTTTAAAATCTACAGTGGTATTTTCTCCAGCACCAGAAATAGTAGCCTTAAATTCGTCCACGTTACCTGCTGATAAATCCACTTTTCCACTCACACCGCTGGTTCCAACACCCATAGTACCATCCAACAACTTAATCCCATTAAAATCAGTACCGTCAGCAATACGGTTAATCTCATCCTTCAATGCAGAAACTTCATCCTGCAGCGCCTTACGGTCCACATCATCCGTATAAGTGCCATTAGCAGACTTGGTAGCCAGCTCGGTCATACGGTTTAACATGGAATGAACTTCCTGTAATCCGCCCTCAGCTGTCTGCACCAGGGAAATTGCGTCCTGAGAGTTATCGGTAGCTGCTTCCAGGCCTTTAATCTGTGCTCTCATCTTCTCAGAAATAGCCAGACCAGCGGCATCGTCGCCTGCACGGTTGATTCTATAGCCAGATGATAACTTCTCCAGTGACTTTGATACTGCGCTGTTGTTAACCCCTAACTGCCTGTTGGAATTAAGTGCCATAATATTGTGCTGAATCCTCATACTAATTACCTCCATGTAATTGTTTTTTACCGGGACTTCCCTGTCCCTCGTTTTTTCTGGTTATTCCAATGAACGACGGGCCCTGTCGGACACTGGACCGAGCTTCCGAGACATACCATCTCTTCCGCTCTGTAATATTTATCGTACGCCCCTCCCATTTTATTTACCAAAAAAGTGCACAAAAATCATCGTTGATTTTTGTGCGCCTTATCCATATAGACTCTGTTCAATATAAAACTCTTCCAGGGACAGGTCGTGGTCCTTCATGTATTTTGCCGCCTCCACCCCCACATAGCGGTAATGCCAGGGCTCATACTGAATTCCCGTGATATCCGTCTTATTCTCCCCATACCGCATGACAAAACCGTAATCCTGCGCATGTTCCACCAGCCATTTACTCTCCGGTGTATCCTCAAAAGCCCGTTCCAGCTTGTGGTATCTTCTGGTATAGAAGTCCACTGCCAGTCCCAGACAGTGTTCCCCTGAGCCCGGAATGGATATGGTCTGTCTGGCCAGATTATAGGATTCCTCCTTGGTATGTCCGCCCTTCACATAGGACTGGACCTTTCGGTTAAACAGTTTTTCCTGCTTGTCCAGCGTCCTGTAGCCGGAACACACCACCGGAGACAGGCCCTGGGTCTTCATATCTCCTACCATGGCCATCAGCGGCTCATAGATTCTCCTATCCACTGACTGCTCCGTACCGGGAATGGCCTCCAGCTCCACCTCATAATCTTCCGGCACAGGATATTCCGCATTGGTAAGTATCAGACACCACATATCCTCCTGCGAGATTCTAAGGACTCCGGCCTGGTCCCCCCCACCTTTTTCTGCATCATTTTCACTCCGCACAGCTTTCCCGCTTCCTGCCTCATCCCCACTCCCTTTAACACTCCCCCCGCGTTCCTCCCAGTCCTGCGCCGCCGTCTGTTCTTCCCCCGCCGCCAGCTCCTCCCGCACCGCCAGCTCCCTCTCCTTCTGCACCGTCCTGTGAGCCGAGATATAAAACAGGGTCAGGATTAACAGGAAGGTGTAAACCGCCACCCGCCGGTTCCTGACCACACGCTGGTCCCTGGGTTTCCTCTGAACCATATTCCGCGTTTCCTCCTAACATGCCGTTCTCTCAAATCTACCGTATCCTGCGCAGCTGGTCCCCCTGACGCCTGAGGATATACCGGTACAGCAGGTCCTCCTGCTTTGTGGCCATGTCCATGAATTCACAGCCATAGCCATATCCCCCTTCCGGGCGCTCCGCCCGCCTGCGCACTTCGCATACAAACAGCATGGAATCCCCCATAGCCGGTATGACGATATTGAATCGGTCATTGACCTTGAATTCCTCCCTGGTACAGAACATCAGGCCTCCCAGGCTGATATCCACCAGGCGCACCTTCAGGCCATTGTAATCCTCGGACCCCTCTCCCATGTCCAGGGTTTCATTTCCACGTATACAGTTATAGATAATTCCATCGTCCCTTGTACTGATGCGGAAATACTCCCGGCGCTCGTCATTGGTGGCCTCATTGAGTTCCACGATTCGGACCAGCTTGGGAGAGGACAGGTATACCCGTCCTATGAGTACCTTAAATCCAAGCTGTGTATTGTATATCTCCAGCTTAATAATTAAATTATATGGAATTCCCGGCAGTTCATTGCGGGAGCTGCCCACATCTATGAAGTTCTTGCCTATACGATGGAGGACGCCCATGCTAATCAAGTCGTTGTTCTTGGCCTTTATGACACAGGACGAACCCACATACCCGTCCAGCAATTCAACCATCTTCCATACCCCCTGTTATCATGAAGTCTGCTTACTGTCATCTTTGCCGTGTCTGGATACCAGGTTCCGGCGCAGACGGCCGGGCTGGCTGGTTTCCTCTGTTTGCCCGGCAGATGCGGAGACTGAAACGCCCTTTTCCACTCCGCGTATCTGGGCGGATGTTTCTATGAGCTTGCAGTAAATAGCCGCAACCACTTCGTACAGCTCCACCGGTATATTGCTTCCCACATCCAGCATACACAGCAGGGATGCCGCGCTGTCATCCTTGAACACCGGAATGCCTTTTTTTTCCGCAATATCAATAATGTGTTCTGCAACCGTTCCATACCCCGATGCAATCACCACCGGGGACGTGTCCTCATCTACGTTGTATTTCAAAGCAACTGCTTTATTTTTCTTATATTTTGACATCTACACCCGTCCTTTTAAACGGCAGGTTTTTAAATACCTCCATCAGGGACCGCACATGGTCCATGCGCTCCACCTCTATGCCCGCCGCCCTGTATCCGTGTTCCTCCATGATGTTTCTGAACGCGGGAACCAGCCCTTCAAATATGCTTATATAGGATTCCGGACAATACAGATGGAACCCCAGCTCCCTACCCGCCATCATGAATTCCGCCTCCATCTGACCCACTCCCGGCACATCAAAGGTTATAAGCACATGTACGTGGCTTCCTTCCCGGCTGCCGGGCTCCCCGTTCCTGCCTTCGTCCTTTGGGTCTATCCACAGTTCGGAAAATGCCTTCATCCCCTGGTAATCCACCGGTATCACAAAATGCAGAAGAGGCGTATAGTTGCAGGGAGAGGATAAAAGACTTGTGATGATTTTTTCTATCTTATCCCCGTTCAGGCTGTTCATGGGTGTCTCCCTGTCCTGCTTGGCAATGATTTTAGCCAGGGTATCCATGATGCGGGAACGGTTCATCTGATGCTCCGGCTCCCTGAAACCGGCAATGTATTCCCTTACCAGCTCCCTGATATGTGCCTTTTCCTCCCTGTCGTTCACATGGATGAGAAGGTTCATAAGGGCCTCCTGGAGGTAGGCGTCATTGTCCTGATAGCGGGACATATTATACAGTATGTTGGGAATGACCCTGGCCGCCTGGGGCGTGTAGAGCACGCTCTGTTCCAGTTCCTTCAGGGCCTGCTGCACCTGGGGCTTCAGCTCCTCAAATTCCCGGCCGCCGGGACTCTCCCTGACACGGGCGGCAAGCTGTGAAAACATTCCGGACAGATTCCTGCTGCCGGTCAGCTGTTCGGACAGGTATTCCAGGCTGTTGGCCACTGAGTCCAGAACGTCCTGTCTGGATATGCCTGCGTTCACAGCCTTTAAAAGCTCGGCTGTTTCCATCCGCAAATCCGGCATTTCTTCCAGTATTCCCCGCAGCAAGTCAAACAGCTCGCCCTTAAACAGGGTAGAAGCGTATTCCTGGTCTACCAGTTCATCCACAATGTGTTCCGGGTCAATGAGAAGGGCATCAAATAGCTGGCGGATTTCCTGGGTCACGGTATTGTTGTTGACCGGAAGCAGATTGATGATTTCCTCCAGCATATAGATATTTTTCAGATAATTGACTGTCACAGCCGGGTCCTTCAGCAGGTTCATAAGGGTGGCTGCCCCGGCTTCCCCCTCCAGCACATTGTGATGGCCCAAAAGGCCGCTGCCCGACGGGTTCTTGGTAATATGCCTGATTTCCTGCATATCAAAGGGAACCGAAGGGTCCTTTAATGCCTTGTCAGGCTGTATAATGTTCTTGTTGATAACCGGAGAGGTCACCCGCAGGATGTCTGCCATTACCGAATTCCTTTCTTGATTTCCCCGTCAAGATAATAGAAGACACAGCTGTCCTCCTTCTTGGAAATACTCATCTTACAATCCCCGATATTGATTACGGTTCCGGGAAATACCTCCCTGGCCGTAAGCCTGGACTTGCCAACCTCCCTCAGCTTCCTGGAAAGCTCGGCACCCTGCTGCTTCAGTTTCTTTTCCTTCAGGGTATTAATAGGGGCCTCCAGCTTCAGTTTGGATAAGCGTTCTCTCTGGGAGGGGGTTATGGTCCCCTCCTTCAGCTTGCTGTTGAGATAAGAGATATCTTTATTAAGCTCCGTCAGTTTCCTGGAAAGCAGAATCATCTCCTTTCCCACTGCCTCCATCTCATCCATGAGCTGGGGCGTCAGTCCCAGGGTCACGGACGTGGCGATATGGCTGGGCGCTCCCACTGCCTTAACATTCATGCAATTGTAAACAGAACAGCTTCCGCCGATAAATGCCCCTCTTTTTCCAATCAATGTCAAATCATGGCCGCAGGACACCTCGGAATTAATGATATATTCCGCCTGGATATTATTTTTGGAATAAATATTACAGTCCTCCAGAAACTTAGCCGTGATATCACCCTCAGCCTCCAGCACGCCGGTCCTCATGCCCCGCATTCCTTTGTGCAGCAGAATATCGCCTCCTGCGCTGAGACGGGCGCCTTCCACGATGCCCATCACCGTAATATCGCCCTTTGCCCTGACGCTGTAGCCCTCCAGAACATCACCATGAATAACAACGCTGCCTGTAAAGTTAATGTTTCCCACGGAATTGTCCACATTGCCGGACACAGTAAATACATTCTCCACATGGAAACGGCCGGACCGGAAGGTCAGGTTGCCCTCGCAGCCAGCCAGCAGCCTATCCCTTTCTTCGGAGTACACAATGTTTTTTCCCTGGGGAACAGGGGGCATGGTTCCCTTTTTGCCGTGTACAGGCTGTCCGTACACATCCATGCCGTCCTCCGGTTCGGTGGGAAGGGTAATATCGCAGACCACATCCCCCTTCTTCACATTATGTATCAGGTTCGTGCTTTTAAAGTCAATTCCCCCATTGCCCTTGGAGGCGTACTTTATCTGGGCTTTTCTGGGGAAATAATCCTTAATGCGGCCGTCCTCCCCATTTCTGGCAGGCTGGCCCCCGGCGATTATAACCATCTGCAGATACTGTTTTTCACCGGCAACACCGCTTATCTTCTTCCGGTCTATGCCAAAGCATATTCCTTTCTGCTCCAGCGCGTCGTATATCATTTCCTCCGTTATATCAAGCCCGCCTCCGGACGGCCCGTAAACCATCATGGATACCGACATCCTGTCATCTGAAACCAGAAGCTCCACCCTTGCATCCCGGTCCGCTTCCTCTTCCTCCATACTTCCATCCTGAGCATCGCTGAACCCGGACTGGTCCTCATCATATTGCCCGGCGTCTTCCCCGCCGGTTTCCGGACTCTCCTCTTCCAGCAGCTCCCGTTCCATCTGCTGCCGGCGCCTCTGCTCGGTTTCGTTCCAGTCCTCCACGGTTTCCACCCTGTGGTCCTGGTCTCTGTCCCGGCGTTCTGTCTGGTCCGTGCTGTCATAGGGCTGCCCCTGAGGCCCCGATACTCTATCCTGTTCCCGTTCCGGGCTTTCGCTGCCGTCCTCTTGCCGGGGCGTCTCCTCCTGCCCCTCATCCAGGAACTTAGAAAACAAGCTGTATATAAGGCTTTTTTCGTTCATGGGCATCTCCCCTTTCAGTAAGTTCAGCGTACGTCATTACCTTGTATGTCATTACCTTAAGTTATTAATCATCTCTTCCATCTGGTCCGCAGTCGTGACAATCCGGCTGTTGAGCTGGAATGCGCGCTGTGTCTGCATCAGATTCACCATCTCGGTTGACATGTTGGAATTGGACATCTCCAGGGCATGGCTCACGACCTTGCTCTTCTCCTGTTCATCATCCAAATCATCTATGGACAGCCATTCACCGGAGGTTTCTCCTGTGCGGAACAGGTTCATTCCCACATGCTGCAGCCCTTCCGGATTCTCACACACAAACAGTCCGATGCGGTCCGCCAGTCCGTCCAGGTCCAGCTCCCCAGTATCGCTGTCTTTGCTGTCCTCCGATACCTTGTACTCCAGCTCTATGGGTTCCCCGTCCTGGTCCAGCACATAGCTTCCATCGCTGGTGGTCAGGAAATTGCCGTCATCCGTGGAGGATATCTGGAACGCCCCGTCCCTGGTGTAAGCCGGTTCTTCCTCGTCCTCACTGGTCTGGATTGCAAAAAATGCATTGCCTGTTATGGCAAAATCCAGCTCCCGGTCCGTCCTGCGGAAAATCCCCTGCTGGAACGTGGTCCCCGGCCCGTCATTGCGGACCCCGTGTCCCACCTGCGCCTGGGGACGCATATCCATCTGCGTGTACAGTAAATCATTAAAACTGCTGCGCATGGACTTATAGCCGTTGGTGCTTATATTGGCCATGTTGTTAGAAGTCACATCCAAATCCTTCTGGAACGCATTCATGGCTGATACTGCTGTATAGTACGATATATTCATCTGTGGTTCCCCCCTACAGCTTTCCAATCTCGTTGGCTGTCTTCTGATTCATCTGGTCTATGATGGTCAGGGCCTTGCCGCAGGACTGGAATGCCCTCTGCACCTCCATGGCCCTGGTCATTTCATTGTTAAGATTCACTGCTGACTGTTCCAGCTTTCCCTGATACACCGTGGGATAGACCTGAGTCAGCTCCACGCCGTCTCCTGCCCCGTAGGTACCGTTGTCATAAAACTCCAGATTGTCGTAATTGTCCGGCGCCACAATCTGAATCTGGTCCAGGGCGCCGTCCTCATTATCGTAAATGATGCCGTCCGCGCCAACGCGGAATCCCTCCTCATCCACATATACCGGACCGCCGTCCCCCATGAGCTGCCCCACTCCGGGCAGTATAAGGTTTCCCTCATCATCTCTGGAAAAATGTCCGTTTCGGGTCAGATACCGGCCGTTCTCCCCCTGTATGACAAAGAACCCGTCGCCGTTAATAGCCAAATCATAGGTTTTTCCGGTATCTTCAATAGGTCCCTGTCCGTGGGTGGTCATCTCCCTGGTTCCGACGGATATGGTGGACCCCTGGCCCAGCCCCTCCGTCCTTCCGTTCATTTCCCGCACCAGCTGCTGGTCAAAGGTGGTCTTAACCAGGCGTTTCGGTTTATAACCGCTGGTCTTTACATTGGCTATGTTATTGGCTGCCATGTTTAATGACCTCTGGTTCATCAGCATGCCGGATGCGGCTGTGTAAAATCCTGAAAACATAGTTTTATCCTCTCATATAATCTTCCAGGCTGGTTTTCAGCTTATGGATTGCCTTGGTATGTATCTGGCATACACGGGACTGTCCGATACCCATGACCTGGGCAATCTCCGAATACTTCAGTTCCTCATAGTAATATAGGGTAATGACAAGCCGTTCCTTTTCCCCCAGCCCGTCTATGGCTGATGTAAGTGTTTCCATCAGCTCCTTGTAAAACAGGCTTTCCTCTGGTTTTCCCTCTATGCCGCCGGCCTCCAGCTCCCCTTTTGCCACTATGGCCGTCATATCCTGCAGCACGGACTCAAAGGAAAGAAGGTTGGCGTGATTCATATATTTAATGTGATTCTCTACCTTTTCCACGGGTATGTCAAGATAATCCGCCACATCGCCCACATCCGGCTCCCTCATCTGCTCATGGGACAGAATGGAAAATGCTTCGTCTACCTTTTTCTGGAAATTCCTGGCTCTGTGAGGCACCCAGTCCTGGCTGCGAATATAGTCAATCATGGCTCCTCTTATCCGCATAAATGCAAATGTTTCAAACCTGGCGCCCCGGTCCGAATCATACCGTTCCAGACATTCAATCAGCGCCAGCACGCCCTGGTCTATAAGCTCCTCCTGTTCCAGGAGAGAGCCGGCCATGGACCGCAGCTGCACTGCCGCAGAACGCACAATGGGAAGATAGTGCACAATCAGCCTGTTCCTCAATTCCTGGCCGCCGCTTTTTCTGTAGTCGTCCAGAGCACGGACCATATCCTCACTCTCTGTCTGTTCCATCAGCATATCCTGTTACCTCTGGCTTAGGGAAATGTTTCCCAATGCCTGTATCTGTATATTGTTGTCAATCTCACTGAACGATACCACCGCAACGTTGGGGTAAAACTGGTCAATGAGCTTTTTAAAGTAAATCCGCACCACCGGAGAGGTGAGTACAATAGGTACATTAACCAAATCCTTAATCTTATTGATTTCAGAGGTGGCGGACGACACTATGCTCTGAATGGCTGTTGGTTCCAGGGCCAGGTAGGAGCCTGTATCCATCTTTTTCACGGAAGACATAATCATATTCTCTATCCGGTCGTCCAGGCTGATGACCTTCATCTGCCCTGCCTCTGAGAACCGCCGCGATATGGTACGCTTTAAGGCCTGGCGCACATACTCGGTGAGCATATCCGTATCCTTAACCTGACTGCCGTAATCGCCCAGGGTTTCTACAATGGTCTCCATATCCCGGATGGGGATTTCCTCCCGCAGAAGATTGGCCAGGACCTTCTGGAGCCCTCCCACCGATATGACGGAAGGGATGGTGTCCTCCACAATACTGCTGTTGGTCTTCTTAAGGGCCTCCAGCAGGTTGTTGACCTCCTGCCGGTTTAACAGCTCATGCAGGTGCTCCTTCACCACCTCGGACAAATGGGTGATTACCACCGAAGTGGGGTCAATCAGGGTATAACCGGCCAGCTCGGCCTGTATCTTCCTGTCCTCGCTTATCCATTTTGCCGGTATATGGAAGGCCGGGTCAATGGTATCGATTCCAGGCACATCGTCAGCATCCGTGCCCGGAGGCAGGGCCAGGTAATGGTCCATGAGTATATCCCCTCGCGCCACTTCCTCCCCCTTCAGGAGGATGCTGTACTGGTTGGGATTGAGCTGCCCGCTGTCCTTGATTCGGACAGAGGGAATCACAAATCCCATATCAAGGGCCATCTGTTTGCGGAACATGACCACCCGGTCAATGAAATTCCCGCCGTTGCTTTCATCCGCCAGGGGAATCAGGCTGTATCCGAACTCCATTTCAATCTGCTCCACATTCAGCAGGCCGTATACATTTTCAATATTCTTATAGTAGGACGCCTCGCTGGTAACCTCTGTCTCCACCAGCTCCTCTGCTGTCTCCGCCACCAGGCTCTTCTGATGCCGGTACAGATAATACCCGCCCCCAATCATGCCCGCTGATATAATCAGTATCTGGAGAACAGGGAATCCTGGTATGAGGCACAGGCAGGCCGCTGCGCCGCCCGCGGTCATCAGCACCCTGGGCTGGGCCAGGAACTGCTTTGTCAGGTCCTCGCTGAGGCTGTTCTCCGAGGCGGACCGGGTCACCACCATACCGGTGGCAACCGATATGAGCAGGGCCGGTATCTGGGACACCAGACCGTCGCCAATGGTGGATGTGGTATATATCTGCATGATATCCTGTATGCTTCCCTGGCTGTTCATGATTCCCACCAGAAGGCCGCCCACAAAATTGATGAAGGTGATGATGATGGAGATAATGGCATCGCCCTTTACGAACTTGGTGGCGCCGTCCATGGAGCCGAAGAAGTCGGCTTCCCTCTGGATTTTAGACCGGCGTTCCCTTGCCTGCTGTTCGTCGATAAGTCCGCTGTTTAAATCAGCGTCAATGGCCATCTGCTTGCCCGGCATTGCATCCAGGGTAAACCTTGCAGCAACCTCAGCCACACGCTCAGAGCCCTTTGTGATGACGATAAACTGAACCAGCACAATAATCAGGAAAATAATAAAACCAATGACCGCGTTTCCGCGGATGACAAACTGTCCAAAGGTCTTAACCACCTGTCCCGCGTATCCATTGTCAAACAGGATTTTTCTTGTGGATGATATGTTTAGTCCCAGCCTGAACAGGGTTGTAATCAGCAGCAGGGAGGGGAACACGGAAAACTCCAGTGTTTCCCTGATATACATGGACATCACAAGAATCAGCAAAGACAGGGATATGTTCAGTATAAATAAAAAGTCCAGTATAGGCGTGGGCAGGGGAATCAGTATGAGGAATATAATTCCGATGATTCCCGCTGTTACAAGGATATTAAACCGTTTCAACTTTATTCACCATTTCCAATAATGCTTCTCGTATTTACTATTTCACTGATACGCACCCCAAAGTTATCATCAATCACAACCACTTCCCCCCGCGCAATGAGCTGGCCGTTGACAATGATGTCCACCGGGGCGTCCGACTGCTTATCCAGCTCCACCACGGTGCCGTTGCTGAAATTCAGGACATCCTTTAGGCGGCGTCTTGTCTTGCCTATTTCCACGGACACGTTTAAGGGCACATCCATGATAAGGCTCAGGTTTCCGCTCATGGACGGGTTTTGCAGCGCTCTGCCCTGCATTCCCGGGAACCTGCCGCCGGAAACATTGCCCCGGACAGTGCCTGAACCTGCTGTCTGGGCCCCTGTCTCTCCGGGCCTGAGCCTCCCGCCTCCTGCCCCTGCCGGCCGCTCCTGTCCTATGATGGAATCCTGCTCCATCAGGAGGGCCTGCTTGCGGGCCTCCTCTTCTTCCAGGCGGGCTTTTTCAAAGGCCGCTCTCCGGGCCTGTATTTCCTCTGTCAGGCTGTCCATGGCAGTGGATGATATACATTCTATAAACTCTGATTCCACCATATCCTTAATCTTCATGATGTAGCTCACCACCATGACTCTTGCATCCGGCTGCTCCCCGATGACCGAAGCCAGGTCCTGGCTCCCGTCTGAGAGCACCAGCTGGCAGTCCGACAAATCCATGGTGTCGCCCAGATATTCAGCCATGGACGAGGCGGATGCATGGGACATCTGGTTCATCAGCTCGCCTGCAGCGCTCATGGCCACATCGTCAAAGACAAAGTCCGGGTCCGGAAGGTCGTCCACGCCCATAAGTTCATTTAAGAATACCTGCATATCCCTCTGGCGCAGAACCAGGACAATATTGCCTGCCACCTGGGAGGTCAGACAGTTCTTTACAAAGATGGCAGGTTCCAGGATACCGTACTCCACATCCTTGATTGTCATATCCTGAAGCCTGGGCTCACCTATGCCTATGTCCGCCCTCAGGATGGAAGAGATGGCCTCCCCTGCTGACTGTGCATGTATTTTAATCAGTTCTTCAAACATCTGCCTGTCTGTCATTGCGCTGACATCCTGGCCTCCCTCTGCCTTTGCCATGGTTTAAGCTCCTTCTATTCCTCAATCTCTTTCTTGTTCTTTTTGCGGCGTCTTCCAAAGCCCTTTCTTTTCCCGTCCTTTTTTCCGTCCTGGTTCCCGTCCTGTTTCTGTTCCTTTTCCCCAGGCTTCTTATAGCTGGCCGGAAGAAGCTTATAGAGCTTTTCCTCTATGAACTTTGGGTTTTCCCCCTCCTGGATGGCCAGGACTCCCTCCATGACCAGCTGTTTGCACAGGAATTCCTCGTCATGGCGGGCCTTCAGCTTGCTTGCCATGGGAAGGCATACCACATTGGCCAGCAGCGAACCGTACAGGGTGGTAATAAGCGCCACTGCCATGCCCTTTGCCAGGGCATCCACATCCGACATGTTTCCCAGCATGAGAATCAGTCCGACCAGCGTGCCAATCATGCCAAAGGCAGGCGCGTAGCTGGCTGCCTTTTCATAAAACCGCCGGTCCAGGGCATGGCGCTCATCCAGCTGTTCCAGCTCTGTCTCCATGGCCTTGCGCACCTTCTCCGAGTCCACGGAATCCACCACCAGCATCAGGCTGTTATGCAGAAACGGCTCGTCAATCTCACTTAGCTTGTCCTCCAGGGACAGAAGCCCCTTCATGCGGGCCTCTGTGGCCAGATTCACAATCTGTTCCACTGAATCCGCGGGACTGTACTGGTAGGGCCTGACAATGATTTTCAGATGGCTTCCAATCTTCCTGAAGGCCCCTGCCGGGAATGATATCATCATGACCCCGATGGTTCCTCCGATGGTAATGGCCATACTGGGAACATCCAGGAACGCCTTGAGGTTATGATACACAATCCTCATGGACTCCTGGTCAAATGTCATACCAAACATCACCAGTCCAACTGCTAATATAAAACCTAAAATTGACAAGACATCCATACCCTTACATCCTTTTCCTCAACTTTTATCTTGCTGCATCAGCCCTTAATCTGTTCCAGTATGCCCCGGAAGGCATCCCTGCGGAACTCCACCACTTTTTTGACCACGTCTTCCTTGGACTCCCTGACAATCAGATGCTTTCCGTTGGTCAGAAGTATGGTGGTATCAGGGGTCTCCATAATGGTTTCAATCAGGTCGCTGTTTAACACAAACTCTTCGCCGTTCAGCTTTTTCAGGATAATCATGATACCACCCTCCCATCACTTTATCTCTTAAGGTTCACCAGTTCCTCCAGGATGGAATCCGAAACCGTAATGATTCTGGAGTTAGCCTGGAAACCTCTCTGTGTGACAATCATATCTGCAAATTCCGTGGAGATATCCACATTGGACATTTCCAGGGATGAGGTTTTTAATGCTCCTGTGCCGTTCTCTCCTGCCTGGCACAGCTTTGGGTCGCCGGAGTTAGCCGTGGTCTTGAAGTAGGAGTTGCCCACGCCCTCCAGACCATAGGGGTTATCAAAGGTAACCAAATCAATGCGTCCTATCTGAATCTTGCCCAAATCAGGGTGCGTTGCTTCGATGATTCCATTGGAAAGAATCGTCACTCCCACGCCGGACAGGGCCACATCCCCGCCCTCGCTGCCGTTTGTCAGGGTAAAGTTCTTGCTCTTCAGACCTAAATCGTTGGAGTTGGTTGCGGCTGTGATAGTACCCACATCTGTCTTTATCAGCGCATTGCCCGTAAGGTCCTTGCATGCATCCTGGATAGCGGCATAGCCCGGATGCTTCAGCTCAATATACTGGCCGGGCTGGTCGTTCAGGGGCACGGAAGAATCCTCCTCTTTCAGCCACACGCTGTTAGCCGAGGTGCTGTTCTCGCTGACCTGGCCTGTGAAATATCGTTTCGTTCCGTCGTCATTCTCAACCGTGGCCTTGATAATCCATGCGGCAGGCTCGGTTGCAGTGGCTGGCTGGAAGGTCATCTCATAGCTCACCTTGCCTGAGGCAGTAAATTTGGGCTCTGTGCTGGTACCGGAGGGTTTGATTCCTCCGAATATGCCGTCCTTGATGTCTGTCGCATTGGTAAAGGTCTGTACGCCTGACTTGATTCCGAAATTCTCACCCAGCAATTCTTCTCCTGTAAGGCTGGTCTTGAATATCTTGTCCGCGGGAACCGCTGTTATGGTGAAATCGCCTGCCGGATGGGCCTTTCCGCTGTTGGCCCGTGTGATGGCGGCGTTCATCTTGCTGTTAAAATCAGCTAAACTTGTAAAAACCGCATTTTTGTTTACGCTGACCGTTATACTGGAATCCTTTAAATCCCCTGATTTTACCACCACATCCGCTCCGTCCGGAAGCGTGTCGTCCAGCCGGAATGAGATGGTGACATTGGCTGCGCCGGTGGTGTTCTGGGATGTTATGGTATATTCAATCCCATTGATAGTCTGGGAGTTAGTTGACTGTGCATTGTTCTTGCCGGGTATGCTTAAATGTATTTTGTCTGCCCCGGCAGCCTTGCCAAGAGGGTCCCCTGTAACGCCTAGCACCGTGTATCCGTTGGCATCCACCAGATTGCCGCTGTTGTTGTCCAGCTGCAGGTTTCCGGCCCTGGTATAGAATATGTTTCCGTCCGAGTCCATCACCTGGAAAAATCCCTCTCCTGTGATGGCAACATCCATGGGCCTGCCTGTGGACTGCAGGGCCGACCGTCCCATATTCAGGTCAACGCCTGCCAGCTGCGCGCCGTAGCCCACCTGGCTGGCATTGGTTCCGCCCTTATTGTTGTCACCGCCTGTGGCGCTCTGCAGTGTCTGGTAATATACGTCCTGAAAACGGGCCCGGCTTGACTTAAAGCCGTATGTATTAACGTTGGCAATATTGTTGCCGATAACATCTAGCTTTGTCTGGTGGGCCTGCATACCGGACACAGCTGAAAATAATGACCTTAACATGTTGAATTCTCCTTTTCTAACCGCCCTACCCGTCCGTCATTCGGGGTAAGGATAGCCTCCCAAAGGACCGGCTATATCATTACGGTTCCGTCGATATTCGTGAAAACAGTGCCTTTCAGGCTGTCTTCATTCACAACAGTGACTACTTTATTATTCTTTACATTTACAACAAATGCAGTGGTTCCCAGGAGAATCAGAGGTTCCTTCAGTCCCTTTTCCTCTGCCATGCGCACTCCCTCATTCAGGCGGTCCAGCTTTTCAGAGGAAACATCCACGCCCCGTTCCACCACACGCTCCATGGCATGTCTGGAAAAGGATACCTGGCTTTCTTCCTTCAGTCTCTGCTCCAGCAGTTCCTTAAATGCATTGTCGTTTCCCGTTTCCCGGGGCCTGCTCTTCGGCGGCTCACCCGGAGTCCCCGTATAGATGGGGGTATGAAGCATTTTATTATAAATCATGGAATCCATTGTTCATCCTCCAGTCCCTTGCTGCGGTTCATGAAACATCTGCTCATAAAAATGGTTATCATGCCGTGCCGCCGGATGGTGTTTTTTCATCTGGCGCAGTTTGGCCGTCAGGCGGGGTTTCATCATTTCCACCGGATTCTTCTGCTGCGGGCTTATCCTTGATTTCCATGATTTCATCCATGGAAAAGGCTTCCCCGTCCACATATATTACGAATTTCCCATCCAGCAGGGATATCTTCTCCACCACTCCGTCTGCTTTTTTCAGGTCCCCCGACACGGTGAACTTAGCTGCGGACACATTCTTGCCCACCAGGGAAGCCACATAGGAACTCTTTGCATTGTATGCCATTTCCTCCATCTGCTGCATGGTGGATATCTGGGCCAGCTGGGTCACATACTGGGTGTCATCCACCGGATTCATAAAATCCTGGTTCTTCAGCTGCGCCACCATCAGGGTGAGGAAATCATCCATGCTGACTTTCTTGTCGTCCTCGCTTCCGAAGACAGCGTCAATCACATTGCCGGAACTGTCTGTACTGTTTGTACTGTCTGTTCCCCCTGTCCCCGTATCATTGTCGTCGGACAGCCCCCTGGCTTTGGCTGAATCTGTTCCCTGTAATCCTGATTTGGAACCGGCTCCCGGCCCGGCGGCACCTGCGCCTGATGTATAAGGCGTACTGTAATCTGACTGTATGGGCATTGTTCTCTCCTATTCTGTAAGCGGCCTAAACGTAGGCGTATAGCCTGCTCATGCGGCTCTCTGCCATCATCCGCTCTGCTTCCGTCAGAAGTTCATCCTCTAATCCGCTGTCCTCTGTTCCGTGATAGCTGTATCCGAAATGGGCCTGCCGGCCCTGGCGCTGCGGCATATGCTGGCTGAATCCCGAAAAATCCATGGCATTCTGGCTGCTGTGGTAAACTTCCTGTACTTCTGTGTTTAAGGGCCTCAGCATTTCCTTAAGGCTCTCCATCTGGCTGGTAACCAGCTTTTCTGTCTCCGGATTTGTGACCCCGATTCGTACCGTCATCTTCTCCCCGGCGCTTGTCAGGCGTACCACTATATCTCCCAGTCCTTCCGGTTTTAAATGGATGGTAAGTTCCCCGCCGTCTGTCTTCACAGCCCGTTCAAACCCAGTCTTAAGCTGTTCCAGCACAGGAGTCTCCATCTGCTGTTCCCTGGCGTCCGGCACCGGCCTTAGGCTGTCATTCACCCTATTCTGCACTGTCTTCCCGGTCAGGTCAAGCCCCCTGGCATCCGCATTCCGTTTCAGTTCCTCCAGAGCCTGGTTCACATCCCCGGGTTCTTCATCCGCTGTCCCGGCCTGTTCCCGCAGCAGATTAAAAGCCTTATTCTGCCTGCCTGCCATACCGGAAAACATATCTTCACCGGATGGCTGTGTCTCCTTGTGGTTCCGGACCGGGGCCTCCATTTCTGCTTCCATGGCATCTGTCCTTGAAAGACGGACAAAATCTGAGGTCCTGTCTGCTGTCTCCTGTCTGACCTCGGGCCTGGACACTGCTTCCTGAGCCGTCTGCCCTCTGGCCGCTTCCGCGGTTTCCGGCTGAACCACCTCCCGGAACGGATTAGCTGCCTGCTGCCCGTAACCCTCCGGATTCGTGTTGATTAAAAGAGGCTGTCCTGTCTTTCCTGTTTCCGGGGAAAATTCCGTCTGCATGACAGCATCCTGGATATCCGGCGCTTTCCCGTCCCCAGTGAGGACCGGCACTTCCTGCAGCAATGGCATCATTGCCTGAAGGCTCATGGCTGCTTCCGTGATGGCTGCTTCCGTCATGGCGCTGTTATTCTGGCTTTTTCCGGGCTGGCTGTCCTGTTCCGCGTTATCCGTATGCTCTGTCTCTGAATCTGCCGTCTTACTGCCGCCCCGGCATGTGCTCTCTTCAGAGGTCCCGGATTGTTTGGCCCGGTCCGCAGACATGGGGTTCTTTCCTTTATCTGCTGTATCCCGTGCTTTTGAATCAGCCGCCTCATTCCATTTCCTGCCTGCCGCCTTTGTGCCGTCTCTGCGGGCATCTTTTAAATTCTGTGCAAACACATCCATGAAACTGGCGGCATCCTCCTGTTTTTCCCTGGCCCCTGAGCCAACGGATGGATTCTCCTTAAAACGGCTGGCTGTGAGAGCCTGTGTAAATGTTCCTGCGTTCATCTGTTTCACCTCCTTTCGCAGATAATGTTCTATTTAGGAAACGCCATTCCTGACAAATGCTCCGGCAACATGCTCAATAATCAGGTCCTGCTGCTCCTTTGCCTCGTCATGGCGGTATTCCTCCAACTGTTTTTCCTTCAGCTTCTCCAGCTTCTTTACCTCCTGGGAAGCTTCTGTCACAATGCGTCTCTGCTTCTCCACCCTGGCCTGCGCCCGGGCCAGCTCTGTCTCTATTTCTTCCAGCTGGATTCTGGTGCCTTCCAGGATGGAATAGCAGCCCTTCAGGATAAATACGGTTGTCCCCTGCATCTGGCGCTGTCCGATATCCTCCTGGATATGATGGATTTTCAGCTCCTTATCCCGTTTGTCTTCCTCCAGCCTATCCCGTTCAGCCGTAACCCTGCCCAGAACGCCTTTTTCCTTTTCCAGGTTCTGTTCCTGGTACGCCAGCATGCGCTCCAGCGTAAATACAAACTTTTTCATGGCCCGCCCCTTAATCCGTTGCCTGTATCATCTGGATTACTGCCTCATCCAGGGAAAAGCTCTCATCCGTCTTCTGCTGGAGATATCCGTAAATACGGTCGATTCGTTCCAGCGCATCATCTAATTCCGGATTTGTCCCCTTCTTATAGGCTCCGATGGAAACCAAATCACTGTTGCTCTCATATACAGCCAGAAGCCTGCGGAGCTTTCCGGCAGCCGCTTTATGTTCCGGCGTCACAATGTCATTCATAAGACGGCTGACACTGGACAATATATCAATGGCCGGATAACGGTTCTTGGCAGCCACCTTCCGGGACAGCATGATGTGTCCGTCTATAATTCCGCGGACCGTATCGGATATGGGCTCGTTGGCATCGTCCCCCTCTACCAGGACCGTATAGATGCCGGTAATGGAACCTTCCTCAAAATTGCCGGAACGCTCCAGCAGCTTAGGCAGCTCTGAATAAATGGAAGGGGTATACCCCCTGGCTACCGGCGGCTCCCCAATGCTCAGCCCCACCTCCCTCTGGGCCATTGCAAACCTGGTAAGGGAATCCATCATGAGAAGCACATCCATGCCCTGGTCCTTAAAATACTCTGCAATGGTGGTGGCTGTCATGGTGCACTTGGAACGCATCATGGCGGACTGGTTGGAGGTTGCCACCACCAGAACCGAACGTCTGAGCCCTTCCTCTCCCAAATCCCTGTTGATAAACTCCACAACCTCCCTGCTTCTCTCCCCCACCAGGGCGATGACGTTGACATCCGCCTTTACATTCTTGGCAATCATGCCCATCAGCGTACTCTTTCCAACGCCGCTTCCTGCGAAGATTCCCATTCTCTGGCCCTTGCCCACGGTCAGAAGACCGTCTATGGCCTTTACCCCCATCTGTATGATTGTGTCGATTCTGGGACGCGTCATGGGGTTGGAGGGTTTTCCTGTGATGGAATAGTATGACACATCCTCCACCGGCCCCAAATCATCTATGGGATTTCCCATGGCATCCACGGTCCTGCCGATAAGACGGTTGGACACCGCAATGTGCAGGCGCTTCCCGGTATTGCGGACAGCGCTGCCGTAACCAATGCCCTCAGTCTCGCCATAGGGCATCAAAAGCACCTTGTTCTCCCGGAAGCCCACCACCTCGGCCATGACCGGAGAACCGCCCTCCACCACATCAATGGTGCACACGTCTCCCAGCCTGCAGGCCGGTCCCGTGGACTCAACCGTGGTTCCCACTATTTTGTCAATCTTGCCAAGATATGTGTACAGGCCGGCATTCTCAATGACCCGTTCTATCTGTTCCAGCTCCATATGCTTACCGCCTTACTCCTGACTGGTCAGGGCCGTCAGCTGCCTTTTCAGATTATCCAGCTGAACATCCAGTGACGCGTCCACGATGCCCTCCTCTGTCTCTATCTGGACAAAGCCCGGGGGCCTGCTTTCCGGCTTAATGCGGAGTACACCGCCCATTTTATCCTTCAGGGGTTCCAGGCGCTTTTCAAGAACCTCCACCAGCCCCACGGCATCCTCCGGAATGTGGACCGTTATATTCTCCTTATCCCGTTCCGAAAGCACGGCAGACGCCACCATGTCCGCCAATTCGGACGCATCATACTCCACCTTTTTCCTGAGTATTTTTTCTGCCATCATAAAGGCCAGGCCGGCCACCTTCTCATTCATCCGGCTCTTGAATTCCTCCAGTCCCTGACCCATCCGGTCAACCGCTACCTGTATGCCGGCAACATCCCTCGAAATATCCTCCAGCGCCTGGTCCATTCCCTGGCTGTAGCCTTCCTTTTTTGCCTGGTCATGTATCCTTCCGGCTTCGTCCCGTGCCGTGTTTACTATATTGTCCCTCTGGGCATAGGCTTCCTCCAGTATCCTGGCAGCCGACTGTTCCGCCTGCTCTCTGGCATGCTCCAGAATCTTGCGCTTTTCCTCCGATATAAGGGCATACCGCTTTCCGGCTGCGTCCTGGCCGCCGGTTCCGGCTGCACCCGGTCCGCTGGCTCCGGCCCCATGGCCCTCCGGATTTCCTGTCCCGTCTGCGTTTTCCCCGGTCCGGGGCTGTCCCGGCGCTCCTGCGTCAGTCTGATATACCCTGACCCTGGCATGGCCCGTGACGGTCTGTCCCTGCTTCAATACCCTAGACAATTATCTCATCCTTTCCATCCTTGGAAATCACAATCTCGCCTTCCTCCTCCAGCCGCCTGATAACAGCCACAATCCTCTGCTGTGCATCCTCCACATCGCTCATACGTATATTATGCAGATACTCCATATCGCTCTGTATGGATTCCCGCATACGGTTGGACATATTGGAAAATATGGTTGCAGTAACATCCCGGTTGGCAACCTTCAGCGCCACAGACAAATCCTTGGAATCAATCTCACGCAGGAACCTCTGCACGGACAGGGGGTCCAGATATGCGATATCCTCGAATACAAACATGAGCTTGCGCACATCCTCGGCCAGCTGCGGATTCTTCATGTTCAGCTCGTCGAAAATATCCCGCTCCGTGCTGCGGTCCACATGGTTCATTACATCTGCTATGTAGTTAAGACCGCCCACTTCCATGGTTTCCTCTGATGAAGAGGAACCGATTTTCTTTTCCAGGACCTCTTCGGCTATCTTGATGGCCATGGGAAGGGCCCGGTCCATATTGGCAATGCGCTCCACCACATCCACCCTGGTGTCCTGGGAAAGGTTGGCTATGATTTTTGACGCCTGTTCCGGCGTTGCGTAGGACAGGATGAGAGCCAGTGTCTGCGGATGCTCATTCTGTATGGCTGCCATCAGTGTCTTATAATCCACTTTTCTGATAAAACTGAACGCCTTGGTCTTCAGGGCCTTGCTGACCCGGTCCATCAGGTTCCTGGCCTGCTGCTGCCCGAATGCCTTTTCCAGGACCTCCTTGGCATAGTCCCGTCCGCCCTCGGTTATGACCTTCTCTGTCACGCAGCAGTTATAAAAGTCCTTGGCAATGTCTTCCAATTCATTTTCAGCCAGACGGGGCAGACGGGTGATTTCCATGGACAGCTGTTCCACCTCGTTTTCCGTGAGATACCGGAACACCTCAGATGCCCGTTCGCTCCCCAGTATGGATATGACAGCCGCTGCTTTCTCTGCTGGCCTTCTCTCTTCTGCAGGCATCTTATTTCTTATCCTCCTTCAGCCATGAACTTATCATGGATGCAATAATTTCCGGATTCATCTGTGCAAAGGAGCGTACCTGCTCCACCGGGTCATCGGGGTTCACCTGCATACGGCCCAGGTCATTGTGCACCGCCTCCTCCTCGGCCCGGTCAGCTGCATCTGCCTGGGGCGGAGCCTCTCCCTCAAAGGGAGCAAACAGCTCCTGGTCTTCCTTCATCTGCCTCCTGCGCCTGCGTCCGAAAAGCAGGAACAAAAGCAGGAGGAACAAAAGGATTCCGGCTCCGGCCGCAATGGCTATGGTCCTGTAGTCAATTCCCGTATCCACAGGCGCCTGCACCGGCAGCGCCGGTTTTGCCGGAGCCGACTCCTTGGGCACTTCACGGAAACTGGACACCACGATATCCTCCGGCGCAATATTGGCTGCCTTGGAAGCCGCGTCAATCAGCTGCTGTTTCTTGGCCTCTGTCAGGTTATCGTCATTGACCGTGATGGCCACGGTCGCCTTCTGCAGTTTAACATTGTCCTTTTCAATCTGTTTCTTTATGTAGCTTACAAGGTAATCCACATCCCTGTAATAATCCCCGGTTCCCTGGGCCGCGCCGCCTGTTCCGGCAGTACCGTAGGCAGGTATGTCCGTGTTGTTCTCCTCCCCGGCAATGCCTCCCGCGCCGGCCAGGCCTCCTGCCGTGCCCCTGCTTTCCCGGTAGTGGTCCACCACTCCCTGTCCGTTCTCCTGGGGCTCGTACTCCAGATTCTCGGTTATCATCTTGTCGTAGTCTATGACAACCGTGGCAGATACCCGGATTTTATCGGGAGGATAGGCCAGGGTCAGTACATTTTTGATTTTATTCTGTAACCGTTCCTCCACCTTGGCCTCAAAATCCAGACGGTTCAGACCGTAGGCCGTGTTTCCGATATCATCGGACACCATCTCCTGCATGGACTCCGCGTTGACCACGGTTACATGTTCCGGCAGCAGGCGCGGTACGCTGTCCGCCACCAGATTCTTGATGGCCGATACCTTTTCCGGTGACAAGTCATAGGACGGCATTAAAGTCAAAGAAACGGAGCCTGTACTGCCGGAATCCCCATCATCCCAGACATAAGCGCTCTCATCAGGCACATTCAATGTGACGATGGCGTTCTTAATACCGGTCATGTCCTTCAGGGTGCGTTCCAGCCGGTCCTGAAGGTTCATAAGGAGATACTGCCGCTTCTCAAACTCCGTGGTAGTAAAACCCATATTATCTGAAAAAATATCAAAAGGAAGCGCCGTTTTCGGATATCCCAGTTCTGACATCTCAATCATGATGTCACCCAGCTGTTCCTCCGGAACCGTCACTTCACCCTCATCATTTCTTTTAGCCGGCACGCCTCTTCCGCCCAGCACTGCCAGAATCTCGTTATTCTCCTCCCTGGATATCCCTGGAAACAATGTTACATAGCTTCCGACATTCCCTCTGTTTAATAAAATGCTGGCTGCCAGGGCTATCACTATAGCCGCAGCCACCCCCGCTGCCACGGCTTTTCTTTTGCCGCTTCCCAGGACTCGTCCTATGGCACCGTTTCCTCCGGCTCCTGGTTTTATCTTATCCTTTATCCCCATGATTCAATTGTAACATCCTTCATCCCGTATTAGACCTGCATACCCATAATCTGATTATAGGCATTCACTGCCTTTGAAGTAAGCTGAGTGGCGAACTCCACTGCTGCCGCTGACTTTTCAGCCTGTATCAAAGCGGTATGCAGGTTATCCACCTGCCCTGATGCAAGCTTCATATCCATTATCCGGGTGTCCCTGATGGACTGGTCCGCCTCCCTGACTGCTTCTTTAAGCACATTGTTAAAGCTCTTCTCCGGGACCGCCTTAACCGTGCTGTCTCCCTTTAAGTCAGATAAAGAGCCCGCACCCTCCATCCTTGTAACCGGTATGATGAACATAATCTTCCCCCCTGTATACCTCATGTTATTTACACAATTATCCAATATTTTAAGTATATCCCCATTCAGTCACTCAGTCAACAAAAATAAATGTTTTTGGAACTGTTTTGTAACCATTTTGACCCTGTTTACAGGGAAAACAGGTTGTTGGTAATTGTTTCCATGCAATAAAGCTGATATAAAGTCCGCATAAAAAGCAGCGGCAGGATATGTTTTCCATTTCCTGCCGCTGCCTAATCCTACACTGCCCTATGGCAGCCTGCCCATAGCTGCTTTAGCGTTCCTAACCATGCCAGATACCGGAACCATCCAGATACCGTCCCTCCACATAGGCATTCTTAACCATGCGCCCGTTTTCCGGACTCATATAATACCAGCTGCCGCTGTCTAAGAGCCATCCTGTATGCATGCTGCCGTCCTGGTCAAAGAAGTACATGCCGTCCCCGGCCGCAAGCCATCCCTTATACATGATGCCGTCATTTCCCAGGTAATACCATTTACGGCTGTCCTGTAACCAGCCTGTCTGCATGACTCCGTTGATATCCAGGAAATAATAATTGCCGTCCTTCTGCTGCCAGCCGGTCAGCATATACCCGCTGAAATCAAAGAGATACCATCTGCCGTCAATGTTTTTCCAGGTTCCGGCGGGATAGGTGCCGTCCGTATTCCTGTACCACCATCCTTCATCGTCCTTAATCCATCCCAGCTGGGACGGCGTCAGTGCATCGCCCTTGTCAGGACCGCCCATGTTCCCTCCGGTCAGGGTGCAGACCTCATCCGCGTCTATGTCCAGCTCGTCTGAATATACCCAGTCGCTGCTGGTGATATAGGCTGTCTCCTCCGTGTCCTTGGGAATGGCCCTGACGCGGAACTGGTATGTCCCTGCCGCAGTCATCAGAGGATAGAAATCGTAATTAGTGGCAATGACCTTTGGTATGCCCTGGACCATCTGCCCATTGCGGTAGAGCTTCAGCTCATAGGCGCCCGCGTAAGGGACCTGGGCCCAGGTGGCTTTTCCCGGCGGGTATCCCATCCATTCCGCTGTGTCCGGTATCTCCAGGGTGCCGGAAGCAGGTGTCAGCAGTACCGTGAGAAGCAGGGTTTCGTCATTGTTGGTCTTTTTTACCGACTTATAGGAAGCTCCGTCAATCTGGAACTTGCTTGGTCCTGTGACCCTGTTGAAATAATAACCGCTTCTGGCATGTATCTCAATTTGTACCTTGGGTTCATCCCCCGGCTCCCAGTAATCCTTATTATTCTTGGCAACCCATTTATAAGCGCCCACGGTATACAGGCTGCTGTCCGTGGTAGCATGCACCGTAGCCTCGTTGAGTTCATAATCCGCCTGCACATCAGAGCGGACCCTTAATGATACGCTGGTAATGGGTGTCCTTGTCTCTGTCTTTACTGCTGCCATGGATACAGCAGGGAATGCCGCTGCCAGCAACGCCCAAATCCCCATGGCTGCAGCCGCCTTCTTCCATCCATACATCCTTTTATCCTCCTTCTGCCGGTTACGGGACCCATATCCCTTCCTGATTCACATAATGCTGGTCCACAGCCATATCCCGCACCATCCGCCCGCCTGACGGGTCCAGATAGTACCAATTCCCCTGCCACAGCAGCCACCCGGTTGCCATACTGCCGTCCGGATTCAGATAGTACCAGTCGTTCCCCTGCTGCAGCCACTGTCCTGTCAGCTTTCCTTTCTCCGGGTCCAGGTAATACCAGATGCGGTTGAACTGAAGCCAGCCCGTAACCATGTCCCCGTTGGATGTCAGGTAGTATTCCCTGTCGTTCTTCCACTGCCAGCCCGTAAGCATATATCCGTTTATGTCAAACAGATACCACTTACCGCCAATCTCCTGCCAGCAGCCCACGGGATAACTTCCGTCCTGGTTCCTGTACCACCAGCCGTTTTTGTCCTGGGCCCAGCCGGGGGCCTGGGCATTGGGTCCGGTTCCGTCCTTCACACTGACACCGGCGGTTCCCTTTCCCTGGGACACGGCCCTCTTATCCGCTGCCTGGGCATCCTTCCTGGTAATCTGCTGGTTGTCAGACTCGGTCCATCCTCCTGCTTTCAGATAGTCAGACTCTGACTCCGACTTTGCCACAGCCCTTACCTTGAAATAGTAATCCCCTTCTTCCGTCATATAGGGAAAGAAATCATAGCTGACGGAATTGGTCCTGGGCACATGGTAAACCATGCTCTCATCACAGAACAGCTTTACCTCGTAGGAGGAGGCCCCCTCTACCTTGGCCCATCTTGCTTTTCCCAAAGGTGTTTCCTCCCAATGGGCCTCTTCCACCTGGTCCAGTGTCCCCTTGACGCCTTTTAGCTTTGCAGTAATGGTGAGGCTGCGCTTTGCATCGCTTTTCTTGGATGACACATAATCCGCGCCCCGTATATGCGCGCTGGAGGAACTGATGCTTCCGAAATAGTACTCGTCCTCAGCAGCCAATTCAATGGTTATACGCGGTGTCTCCCCTGCCTTCCAGGATGTCTTTCCATTGATAAACCCGCAGGACACCACATGATACTTGGTGCTGTCCGCCGTGGCTGACACGCTTGCGCTGCCCCCCACCTCCACGGAAGAGGTAACCGCTATGGTCACCGACTTAATAGCCTCGTCCGCATAAGAAACCATGGCAGCGGACCACCATACCCCCAGCACAAGGAACAATCCTGCCGCTGCCCTGCAGGAAACATGTATCAGCCTGTTTCTAATCCCCATCTTAAACCTCCCCTTATCCTTTATCCCCGTTACTGCCATGGCCTGCGTATGGATACAATGGTCCGGTAGGCCGGGTCATTGCTCACCTTGATACCTTCTTTTCTGGAACTGGCATGTACGATACGGCCTCCGCCGATATACATGGCCACATGGCCGGAGTAGCACACCAAATCCCCTGGCTCCATATCCTCATACGGTACCTCTCTGCCAAATCCGGCCTGTTCCCCCGATGTTCTGGGGATACTGACGCCGAAATGCCGGTATACGGACTGGGTAAAACCGGAGCAGTCCGTTCCGTTGGTCAGGCTTGTACCTCCGTATATATAGGGATTTCCCACAAACTGCAGGGCATAGTCCGCCACATTTCTGCCGAACTCAGTGCCGCCCGTGCTTTCTGCCGGCTTGCCGCTGCTTCCCGGTTCCTGCCCCGGACCCAGGACCGGCGGCTCCTGATTGGCGCCTCCCGGTCCCTGCCCTATGCTTCCCTGCTCCTGCCTGATGCGCTCCTGCTCCTGCCTGATATGCTCCTGCCTGATACGCTCCTGCCTGGCACGTTCCTCCTCCTGCCTGGCCCTGAGAATGCGTATCTCCTCTGTCTTCCTTCTCACTTCACCGGCCGCGCGGGCGGCCCGTGTCCGGGCTGCCTCCAGTTCAAGGGCAAATCCGCTGCTCTCTTTTTCCCTCTCCCGGATAAAGCCTTCCAGCTCCTTTTGCTGGGACTCATTCTCCTCTTCCATGACCTCCAGCTGGGACTGTTTCTCCTCCAGCAGCTCCTTTTTTCCGGCAGCTTCCTTCTTTAGCCGTTCATACCTCTCTATGATTTGCCGGTCATATTCATAGAGCTGTCTGAAATATTCGGTCTGGCTGACCACATCCCCTATACTCTTTGCCTTTAAAAGGATGTCCAGATAAGTGATATCCCCTTCCTCATACAGGAACTGAATCCTCTTTTTGAGAATCCCGTACTGTGTCCGGCGCTGTTCCTCGGCCTGGCGGTAATCCAGGCCGGCCTGGTGAATCTGCGCCTTCAGTTCTTCCATATCCGATTCCAGTATATCCTTTAGGGCCAGCAGCCTTACCAGTTCATCCTCCAGGTCCTGTTCCTTCTGCCTGGACTCTCCCAGCTTCTGTTCCAGCTGCTCTGCCTCAGACTCTGCCCGGGACTTTTCTTCCTCTGCCCGGCGCTTTTCCTTCTCTGCCTTTGTGACAGGCGATGCGCGGCCTGGCACAGGCGCCTGGACTGCCAGCACAAGGGCTGCCGCAATCAGTACCGCCCTCCGCCGGCGTCCCCGGTTACCACTCATTCCCATACCGTTCTTATGTATACCTTTTAACCCTTCCCAAATTACACATCATTTTTCAATAATGTCAGTATAGCACAAATGTAACCAGGAAAAAAGCCTGAAAACAGAAACATCCCGGTACAGGCCTGCAGTCATGCTGCCCCGCACCGGGATATTTCCGTAAAACCCCTGTATAACTGTTAACCTTCCATCTGCCGTCCCAGAAACCCGGCAGCCGTGGATGCCAGTTTTACCTCGGCGTCCCCGAACTTGGCCCTGGGCTCGCGGCTCATGAGAGCCACCGCGCCGATGGCATCGCCTTCACAGATGATTGGCGCAACCACCTGGGCGCTGATTCCCTCCAGCTCCTCGTCCACCAGCTGGATGAATGCCTTGTCTTCCCTGGCGGCAATGACAGTGCTCCTCTCATTGATGGCCTGTTCCAGCTGACGGCTGATATTTCTCTGAAGCAGGTCCTTCTTGGCTCCTCCTGCCACGGCTATGACCTGGTCCCTGTCCGTAATGCATACGAAAAGGCCGGTGGACTGTGCCATGGCCTCTGCATACTGCACGGCAAATGAGGTGAGTTCCATCATAGGCGAGTATTTTTTAAGGATGATTTCTCCTTCCCTGTCTGTGAATATCTCTAACGGCGTACCTTCCCTGAGCCTTAAGGTCCTCCGAATCTCCTTTGGAATGACCACACGGCCCAGATCATCAATTCTTCTGACTATTCCTGTAGCTTTCATAAACAAAATTCCTCCATTTTACTTTCTGTCATTTATCTTCTTTGTTGCCCGTAAATGTAGTATCTGTAAAACAGAGGAATTTATACTTAAAGTAACCTTCAAAGTAATTATGAAGATTCAAAGGGCTGTAACTGCCTTTATATTTTTTTGTGGTCGCCCCGGTCTGTCACAACCTCATACCCGATGGATGCCATCCTGCGCTTTAATTCTTTAATATTGGCTGCGGCTTCCACTCCCGTGCTGATTTTATTATCATAAAGCATATACTTTTTCCGCACTTCCAGGGGAGACAGGTTGGGCATCACCACATTGGCCCCTGCCATCACCCCCTGTTCCCTGCCGTCCGGTTCAATGGTTCCCAGGGCTGTGGTGGCTGGCAGCAGCACATCCGGAAGCATAAGCCGTACAATGGCCAGCAGCAAAAGAGTCTGGCGGAGGCTTCCGGCGGGCCTGTCCTTAAAAGGAGTATCATGATGGGGGATGAACGGTCCGATTCCCACCATCTCCGGCTGAAGGCCGTGCATGAATTCCAGGTCCTCCGCAATATGGGCCGTTGTCTGATAGGGCGAGCCCGCCATGATTCCGCAGCCGGTCTGATATCCAATGGCCTTCAGGTTCTGCAGGCACTCCTTCCTGTATTCAGAAGACATCTGAGGGGGATGGAGACTGGCATAATGGCATGGATTAGCTGTCTCATGGCGCAGCAGATAACGGTCCGCCCCCGCATCAAACCACCGCTTGTAAGTACTGTACCCCTTCTCCCCCACAGACAGAGTAACCGCACAGTCCGGGTACTGCTGTTTGATGCGCTCCACCAGATAGGCTATCTTCTCATCCGTAAACCATGGGTCCTCGCCTCCCTGGAACACAAAGGTCCGAAACCCCAGTCCATAGCCAATCCGGCAGCACTCCATAATCTGTTCCGGCGACAGCCTGTAACGGGACGCCTTCTGGTTGCTCCGCCGGATACCGCAATAGTAGCAGTCATTTTTACAGTAATTAGTAAATTCCATCAGACCGCGTACATAAATCCGGTTCCCGTAATTAGCCAGGGCAGCTTCCCTGGCTTTTTCATACAGATAGGATTCCTCCTCCCCTATGTTATCCAGCAGGAAAATAAATTCCTCCCGGGACAGCATATGGGTTTTTGCCAACTTATCCACCAGTGTGGTCACCTGCTCCATCATGCACCTCTCTCCATTTTATCTTTTAATCCCACAGGCAGGACACAGGTATATGTCCTGTTCCTGAGTTTCAGCGGATACAGCCTGACCTCCACCCCAAACGCCTCATTAAGGTGTTCCTCGCTGAGTATCTCATCTGTGGGTCCAAACAGGGTAGTGCCATGGGAAGTGAGCAGCAGCGCTTTTTGGGATATGGAAAGGGCGTGTTCCGGATAATGGGTGTTGACCACGGCGGATATATGTTTTTCCCTGCACAGACGTTCAATGGTTTCCAGTACAATGAGCTGGTTCCTGAAATCCAGGTTGGATTCCGGTTCATCCAGCACAAGGATGGACGGATTCGTCGCCAGTGCCCTGGCAATAAGAACCATCTGCAGTTCCCCGCCGCTTATATGGCTGCAGAGCTTACCCTTAAGATATCCGATTCCAATCTCTTCCATACAGTCTCCTGCTATTTCCCAGTCCCTCTTTTTAGGCTGCCCGAAGGTGCCCAGATGCGCATTTCTCCCCAAAAGCACCATTTCCTCTGTGCTGTAGGCAAAGGCAGACGCCTTTGCCTGGGGTACGTATCCCACCTTCCGCCACAGCTGGTTATACGGTATGTCCCTTATGTTGACGCCGTCCACAAAGGTTCCTCCTGTTTTCCATTCCAGAAGGCCCAGCATACATTTAAGCAGGGTGGTCTTGCCTGCGCCGTTGGCCCCCAGGATGGACAGCACCTGGGGCTCATCCAGGGAAACATTCACATGTTCCAGTATACAATCATTGGAGGAATAACCAAATCCCCCGTCCTTCACCTCAAATATCATAAACGGATACCTCCTGTCTTTCTGAGCAGCAATATGAAACAGGGCGCTCCTATAAGGGATGTCAATATGGATACAGGTATTTCCGTGGCCATTACCGACCTGGCCGCAGTATCTATGATAAGCATGAACAGAGCCCCCGACGCCATGCTGGCGGGTACCACGGAGCGGTTGTCATTTCCGAATATCATACGCACCATATGGGGTATGAGAAGCCCTACCCACCCAATCTGCCCGCACATGGAAACCACGGCCGCAGTCACCATGGCTGCCCCCAGAATTACAAGGCTCCGGATTCTCTTCACCGGAATGCCCAGGGACTTTGCCTCGTCCTCAGGAAGGGACATGGTATTGAGTTTCCATCTCAAAAGGAACAAAAGCAGACTTCCCGCAATGATAAAGGGCGCCCCCATAAGAAGGGTGGTCCTGGTGGTGGATGCCATGCTGCCCATGAGCCAGTAGGTGATGGACGGAAGCACGTCCTGTGGGTCCGCCGCATATTTTACCAGGGATACCAGGGCGGAAAACAGGGAGCTGACCACCATGCCTGCCAGTATGACCATCAGCGGAGGTATGGTCCCCCTGACCTGGGCCACGCTCCAGGCCATAAGCACGGCCGCCACCCCGGCCGCCATGGCAAGAGTCTGTATGCCAAAGGCCGGAAGGCCTAACAGGATACCCAGGACAGCGCCAAAGGAGGCCCCGTTGGCAGCTCCCAAGGTATCCGGGGTGGCCAGGGGGTTGGCAAACAGCCCCTGGAATGCTGCCCCGGCAGCAGCCAGTCCTGCTCCGGACAATAGGGCCAGCACCACCCTTGGAAAACGGATATTGGATATGACCGTCCTTACCTGGTCCGACACCTGGACGCCGGGAAAGGAGCCCGGTATCAGCACGGCTGCCAGCTCCTTTGGAGCAATGGTAAAACGTCCGATTGCCATAGCTGCAGCTGCAGCTGCAAAAATCACTGCCAGGGAACCCAGGGTCCAGTACCGGTTCCACGTTTGTTTACTTCCACTCATGGTTATGTTCCATCCTCATATAGTTCTGGTAATATGCCCGGGCACCTATTTCTTATACCCGGCCGCTGCCTCCCGGCCAGGATGGTACATCCTCTGTACCTGCTGGCTGCTCAGCTCCACACCGTACATTTCCTCATAATAATTCTTTACCTCCCGGGTGATATCCACATCCGGGAACAGGTCCGGATATACCTGTTTTGCCATCCACAAAAGAGTCATGGGCGTATCCGTGCTGGGCGTATAGCTCCGGTAGGTTCCCAGGGGAAGCTTGTATACCTGTTTGTCCTGCACTGCTTTTACCGGACTCCAGTCATCCTGTCCCACTGCATTTTCATAGAGGTCCTCAGGCTGGACCGGGGTAAAATTGGTGATGAATATAATGTCCGGATTCCACTCATATACCTGTTCCATGTTGATGACTGCATTGGAATTCTCCGCTGCCACGCCTTCAGCCACATTGCGTCCGCCCACTGCGTCGCACCAGAACTGACCGAAAAATTTCCTGCCTGAGGTCACCATGGTGGTATCGCTGTAATTAAACAGGAACAGGATATTCTTCCTCTCCTCATCCTTTAATCCTGACACCTTGCTCTGGATATCCTCATATACCTTCTGGCTGTATTGGGACACCCGCTCCGATGTATCCCCCTTCTCCGGAAAAATCCGGCTCAGCAGGCCAATCCACTGGTCATACGTCTCTATGCTGTCGTAATTCCATTTATTTACAGATACTGCAACTGCCGCAAATCCGGCAGAGCGCAGGGCCTCCCCTATTTCCTTGCTGCCTGCATTGTAAAATACCACATCCGGTTCCAGCTTCATGAGTTCTTCCATGTTGATGTCGCTGCCGTTCATGAAATCCGTACTGGCATCCAGGATGTCGGGAAACAGCTCTCCCAAAAGCCCTGTTTTGGCAGCGCTCATGCTGGCGGGGGCCATTCCCACTATCTTTTCCCCGGACCCCAGGAACACGGTGATGATGGAGGGAAGCGGCAGTATATCCGTAACCACCACCCGGTTCACTTCCCCGGGTATCTCCACCTGATTGCCTGCATGGTCTGTTATGACCACTGTGCCGGCGGACCGGGAGGTCTGCGGTTCCCTCCGGCCCTTGTCTGCACTCTGGCCCTCATCAGGGTTCTGACCGCTGTCATTCTGTCCCTTGTCATTCTGTCCCTTGTCCTCCTGACGCTGACTTTCTGCAGCCTGACCGCCTGGGGCAGACGCCCCCGGTGCCCCGGACTGGCAGCCAGAAAGTCCTGCTGCCCCAAGACACACACCTAAAATGATTGCTGTTAGCTTTTTCATAATACCTCTTCCTCCATTTATTTTTCCCCGGAACAATTCAAAGAGCACACAAAGGGCTTCATAATGCTGTGATACATTCTGCCTGAACATGCCTCATGGGGAAAATCCACAAACACCCTATTTCTGTCAGCAGGGCATACCTGACGGTATAAGGGGTCAGCCACCACAACCGTACTCTCCGCTATACCGGAAATAACTTCATCCTCATCCCAGTCAATGATATCTCCTTCCATGGCCAGGTCCTTCTCTCCTCCGGCCGGACAAAGCACCGTCACCTGGTCAGCTCCAAATTCCTCCCTCAGGCTGCACCGCAGGGAACCGGCAATGACCTGTTCCCCGATTATAAGTACCCTCTCACCGGACAAATCATCCGGCAGCCCGGAAAGCCCCAGGTCAGGCCGGGCAGCCCCGGCGGAACCGGCCTCCGGCTGAAGCGAATTTGAATCCGGCTGCAGCGCATTTTCAGCATGTTCAAACAAACAGCGGTTCTCACCTGCTTCCGCCGCCTGCCTGATATACCCTGCCAGCCGTTCAGATGTCAATCTTCCCACAGGTGTTCCCACCACGTAAGGTATTCCGTACAGCTCCTTTAACGCTCCGGCCGCAGGCAGCCCCGCTGCTGATACCACCAGATTTACGTCTGCCAGGCCGGCCAGACGCAGTTCATCCAGACTGCTTTCCATGGCCCAGCAGCCCCCGTTCTCCATTCCATGGTCACTGAGAAAATCCTTTAGTCTGGCAGTATTTCCCGTAAGTGAAAAATCCAGCGGGGTAACGCCCAGGACATTCACCCTCAGGGCATGCTCCCGTTCCGTCCCCTTGCGGCTGGTTCCGTCCGGGCTGCCTGTATTTCCCGCCAGCTTTTGCAGCTCCGCTCCGGGCGGACAGAACCGTTTCACAATCTGCCTCAGCGCCTCCCCTGCCCCGCGGACATAGGAGTGCATTCCATTGGTGGCAATGCCGAAGGTTGGGATACCGGTCTGTTTTTCAATCATCCTGGCAATTCCCTTAAAGTCAGTCCCCATCATCATGGGAATCGGGGTTCCTCCCATACATATGAACGCCGGATGAAGATTCGCTGCAGCGTCCACAATATCCTGCACCAGCTTTCCGTCATCCCCCATGACTGCTTCCAGCTCCGACAGAGCCGAAATATACACCATGCTGTCCATGGAGTACCATCTGGGCTCATCGTGGGTGGTATAGGTGGAATTACAGCCTGAAGCATCATGCATCACCGTCATTCCGCCCAGCTCATACAGGGCCGAGCAGACCCCTGATATATCTGCCGCATATACCGGCAGAATCCGGTTTGTCCGTTTCAACAGCAGCACCCCCATCCTTTTACCTGTATCAGTTTTTCCGTATCCTTTTCTTCCCTGGCAGCCTCCTCCATCATGGCGGACAGCTCCAGGATGCCGCCGTAACCGTACAGTCCTCCGTCCTCCACCATGTTTACAAAATAAGGCGTTCCTGTGAAATAGGCAGCCTTCTGTCCCACTGCCAGCACTTTTCCTCCCTTTTCCTGATGCCATGTCCTGGGAAGCACCGCCATCTTGTGGTACACCGTGGGACAGAGCAGCATCCGGGGACAATGTTCTTTCAGCCAGGCAAGCGTATCCTCCTCCTCCGGCGATATGGTATCCGCATAAATCCGTTCCACCCGGAAACCGCATTTCACAAACAGCCTGGCCATTCCCAGCGGTCTGGAAGAAACCGTATAGTCAATGGCCACCGACCATCCCTCCAGTTTCCTTGCAAGCGTTTCAAGGGCCGTCTCCGCCTTCTGCCACAGCTGGTCCAGTTCCCCGTCTTTCCACACCGCATTAAAGTCCAGTTCCAGCAAATCCGACAGGCATTTCCAGTGCTCCCTTATCTGTTCCCAGTCATAGCTCACCGGCAGATAGACCCACTCCTGTCCCAGGCGCTCACTGAGTTCCTTCGCAGCAGGACGCCCCAGCGGATTTGTCACCAGATTGAGCCGCGATGATGCCATGGCCTCATATTCCCCGAAGTCCCGGCAGGTGCATATATCTTTTAGGAAAAATCCGTTTTTTTCCAATATAGTGTGCAGCTCTGAGCTCCTTCCCATGGCCAGGTTATTGCCAATGATATTTATCTGCTGCCTGTGCATATCTGCCGGCTTTAACAGGGAATACAGCTGTTTTCTCATGAACGGGTCCGGCGGCATCTTTGTCTTTCTCATAATGGGGTTCATCCAGCACTGCACGAAGCCCACCTGCGGAAACCGTGTGTTCAGCTCCCGGAATACCATTTTCATATCTGTTCCAAGAAAATGATGGATACAGCTGGTAAACAGCAGCAGGGCCCTTGGCAGCACCGGCAGACCCTCCAGGATATGGGTCACGCCCTCAATGATGATATCCTCACAGTTCCCCTCCAGCACCGACTCCTCATCCACGGATATAGTGGAAAAACGGCGGCTGTCATTCAGCTCTGCAGCAGACAATACAACGCCCCGCAGGCAGCTCTGGGCACACACGAACACCTGGTGGCTCTCCGGCAGCAGCATCCCGATATGCACAATGGTCCATCCTCCCCTGGCCGGGGCGCTGTACTCCAATCCGTAGGTAAACGGGGCCAGGCTGTCCACCTGGGACAGCGCAAGGGCCGCGTCCTGGCCTGCTGTACTCTGTCCGGTTCTATTCTGCCCGGTTATGCTCCGCCCGGCTATCCCCTCCCCGGCACATTCATGCAGTTTCTTAAGCATAGGCTCTCTTCACCTCTTCCTCCCCGCAGGCCGCGAGAACAGCATCCGCCATTTTCCTGTACTGACCCGCAATGCCGCTGTCCGGATAAGCTTCCATGACCGTCTTTCCAAGCTCCTCCGCCTCTCCCACCAGGGAGCTGTAATCCAGGGAAGCTATGATTTCCGTTCCCATATCCTCTGCCAGCTCCTCCACCTTTTCCTGTTCCCGCTTCACGCCTCTGCGGTTAAGGAGGATGCCTCCCAGGCTGGCATACCCTCTGGCCTCAAAGGATTTCACTGCTGTGGCAATATTGGCGGCCGCATAGATGGCCATGTTTTCCCCGGATGTAACAATAAATACCTTGTCCGCATACCCCTCCCGGATGGGCATGGCAAACCCGCCGCAGACAACATCGCCCAGCACATCATAAATGACCACGTCCGGCTTATAAACCTCAAATGCATTTCTCTCCTCCAATGCCTCAAAGGCAGTGATGATTCCCCGCCCGGCGCACCCCATGCCAGGGGTAGGTCCTCCTGCCTCAGCGCAGAGCACACCCTTGCTTCCCTCTGTCACCAGCTCGTCCAGACCCGCCTTATCTCCCTTTGCCCGGATTATATCCAGGATGGAGGCCACGGCCCGTCCCTGATGAAGCTGTATGGTGGAATCCGCCTTTGGGTCGCAGCCTATCTGCATTACTTTGTACCCCCGCTCCGCCAGGGCCACTGACAAATTAGATGAGATGGTGGACTTTCCGATTCCGCCTTTTCCGTAAACCGCTATCTTTAACATATCTTTCCTTCCCCTCTGTTCTTGAAATAAAAAACCTCTCTCTGAAATTCAGAGAGAGGATATAATCAACAAGTCACGGCTTCCGCTGCAGGCACATAAGCCACACCCACAAACAGCGCACACCGGAAAATAACACAAACCGGCGCCTGCACAGCCAGGACAGTTCCGCTCTCTCTTTATCTCAGGGTTGCTTCGCATCAGAGAAAGGTTCTATTTAGTTACTACCATCATATTCCAGCTCCCGTGAAAAAGCAAGGGTTAAAAAAATATCTTGTCCTGCGCATTTTATTAGGCTTTACGAAAGGCCGGGACCCATGATATCATAACCACAGACAACCGCGGCCCGCATATGGGTGTGCATCTGATTTTTGCAGAGCCCTGCCGGGTAAAAAACAATAAGGGAGGTTATACTTTATGGAAGACCGTCTGGCTGTTATCAGCTGTATCATAAGCAACCCTGACTCTGTGGCAACGGTAAACGAAAAATTCCACCTTCAGTCCAGTCTGATTATTGCCCGTCTGGGCGTTCCCTGCCGGGATTACGGGGTCTCCGTCATCAGCGTGGTTCTTCACGGAACCCAGAACCAAATCAGTTCCTTTGCCGGGGACCTGGGAAAGGTAGACGGTGTAAAGGTGAAATCCATTCAGGTGCCGGTCAACAAATAAAAGAAAGGGAAGGAACCCCATGGAACATTTGGAATGGCTGCTGTCCCTGGTAGCAAACATCGCAATCATTATATTTGAATTTATCGGCGTGGGCATCATCATATACTCAGGCCTCACAAGTTTCCTTAAATTCCTCCGCAAGTCCCCGGACACCAAGATTTATCTGGCAAAGGGCCTGGCCATGGGACTGGAATTCAAAATGGGAAGCGAAATCCTGCGCACGGTCGTGGTCCGGGAGTGGAAGGAAATAGGAATCGTGGCCGGCATCATTGCCCTGAGAGCCGCCCTTACCTTCCTGATTCACTGGGAAATCAAGGAAGAGGAACGGGCCTGATACACACAGTAAGACCGCGCTGCAGGGAAAATATCTCCCCGCTTAGCGCGGTCTTTCTTGTGTCATGGTATGAACTGGGGGAGTAAAACCGGTTAATGCTCTGCCCTCTGCCGCTTCCCCTGCCACAAGGGCCTCCATAGTCCTCTATAGACGAATCCCGCACATACCCTTCAGTATTTCTTCCGCCCTGCCCATCATCTCAAGGCTGTCCTGGTTCTTATTCCTCCTGTCAATATAGTGGAAGGAGGGCACATCTGCGGGCACCAGCTTCAGGTCCCCTTTGTAAGACCTGACCAGGTCCGGAATCTTTTCCACCTGGAGCTTTGCCTTCTGATACATGGTAAGCCTTACCTCCTGGCGGTTAATCACCACTTCTGTCACATATGCCCGGTGGGCCAGGGCCCTGATGGCCGCTATCTTAAGCAGGTTCTCCACACTGCGGGGTATATCCCCGAACCGGTCCATAAGCTCATCCTGCATATCCATATATTCTTCCTCTGTCTCAATGGCAGAGATACGTTTGTAGATATCCAGCTTCTGGTATTCATTCTTGATATAACGTCCGGGAATGTATGCATCGATATCGCATTCCACAACGGTTTCGTAGGAATCCTCCTCCAATGTCTCTCCCTTAAGAGCCAGCACGGCCTGGTTCAGCATTTTGCAGTACAAATCATACCCCACAGCCTCCATGTGTCCGTGCTGCTCCGCGCCCAGTACATTGCCCGCGCCCCGGATTTCCAGGTCCCGCATGGCAATCTTGATTCCGGAACCCAGTTCCGTAAATTCCCGGATGGCCTGGAGACGCTTCTCCGCCTCCTCCCTCAGAAGTTTATCCCTCTTGTACATGAGAAAGGCATAGGAAGTCCTGTTGGAGCGCCCCACACGGCCTCTCAGCTGATACAGCTGGGACAGTCCCATGCGGTCCGCATCGTGGATAATCATGGTGTTGGCATTGGGTATATCCAGACCGGTTTCAATGATGGTGGTGGACACCAGCACATCAATCTCTCCATTGATAAAATCAGCCATAATCCGTTCCAGCTCATGCTCCCGCATCTGTCCATGGGCAAATGTAACCACTGCATCCGGCACAAGGGCCTGCACACGGCCAGCCACCTCATCAATATCCGTCACACGATTGTATACATAATACACCTGACCGTTTCTTGCCAGCTCACGGTTGATTGCCTCCCGCACCATCTCCTCATTGTACTCCATCACATAGGTCTGGATGGGCGTCCGGTCCACCGGCGGCTCCTCCAGCACGCTCATGTCGCGTATGCCTGCCAGGCTCATATGGAGGGTCCTGGGAATTGGCGTGGCTGTCAGGGTAAGCACATCCACATTTTCCTTCAGATGCTTGATTTTCTCCTTATGGGCAACGCCAAACCGCTGCTCCTCGTCAATAATCAGCAGCCCCAGGTCCTTAAACTGCATATCCTTGGACAGGACCCGGTGGGTCCCGATGACAATGTCCACCATTCCCTTGCGAAGGTCTTCCAGTGTTCTTTTCTGTCTGGCAGGCGTACAGAACCTGGACAGCATATCCACCCGCACCGGGAAATCCTTCATCCTCTGTACGAATGTATTGTAATGCTGCTGGGCCAGAATCGTGGTAGGCACCAGGTACACCACCTGCTTACTGTCCTGTACCGCCTTAAATGCCGCCCTCAGAGCCACCTCTGTCTTGCCGTACCCCACATCACCGCATATGAGCCGGTCCATGATTCTCCTGCTCTCCATGTCCTTCTTTACCGCGTCAATGGCATCCATCTGGTCATCGGTTTCATCATAGGGAAACAGCTCCTCAAACTCTCTCTGCCACACCGTATCTGTCCCGTACTGGAATCCGGCCTTCTCCTGGCGCGCCGCATAAAGCTTCACCAAATCCTTGGCAATCTCCTGGACAGCTCCCCGGACCCTGGTCTTGGTTTTATTCCACTCAGTTCCTCCCAGCTTGTTGAGCTTGGGTTTCTTGGCCTCTGCCCCTGCGTATTTCTGGATACTCTCCAGACGGGTGGCCGGCAGATAGAGATTGCCTCCGTCGCCGTACTCAATCTTGATATAGTCCTTAATGACCTTATCCCGCTCGACCTTCTCTATGCCCTTATAGATGCCCAGTCCGTGTTCCTCGTGGACCACATAATCCCCCACCGACAGTTCTGAGAAGCTCTGGATGGCCTTGCCCTGGTAATTTGTTTTTTTCCGGCGCTTCCGCTTTTTCTCCACGCCGAACATATCGCCTTCTGTGATAAATACAAACTTCAAAAGAGGATATTCGAATCCGCGGTGGAGATTGCCGTAGGTAACCAGTATCTCTCCCGGCTGAACCTTGTGGACGGCAGCGCCCGCCGAATCCGTATTCCCGGATTCCGGTATGACATTTTCCTCACCTGGGGAATCTCCCCTTTCGGCAGCCCGCACATCCGGGCAATAAGCCCTCAGGCCGTATTCCCTCAGGTCACTGGCAAGCCTGCTGGCCCTGGTTCTGGATGCGGACAGCAGGATAACCCTGTATCCTTCCTTCTTCCACCTGGTCAAATCCTTGATAAGCATCTCAAAGCTGTTCTGGTATGAGTTCACATTCTTGACATCAATACTGAATTTCCGGTTTACCTTCATACCCGGAAGCTTCTGGTCCAATCCCGTAAGCATGACTGCAACGGGCTTCTGTATTCTGGCCAGGACCTCAGCAGCCGGATACAGAAGCTCGGTCTGGCCCGGCAGCAGATAGCCCTTTTCCAGCCTGTGCACCATGCTTTCCCTGAATTCCAGCTCCACGATTTCGCCCTTTTCCTTTAACCTGGCAGGCTCATCCAGGTAAATCACGCTTTCCCCCTGGGGGAAATATTCCAGGAAGGAAACCGTATCCGGGCAGAAATACCGGATATAGGCATCCAGCCCGCCAATCCTCCATCCCTCATCCAGGCCGTTTCTCAGTTCTTCGATAATGGTGTGGATTCTGTGGGCTTCCTCCGGCTTATGCTGCTCCCTTAATGCCTTCTCATATGCCTTTTCTTCCGTTTCCAGCCTTCTGATTCCGTCCGCCAGCTGGTCCCCAGACAATACTACTTCCGCAGCCGGATATATGGTAATGTTCTCTAACTGCTCCACCGAACGCTGGCTCTCCAGGTCAAAGGTCCGGATGGAGTCCACCTCATCATCCCACAGCTCAATACGCACCGGTACTTCCTCGGTCAGCGGAAAAATGTCCACGATTCCGCCTCTGATGGAGAACTGGCCCATCCCGTCTACCTGGGCCATCCTCTCATAGCCCATGGCAACCAGACGTTCCTTCCAGACATCCAAATCAATTACCTGTCCGCTCTCCACCGATATTGACTGCTCCCTCAGATATTTGAGAGGCAGCAGATGGTCCATAAGACCATCCATGGTGGTAACCACTACCCCCTCTTTGTCCTCCATAAGGTGGCGCAGCACAGCAATCCTCTGCCTGGTCATCAGATTTCCATGAATGTCAGCGCTGTAAAACAGCAGGTCCTTGGCGGGATACAGCCATACCTGGCTGGTAAAGCTGCGGAAATCATCATAGATTTCCTTGGCCCTGGTATCATCATAGGTGACCACCAGTTTCCAGGCAAACGCACTGGCCTCCCCCAGTTCATACATCAGATGTACTTTCTGGGAATCCAGGGTCCCGGTTACCTGTAACGGTCCCTTTCCGGATTTCAACGCCTGAACCAGATTATCATATTCCTGTAATTCCAATAATGGATTTTCCATTTATCCCTGCACCCCTTATCAACCCTTGTGGCCGTTAAACTGATTCATTGCCGCGTCAGCGCCCTGCGTAATCATCATCTCCACTGCCCCGGCCGCTTCCTTAAACGCATTTTCCATGACAGCCCTGTCCTCCTTGGAGAACCGGCTTAAAACATAGTCAGCCAGGTCCATTTTCTTAGGTTTATCGCCCACTCCCACCTTAATGCGTGGGAACTCCTGGGTTCCCAGGTGGGCAATGATATTCTTAATCCCATTATGGCCTCCTGCGCTGCCCTTTTTCCGGATTCGCAGCTGTCCCACATCCAGGCTGATATCATCATATACAATAATAATATGTTCCGGGTCCACTTTATAGAAATCAGCTGCCGCCCTTACGCTCTCACCGCTCAGATTCATAAAGGTCTGGGGCTTTAAGAGCAGCACCTTCTGTCCGCCGATGATTCCTCTTCCGTAACAACCCTTAAATTTTTTCTCCTCCACAGTGGTGCCCAGGCGGTCCGCCAGCACGTCTATGACCTCAAATCCCACATTATGTCTTGTCTTTTCATACTCCCTGGTGGGATTGCCCAAACCTGCAATGATATACATCACCTTGTCGTCCTCCTTACGGCCTTCCGCTTTCTTTCCAAATCCCAGCCGCTCTTTTATTCTCTCCCATATTCCGCTCATATTCCCGCCACTTTACCTTCCAGTTTTATGATTTGTCTTACTCATTCCCTTTGCATTTCCCAATATCTTCCTATTATTCAAAACACGCCTTAAAGCGTTAGATACACACCACATGGGGTATCTAACGCTTTTTTCCGTTCCCTCATTCTATCAGATTACGCTTAAAATGTAAAGCAGATGGAGGCCTCTTTCCTCCATCTGCCGTTCTTTTAATTTTCCAGTCTGCACCCGCCAGCCGCGATACCTGTCTGCAGCTCATGCTCCCGCCGTCACAGGCTGCTTCCCACTGCCATTGTTTCCAAAGCCCGTTCCTCTGTAAAATATCCGCATTCCACCAGGCGGTCCAAAACCTGCTGCTGCCGTCTGGCCGCCAGCTCCTGGCTCACAGTGGGCGCATAGCAGGATGGTGCGTTGGGAATCCCTGCCAGCAATGTGCTCTCATAATCCGTCATGTCCTCAGGCTCTTTGCCGAAATAGCCCATGCTGGCATCCTTTACGCAATAATACCCGTTCCCGTAATAAATCGTATTGACATACAGCTCCAGAATCTCATTCTTGCTGTAATTCCGTTCTAAATCAAATGCCACCAGGACCTCCGCCACCTTGCGGACCAGTTCCTTTTCCTGGCTGAAATACATGTTCTTAGCCAGCTGCTGAGTCACCGTGCTTCCGCCTTCCACAAAGGCTCCTGCCTTTATATCATTAAATACAGCCCTTCCAATGGCAATGACGTCGATTCCCGGATGGTTATAGAATCTGTGGTCCTCCACGGACAGCACTGCATCCACATAAATCTCAGGAAGCTGGTCAAAGGTGGTATAGTTCTCCTTAGCACGTATGGACGCCACCTTATCCTCAAGGCTGACGCTGTCCATGGCCTCCCGGTACATTCCGTAGCCCTTGGCAGCCACTGTCACGCAGAAACACAGCGCCACCGTAAACATGACCGCTGCCACCCATTTTATACCTGTACGCACCTTCATCCTTTCACCCGCTTTCTCTTCTGAATCCTGTATTGTGGAACCATCTTATCTCATATATGTATCATATCACAAGAGAATGCAATAATCTTTGAATTTGCCTTAACATACCGTGACTATTCTCTGACTATTTATGAAATTTTTTCTAAAGGTCTGATTGGTTTTTCTTAAGGATTTGAGCCCCTCATACACAGGTATTTTAAGGCGTTCCGCCCTTGCATAACGCCTCATACTATGCTAAACTATAACCGTTGTGATGCCTGTATAAGTTCATGATTGGATGAACGTTTCTACCAGCTACCGGAATAGTTGACTACATGCTTCTATTTTGCATACTGGTTTTTTTTGTGCCCTGGAATGGATTTTAAAGGGCCAGGGAACGCCGGATGTACCGTATCCTAAGGCATTCCGCGAAACCAGGCAAATCAGGCAGTGAAAGAAAGGAGTTTCCCTATGAATCCAACCACAAATTACGACGTAATCATTATTGGCGCAGGTCCTTCCGGCATCTTCTGCGCGTATGAGTTAATCCAGAAGAAACCTGACATGAAAATCCTCATGGTGGAGAAAGGACGTCCCATTGAAAAGAGGGTTTGTCCAAAACGTACCACCAAGGTATGCGTGGGCTGCAAGCCCTGCTCCATTACCACTGGTTTTGCCGGCGCCGGTGCATTTTCAGACGGCAAGCTGTCCCTTTCCCCAGACGTAGGCGGCAACCTTCCGGAAATCCTGGGTTATGATAAAACCGTTGAACTCTTAAAGGAATCTGACAACATCTACTTAAAATTCGGCGCTGATACCAATGTATACGGCGTGGACAAACAGAACGAAATAGAAGAAATCCGCCGCAAAGCCATTGGGGCTAACTTAAAGCTGATTGAATGCCCCATCCGCCACCTGGGAACAGAGGAAGGCTATAAAATTTATACCCGCCTCCAGGAACATCTTCTGGCCCAGGGCATTACCATGGAGTTTAACACCATGGTCAGGGACATCATCATTGAAGGCAATACCGTAAAGGGTATCATTACAGACAAGGATGAAACCTACTATGCGCCTGAGGTGGTTTCGGCCATTGGACGGGAGGGTTCTGACTGGTTCTCTCATATCTGCGGCAATCACGGAATCCAGACCCAGGTAGGCACCGTGGACATAGGCGTCCGTGTGGAGGTCCGGGATGAGGTCATGAAGTTCTTAAACGAGAACCTGTACGAGGCCAAGCTTGTATACTATACCCCTACCTTTGACGACAAGGTCCGCACCTTCTGCACCAATCCATCCGGAGAAGTGGCCACAGAATACTATGAAAACGGCCTTGCAGTGGTAAACGGCCATGCATACAAATCCAAGGAGTATAAGACTAATAATACCAACTTTGCCCTTCTGGTGAGCAAGAACTTTACCAAGCCCTTCAACGAGCCCATTGAGTACGGCAAGCATATTGCCCAGCTGTCCAATATGCTCTGCGGCGGGAGGATTATGGTCCAGACCTTCGGAGACTTCCAGAGAGGCCGCCGGACCACAGAGGAACGCCTCTGCCGCAACAACCTGATTCCCACACTGAAGGATGCAGTACCCGGCGACCTGTCCCTGGTATTCCCTCACCGCATCATGACGGATATCAAGGAAATGCTGCTGGCCCTGGACAAGGTGACTCCCGGAATTGCCAGCGACGAAACCTTGCTCTACGGCGTGGAGGTCAAGTTCTACTCCAATAAAGTAGTGGTAAACGCTGACTTTGAAACCAGCATCAGAGGACTGCGGGCGATTGGAGACGGCGCATCCGTTACCAGAGGGCTGCAGCAGGCTTCCGCCAACGGCATCAGCGTGGCCAGGAGTATCCTGAAGCAGATGGAAGCATAACAGGCCCTGTCCGGCATACACGGTCATACTCGCCCAAAACCACATAATACCAAAACGTTTGGAACCCCCTAATTATCAAGAGGACTCCAAACGTTTTTTGCTGTATAATCAACCTTTTATATGCGCTGATATAGACTCCGCATCAGAGTCAGGATAGCGCCCAATCAAATCATATAACTTCTGCACCACCTCTTCCGGCTCCATTAAGTCCTCAGCAATCCTGGCAGCGGACTGCCCCCTCTCCCGTTTCCGCATGACCTGGTTTATCAATTTTGCCATCTTCCCCCGCTCCAATCCCTTTTCAATTCCTTTGTTTTCCCGTTCCTCCAGCTCATCTGCAAAAAGTTCCCGCAGAGCATCACACATCTTATCCACCTCCTGACATGTTTCCCAGTTTGCCCGCATGATTAAGTCCATGGCAGTCTCGTACAGGGGATTTTGTTCCTTCCCCTTATATTCCTTTACCAGTACTTCAATATCTTCTTCCGGCTTCAGCCCGCTTCTCAAGCGGCTCAGCCAGATATTGCACAGGCCAACACAAAAAACAAGAGCTGTCCCGGTTCACATTGGTTATCCGGAAACAGCTCCCACTCATTGTTCTGTATGTATCTTATGCCATCCCATCCTCTGCCGCCTCATTCTCCAGCAAGGTTGTCTCATACTTATTCAGAATAATGGTCTGAATCATATCCCTTGTGTTGGAGTTAATCGGATGAGCAATGTCGCGGTACTCTCCGTCCGCCGCCTTGCGGCTTGGCATGGCTATGAATAAACCCTTCTCCCCCTCTATTACCTTGATGTCATGAATGACGAATTCATTGTCCAGTGTGATGGAAACAATTGCTTTCATCTTGCCTTCCTTTTCAACCCGTCTCACTCTCACGTCTGTAACCTGCATGTTTTCTACCCCTTCCGTCTTATCCCGCCGGTCCCCCGCTCTGCGCTCCCCGTGCGTACCGCGGGGCTATGTGCGTATTATAATGTATACCTTTCGTTTTTCTCCACAACGATTTTGATGTTTTCCGGTGTGCCGATGTGCGTGGTGTTGGCACGGATGGTATCCCTGCTCTCTACAATGCAGTTCTCAATCACTGTGTTGTCGCCAATATAGACATCATTTAAAATGATGGAATTCTTGATTACACAATTGTTGCCTACGTATGCCTTCTTAAAGAGAATGGAATTTTCAACTGTACCATTCAGGATACATCCGCTGGAAATCAGGCTGTTTCTAACCAACGCGCCAGGGTTATACTTGGCTGGAGGAAGGTCATCAATCTTAGTATATACATTAGGATACTGCTTGAAGAAGTAATCCCTCACCTCAGATTTAAGGAAATCCATATTGGTCTTATAATAGGAGTCCACAGAAGCAATGTTGCTCCAGTAGCCGTCCAGCTTATAAGCATAGATTCTCTTAAGGTTCTTATAGCGTACCAGAATATCATTGACCAGGTCATACCTGTCCTCTGCTGCGCAGCGCTCCAGCAGTTCAATGAGCTGCCTTCTGCGGATGACATAGATACCGCAGGAAATGGTAGTTGCGTCAGATGCCATGGGCTTCTCCTCAAAGTCCGTGATACGGCCGTCATCATTCAGCTTAACGCAGCCGAACCGTGTTACATCCGTGCCCTCTTCCATGTCCTTGCAGACAACGGTGATGTCTGCCTTTTTCTCAATGTGATATTCCAGAACCTTATTATAATCCAGCTTGTATACGCCGTCGCCTGCCGCAATGACAACGTACGGTTCATGGCTGTTCTTTAAGAATGTAAGGTTCTGGTACAATGCGTCTGCCGTGCCCCTGTACCAATCACCGTTTTCCGGCGTGATGGATGGGGTGAATACAAACAGACCGCCCTGTTTACGTCCGAAATCCCACCACTTGGAGGAACTTAAATGCAGGTTCAGGGACCTGGAATTATACTGTGTAAAAACTGCCACGTTCTGGATGTGGGAATTTGTCATGTTGCTGAGTGCAAAGTCAATGCTGCGGTAGCTTCCTGCAACCGGCATGGCAGCCACTGCCCTCTTATTAGAAAGTTCCCGCATCCTCTTGCTGTTACCACCTGCTAATACGATACCGATTGCTCTCATTTTACGCCACCTGCCTTTATAATGTAATTTCCGCCAGCCAGTAATCCGTCAGGATAATCGCCCACGGTTGTCTCGCCTGCTATGGCAGTGTTCTTGCCTACCTTAACCCCGTCTGGAATTACAGAATTCTCACCAATGGTCACCAGGTCGAACTGATATACCTTGGGGTCATATGTACTGGGTGCGTATTCGCCTGTTCCCAGCTCCACGCCTGAGCCAATCCTTACGTTCTCAGCAATGATGGCCTTATTAACAACAGCACCGGCTCCAATGGCGGTCCCCTGCATTACAATGGAATCCTTTACCACGGCACCCTTGGCAATGGTAACGCCTGCTCCGATAACAGAGTTCATTACCTCGCCGTAAATCTCAGTTCCCTCACCGATAATGCTCCGCTCAATATTTGCCTCATTGGAAATAAACTGGGGCGGAATCACATCATTCTTGGTGTAAATCTTCCAGTATTCCTCATACAGGTTGAACTCAGGGATGATATCAATAAGCTCCATGTTAGCTTCCCAGTAAGAGCCCAGCGTACCTACATCCTTCCAGTAACCATTATATTCATAGGCGAATATCCTGTCGCCTCTTGCATGGCAGTATGGAATGATGTGCTTGCCGAAATCGCATCCCGGCTCTTCCTTCATCTTAATCAGAGCTTCCTTTAATACCGGCCAGCTGAATATGTAGATACCCATGGAAGCCAGATTGCTTCTGGGAACTGGAGGCTTCTCCTCAAATTCCGTGATACGGTTAGACTCGTCCGTAATCAGGATGCCAAAACGGCTGGCCTCCTCAATGGGAACCGGCATGGCAGCAATGGTGATATCTGCATTATTGGCTTTGTGATAATCCAGCATTACCTCGTAATCCATCTTGTAAATATGGTCGCCGGATAAAATCAGAACATATTCCGGATTATATGATTCCATATACTCCAGGTTCTGATAGATTGCATTGGCAGTTCCTGTGTACCAATCGCTGCCTTTGCTGCGCTCATATGGGGGTAAAACGGTCACACCACCAACGTTCCGGTCTAAATCCCATGGTACACCAATTCCGATATGAGAATTTAAACGTAATGGCTGATACTGTGTCAATACCCCGACTGTGTCAACTCCGGAATTGATACAGTTGCTCAGCGGAAAATCAATGATTCGGTACTTCCCCCCAAAAGATACGGCCGGCTTGGCTACTTTTTGTGTTAGTACGCCAAGGCGGCTTCCCTGTCCGCCTGCTAATAGCATAGCTATCATTTCTTTTTTAATCACGTTATCACCTCTTGCTGTTAAAATTTTTGTAATTTTAATTATACCACAAACTTCGTAAATAGTACATAAATTTTTAAATTTATTTCATCGTTTTTGTGCATTTTTCCGACATTTTTTCCGTTTTTAACCATTTGATGTTGATTTATCTATATCTTGTACCCCTTTCCAAAATTTACCACTAAATAAGTCCCCCTCGCAGGCTGTATATTCACGGATGTTTTTGTCAAAAACAGCTATAAACATAATATCAGATAATTTGTTGCCGGTGCATTCCAATTTCTGGAACGCCTCCAGCCGCAGTTATCTGACATAATCTGCATCCGGCATGACCCGCTTCAGTTAAGTAACGCCCCTTATGCGGATTTTTCCCCGTTCATATACTACTATAATGCAATCATATTGAAAATACAGGCTCCGTACCCGGACTCAGGGGAAAGTTAAGCCTTGAAACATGACGTGAAATATCATATAATCACGTATATGTAGTTACCGTCCATTTCCAGGGGAATTGGGGATACTGAATATATAGATAAGAGAAAAGGAGAACATCAGTCATGGATCTGATTACCGTAAGAGAACTTTACAAACATCCGGAGGAACATCTGGGCAAGGAGATAAATGTGGGAGGCTGGGTACGCAGCCTGCGCGATTCCAAAGCTTTTGGCTTCATTGTTGTCAGCGACGGAAGTTTTTTTGAGACATTGCAGATTGTATATCACGATTCCCTTCCCAACTTTGCGGAAGTTTCTAAATTAAGCGTAGGCACCGCCATTCTTGTAAAGGGAACCCTGGTAAGTACTCCCCAGGCCAAGCAGCCTTTTGAGATTCAGGCCACAGAGGTAACGGTGGAGGGAACCTCCTCGCCGGATTATCCCCTTCAGAAAAAGCGCCACTCTCTTGAATACCTGCGCACCATCTCCCATCTGCGCGCCAGAACCAATACCTTCCAGGCTGTATTCCGTGTGCGTTCCTTAATTGCATACGCCATCCACCAGTATTTCCAGGAAAGGGATTTTGTCTATGTGCACACGCCGCTGATTACCGGCAGTGACTGCGAGGGCGCCGGTGAAATGTTCCAGGTAACCACCATGGATTTAAACAATATTCCAAAGACAGGGGAAGGCAGAGTGGATTTCAGCCAGGACTTCTTCGGCAAGGCCACCAACCTGACCGTAAGCGGACAGCTGAATGCTGAGACCTATGCCATGGCTTTCCGCAACGTATATACCTTCGGCCCCACCTTCCGCGCTGAGAATTCCAACACAACCCGCCATGCAGCCGAGTTCTGGATGATTGAACCGGAAATGGCCTTTGCGGATTTAGACGACGACATGTGCCTGGCGGAAGGCATGCTCAAATATATCATCCGTTTTGTCCTGGAGCATGCGCCGGAGGAGATGAATTTCTTCAACCAGTTTGTGGACAAGGGTCTTCTGGATCGTCTTCACAATGTATTAAATTCCGAGTTCGGCCGCATTACCTACACGGAAGCCGTAAAAATACTGGAAGAACACAACGATGAATTTGACTATAAGGTATCCTGGGGCTGCGATTTGCAGACAGAGCATGAGCGCTATCTGACGGAGCAGGTATTTAAAAAGCCTGTATTTGTAACTGATTATCCGAAGGAAATCAAGGCCTTCTATATGAAGATGAATCCTGACAACAAGACCGTGGCCGCCGTAGACTGCCTGGTTCCCGGTATCGGCGAAATCATCGGCGGAAGCCAGAGGGAGGACGATTACGACAGACTGGTAGCCAGGATGGACGAGCTGGGCCTTAAGAAGGAAGACTATGACTTCTATCTGGACTTAAGAAAATACGGCTCCACACGCCACGCAGGATTTGGACTTGGTTTTGAGCGCTGCGTCATGTACCTGACCGGAATGTCCAACATCCGCGACGTAATCCCATTCCCAAGAACGGTTAACAACTGCGAATTATAAAGAATACCTGCCCGCCCCGCTGAAGCGGGCAGGTATTCGCTACCCGGACGCAGCAACGCGGAGTTCGGGGAACCCCTATTTGCCCGCCCCGCCAAAGCGGGCAGGTATTCGCTACCCGGACGCAGCAGCGCTTATGGAACCATTACTTGACAGGAGGCAGACATGAAATTCATCCACACCGGGGATATCCACTGGGGTATGTGTCCCGATGCCAACAAACCCTGGGGCAAGGAACGTGCCCAGGCAATCAAAGATACCTTCCGGATAATCATAGAAAAAACAAAAGAGATGGATGTGGACTGCTTATTCATCAGCGGAGACCTGTTTCACAGGCAGCCGCTGATGAAAGACCTTAAGGAGGTCAATTATCTCTTCTCCACCATTCCCACCGTAAAGGTCATCCTGATAGCAGGCAATCATGACCGCATCAGGGAGAACTCTGCCCTGCTAAGCTTTACCTGGAGTCCTAATGTAACCTTTATCATGGATGAGGACCTGACCTCTGTATACTTTGAGGACATTAACACCGAGGTTCACGGATTCAGCTATCACACAGCTGAAATTAAGGCTCCCCTGCTGGAAGATATACAGGTCCCCCTGAACAGCCGGATTCAGATTCTCATGGCCCATGGCGGCGACGCCGCCCACCTGCCGATTAACTTTAACAGTCTGGAGCTGTCCCCATTTTCCTACATTGCCCTGGGACATATCCACAAGCCCCACGTCCTGGCTGACGGAAAGATTGCTTACTGCGGCTCCCCCGAACCCCTGGACCTGACAGAGACAGGCGCCCATGGCTTCTATGCAGGTGAGATTCATCCTGTCACCAGAAAGCTGGTAAGCCTCCGGTTCATCCCGGCAGCCAGCCTCCAGTACATACCTCTGGCCGTGAATGTGTCCAAAGATACCACCAACGGCGAACTGTGCGACCGGATATCAAATGAAATTGAAAACCGGGGTTCCCAGCACATTTACCGGTTCCGAATCAGGGGCATGAGGGACCCTGATATTGAATTTGACCTGGAGCAGTTATCGGACAAATACAGGATTGCTGAAATTATTGATGACTCTGAACCCCAGTATGATTTTTCAGCCCTGTTTGCCGAACATTCCAGCGACATGATTGGGTTCTATATCCAGGCCCTCCAAAAAGAAGATATGAGTCCGGTGGAGAAGAAAGCCCTGTATTACGGGGTAAATGCCCTTCTGCATACCACCGATGAAAGGAGCTGAACCCATGAAGATATTAAGTCTGCACATCGAGGGCTTCGGTAAATTCCATGACCTGGATATCTCCTTTAAGGATGGGCTGAATGTGGTGTACGGCAAGAATGAGGCCGGCAAATCCACCCTTCACACCTTTATCAGGGGAATGCTCTTTGGTATTGAGAAACAGAGGGGCAGGGCGGCCAGGAATGACGTGTACAGCAAGTACGAACCCTGGAAGGGAAGCGGCACCTATGAGGGCTGGATGCGGCTGGAAAGCGAAGGACAGATATACCGTATCCAGAGAAGATTCCAGAAGCAGAACAAGGAGCTGACCATTGTCAATGAAACCCTGGGAAGGGAGGCAGAACCCACCAGAGCCCTTCTGGACCAGCTGCGCTGCGGCCTGTCGGAAACAGCCTACGACAACACCATCAGCATCGGTCAGTTAAAATGCGCCACGGACGGGGGCATGGTGGCTGAGCTCCGCAATTACATCGCCAATCTCAATACCTCCGGCAGCATTGCCCTCAACATAACCAAGGCAACTGCCTACTTAAAGAGTCAGAGGCGGGAGCTGGAAAATCAGATGGTGCCTGAGGCAGCCCGCAGCTATACTGCTCTTTTGGGGGATATCCGCAAGACAGAGCAGGAAATATCCGCGCCTCAGTATGCCAATCAGCTGATTGAGTACCGTAATAAGAAGAGTGAAATCAGGAAACAACTGGACAGCTGTCAGAAGGAAAAGGAGGGGCTGCTTGAAAAGTCCGCCAAGGGGCGGCAGATTCTATTAAACAGCCAGTTTACTGACCAGGAATCCGTGCAGAGCTACATGGAGGACACCAGAAAGCTTTACGGCGACTATCAGAACACCCTGGCTGCCTGCAGTAAGAAATCCAGGACTGTCTGCGCCGTATTCATGTTCCTTATTACCCTGGCCTTTGCAGGAGCCGCAGGTCTGTGCCTGGCTGCGCCTGACCTGGTCCGCTCCCTTGTACTCCTTCCGGTACCGCTTACTGCCGCCGCAGGCATATCCGGAGCCATTGCCCTGGCTGGCTGCATCACCGGAATCCTTAAGCTGGGGAAAAACCGCCGGTTCCGAAAGGAACTGGACACCAGCACCCGCCTTCTCCAGGAGATATTTGCCCGTCACCTGGGGGATTCCAGTATATCCCAGGAGGCCATGAATGCATTGGAGGGCCGGATGGCTGAGTTCCTCCGTCTCAGCAAGGCAGTGGAACAGTCTGAACAGACCCTGGTGCAGCTGTCTGAGGAAATTGGAAAGCTTCAGTCCAGCGAGGACCAGTTCTCCCAGGAGATAGAACAGCAGCAGCGTATCCAATGGGAACTGGAGCAGAAACTGGAGCATCTGGCCGACTGCAAGACAAGGGCTGAGGCCCTGAAACATGTGCTGGCGGAAAATGAACGCATACAGGAGGAACTGGATGCCATCGACCTGGCCCAGGACACCATGACCACCCTGTCCACCTCTATCCGCGATTCCTTTGGATTATACCTGAACAGGGAGGCTTCTGACCTGATATCCGGCATCACCGGGGGAATCTACACCAGCATGAGCATTGACGAAAACTTAGACGTGTTCATGAACACGCCGTCCAAGCTGGTTCCCATAGAACAGGTCAGCAGCGGCACCATGGACCAGATTTATCTGGCCCTGCGCCTGGCCGCCGCCAAGCTGGTCCAGAACGGCCGGGGGGATACCATGCCTCTGATTTTTGACGACAGCTTTGTGCTGTATGATGATGAGAGGTTAAAAACAGCGTTAAAATGGCTAGTGAAGGCATATGATAACCAGATTATTGTATTTACCTGCCACCAGAGGGAGGCACAGCTGCTGACGGCAAATCAGGTGAAGTATCATCTTATACGCATATAAAGCAGAAAAACGTTGGCAAAATCATCCATCACAGACGGTTGGGCGGTATTGCGGACTCCCCGGAGTCCGTTTTCTGTTTTCCCGCACAAGGAAGGAGCCGTTGCTCCATAGACATGAGTTATCTATGGAGGAACGGCCCCTTTTTAAGCTAGTCTTTATTAATCTTTGCCGCGGTCAGCGTGATTTCAACCAGGTAACCGTCGGTCAAAACAGACTGGGCAGTGGTTCTGGCAGGCATGCAGCCCGAATCAAACCAGGCATCCCAAACAGCATTAAATTCGTCAAACATAGACCAATCATGGATGTCAATCTTTGCATAGAGGATATGGTTCTTATCGGAGCCAAACTGTTCCAGCAGCTCATCCAGGCGGTGGGTCAGGGCAGCCATCTGCTCGGTCATGGTGGGCTGCTTTCCGGCAGCGATGTGTCCGGTAAAGTACAGAACACCATTATACTCCGTTACCCTTGCAAAGTGTTTACACATATCATGTCTAATAATTTCCATTGATATCTCTCCTTAAAGTTTTTTATTTTATTATAAAAGTTGAACCCAGTATAAAACGCTATTTCGATTTGACAATTGCCAGACGGGGCAGACTCACAGGGTTCGGTTCAAAGTTTGTCAGGGTGGAACGGACGCCGAAAATGTTCTCTGAGTTGTGCAGGGGAATCATATAAACTTCTTCACGCAAAATGTCGATAACCTTGGCATAGTCTGCTGCGCGCTCTTCTTTATCCAGACTGCTCTGGGCAGTTTCCATCAGCTTGTCGATTTCCGGATTTCGGATGCCCGCATAGTTTCTTCTGAAAGGACCGGTGGAGTGCATATAAGGGTAGTAGAACTGGCCGTCCTTGCCGGTGGGGGCAAAGGCGCAGATGACAACATCATGGATTCCCTTGCTGTACTCAGCCATCAGCGTTGCGAATTCCATAATGGAAACATCGACCTTAACACCGATAGCGCCCCAGTTGTTCTGGAGGATTTCCGCAAGGTCAATACGGTTCTGGCTTTCGTTGGTCCAGAGCTTAATAGTGAAACCATCGGGATAACCTGCCTCGGCCAGCAGTTCCTTGGCCTTCTCGGGGTTGTACTCCAACAGGGCTTTATGCTTTTCAGGATCAGCGGGATGGTAGCCTTCATTCTGGGGAGTGAAGAAGCTGTCGTGCTTCCTGCCGGTGCCGGAGAAAACAGTGTCAACAATGGTATCCAGGTCAAGCGCATAGGCCAGGGCCTCACGGACCTTCTTATTGTCCAGCGGAGCGACCGTGCAGTTGAACACAATGTTGGATGTGGTAAAGGTATCGCAGGTCCAGATATCGCAGTTGGGATTCTGGCGCAGGGAGTCCACGGAGGTGGTCAGAGGCTGCATGCAGATATCCACGTCACCGGCCTCGAACGCCAGGGTTCTTGCGGTGGAGTCGGTTATAATACGGAATACCAGGTTCTTGAACTCCGGCTTTTCGCCCCAGTAATTCTCATTGCGCTCGAAAACAATGCGGTCACCGGCAATCCACTCAACAAACTTGTAGGGTCCTGTACCTGCGCCGTTCAAATCCCGGACAAGGGCCTCCGGAGTCGAACTTTCTATGGCCTTCTTGCTCAGAACGCAGTCCGCAGGGTCGCTCATAAAATCCTCCATGGGAGGGAAGGGCTCAAAGGTAACGATGTCCAGGGTATAGTCGTCGATAACCTTGCATTTCTCCAAATCATACATGTTGTAGAAGGAGCTTTGCAGCGGCAGCTCATTGCCGCGCTGGTACATGAACAAAACATCCTCAGCTGTCATCTTTTCTCCGTTGTGGAAGTAAACGTCATCTCTCAGATGGAACCGGATTGTGGTATCATCCAGGTTCTCCCAGGATTTTGCCAGGACACCTTCATATTCCATGGTTGCGTCATTACGCCTCAGCAGGCCTTCGCAGTGGACCTTTGAAACCAGGGTGGCGGCGCTGTCGGACAGCTGGAAAATGTCCAGGGATGCAGGCTCGCTGGCCAGAGCAACGGTAAGCGTGTCTTCGACGGCAGTGACAGGCAGATTCGCCTGAGGCGTATTGTCTGTGTAGGTGGAATTAATTTTGTCGCCTGTTTCAATGATAACGCCGGCCTTTGTCCCGGCAGACTCGCCGGACACAGCACTACTCCCCTGCTCAGACGGTGAACCGCCGTTCTTGCTGCCGCAGCCAGCTAATGAACCCAGCACCATGACCATTGCCAGAACCAGTGCTAATTTCCTTTTCATAAATGAATCCTCCTTAGATTGTATTTGTTTCTTACTGAATATGATGGCAGGCAGCAAAATGCCCAAGGCTGTCGCCAGTCAGTGAGGGATTTCTTTTAAAGCATTCCCCGTCAGCATAAGGGCAGCGGGGAGCAAACCGGCAGCCGGGCTTGGGGTTAACGGGAGATGTCAGCTCTCCCTTCAGAAAAATCCTTTCTCGTTTTACGCCCAGGCTGGGAATGGGGATTGCGGAAAGCAAAGCTTTGGTATAGGGGTGGCGCGGGTCCTTAAACAGCTCATCGGAGCCGCACTTTTCCACCACCTGACCCAGATACATCACCATAATTTCATCTGAGATGTGCTTGACAACGGATAAATCATGGGTGATGAAAATGTATGTCAGCCCAAGCTGCTCCTGCAAATCCTGCATCAGGTTCAGAATCTGGGCCTGAATGGAAACATCCAGCGCGGATACCGGCTCATCACACACTATAAACTTTGGGTTAAGAGCCAAGGCCCTGGCAATACCAATACGCTGACGGCGTCCGCCGTCCAACTCATGAGGATAGCTTCCTGCCAGCCGTCTGGCCAAACCCACAAGCTCCATCAATTCATCCACACGTTTATCAATCTCCCTGGCTGGTAATTTCTCACAGCAGCGCAGCGGCTCTGCAATAATCTGCCTAACGGTCATTCGGGGATTCAGGGATGAGAAGGGGTCCTGAAAGATGATTTGCATGTCCGTGTGCAGTTTTTTCAGTTCCTTTCCTCTGGCATTGGTAATCTTTTTTCCGTCAAAACAGATTTCTCCTTCGGTGGTGTCCAGCAGACGTACAATGGTACGGCCCAGTGTGGACTTGCCGCAGCCGGACTCTCCTACGATTCCCAGGGTTTTGCCTGCCTCCAGAGTAAAAGACACATCATCCACAGCATGCAGCCAGCCGTCAGGCACATGGAAATATTTTTTCAGGTTTCTGATTTCCAGTAGCGCACTCATTCCAATCCCTCCTTTTCTGCGCAGGCACAAAGATGGCACTTGACCATATGGCCTGGAGAGACTTCCAATTCCGCTGGTTTAACCTTACTGCAAATCTCCATGCAGTGCTCACAGCGGTCATGGAACGGGCAGCCGTCCGGAAGATTCATCGGATCAGGCATCAGGCCTTCAATGGGCTTCAGCCTGTGAACATCTTTGTCAATGTTTGGTATACAGCCAAACAGGCCAACGGTGTAGGGATGCCTGGCATTCTCAAAAATATCTAACAGATTCCCATACTCCACAATCTCACCGGCATAGATGATGGCCACCACATCACAATTCTCAACCACTAAGCCAAGGTCGTGGGTAATCAGAATCATGGAGGTCTGCAGTTCATTCCTCAGAGTACGAATCATATCCAGCACCTGGGCCTGAATCGTGACATCCAGGGCAGTGGTGGGTTCATCGGCAATAAGCAGCTCCGGGTTGCAGCACAGCGCAATGGCAATGACCACTCTCTGTTTCATTCCGCCGGAAAACTGATGGGGGTAGTCGTTGAAGCGCTCCACCCTTATGCCCACCTTTTCCAAGGTTCCCTGGGCCTTTGCCGCAAGTTCTTCTCTGGAGAGATGCGGCTCATGAATCTGCAGGGACTCCATGACCTGCTCGCCAATTGTCATGACCGGATTCAGGGAGGTCATGGGGTCCTGAAAAATCATGGAAACCTTTTTGCCCCGGTATTTTCGCAGGGTCTCCTTATCCATGGCAAGGACATCCCGGCCTTCAAAATGAATCTCACCGCTGATAATCCGGGCGGGAGGCTCGGACAGAAGCCGCAGGATTCCCAGGGCAGTGGTGGTTTTTCCGGCGCCGGTTTCGCCTACCAGGCCCAGAGACTGTCCCCTGCTCAGGGCCAGATTCATCCCATTAACAGCTTCCACAATGCCGCTGTCAGTTTCATAGTGAATCACAAGATTCTTTATATCTAATAATGTTTCGCTCATAATCTGTCTCAACTCCTTGCTTAACAGCTGCTTACCGTTTCATTCTGGGATCCAGAGCATCCCGCAATCCGTCGCCAAGCAGGTTCAGCGCCAGAATAACCATCATAATTGCCAGACCGGGAAACAGTGCCATATACCATTCATTCAGCAGATACGCCTTACCGGTGTTCAGCATACTGCCCCATTCGGGCGTGGGAGGCTGAATACCCAGTCCAATGTAGCTCAATGATGCACAGGTCAGAATCGCACTCGCAACGCCTAACGTGGAACGGACGATGATGGGGGCCAGACAATTGGGAAGAATATGGCGCAGGACAATCCGCAAATCACTGGCGCCGCCGGCCCGCGCGGCTTCAATATATTCCTGGTCCTTAACGGTAAGAACCGAGGCACGCACAGTCCTGGCATAGGAGGGAATCGTACCGATGCCTGCCGCAATCATCAGGTTAACTAAACCGGAGCCCAGGGCAGCGGCAATGGAAATTGCCAGCAGGGTGCTGGGGATTGCCATCAGAACATCCATGCAGCGCATAATCACATTATCTGACTTACCGCCGTAGTAGCCTGCGGCCGCACCTAAAAGGGTGCCGGTGATACAGGCGAATCCAACAGCGATAAAGCCAACCACAATGGATGTTCTGGCACCATATATAATACGGCTTAAGATATCCCGTCCAAAGTTGTCTGTTCCCATAGGATGCCACAGATTGGGCCACTGTAATGCTTCCGCAGGACGCTGCTCATCCAAACCATAGGGAGCCAGAAGAGCCGGAACCAGCGCACAGCACAGCAGAATACATATAATGACCAGTCCCATCATAGCCTTCTTATCCCGTTTCAGACGAATCCAGGCTTCCCCCCACTGGGAGGTTCCATATTTTTTTGTGACTCTGCGGGGTTTTCCCCCGGTCGTTGCTTTCATCATAAATCAGACCTTTCTTTGCGTGTGTTATTTGCCAGAAACCGGTCAGGTCTCACTTTGGGCAATGAGGTTTTTAATCTTTCTTTTGGTCTGGTAAATGGATTTCAGTCTGGGATCCACAAAGGTGTATATAATATCTACCAGCAGGTTCAAAAGACTGAACATGACAGCAATTACAACCACAGCTCCTTGGATAGTCGGATAATCACGGGCTTTAATGGACTGAATCATCAGCATCCCTATACCGGGAATTGCAAAAACCGTTTCTGTAACAATGGCGCCGCCCAGCATACTGCCCAGCTGAATAGCAATCGCTGTAATGATTGGAATCATCGAGTTTCTTAATGCATGGGAAATAATCACTTTTCGTTCGGTCTGGCCTTTTGCCCGGGCAGTCCGTATGTAGTCCTGGCGGATAACCTCCAGCATACTGGAACGGGTAATCCTGACTAGCGATGCCATGGCGCCGGTACCGATGGTCAGAACCGGCATAAACCAGTGGGCCGGTGTTGTAAACCCGTAGCTTGGAAACCATCCCAGCTTAACGGAGAACAGAATAATTGTCATTAAGCCTTGCCAGAATGCAGGCATTGCCACACCAATCAGAGCCAGTACCATCAGCAGATTATCAATCCAGGTATTCTGCTTGATGGCGGAGATAATTCCAATGGGAATGGAAAGAATCACCGCAAATGCCGCGCTTGTTAATGACAAGAGTATTGTTGTAGGCAGCCGGTCCATGACCTCCTCCAAAACAGGACGCTTTGTTTTGTAAGATGTACCCAAATCCCCGTGGAGCACGATATTTTTGGTATAATTGAGAAACCGGACCGGGAACGGCTTGTTGAGTCCCAGGTCTTCCCGAATCTGCTCCACAACCTCCACCGAGGCAGCGTCACCGGCAATCATTTCCGCAGGATCTCCGGGAGAAATCTCGTTCATGGTAAACACCAGGAACAAAACTCCCAGGAGAACCGGAATCATCATCAAAATTCGCTTAAAGATATATTTTAGCACAAATCTTCACCCCCTTCATTCTGCATATAATATTGACGTAAATCCTGTATCATTAACGCACCTTAATTGTAGATTATAACAGTGGCAAGATAAACTCAGTATTTTATGATTTGGTTGAATATTTTCATTTTCTATTCAAAAAAGCATGTACATAGTATATAATGGCTAAAAGCAGATTGGATGCCGGAGCATGAACAAAATACAGGGGGGCGGTATGAAAAAGGATTTAATAAAACGGAAAAGTCTGTCCGTCATGGAACGGCTTATGAATCAGAGTCTGACCGTAAAAATCAGCGTTTTTATTTACTTAATCGTAATCATTCTCTTTTTATTTCTCTCTTTTTTCCTTTTTGACATTGTTGGGCGGGCATCTGACCAGCGGCTGGTAGAGGAGCACTCCAAGATGCTGAAGGTTGCCATTCTTACCATTAACAGCCGCCAGCAGTATATGATTGGTGTGGCGGATTATTATGCCCTGTCTCCGGAAATCCAGAATATGATGACCATCAGCAATTCCGGCCTTCCTGTGACAACAGTCCTGGACGAGTCCAGGTTCAAAACCCCTACAATCATCATTCTCAGCACCGTATTCTATAATGCCGAAGGCGAGGCCATCTACTATACCACGAAGGATACCTCCCGGGCGCCCATCAATCAAAAAAACAGCGGCGCCTTCCAGAAACTGGAATCGGGACAGGCCACCTATGTATGGGAGTATATTGACCAAAATAACAGCGGTTTTATGAAATACGATTTTTCCCCCAAGCTGTGTTTGTGGAGGGTAGTCCGGGACAGCAACGATGTACATATAATCGGAGCTGTGGCGGTTACCATTGATTCCCGCTCCCTCCTTGGCTTTGACGAAACCGCAAAGCAGCTGTCTGAAAACCTGGCAATTATCAATTCCCGAGACCAGGTAGTATACAACCGTTCCAATATCAATCTGAATGAGGATGATATCCGGCTGTTATCCAGCAACTCCTTTGGCAGCGATACAGGCCTTTATACCGCTGATTTAAGCAGCGGCAGGTACCGGGTCAGCTATCAGGCCATTCCTTCCACTGATTTTGTGGCGTTCTTCCTATACCGCCATACCCCGTTCGCCTTTGGGATTGATGTCGTATACAGCTATATATTAGCGGGTTTGTTTCTGTATATTCTCAGCCTCTTCCCGTCGATTATACTGGTTTCCAAAATGATTACAAAACCTCTGGTGAGCCTGACAAAATCCATCCAGCAATTTGCAGAGGGGCAGCGTAATGTAAAAGTTCAGTTTAAATATACGGATGAGATTGGCCTGCTGGGAAAAGCCTTCAATGACATGGTTTTGGATAATGAACGTCTACGGATATCGGAATATGATTTGCGCTTAAAAAATAAGGATGCGGAACTCGCGCTGATGCAGGCGCAGATTAATCCCCATTTTCTCTACAATATGCTCAATGCAATCCAGTGGCAGGCGCTCAAGGGAGGGAACAAGGAGATTGCGGACATCGCCTATTCCATGGCTCAGGTATTCCGCATCAGCCTGAGCCGCGGCAAGAGCATTATTTCAGTGAAGCAGGAGCTTGACCTGGTCAACTACTATTTATCCCTGCAGCAATACCGTCTGGGCAAAAAAATAGACTATCATATTGATTTTAATGAGGATGTCCTTGGCTGCCAGATTCCAAAGCTGATTCTTCAGCCTCTGGTTGAAAATTCCATTGTCCATGGAATGGCAAAGGACGCTTCCCTCAATCTGGTGATTTCGCTGTCTGTCTCCCTGTCGGAGGATGGAACGTCGTTACACTTTATGATTCAGGATAACGGCTGTGGAATTCCCCCGGAAATCCTTCGGTATTTACCTAACGAAGTAATCCCGGCTTCAGCGGAGGATGGTCTGAAACCCAATAAGAGCAGCCGCTTTGCGGTTAAAAACATTTATGACCGGCTTACACTTGTATATGGAAGCGATTTTACTTTCCGTATCCGCAGTGACCACGGGACCACCATTGAGCTTATTCTTCCTGTAAAAGAGATAGATGAAAGGAGCGCTTCCAATGCTTAGATTGGCAATTATTGACGATGAAGAAGAAACCCGACAGATTATGGTCAGTTTTATTGACTGGGAAACCTACGGAATCACCGTGGTCGGAGAGGCCTCCGATGGTTTCACCGCCTATAATCTTATCAACTCCATGCGTCCGGATATTGTCTTAATTGATATCCAGATGCCTGGAATGACCGGCCTTGATGTTCTCGAAAAGATTCGTTCAGAGAACCTGATTTCTCCTGCCTTTATTATAATGAGCGGATACGATGACTTCGAATTTGCCCGGAGGGCAATCAGCCTGGCGGCGGTAGAATACTTGTTAAAGCCCTTCCGCCCTGACGATGTGATAATGGCTATCCAAAAATCCATCAAGCACCTTGAGCTTATCCGCAGCAGTTACCCGGAGGCTCCGGCTCCTGGCGGCAGGAAAAACTCATTGTCCGGCAATGCCATCGACTTTTCACTGCTTCACTATCCTTCCCGGGAAGAACACCGCCTGCTGGAGTGCTTGAAAGTTGGTACAAAAGAAGGTGTTCTTGCGGAGCTTGACTGTTTCTGGAACTGTCTGTGTGAATTAAACAGTGATACTGAGAGCCGGCTGAATTGCGCGGTCATCCTTTATGTAGAGGTTTGCCGGTTCCTGCTGGAACGCGGAAGCTGTTTTTCATCTCCATATTTTGAGGATTTGGATAGCTCCGGCGGGAATATTTCCCAGGAAATCCACCGGACTCTGACATCCGTTGTGCTGGATGCTCTCTCGCTGCTTGAGTCCGGGGATGTTTCCCGTATTTATGTAAACAAGGCAGTTCAGTATATTCAGGCCCATTATAAGGAAAATCTCTCTCTGGACAGTGTTGCCAATGAAATCGAGCTCTCGTCCCCCTATCTGAGCAGCCTGTTTTCCAGAATTCTGGGAACCACCTTTATCAACTATGTGCAGTCTGTGAGAATCCAGAAAGCAAAAGAGCTTTTATGCGGCACAACCATGAAGGTCTACGAAATTGCCTACTGCATAGGCTATGATGATGAAAAATACTTTTCGCAGGTCTTCCGTAAAACAGAAGGAATCACTCCTTCTCAATTCAGAGCCCAATCCTCCGCAAATACCAACCGTATGTAGCACAGCAGGACCGGAAGTTTTTTAAGGAATTTTGTAAAATATTAAACGATACCAAAAGATTTTCCGTTCATCTTCCCTGGAACGCGATGTAAAATATAATCATGATATATCTGTACGAGGCAAAGCCACAGGAACGTCGGTGCTGTGACCCACGGCAGGATTATAATTATCAGTTTATTAATAGGAGGATGAATAATATGGTACGCAGTGAGAATCAAGTAGCAAACCCTGTACGAACCAACATTGAACTGTCTGAGAAGGTCCTGAATCTGAATAAGCAGCTGGCCCAGAATCCTGAGAATGCGGATCTTTGGATTAAGCGCGGTCTGGCCCTGGTAGAGCAGAACCTGATGCGGGAAGCGGTAGAGTCCTATTCCAAAGCCCTGTGCCTGGAGCCTTTTAACTGGCTGGCATACCGCAACCGCGCACACCGGCATCTGTCCTGCTGGGAATTCCAGGAAGCCTGCTCTGACTTTATTATGTCTACCAGACTGGTTCCCAACACGGTTGATATCCATGAAATCTGGGAGGCCTGGTATCTGCTGGCACTGTCCCACTATCTGCTGGGTGAATACGAAAAAGCGGCAGACGCCTACCAGACCTGCTACGGCCTGGCCCGCGGCGATGACATTATCACTACCACCGGATGGTACTGGTCTACTCTGATGCGTCTGGGCCGCAAGGAAGAAGCTGAGAAGATTTTGGCGCCTATAACAAAGGAGACACAATTTGAGGCAAGCCGCGAAGCCTACTTTAGCACACTTCGCATGTTCAAGGGCTGGGTTTCCCCTGAGGATACCGAGGCTCAGTGTAATATGCCTGACTGCAAGGATAAGTTTACCCGGCTGTATGCCATCTCCAACTATTACTATATCACCGGCGATTTGGAGAATTCCAACCGCGTGATTGACCGTATTCTGGAAGAGGCCGGCCCTGAATGGTGGATGGTCTTTGGCTACCTGGCTGCAATGGTTGACAAAAAGGCCCGCAGCAACGCCTAATATTATCTCTCTGATATGACTCAGAATTTGCTCCGGCATTGTCCGGGAAACCGTTGTTTTGGGAAATAACACGGCTCTATACAAAAGGGCGGTTTTGATGCCACATATCAAAACAGCCCTTTTCTGTTGCGCTACAGAGCAGGAATACGCGTTATAATCCCAATGTCCACCCAGGAGGTTTTTCATGATGAACAAGAACACTGAACATCATTCCATTCCCATAGGGCCTACCGATATTCTGCAATTTCAAAGCCTTTCCAACCTGTCTCTTTCTTTGGACGGAACCCGCGCCGCATTTATGAAGCATCAGTGCAGCAGGACCCAGGATGGATATGATTCTAATCTTTGGATATATGATTTAAGCCGCAGCCGTACTGTCCAGGTGACTTCCGGCAACAAGAAACAGGTGTTTTGCTGGGCCCTGGACGGCTCACTTCTCTATGCCACGCCTGACGGCGAAACCCGCTTCACTAAAATGAATCCAGACGGCAGCCTCAGTCCGGCATTTAACATACCCATACAGGTCAGGGCCATTCAGCCCATAACGGATAATCTCTGGCTTGTGGAGGCTGCCAGCTATGTAAATGAGGAGGCAAAGGGCCTGCTGACGGAAAAAATCTGCGTGGTCCTGGAGGAGCTGCCTGCCCATTACAATGGCGTGGGGTACACCTCCGGCAGCCGCAGCAGCCTGTATTTGTTTGACCGGATTACCAGCTCACTCCGGCAGATTACTCCTCCCCACTTTGAAACCATGGGCTACAGTCTGTGTATGAAGGAGCTGAAAATCGTCTGCCATGGACATGAGTATACAGATGTCCGTGGAATCAGGGGAAGTATCTATCTCTATGACATTCCTGCCAAAACCGGCCGAATGGTTGTGGAGCCCAATATCTACCGCCTGTACTTCGCCTCCATGATGGGACAGAACCTGCTGTTTGCCGGTACAAAGGGAAACCATGACAGCAATGAAAATCCCACATTCTATACACTGAATCTTGCCACCGGAGAAGTATCTGAGCTCTGCTATCCTGACCACTATGTAGGAGGACTGGGCATCGGCTCCGACTGCCGCTATGAAACCGGCACCACCTGCCTGTGTTCCGGCAGCAGCGTATACTTCACCTCAGCACATTTTGAATCCAGCCACCTGTTTCAGGTAACATCCGGCGGCAGCTTCCGACAGATAAGCAGCCAGGAAGGGTCCGTAGACTGTTTTGACATCAAGGGAGATAAGGCTGTTTTCGTCGGAATGCGGGGCATGGGCCTGCAGGAGCTGTATACGTTTAATCTGGCCACGGGTCAGGAAACCAGACTGACACATTTCAACCAGGACTATACGGACAGCCACAGAGTCTGCACACCCATCCCCTGTTATTTCCAAAATCATGACGGCATTACCATAACCGGCTGGGTAATTCCTCCTGCAGATTATGATGAAAACCGTACTTACCCTGCTATTCTGGACATCCATGGCGGTCCCAAAGCCTGCTATGGTATGGTTTTCTACCATGAGATGCAGCTTTGGGCCAATCAGGGGTACTTTGTATTCTTCTGTAATCCCAGGGGAAGCGACGGTCATGGAGATGCCTATTCTGCCATCTCCGGCATCAACGGCACCCTGGACTATGATGATTTGATGGAATTTACCGACCATGTCTTGGAAGTATATCCCCAAATCGACCGAAGCAGGGTGGGCGTCACCGGCGGCTCCTATGGAGGCTTCCTGACCAATTGGATTGCAGGCCATACAGGCCGGTTTGCTGCTGCGGCAAGCCAGCGCAGCATCGGTGACTGGATGGTGCATTATGGTGCCTGCGACAGCGGTTTCTGGGTCACCAGTGAGCAGTTTCCCCCTTCACCGCTGTACGATGCCGCAAATGCCTGGAACCATTCCCCCGGAAAATATGCTATGAATATTAAGACGCCCATCCTCTTCATCCATTCTGATGAAGACCGCCGCTGCCCTCTGAGTGAAATGATGCCTGTTTATACCGGTGCAGTGCTGGCAGGCACCCCGGTGCGTATGTGCCTGTTCCATGGTGAAAACCATGAACTGTCCCGTGCCGGCAAGCCCCGCTGCCGGATTAAACGCCTGACAGAAATCACAAACTGGATGGACAAATACCTGAAAGGAGAAAGAAAGGCATGAAGCACCCTGAAATATTAAGTCTGCACAACATATCGAATCTGCGCATTTCTCCCGGGGCAGGCCGCTGCGCGTTCCTTGTCCATACTCCCTGCGAAGCAGAAAATAACTATGTAACACACATACATATCAGTGACTTTACCCAGTCTTATCCCCTTGGAGTATCCGGGATTACAAGCTTTGCCTGGGTGGATGAAGCCACACTGGCGGTTGCCCGTCCCAATGGAGACAGCACGCAGTGCGCACTTCTGTCCCTGAAGAACGGTTTGGAGGAGACTGTGTGGGAAATCCCCTTTTCCGCCAGAATTGAAGGCTGGGTTTCCGGGCGGCTTCTCATCTCAGCCCGCCGTCCGATTACGGAAGAAAAGGCCGGGGAGGATGGAGCGTGGACCATCCTGGATGAATTTCCCCTTTGGGAGGACGGCGTGGGATACCGGGCCAAGATTCGCCGCCAGCTTTTTCTTTGCTCCTGCGATGGCCGGTTGAAACGTATCTCTCCGGAGGGCATGGATGTCCGTATTGTATCGGCAGATTTATGCTGTCTGGTCTATGCCGGCTATACTCCCGGAATCCTTGCCGGTGCTGCAAATGAGATTCACTATTGGGACGGAGAAGACCGGGTCCTCTGTAAAAACCATGGGGAAATCAAACATCTTGCTGTAGGCAGCAATTATGCGTTTTTTTACGCGGCTGGTATTGGCAGTGAGGCGGATGCTGCTCCTGCCCTGATGCAGGTTTCCCTGCACACCGGCAATGCCGGAATCCTGTATGCATCCAGAATTGCGGTTGGCAATTACATTGTTTCCGATGTCTGCCTGCAGGAAAAGACTTTTTGTGCGGATGGTGATAATCTCTATTTTGCCGCCACAGAGAAGGGGTCCTCCCAGATTTATAAGCTGGCTGCCGGAGGTGAACCGCTGCCCTTGACCCTTGACCCGGGCAGCATTAACCAGCTGGACGTCCGTGCCGGACGTATTGCCTTTGCCGGTCTGCGCAGGGGAGCCTGTCCGGAGGTCTATATCCTGAAGGATGGAGAGCAGAAGGTTTCAAGCCTTCACAATGAGGACCTGCTTCCCTGCCACCCCATGGTGGAAATCCCCTGCCATGGTATTCAGGGCTGGGCACTACGGGAGGAAACAGATGAAAAGACTTGTCCTGCGGTTTTATTTCTTCACGACGGTCCTCAGCAGGCATTTGGTGAAGTATACCACTTTGGAATGCAGCTGCTTGCCCAAAACGGCTATGTTGTACTGTTTGCCAACCTGCCCGGCAGCATGGGGTATGGCGAAGATTTTTCAAAGCTGGACGGACACTGGGGCGATTATGACTACAACGGTCTTATCCGTTTCCTGGATGCGGCTCTGGACGCCTGTCCTGAGATTGATTCCAGCCGTATGGCTGTGATTGGCACTGGCTACGGAGCTTATCTGGCTGCAACAGCCACGGGGAAATGTGACCGTTTCAGAGCTGCAGTCTGCGATGGGGTCATTTCCAACTGTGTTTCCATGGTATCAACCAGTGATTACGGCATTGAATTTGCCGAAAAACAGATGAAAGCCTGTGCTTTCCGGCAAACCGCCAAACTGTGGACGCGTTCTCCTCTCAGCCGCATCCCTTCCATGAAAACGCCCACCTTGCTGCTCCACGGCGAAAATGACCGCCGCAGTCACCTCTCCCAGGGCCAGATGCTCTTCACCGCCCTAAAGGTTCATGGTGTGCCAGCCAGATTATGCGTGTTCCCCGGCCAACATCACGGCCTTGCAGGCAGAGGAACGCCTCTGGCACGGGACCGCTACTACAGCGAAATTCTCCGGTGGCTGAGAATGTATCTGTAACAAATATATTTGGTCTTTTCTGTGCCGGATAACCGGCAGAATTAAATAATAATGAGAAAGGGCAGGAGGAAATCACTATGCTGCTGATTAAAAATGGACTTATTCACAATGCCGTCCGCCGGACTCCTTTTATGGCTGATATTCTGGTGGATAACAAAAGGATTATAAAGATTGAGCCGGATATTGTCCGGGATGGCGCAGAAGTATATGATGCAGCCGGGGCAGAGATTTATCCCGGCTTTGTAGAAGCGCATGCCCATACCGGTCTGTCCGGATACGGCATTGGCTACGAGGGACATGACTATAATGAACTGGGGGACATCATTTCCCCCCAGCTTCGCGCCATAGACGCCATTGAACCCAGGGATGAAACCTTGGCGGAAGCACGAAATGCCGGTGTTACAACCCTCTGCGTGGGCCCGGGCAGTGCAAATGTTCTGGGGGGCACCTTTGCTGCCATCAAACCCGTTGGATGCAGGGTGGAGCAGATGTGTCTTAAAGAGGAGGCTGCCATGAAATGCGCCTTTGGTGAGAATCCGAAGCGCTGCTACCAGGAAAAGGGGAATTCCAGCCGCATGACCACTGCCGCCCGCCTGAGAGAGGTTCTTTTCAGAGCCAGGGAGTATGAAGCCAGGCTGGACAGGGCCGGAGATGATATGGCAGCCCGTCCTCCCTTTGATATGAAGCTCCAGGCCATGCTGCCGGTTCTCCGGAAGGAAATTCCTCTGAAGGCCCACGCCCATCAGGCAAATGACTTTTTTACCGCTCTGCGCATCGCCAGGGAATTTGATGTCAATATTACACTGGAACATGTTACGGAAGGTCACCTGGTTGCAGAAGAACTGGCTCAGGAAAATGTAATGCTGGCCGTGGGGCCCACCCTGGGTCATGCCACGAAGTTTGAACTGAGAAACAAGACCTGGGATACGCCCGGCGTACTGGCGGCCAGCGGCTGCCATGTTTCCATCATTACGGATGCTCCCTTTATCCCCCAGAAGTATCTTACTCTTTGCGCGGGTCTGGCTGTGAAGGCTGGGATGGATGAGTTTGAGGCGCTGAAAGCCATCACGATTCATCCTGCTGAACATATTGGAGTGGCCCACCGGGTAGGCTCCCTGGAAGTGGGAAAGGATGCGGATATTGTAATCACTGACGGAAATCCCTTTGAAATCGAAACCAATATCCTCTCTGTATTTATTGACGGAAAGCAGGTATTTTCCCGGAATCAATAGCATTGCCGTGCCGCCATCATCCCTTCAGGCATAGAGCGTCTGAGGGCACTGGCTCAAGAAATATGGGGCTGCGGCAAAATAGATGGGTGATTCTCTATGGCGCAGCGGCTCCTTCCTTATGCGCGAAACAAAATACGGACTCCGAAGAGTCCGTATTTTTATACTGACAAGCCGTCACAAGCCTATCCTCTGCCCTCAGCCTGTCCTGCATCCCGGTACACCTTAATAGCCTCCGTAATGTTGGACGCCGAACCATCCTGTATAAGCCGTGAAAGCTGCGCCAGTTTATCCGGCTGCAGGAATTCCCTTCCCAGGTATGGTCCATAGGTGTCTGTAATGCGTATATTCTGCTCCTTAATGCTGCTCTCCAGGCTCCGCAGGTTCGCGGACACCTCGTCCAGCTCCTGCCTGAGCCTGTCCATTGTATCCTTATGGCTGGCTATGATTTCATCTGTTATGATAGTCTTTGTCACATTCTCAAAGGTGCTCAGGGCATCCTTTTTCCTGGAAGCTATTTCCGACAGCTCCTGCTCCACACAGGCAATCTCATCGTCATACTTTTCAAGGTCGTATATATCCTCGTTCCCATCCTTCTGAATGGTTCTGGTAATCACCTTTATCTTCTTCTGGTTGGACCTCAGAACATTGCGGATATCCCGTCCCCTTTTAAGCGTGTCCTGGTGACGGAGCCTGGTCCTGTTTCCAATCATCACATAAAGGCCGCCGAACAACAGGACGTCCACAAAATACACAGCCGCCAGATACCAGATAATCCTCTGGGGAATCAGAAAATAAATGCCGCAGGGAATTCCCAAAAAGCAGATTATCAGGGTAAGCAGGAATATCAGTATTTCCTTAAATCCTCTGGGATAGTACAAGGCATAATAAAATGTAGTCCCGCACCAGGCAGGCACCCGGTTCTTCTGGAACAATGTCCTCAGCTGGACCTTCAGGTCCCTGTTGTGTTCCCGCAGTTCGCTGGTCTCCTCGGCAATCCGTTCCTTCATCCCCTGGCTCTTGGCCTTCTCCCGTTTTGCCCTGGCTTTCTTAAGACGTTCCTGGCCTTTTCCAATCTCCTTGTCATAGCTGGAATTAATCTCATCCAAACGCTTTTTAACGGTCTGGTTCACGGAATCGGATACAGCCTTTCCGGCAGTTTCAAGCTCCCGTTCTTTTTTCTCTTCTTCATCCGCCAGCTGGCCGGCCGTATTCTGGTCACAGTTAAGACGGTACACCGCATCCCTGGCATCTGCCAGGAACTTTACATAATCCGTAATTGCCTGTCCCACCTGCATTTCCTCCTTATGGGAACGTTTGTTATTACGTATAGCTTACTACAAATAGTCCCCACGGGCAAGGGATGTTACAAAAAATTCAAATATGGCCGAAATATGACGGATACAGTCACAGCCGGCATTGAGTTTAAAAATGACTTTTAAAACATCGGATTAGATGTTATACTAAAACATCAGAAGCCAATGTAACAGACTTGCAAAAGGAGAAGCACTATGTTCAGAATGTGGGGAAAACTTATGAAAGACAACCATCTGGTCAAGGACACGGTGGCAGTCATGACTGACTACTCACGGTCCAGGACCCAGATGGTATTTGACTCTTTGGATTCTATCTGCTATGAGTTTGACCTGGAAAAACCAATCTGGCTGGAATCTTCTGTTAAGGAATTCCAGCTTCATGATAAGGTACGGTTTACCCAGGATAATTTTATAGAATCCATTGACTTTGATTTTTTGGAAATCCAGGTAATTGAAGAGTAATATCCGGCCTGTTTTAATGCTCCGCCATGTGGCAGCATACCTGATGTCCGGGCGACACCGTATACACAGGCGGCTCTTCCCGCCTGCAGATATCCTGGCACATCAGACAGCGGTTGGCGAATTTGCAGCCAGGCTTGGGATTAATTGGGCTGGGCACATCCCCCTCCAACAGAATCCGTTCCCTCTTATAGCCATACTTGGCAATGGGGACCGCGGAAAGCAACGCCTTAGTATAAGGATGCACGGGATTCTTAAAGAGCTCCCTGGAATCGCATATTTCCACCATCTGTCCCAGATACATTACTAATATCCGGTTGCTGATATGGCGAACCACACTCAGGTCATGGGATATGAACAGATAGGTCAGCCCCATTGTGCTCTGAAGTTCCTGGAGCAGGTTAAGTATCTGGGCCTGTATGGATACATCCAGGGATGACACCGGTTCGTCACATATGATGAATTCCGGATTCAGGGCCAGCGCCCTTATGATACCCACCCTCTGGCGCCGTCCTCCGTCCAGTTCATGGGGATAGCTGTTAAATAATTTTCTGCTGACACCGCCCTTTGCCATCAAATCCAGTACCCTGTCATTAATCTCCCCGGCCGGATATGTCTTATGTATACGCAGCGGCTCTGCAATGATTTGTCCGATGGTCTTTCTGGGGTCCAGACAGGAATAGGGGTCCTGAAATATAATCTGCATTTTCTTTCTCAATCCCTGCATCTTCCTGTTATCATAGGAAAGAATATCCTCCCCCTGGTATATGACCTGGCCGTCCGTATGCGGAATCAGACGCAGGACCACCCGGCCTACCGTGGATTTTCCGCACCCGCTTTCCCCTACAAGTCCTAACGTCTCCCCCTTATCTATATGGAAACTCACATTATCCACTGCATGGAGCGTACCTGCAGGCACCTTAAAGTACTTCTTCAAGTTGTGAACCTCTAAAATCGTATCACTCATACTGTTCTTCCTTTCTGTATAAATGACATTTTACAGTGTGCTCCCCGCCGATGGACATGTCCTCCGGCTCTGTTGTCCTGCATATATCCATGGCCTTGTCGCATCTCGGACAAAATTTACATCCCGCAGGCAATTCCATGGGGTCGGGCATGGACCCCCTGATTACGTGAAGCATGGCGGACTCCTCCGACTCAATATCAGGGAGACATCCGAACAGTCCCTGTGTATATGGATGGGACGGCTGTTCAAACACTTCCTGTATGGTTCCCTTCTCAATCACACACCCTGCATAAACAACTACCACATAGTCTGCAATTTCCGCCACAACCCCCAGGGCATGGGTAATAAATATGGTAGAAGTCTTATATTTCTCCTTCAGGCCCTTCATCAATTCCAGAATCTGGGCCTGGATAGTCACATCCAGCGCAGTGGTGGGCTCATCTGCAATGAGAAGCTGGGGATTGCAGGACAGTCCCATGGCAATGCACACCCTCTGCTTCATACCTCCAGAAAACTCATGAGGATAGTTTGTGAGGCGCTCCCTGGGAATCCCCACGATTTCCAGCATATCGCCGGCCCTTTTCCAGGCCTCCTTCTGGTCTACATCCTGATGCTGCTTGATGACATCGCTAATCTGGTGCCCTACCGTGTAAACCGGATTTAGGGATGTCATGGGGTTCTGGAATATCATTCCTATTTTCTTTCCCCGGTACTGGCACATGGCCGACTCATTCAGCTTCAGCAAATCCGTGCCCTCAAACAGGATGGAGCCAGATGTGATGACCCCGGGCGGATTTGGCACCAATCCCATGACAGACAGGGCCGTGGTGGTCTTACCTGCCCCTGTCTCCCCCACAAGTCCCACGGTCTTTCCCCTGGGCACATCAAATGACATGTGGTTGATTGCCTTCACCACTCCGTCATATGTGCGGAATTCAATGCTTAAATCTTTTATTTCAAGCAGGTTCTCGCTCATATCCTTTTCCCCTTTCAGCGGCTGTACTGCCAATCACGGACAGCCGCACAAATCTTTCAGGCTCATGCCTGCCTCTTTTTTGCCAGATAATACGGCAATGCTGCCGATGTACGGATTCCCTTGAAAAATCCGCTCAAAACCATACTTTCATTGGGTGCATGGTTCTTTTGGTCTGCCGCGGCATAGGGAATCACAATACTGGGAACTCCCAGATGGCCGGTGAACACAAAATCCGGAGCCACTCCCCCAATTCCGGGGAAAATAATGGGTTCTTCCTCAAACCCGTCCCGCAGGGCCTGGGCTGCCACTTCCACATACGGATGGTCCACCGGCGTCCTTGACGGGGTAACCATCCCATAATGCTTAAGCTCTGCATCCTTAAACCCATGGTTATCCAGATGACGGCGCAGTGTCCTGTATATCTTTTCCGGAGTCTGTCCCGGAACCAGGCGCATGTCAATCTTTACAACCGCTTCCCTTGGCAGCACGGTCTTGGACCCATTTCCGGTAAAACCAGATGATAATCCTGCAATATTGCAGGTAGGTTCAAATATAAGATTATAATAGAAATTATCTGACTTCCTTCCCCTTATAAAATGGTCCACTCCATATTGTTTCTTTAAGACCTCTTCATCTGACGGAATCTTAGATACTGCATCTATTTCCAGCTGGCTCAGCGGCCTTACATCATCATAAAACCCATCAATGGTGATATTGCCCTCTGCATCCCGCATTGTATTCAGAAGCTTTACCATCCTCCATGCAGGATTCTGTATACAGGTCGCCATCATGGAATGCAGGTCTGTCTCGGCTTCCCTCAATGTAATCTCCGCATAGCAAAGACCCTTTACACCTAAGTTAATCTGCGGCCTGCCGCTTTCATGATAGTGGCTGTCCGAATAGAAACATACATCACATTTCAACAGTTCTTTATGGCTTTCCACAAAGGTCAGCAAATCAGGGCTTCCGATTTCTTCCTCACCCTCAAAAAGGTACTTTACATTGACAGGAAGCTTTCCCTTCACCTCTGCCCATGCCTGGGCAGCTTTAATATGGGTGAAAAGCTGTGACTTATCGTCTGATACGCCTCTGCAGAATATCTTCCCGTCCCGTATATCCGGTTCAAACGGGTCGCTCTTCCACTCCTCCAGAGGTTCCGGCGGCTGCACATCATAGTGGCCATATACCAGCATGGTGGGAAGGGATGCATCTTCCATGCGCTCTCCATATACAATGGGATGCCTGTCCGTGGGAAAAATGGAAGCCCTGATACCGCTTTTCTCCATGATTCCGGCAAGAAGCTCTGCGCATTCCTCCACTCCCTCATCCCTGGTGCTTATGCTCTTACACCGCAAAAATGTAAATAGTTCCTCTAAATACGCTTCCTTATGCTGTTCTATGTAATCGAAAATCTCTTTCATTCCAATGCCTCACATTCATTGTCTGTTTTATCAGTCACTCTTAAGCTTAGGGTCTAAAATATCCCTTAAGCCGTCGCCAAACAGGTTCAGTCCCAATACCAGGAAAAGGATTGCCAGACCAATGATACTGGTCACATGGGGGGCCACCAACAGATACTGGCGTCCGCTGGACAGCATTGCTCCCCACTCCGGTGTGGGCGGCTGGGCGCCGATTCCTAAAAATCCCATTCCGGATGTAGTTAATACCGCATTTCCGAAATTCAAAGTAGCCAGAACAATTAACGGCGACATAATGTTGGGCAGGATATGTGATACGATAATCCGGAAATTGTTGGCGCCCAGGGCTTTGGCTGCCTCGATATATTCCCCATTCTTAATCGCCAGTGTCTCGCTTCGGGCCATGCGCGCAAAATTCGGCACTGTATAGATTGATACAGCCATGACCGCATTAGTAAGATTGGCCCCCAGCACTGCCACGAACAAAATACACAGGAGCAGCTGCGGAAATGCCATCAGCACATCCATGATACGCATCAGCATGAAATCCATCTTTCCTCCATAGTAGCCTGACACGATACCCAGGGGCACCCCAATAAAAAATGCAGCCAGAACCACCGTAACGCCGATGCCAATTGAAATTCTGGCCCCATAAACAAGACGGCTCAGGATATCACGTCCCAGCTCATCCGTTCCAAGCAGATGCCCTTCTATGGTCCCCGGGGCTTTCAGCATGATGCTGAAGTTAGCCTCCTCCGGGTCATAAGGAGCAATCCAAGGCGCGGCAATTGCTATAGCCACATACAGCAGTACAATCACCAGGCCTAAAACAGCGATTTTTCTCTTTTTAAAATTATGCCAGAAGCGCTTAATCTGATACGATTTGGAAATCTTGATATCCGCCTGCAAAGCGCCTTCAGCTGCTGGATTCTCTGTCTTCTCCGGCATTCGTCTCCCTCCCATCAGGACAATTTGATTCTTGGATTGATGACTGCATACAGAAGGTCTACAATCAAATTAACAATCACAAACGATGCGGCAATAACCAGGATGGCTGACTGCACCACCTGAAAGTCCCTTGCCTTGATTGACGTCACGATTAAATCTCCCAGGCCCGGCCATCCGAATACCTTCTCTGTAATGACGGCTCCGCCAATCAAAAGGCCAAACTGAAGTCCGGCAACCGTCACAATGGCATTCATGGCATTCTTTAACGCACATCCGAATATGACCTTTCTTTTGCTGAATCCCTGGGCCCTGGCGGTCTGGATGTAATCCTGACCCAATATTTCCAGGGTACTGGAGCGGGTCATACGGGCAATGGTCGCCAGACTTCTGGACGAAAGAGTCACCGTAGGCAAAATCAGGCTCAGCGCAGTGGACTGGGGTGTAATAGGAAGCCATTGAAGCTTGACACAGACAACCAGCATCAGCATCAGACCCAGATAAAATGCCGGTGTGGAAAGGCCTATCAGGGCCAGGAACATACATAGATTATCCCATATGGAAAACCGTTTCACGGCTGACAGCAGGCCAATCCCTACACCGCCTATGATTGCCACAATTGTGGATGTGGCTGCCAATAAAAGAGTATTTGGATAACGTACTGCCAGCTCTTCTGCCACAGGCCGGCCGGTTCTTGTAGATGTGCCAAAATTCCCCTGGAGAATACCTCCAACATATTTAAAATACTGTACGTACAGAGGCTTATCATATCCATACGCCACCCGAATCCGCTCCACGTCCTCCGTTGTAGCCTGCTCACCTGCTATTAGCCGGGCCGGGTCGCCGGGCATCATATGTACCATCAGAAATACTAAAAGGGAGACTACAATAAGCACTGGAATCAAAGACAACATTCGTTTAAAAATATATTTTGCCATTGACCGCCCTGTTCCTTTCTTAACTTCCCTCCCCGGGATACATCCGGGGGAGGGAACCATTTTTTTATATTGCATTTACAGATTACATTGTTCTATATCCTGTTTTTATCACATTACTTTCTGTTCAGATATGCCAGTTCAATTGTCTCATTCGGATAGATAACCAGTCCTGATACGTCTGCCCTTGTGCCGAATGTCTGGTTCTCATAATACAGGATGACGGACGCCCGGTCCTCATGGATGATGTCCTGCATCTTATACAGCAGTTCCTTGCGGGCAGACTCATCTGCCGTACGCTGCTGCTCCTCGCATACCTTGTCATATTCAGGGTTGGAGTAGAATGTATAGTTCTGAAGCTCCCCTGACCTGTAATTATACATAAGGTCCTGGGCCAAATCTCCGGTTGCGCATCCCTTTCCTAACAGGAAGATTTCCGTATCTCCGGCAGCTGCTGCTTCCGTATAAGCGCCCCAGTCCAGAACATTAACCTCTGCTGTAATGCCTACCTGTGACAGCATGGCCTGGATGGCTTCTGCAACCTGGCGGTCCATTGCATACCTGCCTTCAGGAGTATTAATCTTTGTGGTAAATCCGTCCGGATAACCGGCCTCTGCCAATAACTGTTTTGCCTTTTCAGGGTCGTATTTATAATCGTCTCCAATTCCCGGTTTTGCATTCTGGATTGAAGATGAGATAACTCCGGTAGACGGGAAGGTCACATATCCCCCTAAAATGCCATTGATGATGGCGTCGCGGTCAATTGCATAGTCAATTGCCTCGCGGACCTTCAGATTTGCAAGCTTCTCATCCTGGAAATTCAGTCCCAGATAAATAGTGCGGTAACCGGGAACCATCTCCACCTCAACATTGGGGTCGCTCTGAAGCTCATCCACTAAAACACTTGGAATGTTAGCTGCAACATCTGCATCACCTGTCTTAAGCATCATTGCCCTTGCAGAATCCTCGGCAATTATCTTTATATCAATGGTTTCTGCCGTTGCCGGGGTCCCCCAATAGGTTTCATTTTTCTCCAGGGACATGGAAGTGCCTGGAATCCACTCCTTCAGTTTAAGGGGACCGGTGCCCGCTGCATGGGTGCTGTAATCCTTCCCATACTCCTCCAGGGCCTTCGGACTCATCATGCCCGTACTGTATGTACTGACCATGGCCGGAATTACCGCGCAGGGCTGGTCCAGGATAAATTTAATTTCGTGGTCATTGACAATTTCAAAATCCGTAATCATATTCACCAGGGAAGACTTGGGTGAGCCTGTTGCAGGGTCCTTAAGACGCTCAATATTGTATTTCACTGCCTCGGCATTAAAGGGTTCGCCGTCATGGAACGTAACTCCCTCCCTTAACTTAAAGGTCCACTCGGTTGCATCCTCATTTGGGGACCATTCCGTTGCCAGTACCGGCTGGAAATTGCCTTCCAAATCCCGTTTCACCAGGTTCTCATGTATCTGCACAGATACACGGCCGGTATTTGCATCACTCATGAGATGGGTATCCATGGTAAGGGGCTCCGTACCTATCACATACGTAAAATGATTGCCTGCCGTGGACTGGCCTGCCGTGGACTGGCCTGCCGATGCGGAGGCAGTTGTATCGGCTGTGCCGGCTGCCTCCCCCGTACTTGTCTGGTTACTGGCTGTCCCGGAGCATGCGCTCAAAACAAACAGGGATGCCATAGCCATTGCTAAAACCTTTACTGTTCTTTTTTTCATTGTCATTCCTCCTATGATTTTATACAGAGCCGGTTAGGGCCTTTCTTGGATACTTATATAACTAGCAAATCACATGCCAACATATATATAATTACACAATTCACTGCAAATAGCCATAAGCTGCCATTAAATTGTGACTGATTAAAGAAAATTATTTTTCAAATCCTTCTTGTGTTTTTCGCAACAGTGTTGTAGTATTGAAGCAACGTTGCGTGCGTTGCATCATCCAGGAGGTACTTTATGCTGATAAATATCATTTTTATTATCCCCTATCCGGAATTGGAGGAAAGGGTCAACAAAATTTTCCAGAATCACCCCCTCCGGGCAAGGCTGAGAAAAAGAATCGAGATGCGCACGGCCGATGAGCTTGAAACATTTTCATTTAACGCCCACAGCGATGTCATTATAGCCCGCGGCTACACGGCCTGCGGCCTGCGCAGGATGACCCCGGAACTCCCTATCATAGAACTTCCCATAACGGCCTATGATTTGATTCGGGCTCTCAATGAGTGTATCACTCTTTATTCACCCAAGAAAGTGGCATTTATTGGAAATTATACCGCCCTTGCGGAGGCGGATGAACTGGGCAGCTTTGTAAACTGTGATATTAAAAGCTACCATTCCGAATCCACGGATGACATTACCAAAGCAATTGACCAGGCTGTGGCTGACGGCTATACTGCCTTCATAGGCGGATATTCCGTCAATTTAATCTGTTCCCAGAGGGGACTTCCATCCGTCACCATACGCACGGGCAATGAGGCCGTTACCAGGGCCCTGGACGAGGCTGTGCGTACCGTGGATGTGGTCCGTATGGAACGGGAACGCTCGGCCATGTTCACCACCATTACCCAGACAGCCATGGATGGGGTATTATATGTGGATACACAGCAGACCATAAAAATATGCAACCCCGCTGCCCTGAAGATGTACACAGGGCCAAAGAAGAAGCTCCAGGGTCTTTCCCTGCAGTCCGCCTTCCCCTTCCTCTCAGAGCCGGTTTCTGCTGTCATAAATTCGGGAACAGAGCTTCCCAACCAGCTCATACGGTGGAAAAACTACACAATCAACGCCACCATCCATCCTGTCATTATCAACAGCCGCATAACCGGTATCGTGGTAACCTTCCAGGATGTAACACAGATTCAGCAGGTGGAAATCCAGATACGTAAGAAGATGACTGATAAAGGGCTTAACGCCCATTACCACTTTGATGATATTATCCATGAAAGCCCGGAAATAGATTATGTAATCGAAAAAGCGAAAAAGTTCGCTTCTGTCTCCTCAAATATCCTTATAGAGGGGGAAACCGGCACCGGAAAGGAATTGTTTGCGCAAAGCATACATAATGCCAGCACCCGCTGCAACGGTCCATTTGTGGCAGTCAACTGCGCCGCACTGCCGGAAAACCTGCTGGAAAGCGAACTGTTCGGATATGTGGAGGGTGCATTTACCGGTACAGCCAAGGGCGGTAAAACCGGCCTCTTTGAGCTGGCCCACAAGGGAACCCTGTTCCTGGATGAAATTTCCGAAATCCCCCTCAGCATCCAGGGCAAACTGCTCCGCGTCCTCCAGGAGCATGAGGTCCGGAGGGTGGGCGGGGACCGGGTGATTTCCGTGGATGTACGTATCATTGCCGCCACCAATCACAGCCTGAGCCACATAACAGAGCAGGGGCGGTTCCGCCAGGACCTTTTATACCGCCTGAATGTATTGAAGCTGTTCCTGCCTCCTTTGCGCAGGCGCTGCGGCGATACCAAGATACTTTTCCTCCATTATTTAAATCTGTATTACCGGCAATTGGGCAGAATCATCCCCCATGTGGCCACAGCAGCCATACAGATGCTGTCTGATTACCATTTCCCCGGAAATATCCGCGAATTGAGAAATGTCACGGAACGGCTGGTTGTTATATGTATGGATAAAGAAGAAATAACGTCAGATGATATGCGGGAGGCGCTGCATCCCGAAGAGCTGCCGGCAAAATTCCAGTCCGCGGACACGCCCATTCCGCCTTTTTACCAGGATGGGGAGCGTGAATTCCTGATTCGGATGTTAGAAGAATCAAATTATAATCAGACCCTGACTGCTGAGAAGCTCGGCATTAACCGGACAACCCTGTGGAGACGCATGAAAAAGCACGGTATACGGCGGCCTTAAGACATCTGTAAATACAGTGTGTATCAACTTTATACCACAAGCGGAGGGATATCATGAAAAACCTATTTATAATCGGAGAAATGGCCGAACTCTTCGGCATCAACATACGTACCCTGCGCTATTATGACGGAATCGGCATCCTGCGCCCGGAGACAACAGACCCGGAAACCGGATACCGGTATTACTCTACCCGACAGTTTGAACGGCTGAATACCATCAAATATCTCCGGGCCCTGGGCGTATCTCTCAAGAAAATTTCATTGTTTTTTGAAAACAGGGATGTGGATATTATGCTGGCACTGCTCAAAGAACAGAGGGAAGAAACACAGGCAAAAATCAGTGAACTGATACAGATTGAACAGAAGCTGGAATACCGCCTGAAGGCCCTGGAGGATGCCATGGACACACAATGCGGCCAAATCAGAATCCTTCATTTGGAACAGAGGCCCATTGCATATCTGCGCAAGGATATTAAACTGGGAGAGGACCTGGAATTCCCCCTCCGTGAGCTGGAAAGGGCCAATACGCTGGAACCTGCAATGTTCCTGGGCAAGGTAGGCGTGTCCCTGTCATCCGCTAATCTGAAGGCCCGGAGATTTGAATCATTTTCAGGTATTTTTGTACTTCTCGAGAAGGAGGACCACTATCAGGGAGAGGAACAGCATCTGCAGGCCGGGGACTATATAAGCGTCCGCTTTTCCGGCACCCATCAGGAGGCGTCCCAGCACTATATACTGCTTTTGGAATACATGGACCGGATGGGCTATTCCTGCTGCGGGGATTCCGTGGAAATCACCTTGATTGACGCGGGCTTTACCAATGATGTGTCCCGGTATGTGACGGAAATACAGATTCCTTTTTCAAGAAAATCAGAAAATTAGACATTTCTTATTGACCCTCTAGTTACTGGAGGGTTTATTTTTATACATAACAAATGTTAGATTGAGGAGAGGTTCAACATGAAAAACAGTAATCTGCTGACAGAAGGAAATGTATTTCACGTGCTGCTGGCGTTCTCTGTCCCATTTCTGGTTGCCAATGTGATACAGGCCCTTTACGGCGCTGTGGACCTGATGGTCATCGGATGGTACTGCCCGCCGGAGAGCGTGGCCGCGGTTTCCACCGGAACCCAGGTCACCCAGATTATCACCAGCATGGTATCCGGCCTGACCCTGGGCGGCACCATACTGGTGGGAAAATACACCGGCATGAAGGATGATGAAAGGACCTGCCGCACCATCGGGACCACTCTGTCCGTATTTGCGGTTGTGGCATTGGCACTGACCTTTGGAATGCTGATTTTCAGGGACACCATACTTGCAGCCTTAAAGACGCCGGCCGCCTCCATGGATGAAGCCAGGCAGTATGTGACCATCTGCTTCTGCGGTATATTTTTCATCTGCGGCTACAATGCCATCAGCGCCATATTAAGAGGGTACGGAGACTCACGCAGGCCCATGTATTTTGTGGCGCTGTCCTGTGTGCTCAACATTGCAGGCGATATTATTTTTGTCAAGTATCTGGGATTGGGCGTGGCCGGCACGGCCCTGGCAACCGTCCTCTCCCAATCCATCAGCATGATATGCTCCATTGTCTACCTTAACAGGAAGAAGTTCATATTTATCTTTACCCTTAAAAACCTGCGCATTGACAGGGACAGGCTGAAGGAGCTGGCCATGGTGGGCATCCCCATCTCTTCCCAGGAGTGCATGGTCCGGCTGTCCTTTCTGTATCTGACTTCGGTCACCAACCGTCTGGGGGTAAATGCAGCTGCAGCAGTTGGCATTGCCAGCAAATACGATGTGTTTGCCATGCTTCCCGCCACCTCCATCGCCAGCGCCCTGGCTGCCATCACAGCCCAGAACTACGGCGCCGGAAAACCGGGGCGGGCAAGGAAATCCCTGGCCGCCGGCATTGGATTCGCGGTGCTGGCCTCCTCTGTCTTCTTCCTGTGGGCCCAGCTGTCCCCCCGGACCATGATTGGACTTTTTAACACCAATCCCCACATCATAGAGGCCGGAATCCCCTTCTTTCATTCCTGCAGCATTGATTACCTGGCTGTATCCTTTGTATTCTGTCTCAACGGCTTTATGAACGGCCGTTCCAAAACAGTTTTTACCATGGTCAGCTGCTGTTTCGGCGCCCTGGCCCTCAGAATGCCTCTCATATGGCTGGCCTACACCTACTGCCCTGATAACCTGTTTGTCATAGGATTGATTGCGCCCGCTGTGTCCGGCTTTATGGCAGTGTATACCATGTTCTTTGTGATACGGCAATTAAAACAGGATGCCCGGGCAATCGAAAAGCCGTCCTGCTGACTCACCCCATCAGCAGGACGGCCTTTTCTCTATGCCGTATCTCTGTTAAGCTTTTATCTCACTTAGATTCATATGGCATGACCGGCCAGTCATCCCGAAACCGCACCGTCATTACAGCCGCTTTAGCAGTTCCTCTCTCTGAGCCTCATATCCAGGCTTACCCAGCAATGCAAACATGTTCTTCTTGTAGCTCTCCACACCCGGCTGGTTAAACGGATTCACGCCCAGGATATATCCGCTGACACCGCAGGCAAACTCGAAGAAGTAGAACAGCTCTCCCAGATAGAACTCGTTCTGCTCCGGAATCTTAACCATCAGGTTGGGTACATTGCCGTCGGTGTGAGCCAGGATAGTTCCGTTCATGGCGCTCTTATTTACAAAATCCACACTCTTCCCTGCCAGGTAATTCATGCCGTCGGTATCCACGTCTTCTTTATTCAGAAGAATCTCGGCAGGAGATTCTTCAACATTGAGAACTGTCTCAAACATGATACGTGCTCCGTCCTGTATGAACTGTCCCATGGAGTGAAGGTCTGTGGTCAAATCCACTGCCGCCGGGAAAATGCCCCTCTGGTCCTTGCCCTCGCTCTCGCCATAGAGCTGTTTCCACCACTCGGACACATAGTGAAGGCTTGGCTCATAGTTGGCCACAATTTCAACTGCCTTTCCCTTGCGGTGCAGAATGTTACGCACAGCTGCATACTGAAGGGCTGCGTTGGATTCATATGGTGTCTCCAGGGCTTTCTGCCTGCCTGAAGCAGCACCCTCCATTAACTTATCAATATCCGCTCCACTCACTGCAATCGGAAGAAGGCCTACAGCCGTCAATACGGAGAAACGTCCGCCCACATCATCCGGCACAACGAATTCTTCATAGCCTTCTTCGTCTGCCAGGTTCTTTAGGGCGCCTTTAGCCTTGTCAGTGGTTGCGTAGATGCGCTTGTTGGCTTCTTCTCTGCCATATTTTTCAATGAGCATTTCCTTAAATACACGGAATGCAATTGCAGGTTCTGTGGTAGTGCCTGACTTGGAAATGATGTTGACGGAGAAATCCTTGCCGTCCAGTACCTGCTTTAAGTCACGGATATATTTACTGCTGATGCTGTTGCCTACAAAATAAATCTCAGGTGTCTTGCGAACGCTCTTGGGTAACACATTATAAAAGCTGTGTGACAGAAATTCAATGGCTGCCCTTGCCCCCAGATAGGAGCCGCCGATGCCTACCACCAGCAGGACATCAGAATCATTCTGAATCTTTTCCGCCGCCTTCTTAATCCTTGCAAATTCGGCCTTATCATAATCTACCGGCAAATCGATCCATCCCAGAAAATCATTACCGGCGCCAGTCTTGCTCAGCAAGGTCTCCTTTGCACTCATGACTGTGGTCTTAAAGTTGGCCATCTCTTCCGCAGAAACGAATCCTGCTGCCTTGGAATAATCAAACATAACTTCCTTTCCCATAACTCGCGCTCTCCTTTTCTTATGTCCATGGACCATCTGCCCATGATTCTATCAGTGCTGCGGTAAAGCCGCTTATCTCTTAAATTATAACATAATTTCCCTTATAATACCATTTCTTTCTGACCCTGGAAGCAAATTCCTGGGTGTCAGCCTATTTAGGAAATGAATTCTTTCAGCAATTCCCCCAACATTCTTTTTTGTTCCGGATTTAAATCCTGAAGCCAATTATCCTTTGACTTCTCTTCCTGTTTTTCCCTGCTGGCAGCAGTTTGCTCCAGCCCCCTTCTATTATTACTATTTGAACGGCGGTCTCTTCCTATGGAGCGCAGATTAGCCGGTTCCCTGCGGTCCTCCTCAGCTGTAACGGCCGGCACATGCTCTGCTGCGCCTTCCCGGTTCATTCGCGGCCACATCACATTTTCCAGATAGTCCTGGAGGCAGGTCAGAAGCTGCTGTCTCCTGGATTCCAGGTTTACTCCGTAATCCACCAGCATGGTGAACATGCCGGCCAGGATGCCTGTGGTGCCGTACAATACAATATAATAATTATCACTTCTAAACCAATAAGAGAGAAATGCTGCTCCGCCGCCTGCCAGGAAGCAGAGAAGTGTCAGCTGCCCCGACAGGTTGTCCAGTCCCTTGACGGACATCCCAAAGGTCCGCAGGCTGTACATCTGGCGTTCCAGATATACACGTGTGTTGTTCATTCCCTGATTCATACGATATGTATCCTCTGCATTCTGTTTCAATCCGCGCAGATATTTGTTCTTAGTCAATGCCATGTTGGTGCTTTCTTTAATTAATCGTTTGTAGAAGCTTCCTGCCATCAACCTGGTAAATACCCCTGCCAGGCAGATTGCTGCCAGCACGTATAGTGCCTTTCCTGTTTGTAAAAAGCTCATCATAGTAAAAGCTCCCCTTTCTTCCCGGATTCCATCCCGTTTCTATATAATATTATTGTTTTGGCCCTGGCTGCTGGCTGCAGCCGCTGCCTGGTTTGGGAAGCGCCCCTGCAGTCAGGCGTTTCCCGGTAAAGTCTATTATAGCAACGGATTTTGATTTGGGAAGTTGAGAGTCCCTAGAATCGTTCGCCAAATTCTCCTAAAAAACGATTCTGAGTGGTGAGATTTTTCTTTAGACAGTTAAGGTATACGCCAGGATTTTCCTTCTGCATCCGTATGCTTTTCCCGGCCGGATTCCCGTTCTCCATGCTTTTCCCGGCCGGATTCCTGGTCCCCATGCTCTTTCTGATTGGATTCCTGGTCCAGCCGTTTTTTCATAATCCAGTAAACAGCCATTCCTGCCGGTAGAAACAGGCGGAACTCCCTGCTGCCGTTTTCATATGTGACATAGCGGCTGAGCCTCACCGTAGCTGCCGCCCAGTTGACCTTAAACTCCCGCCTGGCGGGCGTACGTATGATAGAAAACCCCATGGAGAGATAGGCTATGAGTATCAATATAATCCATCCCCACCTGTACCGCGGATTCTGCCTGTAACATATGACGGCTGTCATAATCGTAGCGGAAATCATGGCCAGGGACAGAAGGAACAATCCCCACTGAAATACATTCCAATGACCGATGGTGCGCAGGGTGCCCTGGGGCGCCAAGGATGCGCTGTCCCTGACGGTAAAGCTGATGATTCCCCGGCTCCCGTCCGATGTCTCCATTCTCTTAAGGCCGGCTGTAAACAGCTGGCCGTCCTCTGCCTTCACCCTGTAGGTACATTCCACAGTTTTGGTCTTTACACCCTTTACAGTACTGGTCCGGACATTTAATCCCCTCTTTTTAAAAGAGGCCATCTGTCTTGCGCCCCATATATCCATATTTTCCTGTATTTCTTTTTCCATATATTCTTCGGGCACTGCTCCCGGCAAATACAGGGAGCGCATGGCCTCCCGGTCCCCCTGGGATGCCGCTGACACCATCTGTTCCAGGTAATGGTCCGCCGCTGTCTCCTTGTCAAAGAAATGCGTCACCCCTTTATATAGGAAAAAGGCCGCAATGCAGAGAAACGCTGCCATGACAGCAACTGCTGTTCCTCCAAATATCATCCATTTCCTTTTCTTGCCCATACCAACCTCCCTCTCTTATAAAACAGACCTCTGAATTTCGTCATATCCAGAGGTCTAATTATTAGCGAATCTTTATATGTGTGTCTGCTATATATCAATCTGATTTTCAATCAATCCTTATTTAAGAAAAGGAACGTACAAGCTCAGTAAGCAGATTTACGCTGTGGACAATGGCCTTAGCTTCAAAAGCAGGATAATCCACTGTGGCGCTGTCATCCGCCTTGTCAGAGATGGCCCTCACAATAAGGAACGGGATAGAGTTAAGATAGCAGGCCTGGGCAATGGCAGCCCCCTCCATTTCCGTACAATATCCTCCAAACGTATCTACCAGCCACTTTTTCTTGTTTTTATCAGAGACAAACTGGTCTCCGGTCACTACGCGCCCCACGAAGGTGCGGATGTCCGGATTTACCCTGGCGCAGCAGCCCTCTGCCAGATGTATAAGACCCTCGTCTGCCTTAAAGGCCAGTGTCTCTACCCTGGGTATCTGTCCCGGCTCATAGCCAAATCCGGTAGCATCCATGTCATGCTGAAGCGCATCGCTGGAAAGTACTATGTCCCCAATATCAATCTCAGCCTTCAGGGAACCTGCAATTCCCGTATTCACCACACCCGTTACGCCGTATATATCAGCCAGAATCTGAGTACACATAGCTGCATTAACCTTGCCGATGCCGGAGCGGACCACCACTACCTCCTTTCCCTCCAGTTTTCCTTTATAAAAGTCCATGGCAGCCCTTGTCTCCACCTGCACATCTGTCAACTGCGCCTTAATCATAGCCACTTCCTCGTCCATGGCTCCAATAATTCCTAGCATAATTACCTCCTTCTGTCTTGTACTATTCTTCTATTATATAGGAAGCCCGCAGATTTTCAAGTTCAAAGCTTGTTCTCACTTGACATTATCTTTTGCATAAGGCATAATCGGATATACATGAATTTATTACAGGAGGCACTACACATGAGATATAAAACACAAGGGGTCTGTTCCAGGGAGATATCCTTTGAAGTGAAAGATAATAAACTGACCAATGTCCAATTCATAGGCGGCTGCTCCGGCAATACACAGGGCCTGTCCCGCCTCATCGAGGGCATGGACGTGGATGAGGCCATCCGCAGGCTGGACGGAATCCAGTGCGGGCCAAGACCTACGTCTTGCCCGGACCAGTTGGCTAGGGCGTTGAAGCAGTTTAAAGGGCGGTAAAAGTGTTAAAGGAAAGGAGAATAAATATAGTTCTCCTTTCCTTTTTAGTATATTACTTATCACAATTCGTATCTTACTAATCAATGAAAATTCCTGCTGTAACTGGGCTAAAACCTTCAAATTTATCATTATAAACAGCTGAGAATACCCCTCTTAATCGATAATAATAACCCTTTTCCTGACCTTTAAATGTAATGTTTACTGTAGGGGTATCCAATCCTTCAGGATAATCTTTTGCATAATATTCAGCGTCATAATATGTTACCTGTCTCCAGCGTTCGGATGTTTCATCCCATCTATCCAAATAAACTGTAATGTATGCCTCATCTACTGGTATGGCTAAAAATCCAATAGCTACTGCACCAATATCCCCATTACCTTCATCAGAAATTGCTAAATCAGCTCTCATAAAAAAATCGCCCCTTGCTTTAGCAAATTCAGAAACCTTACTTTGTCGTATAGACTTTGGTAATAATTCAGAAACCTCATTAACCGAGGTATAGTCATTTGGGTTATATGGTTTAGCATAAACAGTTAATGTCGTCATAGACAAAATAAGAATACTGCTCAAAATTGTAACTATATACTTTTTCATTTGTACATCTCCTTTTTAAAATGTTAATCTCTCCACAATTTGTAGAAACGCTGATTCATCGATAACACCTGAAATAGAGTAATATGAACCATCTAATATTACTGATGTATCATATCTTAATTTTTCGTTAGATAACATTTCTCTATGGATATCTAAATTTTCTCCAATCCATTTATTATAAATATTTAATTTATATTGGGAATCACCTTTATAGTTATATGAAACTTTCTTATCGTACTTTGACTGTATTAGAAAAACATTTTCTTGCTTATAATTAAATTTCATATATGCTATTCCATTTTCTATATATAAACCTAAAAAATCCATATCCGGTGGTATATAACCCAATTTAAGTGGTTTGATATTCAGCTCCTCCCCAATAACCTCATAAGCCTCATCCTCCCCATTGACCTCAGCCTTAAATGAATCATTTACAAAAATACCTTGTCCATCCCCCAACTCCTTCTCCCGATAAAAATACGACTTCGTCCCCATAGCCACCATACATCCACTCCCTGCCACAAGACAGGCAATTAAACCAACCGCAGCCAACCGCTTCCAGCCAAACCTCGGTCTGATAACCTTGGGGTGCTCTGGTTGGTTGGATTCCGGTACATTCTTTGACTCAGCCCTTTCTTCCTGTATCCTTGTCCAGATTTTCTCAAATTCGTCTGGTGATGGGGACGGAATGGGAAGGGGGACGGCCATATGCTTGACTGCTTCAAATTCTTTTAACAGTTCTTCATCTGATATATCATCCGTTCCCCAAATCGGGCAGTCCATAGAATTGTCCTGTTCTGAATCTCTTTTATAATCTCCCACGTGACACCTCTGTTTACCAAATCTCCTAAAGTTCCCTTTGCCTTTAGGGTTGACTTTTTGCGTTTAATGCTTACTATAATAGTAGACGTTTGTGAATGCCGGATTCCCCAGCATATCGTATTCTTTAGGAGGTTTTTATGAAAAAAATCATTTTAACCGGCGGCGGTACTGCCGGACACGTTACCCCCAATCTGGCCCTGCTCCCTTCACTGAAGGAGGCTGGTTACGAAATCCGCTATATCGGTTCATACCAGGGTATGGAACGCAAGCTGATTGAAAATGCAGGCATTCCCTATGATGGCATATCCTCTGGCAAGCTGCGCAGATACTTTGATATCAAGAATTTTTCCGACCCATTCCGCGTTGTCAAGGGTTACACGGAGGCCAGACGGCTCTTAAAACGCCATAAACCGGATGTAGTTTTTTCCAAGGGCGGCTTTGTTGCAGTTCCCGTGGTTCTTGCTGCCAAGCATTACAAAATTCCTGTCATCATACATGAATCCGATATGACGCCAGGACTGGCCAACAAAATATGCATTCCCTCCGCCTGCAAAGTCTGCTGTAATTTCCCGGAAACCCTTAAGTACCTTCCATCTGACAAAGCTGTGCTTACAGGCTCTCCTATCCGTGAGGAACTGCTCCAGGGCGACCGGCTGTCCGGGCTCACTTATGCCCATCTGTCCGCCCACAAGCCAGTACTTCTTGTCATAGGCGGAAGTCTGGGCTCTGTAGCCGTTAACACAGCAGTCCGCAACATCCTTCCCCGTCTTCTGCCCAGCTATCAGGTAATACATATCTGCGGCAAAGGCAATCTGGATGAGAACCGGATTGGAACAGACGGATATGTACAGTATGAATACGTTGACGCTCCCCTAAAGCATCTGTTTGCGGCAGCCGACCTTGTCATATCAAGGGCTGGAGCCAATTCCATCTGCGAACTTCTGGCACTGCGCAAACCGAACCTGCTCATCCCCCTGTCAGCAGCGGCAAGCCGCGGAGACCAGATTCTCAATGCCAATTCCTTTGCAAAACAAGGATTCAGCAAGGTTCTGGAAGAGGAAGCATTGTCTGATGACTCTTTGTTTAATGCGATTAACGATTTATATTTAAACCGCAATACCTATATTCAGGCCATGGAACAAAGCAGTCTGAACAATGCTGTTAAAACAGTTGTATCTCTCATTGAATCATGTGTGAAATAACCTTAGGGCCAATTATCTCTTTTTAGCAGTTCTTCTAGGTACTTCCTGATACGGCTGACTCTGGAATAGCATGCCTTTTCTGTAATATCCAACATAGCGCATACTTCCCTTGTCGGCCGTCCCTCTATCAATCTGAGCGTCGCGACCTGACGCCAGTTTTCAGGCATCCTCTCGATTTCCTTAATAATCGCCTCGCATCTCTCTTTGCTGACTACATAATCCGGCAGATTGGCAGCCTTATCGTGAGCCGGATACTCCTCACTGTTATATGCCTCTTCGTCCAATTCCCCATAGCTCCTGTACTTCATCTTGCGGTGGAAATCCATACACCGGCTTTTTAGAATACGTATCAGCAGCGCCCTCTTACTTTCCTCGGCCATATCCAGGGAATATTTATAGCGGGCATATGAGACAAATGTATCCTGTACCACATCCTCAATATAATCCACAGGAATATCGTTCACATAAGCTATCCTTCTCAGGTATACCTCATATTCCAGATACATTTCCTCAAACAGTTTCTTATCTTCTGAATCCATCTTCTCAATCTTCATTGCAATTACAGACAGCCTTTGATTTTATCCGCAACCTCTGCCAATTCTTCCGGCGAAGCCTTTCCCGGAGCCCAACTGACCATGGCCGGACCTCCTTCATATCTTGGAATCACATGCATGTGGAAATGGAACACAGTCTGCCCGGCTGCTTCTCCATTATTCTGAACCAGATTGAATCCCGCACATCCAAGAGATTTCTTCATCGCAGAGCCAATCTTGGCACCCAGAGGAAGTACCTTGGCGGCTGTATCCCCATCCAGTGCGCATACATCTGCAAAATGCTGTTTTGGAAGAATAAGGGCATGTCCTCTGGACGCCGGTCCCAAATCCAGAATCACGCGAAACTCTTCATCCTCATACAGAGTGGTTGACGGAATCACCCCGCCCGCTATTTTACAAAAAATACAATTGTCATCTGTCATTCTGAAAATCCTCCTTCCGCTGCGGTTAACACAGCCTGCATTCTATCCAGCCATACCGGAAATACCGGCAGCACGTTTTCTCCGATAAAGCAGGATACCTAAAATGAAGCCGGAAATCAGGCCTCCTATGTGGGCCACATTGTCCACCCCTGCTGAAGTGAACCCATGATAAAGCGTCAGCAGAACCATGAAACCCAGCTGCCTGTTGGTTAGTCCGTCCAACTGACCATGATGAATGGCAATCACATAGACCAGACCGCCTACCACACCGAAGATTGCGCCTGAAGCTCCCGCAGACACACTGGCCGCCCCTGTCCGTACCTGGACAGCCAGGGAGATGCCGTTGGCAGCAACACCGCTGGCAAGGTAAAATATCAAATATTTGATATGACCAAGCGCCTTTTCCATCTTCTCGCCCAGCACCAGCAGAACCAGCATATTATTTGCCAGATGGCTGACTCCAAAGTGCAGGAACATGGCAGTAAACAGCCTGTAGTACTCTCCACCGAGGATAACAAAGGGTGCAAATACAGCCCCATGCCTTACCATGAATACTCCATCCTCAGTGGAGCCGATGGCTTCCAGATACAGAAATACCAATACGTTGACTGCTACCAACGCAATATTAACATATGGCCTGTTCCTGTTTATGCCTGTAACCATCCTTATTCCTCACATCCTCAATGATATATAATCTTAACATACTTTAAAGGACTTGTTAAGTGGCTTTGACGCAATAAAGTTATTTTTTATGCCCCTCCTCTTGCTATTTAGTATTTCTGTGACCATGCTCCTGCAATTGGATTTTTTAAGTGGAAGGAGAATGCCGGGCCGCTCTGTTCTGTCAGTGAAACATATATCCATGGTCGGCCATAAATATCTGGTCTCCCGGCTCCAGCTGTGTTGTCTCATTTGCCTCCAGCAGACGGCCTCTGACCCTGGTACCATTGGTGGAATTAAGGTCTGTTACACTATAATGCCCATTCTCTTCATCTAATCTTATATGAAAACGGCTCACTGTATCCTTCATGAGCACATAATCGGCCAAATCCTTGTGCTTGCCAATTACAAAGGGGTAATAGGATATGGTAATATCCTCATCCGAACCATTCAGGGCAGATAAACGCCGGACGTCCTCCCCTTCTGCCGGCCGTTCTGATAAAAGGGCGGTCTGAAAGCATTCACCGGTATTTCTTTCCGTCTTATTTTGTAAATTTTTATTTTCATCCTGATTCTCATCCTCATTCCGGTATATCTGAAACGGCTGATTACCGAACTCCCCGTCTTCCTCCTCTTCATCCTCATACAAAATTCTCCACGGGTCCTGTTCTTCTCCTGATTCTGTCTCTTTTCCCTTTACAGCCCTTGAGGCAATCAACAGCCTGCATATATTAAATGCCGGCAACGCAAGCAATAGGCCTCCGTCCATTGCCGCAAACAGAATCCAATTATCAAAGACCGCTGTCCTCCCTTTGAACAGCCACAGCGCCAATGGAGGGAATATCACGGCTGCCAGCCATAGGATTATCTGGCGCATGAAACGTTTCCTGCCTGCACTCTTATCCAGTTCACTATGCAGCGTTCCATGCTGCTCCTTGGTTCCTCTTTCTTTCCGCCCTCTGCCAGTCTCCTGCCCCTGGGTCTCCTTCCGTCCTCTGCCAGTCTCCTTCCCCCGCGTCTCCTTCCGTCCTCTGCCTGCTTCCTCCCCCTGTGTTTTCTTACGCCCTCCGCCGGCCTCCTCCCCCCGCGGTTCCTTCTGTCCTCTGCCTGTCCCCTTTTCCTCCTTCTCTACCTTCTCCCAACACGCCTGCTCCCGGAATTCTCCCATCTCCGCAGAATCCTCCGGAGTCTCCTTAAATAGCGCCCTGTCTTTCCCCTTTCTCCGCTCCGCTGCAATCAGGCCCAGCAAATCCTCCATTCCGCAGTTTTCTTTAAGGCTTTCCTGATATAGCCCATAAGCCAGGACTACGCTCTCCCGGTCTTTGTGGTTTATCCTTTTCAGAATATATTGCAGGAGCCGGCTCAGCTTGTCCTGAAAATCCCCCTGAACACCGGGCACCAGACACAAACCGGTCTGGAACAGCTCCGGTTCCACATAAATATATTCCGGCTCCATCAGGACCCCGCCAGCATCCAAAAGGTACTCTTCCATACCGTTTAATGCCCCATGAATCTGAATCAACAGCTGGCATATCTCGTCCCTGGTTATAAAACGGGTATCCAGCAGCCGGCTTAGGGGCTGTCTGGATGTAATGTCATAGCAATATGAGGGCCGCCCATCCTGATATGTTATATACATTCTCAGCAGTCCCCGAATCTCATTGTGGGCCAGCATTCTGGCTTCATATCCCGCCTCATAGCCAGGTTCATTCCCTGTCGGCCCTGCTACCAGATAATTCCGTTTTGCTTCCCTCCTGTAGCTAATTTCCATCATCCCTGACCAGCCCTTCAATTAAAGTAATCCTGCGCAGGAATATCTCCGGGCGGAATACCCCCGCATCAATCTCCTTTTCCCATGTTCCACCGCTGCCTTTTCCATATATCCTCCGTCCTTTTTCCTTTACTGTCAGACTGCAGTCAGGAAAGGACATCAGGCGGCCCAGATGATTCCGGGCAGCAGATACGGTAGACTCCAGTTCCTGCACACTTCCATGGCGTCCCCTTTCCACTGCCTCATGGAGGCCCATGGCAGCCTTGGTTTCATCATGAATACGTCCCCCATGCTGGAGCATCAGCGATATGCACAGCAATACCATGGCCATAATCCATGCTGCCTCAACTGTAAGGCTCCCATTCAGTGTTTTTCCCTTCATATGAACATCACCCCGATTCCTGCGGGAACCAGGAATGGAAGAAAAGGAATGCGCAGCTTCCCCATATCTGTTCCCTGTATGATTCCCTTAAGCATCAAAACTATGGACAGTAAAAAACAAGCGCCCAAACCGCCTGCCAATAGCGCCAGGTTTTTCATTGCCCCCAGATAAATACCCGATACCAGGAAGAACCATCCATCGCCTTTCCCCACAGCCTCTTTTGTCATCCGGGAAAGGAGAAGCAATCCTCCCCCTACCGCCATTGCCAGGACAGTATCCATAAGCCGCCCCATCGCCAAACCAAATAGCTGTAGGCGTCCTCCCCCCTGATAGGTGACGGCTGTATCCAGTACAATATACAGAACGCGTAAAACAGCGCCTCCGGTTCCGGACATCGCAATCAGACTAATTTTAATTTTGCGGTTTCTCATGTCCTGCCATGCTCCGGCCACCAGTGTCAGCAAGAAACCGCAGCGCAGCATTACTCCTGCCACTTCATGTCCTGCCGCAAGCTGTTCCATCCAATCACCACCCAGTATCCCCAACCAAACGCACCCCCGGCCTTATACTATTTTTCTGTGCAGCCATATTTTTTCTCTGCAACTATATTATTTTCTTCTGCAGCCATATTATTTTCCTCTGCAGTACGAACACTCCCCCAAATATTCCACCTGCGGCAATGGTACTGCCTGAACATACGCAATAATGGACCGGCAGCTCTTAGACATATGATAGCTTGTACCATAGGGCATGACGTATACCGTACCGCTGCTTCCTGAGCCGCAGGTCCTGCAGGGCGAATACCTTCCTCCGGACTCATTCCGCAGCTCCCCCACACCCCTCACATCCACTGCCTTTAAATTATTATAAAGATAGTGGCAGGTCCTTAAGCGGTGGTAGCGGGTGGAATTCTTACCAATATATACCGTCTCATCCTCCTCTTCACCACCATTTCCGTCTCCACCTCCAAAACGTCCGCCATCCGACCCATTCCACATTCTGCGGCTGCACACCTGCTTCACGGGAATACTGTTGATTCCCAATACGGAAAAGGGAAGCCGCATCCTGTAATTCATCACTATATGGACCATCTCGTCCGTTCCTATATCCGTTCCTGCAAACGATACAGCCTCTATCCACTCCCTGTTAACGCTTCCCAGTATCCTGGCAGAAGCATAAGCTGCAGCCAGGACAGAGGAATCCGTATCCTCCCACCTCCCCACATCCACTTCCGTCCTGCCCTCTCCCGCGGTACGGAAACAGTATTCCACATAGGCATACTGGCTCAGTTCCTCTCCCACGGACTCCATCACAGCCTGAATCTGCCTCTGACGGTCCAGCATCTTCATGGGCATGATGAGGCAGAAGCACAAAAACAGGAAAAGGGACAGACTGAGGGCCGCCTCTACTGAAAGGCTTCCCTGCATCTGGCAGGAGCTCCATGATAATGCCCTTTTTTCATGGAGCAGGCGACAGCTTCTACGTACTTGGAGAGGTGCGGTTGTATTTTTATCTGCTGTTTTATTATTTGTTGTTTTATTATTTATTGTTTTGCTATCTGGACCATACGATTTTAATTTTATATTCTGCACCAGAAAAAAGGACATCATCATGAACCTCCTTTCCCTATTCCTGATAAACCGGTACTTGTCATTTCCATCGGCTTTTACGGGTCTTTATAGGCTTCCAGGTAACTTCCCGCTACTGCCATTTGCGTGTCATACGTGTACCCACCTTCCTTTCCCTGACTTTTCCACAATCCATTAGAAAAAAATACATGTTTTCCACTGACCAATGCTTCCACATCCACTGTGCAGGCACAGTTTTCCATAGAAAATTCCGGCTGTTTACCTGCTGTCACAAGCTGCATCACATCCATCATCCGGTAAACCAAATCCGTATCATAACTGCCGAATATAAGTATCCGCAGATAGCCTTTGTAATCAATGCCTTTCCCATTTCCGCCTTCTTCCCTATCAATCAGGCTCCCCTCTTTCCCCATCTCCAACAGTCCGGCCAAATCCAGTTTCCAGTCAGATGCCGTCTTAAAAACCGGTACCCTTTTCCCCTCCAGCAGGTGCCTTACATCCAGCAGCGCCTCTGCAAGGGCCCATACCGCCATGATAAAGAACGCCACCACTGATACAAGAGGCAGTATCCCTGTTCCCCCCACTATGGTCAGGGCCAGGCTCCGCGCCTCCTGGCGCTTGCCGGAATCTGAAAGGATATGCACCAGGTTCAGTCCCTCCCTGAGAGCAGTCAGGCGAGCGGCCACATTGCTCAGATTATCCCTGTCTCTGTCCTTTCCATGAATGATATACTCCAGCTGGTAAAATTCCCCTTTCTGCATCTCCTGTTCAAACCCCTGAAAAAAACGGATGTCATATTCCCCTATCACCAGACGCTGCACCAGCGTACTGACCCCGGTTAAAAAGCCGGTGCTTTTAAAACCATCCCCCTGACCCTTTTCCTTCCCGCCTGCGCCTTCAGCCTTCCTTTGTGCAGACGGCGTGCCGGAAAGCCTGAGGACTGTCCCTGAAACAACGGTTCCTTCCGGCAATACCAGCTCCAGCATTCCCTTTCCCGCCATGTTGCCCACCTGTTCCAGAAAGCCTTCCTTTTCCTTATCCCGGACTCCAAATTCCACTCCCAGCGAGAGCATGCCGTACCGGGACCAGTGTTCCCTTACCGGCATCCACAGTGCCGCCTCATCTAATTCGTCGTCCTTATCCTCCGGCTCCCAGCTGCTGATATACTCCATTACCTCCTCCGCCATGTCAATTACATTCCCAACCCACTGAATCCGGTCCTGGCTCAGATTTGTCAGCGCTTCAACCTCTATTCGGCGCTGTCCGTCCCGGGCAGCATATGACTCATACTGGCTGATTTCATCCTCCAGGGCAGCCTTTACATCCCCGCTTAGGGCGCCGGCTTCCTCCCAAAACCGTTCCCTGCTTCCGGCCAGTTTTTCATACAGCTCATCGGCTCTTTTTCCGTAAGATTTTATCTGACCCGGAAGCCGTTCCAGCTCCCGTATCATTTTATTGGCCTGGGAAATAAACCCGCCTCCATCCAGCTGTTCCAGGCATGTTTTACCCTGTTCCCACCGTTCCTTCTGGGTCAGAAGTGTTTTGTTGATTGCCTCCAGGGCCTTTTCCAGTTTTACAGCTTCCCTGGAATGGGCGGAATACAGTTCTGATATGCGGTTAACGCTGTTTCCCTCCTTCCAGGCCGACAACAGCTCTCCTGCGCCGGCTTCATCCAGCTCGTCCCAATCCGCATCAATCAGCCCATACTTCATGTAATCCAGTATTTCCTGCTCAAAATACCTCCCATCCCCCTGGGTAAGGCCTGTTATATCTGTTATCGTAATCCGGTCCGCCTTCATGGGATACCAGTTATCGGCTTCCATATAGGGCCTTAGAAATTCCCCGAACTCCTGCTCCAGTGTCTCTGCCCTGTCATACTCAAGCCCCAATATCCGGTAATGGTCCCACAGTTCCCTGTGATACTGGGCCATAAGGGAATCTGCGGATGAATTTACTGCCATCCGCAGATAGCACCTGGCTCCTGCTGTGCGGGCCGATTCCACCACCACACACAGCAGTGCACAGACACTGAACAGTATCATTGCCAGAAATACCGTAATCTCACCTTTTCTGCACATTAATACACCTCTTTTGACTGGCTGTTTATCTCCTTAAATATATTCTGAAGCAGGGTGGTTATCTGCTTCTTAAATATAATGACCAGGCCAATGAGCACCACGATAAAATCCAGTACCTGCCCCGGAATGCTTGAAAATACTTGCTTTATCTTTCACATCACTCCGATGTGTAAATTATTTTTCTTTTTAATTTAGTAAA
>NZ_SPHO01000001.1:0-171049 GCF_005845215.1 Clostridium sp. 1001271st1 H5
TCGAACCGATACCAGCTAATGTTTTATAAGGAATACCCAAAGTCCAGAAAGAACCACTATTGTCTGGGGAAGTAAAAACTTTTATAATGGAGATAGGTTCTTATATGGCGCCTGAGAAGGAGGCTGTATGAAAGAAACGATGCGTGCTTTCCTGTTGGGAGAGTATAGGCCGGAAGAGGACTGGGATGCCAGGGCCTCTGGAGCACCCCTGGAGGACCGTGCAATGAAAATGGCAGCACAGTTTTTTGGTGCGGAACTGCTGCCGTTGCTGGGAATTACAGGAAAAATCCGGCAGATTGCGCCCACTGAACAGATTTATCTGGAGATGAAGGATTTTTATGAGGACTTCAATTACCTGATGGAGGATGGGACCTGGCGGCACATTGAGTTCGAAAGTGACAGCATCCTGGATGAGGACCTTCGCCGGTTTCGGGCATACGAAGGAGTGTGCAGCTATTATTATCAGGTAGAGGTCATTACCAGCGTGGTGTGCAGTTCTGCTGTACGGGAACTGAAGACAGAACTCCGGGAAGGGCTGAATACATATCAGGTCCATGTAATCCGTCTGAAGGATTGGAGTGCTGAGCGCATCATCCAGGGAAAGCTCCTGAAGAAGGGGCAGGGCACTCTGTCCAGACAGGATATGGTGGAGCTTCTGCTGACACCTCTTATGGGGGGGACCATGCCGCAGAAAAAGCGCATTGAGGAAAGTCTGAATTTGCTGCGTGGCGTGGAGGACCTTCTGGGAAAAGAGGATTCTATGCGTATGGAATCTATGTTGTTTGCATTTGCAATGAAATTTTTGAAACAACGAGAGTTGAACGAGGTAAAGGAGGTATTTTGCATGTCATATTTAGGAGAGCTGCTGGAAGAAGGAGGAATACAGAAGGGGCTGGAGAAGGGTATGGGCGCGCTGATAGAGACCTGTGTTGAGCTGGGACATACATACGAAGTGACCATGCAGAAGCTGGGTGAGAAGTTTTCGCTTTCTCAGGAGGAGGCAAAGGCAAAGATGGAGAAATACTGGAAAACACCGTGATTTGTTTTATGCCCTCCCGTATTCGTAGAGGCGGGAGGGCATGAATAGGGCCGGAACTTTTAGTGGACAGGGCATAAGCCCATCATTTTACCGGCCCTGTCTCATTTTCTTTCTGACGCCGGAAGGCGTATCCCCGAACTGTTCTCCAAACATCCTGCGGAATAATTTATAATTGGTGAAGCCATGGCGTTCCAGAATATCACGGACAGAATCCTCCGTGGTAATCAGGTCGCGGTAAATATAGGACAGGCGAAGTTCATTCTGGTATTCCAGGAAGGTAACGCCCATACATTTTTTGAAAAAACGGCAGAAGTATCCCGGCTGTAAAAAGGCCACCCGGGCGATTTCACTGGTGGTGATGGGACGGTTGTAATGCCTGGCCGTGTAGGTCAGTACCGGGTCCAGACGGCTTAAATCTTTGTTTTTCTGATTCACATCCGGTTTTAATACCTGTACACTGAAATTGTGGTACAGCTGGAACAATAATTCAAAGAGCAGGCTGTTAAAACGCAGCAAAAAGCCTTCCGGCCGTATGTCGTTGGCAATCTGCATCTGGGTCAGGGTGTCCTTCATCCGGTCCAGTTTGGTCCTCATGATTGGGTCCTGGGTTTCGGGGTTCCACAGAAAAAGGAGCTGGCTTACCTCAGGTATATAGGTTTCCATGAACTCCATGGGAATCTGCAGCACAATGGCCCGGTTGGGATGGGTACATTTGGTGGAGTGTATGACATTGGAATTAATAAGGATGCATTGACCGGCCGGGAGATTTCGGCTCATCCTCTCCGCTGTTACCTCCAGTTCACCTTCAAGAATATAAATAATTTCCACTGCCCTGTGCCAATGGCTGGGTACATAACTGCCCGGGTCCACAGAGGTGAAGAAACGTACCTTTGTGGCCTCGGGTACCTGAATAATTTCATACAATATATTTTCTTTTGCTTCCGTCATATTCATCCCCCTCTTTCATTATTGTATCATTCCTGCAGTCATCCCACAAGAAGAGAAAATCGACCTATTATATGGGAAGTATCAGTCCTGTTCCCCCCACGAATCCTGTGATACTATATATTATGAAAGAAATACCCGGGGAACAGATTCCATGCGCATGGAAACAGGGACAGATGGAGATTACGGCTTACCGTATCTCTATCCGGCCGGACAGGAAGGGCAGGAGACTGGGGACGGACCCAATGGGGGATTGACGGATTCTCCATGGATAAGGATAAAATCCGCCTTATGGCAGTCCCTGCCATCCATCCACAATGGCAGGGCCATTTTATAAAAACAAAGAGAGGAATCAAGGGATGAATAGGGAAGGTAAATTAACGCTGGGGAAATTGGCGGAACGTTTTTCATATGGCTGCGGAGATTTCGGATGCAATATCATTTATACGGCCATGTCGGCATTTCTGTTGTTTTATTATACGGATTATGCGGGGGTCAGTGCCTTTGCAGTCGGAAGCATTATGATGGTCTCAAGATTTTTTGACGGTATCAGCGACATCATCATGGGCGTGATTGTGGACAGGACAAAATCCAGGTTCGGAAAGGCCAGGCCCTGGCTGCTGCGCATGTGCATACCCTTTGCCATATCCGGCATCCTGTTGTTCTCAGTGCCGGTTTCCTGGTCTTCTGCGCCTAAACTGGTGTATGTGTTTATTACATATAACCTGGTGTCCACGGTCATTTATACGGCCATCAATGTGCCGTATTCCGCGCTGAACGCATTGATGACCCAGGACCCATACGAGAGGTCTGTGCTGAGCATTTTCAGAAATCTGCTGGCAACAGCAGGCACACTGACCATCAACACATTTACACTGCCTCTTGTGGAGTATTTCGGAAATACGCCTTCTGCCTGGACTAAAACATTCATGGTGTTCGGCCTTCTGTCCGTGGCGGCATTCCTGATTAATTTCCTGGGCACCAGGGAGCGGGTGAAGCCTGCTGTCCGTGAGGAGGGGGAGGAGCCGGTGCAGAATGTGCCTTTTGCAGAAGGAATCAAGGCCCTGTTCAGGAATAAGTACTGGCTCATGATGACAGGAATGCTGGCATTGTTTTTCCTGATGTATTCCGTAAACGGCGGTTCCACTGTCTTTTATGCTAAGGATGTACTGGGCAATAAGGATTTAGTGGCACTGATAAACGGTATTTTCAATGTGGTGCAGATTGCAGGCATGTTCTTTATCGCCATGCTGGTAAAACGGCTGGGAAAGCGCAATGTGTTTTCGGTGGGCCTGATACTGGATATTATCGGCATGCTGGTGCTCAATTTCTCCGGCGGAGCCATGGGACTTATCATTGTATCCAGCATCATCCGGGGACTGGGCAATGCCTGCGGCGGGGCCACTATGTGGGCCATGGTATCAGATACCATTGACTACGGGGAATGGAAGACAGGATACCGCACCGAGGGGCTGGTCAACAGCGCCTGCAGCTTTGGATATAAGATTGGAAATGGAATTGGTTCCGCCCTCTTGGGATGGATACTGGAGTTGGGAGGTTATGTGGGCCAGGCAGCTGCCCAGTCTGCTTCCGCCCTTGCATCCATTAAAATTTGTTTTGTGTGGATTCCCATTGGGATTTATGCGGCAGGACTGGTCATTATGAGTTTCTATCATCTGGATGCTGAGTTTTCAGGCATCATAGCTGATTTGAAGAGCCGGAATGGAAAATAGGATACCATGCAGGTTTATCCTGTAAGGAGCGCATCTGAAGGCAAATAAGGAGAGAAAACCATGCATATAAAAGGCGTGAATTTAGGGAATTGGCTGGTGCTGGAGAAATGGATGAGCCCGGCGCTGTTTGAAGGAACGGAAGCAGAGGATGAATATTACCTGCCCCGGCAGCTTTCGAGGGAGGTGTATGAGGCCAGAATCAGGATACACCGTTCAGAATATATCACGGAACGGGATTTTGTTGCAATCCGCTCCATGGGTATGGAAGCTGTGCGGATTCCTGTCCCGTACTTCATATTTGGAGACAGGGAGCCCTTCATCGGCTGTGTGGAGGAGCTGGACAAGGCATTCAGGTGGGCGGAGCGGTATGGTCTAAAGATACTGATTGACCTGCATACAGCGCCGGAAGGACAGAATGGTTTTGACAACGGAGGCATCTGCGGCGTATGTAAGTGGTCAAAAAACCCGGCAGAGGTGGAGTATGTCCTGGGTGTCCTGGAACGTCTGGCAAAACGGTACGGCAGGAGGCAGGGACTGTGGGGAATCGAGGTGCTGAATGAACCTGTTACGGAGCGGATGTGGAAGATATTTGACGTGCCAAACCGCTATCCTCCGGCAGAGCCCGCCACGGCAGAGGGGTCAGGCCCCATTTCCATGGAGTTTTTAAGGGATTTCTATCTGAGGGCCTATGACTGCCTGCGAAAGCATATGCCGGAAGATAAATATGTGGTAATTCATGACGGATTTGAACTTAAGGCGTGGAAGGATTTCATGAGGGAGGACAAATATGTAAATGTGGTCCTGGACACCCACCAGTATCTCATGATTGCGGAGGCGGCAGGCTGCGGACAGACCCTGCCCGCTTATCTGGAATATATCCAGAACCATTATGCCACGGACATAGAGGAAATGCAAAAGTATTTTGATGTCATATGCGGTGAATGGTGCCTTTTCAACTCCCTGGCCTGCGGCTGTGATACAAAGGGGGGCAGAAGTGTGCTGAACGGCGAAGAAGGCGCAGGACAGGACGCTATGGATGAAAAGGAGAAAGGCCATATCTACAGGGCTCTGGCAGAGGCGCAGACAGAAGCCTGGGATAAAGGAAGCGGATATTTTTACTGGAGCTATAAACTACTGACAGACACGGTTAATGTACCTGGCTGGATTGGCTGGGACAGCTGGGATTTGGGCCGGTGCGCTGCCTTTGGATGGTTTCCGGTGCAAAGTAATAACATACAGGACCATGCCGGTGAGCACGGTGCTGTCCGAAATTATGAAGCTGCCCGGTGCCGTGCAGCCGGCCGGGATAAGGAGGAAATGAGATGATACACAACCCCATACTTCCGGGATTCAACCCGGACCCCTGCATCTGCAGAAAAGGAGACGACTATTATCTGGCAGTGTCCACCTTTGAGTGGTTTCCGGGAATCCCCATCTACCATTCGCGGGACCTGAAACACTGGGAGCTTTACACCCATGTGCTAACGGACGATGAAAAGGTGGATTTAAAGAAGCTTCCCAGTGCAAAGGGGGTCTGGGCGCCGTGCCTGACATACTGTGAGGCGGAAGATACCTTCTATGTGGTGTACGGCGTTATGAACTCCATGAATGCAAGGTATTTTGACGTGGATAATTATCTGGTGACTGCAAAGGACATAAGGGGACCCTGGAGCGAGCCGGTCTACCTTCATTCCTCAGGCTTTGACGCATCCATATTCCACGATGACGATGGCAGGAAATACATTGTCTCCCTGGAATGGGAGACAAGAGAAGGATATGAAAAGCCCGGCTCCATCTGCATGGTGGAGTACGATGCAGCTAAAAAAGAAATCGTGGGATATCCCAGACGCATGTGGCGGGGCGGTACGGACCGCGGATGCATCGAAGCCCCCCATCTGACAAAACGGGGAGAGTACTATTACATCATGTGCGCGGAAGGCGGCACTGGTTATAACCACTGCGTAACCATGGGACGTTCCGGGAATGTATGGGGACCATATGAGAGGGACCCCATGAATCCAATCGTCACCAGTGTGCCGGGAGAATCCTTCGAGAGACAGGACCCGGACCACTTAAAGCCCAAGTATTATAATCCGGATTCCATCCTCCAGAAATCCGGCCATGGAAGCTATGTGGACCTTCCCACAGGGGAGGTGTATCTGGTCCACCTCTGCGCCAGGCCCTTTGTGCCGGAGCTTCGCTGTACCCTGGGCAGGGAGACAGCCATACAGAAAATGATGTGGACAGAGGACGGGTGGCTGCGTATGGCGGACGGAAGCAATCTGGCAAAGCTGGAGGTGCCGGAGACTTCTCTTCCTGAGTTCCCGGTGGAGAAAATACCGGACTTTGACGGTTTTGACAGCAATGAGCTGGGAAATTTCTATTATGCGCCCCGTATCATGCCCCAGAGGTTTGCTGATGTGAATGCCAGACCGGGCTATGTACGGCTCAGGGGCCAGGAATCCAGGACATCCCTGAACAAGGTGAGCATCCTGGCCAGAAAGCTGACAAGCGTGTATGCCAGAATTACCACAAAAATGGAGTTCGTGCCCCAGGTCCACCAGCACAGTGCGGGGCTGATTCTCTATTACGACAACATGAATTACATAAACCTGAGAAAATATTACAGCGAAACTCTGGGGCAGAGCGCCTTATCCGTCATCCATCTGGAAAACGGAGTAAAGACGGAATTCCTCAACACCAGGATACCGGTGGAGGACCGGCCTGTTTACCTGAGGCTGTACGTACAGGGCAGACAGTCCTGGTTTGAATGGAGCTATGACGGAGAGGAATATGAGAAAATCGGGCGCATCTTTGATACCACGCGGTTTTCCGACGAGTACTGCAGATACGGGGAGTTCACCGGAACCATGGCAGGCATAACCTGCGCGGACCGTGTAAAACATGCCCATTATGCTGACTTTGATTTTCTGGAATATGTGGAGCAGCAGGGAGAGTAAGAGGACAAGGATATATGTATTGGTATGCCGGTTCACCCGGCATACCATTTTTCTTTTTAGATTGGGATATACCAAAACACATTTCTCATCCCCTCCCCCCAATCCCCAGTGCTTTTCCGCTGCCGAAACCATCAAAAAACTTGCATAGTCAGCTTGGGACGTGATAATATCTATAATATGGATAAAAGATACTTTGAGAGAACAGGAGAGGTAAGATGACAAGGGACAGGATATATGAGTATTTCATTGAAAAGGACAACAACTGTGCGGAAACCATGCTGCGCGCCCTGAATGACGAATACCAGCTGGGAATACCGGAAGAGTCGGTTAAACTGGTGGGCGGATTCGGAGGGGGAATGGGCTGCGGTAAGGCCTGCGGCGCCCTGTGCGGCGGATGTTCAGCCATCAGCTACCGGCTTATTAAGGAAAGGGCCCATGCAACGCCTGAGCTTAAACCGGCTGTGGCTGCGTTTGCAGAGGAATTCGTGGAACGTTTTGGTTCAGATGCCTGCTGTGAGCTGGTGAAAACCTATAAAAAAGAAGATACCCGCTGTCTCCACATGATTTGCATGGCTGCGGACATTGCAGATGCATGTTTTGAGAGAATCATATCAGCGGAAGAAAGGAAATAGAGATTATGAGGATATTAATTGTAGGCGGCGTGGCCGGAGGCGCATCCGTGGCGGCAAGGGCCAGGAGACTGGACGCCCAATCGGAAATCATTATGTTTGAGAGAGGGCATCACGTGTCATTTTCCAACTGTGCCCTTCCCTACTATCTCAGCGGCACGGTAAAGGACAGCAATGCCCTGGTCATGATGAGCCCGGAGAAGTTCAGGAAACAGTACGACATTGAAGCAAGGACGGACAGCGAGGTCCTGTCAGCGGACAGAGAGAAGAAGACCATCCGGGTAAGGGACGGGCGCACCGGGGATATCTATGAGGAGCGCTATGACATCCTGGTCCTTTCACCGGGGGCCAGTCCCATCCGGCCAAAGAGCATAGAGGGCGTGGACAGGCCCAATGTATTTACGGTAAGGAATGTGACGGATATTGTGAACCTGAAGAAATTCGTGACGGATTGCCGGATTCAGGATGTGGCTGTGGTGGGCGGAGGATTTATCGGCATTGAGGTGGCTGAGAATCTGAGCATGGACAAAAGACATGTAACGGTCATCGAGGCCCAGGACCAGATTATGGCACCCTTTGATTATGATATGGTACAGATGCTTCAGAAGGAACTGCTTGACCATGGAGTGGATGTAATTGTCAGCGACGGCGTCAGCGCCATCGGGGAAGACAGCATCACCCTGGCTTCGGGAAAGAAAGTCAAGGCGGGAATGACCGTGCTGGCCATCGGAGTTGCGCCTGAGACCAGCCTTGCAGAGGCCATGGGTCTGGAGCTGGGGGAGACAGGAGCCATTAAGGTGGACCACAATTACAGGACAAGCGACCCTGACATCTATGCAGTGGGAGACGCCATAGAGGTGTTTAACAGGCTGACCCATAAGCCTTCCAGGCTTGCGCTGGCAGGCCCGGCCCAGAGACAGGCCAGGGCAGCGGCAGACCATATGTACGGCATTCCCCATAATAACAAGGGAGTTATTGGCTCCTGTGCGGTCCGTATCTTTGACCTGAATGCAGCAGCCACTGGTCTGAACGAAAAGGCAGCCGGAGCAGCCGGTATTCCTCATGATTCTGTCTATATTATCCCAACGGATAAGGTTGGGCTGATGCCGGGAAGCGCTCCCATGCACTTTAAGCTGGTTTATGAATATCCCACAGGAAAGATTCTGGGTGCCCAGGCCATTGGGCGGGGGAATGCGGATAAGAGGATTGATGTCATTGCGGCCATGATTTCCATGGGAGGTACCCTGGAGGATTTAAAGGAGCTGGAGCTGTGTTATTCGCCGGTATTCGGAACCGCTAAGGATGTGGTGAACCAGGCAGCCCTGGTGGCCCTGAACCTGCTTTACGCAAAAGTGAGGCAGGTGCCTGTGACAAAGGTACGGGAACTGGTGGAGACAGGGGCGTGCATCATAGATGTCCGGGAAAAGAATGAATACGACCAGGGGCATTTGAAGACATCTGTCAATATCCCGCTGTCAGAGTTTCGGGACCGTCTGGATGAGATACCAAAGGATTGTCCGGTATACCTTCATTGCCGGTCCAGCCAGAGAAGCTACAATGCCTGCATGGCCCTTATAAACCGCGGGTACAGGAATGTATGGAATATATCCGGCTCCTATCTGGGAATCTGCCTGTATGAGTATTTTACGGATGTGACTACAGGGCGTGAGAAGATTGTGACTGAGTATAATTTTAAGTAATATTTCCGGGTGATTCCGGAATGGAAGGACCGGCGGCTTGCCGGTCCTCTGCTGTCCGGCAGGCAGGGGAATCGGGGATGGGATTCAGTTCCGGCCGGAGCCTGTTTGGGTCTGCCATGGGACAGCCAGAAAAGGAGGATGTTTCAATGACAATCGATGTGGAATCAAGCGTTCATGCGGGAAAGGCCATGGAGCTGTTTCTCGGCGGATATAACTGCGCCCAGTCCGTGTTTGCCGCGTTCTGTGACCTGCACGGCATGGAGGAAAAGGAGGCGCTCCGGTTAAGCTCCTCCTTTGGAGGCGGTATGGGACGGCTGCGTGAGGTCTGCGGGGCTCTCAGCGGCATATTCATGACAGCTGGCATTGTGTATGGTTATGACAGTCCCGGAGACAAGGATGCCAAAACGGAGCATTACAAGAGAATCCAGGAGCTGGCAGAGGCATTTCAGGAGAGGACAGGAACCCTGCTGTGCCGGGAACTTCTGGGCCTGGAGGGCACGGGAAAGGACAGCTACATACCGTCCGACCGGACCGAAGCCTACTACCAGTCCCGCCCCTGCAGGGAGCTGGTGGGTCTGGCAGCCGCCATACTGGACGCTTATCTGGCGGAGCATCATCCGACAGAGCACTACCCGGCGGAGCCTCATCCGGCGGAGCATCATCCGGCGGAGCCAAAGCCAGTCTGCTAGTGCCTGTTTGAAAACTCATTCCTGTCAGATGCCGAACACGCTCCGGTCTGCTGCGGTTCCTTCCTGCATGGATGGCAGCCAATTGGGAGACAATGACAAGCATAAAGTTTCCGGGAGGTGCATATGGAACGGTCCGGTCGTTTCCTTAAAATTATAAAAATAGCTGCGGGAAGCCTGCTGGCCATGGCGGCTGCCCAGGCACTGGGCCTTAAATACAGCTCTTCCGCCGGCGTGATTACCCTGCTCAGCATCCAGGATACGAAGCGGGAAACCATAAGGGTCATGGCCAGACGGCTGCTGGCTTTCCTGGCGGCAATGGTCCTTGGCCCGTTATCCTTTGCAGCGGCGGGATACCGGCCTTTGGCCATGGGGATTTTTCTGCTGATGTTTACTCCTTTATGCATGAAATGGGGCATACAGGAGGGGATATCCGTGAACACGGTTCTGATGACCCACATTCTGGCTGAGGGCTCCATGGGCATGGCGGACATTGCCAACGAGGCCCTTCTGCTGTTTGTGGGCACAGGAGTGGGGGTTCTGCTCAATCTGTACATTCCGGGTTCAGGCACAGCCATACGTTCTGCCCAGAGAAAAATCGAGGAGATGTTTATCTGCCTGCTGAGACAGATGGCATCGGGACTGGAGGCAGAGGATGAAGCAGGACAGACAGCCAGTGATGGATTTCAGGCATTGGAACAGGCGCTGGAGCAGGGGGAGCGCAGGGCTTACGAGGGCATGGAGAACAGCCTTTTGACGGACACCCGCTACTACCTTGCTTACATGGGGCTGCGCAGGAACCAGTTTGCCATCCTGTGCAGGATGCGGGACTGCTTTTCAAGGATGGAAACCATACCCGGACAGGCGGCCGTGGTGGCCTCCCTGCTCCGGTCCGTAAGCGTTTCCTTCCATGAACGGAACAATGCCCTGGAGCTGCTGCGGGAGCTTGAACAGGTGAAATTACAGATGAAGGCCCAGCCTCTTCCTGCCCACAGGCAGGAATTCGAGAGCCGGGCCTTGCTATACCTGAGTCTGCTGGAACTGGAGCAGTTCCTGGTGCTGAAAAGGGAATTTGCCATGGGGCTGAGCCGGGAAGAAATCCGAAGGTTCTGGGGCGGGGGATGACCATGGCCTGGACCGGATGCAAAGCCGGAATAAACAAAAGCAGCCAGTCCGGCGCCCATCCTGGGGCTTAGGCCGGGGCAGCAAACTGCTCCGACAGCTTGTGGAACAGGGACTGGGCTTCGTCTCCCTGCCGGTTGATATAATCTGCTTCCGGAATTTCTATGTCATGAATCAGCACATTGCGAATCTTGCGCAGGGACACAATCTGGTTGATGCACTCCTTGTCCAGCAGATTCAGCCGTTTTAATGTATTGATGTTGAAGGCTCCCCGCACCTTGGGGGAATTTTTGGAAGAGACACGGTTGAGCAGCTGTTCCAGGGGCACCCATTGGCTGAAGAAGTATTCCACTGCATTGCGCTCGTCCACGCTGATGCCCTCCTGACCGGCCCGCAGCTCCTGGTAGATATGATAACGCTTTTCATTGCCCGTAATCATCTGGTCAATAATCTGCTGGGAGATGTTGCGCCGGTCCTTCTCGAATTTCACGGATTTGAGGACAGGCTCCAGCACCTTTACACTGTTCATTTTCAGGCGTCCGCTGAGTTTGAACAAAAGCTCAATATTGCCCATGCGCAGCTCAATATCCTCAGGCCGGAAGTTGTTGCTGAGATAATTGTACAGGTAGGATGCCAGCTCGTACTGTGAGCCGAATTCCGCATTCTTATTCCGGATGCGCTCATTGCCGGCGTCCTGAAGCCGTTCCAGGGCTATCTCGCCGGCCAGCACCAGGCCGTTCAGCTCGTCCAGGATTGCCAGCTCCTCATCGGACAGGGTCCCCTGGAGGGGCTTGTAGACCAAATCGTGTTCCACCTCAGACCATGCGTGCATGAGGACCGAAGCCACCTGGATTTCAATGCGGGCCGCGGCATACTTTTTCTGGGAAGGGTCCAGGGATTCTTCCTTCATATGGGCCCGGTAATGGTTGGCCCAGTAACCGGAAAAACGCTTGTTATAGGAAGGCGGTTTGGACTGCTCCGGGAACTGCTTGGTTTCCAGAAGGGTAAAGAGGTCGTTAATCAGGCCGTCCGCCTTGTCGCGGTCGCCCGGGAAGTAAAGGGACACCCTGACGCCGCACAGGTCTGCAATATCTTCATATATCTCACGCATGTTCTTGTAGGGGACTGTCCGCCTGGAATTGCGTATGAGAACCTTGCTTTTCAGACGTCCCGGGGCTTTGGCCCGGGATGTCACCATGGCCCGGATACCGGCTGCCTGAAGGGCGTTTTCCAGCTGTCTGGCAGCCATCCGGCCGGCTGTCTCATAAAAGTTCATCTTCTTCTTATAATTCTCTATGAACTGGTTGATTAAATCCATATTCACTCTCCGTCGTGCTTTGATACCCCATATTATATAACATTTTCAGAGGGAAGTCACCCCTGTGGTAACATTTCGGATAAAAAGTAAAAACCCGCTGGATTAAATGAAATTTGGTGCTATACTTAAAATAAGAAAGCTCCGGATGCATCCGGTCATGAAGGATGGTACATATGAAAAAAAAACTTATTCCCTTTGTCCTTTTCCTGTCTCTTTTGGGACTGGGAGCCCTGTCCCTTCTGTCCATACATAATCTGCAGGGAAATGCCAGGGTTATCAACTATACAGGCGTTGTCAGAGGCGCCACACAGCGTCTTGTCAAGGAAGAACTGAAGGGACATGCGGATGATGCCCTCATAGAGCATCTGGACGGGATACTGGATGAGCTGGCCACCGGCCAGGGAATCAACCGTCTCATCCGTCTGGACGACCAGGCTTACCAGGACCTTCTGGCTTCCATGGAAAGCCAGTGGCAGATGCTTAAAGAAGAAATTATGCTGGTGAGGCAGGGAGCAGACCCGGAGAACCTGTTTGAGCTCAGTGAGAGCTACTTCCAGCTGGCGGATGCAACCGTGACAGCGGCAGAGCTGTATACGGAGAAACAGGTAAATCAGGCCAGCCAGGGCTTCGGCGTCCTGATACTTGCCGCCATGGGAGTATGGGGGATACTGGTATGGCAGGAGCGCAGACAGGATAAAATGCAGGCTGTCATACAGGAAAAGGAAAATGCCAACCGGGAGCAGAAACAGCGTCTGGACCGCATGTGGGATACACTGCGCGCTCCTCTCAACGATATATCCGAGATGATGTATGTCTCAGATGCGCAGACCTATGAGCTGCTGTTTTTAAATGAGGCGGGAATGAAGAATTTCCACCTGGATTCCATTGAGGGAAAGCTCTGCTATCAGGTGTTCCATGGTCGGGAGGAACCCTGCCCGTTCTGCAGGGAGCATTTTACGGGTCATGATGATATTGTTACATGGGAGAATACCAATCCCATAACCGGCCGCCATTATCTGTTAAAGGACCGTCTGATTGAGTGGAACGGCCGTCCGGCCCGTCTGGAGATTGCCTTTGATGTGACGGAGGCGGAAAAGGAGAAGCAGAGCCTGAAGTTTGCCCTCAGGGCAGAGGATATGCTGGTGGACTGTGTACGCAGTCTGTATGGAGATGCGGGAATCAGTGAAACACTTCCCGTCATTCTTGAAAAACTGGGGCGGTTTATGCATGCGGACAGGTCCTATGTATTCATGTTAAGGGACGGTAAGCTGTACAATGAATATGAGTGGTGCGCAGAGGGCGTGGAATCCCAGATGGAGACGCTGCAGGGTGTGCCTGTGGAACTCGTCAGCCGGTGGCTTGCGATTTTTGACCGGCAGGAGTGCATGGTGCTGGAGGATGTGCAGGAGCTGAAAGAGAATTACAGGGATGAGTATGAGGTACTGAAGATGCAGGGAATCACCAGTCTGGTAACAGCGCCTTTGGAACGGGACGGTCATTTCTGCGGCGCAATCGGTGTGGATAATCCTCCTGCGGAGGAGCTGGTTAATATAGGCCCTCTTCTGCGCACTCTGGGATATTTCCTCATGCTGGCTTACCGCAGGGATGAGAACGCAAAGGAATTGAACCGCCTCAGCTATCACGACACACTGACCACGTTCTACAACCGCAACCGGTATATTGCGGATACGGATGATATGAAGGATACGGATTCACCGGTGGGCATTGTATATCTGGATGTCAACGGACTAAAGGATATCAATGACCTGAGGGGACACGCCTTTGGAGATAAGGTCCTGGTGGAATGCGCCAGGCGGATGCGTGAGACCTTTGAAGGGGCTGATTTCTACCGAATCGGCGGAGATGAATTTGTCATCATATGCCGGAGATGGGGAAAGGAAGCATTTGAAGAAAAGGTGGAGCTGCTCAGGAAGAATTTTGAGCGTGATACCATCTGCAGGGCAGCGGTGGGAAGCCGGTGGGCGAAGGAAACGGAAGATTTACCCCAAATCATTGCGGATGCAGATGCCAGGATGTATGAGGATAAAAAGGAGTTTTACCGCCGGAGTCCTGTGTCCAGGCGCTACAGGCACCAGAACGATGAGGTAATCAACCTGTCCAACCCGGAGATTCTGGCGGATGAACTGGGAAAGAATCATTTTGTGGTTTATGTACAGCCCAAGGTTTCCTCAGCGGACCGGACTGCTGTGGGAGCAGAGGCGCTGATACGCTACCAGTCAAAGGAAGGGTCCATGGTGCTGCCCGGAAATTTCCTGCCCCTTCTGGAGGAGGCCAAGACCATCAGCCAGGTGGACTTTTTTGTTTTTGAATTTATCTGCTCCAAGGTAAAGGAGTGGGCTGACCGGGAAAAACAGGCATTTCCGGTTTCAGTGAATTTTTCCAGGTTTTCCCTGGCCCAGCCCTCCTTTGTGGAACAGCTGGTGAAGCTGTGTGATAAATATGGAATCTCACCGGGATACCTGGAAATCGAGATAACGGAGAGTATACGGAACGCGCCGGAGATAGACTTAAAGGACCTGATAGGGAAACTGCGCCAGGCAGGATTCACCGTTGCCCTGGATGATTTCGGAACCGAGTATGTGAACCTGTCCCTGCTGTCTTCGGTGGAATTTGACGTGCTTAAGCTGGATAAGACCATGGTGGACGACATGGTCAATAATCCCAAGGCCCAGGCCATCATCGAATCCATTGCAGGAATCTGCAGGAAGATGGGAATCAGGGTGGTGGCCGAGGGAATCGAGACAGAGGAACAGATGTCCGTGCTGCGCACCTGCGGGGTGGAGACGGCCCAGGGATACCTGTTCAGCAGGCCCATATCCGTGGAGGAGTATGAGGAAAAATATCTGTAAGTCACATGGAATGAGGGGACGGAGACTGGCCGGCATGTATAGGGATATGGTTACAGGTGAACCCATGGAGGCGTCGGGCGTCAGTCTGCCTGGTTACGGATTTCTGTGGATGAAGCGTCAGTGCGGATGACAAAGCCGTATTCCGCCGTGCTTTTGTCCGCCCACTGGCAGTTTACCCGGAATCCTCTCAAAATACCTGCTTCCATATAGGAAGACATATCAGAACTCAGCATGGCTGCCCCGTTGGTATTCAGGGAAAAAACAGCTGTGCCGCCGGAACAGGCCAGGGTAAATTCCTCTGTGGCCTGTTCTGTGTATTTAGGGGAACCGTCATTCCGCAGTATGAGGTCCTGAATCGTTATGGTATCAGGGACCGTGCCATCCCTGAACTCCAGGGTTATATCCGTTCCCAGCTTGACGTACGGGATGTCCTGCACCTTTTCAACCAGATAGGAGAGGGGTTCTGCCCCGCAGGCAATGATGCCTCCCTCGTTTCCCTCACTGTCCGGCGTATATAATTCATATCCGCCTGAAGAAGAGGGGATTTCCTCTTTATCCGGCCCGCAGGCAACAAAAAGCCGGGGGATGACGGTGCCGGCGGAGGGGGCTCCGGTTGGCACTGTTGTTCCGGCCGGAACCGTTGCCCTGGCCGGAGCGCTGGAATTATATGTATCGCTTTTCCGGCTCAGAATGTGCCGCTGCGTGACTGCTGCCGTGCACAGGGCGGTCAGGAGGACTGTTAACATCAAAACAGGAATGAATCTGAATCTTCCTTTCATGAAAATTTCCTTTCCGGTCAATTAGGACCATTTACTTTGTTCTTCCATCATGTTTCCATATAATTAATATAATACAGCCAGCCCCATAAGACTTGAAGAAAAGCTGAAAAATTCTTACAGTTCCATGAGGAAATGCTTTTCTATTGATACTTTTGGAAAGGGGGTGTATTCTGTTAGATAGAAAAAAAGAAAATGAAAGAGGAACCTTCATGAGTCACTATGAATTAATCGGCTTTGATATGGACGGCACCATACTGAACAGCCAAAAGACCATATCGCCCCGTACATTAGACGCAGTAAACCGCGCTGCCCGCATGGGAAAACGCGTTATCTTATCCACCGGCCGCTGCATCAGCGAGCTGGAGGAATTCAGGGATGTCCTTGCCAGTGTCAGCCACTATGTCTGCGAAAGCGGCGCGCTGATTTATGATGCGGGCCGGCAGAGAGTCCTCCACTCAGAGACACTCCCGCCTGATTTGGTGGACCAGGTGCTGGAAATCGCTGCCCATGAGGACGTAATGGTATACATGATGAGCAGCGGACAGGCTCTGGCAAATAAAAGCCAGGTGGCGGACACCGGCCGTTACCACATGGGCATTTACCAGAAGATGATGGACCGGGTGGTGAATAAGACTGATGACATTGCCGCTCTTTACAGGGAAAAGCATTTTCCTGTGGAGAAGCTGAACCTGTTTTCAGCCTCCGCTGATATCCGGGAACGGCTTCATTCCCGGATTTGCAGGCTTCCCCTTGCCCTTGCATATGCGGAAGGCGCTTCCCTGGAGCTGTCCCCCCTGAATGTCAGTAAGGCCAGCGGTCTTGTGTGGCTGTGCAGGCACCTGGATATCCCTCTTCATAAGACCATCATCGTGGGGGACGCGGACAATGACGCCCAGGTGCTGCAGATTGCGGGGCTTTCTGTTGCCATGGGCAATGCCCTGCCCCACATAAAGGAAGGGTGCGATGTGGTGGTGGCTGACAATGACCACGACGGATGCGCAGAGGCAGTGGACCTCTACCTGCTTAAGGATTGAGAATCAGGTCCGGCAGGCAGGCGGACCTGGAAACAGGCGCCTCCTTCCGGTGAATCCGACACACTTATGGCGCCGCCGTGAAGCTGTACCAGCTCCTTTGCAATGCTGAGCCCCAGTCCGTAATTCTGTTTATCGCTTCGGGAGCTGTCTCCCCGGTAAAACCGGTCAAATATATGTTTCTTTGCCTCATTATCCATGCCGCAGCCCGGGTCTGATACGGTAAGGCAGACCATGTCCCGGCTGCGGGAGAGCAGATGCTTATCCGTCTGCACGGACGCGGCCAGTCTGACCTTTCTGCCCTTGGGCGTGTAGCGCAGGGCATTGTCCAGGAGGACGGCCAGAACCTGCTCCAGGCGGTTTTCATCCCCGGAAACCCTGGGAAGGGAGGATTCGGGCAGCTCCAGTTTCAGGCACACGCCCTTGTCCTGGTATAATGGCTCAAAGCGCTCGTAGACGCTGATTAACAGGGTATCCATGTCCAGAGGGGATTTCCTGAGGCTCCACTGCCCTGTGTCGGCAGAGGCCAGAAGCAGCATGTCGCCTACCAGGCAGGACATGCGGGAACACTCCCGGTCCATGTTATCCATGAATTTTTCCCTTTGGTCAGGAGCTGCCCGGACAGCGCAGATGCTGGAACGGATAACTGCAAGGGGTGCTCTCAGCTCATGTGAGGCTGCTGCTATGAATTCATTCTGCTGCTTCTGGCTTTCCGCCAATGGTTTTAAGGATTTTCCCACCAATACCCAGCTGACGGACATCAGCGCGGCGATGCCGGCCAGATTGAGAAGAAAGAACAGGATACCCTGGCGGTAGAAGCCGAATCCCATGGGGTCCTTGAAGGCCAGCAGCGTCAGGCTCTGAAAGCCCGTCCGAGTGGGAAGGACAAGCACGCTGCCCAGATAGGTGTCGCTGCGGTCCCCTGTTACCGTGAATACAGAGCTTCTGAGCAGGGAGGAGGACACCGGCCGCACTGACGGGTCAATGCCCTGGGCCTTGGCGGCTTCCCTGGCCCGCATAATTAAGGTGTCCCGTTCGCTGGCCGGGGACCAGGAGCCGCGGTAAAGAAGAGGCTTTCCATTATCCTCAATATGTATAATCAGGCGGTTATCACTTTCCAGCCTGGACAGCCAGGTGCAGCTGATGGTGGAGCCGGACTGGAGCCGGGAGGTGATATTCAGCATTTGGTTCTGAAAGGCATCCATGGCTTTTTTGCTGAATTCCCTGGCGCTTATGACCAGGATGCCAATGACCACCAGGGTCAGAATCAGGCCCGTGGTCATGGTGAAAAGGGCGGTGAGCTGCCGCCGGAGCCGTTTAATCATGAGTCCCTCCGTTATCAAGGCGGTATCCGATTCCATGAACCGTCTTAATCCGGGGCAGTGCCCCGATGGATTTAAGGCGCCGCCTCAGGAAATAGATATAGTTGTCCAGGTTTCCATCCTCCACCTCGGAGTCAGGACCCCATATGTAGGACAGAATCAGCCCCCTGGGAAGGACCTGGCCTGCATTGCGAATCAGGTACTCCATCAGGGCGGACTCGCGTTTGCTCAGCTGCAGGGTTCCCTGGGGGCCGGTAAGCTCTCTTTTTTCCGGGTCCAGGCTAATGTTTAAACAGGCTGCCGCGGGACTCTGTTTAAAATTCCCCGGCCGCCTGGTAAGAGCGCGGATTCTGGCAAGCAGCTCGCCCACGGCATAGGGCTTTACCAGATAGTCGTCAGCGCCTGCATCCAGGCCGTCAATCCTGTCGTTTATACCGTCCAGGGCTGTGGTGATAATGACCGGCGTGGTAATATTCATCCTTCTTAAGCCTCCCAGGACGCTGAGACCGTCCATCTGGGGAAGCATCCGGTCCAGTATGATTACATCGTAGGGATATTCAGCCGCATAATAAAAAGCCTCCTGTCCCTGGCAGCAGCAGTCGGTAACATATCCGGCCTGCTCCAGCTGCAGCTTTATGGCGTCGCATAATTCCTTATCATCTTCAACAAACAGAATCCTCATCATCCCATCCCCATTGTCATTGATATATGGAATCATTATAGCAGACAAATCTCTAAAAAGCCTAAAAGAAATTCTTCCGGTTTTTCAGTTTTTTTAGAGATTTGTCTGCTATGATACAGGGGACATGGAGATTGGCCGGGAGGGACTGGACGGCAGGAGCAGACTGCCGGACACATCTTCCGGAACCAGAAGGGAGAAATAACAATGAAAAAGAAATTTATGGGCCTGTGCCTGGCTGTCAGCATGCTGGCAGGCTGCCTGTGGGGCTGTTCCTCCACCTCCGGTACGGACGGCAGCGGGAATGGACGTGGACAGCAGACAGAATCAGAGAAACAGGCAGGGGAAGGGGACCAGCCGGACGGACCAAGGGGAAGATATGTGGAGAGCAGCATAGACATACTGTTGGAAGAAGGGGAGAGAGCCGCCGATATCATACAGACAGAGGACAAGGTTCTTGAACTGTACACGGTCAGGGACAAAAAAGCCGGCAGATACATATGGACAGGTGAAAAATGGGAGAAACAGGACAACAGCCTGCTGGAGGGCCTGGAATTTCCATACGGGTCCCTGCACATGATATACGGGGAGGATGGAAACCGTTATGTGGTGTACCAGGCCGGGGATGATTATAAGACATTTATGATGAAGCTGACAGAGGGACAGGAGCCCCAGATGCTTCTGGACCATGTTTTTTCCGTCAAAAATGACCGTGAATACTACGATGTAAGACCTGACTTTGCGGCAGTGTCAAAAGAGGGATTGATTCTCCTGTCCCACAGCAGGATGACGGACGTGTACACGCCGGAGGGGGATTTGGTTCTTTCCCTGCCCCAGAAGTGGAGCTCCATGGAATGGAAGGCATCCGGCCTGCTTATGGGGGACAGCTATATCACAAACAGTGAAGGCGCCTACCTGAGCTATGATATATCCGGAATGTCGGCTTCTGCCAAGGAAGAGATACCGTTCCAGTCGCCGGATTTTGATATGTGGGCCCCCATGGCTGATGACGGAAGCGGGGGGATATACATTGCAAATCCCCAGGGAATCCACCACATGAACCAGGGAGGAAGCCTGTGGGAGACAGTGGCTGACGGCAATCTGAATTCCCTGAGTATGCCCAGCGCCAATCTCAATAAACTGTTTGTGGGGACCCAGGATGATTTTTATGTATGGATATCCCAGGATGGCAAGGAGGAGCTGAAGCATTATACATATGACTCCCAGATACCGTCCGTGCCTACCCGGACACTGACGGTGTACGGACTGAATCTGGAAGAGTCAGATACCATCCGCCAGGCAGCTTCCATGTTCCAGCTGGAACACCCGGATGTCAGGGTGGAATTGATTGACGGACAGACAGAGGCAGGCAGCACCACGGTATCTGATACCATAAGGGCCCTGAACACGGAGCTGTTAGGAGGAAACGGGGCGGACCTGCTGGTGTTGGACGGACTTCCGGCGGACTCTTACATAGAGAAGGGGATTCTTGAGGACATGAAGGAATCCTTAAGTCCCATGATAACTTCCGGAGAGCTGATGGAGCAGGTGTCAAAGCCTTATACAGAGGAAAACGGTGGTATTTACCAGATTCCCACCAGGATGCTGCTGCTGGCTGCCTATGGAGACAGCCAGGCCATAGCCAGCCTTGGTTCCATGGAAGCCATGAGGGATTACCAGAAGGATTCGTCCCATCTGCCCCTGCGGCCAAAGACAAATTATGAGAATCTGCTGCGTCAGATACTGATGCTGGAATACGATGAAATTGTGGATATCAATACAGGAAAGCCCTATCCGGATAAGATAAAGGAATTGCTGGAGACAGTGAAGGTCCTGGGGGAGGCAAACGGAGCCCGGCCTGCTTTTGATGAGTCCGAGGATGGGGGAAGGGGTAATGTCTACAACCTTATGCCGGGAACGGATGGACTGCTGGGAAGTGAGTACGACCGTGTGGACCGTGGCATGAGCGCCATTGCAATCGATAAGATAGAGGGGATGTACGATGTTCTGCTGCCCCTGGCGGTACAGAGAAAGCACGGTTTTGCCATGGAGGATGTGAATGCGTCCTACCTGCCGGCGGGAACCATGGGAATCAACCAGGCCGGCCGGAACAAGGAGATGGCGCGGGAATTTATTCTCTTTGTGCTGGGGCGGGATGTCCAGTCAAAGGACCTCTCAGACGGTCTTCCTGTCAATGCTCTGGCAGCCCAGGACTGGGTGGACCGGGAAAATGCAAACGGCACATCCATTGCTGTCAGCGGTACGGACGGTTACGAACTGGCAGGCAGCTGGCCTGCAAAGGCGGAACGCCGGATTGTGTTTGATATTGCGGCCAAGGCGTCCCGTCCTATCCGGATGGACCGGGTTCTTACGGAAATCATTATCAATGAGACAAAAGGATTCTTTGAGGGAAGCCTGACCCTGGAACAGGCGGCTCAGAATGCGCAGAACAAGGCAATGCTGTATTTTTCGGAATAGGGAACATACCAACCCCCAATCCGGGAACTGTTTCAAACTCCATCCCCGTAACATGAGGCCATGGCTGTTCTTAGCCCCAAGTCTGGCGGGGACAGCAATATTCGTGCTCATACCCTTTGTGAACGTGGTGGCCCGCTCTTTTTTCCAGGCAGTGGGCGGGCAGTTTGTGGGCATGGAGAATTTTATGCAGGTTTTTCACAGTCAGGCATTCCGTCTGGCTGTGAAGAATACCCTGCATTTCATTCTGGTGTGCATACCGGCGCTGATGGCCTTCTCTCTGTGGGCCGCCGTGCTTGTGACATCGGCTGCGGACAACCGGGGCCTGTATAAGGCTACCATACTTCTGCCAATGGCCATTCCCGTGGCGTCTGTCGTGCTGCTGTGGAAGCTTCTGCTCTATCCGCAGGGGCTTCTTGACCAGATGGTGGTGGGGGCAGGGGGGACCGGCCGGGACTGGCTGAATCAGGACAGTGCATTTTATATTCTGGTGCTGACCTATATCTGGAAAAACACGGGATACGATATGATGCTCTGGCTGGCCGGTCTGGACGGGATACCGAAAGAGCTTTTTGAGGCGGCAAAGGTGGACGGCGCCGGGGCCTGGCAGAGCTTTTACTATGTGGCCCTGCCCGGGCTCAGGAGCACATGTTTTCTGGTTCTGGTGCTGTCTGTCATTAATTCCTTCAAGGTGTTCAGGGAGGCATACCTTATATCCGGGGATTATCCCCATGAGAGCATCTACATGCTCCAGCACCTGTTCAACCATTGGTTCGTATCCCTGGATATCCAGAAGATGAGCGCGGCATCGGTGATGGTGGAATCGTCTATCCTGATTCCGGTGCTGTTTTGGACCTGGAAGAGGAAAAAGAGATGATAAAACGTATTGTGGTAAATGCAGTCCTTATTCTCCTGTGCCTGTTCATATGGCTCCCCCTGATTCTCATGGCAGGCAATTCGCTGATGTCGGAAGGGGAGATGCTTCAGCGCTTCGGCGCTGTCTTTGGCATTGGGAATGCTCCCATAAAGGCAGCCCTCATTCCCTCCTATCCCACGCTCAGTCCCTTTGTGGAGCTGCTTCTGGATTCACCGGGATTTTATGTGATGTTTTGGAACTCCTGCCTGCAGACAGGGCTGACACTGGCAGGGCAGCTGCTCATAGCCCTTCCCGGAGCCTGGGCCTTTGCCCACTTCCGGTTTCCGGGAAAGAGGGCATTATTTCTGTTCTATATCATTCTCATGATGCAGCCCTTTCAGGTGACCATGGTCCCCAATTACCTGGTCCTTAAGCAGTTTTGTCTGTTAAATACCCATCTGGCGGTTATTCTGCCGGGAATCTTTTCCGCATTTCCGGTTTTTATCATGACAAAATTTTTTGCATCCATTCCAACGCCCCTTATAGAGGCCGCACGACTGGATGGAGCAGGGGACTTTTCCATATTCATGAAGGTAGGCATGCCGGTGGGGCGGCCCGGCATCATTTCCATGCTGGTACTGGGATTTCTGGAATACTGGAATGCCATTGAACAACCCATGACATTTTTAAAGGAAAAGAGGCTGTGGCCGCTGTCCCTTTATCTGCCGGATATATCGGCTGATAAGGCAGGAGCTGCCTGGGCTGCCTCGGTCATTATGATGGTTCTCCCTGTCCTGCTTTTTATCATGGGCCAGGATACGCTGGAGCAGGGGATTGCCGCATCAGGAATCAAGGAGTGAGTCTCAATGAATGTGAAAAAAGCAGCGGCCGTATTCCTGGCCCTTATGGCGGCCCTGACCTTTCTGTCCAGGGCGCTGGATTCCTTCACCGTCATACGGGTGAAGGCGGGATATGGAAAGCAGGATGTGGTTTCCTATACAGTACAGGGAGAGGGGGAGCTTACTGCCGGAAGAATGGTATACATATCACTGCCGGAGAATATGCAGGTGGAGGAAATCCAGGCCCGGTCCGGGCAGCCGGTGAAGGCCGGTGATACGGTTCTGACCCTTCAGATGGAAGGGCTGGAGGAGGAACGGGATGCCCTGGCTCTGGAGTACAGAAAGGCGGAGCTGGCCCTGAAACAGGAGCAGATGTCCTCGGCTGCTGTGCCGCGGGTGACTGAGGAGACCCTTGCACTGCAGCAGCTGGCAGCAGCCCAGAGGGCGCTGGAACTGGGAAACCGGGACCTGGCTGAGGCAGAGGCGGACCATGAGGCGGCAGCCATTGAACTGGAGCACGATTACGTACAGAAGAAGAACAGGACCAGGGAGCAGGTGAAGGAGGATAACCGTAAGGCCATGAAAAGTGCCAGAAGGGCGTATGAATCAGCTCAGAAATCCAGGGATGCTGCTGTGAGAAAGGCGGAGCGGGAAGTGGAGGACAGACAGAAGAAGCTGGACCGTCTGGAGGAACAGGAGGCTTCAGAGGAGGAACTGGAACGGGCGGGTCTGGAACTGGAGCGGGCCAGTGAGGATTTAGAGGATATCCGGGATGAAGAGGACCTGAAGGTAGAGGAGGCCAGGGCAAAGATGTATGCGGCCGAGGAGGATTATGAGGATGTGGATTACGGGGAAAAGGAAACCCAGGAGGACCTGAGAAAGGACTATGAGGATGCATTAAAGGCAGAAGATGATAAGCTGGAGGAAGCAGGCAGGAAGGTCCGGGATTTGGAGGAGAGCCTGTATCAGGCCATGGAAAAGGTGGAAAATGCAAGGGTGTCGGATGCCGGTACAGCGGCAGGGGAAGCAGCCGGAAGGGAAATGTCCGGGCTGAAACAGGAATCTATGAAACTGGATATGGAAGAAATCCGGAAAAAGCAGAGAAAGATGGAAGAATATATAGAAGCACAGGGACAAATCAAGGCGCCGGCGGATGGGGTGATGGTGGATACCGGACTGCAGGCCGGCGACCGAATCCAGGCAGGGCATCAGGTCAGGCTGGCAGTGGGAAGCCTGGAGCTAAAGGCACAGATTGACAAGGAGACTGCCGGGGCAGGTCTTTTGAAAAAGGGTACTGTGATGAAAGTAAAGCTGGCAGGGAAGTCAAAGAATGCAGAAGCAGAAGTGGAAGACCTGGTCCAGCTGGGAGAGGAGGGGAAAATCCAGTTGACGGCCAGGATGCAGGAAGGCGAAGGCAGTCTGGGGGACCAGGTATCCTTTGCTGTGAATATGGAATCCGGGGCATATCCCTGCGTGATTCCCATCGAGGCTCTGCGGGAGGATAATAAAGGATATTACTGCCTGGCTGCAGAGCCGGAGAAAACCATACTGGGAGAGGAAGAGAAGGCAGTGAGAATCCAGGTGGAGGTATTGGAAAAGAGCAGTTCTGCGGCGGCTGTGTCAGGTCTTGTGACAAAGGATATGAAGCTGATTACGGAATCCAACAAATCCGTGAGTGAAGGCGACCGGGTCAGGGTGGTGGAAGAATGAAACGATGGATTGGGCTGATACTCATCGCCGTCTTATGGGGGTATGGGGCCATCCTGGCCTGGACCATGAAGGATGCAGGAAACCAGGTGTTCCTGTACTGCGGGGAAGGGAGTGCAGTGGAGGCGGAGCAGATTTCCCAGGCGCTGGAGCGTGAACAGGAGCAGGGCAGGGAAATGCCCCCTGAAATTTCGGCCTGGTCCCGGACAGAAAAGGTAAAGGTAATGAACCCCGTATTGGGAAGGTCAGAGGAGGCGGACTGCATTATTGTATACGGGCATAAGGAAATGGCGTCATACCGCAGGCTGCTGGGAGGCACATACGGCTACCGGTCAGACCAGGATGGATGCGTCATCAGCAGCGGTCTTGCCATGGAACTGTTCGGAGGTCCGGATGTGACGGGAACATATATCTGGTGCAGGGAGAAGGCTTACAGGATACAGGGTGTTACCGATGATTCATCCCTTGTCATACTGCTGCCCGCCAAGGCGAAAGACGCCATGAGGTTCATGTTGCTTACGCGGACGGATTATGCAGGTATGGAAACAGGAAAAACAGCAGCGGAACGTTTTTTGTACAGGAATGGGATTCACTCCGGAAAGGTCCTGGTGGACGGAACTTATTTTTCCTCCGCCGCAGGCTTTGGAATATGTCTGCCCCTGTGGATGATGCCGCTGCGGGCGCTCACTGCTTTTAGCAGCAGGAGAGAAAGGAAGGTGGAAAGGGGAAGGGAGATAAGGGGATGCATCCTGGCAGCCGTGTTCTTTCTGGCAGGAACATTCCTGGCGTGGAAGCTGGAACTTAAGATACCTGCTGATTTGATTCCCAGCAGGTGGTCGGATTTTGAATTCTGGGCCAGGAGGATAGAGGAACTGCGGTTGGATATGGCTGCCACAGGGGAGGCCGGGGCGGTCCGGTGGCTGGCGCAGTTAAAGGGCAGGCTGGCCCTGTGCCTCATCTGTTCCCTGTCAGGCGGGGCAGGAGGTATCATGTGGAGGCGGACCTGACTTGTGGAAGAGGAGAATACGACTATTTTAATCTGGTATCAGAGGATTTTTTTTATTCAAAAATACCTTTGACGGAACTTACAGAAAATGGTATGATATGAATAACGGCGTGTAGCAGAACTGCGTAAATCCAGTTGACTGTTTCAGGCCGTTTTTTTGTTTCAATTTGGGATGGTGAAACAATGACAATCAAATCAATCCGGGCCATGACAGGTCCGGGAAAAAGCGTGTAGCCTAAGGCATAAAACCAGCTCTTCAGGCATCACGCTTTTATTTTTTTATTAAGGAGGAGAGTCCAATGAACCAAAAATCCAACACCTTTCTTGAAACAGAGCCCATCGGCTCCCTGATGGGAAAGTATGCAGTCCCCTGCATCATTTCCCTGCTGGTGGCAGCCCTGTACAACATTGTGGACCAGATTTTCATTGCCAATGCAAGCTATCTTGGGTCCTACGGAAATGCGGCCAACACCGTGGTATTCCCCCTGACCGTGGTGGCCCTGGCAATTGCTGTCATGATAGGGGACGGCTGCTGCGCTTTTGTCAGTATCAGTCTGGGTGCGGACCGGAAGGATGCTGCCCATAAGAGCATTGGCAGCGCCGTGATTCTCTGCGTCATCAGCAGTCTGGCGCTGACGGTTATTTATCTGGTATTGATGGAGCCAATCCTTACTGTATTTGGGGGCAGGGTCAACGAGGAGACCTTTTACCACGCAAAGGAATATTTTTTCTGGATTGCCCTGGGAGTCCCGTTTTACATGTTCGGCCAGGCCATGAATCCAATCATCCGTTCCGACGGCAGCCCTGGGTTTGCCATGATATCCACTTTGGCGGGAGCCGCTGTCAATATTATCCTGGACCCTGTTTTTATCTTTATATTCAGATGGGGTATGATGGGCGCTGCGGTGGCCACTGTCATAGGCCAGGTGTTGACAGCGGCTCTTGAGGTATGGTATCTGCGCCGTATGAAGGCGGTCAGACTTAAGAAAGGCAGCTTCGCCATCCCTGTCCCGTTAGCCGGAAAGTATCTGCCCTTAGGCATCTGCAGCTTTCTTTCCCAGATATCCCTGGTAGCCGCCATGGCTGCCATCCAGAACATGACACTGAAATACGGCGCTCTGGACCCTGTGTTTGGTCAGGTGCAATACGCCCAGATTCCCATGGCCGTGCTGGGAATTGTCATGAAATTTTTCCAGATTGTCATTTCCGTGGCAGTGGGCATGGCGGCAGGCTGTATCCCCATTGTAGGCTATAACATAGGGGCCGGAAGGAAGGACAGGGCAAAAGGTCTGTTTACCCGCCTGCTGGCAGCAGAAGCAGCGGTGGGAGCCCTGGCCCTTTTGATTGCAGAGTTTTTACCGGAACAGCTTATAGGCATGTTCGGGGCTGCCAATGAGAGTGTTTACTATACGGATTTTGCAGTGAGATGTTTCCGGATTTATCTGTGCATGATGATGTTTGCCACAGTAAACAAGTCCACATTTATTTACCTCCAGTCCCTTGGAAAGGCATTTCTCTCCACCATGCTTTCCATGGTGCGCGAGGTGGTATTCGGCGTGGGATTTGCGCTGCTGCTGCCTGGTTTTTTCGGACTGGACGGGGTACTGTATTCCATGCCTGTGTCAGACGTACTGACCTTTCTTATTTCTGTATGCGTCATAAGCTATACATACAGGACACTTAAATCATGAAATGAAAAGGAGGATGTGATAAATGGAACGCATGGTTAACAGGGAAACGGTAAAGAACCGGATTATTACAGTCAGCCGTGAGTTTGGCAGCGGCGGAAGGACCATTGGAAAGGAAACAGCTCAAAAGCTGGGAGTTCCTTGCTATGACCAGGAACTGATTGAAGCCATAGCAAAGGAAAGCGGATTTGCCAGAGAGTATATTGCAGAGCGCGGAGAGTATGCATCCAGTAAGGGCTGGCTGGCCAGCGCCCTGTCCGACCGGGATTTTTACGGACACTCCAATCAGGATTACCTGTGGACCGTACAGAGAAGGGTGATTCTGGACCTGGCGGCCCAGGGCCCCTGTGTCATTGTTGGGCGGTGTGCGGATTACATCCTGAGGGATTATGCGGACTGCCTTACAGTGTTCATCCATTCCGCGCCTGACAAGCGGGCGGAGCGAATCGTGAAGCAGTACGGCGAGGGCAGCGATGCGCCGGAAAAGCGGCTGAAGGATAAGGATAAACGGCGGGCAGCTTATTATCAGTTCTATACGGACAGGAAATGGGGAGAGGCCCGGAACTATCATATTTCCCTGGACAGCGGGATGCTGGGGATTGAATCCTGCGTCCGGGTTCTGGAGGGATTGTTTTAGGATGTAAGCGTAGCGTTTGACGGACCCATTTGCGTCCTGGAATATATGAGGCGGCCCGGAGAGAACGAATTCCATTCTCCGGGCCGCCCCATGAGCTGCGGGTATTGATGTTCTGCTGTCCCTGTGCAGCTAATTGCGTCTTCCGCTGCCGTCCACATAATAGCCGTCCGGCGTTGTCTGATTCGCATACATGGCTCCGCTGCTGTCCAGGTAGTACCAGGAACCGTTTATGAACTGCCACCCGGTGAGCATGACGCCGTCGCTGTTCAGATAGTACCAGCGGCCGTTTATAAACTGAAAACCGGTAAGCATAGCCCCGCTGCCGTCCAGGTAATACCAATGTCCGCTGAGATACTGCCATCCGGTGAGCATGACGCCGTCCCCGTTCATGTAGTACCAGCGTCCGCTGACAGCCTGCCAGCCCCTGGTCATGGCCCCGCTGCTGCCCAGATAATACCATGAGCCGTTGATTTGCTGCCATCCGGTTAACATATATCCGTCACGGTTGAAATAATACCAGGTGTTATTGATTTTCTCCCAGGTATTAGAGGGGTATCCCCCGTTATAATACCTGTACCACCATCCATACTGGTTCTGGACCCAGGACCCGCTGCCATTATTTGAAACCTGGCGTTCCGTAACCGTGTTCTCATCGGAATACCCAGACCAGTCGCCGGCCCTGTCCGCATACTTGGCAATGGAACGCACCCGGAAGGTATAATCACCGGAGCGGGTGATTTCGTTGCGGAAGTCATAAGAGGTGCCGGAAGCAGTGACTGTGGTGACCAGATTTTTATTCCGGTACAGGCGGACTTCATAATGCTTTACATCCTCATCTGCCTTATCCCATCTGGCGCGGAAACCGCTCCAGTCCAGTCCCTGTATGGTACCGGGTTTTCCGTCGGCCTGGTTGAGATAGCATTCCAGGTTCAAAGTACTGCCGCTGTCAGATATTTTGGCTTTGATAAAATCCGCGCCCCGGCCGCTGAGTTTAAAATGGCTGGAGGTGGTGTAAGAGAAGCGGTATCCGTCTGCTGCCTCTAACACTGCCTTGACCCTGGGCCGGTCTCCCAGGCTCCATACCTCCACATGGTTGGTGTACTCCGCGCTTTTTACGGTAAACTCTTTGCTGCTGGTTTTGGCAGTCACGGTTCCTGGCGCCTCCCCGGCTTTTGGCACAGGGTCACATGTAAATGACAGTTTAACTGTGTTGATTTTTTCTGTAGCTGCAAATGCTGTAGTTCCCATGAAAACAGTGCATATCATGAGAAGGAACAGGCAGCGCAGAAACGTTTGTATCCGGTCTGCTGTGTTGCGGATGCTTCTGCTGCCGGTAGTTCTATTACCGGTTCTTCCATCTCTTGCCATCATGTTCTTTCCCTCCTCAAACATTTCTCCCCGGCACACCGCGGCTGTCTGGCCCTGCAGTGTACCTATTCTGATTTCATTATATTCCATGAGGGATTCAGGTTCAATTTCAAACCTATTACATATCATTACGATTTTCTTCCAAAGCATTCCGGGCATTGAGGCCCGGAAATGCCGCATCCTCCAGTCCGGCCCCGGCATGCTCCACCACGGCGGCGGATATACGGTTGGCAGTGCGGATGGCCTTATCCATGGGAAAACCCTTCATGCGGCATGCAATCACAGTCCCGATATGGCTGTCCCCGGCTCCGGTGGTATCAGTCTGACGGGCCTGATAACCGGGAATCAGCTCATATTTCCCTGAGGAATCCATGTGGAAAGCACCGCAGGCCCCCAGGGTGATGATAACATGATTGTGGGTGAGGGAAGCGAGGCGGGACGCAGCTTCCGGCAGATAATTTGTGACTGGCGGCGGACAGGCCGCAGGTTTTGCAGGACAGGCCGCAGGAATCCCTTCCAGGCCGGATGTCCTCTGCCGTTTATGTTCCTGGTCTGGGTTTCCTTTAACTCCTGTATATCCAAAAGCCTCATCTCCATTGAGATGGAGGATGGGAGACAGGGAAAACATGCGGTCCAGATTGCGCTGCCGGATGCAGCTGATTCTGGGACCCGGCGCAAAATAAACCGTATATTCCGGGTGTTCCTCCAGATAATCCAGGATGATGCTTCCGGTATCCTCCTCCAGTTCCAGACCGCAGACATAAACACTGCCAATGGTCCGGGAATCAACCAGGCTGAACCATTCCCTTTTAAAACGGTATTCTGCTCCGTGCAGGGCTGCAAAGGTCCGCTCGCCGGATGGTTCAACAAAACAGTAGCAGCAGCCATTATCAGCAGGCGGTGCAGGGATGAGGACGGGTATCTGCTTCTTTTCCAGGTGTTCCCGCACATAGTCCCCGTAAATCCCGGTTCCAACCGGGGAAAACAGAATATAGGGGACACCTGACTGGCGCAGGATTTCCGATACATTATAGGCGCATCCGCCCAGGGACATGGATTGGTTCTCCACAATCACATCCTCGCCGGTAACGGGCAGATGGGGCAGTCTGACGGTTACGTCCACCACGGTGGAACCGATGATCAATGCCTGTTTCAATTTTATTGCCTCCCATGAATTGTATTTTGAGATTGCTGATGCGGATAATCCCTGTGTTTATAACTAAGGATAAACCATTTGGTCGGAGTATGCAATCCTGTATAAAATGTAAGGGAAACGAAAGGGAAATTAATTTGATTCCGCGTCCGGTATTATATACAATGGTAGAAAGAAGGAACATTCAGGAACCGTTTTTTGAAAGAACATTTAAGGAAGATTTTTGAGAGCGGCCGATGCCGTTTGGGGAGAGGAGAGCAGTATGCAAAGGCGGAAGGACCGATTTAAGTATTCATCCGGATTATTATTTTATTTATTCATGGCAGCCGGAATCCTGATTGTGGCAGCCGGCAGCCTGATGCAGCATTATTTTTCACTGAAGCGGCCTGTATTCCTGCCCATGCACCTGGAGCTGGAGATGTACCGGGAGGGAAACGGGGATGAAGCTGCGGGAGGCAGCGCCGGCGGGGACAGATATGTGTGGAAGGAATTTCCCATATATTATATCCAGGACAGGGAGGATACCTCCAGGGTGACGGAACTTACCTTTCCCCAAATGGAAGGATTGGGGGAATACTGGATGACGGGATTGGAGGAGGAGGCCGGCCTGTTCCATCATGTTTCAGGTTCCATGCAGGACGGCCGGTATCAGTTTAAACAGCTGTTTATCAAGATGGAGCTGCCGGCCGGAAACCTTGGTAAGCAGGGAATTACTCTGGATACAGTCAAGGTCAGGTACAGTGACGGAACAGAGGAGGAGGTATCTATCGGCAGCATCGTACTTACCATGGAAGAACCCATGGAACATGTCGCGGTCACAGGCGGCTCATCCAGTTCGGACGGAACTTCCATGACACGCTACCTTGTGCAGAAGGACTGCCGCCTGGAAGGGTTTGAGGTACAAAACCCGGAATTGGTGAAAGGGGAATTTAAGGTAACGGTGGACGGAAGGGACTTATGGGAGTGGGAGCCTGTTGAACTGAAGAAAGGAGATTCCTTTCTGGTGGTTTCTGCATGGAATGGAACAGGGGATGTAAGGGAACGGTTTGAGCCCTATACCGCCTTAATTCAATGGAAATGTTCAGATGATACCGGGGGAAAGTCAGGGTTTACCACGAACCTGGACCGCAGGAACGATATGTACGGCGACCATTTCAGGCAGACATACCAATATCTGAAGGAAAGGGGGATTAAACCGTGAATGAGGCTGTGAAATGGATGATAGGGGGAATGTTCCTTTTGTCATTCCATATTAATTTTATGGGAATCCCCCTATTTCCGGGGATTGTGGGCTGCCTTGCATTCCGCCATGGCTTCAGGCTGATGAAAGGAGAGGACAGCGGTAAGGAATATGTCTGGAGCCATAAGATGGAACAGACAGGCAGTCTGTGGCTGGGCATTACCGTTCTGGACCTTATTCTGGCTGTCTTCATGAGACAGCCCACAGGAATATTTATCCAGGCTGCCGCAGTTCTGATGCTGGCGGAGACGGCCTGCGGGTGCAGTACGCTGAATTATTACAGGGAACTTCGCATGCAGCCCACCGGGGAAGGCGGCGTGAAGGGTCCCTCTGCCTTTGGCTATCTCATATGGATGACAGCGGGCCTGGCCTCCTATGAGTACTCGGTTGCAGTGGGGAGCGGTATGTGGAATACCATGGGTGCTGTGTGTGTTATTCTTGGGCGTATCATGCTGGTGAAGGAGCTGGCGGTATGGGCGCCTGGGGCGAGGGAAGATGGTTGAACGGAAGACAGACAGGGAGGAAGATTATATACCCCCCTATCTTTTATTGTGCTGTGAGAAGATGATATAATGAATCTGCTTATTGGATAGGGCACTGAGAAAAAGGGGAACAATGGTTTCTGGTAGGGGGATTTGTATGCTGAGAATGGTAATTGCAGATGATGAGGCATTTATATTAGACTGTCTGTCCAAGTACATACCTTGGAATAATTATGATATTGAGGTAGTTGCAACGGCTAAAAACGGTGTTGAGGCATTGAATTATGTAAAAGAGAAACGGCCGGATATACTGGTTGCGGATATAAAAATGCCGTTACTGGATGGAATATCATTGCTTGAACGTGTGAAAGAGGTCAAGAGTGACATCGAAGTAATCATAATAAGTGGATTTCAAGAGTTTGAGTATGCAAGAAAGGCTCTGAAGCACGGATGTATGGGATATGTGCTGAAACCGATTGAACCCACAGAGCTGGTGGCATATGTACAAAAGGCGGCTGATAAAATTTTGAAATCCCGGGAAGAACGGATAATGATTCAAAAAGTCATGAGGCCGGAAACATATATAAACGGCATGATAAACGATAAGTTAACTTCTGAAGAATGTGCTTGTTACATGGAGCAGTACCAACAATTTTCCGAGATGATGCTGAGAATGGGGATTTTGCTGTTTCATGGTTTTTCTTCTGAGATAGCAGGAGAAAATAGGCATCCCTATAAACGGTTTATGGATAATATTGAAGAAATGGCACAAAAAAGTGAATCGTTTTTCATAGTTGAAAAGGGATTTGACAATATCGTTCTACTATTCTATGCCCAGACAGAAGAAGAGATATTGCAGTCAGAGGAGGTTGTATCAAAACATGTGATGGTTCTGAATCATATACAGAACAGTACAAAGGTAACTTTTATAAAGGCCAGGGAATTTAGTTCCATTGATACAGTGCATGAACAGTACTGGAGCCTTGTCTGGGATTCCCTAAAAGAGGGTGTTGAATCGGAAAAGAAGGAGACAGAGCCAGGCACACAAGGGACAAAGGATTTGATACAGGAAGCAAAGCGGTTTATTGAAAAAAATTTTGAGGATACTGAGCTATGTTTGAACAAAGTTGCAGTTAATCTGGGGGTATCACCAGGATACCTGTCTTCGCTTTTTTCTGCAAGGTGTGATTGCGGCCTGACATCATTCATTAACCATGTACGTATTAACCATGCAAAACAGATGCTGGAAAAGGATGAGGATAAAATCGAATACATTGCAGAAAACTCGGGGTATGAAAATGCCACCTATTTTTCAACCGTTTTTAAAAGAGAAACGGGGCTGACCCCATCCGAATACAGGAGAAATGCCAGAAAATGAACCGTATAAAGACAAAGAAAAAAGAAAATATTGTACAGGCCCTGCGTAGAATGTACCTGCTAATTGCAATTATTCCCATGATTGTCATGACCATTATAACGGCTGTTTTTTATGTTAATTCCCTGATTGATTCCACAAAACAAAATCTTCAGACAGTGTTGAATTTATATGCTGATAGTATAGACAGTGCAATCAGCCAGGGAATTAAAGTAATTGATATTGTCCAAAATGATTTATCGGTTCAAAATGCCTTAAGGGTATCCAAATTTGAGGAAAAAGAGGAATATTATATTCAACGGACCACAATTAATACAACCATGATGCTGATTAATCAGAATTATGGCAATACGCTGGACGGCATTTATATACTTTTGGATGATGGGAGATGTTTTAAATCCAGTGTGTTTCCCTACAATAAAGAAAATTACAGCCAGCATCAATGGTATAAAGATATAAGAGATACACAGGGGATTCACGGAAATGGTTACTATAAGTATTCAAGGGTGGTTGCAAATCCGGGAAAAGAGGGGTATATATCCATTGGTGAACCTATTATCAATTATAGAAACGGTGATATCGTGGGCGTTATACTAGTGGAAATTAATCTGGATACCTTTAGTGAGATGCTTTCCAAAACAGTTACAATACAGGATTTAAATGTATCCATTACAGAGGCGGATGGAACGCCGGTATGGCGGTACGATTTAGGAGAAGTAAGAGATGAAGGGAACGTTTTAAGAACGCATCTGGATGAATCAATCCACCGTGGATTAAGCAACGGATGGAAAATCAGCATGACAACAAACTGGTTCAATAAAATAAAAACGGAATTGCTTAATACCCTTACAATCCTGTTAATCCTCATTATTATGGTCACCTTTGCCTCCATTTATTTTGGAAGGCGGTTTGCGGATACGATTAACCATCCTCTTAAGCAGCTTCAGGATGGAATGAACCGTAACCGGGAAGCCTGGAGGGGAGAGCAGATAGCAGTAGAAACCGAATATCATGAGTTGGACGACCTGAACGAAGGTGTAAATGATTTAATCATAAAAGTAAATCAAATGTTTGAGGAGGTAAAGAAGAAAGAGCGAGCCATGAGAACGGTACAGTTTTCTGACCTTCAGGCTCAGGTGAATCCCCATTTTCTATATAATATGCTGGACCATATTTCCTGGCAGATTCGAGTAGAACAGTATGAAAAGGCCATTCATTCCCTGATGTCGCTGTCGAAATTTTTCCGTATATCTTTGAGAATGGAAGAAGAGATGGTTACATTGGAAAAGGAGCTGGACCATGCAAAAATTTATGTGGATTTGCAGATGATTCGATACAAGGATGAGATTGCTGTAGAAATAGTGAATGACCTGGACGAGCAATTGATAAAAACAGTGATTATACCTAAATTCACATTGCAGCCTCTGATTGAAAATGCGATTACACATGGCCTGAGGGACAGTGGCAGGAAAGGTTTCATAAGAATACATTTAATGAGACACGGGGAGACAGGAATCATAGAAATTTATGATAATGGTATAGGGATTGCACCGGAAAATTTGGATGTTTTGAGGCAGGCACTGGAAAAAGGAACGCCAATCAGCAAGGAAATAGGAGGATATGGAATCGTTAATGTAAGCCAAAGGATACGTTACTGTTATGGAGACAGCTATCAGGTGACAATAGATAGTAAAGAAGGCTCATACACATCTGTAAAGGTGATTTTTCCAATTAGCTGACGTATAAGAAAAACTGCAGGATAGATGCTATGGGATGTCATAGTACACTGCAGTTTTTTTGGTATATGTGCAATGATTACAACTAATGCACAATAAAATTATTAATTATATACATATTTGTATTATGGCAGGCTGAAAAAATGAAAAATATTAAATAACATATAAAAATGCTTTATTAAGTATGGACATGATTATGGATATAATATAGTCATAAAAAATAAATGGTTCTTATGAAAAATATTAAAAAAAATCAAGGAGGAGAAAGGCATGAGAAAAAGAGGTTTGGCAATGTTAATGGCAGGAATTATGATAATCAGCAGCTGCGTTATGGGGTGCGCTAAGGACAATGGAAAAGATACTCCTGCGGAAACAGCAGCAGCGGCATCCGAAACAGCAGCAGCGGCATCCGAAACAGCAGCCCAATCTGAGACAGAGGGTTCTGAAACAACGAAACAGGCATCGGAAGGAGCGGTGAAAGGGGATATTAACGGAGACGGTATTTTTAAGGTGGGATTTTCGGAACTGGCCATTGATGGGGCCTGGAGGGTTGCACAGGTTGACAGTATGCAGAATGAGGCGGAGTCCAGAGGGTATGAATTTGTAATGTCCAATGCAGAACTGGATACTGCCAAGCAGATTTCAGATGTAGAAGATTTACTCACACAGGATTTAGATTTCCTGTTTATAGCGCCTATTGATATGGAAGCCATTATGCCTGCCATAGAAGCTGCTAAGGCAAAGGGGGTTCCCACGATTCTCTTGGACAGGGAGGCCAATGGAACTCCAGGTGTGGATTATATCTGTACGATTCTCTCCAACTATATATGGCAGGGGGAAGCCTGCGCTGACTGGTTAAATGAGAATGGGGGAGCGGATAGTTATAAAATAGTTCAGATTACCGGTAAAGTAGGGGGAAGTGATGTACGTGACCGGCAGGCAGGATTTGAAACCGGCGTAAAAAAATATGAAAATATGGAAATCGTTGCAACCCAGAGCGGTGAATGGTCCAGAACAGAAGCACAGAAGGTAATGCAAAATATCATTCAATCAACCGGAGGCGATTTTAATGTTGTTTACTGCCATAATGATGAGATGGCATTGGGTGTTGTACTTGCTTTGAAGGCAGCAGGAATGAATCCGGGAACAGATGTAAAGGTAATTGCTATTGATGGACAGGCCGAGGCCGTGGAAGCAATCATAGCAGGGGAAATGAACTGCATTGCTACCTGTAATCCAAGATTCGGCCCGGTTGCTTTCGATACCATGGAAAAGTATCTGAATGGAGAAAAACTGGAGCACATTATCAATAATGAGGAGTATATTATTGACACTGCAAATGCCGAGGAGAAATTGCCGGATGCATTCTAAATAAATATGTCCCATGGTTTAACTGCCCCTTCTAAGAAATACTCAGGAGGGGCAGTCAAATTATAAGAGTGACTGGTTGGTAAAGTGTGAAAAAGGGGTGAAGTCTTAGATGGAAGAAGGATATATCCTTGAAATGCATGGGATTGTTAAAGAGTTTCCCGGGGTACGCGCTTTAAAAGGAGTGGATTTTGATTTAAAGCCAGGTGAAGTACATACACTCATGGGGGAGAATGGGGCTGGTAAATCCACTTTAATCAAGATATTGACAGGCGTTTACGAAAAGGATGGAGGCAATATCGTATTTAACGGAAAAGAAGTACGTTTTCATAATACCTTGGATGCGCAAAAAACAGGCATTAGTACGGTGTATCAGGAATTAAACATGATTCCATATCTGAGTGTGGGAGAGAATATATATTTGGGGCGCTATCCCAGAACAAAGACAGGTATCGACTGGAAATCCCTCCATAAAAATGCTCAGAAACTTCTGGATGATTTAGGTTTGGATATAGAGAGCAGACTTCCACTAAATCAATACGGAACCGCTTCTCAGCAGATGGTATCCATTGTCAGGGCCGTAAGTCTTAATTGTAAAGTAGTGGTTCTGGATGAGCCCACCTCATCTCTGGATTCAAAAGAGGTCAGAAAGCTCTTTGATATCATTCAGCAATTGAAGGAGAAAGGAATTGGTATTGTCTTTATATCACACCGTCTCAATGAGGTTTATGAAATATCAGACCGTATTACCATTTTAAAAGATGGGGCCTATGAAGGCACATATGTTCCGGCTGAATTGACGGAATTTCAATTGATAGAAAAAATGGTGGGAAGGAGCGTCAGGGAAATAAAAGGCAATGACCGCGTCTATGATGGGGATGGGCAGCCTGTTGTTGTCATGTTGAAGGACATAGTACGTCATCCAAAGCTGTCAGACGTAAGTATTGATGTGAAAAAGGGAGAAATTGTAGGGCTTACCGGACTTCTGGGGTCGGGAAGGACAGAAACTGCCAAAGTACTATTTGGTTATGATTTACCGGACTCCGGTGATATCATGATTGGCGGAAAAAAGGTAGTTCTCAAAGCGCCTAAAGACGGATTGAAAAACGGTCTGGCTTTTGTGACGGAAAACCGCCGTGAGGAAGGCGTTATTCCAAATATGACGGTCCGAGAGAATATCTCAATATCTTCCCTTCCCCAGATATGCAGAAGAGGATTTATCAGCCGAAAGAGACAGGAAGCCTTGGCGGAAGAGTATATCCGCAGATTTAAGATAAAGACACCGTCTATGGAGCAGCAGCTTAAAAATCTGTCTGGCGGTAATCAGCAGAAGGTACTGCTCGCTAGATGGATAGCTACCAGGCCCAGGCTGATTATATTGGATGAACCTACAAGAGGTATTGATGTGGGAGCAAAAAAAGAAGTGGAAGATTTGATAAAAGAGATTGCGGATACAGGAATCAGTGTATTGTTGATTTCTTCTGAGTTATCGGAACTGGTGCGTGGATGTGACAGGATATTTGTTTTGAGGGATGGCACTGTCCGGGGAATGCTGAACAGAGATGAAATTTCTGAAGAAAACATTATGAAATGGATAGCCAACAGCCCTGCATAGAGGAGGTACCAAAAACTATGAAAAAAAATCCCAGTCAAAATCTGATGCGGCAGTATGGAGCGCTGATTGCATTGATTATATTGGTCGTTATTAACTGTTTTACTACTAAGAATTTCATCAGTGTCATGACACTATGGAATCTGTTTACACAGGCCACCACGGTTATGATATTAGGACTCGGAATGACGATTGTTATTGCAACAGGAGGAATCAATATATCGGTTGGTTCTGTACTTGCTTTATCTTCCATGGTCTTGGCAAAATTCATCCTGAATGGACATATTGTCATGGGATTGCTTGCATCCCTGGCAGTAGCCGCAATAACAGGAGCAGTTACAGGCATTATAGTAACCAAGTTTAAAGTACAGCCGATGATTACTACATTAGCTATGATGTATGCCTTAAGAGGGATTGCCAAATTAATGAATGGAGGAACGCGTTTAAGTTATAAAAATGCAGGATTCAGTAATTTTGCATATATGAAACTAGGCGGTTACATACCCATTCAATTTGCTGTTATTCTTGTTCTGTCCCTGGCCATATTTATATTGATGCGCAGGACATACTTTGGCAATTATGTGGAGGCATATGGTGATAATCCGTTGGCAACCAGAATATCCGGCATCAATGTGGTTGCAGTGGTGACTATCTGTTATGTACTCTGCAATGTGCTGGCCTGTGTGGCAGCCATAATTGAAACCAGCAGCATTACGTGTGCTGACCCTGTAAACATGGGACTGAATAAAGAGACAGATGCGATTGCAGCGGTTGTGGTAGGCGGGACACCCATGTCAGGCGGTAAACCTAATATTGGCGGAATGCTGTGCGGGGCCCTGGTCCTACAGCTTATAACCATCATGATAAATATGAATAATATTCCATATTCATATTCGCTAATCATTAAGGCAGCCATTATTGTTGTATCATTATATGTGCAGAGTTTCAGGGATAAAAAGGCTTAAGCTATGAGAGCGGGGTAGAGGAAATGAAAAGAATTCAGATGAAAACACTACTAAAAAGACATAATGCCATTTTAGGGTTGATATTCATGATTATCCTGGCTGCCTGTATCAACAGAAGTTTCCTGACTCTGGAGAATCTGACCAATGTACTGAGGCAGGCAAGCATGAATGGAATGATTGCCGTTGGAATGACAATGGTAATCATATGCGGCTCAATTGATTTGAGTGTAGGCACCATGATTGGATTATGCGGTTATATTGCATTATATTTCAGCAATTATAACCTTATACTGGCAGTGGCAGTTCCGCTGCTTACAGGAATTATAGTTGGAACTATAAACGGATTTCTTATCAATAAAATAAAAATTGCACCTTTCATTGCAACATTAGCAACAATGATGGCTGTAAAGGGGACCACACTTGTATTGACAAATGAGAATACATACTTTGCATCAAATTCCATTGAGGAATTTCAGTATATAGGAAGAGGTCTGCTGGCGCCATATGTTACGGTTCCATCTGTAATGTTCATATGCTGTGCTGTTGCCGGGGCTTATATTCTCAGACATACCATGCTGGGAAGAAATATGTATGCAGTAGGCGGGAATGCAGAGGCAGCGCGAATGATGGGCGTGAATGTTGAAAAGACACTGATGTTTTCCCATATATTTACAGGCGGGATGGCAGCGCTGGCAGGAATCACTCTCGTATCCAGAGTGGGAGCCGCTTATCCTCTGGCAGGAGAGGGAAAGGAGCTGGATGTCATAGCAGCCTGCGTAATCGGCGGAACTGCATTGACAGGTGGAAAAGGTCACATATCAGGCACATTCATAGGTGTGCTGATTATGGGGATGCTGACAAATATTTTTAACATGCAGTCATTGCTGAATCCATTTTGGGAGAAGGTTATTATAGGTATATTGGTATTGATTGTGGTACTGATACAGTCGGCAAGTGAAAGCGGAATGGCCTTTGGGAGAAAGTATAAAAACGACTTGAGGAAAGGAAAATAATAAAATGAAAAATTATCCGTCTGAGAAAGAAGCAAGGGAATTAATCTGTGAAATAGGCCACAGGATGTGGAACAAGCAGATGGTGGCAGCCAATGATGGTAATATTACCGTACGGATTGGAGAAAATGCTGTTTTGATTACTCCAACCGGTGTCAGCAAAGGAGAGCTGACACCGGATATGCTGTTTAAAATGGATTTGGATGGAAATATCATTGAAAGGGCAGAGGGATATTCTCCAACCAGCGAGACAGCTATGCATCTGATGGTTTATAAGCATAATGCAGATGCTATGTCTACCTGCCATGCGCATTGCATGTTTCTCAGCACGTTTGCCAGTGCCGGTATCGAACTGGATATGGCTACTGCGCCAGAACCCACATTGATTACGGGCAGGATTCCGGTTGCCCCATATGCGTGTCCGGGAACCAGTGATTTGGCTGAATCAATCGTTCCGTTTTTGAAGGACCATAAGGTAATCATGCTGGCCAATCACGGACCAATTTCATGGGGAACATCGCCCAAGGATGCGTGGTATTGTCTGGAATCAGCGGAGGCATTTGCCAAGTCATCTTTGATATTAAAGTATATAATCAAGGATTACCGGCCTTTGAGCAACGAACAGCTGGAGATATTGGAGAAGGCATTCCATCCCATATCTGCACCGAATAAAGTGAGAACGGCCCATGAAACCGTAAATTTGGAGAAGGGAAAATCACTTCAGGATATTGATGCGGATGCAGTGACACTGACCGATGCCTGCATGGAAAAACTGGCTGATATGGTGGCAAAGAGACTGACGCAACAGTCTTGACGGGGAGGATGCCGGATGGAGGGTTTAATAAAGCAGGTACATATTGCAATTGATATCGGAGCATCCACAGGGCGGCTGATTGCAGGATGGATTGATGACGGACAGCTATTTACAGAAGAAATACATCGTTTTGTGACAGAGGATGTGTTTGTGATTCATGACCGTGTACGGGATGTATACCGATATTATGAAGAAATCATTCATGGTATCAGACAGTACGCAAAGAATAACCAGGTTCAGATTGTCAGTATTGGCGTTGATGCATTTGGGTCGGATTTTGGTCTGACTGACAAAGCGGGAAATCTGCTGATGATGCCAAAATCATACCGGGGACTTACATTTGATGATGATATTTATCAGTTGGCTGATAGATGTATGGAGCCATGGAACATATATGAATACAATGGAAATCAGTGTATGCTGAGTGATACGCTCCATCAGCTGGTCCGCTTGAAAGAAAATGGTGACTGCCGCCTGGGACAAGGATGCCGGATTCTTTTTGTGGCTGATATATTTCATTATCTGTTATGCGGTAACAGAGGCGTTGAACATTCACTGGCCAGTTACAGCAGATTATGGAATCAGAAAACGGATAAATGGGAGGACAGCATATTTGGTGCATTTGGATTACCGCTTACCCTTCAAAGCGATGTGGTCCGATGTACAGAAACATTGGGATATGTTCATCGGGAGACAGCGGACGACATGGGTCTTCCATATTGTCCGAAGGTGATTGCCCCTGCTTCCCATGACACGGCATGTGCGGCATTTGCAGTTCCGGATGATGGAAATGACTGGATGTTTATATCCAGCGGTTCATGGTCCCTTATTGGTATGGAGACAGAGGCGCCTGTCATCTCAAGGGAAGGGTGGGAATTCAATGCATCTAATTCCTCCATGCCGCTTCGCACAAATATGTTTAAGAAAATTGTTACGGGAATGTGGATTGTACAAATGTGTCAGAAACGATGGGAGGCATATACCTTTGATGATATTGTCTGTCTGGCGTCCAGGGTGCAGGAAAATAATCTTTACATTGACCCGGACCACATTGATTTTTACCGGCCTTCAGACATGCCCCTTGCAATCAGCCGCAATATAGAAAAGCGATATGGAATTAAAATAAATCCAAACCAGCCTGGAATGATTGCACGAATCGTGTTTGAAAGTCTTGCTTTAAAATATTGCCTGACTGTACGTAAACTTATTCATTGTTCGAAAAAGGAGATTAAGAAGGTTTATGTATTGGGAGGCGGAAGCAAAAATGCTTTGCTAAATCAGTATACGGCTAATGCACTGGGACTCCCTGTCCTTACAGGCGTAACCGAAGCATCTTCTGTTGGAAATCTGCTCTGTCAGTTATATGGCCAAGGTTTGCTTAAAAACCGCAGGGAGGTAAAGGATATATTGAAGAGGACGTACCCTGTGACAACCTATAGGCCGGAAAACAGGGAAACGTGGAAAGAAAAGTTTGAAGATTTTATGAGAGATGCATATGAGCCACTGAATGTATGTTCCGGAAGAAAATTCTGGAAAGATTCTTAATGATAGAAAAATAACAATCATTTTCTAAAATACCCAAAAAAAAGAAATTTTTTTCTTTTCCCGCACGAAATGTTATATACAAAATTACAGTTCCATCCCCACTGGTCCACCCCCTGCCCATATCATTCCAGGCAGGGGGTTCTGCCTTCCGAATCATAAAAAGACAAATTTGAATTGTCGTTATTTTTAGACGAGAATAACTGATTTATCGGAAAATATCACAAAGAACAGAGGGTAGATTTGTTAGTAATACATGAAAATGCAATGTTTGGCGAAAATCTTTTGGTAGTATATTGACATTTTGAGATGTAAAATGTAGACATAATCAAAAAACTCCAGCAGGAGAGAAAAATTTTTGTTAACCCTAACAAGAGTTTGGCAACCTTTGACAAAGCGTTGCGGCTCTTGTTTTTTTTGTTCATATTTGTCTAAAAATTAACAATAATAGCGGCGGAAGCAGGAGTTTAAAGCTGTTCAGCCGGATAAAGCATGATGGGGCCCCATGAAAAATATGGGCCTGAAATAAAACACAGGACAAAGAGGTGAGAAGGATGCTGTTAAAAAATGGAACCGTTATCAGCGGGACGGAATGTGTGCGGCAGGATATCCGCATCAGCGGGGAACGGATTGTACAGATTGGTCCGGGCCTGGAACCCCTTGAGGGGGAAGAGGTAATGGATGTGTCCGGCTGTCTGGCTGCACCGGGCGGAATCGACGCCCACACCCATTTTGACATGCCCTGCGGCAGCATCATGACATCGGATGATTTTAAGAGCGGCACCAGGGCGGCAGTGGCAGGGGGAACCACCACAGTGATTGATTTCTCGGAACCCGAATACGGAGCCAGCCTCCAGAGCGGTCTGGACCGGTGGCATGAGAAAGCGGACGGACGGTCCTTTGCTGATTACTCCTTCCACATGACCCTGTCCCGGTATGATGAGGGCATGGAGGAGGAAATCCGTTCCATGATTCGCCAGGGAGTCACATCTTTTAAGGCTTACACGGCTTACAAAGGAGACCTGGGAGTGGAGGACCGGGATATGTACCGGCTTCTGGCCCTGATGAAAAAACACGGTGTCCTTTTGATGATACACTGTGAAAACGGCGACATCCTGGATGTGCGCCGGGAGGAACTGGCGGCCGCAGGTCCGGCGGACATATCCCTCCATCCGCTGTCCAGGCCCAATGAGGTGGAGCATGAGGCCGTGTCACGGATGATTGACATGGCAAGACTTCTCACAGCTCCGGTATACATAGTCCACACCAGCACCAGACAGGCGCTGAAGGAGATAGAGGAAGCAAAGGAAGAGGGAGTGAGGGTTTACTGCGAGACTTGTCCCCAATACCTGTTCCTGACAGAGGAAAAGTACCGTCTTCCAGGTTTTGAGGGGGCCAAATATGTCTGCAGCCCGCCGCTGCGAAGCAGCAAAGACCAGGAAGCCCTGTGGCAGGGAATCATGCAGGGCATTGTGGATACGGTTTCCACGGACCACTGTTCCTTTAACTACAAAGGCCAGAAGGATTTGGGCCTGGAGGACTTCCGGCTCATACCAAACGGTCTGCCGGGTGTGGAGAACCGGCTGGAGCTGATGTATTCCCTGGCTGAGAGCCATGGACTTACATACAGCGACATCGCCAGGATAACGGCGGAAAATCCAGCAAAAATATTTGGTTTATATCCAAGGAAAGGAGTGATACAGCCAGGCAGCGACGCTGATTTGGTGATAATCCGGCCGGACAGCAGTCATGTCATCGATTCCGGCACACAGAGGCAGTATGTAGACTACAACCCTTACCAGGGCATGGTAGTTTCACATAAAGTCCAGCATGTATTCCTGAGAGGGCAAAAAATCATAGAGGACGGCGCATTTACGACAGATGTGCCCACCGGCAACTATTTACTCAGGAATCCATTGGTCAGATAGGCTTTTCTCCGGCTTTAGTCTATCTGTCAAGCCTGTACACTGGACGGATAAAGTACCATACCACAGGCACACCCCGGCAGGAACCAGGGTGGGTAACGACGAAGTCAGGAACACCCGAAGGGAAGAAGCCCCCTTTCGTATTCTTAATCAGTTAAAGGAGAACGACATGAATAAGAATGCATCCAAAAGTACTTCAACTATCAAAACAGGCTCTATTTATGAATTAAATGGACGCCCTCCATTCGCACAGGCATTTCCGCTGGGATTCCAGCAGCTTTTAGCCATGTTCGTGGGAAACATTGTTCCCATGATTCTGGTGGCAAATGCATGCGGCATGGACACTTCGCACGCTACACTGCTTCTGCAGTGCTCCATCCTGGGAGCCGGCGTGGCCACACTTCTGCAGGTATTCCCCATACGATTCGGCAATCTTCAATTCGGGTCAGGGCTGCCTGTCATGATGGGACTGACATACACATTTCTTCCCATCTGCATTTCCGTATCTGTCAATTATGGGTTAGGGGTTTTGTTTGGGGCGCAGTTAGTAGGCGGTCTGGTGTCCATTGTCATCGGTTTCGCTCTTCCAAAAATTAGGAGATTCTTCCCGCCGGTTGTGACAGGGACCATCATCACTTCCATCGGCATCTCCTGCTTCCCCATTGCTGCCTATAATCTGGCAGGCGGACAGGGAGACCCGTCCATGGGTCAGCTTCACAACTTTGTCATTGGTCTGATAGTCATTCTGGCCATCCTGATTCTCAACGGATACGGCAAAGGAATGGTCAGCGCGGCAGCCGTACTGGGCGGCATGATTGTGGGATATGTCATAGCAGCCATCTGCGGATACATAAACTTCGCGCCTATCAGCGAAGCAGCATGGTTTGCTGTTCCAAGGCCAATGGCATTTGGAAAACTGGAGTTCCACCTGAACTTTGTTCTGGTCTTTATCCTGCTGTTTTTTATCAATGCAGTGGAAATGTCAGGAGACTTCACGGTTTCAGCCACAGGCGGTCTGAACAGGCAGCCCAAGAACGAGGAGCTGAGAGGCGGCATTATCGCCAACGGCATTGCATGTATCTTTTCCTCTTTCTTCAACTGCTTTGCCACAGGAACCTACAGCCAGTGCTCCGGTATCGTAGCTCTGACAAAGGTCTGTAACCGGTGGGTCATGGGATGGGGAGCCATCACTCTGACCGCGGCAGCCTTCTGCCCCAAGCTGGCCAGCGTGCTTTCCACCATACCTAACTGCGTCATCGGCGGAGCCACAATCGTGGTATTCTCCATGATATGCATGTCCGGCATGAGCCTGGTGGCAAGAGCCAGATTCACCAACAGGGCCATGCTTATATGCGGACCTGCCCTTGCACTGGGACTGGGCATCTCCCTGGCTAAGGATACACTGTCAGGCATGGGTGAGTATGTACAGATGTTCTTCGGGGAGTCTTCCATTATCCTGGTGGCCGGATTTGCCATTGTCCTGAACCTGATTCTTCCAAAGGACCAGACGGACCAGGAAGTGGAGGCAGAGTATATAAGGGAAATCAGCCAGACAGAAGAGGACGGCGCTGCATCTGAAAACGGCAATGAACTGGAGACAGCGAAAGCTTAATTGTGTGAATCAGAGAGAAAAGGAGTTTTGATTATGATTAACCATTTGTTTAAAAACGGAATCATTGTAACGGTAAATCCTGACAGGGAAATATTTTTTCACGGTGCGGTAGCTGTGAAGGACGGCCGGATTGCGGAGGTGGGACCCACCGAGGCATTGGAGGCCAAGTATACGGACTGTGAACGGGTGACGGACCTGGAGGGCAGGGTAATGTTCCCCGGCTTTGTAAGCACCCACAACCATTTGTTCCAGACCCTGCTTAGGGGACTGGGAGATGATATGGTATTAAAGGACTGGCTGGAAACCATGACCTTCCCCGCAGCCACCAATCTGACTCCTGATGACTGCTACCACGGCGCCATGCTGGGCCTGATGGAGGGCATCCACAGCGGCATCACCACCAATGTGGATTATATGTACCCCCATCCAAGGGAAGGACTGGACGACGGCGTTATAAAGGCCATGAGAGAACTGGGAATCCGCGGCATCTTCGGCAGGGGATGTATGGACACCGGTATTGAGTACGGCGTGCATCCGGGCATCACACAGCAGAAGGACGACATTGAGAAGGGTGTCAGGGACATCTTTGAGCGTTACCACAACTGCGACAACGGCCGCATCAAAATCTGGGTGGCTCCGGCAGCCATGTGGTCCAATACCAAAGAGACGCTGCAGATGCTGTGGAAGGTGACCAACGAATATAAGTCAGGCTTCACCGTACATATCTCAGAAACAGAGTTTGACAGGGAGGCAGCCAAGGGAATTCACGGCTTGTGGGATATAGACGCCATGATTGACATGGGAATCTGCGGACCCAATGTACTGATGGTGCACTGCGTACATCTGACGGATGAGGATATCGAGAAGGCAAGAAAATATGACCTTAAGATTTCCCACAACGTATGTTCCAACATGTACCTGTCCTCAGGCGTGGCCCCGATTCCAAAGCTTTTAAAGGCAGGCGTCACCTGTTCCCTGGGCGTGGACGGAGCAGCCTCCAACAACGCCAACGACATGATAGAGCTGATGAAGAACACGGCCCTGATGCAGAAATGCGCTACCAGGGACCCGCTGTCCATGTCAGCTGAGAAAGTAGTGGAGATGGCCACCATTGACGGCGCAAGGGCTATTGGCATGGAGGATGAGATTGGCTCCATCCAGGCAGGCAAGAAGGCTGACCTGGTAATCTTTGACCCTTATGAATGCGTCAAGGCAGTGCCCCTTCACAATCCATGCTCCACCCTGGTGTACTCCGCATCCTTAAAGAACATTACAGATGTGTATGTAGACGGCAGGGCGGTTATGGAAAAGGGCGTCATCCTTACGGTGGAGGATGAAAAGACAGAGCTCCGGGCAGCCCAGAAGGCAGCGGAGGAGCTTTGTGTGAGAGGCAATATCACCAACCGCTTGGAAGGACATAAGTGGAACGATACTTATAGAAAATATGAGAGGCAGTAAATAATGACAAAAAATGGAAATCTGGCAGCGGCCATTATAAAACCAGACTATGTATTGACGCCTGAGGGCCTGAAAAAGGGCTGGGGCGTCCGGATTGAAGAAGGACGGATTGCCTGTGTGGGTCCATGGGATACGCTTGGGAACGGAAGCAGCGGGGAGGCGCAGACAATCTGCCTTCCGGGACAGATGCTTCTTCCGGGCTTTGTAAATGGGCACAACCACATGTACGGCGTTCTTTCCCACGGCATTACGGCAGAGGCAATGGTAACGGATTTCTCCGATTATCTGGAGGATTTCTGGTGGCCCTACGTGGAGGACAGAGTGGACCATGACCTGGCGCGAATCACAACCAGGTGGGCCTGCGTGGAGATGATTGACTCCGGGGTCACATCCTTTGTGGATATCCTGGAAGGACCTAATTCCATTCCCGGCGCCCTTGAGGTAGAAAAAGAGGAGGTGGAAAGGGCCGGCCTGCGCGGCCGACTGTCCTTTGAAGCCTGTGAGAGAAAGAGCGGAGAGAACGGCAGGCTGGGCCTGAAGGAGAATTTTGACTTTGCCATGGCCTGCAATCAGGAAGACGGCCTGGTGAAAGGCGTCATGAGCATTCACACCCTGTTTACCTGCGGCGAGGATTTCATACGTGAGGCAAAGCATATGGCAGATGAAGCCGGCTGCCTGCTTCACATGCATATGAGTGAAAGCGACCTTGAACCGGCATGGGCCAGGGAGCATCTGGGAACCACGCCTGTGGAGGCATACAACGGCTTTGGATGCCTGGACAAAAATGTCCTGGCTTCCCAGCTGGTGCAGGTCACTGATAAGGAAATAGCCATTCTGGCGGAAAAGGACGTAAAGGCCATTTCCATGCCCCTGTCCAACTGCGAGGTGGGAGGCGGAATCGCTCCCATCGAGAAGATGCTGGATGCAGGCATGACGGTTGGCCTGGGCACAGACGGCTATGTGAACAACTTCTTTGAAGTGATGCGGGGCGCGTTCCTGATACACAAGGGCTACCATAAGGACCCCCAGGCCATGCCTGCAAAGAAGGTATTTTGCATGGCCACAGAGCTGGGCGCAAGGGCTGTGGGCATAGAGGCGGGCGTCATTAAGGAAGGCATGCTGGCCGACCTGATTACCGTGGATATGGCCAGACCCACCCCTATCAATCAACATAACGTATATGACCAATTAGTACTTTTTACCAACCCCCAGAACGTGATAAACGTGATGGTGGGAGGCACATGGCTTAAGAGGGACGGGAAACTGGTTACCCTTGACAAGGAGGCTGTGCGCAGGGAGATGGAAGAAAAGACAGAGCGGTTCTGGAAAGGAGATTCAGAATGTCGTTAACAAAAGTAGGCGAAAAACATTTTTCTGTGGTTAACCACTGCGTACCCCGTATTGACGGGGTGGATAAGGTAACAGGAAGGGCGCGCTACGCAGCGGACATCTATATGGAAGGAATGCTTTACGCTGGAGTTTTGCGAAGCCCCTATTCCAGTGCCAAAGTAGTGTCCATTGATGCTGAAAAAGCAAAAGCGATTCCGGGTGTGGAGGCAGTGGTTACCTGCTTTGATATGCCCCGCACCAGAAGCTGGGCAGGGTACATGTACCTGACCGATACCATCCGTTACTCCGGTGACTGTGTGGCCATGGTTGCGGCCCGGTCAAAGGAGCTGGTGGATGAGGCTCTGGAGGCGATTCATGCAGAGTATGAGGAGCTTCCGGGCGTGTATACCATTGAGGAGGCCTTAAGCCAGGGCGCCTGTGCTGTCCATGAAAAATATCCCGACAATATTTTCAGGGAATCCATGTTCCATATCCGCAAAGGCGACCCGGATGCAGCATTTGAAAAGGCTGACATTGTTCTGGAAAGGGAATACAGGACCCAGTACATTGAGCACTCTTACATTGAACCGGAGGCATGCGTCTGTTACCTGAACCCCAACGACGGAGCCATGACCGTGCATTCCGCTTCCCAGAACCCCTTCTTTACAAGACGCTATGTGGCGGATGTGCTGGGAGTTCCCATGAACCAGGTCCGCATGGTGCAGGAAACCTTAGGCGGCACCTTCGGAGGCAAGGAAGAGGGAGCAGGGCTGGTGGCAGGCAGATGCGCCTACCTGTGCAGCCTGACGAAAAAGCCTGTGAAGTTTGTGTTTAACAGGGAGGACTCCTTCCTGGAATCTGCAAAGCGCCATCCCTTCCGTCTGCGCTACAAGGCCGGACTTACAAAGGACGGCCGGATTGTGGCCTGGCAGGGCGAGCAAGTGGATAACTGCGGAGCCTACAATAACCAGACCCAGTTCATGAACTGGAGGGCCAATGTCCATTCAGCAGGCCCTTATGAGATTGACAACATCAGCACAGATACATACGGCGTGTTCACAAACAATGTGCACTCCGGAGCCATGAGAGGCTATTCATCCCCGCAGCTGATTTGGGCGCAGGAGCAGTTCATCGAGGAGCTGGCCATGGCCTGCGGCATGGATGAGCTGGAATTCCGCCGCAAGAACCTTCTCCACGACGGAGCACTGACAGCCACCGGCGTTCCTGTGGAACACTGCGTCATCCGGGAAATCATGGATGCAACAGCGGAACAGACCGGTTATAAGGAGAAACACGCAGCCTACTTAAACCAGCCTGAGGGAAGCCGCAGGCGCAGGGGCATCGGCCTGGCCGTATGCCACAGGGGTTCAGGCCTGGGAGCCGAGTCTCCGGATGCATCCGGATGTATGATGATTTGCAACGAGGACGGTTCCGTGATGATTAACTCCGGTCTGGCGGAGAACGGCCAGGGCTTAAAGACAGCCTATGCCCAGATTGCGGCAGAGGCCCTGGGCGTAAGCTATGACGCGGTCCGTTTCTTCGGCACTGACACCCACACCATACCGGACTGCGGCATGACCGTTGCTTCCAGAGGAACGGTTATGGGAGCACAGTCTGTCAGGAAGACAGGAGAGAAGTTAAAAGGAGTCATGATTCAGAATGCTCTGGAGCTCCACAGCCTTCCTCTGGAGGAAATCGAGAAGACATACGGCCTTAAGAAGGGAACCCTGGATTACAGCAGGATAACCCCGGACCAGGTGGAGCTGTTAGACAGCCAGTTTTATTTGAAGAAATACCCGGATGTGAAGGTTCCCTTCTCCGGTGTCTGCAATTCCTGTCTCTGGACCGGCAAGCAGATGGCTGCCTTTGAATGGTTTAAGCCCCAGGAGCTGGTTCAGGACCACGAAACAGGCCAGGGAAAAGCATTCCCCACCTTTGCTTACGGCTGCATTGTGGCTGAAGTGGAAGTGGATATGAAAACCGGCTATGTGGATGTGCTGGAGGTAACAGCCAGCCACGACGTGGGAACAGCCATTAATCCGGCCCTTGTAAAGGGACAGATTTACGGAGGCATTGTCATGGGCCAGGGCTTTGCGGTGACAGAGGACGTGGTTACCGGAAAGAGAGGCCAGAAGACAAAGAACTTTGACAGCTATATTCTTCCCACCTCCATGGACGCACCGAAAATGAACATTAATATCTATGAAAACCAGGACCCGGCAGGTACCTATGGGGCAAAATCCATCGGAGAACCAGCCACCGAGGGCGTGGGGGCAGCCATTGCCAATGCCATCTTTAACGCCACCGGACGCCGGGTCTATGAGAATCCTGCAGACTTAGAGACAGTATTGCTGGGACATAAATTACAGTAGAAGGGAGATTCGGCAAATGATTCAGTATAAGTATCACAGGGCCGCTTCCCTGGACGACGTAGTGAAGGTGCTGCAGGAATACGGCGGCAAGGCCCGTATCGTCGCCGGGGGCACGGATATCATGGTGCAGATTCATGAAAAGGATAAACGCTGGAAGGACCTCCAGTGTCTGCTTGACATCACCTATTTAGACAAGGAGCTGCGCTATATCAGCGAGGATGAGGAGTATGTCTACATCGGCCCCCTGTCCACACACACGGATTTGGAGCAGTCAAAAATTATTGCAGAGCACATCCCCTTTCTGGGATGGGCCAGCGCAACTGTGGGTTCCCCGCAGATACGCAACCGCGGCACCCTGGGCGGAAGCATAGGCAATGCATTCCCTGCCTCTGACCCGCTGCCTGCCCTGATTGCTGCAGACGCCCTTATCAGGGTGTATGGGCAGGATGGGGAACGCATCAGCCCTCTGAAGGATTTTTATGAGGGAAAGGGAAGCCTTAAGCTTCAGCCGGGAGAATTCATCCGTGAATTCGTGGTGAAGAAACTGCCTGAGGGAACCAGAATGGGATTTTCCAAGCTGGGCAGGAGAAAGGCACTGGCCATATCCAGGCTTAACTGTGCGGCCGCCCTTACCATGGACTCTGAGGGAACCATCACAGAGGCCAGAATTGCACCGGGTTGTATCTTTGTACAGCCTGACAGGGTGGAGAAGGCAGAACAGGTCCTCATTGGACAGAAACCCTCCGAAGCGCTGTTTGCCAAAGCAGGGGCAGCCGTGGCAGAGGTTATGATTGAGCGTACCGGCGTCCGCTGGTCCACCCAGTATAAGGAGCCGGCGGTCCAGGAAATCGTACTTCGGGCCCTGTGCCAGGCAGCAGGAATGGAGGTATAGCAGTGGAGAAGATGAAGATAAATTTTACATTGAATGGAAAGCCCTGCCAGGTGGAGGTCAAACCGCACCAGAGGCTTCTGGATATGCTGAGGGACGACCTGCGCCTGACCGGTACAAAGGAAGGCTGCGGAATCGGTGAGTGCGGCGCCTGTACCGTGATTCTGGACGGAAAGGCAGTTACAGCCTGCCTGGTGCCTGCACCGGCCGTGGACGGACGTGATGTGGTTACCATCGAGGGCGTGGGCTGTGACGGAAAGCTGGACCCGGTGCAGGAGGCGGTTCTTGAAAACCACGCCCTCCAGTGCGGATTCTGTACTCCGGGATTTATCATGAGCGCCAAGGCGCTGTTAGACGAGAACCCGGATGCAACACGGGAGGAAATCCGCCGGGCCATATCCGGAAACCTGTGCCGCTGCACAGGGTACGAACAGCTGACCGACGCCATCTACCAGGCAGCAGAGGAGCTTAAGAAGCTTCACATGGAGAGGCTGTAGCGGATAAATAAAGCAGGGCCGGTGGATGACTGCCCTCAATATAAAATCAAGGAGATATTGGAACATGAGCTGTGAAATCAAATGGGCTTTAAACAAAATGCCTAAGACCGAAGATAAAAATCTTCCCATCATGTCTGTGGTGGAGGTAAAGAAGGCAAGGGCTTTCCATGAGAGCATTCCCCAGTACCAGGTAACGCCTCTGGCAGACCTTAAGAACATGGCAGGATATCTGGGCCTGGCCAAGGCCTGTGTAAAGGATGAGAGCTACCGGTTCGGCTTAAATGCATTCAAGGTATTAGGCGGTTCCTATGCCATTGCAAAATACATTGCCAAGGAGACTGGGCGGGACATCAGCCAGATGCCGTACAGCGTGCTCACCTCCAAAGAGCTTCGCGATGAGTTCGGCCAGGCAACCTTTTTCTCAGCAACAGACGGCAACCACGGCAGAGGTGTTGCCTGGGCAGCCAACCGGCTGGGGCAGAAATGCGTTATCCGCATGCCTGTGGGCTCCACCGAGAACAGGCGCCGCCACATTGAGGACGAGGGCGCTGAGTGTACCATTGAGAAGGTAAATTACGACGACTGTGTCAGGATGGTAGCCGAGGAGGCAAAACACGCGGAGCGCGGCGTGGTTATCCAGGACACTGCATGGGAAGGCTACGAGGAGATTCCTTCCTGGATTATGCAGGGCTATTCCACCATGGCGGACGAGGCAGTGGAGCAGTTTGAGGAGCGCCCCACCCATGTGTTTGTCCAGGCCGGCGTGGGAAGCCTGGCAGGAGGCGTGGTGGGCTACTTTGCCAACAAGTATAAGAAGAATCCTCCGGTGATGGTAGTGGTGGAAGCAGAGCCTGCGGCCTGCCTCTACAAGGGGGCGGAGGCAGCAGACGGGGAAATCCGTATTGTGGACGGCGAGATGCCTACCATTATGGCCGGACTGTGCTGCGGCGAACCCAATATCACTTCCTGGGATATCTTAAAGAACCATGTGACTGCATTCCTGGCAGTGAATGATGATGTGGCCAGAAGGGGCATGCGTATGCTGGCAGCTCCCTTTAAGGGAGACCCCCAGGTCATTTCCGGTGAGTCCGGCGCAGCCACATTCGGCGCCCTGGCCACCATCATGATGGATGAATCCTACCGCGAGCTGCGTTTAGAGCTTGGACTGGACCAGGATTCCAAGGTACTTATGTTCTCCACCGAGGGAGACACGGACCCTGACCGCTATAAGACCATTGTATGGGAAGGCGGACTTAAGTAAACAAAAGCTGGAGGTAAATTATGTTAGATAAATCAAAATTAACCGGAGCAGATATCTCCATAGACTTCTGCGGATGCCATCTGCAGAGCCCCTACATCCTCTCGTCCGGCCCCTTATGCTACGGGGCTGAGGGAATGATTAAGGGCCATGAGTCCGGGGCCGGGGCCGTGGTGACAAAGACCATCCGCCTGGGAGCCGCCATCAACCCGGTGCACCACATGGGCACTGTGAACCAGGATTCCCTGATTAACTGTGAGAAATGGGCTGATTCCGACCGTCTTAACTGGTATGAGAACGAGATACCCAAAACCGTTGCAGCGGGAGCTGTTGTCATTGGTTCCGTGGGCCACACCCTGAAGGAGGCCCAGGCCATTGTAAAGGATGTGGAACGTGCGGGGGCCCATATGATTGAGCTGGTTTCCTATACAGAGGATACCCTGATTCCCATGCTGGACTATACCAAGGCGCATGTGGACATTCCCGTTATCTGCAAGCTGTCCGGCAACTGGCCCGACACAGTGGGAACTGCCAGAAAATGTCTGGAGCACGGTGCAAACGGTATCTGCGCCATTGATTCCATCGGCCCCACGCTGAAGATTGATATTGAGAAGGCAGCGCCCGAGATGATGAGCGGGGACGGCTTTGGATGGATGACAGGAGCTGCCATGAGACCCATTGCCATGCGCTACAATTACCAGATAGCCAAAGAAAACCCGCAGCTCATGAACCTGTATGCATCCGGCGGAGTCATGAAGGCCGATGATGCCATTGAGTACATGATGGCGGGAGCCATGGGCATAGGCGTCTGCACCGCAGGCATCCTTAAGGGCGTGGAGTATGTGGAGAAAATGTGCTACGACCTGTCCAGGCGTCTGGCTGAGCTGGGATACAACTCCATCCAGGAAGTAAACAGGGCAGCCCATCCCAATTTCCCCAGTGAAGAGCATATTTCCGGCCTGAAGTTCCATTTTACCCCATTTAAGGAGGACGGCGCCACAAAGAAATGTGTGAGCTGCAAAAAGTGCGAGACAGTCTGCTGCTATGACGCCAGGAAGCTCACCTTCCCTGAGATGACAGTGGATATGGATAAATGCAGATGCTGCGGACTCTGCCTGGATGTATGTCCTACAGGCGCCCTCACGGCGGAGCTGGCTCCCCAGACAGAAAAGGACCTTGCTCTGGCGCAGAAGTCAAAGGACTTCTACGAGCTGGTGAAGTAGTTAACCCTGATGGCCGCTGCTTTATCCGGCACTGTCAGGGAATCCATTCATATATAGAAAGGAAGAAAAACAAATGTCAATGTTAAACGAGAAAAGGGCGGAGGAACTCCTGGCCCTCACAACCAAGATGATTCAGGCTCCCAGCTACAGCGGACAGGAGAACCTGGTAGTAGACGTAATGAAGAAATTCTGTGACGAGCACAAGTTTACGGATATCCATGTAGACAGATACGGCAACTGCATCTGCCATATCAAGGGTATGAGGCCGGGACCAAAGATTCTGTTTGACGGCCATATGGATACGGTTCCTGTACCGGATAAGACAAAATGGAATCACGACCCATTCGGCGCTGAAATCGTGGACGGCCGGATGTACGGACGGGGAACCTCCGACATGAAGGGCGCCCTGTCAGCCATGCTGGCAGCAGCACTTTACTATGCAGAGGATGCGGATTATGACTTCCCGGGGGATATCTATGTGGCGGGCGTTGTCCATGAGGAGTGCTTTGAGGGCGTGGCTGCAAGGGAAATCAGCGCTTATGTAAAGCCGGATTATGTTATCATCGGCGAGGCGTCCCAGTTAAATATGAAGATTGGCCAGAGAGGCCGTGCGGAAATCGTGGTGGAGACCTTCGGTGTTCCGGCGCACTCTGCCAGCCCTGACAAGGGAGTCAATGCTGTCTATAAGATGTGCAAGGTAATTGAGGAAATCAATAAGCTGACACCGCCTCACCACGATGTGCTGGGCGACGGCATCCTGGAACTGGTGGATGTAAAATCCTCCCCATATCCGGGCGCATCCGTTGTGCCGGATTATTGCCGCGCAACCTATGACAGACGTCTGCTGACCGGAGAGACAAAGGAGAGCGTTATAGCTCCGCTGCAGGAGCTGCTGGACCGTATGATGAAGGAAGACCCGCAGTTAAAGGCAAAGGTTTCCTACGCAGTGGGACAGGAGAAGTGCTGGACCGGAGAAACAATTGAGGCAGAGCGTTTCTTCCCGGGATGGCTCTTCGACAAGAATGAGGACTGGGTACAGAACATTTATAAGGAAATGAAGGAAATCGGCCTGAACCCAACCATCACCAACTATGATTTCTGCACCAATGCCAGCCACTATGCAGGCGAGGCGGGAATCCGTTCCGTAGGCGTTGGCCCGTCCCTTGAGACACTGGCCCACACCATCAACGAATACATTGAGATAGACCAGCTGAACAAAGTAATGGAATCCTATTACGGAGTTATGAAGGCGCTGTTGAAATAGCAGCATAAAAAGGATAGTTCCCTGGGAAGCAGGGCTTAAGCGTGTAAGGTCCATACCCACACGCTTTGCCCTGTTTGCCGGGGTCAGATGCGTATAGCACGTAAGCGCCTAAAAGACAGGCGCTAAGTGCTCATAGCGAGAAAGGATTTATTATGGCGATGAAGAAATGGGCTATGGTAATTATGAACCCGGGTTATGACCCGGAAAAAGACATGGCGCGCCTGGATTTGGAGCAGGTTGAGACGCATATCCTCACGGTGAGGAATCCTGAGGAGGCCGTGGCCCTGGCGAAACGTCTGGGTGAAGAGGGCTTTGGGGCCATTGAGGTCTGCGGGGCTTTCGGTGAAGAACTGGCAAAGAAAATGTATGAAGCAACAGGATGCAGGGTTCCGGTGGGCTATGTGACCATGCCCCAGGACCAGTTTGACAAGGCGCTGGCATTCTGGAGCTGACCGCAGGCTGTGCCGGAGGGCCGGCACAGACAAATCCAGTGAGAAAGGAATACATACTATGAGGCTCTTTGATTTACACTGCGACACCATAGAAGAATTAAAGAAACGGGGAGAGGATTATCTTAACTGCACCACCCAGTTCTCCCTCAGGGACCGGGATAAATTTGAAAAGGCAGTCCAGGTCATGGCTGTATTTGTGCCCGATGATGTCCGCGGACAGGAGGCAGTGCAGTTTGTGCTGGATTACCACCAGTACATGGATGACCAGGTCAGAAGAACCGGGGGCCAGGCTGAACTGGTGGAAAAAATTGCGGATTTGGACCGGATACTGGATGCAGGAAAATGGGCCTTTATCCGCTCCATTGAAAGCGGGGCAGCCTTAAACGGTGACCTGGACAACGTAGACCGCTTTGCAGCCCTGAATTTCAAAATGCTGGGGCTGGTATGGAACGGGGCCAATGAGCTGGGGTCCGGTCCGGCCAATGATACCGGGCTCACAGCCTTTGGAAAGGAAGCAGTAAAGCGGATGGAGCAGGTGGGCATGATTGTGGACTGTTCCCATCTCAACGATGCGGGGTTTGAGGACCTTCTGAACATTGCAGAACGTCCCTTCGTGGCATCCCACTCCAATGTCAGGGCGTGCTGCAGCCACCCCAGAAACCTTACGGACGCGCAGTTTAAGGAAATCGTGCGCCGGGGAGGCCTGTGCGGACTGAATCTGTTCTCCCGGTTCATAGATGACGATGACAATGGAAGCAAGGATTATCTGCTGCGCCACATCTACCACATGCTGGAGCTGGGCGGAGAGGATGTGATAGCCTGGGGCGGGGACATGGACGGTGAGATTACCTGCGACCCCGACCTGTCTTCGCCTTACGGTCTGGGACAGTTTGCGGACTATCTGGTGGAACACGGCATTGGGGAAGAAACAGTGAAAAAGATTTTCTTTGACAATGCGTACCGGTTCTTCAAACAACAAGTCAAATGATGTTCTGAAAGGAAATACAATATGGAAACAATTAGCCTGAATATCAACGGGGTCTGTCGGGAACTGGCAGTTGGAAAAAACTGGACGCTGTTAAAGACGCTGAGGGACGGCCTGAAGCTAACAGGAACCAAATGCGGCTGCGAAACAGGGGACTGCGGCGCCTGCATGGTCATTATAGACGGAATTGCCACCCGTTCTTGCCTGGTAAAGGCTGTTAATCTGGAAGGCAAGGCCATTGAAACCATTGAGGGCCTTTCAGACGGCATCCATCTGCATCCAATCCAGCAGGCCTTTGTGGATGCGGGAGCTGTTCAGTGCGGCTTCTGTATTCCGGGTATGATTATGTCAGCCAAGGCTCTTCTGGACCAGAACCCGGACCCCGATGAGGAGGAGGTCAGAAAGGCCATTGACCCTAATCTCTGCCGCTGCACCGGGTATGACAATATCGTGAAAGCCATTTTACTGGCTGCCAGTCGGATGGGAGGAAAACGGGATGGAGAATGAATACAGTGTAATCGGAAAACCAAGACCCATAGGCGACGCTGCCCTGAAGGTAACGGGACAGAAAATATATGTAGGTGATATGGAACTGCCCGGAATGCTCTACGCAAAGGTGCTCCTGAGCACGGTGCCCCATGCCAGAATCAAGAGCATCGACACCTCCGCGGCCGAGGCCCTGCCTGGGGTGAGGGCAGTGGCCACCTATAAGAATACGCCCCAGGTGCGCTACAACAGCGCGGTCCGCTTCATTGAGCACAAGCTTCCTGACACGGAGCGTATCTTTGACGATACCGTTCGTTTTGTGGGGGACCGGGTGGCTGCCGTGGCAGCAGAGTCCCTGGATATTGCCAAAAGGGCAGTAAACCTGATTAAGGTGGAGTACGAAGCCCTGCCTGTGATTACCGATGTGGAGGAAGCCGTTAAGCCCGAAGCCTACCCGATTCATGAGGGAGGCAACATCGTGGGCGTATCCAGGGCAGAGGCAGGCAACGTGGAGAAGGCTTTTAAGGAGTGCGATTATGTATTTGAGGACCGCTACACCACCCAGGCCATCCACCATGCTGCCATTGAACCGCACATAGCCATAGCTGACTTTAATCCGGCCGGAAAGCTGACCATATACAGCCCATGCCAGAATACCTTTGCCTTCCGTGTCATTATGTCCCGTATCTTCGGCCTGTCTTATAACAAGATACGGATGGTGGCCCCGGCCATCGGCGGAGCCTTTGGAGGCAAGCTGGAGGTGACAGTGGAGCCGGTGGCGGCAGTGCTGTCCCGGATGACGGGAAAGCCTGTGAAGGTGGAGTACAACCGGAAGGAAAGCATCCTGTCCACCCGTGTGCGCCATGCCTCTGTGAATTATGTGAAGACGGGATTCATGAAGGACGGCACATTAAAGGCAGTGGACTTTAAGGTTTACACCAATACGGGAGCCTATGCGTCCAGCGCCCTGAACGTAAGCGGCGCCATGTCCCACAAGGTCTTTAAGGCATATAAGATTGACCACATGCGTTTTCAGTGCCAGCCCGTGTACACCAATACCGAGATAGCAGGAGCCATGAGAGGGTACGGCTCGCCCCAGGTCTATTTCGGATGGCAGAGACAGATGCAGAAAATTGCCGATTTCCTCCACATGGATATGGCTGACCTGCAGATGAAGAATATGGTGGACCCTGACAGCTGCGACCCTATTTTCCACAAGCCCCACGGCAACTCCAGGCCCAAGGACTGCTTAAAGCGGGCACTGGAGCTCATAGATTATGAAGCCTGCCTGAAGGAGCAGGAGGCCACCAGGAATCAGGATATCCGTATAGGCGTGGGCCTGGCATTGGGAGTCCACGGCAACAACTGCGTAGGCGCCCACCGGGATGTGACCACCCCCATGATTAAGATGAATGAGGACGGCTCCTGCATTTACTATACCGGTTCCCACGACATGGGTACCGATACCCTGGGAATGCAGATGCAGATTGTCTCAGAGGTGCTGGGAATCAGCATGGACCGGATTGACTGCCTGGCAGCGGACACGGATGTGGTCCACTGGCATATCGGGGACTATTCCAGCCGCGGCGTGTTCGTGGCAGGAAGCGCGGCCAAGAAAACAGCCGAGGCAATGAAACGGGAACTGCAGACAGAGGCAGCCAAGCTTCTGGAGACAGAGCCGGATGATATCGTGCTTCACCATGACAGTGCCTGGAGCCGGACCAATGAGGAGAAACATGCCTCCCTTCACGATGTGATGGTTTACTGCCAGTCCGTGAGCATGAGGGAGCTGATGGTGGCTGAGACTTACGAGGCAAAACGGGGCGCCACTTCCTACGGGGTACATATTGCCAAGGTGGAAGTCAACACCCTGACCGGGGAGGTAAGACCCCTGGAATATGCGGCGGTTCACGACATCGGCCGCGCCATCAATCCGCTGATGCTGAAGGGACAGCTGGCAGGTGCCATCCAGATGGGACTGGGTTACGGTCTGTGCGAGGACATGGCCTATGACGGGAATGGAAAGCCCCAGGTACAGACACTGAAAAAATACAAGGTTCTCCGGGCATCGCAGATGCCTAAGCTCTATATGGACTTTGTGGAAACCGTGGAAGGGGAACCGGACGGCCCTTACGGGGCAAAGGCCCTGGGCGAGTGTCCTGTGGTTCCGGCTGCTCCGGCAGTGGTGAATGCAATCTGCAACGCTGTCCACGGGGAAATCAATGAACTTCCGGCAAGGCCCGACCGGGTTCTGGCAGCCTTGGGAGATAAATAGAACTTCATACGGTGCAGTCTCACTGCGCCGGGAAAGGGGAAGAAACATATGGTTAAGATACTGGGAATCTGCGGCAGCCCGCGCCGCAAATCCTGCTACAAGGCGCTGGAGACAGCCCTTGAAGCAGCTAAGAATGCAGAGGAAGGCGTGGAGGTGGAGCTGGTGGAGCTGCGCGCCAAAAAGATGAATTTCTGCATCCACTGCAACAAGTGCCTGCGGGATAAATCTGACCGCTGCACCGTGTTTAAGGACGACATGACAGAGCTGTACGACAAATTCTACGAGGCAGACGGCGTAATCATCGCATCACCTGTCTATGAGATGAATATCACGGCACAGCTTTGCACCTTCTTTGACCGGTTCCGCTCCGCATGGCTTAAGGGAGTGGAGGACCCTGACTTCTTTGCCCACAAGGTGGGGGCGGGAATCACGGTAGGGGGCACCCGCAACGGAGGCCAGGAGGCCACCATGAATTCCATCACCAACTTTTTCCTGACCCAGGGAATGACGGTCTGTACAGGCGGCTCAGGCATGTATTCCGGCCCTATGCTGTGGAATCCCGGAGACGGCTCCACAGAGATAGATGACCCGGAGGGTTTTAAGAACTGTGAAATCCTGGGACGGAAGATGGCAAAGATGGCCAGAATCATGAAAGAGGCCAGGTTTTGATGCTCCAACACGGCAATTCGTAACTTGACAACTGATATATGATAAAACTTATAAAGGGGATATTTTATGAAAATGCAATATGGATTTGACGACAAGGTTCCTGCCGGTAAGGCCGTTCCTTGGGCCCTTCAATACGTGTTTACTATCTTTACAGGTTCCATGACAGGTTCCATCATGCTTGCCAGCGGAGCCGGGATGAACTCGGCAGATACGGCATTCCTGATTCAATGCGGTCTGTTTGCCTGCTGCATCACCACACTGATTCAGTCGCTGGGAATACGCATCGGTAAGTTCCAGATTGGCGCCAGGCTGCCCCTGGTGTCCGCAGGCAGCTGGACCCTTATCACGCCCATGGTGCTGTTTGCAAATGACCCGAATATCGGGATTCCGGGAGCTTTTGGCGCTGCCTGCCTTGGCACGCTGCTGCTGTTCCTGCTGGGACCCATTGTTATTGACAAACTGTACAAATATTTTACGCCCGCAGTAACCGGCTCCGTGGTTCTGGCAGTGGGAATGTGTCTTATTCTCAATGCCTGGAACGACATGGTGGATTACAATCCAACGGGACCGGATGCCATGAAGCTGTTCCTTATCGGTGTGGCCATTGCCGCAATCTGCATTATCATCGACCATTTTGCAAAGGGTATTGTCCAGTCGCTGGCAGTGCTCATTGCCATGGTGGCAGGCTATGTTTTCTGCGCCGCAACCGGAATGGTGGATTTCTCCCAGGTAGGAAACGCTTCCTGGATAGCTGTCCCCAGACCTCTCAGCTTTGGAATGACAGTGAATCTGGGCGCTGTAATCACTGTATTTATCATCCATATTGCAACCATTATGGAGAACTCCGGCAATACCACCGGCGTGGTCACTGCCACGGACGAGGGCCTTCCCACCAAGGAGACCTTAAAAGCTTCCGTGCGTGGCGATGCCCTGGGCGGCATATTCTCCACCCTGTTTAATGCACTGCCCATGTGTGTGGCTGCCCAGAACTCCGGCGTGGAGGTTATGTCCGGCGTGGCATCCAGATTTGTCACAGCCATTGCAGGCGTTATCTTCGGCCTTATGGCCATATTCCCGAAGTTCTCACAGATACTGGCCCTGATTCCCAATCCGGTCTTAGGCGGTATTCTGTTAGTTACCTTCGGAAATATCATTGCCAGCGGTATCAAGGTCATTGGATTTGACGAGAACAACAAGAGAAACTTTACCATCATTGCCCTGGCGGCGGCAGTGGGAATCGGCGGTAATTTCGCCCAGGCAGCAGGAACCCTTGCGTTCCTTCCATCCACGGTTGTCACGCTGTTTACCGGTATTTCCGGTACAGCCATCACTGCCCTGGTACTGAATATCATTCTTCCTGTCGAGAAAAAGGAAGAGGCATAGAGGCAGAACATATCAGATAGGGAGGTCAAGATGGAATTAGTAACATTAAACGTTAACGGAAGAACCTATAGCATAGCAGTGGAGAAAAACTGGACCCTGCTCCACACCCTTCGGGAGGTCCTGGACCTGACCGGCACCAAATGCGGATGCAGCACAGGGGACTGCGGTTCCTGCAAGGTCATCATTGACGGGGAGGCTGTCAACTCCTGTACTGTAAGGGCAATGGACCTGGGAGGAAAGTCCATTGAGACGATTGAGGGAGTATCCCCTGACCGGTTTACCCTTCATCCAATCCAGCAGGCATTTATTGACTGCGGCGCCGTACAGTGCGGTTTCTGTACGCCGGGTATGGTTATGGCTGCCAAGGCTCTTTTAGATAAGAATCCGGACCCAACCGAGGAGGAAATCAAGGAAGCCATGAAAGGCAACCTGTGCCGCTGCACCGGATACGCAATGATACTGGAGGCCGTGAAGCGTGCGGCCCAGGCCATGAGAAAGGAGGGAAGATAGCCATGTCATGTGAGATGCCAAAGAACGGAATGATAGGAAAAAGCGTGCCTGTCAGGGACGCAGCCATGAAGGTGACAGGTCAGATGCGGTATGTGGCGGATATGAAGCTGCCGGGAATGCTGCATGCCAAGATTTTATTTTCTCCTGTTCCCCACGCCAGGATTAAGTCCATAGACACCTCGGCAGCCATGGCCATGGAAGGGGTTCATGCCGTGGTCTGCTACAAGGACTCTCCTAAAAATATTTACAACGGAAACGGAGAGGATAAGGACATTAATCCATCCGAGCTGGTGTTTGACCAGGTAGTGCGCTTTGTGGGAGATAAGGTTGCGGCTGTGGCAGCCGACACAGAGGAGATTGCAAGAAAGGCGCTTTCCCTTATCACGGTGGAATATGAGGAGCTTCCCTTTTATCTGGACCCGGAGGAGGCCATGAAGGAGGATGCATACCCCATTCATCAGGGCGGCAACATCATCATGGAGTCCAATAATTCCGGCGGGGACGTGGACGGCGCCCTGAGGGACGCGGACCTTGTATTCCGTCACAGATACGAGATGCCGGCAGTGAACCATTGTTCCCTGGAAACACATGTATCCATTGCGGAGTATGATGCAGGCGGAAAGCTGACCGTGTGGACACCCACCCAGGATGCCTTTGGCCAGAGAATTAACCTTCAGCGCATTTTCGAGCTTCCCATGAGTAAGATACGGGTTATCAGTCCTGTCATGGGCGGCGGCTTCGGAGGTAAGATTGACCTGGTGACAGAGCCGGTGACAGCCCTTTTAGCCATGAAAACCGGCCATCCCGTAAAACTGGTATACACCAGGACCGAGGAGTTCTGCTGCACCCGCACCCGTCATGCAGCCAAGGTGGATTTGGCCATGGGAGTGAAAAAGGACGGAACCATCACGGCCGCGGATGAAACCATGATTTTAAATGCAGGGGCCCACACCAGCGCCACCATGTCCGTCTGCTGGGCAGCGGGAGGCAAGTTTTATAAGCTCTTAAAGACCCGCAATATGAGATGCCGCGGCATACCGGTCTATACCAATACGCCGGTGGCTTCCGCCATGAGGGGATTCGGCTCGCCGCAGCAGTTCTTTCCGGTATCATCCATGATAAATGAGATTGCCAGGAACCTGCGCCTGGACCCGGCCGACGTGTTCCTTAAGAACCTGGCGGACCCCTTTGAGGCTGCCTGCAATGACGGGGAATCCTTTGGCAATTTCCGCTTAAAGGACTGTGTGGTCCGGGGACGGGAGCTGATTGACTGGTACGAAGCCAAGAAGCAGATGGAGGCATCCAGGAAAGAGAAGGGCCGCTATCTCATAGGCGTCGGCATGGCCTGCGGCTCCCACGGAACATCCATGTTCCCATTTATGCCGGATATTACGGGTATCACCATCAAGATGAACGAGGACGGAACCATTGTATTTACCACCGGAACCTCGGACATGGGAAATGGCTCCGTGACTACCCAGTGTATGCTGATTTCCGAGGTTTTGGGCATTCCGCTGGACCATATTGCCTACATAAAGACAGATACGGACGCAGCCATGTCGGACCTGGGAGCCTATGCGTCCAGGGGTACCTACACCAGCGGCCACGCAGCGGTAAAGACAGCTCAAATCATGCGCGGCAAGATAGCCGTGCTGGCGGCGGAGCTTCTTGAGACTACCACGGATAACCTGGATTTCCACGACGATGCAGTATGGTGCGTGGATATTCACAGAAAGTTTGTGAGCATGAAGGATATTGCGGTCCATGCCAGGGAAAAGCATCAGGAGGACTTAAGCTGTTCCTACATGTTCCACTCAGAGGCAGGACCCATGAGCAGCGGGGCCCATTTTGCCAAGGTGCAGGTAGATACGGTTACTGGTGAGATTAAGGTTCTGGAATACGCGGCAGTCCATGACGTGGGCCGGGTGGTGAATCCCATGGGCATAACCGGACAGCTGGAAGGCGGTATTTCCATGGGTCTGGGCTATGCTCTCTGCGAAGAAATGAAGCTGGACAGCACAGGCAGAAACCAGACCAGCAATTTTAAGAAATACCACATTCTAAACATGAAGGAAATGCCGAAGCTTACCGTGGATTTCCTGGATTCCGAGGAGGAGACAGGTCCTTACGGAGCCAAATCCATCGGGGAGTGCGCTGTTGTCCCGGTAGCGCCGGCCATAGCCAATGCTGTTTCCAATGCAGTGGGCAGGCAGTTCTATAAGCTTCCCATCCGTCCGGAGGACGTGCTGGAGGCCCTGGCAAAATAGAGGCACAGGGCTGGGGTTAAAAACCAAAACGGAATAGAATAACAGATTGATGCAGTGTCCCGTTGCAGCCCAACCATTGGCTGCAGCGGGATATTTCCGTTGCGGATTAGCCGCGCCGGAGCTGTTCTGTTAAGTCCTGTAAGGGATTCCCCTGCTAAATCTCCGGCACAAGGTAGATATCTCTATGATTTGGTAGTACAATAAACGGAGTCCAGCTAAAATACAAAGGAACCCCTGTTGTTTAAGGCAGCGGGACAAACAGAATCAGGAGGAAGACAATGATACCGGACAGAGAGAGAGCAAAACAGGAGCTTAAGTGGGCTGCGGGATTAAATCCGGGTCCCTGGGAGGAGGCTGCCAGAATCTGTATGAGCCATGCCTTTATGATACAGGATATCAGTACATCCATAGGGGAGTTTGATGTGACGCCCTCTGATTATGAATTCATGAAGGAATTCATTTCCCGGGCAGTTTATGATGATTATGACCGTCTGGTACAGCTTTGCGACAGCCTGGCCCTGCCCGATGGTTTTTGTCCCCTGGAAACCAGGTTTGTGGACGTGACCATCCGTTACGGGGTCCATCCCTATACCATACCCAGGTGGAAAAAGGTACTGGAGATAAAGGATTATTTTGAGGAGCAGATGGGATGCACCATCTACGAAGCGCTGCCCTGCGGGGGACAGCTCCGGCATTTATAAGGAGGCATATATGATATATACGGTTCCCCACTATTACAATCATTTTAAATGTATTGCGTCGGAATGCCCGGACACCTGCTGCGCCGGGTGGGGCATTATGATTGACAGGGCATCCCTTAAGAAGTACCGGAACATGGACGGGGCCTTTGGCAGCCGGCTGCATCATTCCATTCACTGGAAGGATGGCTCCTTTAAACAGTACCATGGGAGGTGTGCGTTTTTAAATGAAGAGAATCTATGCGACATCTACAGCGAGGCAGGTCCGGGATACCTGTGCCGCACCTGCCGCACATATCCCAGGCATACAGAGGAATTTGAGGGCTGCAGGGAGATGAGCCTTTGCCTTTCCTGTATCGAGGCAGCCAGAATCATACTGGGCTGCAGGGAAACGGTGCGGTTCATTACCAGGGAGGATGAGCGGGAGGAATCTTATGAGGATTTTGACTTCTTTCTCTACACCAAGCTGATGGATGCCAGGGAGCTGGCACTGGATATTCTCAGGAACCGTGCCTGGACATGGGCGGACAGAACCTCCCTGTGCCTGGGACTGGCCCATGACCTGCAGGCCCGTATCAGAAAAGGACGGCTCTGCGAGGCGGACCAGCTCTTTGAGCGGTACCGCAGGGCAGCGGGCACATGGACGGCTGAGAATTGGGGGCCGTGTCCCGGACGGATGCAGGCAAATGCAGGACAGGCCTCTTTTTCCAGATACGGGGTCATGAAAGATGCATTTTCCCTGTTTTCCGAAATGGAGGTCCTGGGCAGGGAGTGGCCGGATTTTGCTTCCGGGATGAAGGAGATTCTTTATGGAAGGGGAAGAAAACCATATGAGGCGCAGCGCCGGGCTTTTCTGGACAGCGGGATTGGAATGCGCCTGCCTGTGCTTAAGGAACAGCTCATGGTGTATTTTGTGTTCACCTATTTCTGCGGGGCTGTTTACAATGAAAAACCTTATGGAAAAATGAAGATGGCGGCCGCAGCCACCCTGCTGATTGAGGAGCTGGCCCAGGCTCTGTGGACCGCACAGGGAGGAAGGCTTTCCTTCATGGATTTTGCGGATGTGGCCCACCGTTTTTCCAGGGAGGTGGAGCACTCGGATTCCAATAAGGCTGTACTGGAAGAAGCCATGGTCAAACGGCCGGAATTTGCACTCAGACGCCTGCTGGCAGCAGTGAACAGCGACGGCCTTTGACAGGGAAATGAACAGCCAGAAAACAATGGACAATATGGAGAATTAGATTTATAATTAAAGTTACGCTTAGAAATATTGGAAGGAGAACAAAACATGAGTGAATGTAACCATGATTGCGGCTCATGCAGTGCAAACTGCGACAGCCGCAAGGTAGATAAAAGCGAGTTTCTGGAGGCACTGAATCCGGCCAGCTCCGTAAAGAAGGTAATTGGCGTTGTCAGCGGTAAAGGCGGCGTGGGCAAGTCATTAGTAACCTCCATGCTGGCGGTGAGCATGAACCGCAAGGGCAAGAAGACAGCTGTCCTGGATGCAGACATCACAGGACCGTCCATCCCCATGGCCTTTGGAGTGGGCAATGAGGGCGTGGCAACCTCGCCGGACGGCAACCTGATGCTTCCGGCCAAGTCCATGGAGGGCGTGGAAATCATGTCCGCCAACCTGCTTCTGGATAAGGACACGGACCCGGTTATCTGGAGAGGCCCTGTGATTGCAGGCGCCGTGAAACAGTTCTGGTCTGAGACTTTATGGCAGGATGTGGACTACATGTTCGTGGACATGCCGCCAGGTACGGGCGACGTTCCCCTGACCGTATTCCAGTCCCTGCCGGTGGACGGTATTATCATCGTAACCTCACCCCAGGAGCTGGTGGGAATGATAGTGGCCAAGGCAGTGAACATGGCAAAGAAAATGGATATCCCCATTGTGGGAGTTGTGGAGAACATGAGCTATCTGGAATGTCCGGACTGCGGCAAGCGCATCAGCGTATTCGGCGAGGGCCATGTAGAGGAAATCGCAGCAGAGCACGGCATCAAGGTCCTGGCTCAGATACCCATTGACCCTGCCATTGCCCAGATGGTGGATGCAGGCCGTGTGGAATATCTTGAAATGCCGTGGTTTGACGAGGCTGTTAAGGCAGTTGAGGCATTATAAAAGACTGCGGCGGCAGTAGTAAACCATAGATAATGAGGTGAACCGATGAACATTAACATCAATCCCAACAGCGAGCTTCATCAGTCCATCGTCAATGTACCGGATATGGTCCAGGTGCCGGAGATGTGGGTTGACCAGGCCCGCCAGTTCCAGCAGGCTATGATGAGATACACCTGTGCAATCAGGGAGGTCAAGACAAAGCTGGAGGTGCTGAACGACGAGCTGTCCGTAAAGAACCAGCGCAATCCCATCGAAATGATAAAGTCCCGTGTGAAGAAGCCCAAGAGCATAGTGGAAAAGCTGCAGCGCAGGGGATTCGAGGTCTCATTGGAGTCCATGGAAAAGAATCTGGACGATGTGGCCGGAATCAGGATTATCTGCTCCTTCCTGGATGATATCTATGAAGTGGCAGACATGCTGATAAGGCAGGATGATGTAAAGGTGATTGCGGTGAAGGATTATATCAAGAATCCCAAGCCCAACGGATACCGGAGCTACCACATGATTATCGAGATACCGGTGTTCTTCTCTGACAGCAAGAAGCCCATCCGGGTGGAGGTTCAGATTCGTACCATTGCCATGGATTTCTGGGCCAGCCTGGACCATCAGCTGAAGTATAAAAAGTCCTTTATTGACGACAACGGAGAAATCAGTGAGGAGCTGAAACAATGTGCCGAGGTTATTGCCGGCACGGACATGAAGATGCTGGAAATACGAAAGAAAATCGAGGCCCAGGGTGTTACGGTGCGCAGGGACTGACTGGATTTTCAGGACCATCCGGACTGACAGGGGCTGTGAATCAGCCGTTTAAACAGGCTCTAGTAGAGATAGTAGGACAGGGTTTCCGTTATGCGGAACCCTGTTTTTCTATAGAGATTCAGGGCTGGTTCGTTGGACCCGGATACCTGAAGGCGGAGCCGGCGGATTCCCTTATCCCCCAGCATGTGTATGAGCTGTCTGAGAAAACAGCCGGCCAGTCCCTGGCGCCTCAGGGAAGGGACTGTCTCCAGACTGTACATGTATGCATCCGTGCCGTTCAGGGAAAGGCGGCAGGCGACACAGATGTCTGAGAGGGTATCCGGGCCGGATACGCCGCCGGGCTTCCCGTTTTTAGCCGGCCTGCGGGCACAGACAAGAACACCGTCCGAAGCAGTGCCCACGTTTATATCCAATTCCGTATTTGGCAGGGATGCAGGAGCGGAGGATATCTTATCCTCAAAAGCAGCTGCGGCTGCCGCCAAATCCAGTTCCATCATATATTCTTCATACCACAGCTCTGCCTCCAGCTTCTGAAGGGCAGCAGCGGCAGCCGGACACCTGTTGTCGGTTACAAGGCAGAGTTCCGGCTCCCCCTGCGTCTCACTGTACCTTAAGACCTGTTCCAGGAGCGCGGAGAAATATCCCTTTCTCCTGAAGTCAGGGTGTGTGAAGGCGTAGCATTCCCATATGGTTTCCTCTGTTTTATAGACAGCCATGAAGGCGGCCGGGATTTTACCCTCCTCCAGGAGCCAGTATTCGTCCCCGTCCTCAGGACAGGAAAGGCTCAGGCCGTCTGCGCGGCGGCACAGGCTGGCAATCCTGCGTATATCTTCCTGCTCTTTCCGGGATAATGTTGTTGTATGGATAGTAATAGCTGTATGCGCCATGCTCATGGGTGTGACGGCCTCCTGGATTCCTGACTTTGGACTTTCCTATATTGTAGGGCAGGAATGCTTCCATTGCAATGGCAAGATTGTATTTCTTGTGTATTTATCCGTCTTATGGTTGATTATGGAAATATGCAGTGGTAGAATAAATGCCGTGCGAATTTTAAACAGAACCGGAGCATGACAGAAAGCATTGGCAGGGCACGCTCCAGCACAGCAGGAGGAGACAGAAGATATGAGATATGTTAAGCAAATAGGAATCATCCTGGGCATAACCCTGGCAGGGGAGGTATTGAATCATGTGGTGCCCCTGCCTGTACCGGCAGGTGTATACGGCCTGTTCATCATGCTGGCGGCCCTTATGTGCGGGGCCATAAAGCTGGAGAGCGTGGAGGGCACCGGGAATTTTCTCATGGACACCATGACCATGATGTTCATACCGGCAACCGTGGGAATCGTGGAGTGCATCGGAGAGGTAAAGGCAGTGCTGGTGCCTTTCCTGATTATCATAGGAGTATCCACCCTTCTGGTCATGGCAGTGACCGGATGCATGGCCCAGTGGGTCATGGGAAGAAAACACCAAGGGGAGGAGCAGTGATATGAGGGAAGGTATAAGAATGATACTGGAACAGACACAATATTTCGGTCTTGTGCTCAGCATAGGCGCCTATCTGTTTGCCTGCTGGCTTAAGAACAAGACAAAACTGGCCATACTGAATCCGCTTTTGGTGTCGGCAGCCCTGATTATTGCCTGTATTCTGGGAGTAGGAATGGATTATGAAACATATAATAAGGGTGCATCCTATCTCAGCTGGCTTCTTACGCCGGCAACGGTCTGTCTGGCAATCCCATTGTATAAGCAGCTGCATCTGTTAAAGAAGCATGGGGATGCAGTGGCGGTGGGCATTACGTCGGGGGTAATTACCAGTGCGGTGAGTATTTTTCTCATGTGTAAGGTGCTGGGGGTGGCCCATGTCCACTACGTGACCCTGCTTCCCAAGTCCATAACCACGGCCATCGGCATGGGCATCAGCGAGGAGGCGGGCGGCATCGTAACCCTGACAGTCATGAGCATCATACTTACAGGCGTGTTGGGCAATATGGCCGGGGAGGCTGTGCTGAAGCTCTTAAGGGTCCGTCATCCGGTTGCCAAAGGCCTGGCCATGGGAACCAGCGCCCACGCAGTGGGCACGGCCAAGGCGCTGGAGATGGGAGAAATCGAGGGCGCCATGAGCAGCCTGTCCATTGCAGTGGCAGGTCTGATGACAGTTATTGTGGTGCCGCTGGCAGCGAATCTAATATAGCGTCAATTTATATAGCGCCAATTTATATAGCGCCAATTGAAACAGTGCCAATTGAACATAACATTGAAAGGAGCGTGTACCCCATGAATAAACGAAGCGAAGCAGATGTAAAGGATACCTGGAAACTGGAGGATATGGTGGCGGAGGACAGTCTGTGGGAACAGATGTTTGAGGAGGCCTCCGGGAAAATAAAGGAATATGCCTCCTATAAGGGAAGGCTGGCTGAGTCCGCAGATACCCTGTACGGCTGTCTTTCCTTTGACGACAGGCTCTCCCAGGACATAGAACGGCTGTATGTCTATGCCAGGATGCGCTCCGATGAGGATACCACGGTGCAGAAATACCAGGATATGTTTTCCAGGGCGCAGACCCTGTCCTACAGGGCGGCTGAGAACAGCTCCTTCCTGGTGCCGGAGATTCTGGCCATGGACCGGGAACTTCTGGAATCTTATATGGCAGCGGATAACGGAATCATCCATTTCAAACGGGCATTGGAAATGATTCTGGCCAAACGGGACCACACCCTGTCCGGCGAGATGGAAGAGCTTCTGGCGCAGTCCTACGACGCCACCCAGGGCGCCAGCCAGATTTTTACCATGTTTAATAATGCGGATGTGAAATTTCCTGTTATCACAGGGGAAAATGGAGAAGGCATCCGGATTACCCATGGCAATTACATTTCCCTGATGGAGAACCAGGACCGCAGGATACGCAGGGATGCATTTGAAGGGCTGTACAGCGTGTATGAGCAGTTTTCAAATACCCTGGCAGCTGCATTTTCCTCCAATGTAAAACAGGCCGTGTTCTATGCAAAGGCAAAAAAGTATGCCTCCAGCCGGGAATACTACCTGTCTGACAACGAGGTGCCGGAGCTGGTTTATGACAATCTGGTGAAGGCGGTGCGGGAAAATCTCACAAAGCTGCATGACTACACCCAGGTGCGAAAGGATGTGCTGGGAGTGGATGAGCTTCACATGTACGACCTGTATGTGCCCATGGTGGCAGCAGCGGACCGCCGTTATACCTATGAGGAGGCCAGGGCCATTGTGCTGGAGGGCCTGGCTCCCCTGGGAGAAGAGTACCTGTCCCTGTTAAGGCAGGGATTTGATAACCGGTGGATTGATGTCTATGAAAATGAAGGAAAGCGAAGCGGCGCCTATTCCTGGGGAACCTATGGCAGCCATCCCTATGTGCTGCTGAATTTCCATGGAACCCTTAATGATGTGTTTACCCTGGCCCACGAGATGGGACACTCCATCCATACCTGGTATTCCGACAAGAACCAGCCCTTTACCTATGCCGGATATAAGATATTTGTGGCAGAGGTGGCATCCACCTGCAACGAGGCTCTTTTGATACGCCATCTCCTTAAGAAGGCCGGCAGCAGGGAGGAAAAGGCATATCTGCTTAACCATTTCCTGGAAAGCTTCCGGGGAACCCTGTTCCGCCAGACCATGTTTGCGGAGTTTGAGGATACGGCCCATAAAAAGGCGGCCAGGGGCGAAAGCCTGACGGCTGAGAGTCTGTGCAGTGCGTATCACCAGCTGAATACAGACTATTTTGGGCCTGCCATGACAGTGGACCGCCAGATTGATTATGAGTGGGAGAGAATCCCCCATTTCTATACGCCGTTTTACGTATATCAGTATGCCACGGGATTTTCAGCAGCAGTGGCCATCAGCAGCCGCATCATGAACGGGGAACCAGGGGCGCTTGAAGGATATAAGAAGTTTTTAAGCGGAGGCTGCTCCATGAAGCCCATAGACCTTCTGAAGCTCTGCGGCGTGGATATGTCCACCACCCGGCCTGTGGATGAAGCCCTTGGCTTCTTTGGAGAGCTGCTGGAGGAGTTTAAGACGTGTATCCATACAAATGAATGATTGAGGGAAGAAGATGAACCAAAGTGCAGTGAAAAGCCGGGAACCGGGTAAACAGGTCAGAAAGCGGATTGATTTAACGGAGGGAAAACCGGGAAGAAGTCTTCTCATGTTTGCCCTTCCCATGATACTGGGAAACCTGTTCCAGCAGTTCTACAATATGGCGGATTCCATGATTGTGGGCAATTTTGTGGGCGAGGATGCGCTGGCAGCCGTGGGCGCTTCCTATGCCCTGACCAATGTGTTCATTATGATTGCCATAGGAGGAGGAAATGGCGCGTCGGTACTGACCTCCCAGTATCTGGGAGCCAGGCAGCACGGAAAGATGAAAACCTCCATTTCCACGGCCCTGATTACCTTTCTCTTTGTAAGTATCCTGCTGGGAAGCGCCGGATTCTACCTGAACGGGCTCATACTGGAATCTCTTAAGACGCCGGCCAATATCATGGGCCAGGCAAAGCTTTACCTGGGAATCTACTTCCTGGGAATGCCGTTCCTGTTCATGTACAATGTTCTGGCCGCCATATTCAACGCCATGGGGGATTCCAGGACGCCGCTGTATCTGCTCATATTTTCCTCCATACTGAACGTATTCCTGGACATCATATCCGTTACCTGGCTGGGGATGGGCGTGGACGGCGTGGCCATCGCAACGGTCATGGCCCAGGGAATATCCGCCCTGATATCCTTCAGCATCCTGATGAAAAAGTTGAAGGGATATGAACAGGAGGAGGGGGATGGCTTCAGGCTCTATGACAGAAGCATGTTAAAGGCAGGAACCAGAATCGCGGTGCCGTCCATTCTCCAGCAGTCCATTGTATCCATCGGAATGCTGCTGGTCCAGTCCGTGGTTAATGGGTTTGGTTCCGCTGCCCTGGCCGGTTACTCCGCGGGAAGCAGGATTGAATCCATCTGCGTGGTGCCCATGATTGCAACGGGCAATGCAGTGGCCACCTTCACGGCCCAGAACATCGGCGCCGGGAAGATGGAACGGGTGAAGGAAGGATACAGGGCCAGCTACGGCATTGTGGCAGGATTCGCTGTTATCATTGCTGTGATAGTGGCGCTGTTTAACGGTCCCATCATAACCTCCTTCCTGGGAGAGGGAATGAGCCGGGAAGCCTTTGCAGCAGGCACGGGATACCTGTCCTTTATTGCATATTTCTTTGTGTTTATCGGCATGAAGGCGTGTACGGACGGAGTCCTCAGAGGTTCCGGGGATGTGCTGGTATTTACCATTGCAAATCTGGTGAACCTGACCATACGTGTCTATGCGGCCTTCCATTTTGCGCCTGTATGGGGCGTGGCAGCCGTGTGGTACGCGGTGCCCATGGGGTGGATTGCCAATTACGTCATATCCTTCAGCCGTTACCTTACAGGAAAATGGAGGGAGAAAAAAGTTATATAAGGAATCGGAAGGGCTGCATCACAAAGCCCACTGCCTTCCAGGCAATTCTCTTATACACCGGGACATCTGCAATAATCAGGTGTTCCGGTATTTCATAGGTTCCGTCCGGCAGAAGGCGGCGGCAGTCCTCCTGATAGGAGGCCATGTATTCCTCCAGCAGGGCAGCCAGCTCCGGACTCTGGATAACCAGCATGAGCTCTGTGTCCATGTAGGTGCTGCGCAGGTCAAAGTTGTAGGAGCCCACAGCGCAGAGCTCATGGTCTATGACAAGGGATTTGCCGTGGTAGGAGAGACCGCCGTCATACTCCAGAATTTCCATGCCTGTGTCCAGAAATGCATCCCTGTGAAAGGGATAATCGCTGGAGGCAAAGAAATTATCGCCGTTTTCAACGGAGTTTATCATCATGGTTACCGGTGTCCGGTCTGTGATTTCCTTCATGGTTTCATACATATAATCATTGAATATAGCATAGGGAGTGTGTATCAGCACACTCTCTTTTGCATTCTTCATAAGGACGGACATGGTATGGAAGACCACAGGCTCCTTTGCGTAGATGCCGGTGGGATTGGATACCAGGGTGATTTTTCCTGTGGGAACCGTGCTGGTTTGGTAATAATCCAGGGCCCTGGACTGGTTGGCGGTCAGAAGGAGGGAAGGGGGCGCGGCGTCTGCCTTATCTGTGCCTGCCGTCTTATCTGTGCCTGCCGTCTTATCTGTGCCTGCCGTCTTATCTGCGTTCCCCGGTCTGTCTGGCCCCGCCGGATAGCCGTCATCGTTAATACTGGAATCCAAGGGCAGGGCCGGACATCCGGGCTGGCCGGGAAGGGCGCTGCAGCCGGCGGAATCCTCCCCGTCATCCAGCAGCTCCGGGTAGTTCATGGCCAGGACCTTGTAGCGTTCCCGCAGCATGGCAGCCGCATTCCGTACCGAAGCTTTGGCTGCCGTCCTTTCATCGTCATGGAACAGGACGGTTACATCCAGATTCCATACCTTCTCAAAATAATCCTCCACCTGGTACAGGGAGCTGTCCCTTCCCTCATCCGTCCCGTGGCCTGTATTGTAGACCAGGACTTCACGGTCATGGCTTCTGGAATCCGTGGGATAGGAGCCGATGAAATAATCAAAGGTGTTGCGGCCGCCGAGAATATACCCATAGTCATCCACAATCACATACTTGTCATGCATCCTGCCCTGGGTCTTCCATGGAAGCAGGGGATTCATCTTGTTGTAAATCTTGATTTCTATGTTTGGATGGCTGGAAAGGGCGCGGAAAAGTTTGCTGGGCTCCATGCGCACCAGGCCGGAGAAACCGTCTACTAGTATCTTCACCCTGACTCCCTGGTCAGCCTTGTGAAGCATGACGGCCATCAGGTCCCTGGGACTCTCTCCGTCCCTGAAGTCAAAGGTGGACAGTATGATTTGCTCCCTGGCCAGGTTCATGAGACGCATCCGTTCATCCCATGCGCTCTGGTTGGTTTCCAGTATCATGGCGCGGTCGCCGCTGGTTCCCTCCTGGCAGAAGCCGGCGGCAGACACCGCAGCGTTTGTTTCCCGGGAAATAGGTTTATAGTGACAGAAAGGCGCCGTGGCCCCAATCACCAGATACAGAAGTATCAGGAAAAAGAGTGAGGGGACAGGGTGCTTTTTCATCCATGTAATACACCTGCGTATCATAAGAAACTCCTTTTATGTGCATACTTTTAGTGATAATATTGGTATTATGAATCGTGATATAGGTACTATACTAAGAAAAACAGGGAAAGTCAATTCACAGAACAGGAGGACAGGACATGGCGCAGACGCTTTACTATAACGGTACCATTCTTACCATGGAGGACAGGTGTCCCCGGGTGGAGGCCGTGCTGACAGAGGATGGAAGAATCCTGGATACAGGGACATGGGACAAGGTAAAGGAACGGGCAGGGGATAAGGCACGCAGGCTGGATTTGCAGGGCAGGATGATGATGCCGGGCTTCATAGACGCCCACAGCCACTTTACGGCCTGCGCCAGCCATACCATGGAGGCAGACCTGGGCCGGGCATGCAGCTTTGAGGATATCATAACATGTATCCGGCAATACATTGCGGACAAGAAGATTCCGGCGGGAAAATGGGTCACGGCATCCGGTTATGACCACAACCGTCTGAAGGAGCACAGCCATCCCGGCAGGAAGGTGCTGGACCAGGCAGCACCTCAGAACCCGCTCATACTGAAACACCAGTCCAGCCATATGGGAGTGTTCAACACCATGGCCCTCAACCTGCTGGGCGTCACCGGACAAACCCAGGCGCCCCAGGGCGGCGTTATAGAGATGGAGGAGGGACTGCCAACCGGATATATGGAGGAAAATGCATTCGTGGGTTACCAGGGCCGTATTCCCATGCCCTCGGCAGAGGATTTCCTGACGGCCTATGGCCGCGCCCAGGAGCTTTATGCTTCCTGCGGAATCACCACGGTCCAGGAGGGATTGATGGCCGGACAGCTGATACCCCTGTACCAGATGCTGCTGAAATCAGGACTTTTAAAACTGGATTTAATTTCTTATATGGATATCCGGGACAGTGATGCCATCCGGGAGACATTTTCAGACCATATAAAGGACTACAAGGGGCATATAAAGCTTGGGGGGTATAAGATGTTTCTGGACGGCTCTCCCCAGGGAAGAACGGCCTGGATGCGGACGCCCTATCTGCCGGAAGGGCCCGGGGCAAAAGAAGATTACTGCGGCTATAATACCCTGGAGGACAGCCAGGTAAAGGCGGATATCCTGAAAGCAGAGCTGGAAGACATGCAGCTCCTGGCCCATTGCAACGGGGATATGGCGGCAGAGCAGTATATGGACCAGATGGAGGCAGCATACAGGGAGCTGGATGACGGAAAGAGAAGAAAACCTGGATTTTACAGGGGGGATATCCGGCCGGTGATGATTCATGCCCAGCTTCTGGGGCCGGACCAGCTGGCACGGGTAAAAAAGCTGGGAATCATCCCCTCCTTTTTCCTGGCCCATGTGTACCACTGGGGAGATATCCATGTCCGCAACTTTGGCCAGGAACGGGCCGGCCGCATCAGTCCGGCGGCCTCGGCCTTAAAAGAAGGGGTCCGTTTCACCCTGCACCAGGACAGCCCGGTTATCATGCCGGATATGCTGGAGACACTGTGGTGCGCAGTGAACCGGCGCACCAGGGAAGGCATGGTGCTGGGACCGGAGGAACGCATTCCGGTATGGGATGCGCTTAAGGCAGTGACGGTCAATGGGGCATACCAGTATTTTGAGGAAAATGAAAAGGGAACCGTTACACCTGGAAAAAAGGCGGATTTTGTGATACTGGAACAGAATCCCCTGGAAACAGAGGCAGATGAGATACGGAACATCCGGGTGCTGGCCACCATCAAGGAGGACCGGCTTTTGTGGAAAGCATAGAAAAATAAATGATACAAGAAACAGGAGGGGACAAACAGAAGAGGACAAGCAGATGGGGGTAAAAAAGGATGCAGCCGGGAAGGGGGGATTCCCGGCTGCATCCGCTATTAGGGATAATATATATATAAAAGGAGTGTGGGCTGTCAATGATGATTACAGAATGTCAATATACTTTGGCGTCTCTTCTACCTTCGGCGCATCCTTCGGCACCTGCAGTCTCAGGATACCGTTCTCAAACCCGGCCTTGATATCTTCCTGGCGAATCTGCTCGCCCACAAAGAAGGTTCTCTTGCATGAACTGGTATAGCGCTCCTTGTGAATCAGGGTACCCTTGTCATCCTTGTCCTCGCTGGACTTGGTTATCTCTGCGCTGACAGTCAGGTATCCGTCCTTAAGCTCTGCTCTGATGTCCTCCTTCTTAAATCCGGGAAGTTCAATCTCCAAAATATAGTTTCCATCCTTCTCCAGAATATCGGTGCGCATCACCGGAAGCTTCTTGGCATCCTCGTTTTTTTCGGAGGCGCTGGTAAAGAATGGGTCATTGAAAAAGTCATCAAATAAATTAAGTCCGTAATTTCTTCTTGGTATTAACATCATCGTTATATCCTCCTCGCTCATAGAACTGATTGTTTTCATTTGCTTTATGTCTGTATTATAGCACGATTGTTAGCACTGTCAAGAGGTGAGTGCTAATAAAATTATAAAAAAAGTATGAAAAGTATGAACAAATAAGTATGAAGTGAAATTAGATGCCTGCAGAGCAATTCTGTGAAGCCGGCTATGAGGTCAATTTGCGTTAAATATTCAAAATTGATAAAAATATTCGATTAATTCATGGTTAGTGATAATTAACCTCGACTATATGGTAGGTTAATTTTTTGATTTTTGATACAATTTAAGGGCAAAATAAAAGAGGAGCGGTAAAAGGATGCAGAGAAAAAAGTTGAAAATGCTGACAGCGGCAATGGTACTATCCATGCTGTCAGCCACTGTGGTGCCCTACGGGGCAGAAAACCCTGAATCCGGGTCATGGAAAAGAGCGGGAGCCAATCAATCGCTATGGCGCTATGAAAGGGACAGCGGAAATTATGTTAGGAATAACTGGTTCAAGGATAAGGATGGAACATGGTATCATTTTGACGGGGCCGGTTACATGCAGACAGGATGGTTCTACGGCCCTGACGGAAGGACCTTTTATCTGGCGGGAGATGGCTCCATGGCCACGGGATGGAGAAAAATTGCCAATGGACCGGACGGGGAGAAGTGGTATTATTTTGATGCCGGCGGCGCTCTTGCAAAGGGCTGGCTGAAAGACCAGGCAAACGGAAAGTGGTATTATCTTCTGTCAGATGGTTCCATGGTAACGGGGTGGAAGGCCATAGACGGCAGATGGTATTATTTTAATCCTTCCGGGGACATGGCGTCGGATGGACTGACACCGGACGGATACCTGGTGGACGCCAGCGGAGCCTGGGTAGATGAAAACAGCGTTCCCCTGACAGCTGACCCGATGCCGGGCGGCTCGTCCTCAGGGAGCGGCTCGTCCTCAGGGAGCGGCTTATCCTCAGGGGGCGGTTCATCTTCCGGGGGCGGTTCATCCTCAGGGGGCGGTTCATCCTCAGGGGGCGGTTCATCTTCCTCCGGGGGCGGTTCATCTTCCGGGGGCGGCACATCTTCCGGGGACGGCTCGTCTTCCGGGGACGGCTCGTCCTCGGGGGACGGTTCACCTTCAGGCGGTAATTCATCCGCAGGCAGTTCAGGCACAGATGACGGACAGGAGAATCCACCGGAGCAACAGGATATATTCTATATATCCAAGAGCGGTGTCATGAATATAGAGCAGGTCTATTACGGGGTTCTGACCTTGCAGCAGGGAAACGGGGACGATTATGATTTCATCCTGAACGGACACAGCTTTGTCCCCTCCCCTGTCAATGATGAGCAGACTATTGTGAAATTCGAGGTTAATCCCACAGAGCTGTCAGAGGTTACAGCTGTTTCCAGAACAGATGAGGAGCTGAAGCAGACCGTACGGATTGGGCAGGGCGCAAATCCATTTACAGGAGTCATTGAAGGCGAATCACCGGAATACGTACTGGCTTCCGGTCCCGTGGATTATTTTGACTATTTCCTGACAAATTACGATATGGACGGCAACCCAAGGATGAACCCGGGAAAATCCACCTTTGCCACCGGCGGGGGAAATGGGGATGCTGATGTTGCGGAATCTGTAAGAATGTATTCCCAAAGGACTCTGGTAGGAGAGGATATAACCATTAAAGTTGAGGACACGGATTATGCCAGGGAGTGGCTGAGCCATATTTATAAGGTGCAGAAAGATTATGGAATGTCTGCGGAGGGAAGAGCTGATTTGGAGTTCAGGGTCAGAAACGGAAGCATTGAGATTGTGGGTACCAGCCGGGCCATTGACGGACGGAATCAGAAACACGATCTTGTCATTAAGTCCCAGGGTTATCCTGATATGCGCACTACCATTGAAACCATACGCAAGGCAGGGGACCTGGTGCTGAACGGCGATTTCCAGTATCTGGCCGGACAGGATTTACTGTTTGAGCTGAAGGAATTCAATTATGCGGTAACCAACCCCATTTATGCGGTGTATCTGGACGGAACCCTGCTGGAAGGCGGTTGTGTGGATTACCATGTGGTGTCAGGGATGGTGCGCCTGGAAAATGAATGCCACGCCAGGCTGACGCCGGGAAGCCATGAACTGGTCATTAAAGCGGACGGGTTTGAAGATTATATCAAGACCTTTGTGCTGGAGACAGCCCTTCCGGGCCAGCAGAATCCGGTATGGGGCGGTGATGAAAGCCAGCTGGAGACATATTCCAATGAACGGATTTTAAGTACTGCAGATTATGGACTGGATGCAGTGTCCTCTGCCAGCATCAATCCGGGTACGGGCAGCGGCGGTTCCGGCAGCAGTTCCGGCGGCAGCTCTGGACTTGCTATCCGCGGCAACATTATATTTGAATTTGACCTGGTGGCCAACGCAAAGATATTGGCAGCAGTGGAAATGCCTACCCCAGAGTCCTCAGAGGTCATAAGCTGGTGGAACTCACTGGGTAAGGATGGGGCTTTCTGCAAGGACGGACAGGATAAACTGGTTGATTATACATACTTTAAGAACCATTGCGGCATTCAGGGAAGCGGATACCGCACATTCCAATCTGTTTACAGCAATCCGCCGTCCGGTGCGGTGTATGTGAACCGTCCGTATGATGTGAAAAACATGCTGGAGGATGGATTGCTGGGAGAGACATACCGTTTCATGGATGCCACCGGCATACCGGCTCCGGCCCTGGCAGCTGACCTGGTATATGAGGGTCAGGATATTGTAATCAGGTATACGCCGGATGAAAGAAACAGGGATTGGCCGGATAAGATTCAGGGGATGACTGCGAACGGCTATGCACCTGTATCACCGGAAGATTTTACAGTCAGCCGGGAGGATAATACCATTACCGTGAAGGTAAATGCGCCTCTTGGAAATGGGGAACACACACTTACCATATATGGGGACGGCTATGCACCTGCATCGGTGAAGGTGAGAATCACAAAGGAAAACACAGGCAGTTATGAGATTGTCAGGGATAAGGATGGAAATGTGGTGATTTCCGGACTTGCCTCTGAACATGCGTCTGCATTGACAGGTGTATCCCTCAACGGAACATCCCTGTTTACGGATTCACAAGTGGGCGGCAGGAACGGAGATTACCATCTGACCGAGAATATCCTCACCCTGAGAAGTAAGCTGTTCAGTCAGGACAGCCAGGACGGCTTATACACGGTAATCCTGTCCGCCAGCGGGTTTAATGATGATATACTTCAGTTCAGATTATCCCAGCTGGAGATTTTGGACCAGACAGGCGCTCCGGCACCTGAATATGTAAAACTGTCTCCAGACCAGACCTGCAAGCCTGGTGAGCCTGTCACCATTTCCTTGGATGCGGGAACATCTGCCATCTCGCCTTACGGAGAGAAGATGACGGCGGTATTGGTAAATGGCATTCCTGTGGAAGGAAATCATTTTACTAACTGGGATAAAAATGAGTACGAGATTCCGGGCAGTTATTTTCAGCAGCCAGGTACATATGTTATTACAATTCAGGCAGAGGGGTACCTGGATAAGGTTCTGAGTACTGAAATCAGGGATGCTGTATTAGCGGAGAAAGAGGCCCCGTCTTATGTTGGCATTGATAACAATGTATACGGCCATGGCGTTCTGGATCAAGCGGAGATAGAAGCAGGTCAGAAGGTACAGATTAATCTGTCTGACTGGAGTGACGAAGCATATCTGAATGCCTTTACAGGCATGACACTGCATCATGGGGACGAGGATTGGGCATACCACAGGGACAGCCTTGGGATTGAAGGTTTTATGGGTAAATATTTCATATGGGATTCATTTGAGGAAAGCGGGACATATGAATTAACGCTGCATGCAGAAGGATATGAGGACAAGGTCCTGGTTGTGACCGTGCCCGGAAATGGGGATGTTGAAAAAGAGGTTCCGCCTTGTGTGGGAATAGACGACACTGCGTACGGCAACGGCATTGTGGATGAAATCAGCATAACAGAGGGCGGAAGGGTGAAAATTCTTCTTTCGGATTACGGCGAGGAAACATATTTGAATGCATTCACCGGAATGACAGTGGAATATGAGGGCGATAGCACTGAAATAGAAGCAGGGGATTTGGCAGTCAGCGGATTCTGGTCAAAAGGATTTACATACAGTGAATTCAAAGCAGCCGGGATATATGAGCTGACCCTGCATGCAGAAGGGTATGAAGATAAACTTCTCATTGTCACGGCGGAAGAGAAGGAAAAGGCCAAATCACCGGTAGAAATACCGGCAGCCGTACAGAAACCGGCAGAAGACACAGTGATTGATTCTGTGCCTGAAAATGCTGAGGCTGAGGCTGAAAATGGAAAGGATGGAACCGGAAACGTGAAGCCTGATGGCGGAAACAGCGGTTCCGGGGACGCGGAGAACGGTTCCGGAACTGAGGATGGCGGTTCCGGGGATACGGGGAACGGTTCCGGAAATGGAGAGAACGGTTCTGGAAGTGAAGGGAATGGCTCCGGAAATGGAGAGAACGGTTCAGAAAGTGAAGGGAATGGCTCCGGAAATGAAGAGAACGGTTCAGGAAATAAGGAGAATGGTTCAGGAAATGAAGAGAACGGCTCTGGAAATGAAGAGAACGGTTCAGGAAATGAAGGGAACAGCTCTGGGAGTGAAGGGAACGGTTCAGAAAATGAATGGGACGGTTCTGGAACTGGAGAGAACGGCTCTGGAAATGAAGGGAACGGCTCTGGAAGTGAAGGGAACGGTTCAGGAAATGAAGGGGACGGTTCAGGAAATGAAGGGAACGGCTCTGGAAGTGAAGGAGGCGGCTCTGAAAATGAAGGGAACGGTTCTGGAAATGGAGGAAACAGTCCGGAAAGTGAGGGGAACGGTTCAGGGAGTGAAGAAAACAGCTCCGGAAATGAAGAAGCCGGCTATAAAAGGAAGTAGTCCCGTGAGTAAAGGACACGGCTCCGGCAATGAGAAGAATGGCTTTGGATGCCAAACCACCTAAATAAGTCAAACTACGCCAGAAGGTGCTGCCGTATTGCTGCAATCATTGCAACCATAGGCAGCGCCTTTTATGCCGTAAATTATTTTCAGCCGATTAATCGGACGAACAGAAACCCCTTAAGAACTTCAGCGAAAAAACATAGAACCGTAAGCAGGGATTAAAGTAAAACGTGGCAGGATATGGTAAAGTTATCGTAGGCTTTCCGTTGGGCTTGGAAATTCAGTATGCTGCATACCCGTTCTGGCTCTGAAGCAATGCAAAGACCTAATCTCTGACGCAGCCATTATATTGGGAGGGAAAACATGAAACAGTCAAGAAAAACCAAGAAGAATCATTCAGCAGGCGCATGGCTTGGGGCCGTCATTTTCCTGTCCGTACTCACAACCGGATGCGCTTCGAACCGTCTCCATCAGGGCGCCCGGGAGCTTACAGGGAACCTGCCGGAGGAAAAAGTGGTTACAGCAGATATTATGGATTCATCCTATGAACCCATAAATCCCAGAAAAGAACTTACGGAATTTTCCCTGGAGCTGATGCAGGAAAATCTGTCCAAGGACAATTGCCTGATTTCGCCCCTTTCCATTGTTTCAGCCCTGGGGATGACTGCAAATGGGGCAGAGGGGGACACGCGCATGGAAATGGAACAGATGATGGGTACGGACGCAGCTGTCCTCAATGATTATCTGAAGGCATATACGGATGCCATGCCTGACAATGAAAAGCACAAGGTCAATATAGCCAATTCCATATGGTTCAGGGACAGCGGCAGCCTGACCATAAATCAGGATTTTCTTAAAACCAGCAGGAATTACTATCATGCGTCCATATTTGAAGCCCCTTTTGACACAGGCACAAAGGATGACATCAACAATTGGGTCAGGAGGGAAACCAACGGTATGATTCAGAAGCTGATGGAGGAAGCGCCGCCCCGGGATGCTGTTATGTATCTGGTCAATGCGCTGTCCTTTGACGGGGAATGGCAGAAAATCTATGAAAAGGACCAGATACACCAAGGGAAGTTCCGCGGGGAAAACGGAGAGCTGCAGCCTGCAAAGTTCATGTATTCCACGGAGGCAGCCTATCTCGAGACTGCGTACGGGACCGGATTCATGAAACCATACGGGGACAGCACGTATGCCTTTGCCGCCATCCTGCCCAATGAGGGGGTGGAGATGGACGAACTTCTGGAGAAGGTAAAGGAAGACGGGCTGACAGACCTTCTGGGACAATTCCGGAATAAAACCGTCTATGCCAGGATTCCAGGATTTACGGTGGAATACAGTGTGGTTCTCAACCAGTCCCTGATGGAATCAGGCATGAAGGATGCATTTGACAGCAGGAATGCAGATTTTTCATCCATGGCCCATTGGGATAATGGAAATATTTATATAAGCAAAGTGATTCATAAGACCAGGATTGATGTGGATGAAAAGGGAACAAAGGCAGGGGCAGTGACAGCCGTTGAAATGACGGAAGGCAGCGCCATACGGACGGAGGAACCAAAGGAGGTTTTCCTTGACAGGCCGTTTTTCTATATGATTATAGATACCAGACAGAATTTTCCTCTTTTCATGGGATGTCTGATGCAGATGGAATAAAAACAGATTTGCTGCCGCCAGGCTTGAAAAAAAGCGGAGGATTGTATAAGATATATCTTAAGGTTTGTTTTAACTATAATCTGACCTGCTGAGAAAACGAGGAAAACCACATGAAATCACAGATAACCATGAAGGATATGGCACAGCATTTTAATGTGTCCCTTAATACAATCCATAAGGCAATTTACGGAAAGCCCGGAGTGAGTGAGGCCACCAGGAAAAAAATAGTATCCTATGCAGAGAAAAACGGCTACAGGCTGAACGCCATGGCTTCCATGCTGAAACGGAAACATATGAAAATAGCAGTATGCCTGCCCAGGCTGGACCAGGACAGCAAATATTTCTACAGCTATATCTGGCAGGGGTACAGGAGATATCTGGCGGAGCAGAGCGAATATAACCTGGAGATTCAGGAGCTTGCCTATGAAAAGGGAGCGCTTTCCCGGACCCTGGAAGATTTGTGCGAAAGGGTGAAGAACGGGGAGGAACTGGATGGCATTCTGACGGTTCCGCCGGGAGACGAAAAGGGAATCTGCGCGGTCCGGTATTTCACGGAGAAAGGAATGCCCGTGGTCTTTGTGACAGAAGACCAGGACCGGTGCGGCCATCTGGGAACCGTGGTAGGGGACTATTACGCGGCTGGACAGCTGATGGCGGAGCAGGCATGCAATCTATTGGCCGGGGGAAGACGTATTCTCCTGATGACCGGGGACCCCTATAAGGATTCCCATTATCTGGTGGCAAAAGGGTTCCATGAATATATGAGACAGGAAAAAAAGGAATGCTCCATTGAGGATTTATACGGCTATTATGAACTGGACCATCTGGATAAAACCGTACAGGATATTCTGGAGAATCGTCCTCCGGACCTGATTTGCTGTGTGTTTTCCAGGGGGAGCGCCGTCCTGTACCGGGCACTTAAGAAAAGCGGGCAGGCAGGTAAGATTCCAGTCATTGCAAGCGATGTGTTTGATGAGACAGTGAGGGCCTTAAAGGAGGGCACCTTCACCAACCTTGTGTTCAAGGACCCCTATAAACAGGCTTATCTTGCTATCAAGATGCTTTATGAGTACCTGCTTATGGACAAAGAGCCGGCGGAAAAGGTACGCAGGGTGGAGATAGTACTGATATTTAAGAGCAATGTAAACTATTATTGGGAAAATATAAAGGATATGCAGTACATGCGGACCTGAGTTCCATACGAATTTCATATTGACTGAAGGCTGAACGGCTTCCCGGTTGGGGCGGCCGTTTTTTTGCGTTTGAGGTTTATGATATTTTCACAAAGATAGGGAAACGTTACTTCGACAAACCATTCGACAAAATAGACATGCGCTGTATCTGCTTTGCCGGACGGACCTGTTAAAAACATGTTAATAACACAATAGAATAGCAAAAAACTACTCTTAAATTATGCAATAATGACAAAAAAATCCCCTTTGGTATCTTGACACCATTCTAATTATATAGTAAGATAAGAACACAATAAGGGAAACGTTTCACTAAAAAGTATCAGGAGGTTTACTATGAAAACAAGGAAAGCATATTCTCTGGCACTGGCAGCCGTCATGGCATCATCCGTACTGTGGGGCTGCGGTTCTTCCTCATCCGGCTCGGGAACCGCGGCGGAGAAGTCCTCTGACAGCAGCACAAAGGAGGCGGGAGGCCAGCAGACCCTGCGGGTAACGGTTCAGGCGTGGATGATGGGAAAGTATGATTTTGAGAGGATTGCAAAGGAATTTGAGGAAGAGAATCCGGGCGTGAAAGTAGTCTATAACCAGGTGGACAATGTGGACGTGACCTCCAGCATGCTGGAGTGGTCCCAGGGAAAGACAAACTGCGATTTGGCCTTGGGAGGCGACCGTTCCGAGACAGTTCCTTATGCTGCCAATGATTACGTGGTGGAGTTTACGGACGAGAATTTCTTTAACGGGGATTATACCAGGGATAAATTCATTGATTCATTTCTGGAAAGCGGAAATGCAGACGGGGTACAGTACATGATTCCGCTGCTGGGTGAGGTCCTGGGCTGCGTGGTGAACATTCCCATGATGGAGGAGGCCGGCTACATAGCGGAGGACGGCTCTGTCATTGCACCGGCAGACTGGAATGAGATGTATGAATACGCAAAGAACCTGACAAAGGACGGGCAGACCGGCCTGGCCATTGACTGGGGCAATAACATGGCGGTAAAGGCATACGACGCATGTATCATGGGAACTAATGCAAGTCTGTACGAAGCGGACGGCAACACGCTGAATTTCACGGCCGGGCCTGTGAAGAACATGCTCCAGGTATGGCAGGATTTGGTAAGGGACGGATACACCACCACAGATGTATTTGCGGACGCTGACGCCAACAGGACAAACTTTAAAGCGGGAAGAGTGGCCATGCACATTGCTCCGGCTTCCAGGTGGATTGAGGCCGGAGAACTTCTGGGGGCGGAGAATGTGGGCGTTATGCCCATACCGGGCACTGACGCCAATGGTTCTGTTTCTTACATACACGGCGCTGTGATTCCAAAGGCATCTGAAAATCAGGAGCTGGCCATTAAGTTCATTCAGGATAAGCTGCTCCAGGAACAGTTCCAGACAGACTCCATGAACTCCTACGGCAAGATGTCGCCCATGAAGGCCCACTATGAGGAGCTGGATAACCCATATTGGCCAACTGTTCTTGATTTTACGGAAAAAGCAACCACCCCTCCGCTGTACAAGGATTACACAAAGCTGGATACCAATATGCAGATAGAGCTTCAGAAGATGCTCTCAGGGGATTCCACGGTAGATGATTTTTCTGCCAATATGAGTAAGTTCATGACGACCATTGACCTGAGTACAGGAATGAACAAATAAAATCAGTCAGCAGGCCGGTCCAATGACAGCATTACCATTGGCCGGTTTTCCTGCTGGTTCCAGATGAATTAGGATGAGGTGGAATATGGGGAATAAAAGAAGTGTGGGCGTACAGCTGAAAAAGATGCTGCCCGGCTATGCATTTGCCGCTCCGGGGGTTATATTTGTGGCTGTTTACATGGGATATCCCCTGGTGCGCTCGCTTTACCTGAGCTTTACCAATTACAATTTTGCGTTTGATAAAAAACCGGTATTTGCAGGCCTTTCTAATTTTGCAAAGATGTTTACGGATGCGTACTTTATGGATTCGCTGAAAAACACAGTGGTATTCTCACTGCTGTTTTTTCCGTCCATCATGGTTATCTCCCTGATAATTGCCATGCTTCTGGATAAGGGCGTCAGGGGCTCGGGAGTATTCCGGACCTGCGTATTCGTGTCCATGGTGGTTCCGCTGTCCCTGACCGGTATTATTTTCCAGTGGATTTTAAATAATCAGTACGGCCTTCTCAACAGCGTGCTCAGGGAAGTGCTGCACCTGGATTCCTGGGCCCATAACTGGCTGGGAGAGGGGAAGTGGGCCATGTTTTCCATAGTGATAGTCAGCTTGTGGAAAAATATGGGGATGCTTGTAATCTTTTTCATGGCAGGTCTTGCAGGCATTCCGTCGGACATCATTGAATCCGCCAAGATAGACGGAGCCAACGCATTCCAGAGGATTTTCAGGATTATTCTGCCGAATCTGAAGGAAAGCTATGTAATCTGCGGCCTGTGGGCCATCATCCAGTCCGTGAAGGTATTTGAACAGCCATTTGTCATGACAAACGGAGGACCGGGCACATCCACCCTGGTTCTTTACCAGTATACATGGATGAACGCATTTAAATATTATGAGATGGGCTATGCGTCTGCCATCGGTTATTTTATGGGAGCCGTTATCCTGATTCTGTCATGTATCAATCTTTACATCAACAGGACAAAGGATGAGGATGAAGTGAAGCGGAAAAAGACGGGACAAAGGAGGAACAGGGCATGAATATTAAGAAAAATGCAGGCAATATAACCGTGTTCATACTGCTGCTCATCATATCCTTTATCTTTATCATCCCTTTCATATGGACGATGCTTACCTCGCTGAAACCGGATGAAGAGATATACTCGTCAGTCCTTACTTTTCTTCCTGTTAATCCCTATGCAGGGCACTATACAGGCATTTTTACAAAGCTGGGAAATTTCTTTAAGTATTTCTCCAATTCCGTTGTGGTGTCCTTCTGGAGCGTGCTGTTCAATGTGCTGTTTGCAGCCACACTGGGATATTCCTTTTCCAAGTTCCAGTATTGGGGCAGGGACCTGTTTCTGGGCTTTGTTCTGTTAATCATTACGCTGCCCTATGTCATTTACCTGATACCGATTTATATTATGCAGTCGCGTTTTGATTTGATTGATACCAGACTGGGACTCATACTTCCGTATATCGCCACCAACCTGCCTATGTCCGTGTTCATTATGAGGGGGCAGTTTAACGGTGTTCCCAATGAGATGATGGAGGCAGCCAGGATAGACGGGGCGGGCCAGTGGCAGACCTTCAGCCGCGTAATGCTTCCCATTGTGAAGCCTGGCATTGCCACGGTCATCATCATGACGTTTATTTCGGTGTGGGGAGAATTTACCTATGCCAGAACCCTGTGCACCACGGCTAAGTCCCAGACCCTTGCAGTGGGTATTACCTTTCTGCGGGATGAAGCGGCCTCTTGGCAGTACGGTACATTAACAGCAACCATTATCCTGTCCCTGATTCCTGTGCTGGCAATCTTTTTGTCCATGCAGAAATATTTCATCAAGGGAATCATGGCAGGGGCAGTGAAAGGATAGGAGACAGCGCATGAAAATCATTAAATTTGAGACCTGGTGGGTAAAACGCAGCAAATGCCTGTTTGATGAAAAGCGCAAGGGCAAGAGCAGCATGGACTGGGATGTGGTAGTGCTTAAACTGACCACGGATAACGGAATCGAGGGAATCGCAACAGCCCTGGCAGCGCGGTCGGGACGGGTGACGGAAACCTATCTCCACGATAACATTGCCCCGGTGGTTCTGGGCGCATCCCCCTATGACCGGGAAAGGATATGGCATGAGCTGTGGAACATTGACCGCCACCTCACATTTTTCCCTGTCTATCTGCCGGGGCCGGTGGATGCGGCCCTGTGGGACATCTGCGCCAAGGCAGCAGGACTGCCTCTCTATCAATACATTGGCGCTTACCGGCAGACCCTGCCCGTGTATGCCAGCGGCCTGTTCCATGAAGACCCGGAGGAATATGTGCGGGAAGCCCTTTACTACAAATCCAGGGGAATCAACTGCTATAAGGCCCATCCCTCCGGTCCCTGTGAGCTGGATATGGAAATCCATGAGAACATACGCAAGGCAGTGGGGCCGGACATGAAGCTCATGAGCGACCCTGTGGCGGAATATACCCTGGAAGAGGCAATCCGGGTGGGAAGGCATCTGGAAAAGCTGGGATATGAATGGCTGGAAGAGCCTTTCCGCGATTTTGAACTGAATAAATATACACAGCTGTGCTCTGCCCTGGATATCCCCATTGCCGCCACGGAGACAACCAGAGGCTGCCACTGGGGCGTGGCCCAGGTCATTAACCAGAAGGCGGCGGATATTGTAAGGGCGGACGTATCATGGAAATGCGGCGTCACCGGAACCCTGAAAATCGCCCATCTGGCGGAAAGCTTTGGAATGCAGTGCGAGATTCATACCACGACCATGAATTACATGGACCTGGTCAACCTCCATGTTTCCTGCGCCATACGCAACTGCAGATATTTTGAGTACTTTGTGCCGGAGGAGGATTTCATGTTTCCCATGAAAGGACTTCTTCCCATTGATGATAAAGGCATGATTACGGTTCCCGATAAACCGGGAATCGGCGGGGAGCTGGATTGGGAGCTGATTGAACGGAATTGCGTCTCCTACCAGACGGAGGTATTTGAATGATGGAATTGGCGGGAAAGACAGGAATCATTACAGGCGGCTCCAGCGGGCTTGGGTTTGCCACGGCCAATGTTCTGGCGGAGGCAGGGGCTGCGGTATATGCCGTAAGCCGGAGCGGCAGGCCTAAGGCGGATGGCGGAGCCAGCCATGAACGGGTCATTCATATGGCGGCAGATGTAAGCGATTATAAGGCGATGGAGAAGATAACAGAAGAAATAGGCCGTGAACACGGCATTGATTTCCTGGTAAATAACGCGGGAATCACAGTGAAGAGTCTGGCCCAGGATGTGTCGGACGCGGACTTTGAAACAGTGCTCCGGGTAAATGTAAGCAGCGTATTTAAGCTTTGCACCCTGTGCTACCCCTATCTCAGGCAGTCGCCCCGCAGGGGCAGAATCGTGAACATCACTTCCATGGCAGCTCATCTGGGATTCTCGGAGGTGGTGCCCTACTGCACCAGCAAGGGAGCCGTGCTGTCCATGACAAGGGGGCTGGCGGTGGAATGGGCTCAGGATGATATCAATGTAAACTCGGTAGCGCCGGGGTGGTTTCCGTCGGAGATGAGCCGCAGGGTCATGGACGAGGAACGGAGGCAGAAAATACTGGCCCGGATGCCGGTCCATTGCTTCGGGAATCCCAGGGATATCGGCGCCATGGTAAAGTTCCTGGTGTCGGATGAGTCGGAGTATATAACGGGCCAGGATTTCGCTGTGGACGGCGGAGCGCTGAGTTTCGGTTATTGACAGAGGGAGGCTGCGCAGAACTGCCAGTGCGCGGAGGCGTGGGTGCGCAGCTGCGCGGCTGCAGTTAAATAGGAGGAAATAGAATGAAGCTGTGGAATGATGAACATGAGAAATTTGCCCTGATGAAGGAAAAACTCTACACGCCCGTGGTAGGCGACATACTGGACGGACTGGGATATTATCACCAGTTTCTGCCCCAGGATATCCGTCCCCTGCGGGAGGATATGAAGCTGGCGGGAAAGTGCATGACCGTGCTGATGACAGATGTGTACGGCCCCCAGAAAAAGCCCTTTGGGTTTTTGACAGAGGCGCTGGACCAGCTGGAGGAAAACGAGATATACATTGCTTCCGGCGGAACCAAACGCTGCGCCTACTGGGGGGAACTTCTGACCGCCACGGCCAGGACCAGGAAGGCGGCCGGCGCTGTTGTAAACGGGTGGCACAGGGATACGCCCCAGGTGCTGTCCCAGAACTGGCCTGTGTTTTCCTGCGGCTGCTATGCCCAGGATTCCAGCGTCCGCACCCAGGTAGTGGATTTTCGGTGCGATATCGAGATAGGGCAGGTTAGGATTCACGACGGGGATTTGATTTTCGGAGATGTGGACGGCGTCCTGGTTATTCCAAAAGAAGCAGCGGACCAGGTACTGGAGAAAGCCCTGGAAAAGGCTGCCGGGGAAAAGACCGTGAGGAAGGCCATCGAGGAAGGCATGAGCGCTACGGATGCATTTGCAAAATTCGGTATTTTGTAGAGGAGGGGGACAGCAGCCGGATGGATGAAACAATGGAGATAAGACAGCGGGCATTTCAGATTGAAGAAATAGACAATGTGGCCACGGCTCTGGAGGAGCTGCCTCCCGGTCCGGTAAGGCTTCTGGGCGATGTGTGCAGGGCGGAGACAGAGGCTGTACAGAAGATTCCAAAGGGCCATAAAATCGCTCTCCGGGACATGGCGGCCGGGGAGGATATCATTAAATACGGGGTCCGCATTGCCAGGGCTGTAAAGGACATAAGGGCCGGAGAATGGGTCCATCTTCACAATATCCGCAGCGTGTACGATGAACGTTCCAGCCACCTGGACGTGATGACCGGAGCGCCTAAGGATACCAGATATGAGTAGGAGGCAGGCGGATGGATAACCTTAAGAAGGAATACAGCTGGATGGGCTATGTGAGGAATAACGGCGCAATGGGAATCCGCAACAAGGTGCTGGTCATCTACACCGTGGAGTGCGCTTCCTTTGTGGCCAGGGAAATCGTAAGACTTGCAGGGGACCCGGAAACAGAGGTGGTTGGTTTTTCCGGGTGCACGGATAACGAATATGCGGTGCGCCTTCTGATTGCCCTGATACGCCACCCCAATGTGGGGGCTGTTCTGACCGTAGGTCTTGGATGCGAGTATGTGCAGCCGGAATGGCTGGCGGATATAGCCGGAAAAGAGGGAAAGGAAGCTGCCTGGATGTTTATCCAGCAGGAGGGAGGAACCAGGAAAACCATTGAAAAGGGGCTGGCTGCCGTGGGACGGATGCGGGAAAAGCTGAAGGAAACCAAGAGAAGGCCCATGGGAATCAGGGATTTAATCATAGGGGCAGAGTGCGGGGGGTCTGATTACACCAGCGGACTGGCCGGAAATGTGGTGGTGGGACGGTTGTACGACCGGCTGACCGACATGGGAGGCACCGCTGTTTTTGAGGAAATCGTGGAGGCTGTCGGTCTGAAGGAGCTGCTGGAGGGACGGGCTGCAGATGAAAAAGCCAGGCAGGAGATAGGGGATACATACGATAAGGCCCTGGAATACTGTAAATCCGTGCGCCAGTATTCGGTCAGCCCGGGCAACTTTGCAGGAGGGCTGTCCACCATTGAGGAAAAGAGCATGGGCGCCCTTGTTAAGAGCGGAAGCAGGCCCATACAGGGAGTCCTTAAGGTGGGGATGAAGCCGCCCCACCCCGGTCTGTGGCTGTTAGATTCCACGCCCGACCCATACTGGATGCAGTTCGGAATCACCAATCCCAATGACAACGAGGGACTGATGGATTTGATTGCCTGTCACAGCCATATTGTGTTTCTGGTAACGGGCCGGGGAAATGTGGTGGGCTCTGCCGTTTCCCCCTGCATTAAAATCACGGGCAATTCAGCCACCTATAAGGCCATGGAAGAGGACATGGACTTTGACGCGGGACCGGTGCTGGAAGGGCTTTGCACCCAGGATGAGATGGCAGAAGCCCTGCTTGGACTGGTGGCAGAGGTGGCTTCCGGCACAAAAAGCAAGAGCGAGGCGCTGGGCCATAAGGAGTATTTCATACCATATAAATATCAGGACAGGGACGTAGTTAAAAAATGCGCAGGAGGCATAGGCAATGTTTGATACAGGTAGTTATTTTTCATTAGAAGGACAGACTGCAATCGTGACAGGAGGCTCCACCGGACTGGGGCTTGCAATCACCAGGTGCATGGTGGGCGCTGGGGCAAAGGTGGCGGTGCTCAGCTATGAGAGCCGGGAGCAGGGACAGGAAGCCCTAAAGGAGTTTGGGGGAAAGGCTGTGTTTTACCAGTTTGACATCACGGACACGGACCACACCCGGGAGATGGCTGACAGGATTATAGCGGAACAGGGACCTGTGTCCATCCTGGTGAACAATGCCGGAAACCACTGCAAGAAATACATTGAGGACATGACGGTGGAGGATTACGTCAATGTGCTGAATGTACATCTGGTAGGTGCTTTCGCGCTGACAAAGGCATTATTTCCCCATATGAAGGAGCAGGGGAAGGGAAGCATCCTGTTCCAGGCCAGCATGACCAGCTACATTGGCCAGCCCCAGGTGGCGGGTTATGCCACGGCCAAGGCAGGCTATCTGGGCCTGGTGCACACCCTGGCAACAGAAGGCGGTCCTTACGGGGTGCGGGTCAATGCCATTGCCCCGGGATGGATTGACACGCCTATGTTCCACAAGGCCACGGACGGGGACACGGTCCGTCTTGGAAAAATCCTGGGACGGATTCCCATGCAGAAGGTGGGAACCGTGACGGATATAGGCATGGCTGCTGTGTTTTTATGCAGTGATGCGGCCGGATACATATCAGGCACCTGCCTGCCTGTGGATGGGGGTGCTCTGATTGGGTTCTGATTGTTTTTCAGAGGAACTTCTTTTGACAAACCCCACGGGAAGCAGGCTGTACCACAGCTATGCGGAGAAGCTGCCCATAGTGGATTACCACTGCCATCTGGTGGCCAGAGAAATCTATGAAAACAGGGAGTTTGAGGATTTGGGGGAAATGTGGCTGGCCCATGACCATTATAAATGGAGGGCTATGCGTACATTTGGAATTGGTGAGGACTATATTACCGGCAGCAGGAGTTACTATGAGAAATATATGGAATTTGCCCGGATTATGCCCTGTCTTGCGGGCAACCCCCTCTATATATGGTGCGCCCTGGAGCTGAAACGGTATTTTGATATTGAGGAGCCCCTGGGGCCGGACAATGCAGAGGAGATTTACCGGCGAACCAACCAGAGAATCAGGGAGCTTCACATGACGCCCAGGTGGTGCATGGAACGGTCCGGGGTGGAGCTTTTAAGCACCACGGAGGACCCGGCGGACAGCCTGGAATACCACTGGAAAATGAAGGAGGAGGCTGCCTTTAAAACCCGCATACTCACAGCGTTCCGCCCTGACAAGGCATTTTACTGCGAGTGGAAGACATTTCCGGATTATATAAAAATACTGTCAGGGGCAGCCGGGCAGGAAATCGTGGATTTCCCCTCCCTGATGGGAGCCCTGGAACAGCGTCTGGCCTGCTTTGCGGAATTCGGAACAACGGTCAGCGACAACGGCATTGCCGATATTGCGTGGGAGGATTACACTGCGGACCAGGTGGAGGATGTATTCCGGAAAGCATTGATGGGGGAGGACTTATCACGGAAAGAAATAAGCAGGTATAAATCCGCATTTATCATTGAGATGGCAAAGCTTTACAAAAAATACAACTTTGTGATGCAGCTGCACATCGGAACCTATCTGGATGCCAATCACAGAAAGGTGAGGGAAATAGGGCCGTCCACCGGCTTTGACTGCGTGGACGATTCCACGGCCGTAAAATCCGTGGGGCATATACTGGACCGGCTGACAGAGCTGGATGAGCTGCCAAAGACCATTCTGTACCCCCTTAATCCGGCACAGATGGAGCCATTTGCCATTCTGGCGGCAGGCTTCTGCGGCGGCGCGGTAAGGGGAAAGGTCCAGCTGGGGGCTCCCTGGTGGTTTAATGACCAGCCATGGGGCATTATGCGGCAGTTTAATGGGGCGGGAAACCTGTATCCCCTGAGCCTGTCCGTTGGAATGCTTACGGATTCCAGAAGTTTCTTAAGCTATCCGCGCCATGAGCTGTACCGCCGCTGCCTTTGCAGCTATCTGGGGGAGCTGGTGGAACGGGGGGAATATTTCTCCGGTGAAAAATACCTGAAGGATGTGATAGAAGGCATCTGCTACAGGAATGTAAAAGAATACTTTGGATGGTAAGCGCATGGCTGTAACCGGGATGGCGGTCATCGCGGAAGCAGCATCAAATGTCCGCCGTACAGGAACTGATATTGTATCATGTGTTCCTGCGCGGCGGTTTTTGTGTTTTATGGGAAGGCGGGGCCTGCGAAAATAATTGCAATACTGGAATATCATTCCTTGAAACAAGGTACTTTATATGTTAAAATGGGGAAAGAATTTATGCAAGGTGCAAAATACTCTTAACAAAGGAGAACATTATGATAAGCCAGTTAATTGAAAAAATAAAGAAAACCAATGCCCCAATCTGCGTAGGACTGGACCCCATGCTGTCCTATGTGCCGGAACATGTGGTTAAAAAATCCCTGGATGCATACGGAGAGACACTGGAGGGGGCAGCTGATGCCATCTGGCAGTTTAATAAGGAAATTATTGACCATACCTCTGACCTGATTCCGGCTGTAAAGCCGCAGATTGCCATGTATGAGCAGTTTGGAATTGAAGGACTGACGGTATATAAGAAGACCGTGGATTACTGTCATGAAAAAGGGCTGATTGTCATTGGCGATGCGAAAAGGGGCGATATCGGCTCCACATCCGCTGCCTATGCAGCTGGCCATCTGGGCAGGGTGCAGGTGGGGAGTAAGTCCTTAAGCGGATTCAATGTGGATATACTGACTGTAAACCCATATCTGGGAACAGACGGCGTAAAGCCCTTTGTGGATGTGTGCAAGAGCGAGGACAAGGGACTCTTTGTCCTGGTCAAGACCTCCAACCCATCCAGCGGTGAGTTCCAGGACCGCCTTATTGACGGAAAGCCCCTGTATGAGTGGGTGGCTGCCAAGGTGGAAGAGTGGGGAGCCGGCTGCATGGACGGTGAATACAGCAATGTGGGAGCTGTGGTGGGAGCCACCTATCCTGAGATGAGTAAGATTCTGAGAAAGCTCATGCCCCGCACCTACTTCCTGGTACCGGGATACGGAGCCCAGGGAGGAACTGCCGCTGACCTTAAGCATTGTTTCAACCAGGACGGACTTGGAGCCATTGTCAATTCCTCCAGAGGAATCATTGCAGCTTATAAACAGGATAAGTATAAGAACTTTGGACCGGAGCATTTCGGAGAGGCTTCCAGACAGGCAGTGATTGATATGGCTGCTGATATCGGCAGCGTACTGTAAGAGACAGGAGATTCATGTTATGGCAAAAGTAAAAATGACAGCAGCCATCACGTTCCAGGAACAGCTGGCTGCCGATATATACGATATGAGGATAAAAGCGCCTGAGATAGCAGAGACAGCGGTTCCGGGCCAGTTTGTATCCCTTTATTCCAAAGACGGGGCAAGGCTTCTTCCGCGCCCCATCAGCCTGTGCGGCATTGATAAGGAAAAGGGGGAGCTGAGACTGGTATACCGCATTGCAGGGGAAGGGACAAAGGAGTTTTCTGAACTAAAGGCAGGCCATACCATTGATGTCCTGGGACCCCTGGGCAATGGATTTCCCTTAAAAGCCGGCAAAAAGGCATTTCTGATAGGCGGAGGCATAGGCGTTCCCCCTATGTTAGAGCTGGCAAAAGCCCTTTATGGGCTGAATGCAGCCGGGGAGGGCGGTCTGGTCCAGTCCGTGCTGGGATACAGGGACAGCCAGATGTTCTTAAAGGATGAATTTGAAGCATACGGTCCGGTATATGCTGCCACAGAGGACGGCAGCTCCGGCACCAGGGGCAATGTACTGGATGCTGTCCGCGAACAGGGCCTTACGGCGGATATCATTTACGCCTGCGGCCCCACTCCCATGCTCCGCGCACTGAAGGCATATGCGGCTGAGAAGGGGCTGGAGTGCTGGCTTTCCCTGGAAGAGAAGATGGCCTGCGGCGTGGGCGCCTGTCTGGCCTGCGTGTGCCAGTCCAAAGAGGTGGACGACCATTCACAGGTACACAATAAACGTATCTGCAAGGACGGTCCGGTGTTCCGGGCAGAGGAGATTGAGCTGTAAGAGCATCCGGCTGGATGGGTCCGGCGAAATGCGCCCGGAGGCGGGAAGGTCCGGCAGGACACGGCATGTATAGGTGAAAGATAGCGAGGTACCGTTTAGATGAATATGAGTGTAAAGATTGCCGGTGTGGAATTTAAGAATCCGGTGATGGAAGCGTCGGGCACATTTGGCTCCGGCATGGAATACAGTGAATTCGTGGATTTGAACCGTCTGGGCGCAGTGGTTACCAAGGGCGTGGCAAGTGTGCCGTGGCCGGGCAATCCCACTCCCAGGATAGCGGAAGTCTACGGCGGCATGCTCAATGCCATCGGCCTTCAGAATCCGGGCATTGACGTGTTCACAAAGAGGGATATTCCTTTTTTGAAACAGTATGATACAAAAATCGTGGTCAATGTCTGCGGAAAGACCACGGAAGAATATATTGACGTGGTGGAGCGCCTGGGGGACCAGCCGGCAGACATGCTGGAAATCAATATATCCTGTCCCAATGTAAAGGAAGGCGGAATCGCTTTCGGCCAGGACCCAAAGGCAGTTGAGGCCATTACCAGAGAGGTAAAGGCCCATGCAAAGCAGCCCATCATCATGAAGCTCAGTCCCAACGTGACAGACATCACTGTCATGGCCAGGGCGGCTGAGGCAGGCGGGGCAGATGCCATTTCTTTAATCAATACCCTGACAGGCATGAAGATTGACATTCATAAGAGGGCGTTTGCGCTGGCCAACAAGACAGGAGGGCTGTCCGGTCCGGCTGTCAAGCCGGTGGCTGTCCGTATGGTATACCAGGCTGCCCAGGCAGTGAAGGTTCCTATTATCGGCATGGGAGGAATCAGGAATGCGGACGACGCCCTGGAATTCATACTGGCAGGCGCCACGGCGGTTGCCATTGGCACGGCCAATTTCCATAACCCATATGCCACGGTGGAGACTGTGGATGGAATCCGGGCCTACATGGAGAGGTACGGAATTGAGGATATCCGGGACCTTATAGGAGCTGTGAGGTAGGAACAGCCAGGTAAGGCCGGGCCGGGTAAGACAGAAACAAAAGAAGCAGGTAAGAGGTTAAAAGACCCGTAAATACAGGAGGTTTAAGGAAGATGGAAAACTATAAGCAGGAATTCATAGATTTTATGGTTGAGAGCAATGTGCTCAAATTCGGTGATTTCACATTAAAGAGCGGACGCAAGTCCCCGTTTTTCATGAATGCAGGAAGCTATGTTACCGGAACCCAGCTGAGAAAATTGGGAGAGTATTATGCAAAGGCCATACACGACAATTTCGGATTGGATTTTGACGTGCTCTTTGGGCCGGCTTATAAGGGAATACCCTTAAGCGTGGCAACCACCATGGCAATCAGCGAACTGTACGGAAAGGATATCCGCTATTGTTCCAACCGCAAGGAGGTTAAGGACCACGGCGATGCAGGCATCCTTTTGGGCAGCCCTATCAAAGACGGGGACAAGGTAGTCATCATCGAGGATGTGACAACCTCCGGCAAATCCATTGAGGAGACCTTCCCCATTATCAAGGCCCAGGGAAATGTGGAAATCAAGGGACTTATGGTATCGCTAAACAGAATGGAGCGGGGCAAAGGCACAAAGAGCGCCCTGGATGAGATTAAGGATTTATATGGTTTCCCGACAGCAGCCATTGTATCCATGGCAGATGTGGTGGAGCACCTCTACAATAAAGAAAAAAATGGCAAGGTAGTCATCGACCATCAGATAAAGGCAGCCATTGACGCTTATTACGGGCAGTATGGAGCCCAGGCATAATGATGTATCCAAGAAGAAAGGCGATGAATATGGAGAGAGTGTATAAGACCATGCGTAACACAGGGGCCGGCTGCATAGCGGTGGGAGTCATCATAGCAGTGACCGGCCTTACGGTTGGAATCATTTCCATTGTAAACGGAGCTTTGCTGCTGAAACGAAAATCTGAGATTGAATTTTAGTAAGCGGGGCTGACAATGATAAGAAATACAACAAAGCGTCAAAAGCTGGGATGGGTATTATTTATATTGTATCTCTGTTTCCTGGCGTATTTCATGTTTTTTTCGGAGTCCTTTGGGCGTACGGACACAGACAGGGGGTACCAGTACAATCTGGTGCCCTTTAAGGAAATCACCCGGTATTTCCGGCATTATGATGTGTTGGGGCCAACACTGTTCATGATTAATATCATAGGAAACGTGGCGGCCTTTATGCCTTTTGGGTTCTTTCTCCCCATTATCAGCAGACGCAGTAAGAAGTGGTACAACACGGTTATGTTCGGTTTTGTTTTCAGCCTGATGCTGGAGACGCTGCAGCTGGTGTTCAAGGTGGGAAGCTTTGATGTGGATGATATGTTCCTCAACACCCTGGGGGCAGCCGCAGGCTATCTTTGTTACCGCCTGGTGCAGTGGACCCGGTGCAAATTGAGAAAAAGGAGGCTTTCACGTTGAGACAGATTGGCGATAAAGTATCGTATGTGAGGAATCCTTTTGCGAGAAACAGCTATTACTGTCTGGTACTGGCGGTGCTGGGACTGGCGTTGGGTGCAGCCAGCATGTATTTGTCGGTAGCAATGGCAGGCCAGGGAGGTCTGAATACAGGGGCCTATGGATTTTCCAGCCTTGTTGCAGCCCTTATGGGGCTGTGGTACGGGGTGCGCTCATTTATGGAAAAGGACCGCAATTACATACTGGCTAAGATAGGAATCAGCATCAGCATTGTGCTGGTCATTGTGTGGGCTGTGATTATCATAACCGGTATCGTAAGATAGATGGGAGTAGATGCAAATGGATTACAGAATCTTATTACAGGAAGAGAATGATGCCGTAAGGGAGCGTTACGAATTGTCCATGGAGCGTATCCGGTCCATGGACACAGAGGAGATGCAGCTGCCTTACGGCTGTTATTTTAAGAAGGTTTCAGCTTTTATCGGCCAGATAGAAGGGCTGGTGGAGCGGGTGGAAGGCACGGGCTTTAGCCGGAAAGGCGGAATGAATGAAGCTGTTCCGGCATTGGAGTCGCTGCAGAAGGAGAATCATGCCCTGTACCGTGATATTCTGCCTGAAAATTACGGAGAGAGCTTTGCCAATCCGGACCACGCGGTGGAGGTCCTGGGGGACGGATACGGCCAGCTTTTATCCTTTCTTTATACGGAAATCCGGGCGGATATTGTATATGCATTTGAAATGCGGCTTATGAATATCACCATATTGAACGAGCTGTTTCTGGAGGTATATAACCTGTTCGCCCAGGCATGGGAGGAAGGGAGGAAGGAGCCCCAGGAGCAGCTGATTAAGGATTCCCTGTACTGGTTTGTCAGCGACTATGCGGAGGTGACCGTGGACTGGCGGATTCGGGAAGGACTGGACCCGGCCCTTTCCTTTGGAACGGATATTGTGATGAAGCAGGACCTGACGGATTTGCGGTATCTCTATGCTTACGGGGAATACGTTTCGGAGACAGAGATAAAGCTGGCCTCTTTCATGAACCGTCTTCCCCAGGAGACCATTGACCGGATGGCATCCACATATACGGAAGGATTCAGGAAGGGGTTCCAGGTCATGGGCAGGGACCTGAAGAAGAAGCGCACCGTTGTGGTGGAATTCCAGCTGGGCTTTGAGCGCATGATTCGAAGGGCAATGGAGTATTTCCGGGAAATGGGGCTTGAGCCCATCTGTTACCGGGCGGCAGTGGAGTCTGTGAACCGCAGGGCCAACGGCCGCAGGGGATACTACGGTACATCCCCCAACAAACAGTATGATTATGACCACCGTTATGACAGCGCCTTTTACATGGGCAATGCCTTTAAGGAGAGAAAACTGGCTGTCCTGCGGTCTGCCTATGAAGCATACAGGAAGGAAGCTGACTGGTGCGCAGGGCCTGCTTTGGTGGAGACATTTGGTGAGGAAGGCTTTACGCCGGTGAATAAAAAGACCGCGCTGGCCCTCAATGCCCATCAGGAGGCGCTGACCGTTGCCTATGCCAATGAGTCCAGGCAGATTGTGAATCAATATATGCCGGGTGACGAGACCAGCTTTACCATCATTGCTTTCCCGAAGCCTGAGATTGGGCCGGATTTTGAGGCGGTTTTCAGGGAAACCATCCGAATCAATACACTGGATTATGAGAAATACCAGAAAATACAGCAATGCATTATCCTGGCCCTGGATGAGGCCGACCATGTGCTCATAACAGGCCGTGACGGCAATGAAACATCCATGAAGGTGGCCCTTCATCCGCTGAAGGACAGGACCAAGGAAACCAACTTTGAAAACTGCGTGTCCGATGTGAACATTCCGCTGGGGGAGGTTTTTACGTCCCCTGTATTGGCGGGGACAGAGGGTTTGCTGCATGTAAAGAATGTCTATGTGGAGGATTATCAGTTCAGGAACCTGCGCATGGTGTTTAAGGATGGCAGGGTAACGGAGTATTCCTGCGGGAATTTTGAGGCTGGCGGGGATGCCGGAACGGCCAGGGATGACGGGGAGGCCAGGGGCGCCGGGAACGGCGGAATGGCCGGGGATGCCTTGATACAGGGCCGGGCGCTGGTGAAGCAGGTTATTATGCGGAACCATGACTGGCTGCCTTTGGGAGAATTTGCAATTGGGACCAACACCACGGCTTACGCCATGGCCAGAAGGTTTTCCATCGGCGACAAGCTGCCCATCCTCATAGCTGAGAAGATGGGTCCCCATTTCGCGGTGGGTGATACCTGTTACAGCTTTGCGGAGGATTCGCCCATGTATAATCCGGACGGCAGGGAGGTCATAGCCAGGGACAATGAGATATCCCTTCTCAGAAGGACGGATATGTCCAGGGCGTATTTCAGCTGCCACACGGATATCACGATTCCTTATTCGGAATTGGGGGATATAAAGGCTGTAAGGGCCGACGGGAGCCAGATTGATATTATCTGTCAGGGCAGGTTTGTGCTGAAAGGCACAGAGGAACTGAATGAGGCGCTGGATGAGGCGGATAGCCGGCCGGATGGAATTGGCTGTAGATAAAATGTTTGGATGATAGTTGAGGGAGACACTGTTCCGGGATGGGATGGTGTCTTCTTTTTTGCGAAAAAATCACTTGTTCTATCCGATTTACAGATGGAACAAGTGGTTTTTTCTGTTATACTAAATAAAAAGCAATGAATTTTCCTGCGACCCCGGAACAGAAAAGGGGGCTGCGTATTCTATACTAAATGGAGGTGATATCTTGGGGGAAGAGCACCAGATAGTCCATCTGGTTTATGAGGCAAAGAAGAATCCGGAAGCAGCCGACCGTCTGATTGACCAGTATATGAATTTCATACAGGCAGAGACTGCCCGCTTTACCCAGGGTGTGCCGGTCCAGGGCAGGGAGGACCAGCTTAGTGTGGCCATGTTTGCCTTTTATGAAGCGGTCCGTGGATACGAGAGGGGCAGAGGCGCATTTCTGCCATATGCCGCCACGGCCATACGCCGCCGGCTCATAGATTATATCAGGAAAGAGGGACGCCACCAGGGACTGGTTTCCTTTGACGCTCCGGCAGGCCAGGAGGAGGAATCCCATGCCTTATGGGAAGTGACGCCTGATGAGAAAAACGGAATCCAGCAGTGGAATGTGAGGACAGCCACCAGGGAGGAGCTGGAGGAATTCCGAAGAAACCTGTCCGAATACAGCATAACCCTGTCTGATGTGGCGGATAACTGCCCCCGGCAGGACCGCACCCTTAAAGCATGCCATAAAGTGCTGGAGGCTGCCAAAAGGAATCCCAAGCTGCTGGAACGCCTGATGCAGAGCCATAAACTGCCCATCGCAGAACTGTCGGAGCTGTCCGGCGTATCCAGAAAGACCCTGGAACGGCACCGGACGTATTTGGTTGCCATTTTACTGGCCTACACGAACGGATATGAGATTATCCGCGGACATCTGTGCCAGATATCACCGGGAAAGGAGGGAGCCCTATGACCTATCTTGTAATGGAATGCCATCCGGCATATGTTATTGTCCTTGACAACCAGGGCAGAATGATAAAGGCTGCCAATCTGGGTTACCATGAGGGCCAGGTGATAGGAGAGATAATTGCCGCACAGATGCCGGGGGCTTCTGTCCTGCTCCGGCTGGTTCCTCTGGCAGCGGCTGCCTGTCTGTGCCTGGCAGTATTGGGAGGCGGTGCCTACGGCGCATACAGGGTGCCCTATGGCACCGTGGAGGTAAGCATCAATCCGGATGTAAGGATGTCCGTCAGCTATATGGACCGCGTGGTTGGTCTGGAAGGTGTAAATGAGGACGGAAAACAGCTCATTGACCAGGTATCATATAAGGGAAGTAATTCAGAATACATGACAGAACTTCTGGTGGAACGGGCCATGGAAATGGGATATCTGTCAGAGGGCGGGTCTGTGTATGTGGCTGCCTCGGGCGGCAGCGAACGCTGGAAGGAAAAGCGGGCGGATGCCATCCGCACAGGACTGGATACCCTTTTTAAGAACCGTATGCAGGTGGAGATACATGTTGAGAGTCTAAACAAAGACGGGACTCCTGCAGCCTCCCCCCATCATGATGCAGGAATGCCGGGAGGAACAGGAGGGGATAAGCCTGCATTCATCGGGGTACCTCCGGAGGGAATAAAGGAAGGGACGGATGGCAGCAGAGGCGATGCGGGCGGCACGGATGATGGTTCGGATAAAGGCGGCAGGGATGCGGATAAAGGTGATGATAAAGACGATGCCGGCAAAGATGATGATGATAAAGATGATGACGATAAAGGCGATGATGACAAAGACGATGATGATAAAGATGATGATGATAAAGATGATGCGGACAAAGGTGATGCAGACAAAGATGATGATAAAGACGATTCCGGCAAAGAGGATACTGATAACAGTGAGGATGATATAAAAAAGGGCAGGGATAAATCCGGAAATGATAAAACGGTGATAAAACGCAGTGATGCGGATGGCGACAGGGATAATGATGCGGATGATGCAGATGGCAGGGAACGGGATGATGCCAATCACGAAGATTCTGATAAGGATGATTCTGATAACGAGGACTCCGATGGCGATGACGACGATGATAGTGATGAGGATGATGATAAAGACGATGACGACTGACATCATGTACAGACCCTGTATTCTTCTGTTCCATAAAGATGTTTTAATAAGATTTTTTTTGAAGATATAATAAAGATAAAGGTTACAGCACAACTAAAAGAAGGACGGAGCCGGATGGACTGTGTGTTAGTATTCCATCCGGCCCCGCCTTTTAATTATTAATAAAAAGGGTTGCCGCACATTTAAGGGGAAGTATGGTCACCAATGTGTATGATACGGTCTGCCCAGCTGCGGTAAAATGATTCCTCATGGGAAACCAGCAGTATGGTTCCGGGAAAGCTCTTAAGGGCTGTCTTCAGCGCTTCTTTCGCCTGAATATCCAGGTGGTTGGTGGGCTCATCCATAATCAAAAAATTGCAGGGACTAAGAGTCAGCAGGCATAGTTTGACCTTTGCCTGTTCGCCGCCGCTTAATGTGCCCATGGGCTGCATGGCCTGTCGGCTTAAAATCCCGCAGCGTGTAAGATGCCGGCGTATCTTCTTGAGTATAAGCTCCGGATAAGCGTTGGAGACAATCTGTATAGGAGTCAGCATATCATTTTCCCAGACGAGCTCCTGGTCAAAATATCCGATTGTAACCTGTTGTGAAAACGTGAAGATACCGGACAAAGGAGCCAGGTTTTCTGTCAGCGTCTTCAGCAGGGTGGATTTTCCGATGCCGTTAAATCCCGTAACCACCACCTTCTGTCCGCCTGTGACGGAGAAATCCAGATGGGACAAGATTGGATAATCATAACCCACGGACAGGCGTTTTACGGACAAATGCAGGCATTTGGTCAGGGGGAGGCATTGAAAATAAAATTCCGGTTTGATTTCTTTTAGGTCCAGGGCTTCCAGCTTTTCCATACGGTCCAGCTGTTTTTGCCGTCCGCGGGCCATCTGGGATTTTCTTCCGGCTATGTTTTTTCGTATAAATTCCTCTGTTTGCCGGATTTGTTTTTGCTGTGCATTGTACTGTCGTATATGGTTTTCACGCAGAAATGCTTTCTTTTTCAGAAATTCCGAATAGGTGCCGTAATATTTGGTCAGCCTTCCGTTGTCTATATCACAGATGCGTGTACATATCCGTTCCAGGAATGCATGGTCGTGTGAAACGACCATAAAGGCATTTTCTGTGGTCGAAAGGTAACAGCCCAGCCATTCCACATGTTCCTTGTCAAGAAAATTAGTGGGTTCATCCAGGAGAAGGACATCCGGCTTTTCCAAAAGAAGTTTGGCCAGGATGACCTTGGCCCGCTGCCCTCCGCTCATGTCTTCCAGCGGACGGGACAGACCGATTGCTGTCAGCCCCAGGCCTGTAACCACCTGGGCAATACGGGTATCTATGGAATAAAAACCGCTGCGCTCCAGTTCCTCCTGATACAGCGATGCCTGGTTCTGCGCATCCATATTGCAGGCTGATGCCGCCTCATCATAAAGCTTTGTCATTTTAGTTTCAAGCTCATACAGACTGGCAAAGGATGATTTTAAAAACCGCTCCATGGTCATGCCATGATGGGTATTAGCGTACTGGTCCAGATAACCAATGGTAATACCGGGCTGCCAGACGACACGTCCTGAATCAGGAATAACCTGTTCCGTACAAATTTTGATAAGCGTACTCTTGCCGGTTCCGTTCTGGCCCACAATTCCCATATGTTCCCCGTGGTTAAGGGAAAGGTCAGAATCGCTGTAAAGACAGCTGTCACCATAAGTATGGGAAAGTCCTGTTATGTCTAATAAACTCATAATTGAAATACTCCTTTTATGTTTGATAATGTGCTGCAACGCATGGATGGACAGTAAATGCCGTATGAAAGCAAATGTGGAAGGAAACGTGGGAGGAAACCGTACATCTGATATCCGGGGCAAAAAAATAGGCAGAAGGTGGATGCAAATCATGCATCTGCCTTCTGCCATAAAAAATCAAAAAGATTTCCTCACATTACAAAAGGCCATGGACAAAACATTGTCCACAGCCTTTTATGCACGGATAACCACGGGAAAAAGAGCAATCAAACAAGCGGCAGCCTACACTTCTGCCTCCCGGTTATTACTCTGCTTCCCGATGAAATCACAAAAGCGCATAAGATACGCCGTACTCTGTACAATGTTTCATCGGTATGAATTGTACAGAGCTCTCTTTCTTCCGAGGTTGATTTAATATATAAAAGCCCATACTGCCTCTCCTTCATTACAATGCGGCAACTATATCACAGAGAAAGATATTTGTCAACATTGGCGGCCTGGATTCTGTATGGACGGTCTGGATTCTGTATGGGCGGTTTGCATTCTGTATGGGAGATTGCCTGGGGGTTGCCAGAGGACTTGATATGGGATAATGGAAGGGGAAAATAGCAGGAAAACTGGCGGCAGAACAGCAGGAGAAAACGGCTGCAAAAACAGCAGTAAGGGTGAAAATTAGTACAGAATAAAAAAACGAACTATTTTTTTCTTCTACCCCGGTTTCATGTTTAGCCCTTCGTATTCTATGAATGTAGATAAATAAATCATATAGAAGACAGGAGGAAAATAATTATGACGACAAAGAGGATTAAAAAGGCAGCTATATTGGCATGTGCAGGCTTCATGGCACTTACTTTACCGGGTGCAGGCAGCACGGCATTAGGGGCGCCTTCCGTTAAGGAAACAAGGATTCAGGAAGAAACCTGGGGACGTGTGTTCCTCAGCGCAGGTCCCAAAATCTCTCTTTCCTATGACCGGGAGGGGGAGGTCCTGGAGGCAAAGGGAATGAATCAGGACGGAAGAAGGTTATTGGAAGGAGCAGGTGATTTTTATGGTGTGGACTGCGACACAGTGGTTCGGAAACTGGTCAAGCGCATGGATGATAAGGGCTGGTTCCATCAAGACAGAAATGACAAGGAACTGGTTATTGAGTCGGAAAAGGGGTCCGTTTATCCCAGAACCGACTTCATGAAGGAGATGGAAGATGCTGCTTGGGATGTGGTTAACAGGCGCGGTATTGATATTACCATAACACTTAAGGATAACGGTAAACAGTCAGACCAGGTATATATAGGTAAGAATGAAGCCAAGCAAATCGCTATAAAGGAATTAGGGCTGAAGGAAAATGAAGTGACCTATAAGGATTGTGATTTGGATGACGGTGTATATGAACTGGAATTTTTGGTAAAGGGAAAGAAGCTTGAGGTGGATGTAAATGCCTCTACCGGTAAGATTGTGGATGTGGACTGGGACAATGCGGCGGGAGCCTGGGATGATGATGAGCGGGATGATGATGACCGGGATGACGATGAGCGGGATGATGACGACCGGGATGATGATGACCAGGATGACAATGACCGGGATGATGACGACCACGACGACAATGACCACGATGATTAATGCCAGTCATGGTCAGAGATAGGAGATAAGCGGCTGTTAATGGAACAAAAAATGTGAATCAGAAAGGATTAACGTGTATCCGGTTTCAAAGATTGAGACAATGTCTGAAATTACTCTGACAGGCCATGAGGCATCAGGGGAAGGATATATGAGGAATAAGGTAAGGATATAAGAAAAACAGAAAAAGGATACCGGAAGAAAAAAAGGGATTTTGCAAGGGAATGCATTGTGGACCACACTGGCTCCATATCTGCGCTCCCTTGCATATTTTTATTCATACTTTAGCAGGCACCAAGTACTTTAACGTATTTATTCGTGCAGTACAGTTTGGGAAATAAATTGTAAGCAAGGGGGGACAGGTGCTTTTGTGCAAATACCATACAAAAAACAATGGAAAATGCAGCAGACTTTTTTCAAGTTTTGTATTGACGGCATAAGCATTTCCTAGTATTATGATTATAAGTAGAATTAAGCTATATAAAGATACTTATAAGATAAACTAATAATAATTATCTACAAGGATAATGAGTTTTAGAAAAGGAGAACGAATAATGGCAAAAGTAGGAATTGTAATGGGAAGCGACTCTGATATGCCTGTTATGGCAAAGGCAGCTGAGATTCTGGATAAGCTGGGCATTGATTATGAGATGACAATCATTTCCGCGCACAGGGAGCCTGATGTATTCTTTGACTGGGCAAAAGCAGCAGAGGAAAAGGGATTTAAGGTAATCATCGCAGGCGCGGGCAAGGCAGCGCATCTTCCCGGCATGTGCGCGGCTATTTTCCCCATGCCGGTTATTGGAATTCCTATGAAGACATCTGACCTGGGCGGTGTGGATTCCCTGTATTCCATCGTGCAGATGCCAAGCGGTATCCCGGTGGCAACCGTTGCCATCAATGGCGGCGCCAATGCCGGCATCCTGGCGGCAAAGATACTGGCTACTTCCGATGCAGAGCTGCTGGCAAAGCTGAAAGAGTACTCCGAAAGCCTGAAGAACGATGTGGTGAAAAAGGCTGAGAAGCTGGAGCAGGTGGGCTATAAAGAATATCTTGCACAGATGAAATAGCGCGTATATAAGGGAAAATCAGAAAAAGAGAGGATAAAAACCATGATGGATTACAAGAAGGCCGGAGTTGATATTGAGGCTGGCTATAAATCAGTGGAATTGATGAAGGAATATGTAAAGGGAACCATGCGTCCTGAGGTTTTAGGCGGTCTGGGCGGATTTTCAGGAGCATTTTCCATGTCCGCATTCAAGGGTATGGAGGAGCCTACCCTGCTGTCCGGCACCGATGGTGTGGGAACCAAGCTGAAGCTGGCATTTCTGATGGATAAGCACGACACAGTTGGAATTGACTGTGTGGCAATGTGCGTTAACGATGTGGCCTGTGCAGGCGGAGAGCCTCTGTTTTTCCTGGATTATATTGCCTGCGGCAAGAATGTTCCTGAGAAGATTGCTACAATCGTAAAGGGAGTGGCTGAGGGATGCCGGCAGTCCGGTTCAGCCCTGATTGGCGGAGAAACAGCAGAGATGCCAGGTTTTTATCCGGAAGATGAGTATGATTTGGCGGGATTTTCCGTGGGAATTGTTGATAAGAAGGACCTGATTACAGGAGAGAACCTGTGTGCAGGGGACGTCCTGATTGGAATGGCTTCTTCCGGCGTACACAGTAATGGTTTTTCACTGGTGCGCAAGGTGTTTGAGAAGGAACTCACAAAGGAAGGCCTGAGCACATATTATGACGAGCTGGGCACCACCCTGGGCGAGGCACTGATTGCTCCCACCAAAATTTATGTAAAGGCCCTGAGAAACGTGAAGGAAGCAGGAGTTACCATAAAGGCATGCAGCCATATCACAGGCGGCGGATTTTATGAGAATATTCCGCGTATGTTAAAAGATGGCGTTAAGGCTGTTATTAAAAAGGACAGTTATCCCATTCCTCCTATTTTCAAGCTGCTGGCTGAAAAAGGACAGATTGAAGAGAAGATGATGTATAATACCTATAATATGGGGCTGGGCATGATTGTTGCCGTTAACCCTGCTGATGTGGAGAAGACCATGGAAGCCATGAAGGCAGCCGGGGAAGCTCCTTATATAGTGGGCTCTGTTGAAGAAGGAGAGAAGGGTGTGTCCCTATGCTAAGAGTGGGTGTACTGGTATCCGGCGGGGGTACCAATCTCCAGGCCATCCTGGATGCCATGGACAAAGGTGAGATTACCAATGCAGAGGTATCCGTGGTTATCAGCAATAACCCGGGTGCTTACGCGCTTGAAAGGGCCAGGAAGCACGGGATAGAGGCTGTATGCATATCACCCAGGCAATTTCCGTCCAGGGAGGCATTTAACCAGGCATTTCTCGCGAAAATAGATGAATATCATTTGGATTTGATTGTACTGGCCGGATTCCTGGTGATGATTCCTAAGGCCATGACCGAAAAATACGAGGGACGTATTATTAATATCCATCCATCCCTTATACCTTCCTTCTGCGGCGTGGGCTACTATGGGCTTAAGGTCCATGAGGCAGCCCTGGCCAGAGGGGTGAAGGTGACAGGGGCCACGGTTCATTATGTGGACGGAGGCATGGATACCGGTCCCATTATTCTTCAGAAGGCAGTGGAAGTGGAAGAAGGAGATACCCCGGAGGTCCTGCAGAGAAGGGTTATGGAGCAGGCTGAGTGGGTCATTCTGCCCAGGGCAATCAACATGATTGCCAACCATCAATAGTACCGGCATCCCTTTGACAGTAGCGCACATAATATGCGCATGTTTTCAGAATAAGGAGGAACTTCATGAAAGTATTGATAGTAGGCGGCGGCGGACGTGAGCATGCAATCGCATGGAAAGCAGCTCAGAGCCCAAAGGTGGACAAACTTTACTGCGCACCCGGCAATGCAGGCATTGCCAAGGTAGCTGAATGTGTTGACATCGGTGTTATGGACTTTGATAAGCTGGTCGCATTTGCCAGGGAACAGGCCATTGATTTGGTGGTGGTAGGACCGGATGACCCGCTGGCAGCCGGTGCGGTGGATGCATTTGAAAATGCAGGCATCCGTGTGTTCGGACCCAGAAAAAACGCCGCCATACTGGAAGCTTCCAAGGCATTTTCCAAGGATTTGATGAAGAAGTACAATATTCCTTCTGCTGCTTATGAGACATTTGATTCTCCGGAGGCAGCTCTTACATATCTGGAGACAGCCCCTATGCCCATTGTTCTGAAGGCGGACGGCCTGGCACTGGGAAAAGGCGTGCTTATCTGTAATACCAGAGAAGAGGCTAAGGAAGGCGTCAAGACATTGATGTTAGACAAGCAGTTTGGCTCTGCCGGTGACAGAATCGTAATTGAAGAATTTATGACAGGCAGGGAGGTATCCGTGCTCTCCTTTGTGGATGGCAATACCATTAAAATCATGACCTCGGCCCAGGACCACAAGAGGGCAAAGGACGGGGACCAGGGACTGAATACAGGAGGCATGGGGACCTTTTCACCCAGTCCGTTCTATACGGACGAGGTGGATGCGTTCTGCCGGAAGTATGTGTACCAGCCCACCGTAGATGCCATGAAGGCTGAGGGACGGGAGTTTAAGGGAATCATATTCTTTGGGCTGATGCTGACAAAAGACGGCCCCAAAGTGCTGGAATACAATGCCAGATTCGGTGACCCGGAAACCCAGGTAGTCCTGCCCAGGATGAAAAATGACATCGTGGATGTGTTCGAAGCCTGTGTGGACGGCACCCTGGACCAGATAGAGCTGGAGTTTGAAGATAACGCAGCCGTATGTGTGGTTCTGGCATCGGATGGATATCCGCAGCATTATGAGAAGGGATATAAAATAGAGGGCCTGGACCGGTTTGACGGACAGGACGGATACTATGTATTCCATGCCGGAAGCAAGTTCGATAAGGACGGCAATATTGTGACCAACGGCGGAAGAGTGCTGGGGGTTACAGCCAAAGGTAACACCCTGAAGGAAGCCAGGGCAAATGCTTATAAGGCTGCGGAGTGGGTGGAATTTGGGAATAAGTATATGAGGCATGATATTGGGAAGGCGATTGATGAGATATAGATGCCGAAAGATGTCGATTTTTCTTTGGAAATACAAAGGTAATATTGGATTACATCGGTAACAAAGAGTGTCTGCTGTTTTGCTATAGAAAAGGTAATATAAGGATTGTTACCTTTTAAAAACAGCCTTGGCATGCTGGATGTTCTCAAAACATTTTATAGAGGAACTGGAGACCGGGAGCAAGGTTTCCGGTTCCATATCAGAGTCTGCTATGTGACATACGACATCGTTACCGACAAGGGCGGGGACAGAACCGAACTACTTATTTTTTATGCGCAGGAACGGTCATCTGCGGAGGGGTACTGGAACGTGGAGGTCGGTGATAAAGAGATTTTTGGAAATTCCGTTGTGCTGAGAGATGGAAATACTGAAATTTTACGGAACCAGATGGGTAGCTTCCGTTTGATTTACAGTTGGAAGGCTGTGGATAAGGAAACTTCTAATTCACACTCCAGCTCGGAGGATTCTGATGAGGGAAGTGTTTCTCCCTGTAATGGCGGAGTTTGCAGCGGAAATTAGAGTATGAGGACATAAGACGACGGAACCGTGTTCTGGGTATGCTATATACCGGGAATTGGCTATGCTTCTGATAGGTGGTACCAAATCATATGGAATGGAATGCCGGGCTGGTATCATTTTGATGGCGAAGGAAAAATGATGACTGACTGGCAGGAGATTGACGGGAAACGATACCACTTTGAAACCCGGCCCGGCGGACCAATGGGGAGGCTGGATGCAGCGGTTCGGGAACCGGAGAAGCCGTGAAAAATATGCACAATCTGCGCTGATATAGTATAGAAACAAAAACTTTTTGGCCGATAAGCTATCATCTTTAAAAGCAATTTTATTTATTTGATTTTTGTATTTGGAGCTGCTGTGGAATAATTGAGAAATCAGCGATTCTGCAGCAGCTCTTGTTTTTTAAATAGGGGAATTTAAGGGTGCATATCCAGAATACCATAGTCTGCAGAGGAAAATCGAGTTCTTCTTGTCGGCGGGAACCCCCGGATTCAATACCCGCGGCGGGAGAGAATGGACCGGCTTTTTCTGTTGAAAAAAACAAAAATTATGAGGATTTGAAATGCCGGCTTCCCTCCACAATGAGTTCGGCACACCGGTCGATTCCTAAAAGCCCGCTGTTTAGGATCATATAGTAGTTGGAGGGAGAGCCCCAGACCTGGCCGGTATAACGTTTATGGTGAAAGGCCCGCTCTCCGTCTTTTTGCTTCATGGCAGCCTCCGTCTTTTCTGGAGCAATCCCATATTCCTGCTGAATACGCTGCCGTTTCTCTTCTGAAGTGGAGTGGATGAAGAGGCGGAAACAGCCAGGATCCTCTTTCAGGATGTAGTCGGCGCACCGGCCGATGATGACGCAGGAACCACTCTCGGCAATCTGCTGGATTACCTGTTTCTGGGCCTCATAGAGGCGGTCTGCCTCATTTAAATTGTCGGTATTGAAAAGATGGGTTTCAAAATTGCCGTAGCTTTGGGCGGCCCAGTCCCATGCGGCGTCCCGCAGAGAGATCCCTTCCTCTGCAGAGGCTACATATTGATGGGATAATCCGCTTTCTCTGGCGGCCAGGGCAATCAGTTCTCTGTCGTAAAAAGGAATTCCGAGAGCTTTGGCAACCTTTGCTCCAATCTCCCGGCCGCCGCTGCCGTATTCCCTTGCAATCGTGATAATCGTATGTTCAGGAGAACGTTCCGGTTTGGAAGAGGGCACTGTTTCAACCGTGTGGTCTTTCACTGAGGATTCTCCTTTGCCGCGTTTTTTCGGGTGCATCAAAACAGCACAAACGGCAAGCGAGAGAAATACGATAATAGAAGTTACCAAAAAGGAAGTTTCGATTCCCTTCATATCGCCGTGGCTTTTTGCAGAAGCCGACATGACGGATACCAAAAGAGCGCTGATGATGGAACCGCCAACCTGTCGAACGGTATTCATAAGTGCTGTCCCATGGGCGACAAATTTAGATTCTACAGAGTTCACGGACCAGGTTTGAAGCGGCTGGAGAAGTGCCACGACACCGAGCATGCGGAACGCATACAGAATGATTACAGTCATAAGAGCTGTTGTCGGTCCGATAAAGGAGAGGCAAAATGTTGCGCCGCCAAGAAAAGCAAGCCCTGCCAAAGAGAGAAGATAAGGGCCTTTTTTGTCCAATATTTTGCCGCAAAGAGGATTTAAGAAGGCCAGGAAAAGCGCACCTGGCAGCAGAACCAGCCCGGATATGGTGGCAGAGTACTGTCTTAAATTCTGGATGTAGATGGGCAGCAGAGTGGAAACGGACAGCATGGAGCCATAGGCAAAAATCAGCAGAATGGTTCCCAGGGTAAAATTTCTGTTTTTAAAAATTCTTAATTCCAAGAGGGGAGAAAAAAGCTTAAACTGCCGGAGGGCAAACAGGGCGATGCAAATGATTCCTACAACCAGAGGGCCGATGGTTGCAGCAGAGACGAAACCGTAATTTCCCTGATTTGATACACCGGTCAGCAGACCACAGAAGCCGATGGTCGATAAGATTACGGACAGAATATCCAGCTTTCCTTCCGCATGCCTTTTTTCGTCCGGAAGCTTGAAGAAAGCCAGGATAATTCCCAAGGCAGCCAGAAAGCACATAATATAAAAAATGGAACGCCATCCAAAGGAATCTGCAATCCAGCCGGCAAAGGTAGGACCGAAGGCCGGTGCAAATCCGGTGGTGAGTCCTACAATTCCCATAATGGAGCCGCGTTCTTCCGGCCTGTACAGGCGGAATGCCACTACCTGGGGAAGGGGAAGAAGAATTCCGGCTCCCAGAGCCTGGATGACACGGGAAAGCAGCAGAAGATAGACATTGGGAGAAAATGCGGCTGCGGCACAGCCGACGAAGAACAGGAATACGGAGGCCAGGTATAATTTTTTAGAAGAAAAATGTTCCATCAGATATCCGGTACACGGAATCATGACGCCCATAAACAGCAGATAACCGGTGGTAAGCCATTGGCCGATTCCTGCGGTAATACCGAATTCCGTCATAATTCTGGGCAGTGATGCAGTCATTACAGTCTGGTTCAGGGAACTGATGAAAGCTCCGATAATGATAATTCCAATGATAAGTTTACGATTTCCATGGTCTATTTGACAGTTTTCATTTGTTTTCAATAAAAAAATCCCCTTTCAAAAGCCGGCTGGCAATTTGTACAATCTGTTCCGTGTCTTCCATCCAGGCATTTTGCTGCCAGGTGCGGAGCATCTGGTAAGTCAGGCCGGCCAGATAACTTTCCAAATATGGGATTTCCTCCTGTGATTGTGATACCTGTTCTGCATAGAATGAAAACTCATTTTTGAAGAGATAGATGTTGTCGATGGCAAAGATATGGGAAAGCTGGTTGTCGAAGAGTACGGACAAAAATTTTTTGTGTTCGCTCCAAAAGTGAAAATAGACGGCCAGCATCTCCTCTATGGTCGGCGGAAGATTCTCCAGCCCGCCGGTAAAGAGAGAAAAGAGGACATTTAAGGAGTGCTCCAGGATATCTTCTTTCTGGTTAAAATTGGTGTAAAAGGTCTGCCTGGACAGACCCGCGTTTTTTGTGATATCTTCAATCGTGATATCTTTTAGCGGACGTTTGAGGAGCAAATGAACCAAAGATCTGGCCAGAGCCGTTCTGGAACGGAGCGCCGCAGGGTTTGTTGTATTTTTGTTAATCATTTTTTGTCACCTCCCAACAAATTATAGCATAGCGAAAAAACTTTTACAAGTGTAAATGTTTTCTGCCGCTCTCTTGGATTCTATGGATATCATGCTGGCTTGGGACGGCAGTTGCGCTGTCCTCCGGTTAAGAAAGAACGGAGATTTGGAATTTGTTTTGTGTATTGACGATTTCTTTTTCTTCAAAAGGGGTAGTGAATAATCGAAACGGCAACTCTCATCTCAGGGGATTTCATCATCTGGTGTCTATTTAAATAAATATTGTAACGTGTCTACCAGTCATCGGACTGCTTTTAGTGGCGGTCCTTTTTTAATTGGAGGTGAAAGATGCAGATATATATCAGGAGGGAGACGGTATGATTCCAATTGCAGCAGGAGTGCGGTCAGATATCAAGGCACTGGCAGGATGTCTGGAGGACTGCATGCCATTTAAGGATGGCCATATGGAACGAATCAATGCACTGGAGCGGATTATAGATGCGTGGACCGAAGAAGAAAAGGCACGTTTCGAAGCTGCCCTCAGGCTGGAGCATGTGTTCTAATATACTGCTTCGCAATTTCCAGATGGCAGCAGAGGAGATATGGTTTGCAGAGAAATCCGATGAATCCTTTCATGTTAAATGATAGGCGGGCGGCCTGATGTTTAATTTAGGAAAAATTAATATGTTCGAAAGAAAATCAACGCCTTTTGATACAACTTTGAAACAACTTTATGTTATTCTAAGACAGAACAGAAAACATACTGGTAATCCTTGTTTTCTAATTGGCTGGAGCTGAAAGCGGTTGTGGCCGGAAAGGTGGAGATTATGAAATTAAGCAAATTATGGATTGTGGCTGGTGTTCTGCTTCTTACTGCCTGTCAGCCAGAACAGACGCCCACAGGAAGCCGGTGTGCCAGTATAGGGACAACCGTTGCTGAGGCTGTTACCCAGGAGGGGACGGACACCCGGTATAGGACTGCTCCCAGTGGAACAGCGAAAGACGAGGAGGGTACTACTCACGGTAAGATACCGGAAGAAGTTCCGGCAGGAACAAGCACTTCCGGAGAAGCAAAACTTCCGGATGTGTTTCCCTTGGAATTCGTATTCAGCAGCGGGGCCGGCGCGTGGAGAACTGATATTGTATTAAATCAGGATGGATCGTTTAACGGAGCATACCTTGATTCCGATATGGGAGACCGCGGAGACGACTATCCTAGAGGAACGCAGTATATCTGTGATTTCAGCGGACAGTTTGGTAATATCAGGCAGATGGACAGCCATACATATACCATGACATTATCTAAAATCACAGCAGAAAAAGAAAACGGTGTTGAATGGATTGAAGATGGTATCCTGAACAAATATTCTGAACCATATGGCATGGAGGACGGTACGGAGTATCTTTTGTATACGCCGGATACAAAGATTGCGGAAGTGCCGGAAGATTTCCTCAATTGGTACCCTGGTTGGAATTTTGTGGATGAAGACGGGAATCAGCCGGACACACTGTCATGCTATGGGATTTATAATGTAAAAATGGGATACGGATTTTTTGTTTATTAATTTTGTTATTATCCCTCACAGGAACTGCTGGAGAACGCCCCATCTCCAAAATAACATGCTTGATACTTTCAAAACAATATTCCAGCGCCATCCTGAAGTTGATTCCGGTTTCTTCTGTAATTTGACATTCGAAGCAGAGGACACCGTCAACCTTCAGGGCGCTGACGCAGGCCCATTATGTAGCCTTTAAAATGATTGAAGGACAATAGGCCAAAGAGGAGTTATCCGGGGCCGTGAGATGGTGGCAGTGGGAGGAGGGTCCTAGTGATGAAATGTCTGCAATATTTAACACTCTATAATATATGAAACCCAAAAAATGTTTATTGAGTTTGTCTCAGTTCTTTTTTTGAAGCTATTTCTAGCAGAAGTATTTCATATAAATTTTAATGAACTGTTTAGTATTGAAATATATTTGAGAACGATTATTGTTGTATGGCTAATATACCATGCACTGCAAGTAAAACACAGCAATAGTTTATATAATAGAATAAAAAGGATTGAGAAGATAAAAAGTGGGGAATATCTAAGAAATCCCAATATAATTTTTCAGGAAGAGATTAACAAGTGCAATTATGGTATAGATGCTCAAAAAGAAACGCTTGGTATATTGAAAGCATTTTCGCCAATGGCATTTATTGTCTTGTTAGCAGGCAGATTTCTTGATAATGTAGAAGTCGATAAATATACTTCTTTATTTTTTGGGGTTTTGATATTATATTTTTATAAGGTATGGAAATGTAATAAAAAGCTGAGAACTATTATGTATAATAAGTGTCAGTTTGAAAACGAATGGAATGATTATAAACAAAACTCAGTAAAATCGCAATGAGCTATGGACACTGTTTGATTGTGTGGTGAAGAACAGGCGGCGACTTAGCCAAGCAATGGAGTTAACTATAAATCAGGCATTGTAGCGTTTCCTGTTTAAGAAGATTAAGGAACAGCTGCAATGCCTGTATAATGTGGGGCCGGAATATAAGTCATTATTTCTTTTTCAGCGTCAATCCCAATTTCTCCTTTTCCGCTTCAATCATTCGTCTGGCATCTTCCTCATCCTGATAATAGATTTCCTCCCAGTATTCAGCAAAACCGGCTATATCACCATCTCTCAATAATCGCTCGCCCTTCTGTACCAGTGGGACATATTTGAGATGGAGCCCGTATGCATCCGTGTGCTGCAGGGCCAGCGGATGGCCCCAGGCCAGCAGTTCATGTAAAATACGGAAGCATTCCCGCACAGTGAGCAATGGACAGCTCCTTTCTATAAAAACGAGAACAGCTCCGAATGCTATGTAACTCCGCCCCTGCTCCCGCAGTTCCTCAAATGACCGGGCCAGTGCGTTTAACCTGTCTGGGGTAAGTGTTTCCAGGGTACATAGGAGTACCTGGCGAATCATCAGGGTCATTAACTGCAGACCCTCCAAAAAATAGCGGACGCCTGCCCTGACATCCGGCATGGATAAATCCACAGGAGTTGCGACTGTATTGACGAGGGTTCCCTTCCCCTGAAAGGAGGAGGTGATGCCTAACCCATTCAGTATATAAATCGCCCGCCGGACTGTGTTCAGACCCATATGGTATTCCCTGGCCAACGTTGGATTGGAGGGAAGGTAGCTTCCCGCCGGATACTGGCCTCTTACGATTGCGTGGATAAGCTGTGCAACCAAAGTGTAGCGGCGCTGTGGGTGCGGCCGGTCAAGGCGCCATTGAAAGAAAGAGGGTTCTGTATAATCCAGACAATCGTCCAGGCGGGCCTTTTGGATAAAACCGTACACCTGACGGAGCGGTTCTGCTGCTTCATACTTTTGTTTCAAGCGCCTGATAGCCTCCCCCTGCGGCTCGTGCAGCAGTGCGCTGCGCGATTCGGCGTCATCCCCCTCCCGCATTAAATAGGGAAAACGGAGGTAACGAATCATTTCCCAATATAGATTTTGAATCAGGCTGTTGTCCAGCGTATTCATGGCATACAAGTATAACTGGGCCTGCACAGAAGCTGCGCCGGGCCGGGGATGTTTCAGTTCTTTTATAAATTCAGCCCACTCATCGCTGCTCAGACTTTGCAGCCGCCAATCCCAAAATGGTTCAAATATCAACCGCCCTGCTTCAATCAAATCTCTGATGCCTGCCTCACGGGGAACAAAATACCGGGCAGCATTTTCACGATACTGGTTAGAATCAGCCTGATAAACAATACTGGCCGATTTTTTACCTTCAATTTTAATATAACCCTCATCTTCTAAAAGCGCCAGAGCAGCGCGTGCCGTTGATGGTGCAATCCGGAATAACTTCGAGATTGTCAGAATCGTTGGCAGGCTGTCGCCATAAGCGTAAAACCCGTAGAGTATCCTGGCCTTATAGCATTCATAGGCAACAGTATACCGGCCTTTATCAACTTCCACTTTTATCCCTCTCAATATTTATATTTTCGCAGCTGTTCACAGATGGAACAGATAATGATTCTTATACTCCATATAAGTTTACTACAAAAAATACGTTCTAACAAGCTCTGTCATATATTGGGAATATCAACCCATTTCCGTAAGTCATTAATCTCCAACAACAAAAAATTCCAAATAAATGCATGGAATGTTTTACATAGCGGCTGTTTTTTGTTATAATATAAAACACTAAATATGTATATGGGCAGAGTTGCGGATGAAGGGGTGAGTGTAATGCTGTCTGATAGCTATATAGGCTGGGGGCTGGCGTTGCCCATCTGCCTGTTTTTGGTCTATGGTTTTACTTCCATAAGGACAATGGAGACCCTGGGCTACCCACAAAAAAATGTCTTTTTTACTTGGCTGACTGGCGCCATACCAGGCGGGCTGCTGTTTACCTTCTGGTGCTCCTTCAATATTCCACTGATGCCGGTCTATATGATTGCATTCTTTTGCCACATGCTTCACTGGCATTATACAAGGAACACCTGGGAGGAGAAGCTGTTTGCAATCAACCTGTTACATATCATCACCATGTCAATCCATATGACACTAATCGGACTGTGTGCTTTGGCACTGAAGGTCCCAATGGGCGATGTGATTGGACGGCCTTCCTGGCGGATTATTACGATTTCTGTGGCGGTCTCTGCCCGCGTTCTGACTGATTTGCTGCTTCCTCACCGCGGGCTGCCACTGGAGGTAATACGCACCCAGACGGGTGCCGCGGAGAAAGAGCCCTTTATGGCCTTTCTGTGGTTTTGCAGTATTTTTATGTGTTTAGACAGCCTGCTTTGTCAGACAAGCATTAAGTGGACCATGCTGCCTGTGCTGCTCATTATATGTATGGTGTTTAAGCAGTTTTTTATCCTGCGCTGCCTGGTGCACCTATATTCCGTGATGCGGGCCCACCATTTTGAAGACCAGCATAAAGCGCTGGAGGCGGAGCTGGAACAGCAAAATCAACAGGCCGCGGCCTTACAGAGCAAACGTGACGTGGATGCCCTGACCGGGATATACTCACGCCGGTATTTTATGGAACAAATGGAAGGTTTTCTGTCACAGGGAGGGGGCCAAGGCGGTGCCCTGGTCTATATAGACCTGGACCGCCTCAAGCAGATTAACGATACTCTGGGACACACCATGGGCGACCAGTACCTCATTGTGTTTGCCCATACCTTTGGTGCATATTTGGGGGCAGAAGATGTATTTGCCCGGTTAGGCGGAGATGAATTTGCCGTCCTGCTTCCTGACTGCTGTGAGAACGATGCCAGAATCCGGCTGGAGGAAATACGATTCCGGCTGGCCCGAAAGGAATGCTGCGGAAACACTATTTCATTCAGCTTTGGCGTGGCAGGTATAACTGGGACACAAAATAATGCAGCTGAACTGATTCGTTGCGCAGATTTGGATATGTATCGCGACAAGGAGCAGCGGCGGTAGATAGGAGGTGGAACATTGGATTTGCGTCAAGTATTGGAAACTGTCATAATTGCCTTGGCTGCTGTGACCTATTTTTATTTTAACTGGAGGTATTTTTGCTTTGTAAAGGCGCAAAAACAAATGAAAAGCTTGGGTGTCCGCTATGTCTTATTATGCTTTGTCCTCAACTATATCATTTTTGTAGTCTGCAGTATACTGGAATTACATCTGGTCGCCAATTGGTCCATCTTTGCAGCGGCGCTCTTACTGGAAACCCTGCTGTATACCGGCCGGGATAGACGATGTTCTCTGTTCAGTACGCTTACCGGCATCATCTGCGGCTTAGCAATTAATATCCTTTGCCGTGCAGTAATCTCCATTCTCACCGGCCTGCCGCTTCAAAATTTTGATAACCACACCAGATATCTGGGTAACCTGAAGGGCATTCCCGTGCCTTTAGGCTTTCTATTCACAGGGATTATTCTCCGTGTCTTCACCAGACCAGCTTATATTCACCGGCTGAGGCTAATCCTGCGCTACCCCAAGCATCAGAAATTCCTCTTGGAAATGATGGCAGGCCTATTCTTTTACCTCTTTCTAAACCTGATTCTCTACTCCGCCCCCTACAACGACCTGCTGCTCAAGGGCTGGAGTATTAAATCCTGTCTGTTTGCTATCATCGGATATCATATTGCTATTTGGTACACTTGGCGCATATGCCTTTTGACGGATTACCAACATAAAAATAAGGCAATGGAGCATGAACTGGCGGCCTGGCAGCAGATTGTACCTCAGCTGTATCAGGATGCTGTACATGATGGACTGACAGGGCTTTTTAACCGTCAGCATGCACTGGAGGTGCTGGCATCCCTGTTTAACCAGGGCATTCCCTTTCTTCTCTGCTTTGTGGATTTGGATTGTCTGAAACAGATGAATGATGTATATGGCCATACCGAAGGGGACCGCTACCTCAGGACTGTTTCGGACCAGCTCCGCCACATGTTCCGAAGAAATCAGGATATGCTGTTTCGTTATGGTGGCGATGAGTTCCTGTGTCTCATACGCGGTTTGCCAATGGATGAGGTAGAGCGGAGACTTGCAGATGTAAATGAGAGGCTGGCCAGGCAGGAGGGTGAAGGATTTCTCCTTCCCATTTCCGTCAGCTATGGGGTGGCTGACAGTCGTCTGTTCTCCGGGGCCGCACAGCTCATTGCGGAGGCGGACAAAAAAATGTATGAACAAAAGCAGCGGAAACGGAATGATAGAAATAAAGGGCTCTGGAAAGGAACACGAGGATGAGTAATATAGCGACAAAAATGACAGCGCTGGAAACTGTGCAGGCGTTTTGCAGTGCTTGGTTTGAAGAGCGCAACGCAGATAAGGCCCACTTTTTTCTGGCTCCTGATGAGGTCTGCTTCGTGGGCACGGGTGAGGATGAATTTGCCTATAGCTCCGAGGAAATGAAGGAGTATTTAATACGGGACTTGCAGGAGATTCCGGAGCCCTTTTCGTTTGAACTTATGCTTTTTCAGGAGCAGGTAATCGATGAACGGACCAGAAATATATCCATAGGGATTACTCTCAAAAATACAAAGTACAGCTGGAGGCTGCGGGCGTTTTTTACATTGGTCCGGATACATGAGCATTGGAGATTCCGTACACTGTGGTTTGCCGAGCCTGGAAACAGCCAGTGCGGTGAAGAACACTATCCGCGTGCATTGGTTATGGAAAACATAGCCCGGCAGAGGCAGGCCCAGGCCGAGGTTATGCACCTATACAATAACGTTCCCGGTGCGGTGTTCAGGGTCCGGTTCGATGAGGGGTTTTCCGTTGCCGATGCCAATGACGGTCTATACGAATTCCTGGGGTACACCCGCGAGGAGTTTGGAGCGCTGGGAAACCAGATGGCTGCGGTTATTTATCCGGGAGACTTAGAAGCTGTACGGGCAAGGCTGATTGCAGGTGGGGGACGCGGGGAAACCATCCGGGATGAACACCGGCTGGTCTGTAAAGACGGCAGTATTAAATGGGTGTCACTGAAGGCTCAGCTCTTGTCCGGTGATGATGGCAATCAGTATTTCTACGGTGTTTTTGTAGATATAACAGAAGAAAAGCTGTCCCAGGAACGGGTCCGGGAGCTTTATGAAAAGGAACTGGCCTATTTTGCCCAGACGGCTTCTGCGGAGGGGAGCATCCAGGGCAAGGTCAATGTGACAAAGGATATGGTGGAAAGTTATCAGGCCACGGCTGCCTCGGCTATCACCCGGCTGGGGGACACCTATGAGCAGGCTATCCACAATTTTGCGTCTTCCGCGGTGGACACCGAATATGGCAGCCATATCCGCAGGACCCTGGGGCGGGCCCGGGTATTGGACTGCGTTGCTGCCGGAGAGACGGATATCCACTTTGAATTCCTCCGCAGGCGCAATGACGGAGGAGCTTTCTGGAGTAAAACAAACTACAGGTTCCATCAAAATCCGGAGAGCGGCGATGTGATTGCTTTCTTCTATACTGTTGACGTTACAGAGCAGAAAATGCAGGAGCAGCTTATCAATAAAGTGACCGAATTGGATTATGAGATTATTTCCGACATCGACATCTATAATGATACCTACCATGTGGTATCCTTCCACCCCGGAACCGAGAGCATGATGCCTGGGAAAGGCCGGTTTCAGGAGGAAGCCAGAAATATTGCAAATAACACTATGGAGGCGGAGGCTCAGAAGGAGTATCTTTCTAAGCTGGATTTTACATATATGCAGAAGGCGTTATCCGGGCAGAGCAGCTACAATTTTATGGCGGAAACCCGCGATGAATACGGGAATCCCCGGGTTAAACGGTACCAGATTTTTTATATCAGTGAGGAACTGGGCCGGGTCTGTATTGCGCGCACGGATGTCACCGACATCATCCGTCAGGAGCAGCAGCAAAGAGCGTCTCTGGCCGCCGCACTTGCTGCTGCAAAACAAGCCAATGCAGCCAAGACGGATTTCCTTTCCCGCATGAGCCATGAAATCCGCACACCTATGAACGCCATCATTGGCATGAGCGCTATTGCTGCCCAGTCCATCGGAGATGATGAACATGTGGCAGACTGTATTTCTAAAATAGGTATCTCCTCCCGTTTTCTGCTCTCCCTCATCAATGACATCCTGGACATGAGCAGGATTGAGAGCGGCAAGATGCTCCTTAAAAACGAAAAAATCCCCACTGAGGAGTTCCTGAAGGGCCTAAACGATATCTGCTACGGTCAGGCAGCCGCCAAAGGGGTTGAGTATGAGTGCATCGTGGACCCCACTCTGGATGATTTTTATATCGGCGATGCCATGAAACTGCAGCAGGTTCTTATCAACATCCTATCCAATGCCATCAAGTTTACCGGTGAAGGCGGTAAGGTTACATTTTCTGCTGCTCCGCATAGAAAGACAAAGGACGGCGCGAAACTGCGCTTTATCATAAATGATACGGGAATTGGAATGGATGAAGAGTTTCTGCCCCGCATATTTGAGCCATTTTCCCAGGAGTCCATTGGCACGACAGCGCTGTATGGCGGTACCGGGCTGGGCCTATCGATTTCCAAAAATATCGTGGACATGATGGGCGGCCGAATCAATGTGCGGACAATCAAGGGAATCGGTTCAGAGTTTACAGTGGATATAAAACTGGGAGTTACGGAGGAAGCAAAACTCCGCTATGCCAAGAAGAAAATCAACTATAATTTTTCCCGTCTTAAAACCCTGGTGGTGGACGATGATGTGGCTGTTTGTGAAAGTGCGGTCGGAACGCTCCGGGAGATGGGAGTCACCGCCCAGTGGGTGGACAGCGGTTATAAAGCAGTGAACCGGGTACAGGAGCTTTGGGGTACCGGCGACCATTTTGATATGGTCCTGATTGACTGGAAAATGCCGGAGATGGATGGGATTGAGACTGCCCGCAGAATCAGGACCATTGTAGGGCCGGATGTCACCATCATCATCATGACTGCCTACGACTGGGCGGCCATTGAACATGAAGCGAAGCTGGCTGGTGTCAACCTGCTGATGAGTAAGCCTATGTTTAAGTCTTCTCTGGTTTCCGTGTTTACCAAAGTGCTGGGAGAGCAGGATGAGCAGGCAGTCCGGAAACAGACGGCTGAATATGACTTTACAGGACGGCGGATTCTCTTAGTAGAAGACAATGCAATCAACACCGAAGTAGCTGCCGCACTGCTTGAGAATAAAAACTTTTTTGTGGAAACAGCGGAAAACGGATTGCGGGCCATTGAGATATTCAGCAAATCCGGGACCGGCTATTACGATGCTATCCTCATGGACATACGGATGCCGCAGATGGACGGCCTCACGGCGGCAAACAACATCCGGCACATGACCAATGCCGATGCCAGGACGATTCCAATTATCGCAATGACGGCCAATGCGTTTGATGATGATATTGAGAAAAGCAAGGCCGCGGGAATGAATGCCCACCTGGCTAAGCCTATTGACCCGGAGCGGCTTTATCAGACCTTGTATGATTTTATTATGGGACAGGAGGAGGTTTAGACTATGACATTACCCTTCATAAACCATTAATCAAACAGCTGCTCACCCAATAGAGATGGCCGTACAGAAGGTGCATTCTCTATAGAAAGGAACCTGCCATGAAGAAAAGCAAAGCAGATAAAGTAAAACATACTTCAGATAATCATAAATGGGTTCTTATCTCTGTCATGGCGGTGGCGGCTGTTGCCAGTATCCTGTTGTTTGTCCGTTCTTATCAGAGGCTGAACCAGTCTATCCTGAATGAGCGTGTGGAAGCGGTCCAACAGATTGGGTATCTGCTTTCTGATAAAGTAACCATGCTGAAGGATTCCTATTTAGGAGAGACCAGACAATTGGTCACACTCCTTGAAAATTCATGTGCAGCCAGTATGGAAGAAGTGAGGAGAATGTTTGCCGACAGCGGTGATTTTCTCTTAGTGACTGCGGACGGAAAATTCCATGCTCCCGATGGGAGTACCTGGCTGATTAAGGATAACGACCTGCGTATGAATATCGTACAGGGAGCAGATGTAGTCTCCACCTTTGCCACCATTCAGACCAGGGGGGATTACTGGTTGTTTTCTTCAGGCCTGGATGGAGTGATTCTGGACGGCGTGGAGTACGTGGGCCTTGTAAAGCCGGTAGATGCCCGGCTCTACGCTGACGTGGCTACAATACCCTTGTACAGCGGAATGGGCGCCTCTTATGTAATTGATATTCATGGTTTCATCGTAATGCGCCCCCAGATGGCGGAGGCCAATGAGGTATTTAAAGGATACAATCTTTACAACATTCTGAATCAGGCGGGCATTGCCCGGAGGGAATTGGAGCAGCTTCAAAATGCTGTTATCAATGAAGCGCCTTACCAGTGCATCACAGATTTGGGAGGTATGACATGGCTGATTCAAAGTGTGAGTGTGGACGCGGACCGCGGGATTGTGATTGCGGTTCCAATCTCTGTTACCGCAAAAGACACTTACGGCCAAATGCGCAGCGTTATTCTTCTGAGCGCCCTTGTAGTTCTTATATTGGCAGCCCTGGTGCTGTCTACCCTGCTGTTTATGATGAAACGCAACCAGGCGGTCAAACTGGAACAGGCAAAGGCCAGAGCAAAAAATGATTTTCTGGATAAAATGAGCCACGACATCCGGACTCCGTTGAACGCAATCATTGGAATGCATGAATTAGCTCTCAACTCTCCGGATGACAAAGAGGTGGTTCTTGATTGTCTGAAAAAGGCTAAGATGTCCAGCTCTTACCTGGTCTCCATTATCAATGATGTGCTGGATATGAGCAAAATTGAAAGCGGAAAGATGACCATCAGCAGGCGGCAGTTCAGCATGGAGGAGCTATTGGACCATGTGATGCAGATGGAGGAGATTCCTGCCCGGGAAAAGAATCTGTCCCTGTCACTAAACATAGAGAGTCCTATCAATACCGATTTTATCGGCGATTCGGTGCGGATACGTCAGTGTCTGATAAATATAATTTCTAATGCAATAAAGTTCACGCCGGAGGGAGGAAGGATTGTTGTGGATTATGCCGCGCAGCCTATTGACAGCAAACACAGCAGAATCCGGTTTAGCATACAGGATACCGGCATTGGTATGAGCGAGGACTTCCTGAGCCGAATCTTTACGCCATTTGAACAGGAGTTTTCGTCTCTTACCAGTGCTTATGTAGGGAGCGGGCTTGGTCTTTCCATTGTGAACAGTTTGGTATCCCTGATGGGTGGAGATATTACGGTAGAAAGCGAAATGGGAATTGGCAGCATATTTACAATTACCATTCCCCTGTCCACTATCCCTATGTCAGCCGTCACGGGCGAGGCTGAATCTGACAAGGAGCTGTCCGTGCGGATTAGGAATCGGCGGGTTCTGGTTGCAGAGGATAATGACATTAACCGTGAAATCATATCCATGCTGCTGAAAGAGATGGGATTTGTGGTAGATACGGCTGTGCATGGGCGGGACGCGGCGGAACAATTCGCGCAGTCAGAGCCGGGGTACTACTCCCTGATACTGATGGACATTCAGATGCCGGTCATGGATGGGCTGGAAGCAACAAAGCAAATCCGCGCATCCGAACACCCGGACAGCGGAGCCATACCCATTGTGGCGCTCTCTGCAAACGCCTTTGACGATGACACCCAACGCTCCTTAGACGCAGGAATGCAGGCCCATCTGGCAAAGCCGGTAGACTTAGCCGAGTTGAAGCGAATATTAAAAAAATATGTAATGTGAGGTGCCCGAATTGAAAAAGAAAGATTTAAAAGCCGCAGCCCTGACCGGACTTATCCTGCTTTCAGGGTGCTCCCAATCCGCTCCGGTATCCCCAGCGGATAGTATTGCAGGTTTAAAAGCGGAGAATGAGATATTGACCTATAAACCGGTCGAGGACGGTAAGACAGTCATTACCATAGGAAAATACCAGGCTTTCGATGAGGCGCCATTGGAGGCGGCAATTGAGGAAAGATTTCCGGAGCTGGACGTTATTTTTGTAGAATCGCTGGCTGGTACAGACCCTATCGCATATATGGCGCTGCAGAGCAGGGCCGATTCCCTTCCGGATTTAATGTTTGTCACCCGTGTGGCACCTGACAACGACTTTTTATATGATTTGTCTGCAGAAGGAGTTGTCAGCCGATATAATCTCTCAGCCCTCAACACTATGAGTATCGGAGGGAAGCTCTTTCAGATACCCATTGCAAATACAGTGGTGGGGATTGCATATAACAAGACCGTATTTGAACAATATGGCTGGACAGCCCCGGAATCTTTAGAAGAGTTTTATACGTTGTGCGATACAATCTCCGAAAAGGGAATCCGCCCCTTCAATGTCTGCTTGAAATACTATTCGACGATTGAATCCACAGCACTGGGGCTCAGCTACGACAAGGTTCTCTCTGATTTGGATAAGCAGACCCGGTACAATTCCTTTATTCAGCAAGAGGGTTCCTGCCGGGGGCTGCTGGAGCCCATGTTCGGCACCCTGAAGCTGTTATACGAAAAAGGAATCATAACGGAAGACGATTTCTCATCCAGCGCCACAGAAATCCGCCACGGAATGTACGAAGGTACATCCGCCATGATAATCTCAAACCTGGATATCGTATCCCTGTACAAAACAGAGCAGCCGGACTGCCAGATTGACTTTATCGGGTTTCCCACAGAAGTGCCGGGAGAACGATGGCTGCACATGGTATCGGGTACCAAGCTATCGGCCTCCAGGCAGGCAATGGAGAACCGGGATAAGAAGGAAATCATCCTGGCTATTATGGATTATCTGAGTACAAATGAGGGGCAGAGCGCCCTGTTCCAATCCTTTTCCGGCGTCAGCAGTCTGACATCCTATCAGCAGGAGGCTGTATTTGATTTTGATGACATCGAGGCTTGCATTCAGTCCGGCCGCGTTTTCTTTGCAGATTATTTCGGCTCCAATGATTACGTTTCTGTGTTTTATGACTGGACCACAGGAAAAATGACCATGGAGGAGATGATTTCAGCTGCTGACCGTTTTGAGCCCATCAACGAGCTGATGCTGTTGGAGACAGAGCCTATTGGGACTGCCAGAGAACCGTTTACCATACTGGAGACCAGTATCTATATCGCTGATGTCATGCAGCAGCTGACCGGGGCAGATATCGCACTGGTACCTAATAATTATTTTTACCGGTCCAACATTGCAGCTATATACGAGGGAGGCATCGTATATCCACAGCGGTTCATACAACAGGGTACAGGCGCCAACGATTACCTGACCACCTATGAGATTACCGGGGCTGCACTCCGGGAACTGATGGAGCATCCCATTATCAACGGCGCAGAGGTGAATATTCTATACGCCCCTGCCGGGCTGAGGGTGGAGTATGCGCCATGGGCGGGTGAGGCTGAAAATGTGCGCAGCATCACCCTGGCTGACGGTGGGGAGCTTAACGATACATCCGTCTACACAGTTGCTGCCAGAGCCGGTTGTATAGATGAATGTTATATTACCAGGGTAGTACAGGAATATCCGGATGCAGGAGCCAACAATGAAATGATGGCTGAAGCAATACGGGCATCCGGCTCCATCAGCCCGGTAAAGGATGGAAGGGTTAAATTGATATGGGATATAGTGAGACCTGAATAAATGGAAGAACTTAGCGGGGCTTTAATGTGTAAATCACAACGGCTACAAAAGTGTACAAGCAGGTAGGTAAGATAAGTATATCGTTAGCATGCAGTGAAGCGATAGCTGGCGACCGATTCTTTTCCGGCAGGAGCTGCTGGTCCATGAGTATTCCGTGGAATGAGGCTGAAGGCAGAGCAGAAGCCGGAAAAGTCGGGCCGGATTTATATTAAAAATCTTTTTAATAAGCGGGTCAATTCCATAACATCGATAGGCTTTGCTATATGGGCATTCATTCCGCATTCCAGGCAATGCTGTATGTCATCAGAAAACGCATCTGCACTCATAGCAATGATTGGGATAGATAAGGCATCCGGGTGGTTTATTCCCCGGATTGCCCTTGTAGCCTCATAGCCTGTCATATGAGGCATCCGTATATCCATAAGAATGGCATCGTAATATCCCTCTGGTGAACGTTGGAACTTGTCCAGACATATCTGGCCATCTTCTGCCCAATCCAGTTCTATGCCTGAGTCAGACAATAATTCACTTGCAACCTCCCTGTTAAGCTCATTATCTTCAGCCAGCAGGATACGGCGTCCGGATAGCTTAATATTTTGTTTTAATGCCTGGCCGTTTTTCATTTCAACTGAAACCGCCTTTTCAAAATCAAACGTGAGATGAAATTCGGTACCTTTATCAGGCTCGCTTATTATATCAATGGTTCCTTTCATTGCGTCCACAATGTACTTAGTTATCGCCATTCCCAAACCGGCACCCTCAGTTTTATGTATTCTGGTTCCATCTGCACGGCTATAGGATTCATATATTTTTTTGAGAAAATCTGGCGACATACCTATTCCGTTATCCTTGACTTTGATATGGATTCGGATATAGTTTTCTCCTTTTGGAGATTTTTCCTCAGAAAGGGATAATTGTATCGAGCCGCCCTCCGGTGTATACTTTGTTGCATTTGATAAGAGGTTTAACAAGACCTGATTCAAGCGGACACCATCGCACCACACATTCTCTGTTAGAATATGTTCAACATGTATGTCAAAGGTTTGCTTTTTAGCCTTAACCTGCGGCTGCATAATGTTAACGATTCCTTCAACTACGTCCTTTAATGAAATTTGCTCTATTGTTAAAGTTAATTTACCACTTTCAATTTTAGACATATCCAAAACATCATTAATCAGCCCTAATAGATGTTTACTCGACAATGTAATTTTTCTAAGGCAATTCTGCACCTGTTTCCGGTCATCTATGTGGGCTGCGGCAATCGCGGTCATGCCTACGATTGCATTCATGGGTGTACGGATATCATGGCTCATATTAGCTAAAAATTCACTTTTAGCTCTGCTTGCCTCAAGAGCCACCTGACGGGCCTCCTCCAATTCATGCACCTGAGAACGGGTTATGGAGAAATACCGAAGAAAAATCAATGTTAAAATAATCAAAACAGATACACATGACAATAATGTCATGAGCATACGCTGGCTGCTCAGATTATTTATGGCATTGTCCAATATGCTATAAGGCATTACCGATACTAAATACCATTCAGAATAGGGCAATGATATGCCATAAATTTGCCGTTCTTCACCATTTACTTCAAATGTTGTTGCATATTCTTCATGGTTTTTTAGAGCAGCACAAAATTCTTTAATAGGTTTTTCCGCAGATAGTTCATTTGCTGCAGAATCAAGCTGCCTTTGTAGTTGTTCAAAGAAAAGCCGCAACTCATAGTTAGTATTCTGTATTACAAAACTACCGTCTGGCCTGATTATATGATAATACAACAGCTGCCTTTCATCCTCTAGGGAAAGGAAGTCGGTAATATATTCCAGAGGAACGGCTGCAATCAAGCCAGTGCTCCTATCATCATTGTGCATTGGATAAGCAGCATCAACGCCAAACAATACCACTTCATTTCCAGCAGAATCAACGCCTACAGCCACTCGTTGTTCCCCCAGTAATAATGCTTCTACAAAAGGTTCTGGGTTAAGTGGCCGTATGGATTGTCCATAAAGTGTCTGAAAATCCCCCTCGGCAGAACAAAGAGCTAAATAGTCAAACCCCCTGACCTGGGCCCTGTAAATAAGTTCTTCATATAGATTCTCTTTATCGTTGCTATCTGTTGGAACAACAGAAACAATGCCGCTGACCTGATTAAAACGTAATTTAATCACAGTTTCAAAGTGCCTGGACATTTGTTCATTCATTCCAGACATATATATATTCCCAATTTCATAAACGGTCTTTTTACTTTTTCGGCTCATATAGATTCCGAGCAGACTGAAAACAGCAATACTAAAGAATAGAAGTCCGATGAAGCTATATATAAGAAATCGTGTTGCAATATTGTTTTTATTGATACTCATAGATGATATTTTTAGATTCATATATATATTCCCTCCTCATAGACATTGCCATCATACCTTTCTTGGTGCCGTCATTTTACGGTTTTATTATAACTACTTTGCTTATATATTGGCAATAACCATATTGGTAAGGTGTGCAAATAGGTTTAAGCCTATTGATACTGACAAAATTGGTTTGTCATGGTATAATTCAGACAGAGAGGAGGCGGGGTATGAAACCACAGGAAACAAAATTTACATTTGTATATAATGAAATTAAGCAGTGTATTTTGGAGGGCCAAATACCGCCTGGAAATGCTTTGCCATCTTCAAGAATGTATTGCGAGCAATTTCATGTAAGCAGATATACGATTAACCGTGTCTTTGACGCATTAAGGGCAGAAGGGCTGGTTGATATTCAGCCTCGTCTTGCACCAGTTGTTGTTTCAAAAAAAGATAGTTGTAATTCATCAAATACTGTTTTCGAGATTTTAAAACAGAGGGAGGGCATTTTACAGGTATATCAGACGTTTTCTCTAATATTACCTTCACTTATGGTTTTTGCTTTGCAGGGATGTGATGTGGAGATAATGCCTCACTATAAACAGGCCATGAAAGCATTACGTTTAGGACATGCCTTAGGTGGATGGTCTTCTCCTTTTAAATTAGGATATGATATACTAAGAATAGGTGGTAATTCCCTATTCAGCGAACTCTATTCTACATTTGGCCTTTATAGTAAGCTTGCATTCTTTGCAGAGGACTGTCCTTATTTCACTAAGCACTTTTTGCAGAGGGATGTATCTGTAGCCAGTGTTATTATAGATACATTAAAGGGCGGTGATTCACTCACAAAGTACAGCCGGTTATCAAATATGTATCAAGAACTTACGGATACCGTTGAAAAAACCTTAGATTACTTATCAGAGACAACGCCAAAATGTCCTGAACAAACTGGTTTGAAGTTTTCGTGGAATCCTATGCGTGGTCAGGATTATTATTACTCTAAAATTGTTGATGACATGAATCTGAAAATAGGCCTTGGGGAATATTCTGTTGGAATGTATCTTCCATATGAAAAGCAATTGGCTAGCCAGTATGATGTCTCTTTATCGACAGTCAGAAAGGCATTGGCAGAACTGGAGCAGAGAGGCTTCGTAAAAACGTTAAATGGTAAAGGCACCATAGTTATAGAACCGGATGATACTAAACTTCATCAGCTGGCACTTAATTCCGGGTATGTAGAAAAGGCGTTACGCTACCTTCATGCCTTACAGCTGATGGTTTTGATTATTCGTCCGGCAGCTTTAGCTGCAGCTCCGCGGTTTACTAAAGCAGAACTGGACGAGCTGGCAGACAGATTTACTTTTCCCGGCTCTATTTATTTAACAGATATTTTGGAATCCATAATGAAACATACCACGTTAGAACCTTTATATGTTATATTATCTGAAACCAATCATCTTCTTGAATGGGGGCACCATTTTGCTTATTATCCCTCCAAGAAACATACACTTTCACATCTCAATAAGCAAGTAATTTTAGCGTTTCAGCAGTTAAGGGAAGGCAATGATGTTTCCTTTGCAGATGGTATTGCAGATTGTTACCGTTACAATTTGGTTTGTATGAAGAAGCATATGGTAGAAAAATACAGGTTTCATAATGTAGCTAATATTCGTGTTCCCCAATTGATAACTATGGAGGAAAAATAAATGGGAAGGGGCATCCCAACTGCCTGGATAATATAAATAAGGCCCTTGGAGCATATCATACCATTATTACACCAGTCAACTTGTTCATGCACACGAAAATTAAGAGTGACGGCAGTATTTCAGTGGAAAAACCGGTTTCTAAATCAGGTGACAAGATTGTATTAGAGGCACTGATGGATATCAGGTTAGGCATTGCTGCTTGTAGTGTTTCTGAAAGTATGTGCAATAGTGGAACGTGTTCTCCTGTTAAAATTGTTATTGACTAAATCAGCTTACAGTTTACTATGCTGGAAAATACGGGGGCAGGCAGCCGCTCCGCCTGCGGAGCGTTCGCAGGGCACAGCGGCACAGTGTGTACCGCTGCGCCCTGCCTGCCAATATTGGAAACAGCAAAATAAGTTGATGATTAATGGGAGCATTTTACAGCTAATATTTTTTTAATATCGTCCAAATGCTCTTTACACGTAACACGGTAATGAATCCATCCCCCGTCACCGCAGGAATATTTATCATCTATGTATTCCTGCGTGTATTTTTGCATATTTCCATATATGGATTCAAACTGCACATGGGATAATCTTACCATTACTGTGAAAGCGTTATCCTCTGCAAAAATATTACACAGCAGCTTTTGTTTTTTTCTATGGGCAATTCCCCACCCATAACGATTACCATATGGAAACACGATTTTTTGCTCAGTGAAAAATTCGTTAGACAGCCATTTGTTTAGCTGAGTAAATAATTCTGCATTTTCGCCGCAATATGCTGTCATTTCCTCAACGGTTGGAACGACCTGCTTATTTAGCATTCTTTCATACATCTGACTGTAACCCTTCTTTCATTACCATTTATTGAAATGTATCTTTTCCGGCTCCCATCGTTTGCATAATTCCTTTACTTCGTCTGGCCAGCCTATTGCAATTACGGTAATAGGTTCTACCTTAGGAGGCAGTAAAAGTTTAGCAATTATCAACTTCTTAGTACACGCTAATTCAGATAAAAGCGTGTTTTCCGTAATCACACAGAATTGGTATGGGCGCTTATTTTTAGCCGTAGGTGCAGATAAACCGGCACTTAAAATTGTATTTAAGATATCTTTACTGACAGCTCCAGAAGTAAATTTTCGAATACGATAGGCAGCAGATGTCCGTTTGTTTGAACACTTACGGCTGCATTGCAATCCATTGTAATCTGTGCAGTCATTGCTTCCCCATTATAACCAGCGGCTTTTTGCAACGCCTTATCCACGACCACAACAAATCTGCCTTTACCACGAGATAACAACTTGCAGCGGTACGCAATATGATTGATTGTTCCATATACAAATAGGGTCCCCTTTTGTTGATGGAAAACGTCTTTTGCATCAAAAGGAATATCGGCTACCGTCAGCCTGCCGCCCTCATCCTGTTTAATCTGCGCTTCAAATATTTCCATAGCGTTTCCCTCCATCTGCATACATCTCTTAGGCGGACACACTTCTTTCTTTTACTCTAAATTCAAACGCTGGTTATGTCAAGATATTCTTCGTATCCTTATATCGTGTTTCAAAAAGAGTTTGCCCCCAAACCTTAGGTACAGGTAAACTCTTGTGCCGGTATAAATGTAGGTTTGCAAACCACAAATAACATACCCGGAGGGTTGGAAAACCGGCTGAAAAAGAAGTGATTTCCACGCACTGGGAATTGTGGTAGAATGGAAAAAACAGAACAGACAAACATGATTCGGCAGGGAGATGCGGCCTATGAAAATGCCAAAAGAAACTCATAATGCGGTGCGTGTTTTACATATAGGAGGGTACTGTTGATGACGATGAGAGAGAAGCGCAGTACGAATGGTTTAAAACGGAAGGTTCTGGCTGGGATTCTTCTGGTGGTTCTGGCTTTCAGCGTGGTTTCCTGCGCAAAGGAGAGCGGGGAAATATCAGATGCAGACCAAATCGTTAACGGAATCCAGCTGGCAGAGGGATACGGAATCTTTTCAGCGGGCCAGTTGCCGGTTTACATCATGAAGGAGGAACCGGCTGCAATTGAAACCGAAGGAGCTAAAGCCTGGCTGGTGTCTTCTGTGTATCACGATGGAATATTCGGCTATCTGGTCAGGCTGGAGGACTACTCCATTACCGAAATTCCGCAGGAAGAGGCGAAGCAGCTTTTAAAGCAGCAGGAAGAAAATACCGGAGCTTTGGAGAAGGAAGACAGGGAGCTGCGGCATCTGGATTTTTTCCCCATTGATTCTGAAAAAGGAATTTACGGGCGCAGCAGCTTTGAAATCAGGGCGGGATACAGGAGCAGCGCCGAGGGTGCGGCAGGAGAATACCAGAAAGACCATTTTACGAACACCATAACCGGGGCTGGCATTCCTCAGGGCAGCTTTCGTGCGAATCAGACCATGTGCAAAAGACAGTACGGTGAGTATCTGGATAACGGATTTGTGACCACCCTGTTTGGATATTATTCAAATCAGGTAAAGTTTGACACTTCAGGGCCCAGAGGCAGTTACCAGATTAAAATTCCGGGATTTACAGACGGATTTACGGTTGAATATATAAAAGCTGACGTGTATCCCTGTGTGGAGGACATCCCGGGGATGGTTATCAAAGAAGGCGCCGGACTTATGGCTGTGGGGGAGTGGACAGAGGAGGGATTGAAGGTGACTCCATATACCACCCGCGGTGTTTCCCCTGAAATTTCAGGACTGTCCTGTGAAGCAGATGGGAAAACCGGATATGGAATACGTACATATACACAGGACAATATGAATCTGTACATGGCATCCCCGGAGTTTAACAGCCGGATGGAGCTATGGGCCGGGACCCCTTACTGCTTTGAGATACCGGAGCAGTTTAAACAGGGAGAAATATTCCTGGAGTGCAGTAAGATTAGTCTGGCAACCAGCGAGCAGTCCGGATGGCTGCATATCCCAATTGTGCAGGAACAGACAAAACTGGATTTGGAGGCGGAGCTTGAGGACTGTATCATCCGCATTACGTCAGTTGAAAAAGAAGAAGAACCCTGGCCGGCGGGAATCCTTGGAGAGAATGAGGCGGAAGACAGACGTCCTACGGTTTGGCTGAAGACAGATGTTGCTTTGAAGGGAAACCGTTTTTTGCGCCTTCGTTATATCCGGGCGGCCCAGGAGGAGGAGGACCCACTGAACCCATACCGGGACAGATGGGGCAAGTGTTCCTATGTGACCAGCCGTCTGGCAGGCATACATGCATTTTATGAAGAGGGGGAAGAGGAAATCAGGTTGCGGTTCGAGAAGCCGGTGTATGACTGGTATGAGAAATTCAGGCTGCCGGTGCAGGTGAAAGGGCAGACGGGTGAAATAAAATGATGTTATGGGTGCGGAATTACTGTAAATCCATCTGCATCACAGCCCATCCGGAGGCCTGGGCTGTGATGCAGATGACGCTTGCGGCTTTTAAAAGAAAAGCACATTAAAACCATGAAGGCACTCCATCCTCAATCTGCAGCGTATCATTTTGTTTTACAGCGTTCCTCCATAAAAGCCATCCATTTATCCCGCTTCATCATAGAAATTTTATCGGTTATGATTTCACCGTTCTCCTTGTCCTCATAAGTAATGGCAATCCCAATCGGCATAAAGCTCTGTGAGCATTTTTCCAGTGACCGGATATTTTCATAGGGAATAACAATGTTTTTTTCCAATAAACCGGTTGTCACAATCAGCCGTTTTTCCGTAAAATAAGCCCAGCCCTTCTTCCATTGACCCCATTTTCCAATTAGGCGTTCAATGTAACTGGCCTGAAAAAAATCAATCAGCGTATCTGATTCTTCCATTACGCCAAGTTCTACAAGGTTCTTTTTCTGCTTATCAAGCTTTGTTTCTTTCATATTTTTTTCCTCCTTATACAGCAATATTCAATATAGATACATTTTGTATGTATGTAATATAGCATAAACTCCATTCCACGTCAATTCAAAACCTGAATTCACTACCTGGAGTGTTCTTTTTCTGCCCAGCAGGTTTGTTGAAAATATGCAGATATAAGCATTGCATGCTTATGTAAAGCATGGTACAATCAATTAGTACCCATCATGAACAGGGTTGATGCCGGAAGGAAAGGTTATGGGAAATAGAGGGAACTTATAGCCTGGGGGTATATTTTTTCAGCTGTATCCTTTTATAAAACATTCCCTTTGTGGAATACCACGCAGGCCGCCATTGCCGAAGATAAGATAGGAAAATATCATAATGAATAAAGAAAGAAAATCCTCATTGAAGCTGTCAAAAATATCATTGCTAATCTGTATTGCAGCCTTTTTCTTTTCCGGGGTCAGCATATTGATTACATATGGAATGAATCAAAATGCCCAGAAAATGTATGAACATCCCTATGCAGTATCAAACAGCGCCAGGGCAATGCGCTCACGTCTGTGGGATATGAAACGTTTTTCCGGCATACTTATGACACATGCCTTTCAGTCAAAGGATGATAAAGATTCCTTTTTTCAGTCCCGCTATGATATGCAGAATGAGGAAATCGAAAATATCCGCAGGCTGTATCTGGGACCGGTTAAGGATGTAGATGACCTGCAGGAGGCAATGGATAAACTGATTGAAGTTCAGACCAAAGCAGTCGGTTATGCGTATAATCATGCAGAGGATGAGGTCAGGGAATATATGGACGCAAATGTATATCCCTATTATGACAGTGTCAGCGGGTGTTTAAAGACAATCATTGATTTTGCGGACGCCAAGATATACAGCTTAAACGTTCAGGTTAAAAAAGCCGGGATTGTATCAACCTGCATTTCCCTGATAATTGCCTTTTCAACCATTGGACTGACAATTCTGTCAAGCAGACAGGAGCGGCGCAATATAGAAGCCATGGCTGCCAGGGAACATGATTTGCGGGATGCCCTGTATCTTGCCCAGCAGTCCAGCAATGCCAAAAAGGATTTTCTTTCCCGTATGTCCCATGAAATCCGGACACCCATGAACGTCATTGTGGGTATGACAACAATTGCAGGAACAAATCTGGATGATAAGGACAGGGTAAAGGACTGCCTCTCTAAAATTGTACTTAGTTCGAAGCATCTGCTGGCGCTGATTAATGATGTTCTTGATATGTCGAAAATAGAAGAAGGAAAATTGTCCGTCAATCATGAGGAGTTTGAACTGCAGCAGCTGTTTGAATCAATTGTTCCGGCCATATACTCGCAGGCAGCCGCCAAAGGCAGTGTGTTTGAATGCAACTTCAAAAATATGGTATCAGAAACCGTAATCGGGGATTCGCTCCGGATGAACCAGATTTTATTAAACCTGCTTTCAAATGCCATAAAGTTCACACCTGCAGGAGGCATCATTCGCTTGGTGGTCAGTCAGGCACCGGTGAAAAATGGACATACAAAGCTGACCTTTCTTGTGGAGGACAGCGGTATTGGCATGAGTGAAGAATTCCTGGAGCATCTTTTTACTCCCTTTGAGCAGGAAGACGGCACCGTATCCAGGAAATATGGGGGCACTGGTTTGGGCATGGCCATTACGAAGAATCTGGTTGGCTTGCTGGGCGGTGAAATCCGGGTAAAAAGTAAACAGGGGGAGGGAACCGCTTTTACGGTAGAGCTGCCCCTGGAGGTCCCGGAGGAAGCGGACAAACCGGAAATCGGCGGCTGGGACAATCTCAAAGTATTGGTAGTGGACGATGATGAGGTGGCCTGCACCCATGCAAGTATGCTGCTGAAAAGAATGGGGATTGATGCGGACTGGGTCCAGCAGGGCAGTATAGCTGTCCGGATGGTGGTAAAGGCTCATGAGGATGCCTGTGACTATGATGTATGTCTTGTGGACTGGAAGATGCCGGAAATGGACGGTATTGAAGTGACGCGCCGTATCCGCCGGGAACTGGGACCGGATACATTGGTTATTATTATCTCAGCATATGATTGGAGCGAAATAGAGAAGGAGGCAAAAGCAGCGGGGGCAGATGCATTTATTGCCAAACCATTGTTTGAATCCTCTCTCTGCCATGTTCTATCCGCTGTTTTTGGCCAGGACAGAGACGCAGGGGAGGAAATCAAAGCATTGGCCGAATCACTTAAAGGAAAGCGCCTTCTCCTGGCGGAGGATAATAAACTGAACCGGGAAATTGCAGTGGAGCTTCTGAAGGCAACCGGTGCTGAAATTATCTGTGCGGAAAACGGCAAAGAGACGGTTGACCGTTTTAATGCCAGTGCAGCGGGTTATTACGACCTTATATTGATGGACATTCAAATGCCTGTGATGGATGGATACGAAGCAGCCAGAGCCATACGCCGGAGCAGTCATGAGGATGCCGGCAGAATACCGATTCTTGCCATGACGGCCAATGCATTTCATGAAGATGAGGCAGAGGCGCTGGCAGCAGGAATGAACGGCCATATTGCAAAGCCCATTGATGTAGACGTACTTTATAGAACCATGTCTGAATTCTTAAGATAGCAATATAGTATTATCGCCGGGAGGAAATTATGCTGGAACATTTACGGAATATGAAAATAAGGGCAAGGCTGTTATTATCGTATGCTGTTATTATCGTTATATGCCTGACGGCAAGTACCGCAGCTCTGTTCATGCTGAATAAGATTGGTAATAACCTGACTTCCTTCTATGATAACAATTATACGGTTACAGTTAATGTGTGGATGGCAAAGCGGGAAATGCAGGCTGCCCGGGCGGATATCCTGAATGCCATATTGGATTCGGATATGGATGATACCAAAGCGTCCGTGGCAAATGCGCACAAGCATCTTGGAAATATGCGTTCTGCATTCCCTGTAATCCGGGAAGCATTCAAGGGAGATATTGGGATGGTGGACCAGGTCGATTCACTTTTAGAACGGGCTGTCGTATACCGCGACCAGGTGCTGGGGCTGATAGAATCGGAAAAAAGCGGGGAAGCCTACCAGGTTATGAAATCCAATTATATCCCGCTTCTGGACCAGATGTCGGATACCCTTCAGAAGATAGCGGATGCAGCCGGACAGAATGCGCAGTTTATGGTGGCGGAGGGGGCGCACGCACAGAACGCTGCCATTGCCGTCGTAATTATAATCATGGTTTTAAGTGTGGTGTCAGCACTATTATTTGGACTTTACATTTCCAACGGCATCCGCAGGCCCGTTAATGAAATCGAGCATGCTGCCCGGAAGCTGGCAATGGGAGAGCTGGACGGGGTGCTTGTAACCTATACAGCAAAAGACGAGTTAGGGAAGATGTCGGACAGCATACGCGAATTAATCAGCTATCAGAAGACTATCATTGCGGATATCAGCGGCATTCTTGGTTCCATGTCGGAAGGGGATTTCAGGGTCCGGACTCAGGCGGAAGAATACTACAGGGGCCAGTATAACCGTATCTTGGTTTCCATGAGAGGGCTCCGCGTAAACCTTAACCGTATTCTTATGCAGATTGGCCATTCTGCAAAGCAGGTTGCAGACGGCAGTGAACAGGTATCTGCCGGAGCCCAGGCACTTGCCCTGGGGGCAGCAGAACAGGCAGGCTCGGTTGAGGAACTTGCAGCAGCCGTGCATGATGTATCGGAACGTGTAAGCGAATCAGCGGAAAATGCAGGTGATGCGCGTGTCCAGACAGACCAGGCCGGCGCACAGGTTACTGTGAGCAGCCAGAAGATGCAGGAAATGATGGACGCAATGAAAGTAATCAGCGAAAAGTCCGGTGAGATTTATAAGATTATAAAAACAATTGAGGACATAGCATTTCAAACAAATATTCTGGCTTTAAATGCTTCTGTGGAAGCTGCCAGGGTGGGTGAAGCCGGAAAGGGGTTTGCAGTAGTCGCCAAAGAAATCCGCAGTCTGGCGGACAGAACATCGGCGGCATCTAAAAATACAGCGGTATTGATTGAAGAATCAGCCGCTGCGGTTGAAGCAGGGGAGAATGCGGTTTACGCAACAGCAGGTGCGCTGGCGCAGGTTGTGGAAAGCACAAAGCAGGTTGTGATGACCGTGGATAAGATAGCAGACGCAGCTAAATACCAAAGTCAGTCCATTACACATATTACAACCGAAGTGGGGCAGATATCGGATGTAGTGCAGAATAACTCCGCAACCTCAGAAGAACTGGCTGCTGCCAGTGAGGAACTGTCCTCCCAGGCCCTGGTATTGGAAGAGCTGGTCAGCAGGTTTAAATTGTATGAATAAGCGGAAACGCTGTTTGAAGTGAAAAATAGAGATAACATCCCCTGGTTCGGGTATTTGAGCCAGGGGATGTTCTGTTTTCCGGAGGCGTTTTTATAAATCCCCGGCTCAGCTGCGTCCTGCAGACAGAGAAGTATGAAAAGAAATGTCTCATTCAGTTGTCCCTGCACTGTTTTTATGGTATAATTTTCTGTAAACTATGTCCACATGTATACCAGAAGGTAAGCAGACCAGGTTCGGCTATTATTGTTTGCAATTGGGAGGATTCAATATGAGATACAGTAGACTTTTATTAACAGCAATCTGTCTGAATACGGCTCTTATTGCCATGGGGTGTCATTCCCAGCCGCCTGCGTCAGAAGGAAACGAGAGCCGGAAAATTGAAATATCAATGATGTATCCTATGAATCTGAAGCATTTTGAGCAGCTGGTGGAGACAGAATATCCGGATATTGATTTGAAAATAGAGATGACAACAACCGCTGCCATGAATGGTGACAGCGAACGGCGTCTCCGGAATGGGCATGGCACGGACCTTGTGGTTACGACCCTTCCAACCGGGGAGGCTGGGGATTATGTCATGGATTTAAGCGCGGAGACTCTGGCCACTGTCTATCAGGGCAGTGTCAGCAGTCCGGTGATGATTGAAGGGCAGACACGCTACATTCCCCTTCCCGGGCAATACGAGGGATATATTTTAAACAAGACCCTGGCAGAGCAGCTTGGTAAGCAGATTCCGGCTACCAATGAGGAACTGAGCGATATCTTAAAGGCTGGAAAGGAACAGGGTAAAGGCATTGGGGAGGATAAGGCAATGTTTGGCCTTACCACGGTGTCGCCGGATTCAGTTGGAACCTATATCATCGGTACCCAGGTGCCGGATTTTCTGGGGACGGCAGAGGGGATTAAATGGATGTCGGATTTTAATGCCGGAACAGCCGGGTTCTCCGGTACATGGGATGACAGACTGGGCTTATTAGAAGGGTGGGCCGGCGAGGGATATCTGACAGCAGGTACATTGTCATTAAAGACAAAGAATGCTATGCCCTGTGAAGACAGAATGCTGGGCGGAACCCTGATGCTGTCCTATGGCAATGTGCAGATGTTTACAAAGTTAAACAGTGCGGACAGCCAATATGAGTTTATCATGCTTCCCTATTTAAGTGATGAGGGAAATGCGCCGTGGGTGATATCAAGACCTGACGGGTATATCGGAATCAACCGCGCTCTTGAAACGGATAAAAGCAGGCTGGATGCATGTATCCGTATCCTGAATTTATTGTCCACGCCTGAAGGACAGGAAGCATGGATGGAAGATACCGCGGCCCTTTATTCATATCTGGCCGACTATAAATCCTCCCAGGCCGTGGTGCCGGAAGGAATAGCAGACTGCGTTGAGCAGGGATACATCTATGATTTGCAGATGCCGTCCAATATCATTCGTTTTTTTGGGAAAAACATGTCGCTTGTTCTGGATTGTAAAACTGAGATAGGGGATGCACTGGCCTTGGTGGATGATTACTGCAGGAATGGTTCCTCAGAGGTAGACTATGACCAGTCCGTGGCCGGAAGTGTGGAGGAAGACCTTATCTACGAAAATTACAACACCAGAAGAGAAGAAACAGCCATCGGCAATCTGGTTGCAGATGCTGTAAAGGAATACTGCGGCTCCGATATTGCAGTCATCAACGGTGGAGGGATACGGGCCAGTTTATATGAGGGGGATGTCCGGGGGGAGGATTTGAATGCGGTATGCCCTTATTCCAATCAATTAATTGTTGTCAGGGCAAAGGGCAGGGTGATTGAAGAGATGCTTCAGAATGGCATCTCACAGACTGCCAGAGATGGGGTGCCTGGCGGACGTTTTCTGCAGGTTTCCGGCCTGTGTTATTCCTACCGGTCAATGGAGGATGAAAAACCGGCCGTGCTTCTTTCTGTAAGTCTGCCGGATGGTTCTGCGCTGGAAGAGGATACCTGGTATACGCTGGCAATCACAGATTATATGGCAGGACGCAATGGATACCTGGATAATAATGGGGACGGATATACCATGTTGAATCTATACAGTGATACTGCACCAAAGGCAAAGAATGTAGAAATCGTGAAAGAGACAGATGCCACATATGCCGATGCCTTAAGGAAATACTTTGAGAATCATAACATGGAACCCATCAGGGCAGGTTTGGAGGGGCGCATTATCATCGCAGGAGAAGAAAATGAGTAAAGCGATAAAAAGAAACTGTAAAAATAACTGGTATGTGGTTTCATTTTTCATTATAATGACAGCTGCCTGCACCCTTTGTTTTATCTGGCTGATACAGGCATCCTCCAAAGCCTCGCAGAAGGCCGGTGTGGAGATGGACACACTCTATTTACGGGAACTGACAACACAGACCATCGGGCATTTCCATACCAGTATCAACAGCCAGTTTTCACAGCTCAGAACTTCAGTGGCATCCATGAAAAAGGAGGACCTGGAAGATTCGGAATCCCTGAAGTTATATTTAGAGCAGGCACGGAAACACAATGAATTTAATTTTTTTGCACTGGTTGATGATGAGGGAAGGTACTACTGTGCAGACGGCGTGTTTCCGGGCGCTTCCAAGATTAGCTTTCTCGGCCGGCTGCTTCAGGGAGAGAAGAATCTGCTTTCCTATAATGAGACAATACTGGGAGATGATATCATCCTGATTGGGGATTCGGTCACTCCATTTGCCTTCGGGGGACACACAATGATAGCTGTATTGGCTGGTCTGGATATCAATGCCATCAACAGCCAGCTCTCCCTGAAAAGAGTGGATGCAAAAACTTATTCCAGCATGATAGACCGGTCAGGGAAGTTTATCATCAATAACAGCTATAACAGCAGGCTTACCCAAAGCTCCAATATTTTTTCAAAACTGCACAAATATGCAGAGTTTGAGCAGGGATATTCTCTGGAGGATGTCCGGGAAGATTTGAAAAACGGCGGTTCAGGGCTGTCATCCTATGAGGTTGATGGTGAAAAGCAGTATATGTACTATGCCCCCATTCAGGGGACGGACTGGTATCTGCTGACCATTATTCCGTATGAAGTGGTGGATTCCACCATCAGCGATTTAATTGGCATCCTTAACAGGAACTCCATTGGGATGATGGTATTTATACTGACGCTGTTGTCGGCCGCCTTTGTTTTCTACTATATCAGCATAAGCCGGAACGAAAAAAGGATGCAGGAGGCAAATGTTGCGGCAGAAGAGGCCCGCAGGAAGGCAGAGGAGGCGAGCCGTGCCAAAAGTGAATTTTTAAGCCGTATGAGCCATGAAATCAGGACGCCCATGAATGGGATTATTGGCATGAATACATAGCAAGGCAGAACATAAATCATCCTGAGAAAGCAGAAGAATGTCTGCGAAAGCAGGCGTTATCCACCCAGCATCTCCTGTCCCTGATAAACGATGTTCTTGATATGTCGAAGATAGAGAGCGGTAAGATTGAAATCAAACGAGAGTCATTTTACCTAAAGGACCTGCTGGAGCAAATCAGTACCAGCTATTACGGCCAGGCGGAGATTCGGGGTATTAACTATGAGACAATCCTGGAAGATGAGATTGGCGGCAGCCTGATTGGTGATTCCCTGCGGCTGAATCAGATTCTTAATAATCTTTTGTCAAATGCCATGAAGTTCACCCCGGCAGGGGGGACTGTCAGGCTGCGGATATCTGAAGTCCTTGAGACAGGCCGTGAAATCCGCCTGAAATTTGAGGTTACAGATACAGGCTGCGGCATTGCAGAGGAAAATCTGGAAAAGGTGTTTGAATCCTTTGAACAGGAAAGTTCCGAAGTGACAAAGAAATATGGCGGAACAGGACTGGGGCTTGCCATTGTCAAACGTTTTACGGAACTGATGGGGGGCAGGATTTGGGTTGACAGCCAGGTTGGAAGCGGAAGCACGTTTGCGGTGGAACTGCCCTTTGGAATAGACAGGGAAGAAGGGCTGGGGGGTATTCTGGAACAGGGAACGGAATTTTCCGGTATAGCTTCCAATCAGACGGAAAGTCATGCGAAGTTTGATTTCACCGGCAGACATTTCCTTCTGGCGGAAGATAATGAAATCAATATGGAGATTGCAGTTGAACTGATTGGGATGACAGGCGCTGCGACAGACACTGCTGAAAACGGAAAAGAAGCGCTGGAGCTGTTTTCACGGTCAGAACCCGGATACTACGATTTAATCCTGATGGACGTACATATGCCGGTTATGGATGGTTACGAGGCTACAAAACAAATCCGATGCCTGGAACGTCCGGATGCACTCCATATTCCGATTTTTGCCATGACGGCCAATGCATTTGATGAGGATAAAGAGGAGAGTGAGCGGGCGGGGATGGACGCGCATATTGCAAAGCCTCTGGATGTGGAGGCACTGTACAGAACAATCAGCCGTTTTCTGCAAAAAAATAGTACATCTGAATAAGGAGGCATGGTATAATAAAAAATAATTGCGGTTCACAGACAGACACATGATGAGGGAGACAATTTTGGCAGACAGTGAAAAAATGATTTACAATCTGGTGTATGATTATTATGAGACGAGAATCCTGATGGGGGCAAGCAGGTATGGCGAATATCTTCCGTCTATTCCGCGCATTGGTGAAAGCTTCCAGATGGCACCCCGGACCGTGCGGGCTGCGCTGGCACGGCTGGAGGAGAACAGATATATACAGATTGAGCCCAGGAAACCTGCCAGGGTCATATATCAGACTGCAGACGCTCATATCAGGGAAAACGCGGCATTTTATTTTGTTCCAAGGCAGGCGGGAATACTGGATTTCTGCCTGTCCGGCAAGCTGCTGATTGAACCGATATGGGAGTACGTGCAGACAAAGCTGGATTTGGAGACATGGTCTCGGTTGAAGCAGAAGATAGCTATGGCAGGGAATATCAGTCTGTCCGTATCAACCCGTCTCCATATCTATGCGTTTGCAGCGCTGCAGAACAGGCTGATTATGAATTTTTATTGGGAAATGCTCCGGTATCTGCGTTTTCCTTATCTCTCCGTCCATGATACACACAAGTCAAGAGACAGCAAGTTTCTAATGGATGAAAAAACGGATGAGACAGGTTTTATGAGGCAAGCATTTGAGGGGGACTTTGATAAGGGAGTTGACTATCTTATGGCCTTCTGTTCCCAGGCGGAAAAAGAATATGACCTTAAGGGAAGGGCAGAAATCCCATTCCGCTGGAATGTATACTGGCAGAGGCCGCAGATTTGCTATACGCTGGCTTCCAGAATTATCCTGGATATTATAAAGGGAATCTATCCGATTGGGGGATGCCTGCCTTCTCTGGCGGTTATGTCAAACCAATTAAACGTGTCATTTCGGACGCTGCGCCGCACACTTAGCATTTTGGACAGCCTTGGTGTGATTCGTCTGCATCGGGGAAAGGTTTCTGAAATATGCACGGAGGTAAGGGAGATTGATTTTAACCGGCCGGAAATCAGGGAGGGATTCCGCTACTACCGGGAAAGCCTTCAGTTTATGACCATAACCATGCGTCCTGTATTTCTTTATGTAATAGAAAATGTAAGAAAAGAAGACTGTGATTACCTGGTAAATGAGTTCATGCGCATGTTTAATCAGAACAAATACCGGCGCTGTTTCCAGCTGGCATTTGAATTCATCTGCGAATTCTGTCCTCTGGCTGCGGTAAAGGAATGCTATGATAACCTGGCATATTTTTTGATTTGGGGATACCCGTTTTCAATTTATTACAACGGCAGGGACAGGTTAACAGAGGATTATATCTGTAAGACCGGGGAGGCCGCACAATATTTAATGGAAGGGAAATGGGAGGAGTTTGCGGATAGTTGGAAGGCTTTGGCTGAAAATGAGCTGAGAGATGCTGCACAATATGTTTGCAGGCATTAAGATGTTTTATGAGTCGTAGTTCAAATCCGGACAAAGTTCCTGTGATTATAGACAGGAGAGCCTTAAGGACGCTGTTGCGGCGGATGATGTTCGCATGGTAAGAAAAGAAGCAGGTCCCAGGGTAATCATCATTGGCAGCGGACTTGTAGGATGCGAGACAGCCCTTTGGCTTGCAAAACAGGGGAGAGAAGTAACGGTTGTGGAAATGCTGGACCAGATTCTGGGAGGGCCTCACGGTATGCCCTTTATGAACTGGAGCATGCTGACGGATTTGATGAAATTCCACCATATCAAGGTGATGACAAGGGCGTGTGTGGAATCCATAGACGGTAAAAAAGTTACGGTGGAAAAGGACGGCAGGAACATGATTCTGGAGGCAGATACCGTCATTTCCGCGGTCGGTTATAAATCCGAAAATAAGCTGTACCAGTCCCTTCGGGATTTGAACAAACCGGTCTACAATATCGGCGATTCCGCACAGGTACATAACATTATGTATGCAATCTGGAATGCGTATGAAATTGCAAGAAATATTTAATGCTCCAGGGATAACAAAAGGATTTTTATGAAAGAGGGGAAAATGAGATGGCGAAACAATATGAACATTAAATAGCCGGAGACATCCAGTGGGTGAAAAGCCTGCCGGACCACGAAGGCTCCATAGGCGGGAAGGACTTCCCCATGCCATTGAGCCGACCAGATACACGGAGGGCTGCTACGGCGGCTCCTGCCAGATTTGCCTGGACAAAAATTACACGACAAAACCCTGCGCCGGTTTATAAATGTGGTGCAGACAGTTATCATGGGTGACATCTCTTCCGAATCGTTGTATAATCTCTTTTAGTAGAAGGAGATGACCGAAACCACATGAAACATACTTTAAAATCAGGATTGGCAAAGACCCAATTAAAATTAAAGGGGGCTTTGCCAGTCATCCTTTTTTTCTTGCTGCTATTTTATTCAACCATAGTATTGTTTGGAATTTCTTATTCGCTTCTTGTATCCGTATCAGCCACTTTATTTAAGATAAACCATAGAAAATGTCTGACACCCGGACAGCTGGCATCTTTAATTGGCACACAGTATTTAATGGCTCTGCTCAGTTTTACGGCATCCCTTGGCCTGCCGTTCTGCATTGTCCTGAATCTGACTGTGCCCTTCCTGCTGGTTTTTCTTAAGACCACGCAGTTTAACCAGCAGGGTTATTTTGCCAGCGCCATGTGTTTTGTCTTTTTGCAGCTGCGGCCCATTGGGTGGGAGATGCTGGGGATGGAAATGGCGGCCCTGACTTATAATATGGCAATGCTGTCTGCGGCCCTGTTAATCTGCTCACTGCTTAATAATAAGAAGAATGATTTTACCCTGGCCCAAAAGGGAATGCTCCTTTTGGCGAAGGCTGTTTATACAGGAATCGGGTCAGAAGGCGTATCCAATCAGCCGGCAGAGGATGCATTTTCAATTCTGGACAGTCTGTACCAGGAGGCGTATAAGTCCCGCGGCCTGACCTATGTGGTAAGTCCGAGAGGAAAAATACAATACCTGTTTGCACTGCTGTTCCAGAGAGCGGTTTATTTTCTGACCAATCCATACCAGGCGCCGTCTTTAAGGGAGGAAAGCTGCCATGAACTGTTGCTGCGTTTTGCCGGATACATAGAGTCCATTGGAAGAGGGGGCTTTGGTGTGATGCGTTCCCGGTGGGCGCAGACAGACCAGAACCGGCTGAAAGAAAAGGGAGAAGCACTTATGGCAGAGGCAGAAACCCGGGATGATATTCCGTACCTGTTTGTTCAGAATTTCCTGCGCCTGTTCCTTTTGATTTTGGAACAGATGGAGCAGATGAGGCAGAGGGAAGCATCCCAATGCTGGAAACTGCCCGGCTGCCACCATCCATTAAGGAAGCTGTTTCATGGGATGAGACTGGATATGTTCGAGACACGTTTCGCGCTGCGCCTCAGCATTGTCCTGGCGATTGGGTTCTCCTACAGCCTGGCCAGCCAGGCAAACCATGGTTACTGGCTGGCGCTGAACGCATTTTTGCTGCTGCGTCCAATGTACGAGGAAAGCGCCTCCCGGATGAAAGCCAGATTTATCGGTACCATCATCGGCTGCGTGATACTGCAGCTTCTTCTTCCCATATTTCACGGGACAGGATGGCATTTTGTATTGGCTTCAATCATGGCTGTGGGACTCTATATGGAAACAGCAGGTACCTGGCAGCAGGCTATTTTCTCCACTTGCTTTGCCCTGACCCTTACCACCCTGGCGCTTCCTCAGGCATTGGCTGCAGAATTGCGGATTGTCTATGTTGGGATGGCGATTGCGTTGGTGCTGCTGGTAAACTATTTTGTTTTTCCCACCCACCAAAAGGGACAGTTCCGCTACAATCTATGCCAGCTGTTTCATATGCACCATGTTTATCTCAGGCTTTTGGAGGACAGCTTAACAAATACGGTTGATTATGGTATTATCTGTGATGTCCAGATTCATTACCATCTGTTTCACAACCAGATACTTCAATATATAAAGAAGCTTGGAAATGAGGAAGCAGCTTTTATCAGAAACCTTCTCCAGATATCCTGGCGCATGATATCAGAAACAGAGCAGATGATATTCCTGATACATACCGGAAGAACAAAGGCCCTGGACAAAAAACAGATGGAAGACTATCTTATAGTTACCTCGTCCATTCTCAATGATATCCAAAGGATGCTGGACATGGGGGAGGAAGGGCATACTGTGTCCGGCTTTGTGAATTACAAGCGGACCATGGAAGGAGAGCCGCAGCTGTCTGCTTTAATGGAACAATACTCCAAGCAGCTATCCCGGATGTACTGGTGTGTATGCAGACGGAAATGATTGGACGCAGGAGCTAACTTATGCTATATTAAATACATACATCATGTATTTATAAGGAGAGGTGACAGCATGGGAAGAAATAAGTATCCGGAAATCACGGAAAGCAGCATCCTGGAACGGTCCATGATGCTGTTCATTGAAAAGGGGTATGAGCAGACCACGCTGCAGGATATAGCGGATGCTATTGGAATGACGCGCGGGGCAATATACCATCATTTCAAAGATAAGGCGGAAATGGTAAATGCGGTTATGGGATATATGTTTCAAAAAACAGTTCCCTTTCAGGAAATCAAAGAAAATAAAGAGCTGCCGGCCCTGGAAAAAATCAGGCAGATGATTGTGTATGCAGTGACAGCTGATGAACAGACAGATGTTTATTTTCCTCTGTCCAAATCATTTATTAATAATCCGAAGCTGGTTGCAGCCTATATGGATTTTACAAAAAATGACCTTGTGGAGATGTTCTGCGAATTGATAGAAGAGGGGATGGAGGACGGAACCATCCGGGTGAAAGAACCGAACATCATTGCGGAGCTGCTTTCCGTCATACTCAATATGTGGATTTCACCCATTGTATTCATGGATACAAAAGAAGATTTTAAAGCCAAACTACGATATGCCTCCCTTATGTTTGACAGTATCGGCCTGCCAGTCATGAATGAAGAGGTGGCAAAAGCATTTGAAAAAATAATTTCTGCTCTGCCGGACGGGCAGAATAAAGAATAGGAGAGATACAACATGACACAAGGATACCTTGCACAGGAATCAAAAAATGCAAATGCAGCTGCGAGAAAAATACTTTTCAGGACGTTCACTGTATTTTTAATTTTAATTGTGATTCTCATTCTCCTGTTAAAGGACTCTCTGGATGCCAGCGACCCGTCCGGCAGGGAAATATATTTCTTGCTGAAGATTTGTACCGGGATTGTGGTTCTTGCCATGGCGGCAGGCTTATTCAAAACAAGGCGGGTGGCTGCGAACGGTGAAAATTTAATTCTGCCCTTTGAGGGAAAAACCAGGGAGGCCGTGGGAAAGATAATTGACCAGGAGGCGTCAGAGGGACGGATTCAGGTGGAGGAGTATATTTATGAAATCAGAGAAGGAAAGAAACCAAATGGGGAGAAAATCGTCCTGACGCCTTCCTACCTGCTGCTCTGCGGCGACAGAACCAAGATAACTGCAATCCCGCGCGATAAAATTTATTGGATATGCGCCCAGGTTGGCCGTAAGGGAGGTCCCTTTATTGTGCAGCTGCAGATATATACGGAAAAGAAGATTTATAACATGGTGGGTGTTGATATCAGGCATGTCCAGAATATAGCGGATAAGCTGTATCAATACATACCCAATGTTTTCAGCGGCTATGACCCTTTTATCCTGTCTTATGAACTGGAAAAGCTCTTTGCTAAAGACAGGGCCGGTTTTTTGAGCCTGTATGAGACGGAACGAAGAAAGAGAGCTGACGGAGAGAATCCTAACATGGCATCAGTAAGCAATTCCGGGTTTTGATAACTTGGCAGATATTGGTGACAGCAGGAAAAAAATACAGCAAAAAATATCATGAAAGAACAGCGGCCCTCTGATATACTGTAATCTTACAGTCGTACATAAAACAAAACGAGGTGCGGACAGATGGCAGATATTGTTGTACACGGACTTACACAAAATAATTTGAAGCATGTCACATTCAGGATTCCAAAGGAGAAAATCACGGTGTTTACCGGGGTATCGGGCTCCGGTAAATCCAGCATTGTTTTTGATACCATTGCCGCCGAGTCACAGCGGCAGATGAGTGCCACCTATCCGGCATTTGTGCGGTCCAGGCTGCCAAAGTACCCGAAGCCGGCAGTGGAGCGCATCGACAATCTAACGGCCTCCGTGGTGGTGGACCAGTCGCCCTTAGGGGGAAATGCCCGTTCCACCGTGGGCACCATCAGCGGCCTGTACGCCAGCCTGCGGCTGTTGTTTTCCAGAATTGGAAAGCCCTATGCAGGCACGGCTTCCTGTTTTTCCTTCAATGATCCCAGCGGGATGTGCAAAACCTGTTCCGGTCTTGGAAAAATCACAACCGTTGATATAGAAGCAATATTAGACCCGCATAAATCCTGGAATGAGGGCTGTGTGAAGGATTCGTTGTACCGTCCCGGTTCCTGGTACTGGAAGCAGTATGCCAAATCAGGCCTGTTCGACCTGGACAAGCCCGTTAAAGAGTATTCAAAGGAGGAATACAACCTTCTTTTATACGGATCCCGGGATGGCGCCGGCCAGCCGGAACATCCCAAAGTAACCGGGCTGTTCCACAAGTACACCAAGACCCTTCTGAACCGGGACATCAGCGGCAAAAGCATACACACCCGGGAAAAGTCACAGCACTTAACAGCCGTGACGGAATGTACTGCCTGCCATGGAAAGCGGCTGAATCAGGCGGCGCTGGCCTGTAAAATAAACGGATATTCCATTGCGGATATGTGTGAGATGGAGCTGACACTGCTGCGTGAGGTTCTGGGGCAGATTGAGGACCGGACAGTGGAGGTGCTGGTGCAGACAATCATAGAGGGCCTGGACCGGATGATTGAGATTGGCCTTCCCTACCTTCATTTGAACCGTGAAACACCGTCCCTTTCCGGCGGTGAGGCACAGAGGCTGAAACTGGTGCGTTATATGGGCAGCAGCCTGACCGGGCTGACCTATATATTTGACGAACCCAGCGCCGGAATGCATCCGCGTGACGTGTACCGCATGAACAACCTGCTGAGACAGCTCCGGGACAAGGGAAATACGGTACTGGTGGTGGAGCATGATAAGGATGTTATATCCATTGCAGACCATGTGATTGACGTGGGTCCAATGGCAGGACAGAAGGGCGGGGAAATTGTGTTTCAGGGAAGTTACCGGGATTTGCTCCGGGCCGGCACCCTGACGGGCAGGGCCATGGTTCAGTCCCTGCCGGTAAAAGCGCAGCCCCGCAGGCCGGTGGGCAGTCTGCCAATCCGGGATGCCAGTCTCCACAACCTGAAGCATGTGGATGCGGACATTCCGCTGGGAATCATGACCGTGGTGACGGGGGTGGCTGGTTCGGGAAAAACCACGCTGATTGCCCAGGTCTTTGCCCGGAAGTATGAAAACAGTATTGTCATGATAGACCAGGGGCCTATTACGGCAACCAGCCGCTCCACCCCGGCCTCCTATCTGGGATTTTTCGATGAAATCAGGAAGCTGCTGGCACGGGAAAACAACAGGCCGGAAAGCCTGTTCAGCTTCAACTCCACAGGGGCATGCCCGGTGTGCGGCGGCAGGGGCGTTACGGTGACCGAGCTTGCATTTATGGACCCGGTTGTGACGGAATGCGAGGCCTGCGGCGGTATGCGGTATAATGAGGAGGCCCTTGCCTGCACCTACAAGGGAAAAAATATTGTGGAGCTGCTGGGACTCACCGCATCGCAGGCAATGGAACTATTTGGGGATGCCAAAATCAGGAGACATTTAAAGGTAATGCAGCAGGTGGGATTATCCTATCTGACACTGGGCCAGCCTCTTAGCACCCTGTCCGGCGGCGAGCGCCAGAGAATCAAGCTGGCAAAGAACCTGGGAAAAAAGGGAAGCATCATTGTGATGGATGAGCCCACCACGGGGCTGCATATGTCTGATATCCAGAATCTGCTTAAGCTGTTTGATACGATTGTGTCACGCGGAAATACCCTGGTGGTGATTGAACACAATCTTGACATAATGAAACAGGCGGACTGGATTATCGACATAGGTCCCGACGGAGGGAAAAACGGCGGGGAAGTAGTATTTTCAGGAACGCCCCTGGAGATGATTCAGAGCGCAAAAACCCTGACAGCTGATTGTCTGCGCTCAGCGGCGGACAGCAAGTAAAATCAAGCATGATTCTTCCGTATGCCTTATAATGGACACAGAGCGGTTGAAACGAGGTGAACACACAAATGTACGAGTGGCAGAAGCAGATTCAGATGATTGTAGATGAAATTGACAAATGTATAAAAGACTATAACGATGAAGCTCTGTCACTGCGTTTCCTTTCGCGCAGCCTGGGATATTCTGAATTTTATACATCCAGAAAATTTAAGGAGATATCGGGTATGCAGTTCAGGAACTATCTGCAGCTCAGGAAGTTAGCCTTTGCCCTGAAAGAGGTCAGGGACAGTCAGAGGAATCTTTTGGAGATTGCCTTTGACTATGGTTTTTCATCCCATGAAGCGTTTACCAGGGCTTTCAAGGAGACATACGGTGCGACGCCCAGTGAATACAGGAAGAACCCTAAGCCTGTGGTTCTGCGTACAAAAATAAGCGCCTTTGACCGCTACTTTTTAGGATTGGGAGAAATCGGCATGATTAAATCAGAAGACGGCGTTAAAATTTATTTTGTAACCATACCCGCTCACAAATTTTTGTATATCAAAAACCGTGAGAGCAATGGATATTGGGATTTCTGGCAGAAACAAAATCTTATTCCGGGGCAGGACTACGATACAATCTGCGGCCTGCTGGACAGCATCAAGGGAAAACTGGACGATGAAGGCGGGAGCGAGGCAAACTGTAAAAGCGGCCAAATCATGGCCTATATGAACGACCCGGACGGGCGGCTCTGCGGCTGGGGTTTTCTGCGCTCAGAGTGCTGGGGGGTACGGCTTCCATATGATTACAAAGGGGAAGTGCCGCAGCAGATGCTTTTGGCTGATATCCCTGAAGCAGAGTATATTGTATTTGAACACGGGCCCTTTGATTATGAACAGGAAAACCGCACTGTGGAAGAAAAGATAGAAAAGGCAATGGCAGGATTTGATTACACTGAAACAGGCTGCTGCCTTGATACCACACCCGGCAGAATCATGTATTTTTATTATAATCCGGAGCAGTATTTTAAGTATATCAGACCTGTGCGGAAGGTGCAGCCGTAGTCTGCCATGCAGGGTTGTACCATTTTGTACAATACAAAGTGAGACTTTAGGTTTATAATGGTATAAATATAGTCCATGTCAATGTGATGGACAAAAAGTGGAGGGCCGGTATGGAACTGATAAAACTGACGCATGAAAATCTTGAAACAGAGCACATTTGCTGTGCCATTGCAAATAATAAGGACTGCCAGGTGCTTTCGAAAAAAGCATGGTTAAAAGAGAGACTGGATGAGGGGCTTGTCTTTTTAAAATGCAATGTACGGGGAAAATGCTTTATTGAATATATACCCGCTGAATATGGGTGGGCGCCCATAGAGGCGGAGGGTTATATGTATATAGACTGCCTGTGGGTATCGGGGCAGTTTAAAGGACACGGGTATTCCAATCTTCTGTTGGAAGAGTGCATCAGGGACAGCAAAGCCAAAGGAAAAAAAGGACTTGTTATCTTATCCTCCAAAAAGAAAATGGGATTTCTTTCAGACCCTAAATATATGAGGTACAAAGGGTTTGAGACAGCGGATACAGCCAGTCCTTATTTTGAACTGATGTACCTGCCGTTTGATAAAAATGCAGCAAAACCCTGCTTTAAATCTTCTGTGAAAGAAACAGAACAGAGAGGCATGCAGAATGGCTTTACCATATACTATACCAGTCAATGTCCCTTCACGGCAAAGTATGTTCCCATTCTTGAAAGCATGGCAAAAGAGAGAAATGCGGAATTCCGGTCCGTTCATATTCTCACAAGGGAACAGGCTCAAAATTGTCCGGTACCATTTACAACCTTCAGTCTGTTTTATAATGGCGGGTTTATAACCCACGAAATACTATCTGAAAAGAAATTTGACAAAATCCTGACGGAAAGAGGATTGTAATCAATGTAATCAGTGCAGACAGGACCGACGGTGTCCGAGGGTATCACGGCGGCAGCGGCGGACCTCGGAAGGCTTTGTCCGGGTGTTCCGTCTTGCTGCTTCTGTGCGCCGGCCGTATCCTTGCATCCGGCTGCGGCGTGTACCGCGATGTAAAAAGGGGGAAAAGCGGGGCGGTATTATTCCGCCTCCTGCTGGTAATAAGAATCCGCAATCTCATCACTGGCACCTCCCATCGCTACATAATTAGCCAATGCATCAATAAACGCCCCGTTGCGGGGCTTCTGGCTCAACTCGAAATTAAAGATTTCGTTTAAAAGCCTCCTGTCCCCGTGGAACCAGATGGTATTGATAAGGGTGCGGATATTCCGTTCCACACATCCGATGGATGTCTGAAAGCGGGCAGCGATATCCACATACAGACCCTTGGAAATATAAGCCAGCAATGTAGGGTCCTGGGCGGTTCTGCTGACGCCGTAGATTGTGTAACGAAACCCTACATAGGAGTTGTTGACACCGAGGCGCCGGAGCAGGTTACTGATTTCTCTTTCGTATTTCATATTTATCCCTCCTTGGTTTTTGTTACCAATGATACGTTAAACGCAGAGGAGGGGATTGACAAGGGAGAACAGACGACAAAATTGATATAAATATGTCGAAAAATGCGAAATTCGTGTTTTTGTCAATTCCGCCGGCCGTGTCCCGGCAGAATAGAGCGCGGAAAAAATGGACCAATGGCAGGAGAAGATGAATAAACGTGACATACGCAAAGAGGAAAACAGGCTTTTTGAGAATTGGAAAGAGCTGGCCCGGGAGCCGGAGAAAATTGTTGCAGACGGTGTCGTGGATATTGCCGGATGGGAAAGGCTTCCGGAGGGAAAACGGTTCCTGTTTGTGCTCAGGGATAAAAACGGGGGAACCGGTGCAAAGTACCACAATGATTTCAGGCGGGAGCTGGCTGAGACAGGCAGCGGGTGGAAGACCTGGAACAATATTGCCAGGTGGGGACAGGTTTTGCTGAGTCCTGATACGGAGTACCATGACGTCAAATATCTGGACAGGCAGAAACGGAGCGAATTGCTTCGCTCTCTGGCAGTCATGAACCTGATGAAGGATTACGGCATGAATTATACAGACCGGAACAAACTGGACCATATCACGGAGGATTCCCGCCACTGCGGTCTTCTGAGGGACCAGATAGGGCTGTATGAACCGGATATGATGATTGCATGCGGAATGGGTTCCGGGGGACACAAAAGCAACATGGACATTCTGATGGAAATATATGGGATGAATCCGGGGAATATCCGCCGGACCAGGGTAAATGGGCGGTCATACCGGTATTTTATCCTGCCTTTGCCGGACCGGCAGGTTCCGGTCATTGAATTCTATCATCCCCAGGCAACACAGGTGTCTGCTTACGGCAGCAGACGGGGACATGAGCTGTGGAAGGAGATGTTTGAGGACATTCGGAAACTGGGAGATATACAACTGTCTGCTTTTGGGGAAGGCACAGGCAGGAAAGCATGACAGAGCGCACGGCAGAGGTCAGCAGGGGAAAGTAAAATGTAAATAAAGACAGATAAAAGGAATCAATACCGGGAATGGATGCCCGGTGGTTGATTCCTTTTTAAATTCTCATGTTTTCCCGTTGACAGGCATCAGTAAAACTAAAAATATACATTTTTTTCTAAAAACTCCTTTACAGGAGGTACTGGTTCATTGGTATAATGATAAGGGGGGAGGGGGATTTTTTGAGACTCTTTTACTTATCGCAGCGTATTACGGCACATGGAAGGGGGGAATATTGGTTTTGGCACGAATGGTCCGTTTTTTGCGCGAATTGGTGGCTGATACCTATTGAAATTATGGGAGGGGCATGAGAAAATGGAAGAATTCCTGATAAATTTTATGAAGGCATTATTGTGCTGGTTCCTGTTAAGCAATGTATTGGGAACTGTGAAAGGAAAATTCAGCCGGCCGGCAGCCGGATGCATCATTCTGGCCTTATCGGTCACGTTGATTGAGGCGTCCCTGCTTCATCCGGTTATACGGCTGGCATGGGTCACTGGTATGCATGTCCTGTATTCTTACTGCTGTTTTTGCGGAAACAGGACTGCCAGGATTGCGTGGGGATGTATCTACATGCTGTCTGTCCTGATTTCCGAACGGGCGGTGTTCAGGGGCTTTGATGTCATTTGTCAGGGCAGTCTCAATCAGATATTGGGTCCGGGTCCGGACCGGGGCCTGTTTGTACTGATTTATCTGCTGTTCAATCTTCTGGTTATATGGGGGGTGATTTGCCTCCGGCGGAACCGTATGGTGCTGCCGTTAAAGGCCAGGGTTATGGTCCTCACCATTACCCTGGGAGCATTGTTTCTCCTGGACCAGTTTGCAAATATGGCGGTTGCCATTAATGAGCTGGAAGCCTATGATGACATATCAATTATGGCGGACATAGTATGTATCCTTCTGCTCTTGATTGAAATATCCATGGTTTGCATTATCATCTGGTTCGCCAGGGTATGCGAGGAAAAGAACATTCTTCTGACAGAGCAGCAGAAGACAGAATCCCGGGAAATGGAGTATGAAACTGCACGCAGCGCTGCAGAGGCAATGCAAGTATGGCGCCATAACATCAAAACCCATGCACAGGTCGCAGTGGGACTCATTGATTCAGGCCATTTCCAAAAGGCTAAGGAATACATTATACAGCATGTTGATACGATGGATGTTCCAAGCGTAATAGCTCTTAGCGGGAACATTGTGCTCGATATTTTATTAGCCGGTAAGTATATGCAGGCAATCCGCCTGGGAATCAGGGTACGGTACATAATCCAGCGCTGTGAATGCATGCCTTTGGACGATATAAGCATTTCAGTGCTGTTCGGCAATATACTTGAAAATGCCATCGAGGCTTGCAGCCATGTAAAAGACAGGAGTGAGCGCTATATTGGGCTGGAAATACATGTAAAAAATAATTATCTTCACATCAGGGCGGAAAACAGCTGTGACGGTATTTATAAGGGATACGGAGCTAACCTGGACAGCCGCAAGAAAGAACCGGGCCATGGTATCGGCCTGAAGGAAATTATAAGGATTGCAGAGCGGCAGGACGGAATTTATTCGGTAACTCCCGGAAAAAACCTGTTCCGCCTGATTATTGCCATACCGATTAAGGATGAGAGGTAAACATGTCATATATACAGGCAGCGGTTATTGAAAATGAAGAAATGTACAGAAAACAATTGGAGGAAAAACTGAATTTATGGGCTGAAAAAGATGGCAGATGCAAAATCGGCATAAGATATTTTTCCAGCGGAGAGGAATTCTTAAAGGTAGATGAAACGGATTATCATATTATTTTCATGGACATAGAACTGGACGGCCGCCTGGACGGCCTGGATACAGCCCGCCAGGTGAAGGAGCGCGGTTCCCATATACCCATTGCTTTTCTGACGGTTCACGATATCTATGTATATGAAGGATACAGCGTAAATGCCATTGCCTATATTCTGAAACCGGTGAGCTACGAAAATGTGTGCAGATGCATGGAGACGGCATATCAAAGGATGTACTGGTCAAAGTATATTCATAAGAACAGGGAACAGATGATTTCAGTTTACTACAAGGACATACTTTATTTTCAGTCAGATTCCCATTACACAGACATTGTCATTGAGTCGGGCAGAATTTCACATAAGGTTGCCCTGTCCGAATTATCAGGGCGGCTTCCGCACCAATTTGTCCGCTGCCACAGGACAGCCATTGTCAATATTATGCATGTGAAATTTTTATACAAGAAGGAAATCGTATTGACGAATGATACCCTCCTTACAATCAGCAAACCGTATTATGAATCAGTGACAAAAATTTATCTGGAGTGGAATTATATGTGATGGCAGGGAAAGTATAAGGAATCATAAAGTATATACATGGGATGAATCTATATGAGATGGATGCTGCAGGCAATGTGCCGGCGGCCTCCATCTTATTTTTTTACAAATCCAATCCGACCGGCAATTTTCTCAATTTCCTGTATAAGCTTGTCCCCAATACCATATATAAAGAGTCTGTTTGGGAATCAATTCGTGCAAAAAACGGACAATTCGTGCACATTTGTTGATTATGAATAAAAATATATGTAAATTGGGAATGAGATAAGCGCTTATTTACAAAAAGATAAAAGGAGAAGAACACTGTGAGAAAAAGGCCCGGCAGTAAACGTATTTTAGGCAAAGCCATCAGTCTGCTATTGGCGGCCTCCTTATTGGCGCCAAGTACTGCGCCTTTGGTTGCATACGCAGCAGAGGCAATGAGCAACCGCCCCCGTCTGGTATCTTTTGAAAGGCCGGAGGCATTAAGCCTGTCAGAGGTTGGAATCAGCGGCAACAGCAGCGGTTCCAGAGACAGCGGAGGTTCAGCGAGTTCCGGCAGAGCAGGAGGTGCCGGAAACAATGGAGGTGCAGACAACGGCGGAAATTCCAATGACGCCGGTAACGGGGATGCAGGCAATTCCGGCAATGATGATACTGGCAGCAGCACCGGAGGCAGTACAGATACCGGAGGCGGCACGAATACCGGAGGCGGCACGAATACCGGAGGCAGTACGGATACCGGAGGCGGCACGGATACCGGAGGCGGCACGGATACCGGAGGCGGCACGGATACCGGAGGCAGCACGGATACCGGAGGCGGTACAGATACCGGAGGCGGCTCAGATACCGGAGGCAGTACAGATACCGGAGGCGGCGCAGATTCCGGGGGCGGTACAGATACAGGAGGTGGCTCAGATACCGGAGGCGGCGCAGACACCGGAGGCAGCGGGGAGGACAAAGACGCGTCCGGTGACGGAAAGGATAAGGATGATGGCACTGCCGCTAAACCGGGAGAAGGCGGAAAGGACGATGGATTAACGGATGCGGAAGAAGAAACAGACCCATCCGGGAGCGGCGGTGGTGCCGGAGGCGGAGGCAGCCATAGCGGCGGAAAGCCCGGAGAACTGCCGGATGGAAGCCTTGCGGAGGAGATAATTCCGGGAGAGACACTGCCAGAGGAGATACTGCCGGAGGAACTTCTTCCGGAGGAGGAGCTGGAACTTCCAGATGCGGACCTTGCCACTCCATCCGATGCAGAGAGGGAGCTGCGGGAGCCGGAGGACTTCTATGACATTGATTCAGAAATCAATGAGCCTGCGGGCGAGCTGGTCCAGTTCAATGAATATTACCGGACGTATCAGACCGGTGACGGGGAATTTACGACCATCATGGGAGGATACTCCGGACTGTATGAGGATGAGGACGGGAATCTGTGTGAGGTTGATAATAGCCTGACCGAATCCGAATCAGGCTTAAGCCTGTTTTCACTGTTTGATTCCTCCGCGGTCTATGAAAACACCGCAGGGGACCTGAAGGTCTATTTCCCTGAAAAGATGAAGCGCGGGGAAGGCATCACCCTGGAAAAGGACGGGGAATCCATGGAAATCATTCCGGAGGCAGGGTCCTTTAAGTACAGCACGGTATCCAATAATGCAATCCGGTACTGCGATGTATTTGAACATGTGGATGTCCAGTATACCATGCTTGGAAACATGGTCAAGGAGGACATCATACTGCTGGAAAAGACCAACCGGAATGAGTTCACCTATAAGATTAAGATACCCGGCCTGAAAGCATCCGAGACAGAGAACGGCATCATTATTTACAAGGATAAAAAGACTGAGCCCATATTTGCAGTCAATGCGCCTGTCATGGTGGATGCGGCCGGGGAGATGTCTACAGACATCAGCCTGAAGCTGGCCGGCGGGGAAAACGGACGTACAATCAGGGTGACGGCTGATAAGGACTGGCTGGAGGATGAGGAACGGGCCTATCCGGTACGGATTGACCCGGGGCAGTATGTACCGGCCAATGAATTCCTGCTCTGCATGGTTGCGGAGGGAACGCCGAAACAGCATTATCACTGGGACGGTCCCGCCTATGCAGGTTATGTGGACGGCTCAATGAAGAATGCACGTCTCTACATTGCCTTCAATGAGACAAACTGCCCCACACTCCTGTCATTCTTCCAACAGGCAGGTGCGCAGGTTACCAGCGCCAGCCTGGATTTGACAGCCATGACAAATAACAGTGACGGTGAGACGGTATTCCAGCTGGCTGTTCCCATTGCAGCCTCAGCCGCGGATGGATGGGATGCAAACCGCATAACCTGGAACACGAAGCCGCCGGTGGAAGAAAAGGATATATTCCAGACCGCCCCCGGCGTTGATGAGAAGCTGAGCTTTGATGTGACGGAAACGCTTAACAGCTGGCTTTCCTACCAGACCCTGCAGGTGGGATTTGCCATAAAAGCCCAGGTAGAGGGCCCAAACGACACAGGGAAGGGAATCATGCTGGCGGAGCGGTTTTATAACCGCGACAGCGAGGCCAAGGGACCAAGGCTGACCGTGGACTGGGACGGCGAACTGCCGGATGTGGACCTTGCGGGCATGGCCCTTGACCAGTCAACCGCCAAGGTAATCCCCTCCATTATCAATACAGATGCAATGGGGCGGTCCGCGACCGGTGTCATCATCCATGGTGTCACAAGGGGCGGGGCGGAAGTGGCATATGCGCTGATTGGCGGTGACGGTGAGACGGAACGCAAGACAGCAGCAGAGGGAAGTATTGTATATCCGGACTTCACGGAACAGGGGGCAGACCTGCCCAGCCATTACCCGCCTGTGAAATCATCCAACTGGGAGAGCAGCGGATATCCGGTGGAGGGACTGCTCCGCGATACCATTTACAATTTCGCTGTGACATTCACTGCTTCCGGTGAGGATAACGGGGACGGGGAAGATGGCGGAGACAGTCCGGACGAGACTTATGTTTATCCGGAGGATGAGGAGAACTCATTTCTGATTTACAAGGTGCAGCTTCATGACCTTGCACAGCGTATTGCAAAGCATTACGGCGTGAATCCCAACGTGCTAGCGAGGGATAACCGCCTGTATTTGGACCAGCTGACAGAGGCGGGTACATACCTGTTTGTCCGGAAACCGCAGACAGCGGACCCGTATACCCCGGAACCATTCACTGCCATGGAGATTTACCTTTTATGGGGACTGTTTCTTGGTCTTAACCCGGAGTGTTTCATGGGATTGGAACCGGTGAACATCAATTCCGGGAACTTCTACATGGGGCAGGAAGACATGCAGATGGAGGATTTGGGAGGAGCCTTCGGGCTGAACCGCAGTTATAACTCCCTGATACCTGACGGCCGTTCCGAATTTGGCCTGGGCTGGTCGTCAAATCTTGGCGAGAAGCTGACCCTCTTAGGGGACGGCAGGATTCTGTTCAAGCGTGAGGACGGGGCCTATGTCACCTTTAAAAAGGACGGGGATGTGTACCGGTCGGAAAACGGCCGGGACCTGGTTCTGGAACCCATGGATTCACTGGATATTGACTACGGTTCAAGGGAAGACGATGACAATGATGACGATGAGGACATGGACTATGGTACCGGACGCGCGTCCTTGGATTCCGAATACATATCCGCAGCCACACCATCCAATGCTTCACGGACAACCCCATTGCGGGATGATTATGAGGAACCGGAAGAACCCGGTGAGGGGGATGGAGAAGAGGAAGATGTTCCGGCACTTCCCGGCGTGGCCGGCTGGAAGATGACGGCCCTTGACGGCACGGTGCGTGTATTTGACGGCATGGGCTTCATTGAGTACAGGGAGGACATTAAGGGACACCGGACCACCTATGTCTATGACAGGGAATACAGTCTTCTTCAGGTCATATCCCCATCCGGAAACACCATGGACATTACCATGGATGATGAGTTCCGGATTACACAGATGGTGCAGCCGGACGGCGGGACCTGGACCTATGAATACGATGAAGCAGGGGACCTGGTATCTGTCACGAACCCGGCCGGCAATGAACGCCGGTACGAGTATGATGATGGCCACGGCATGACGGCCTGGTACGATGAAAACGGAAACTGTGTCACAAAGAATACATACGATGACAGTCACCGTGTGGTGGTCCAGGAGGATGCAAACGGGAACACGGCCACCCTGGAATACGCAGACGGCCATACGGTCATGACGGACAATAACGGCAACGTGACAACCGTATACTTTGATGACCTTGGAAGAACAATCAAGGTGGTGTACCCGGATGGTTCCGCAGAGGAAACCGCCTATGACAATGACGGACACTGTGCATCAAAAAAGGATGTAATGGGTAATGTGACCACCTACACCTATGATGCTGAAGGAAATGTCCTGACCGAGACAAGAGGGGATGGAAGCAGCCGTTCCTTTACCTACAATGAGAGAAACCAGATGCTTACGGCTGCCGACTATATGGGCAATACCACCCATTTCAGTTATGATGAGGCAGGAAATCTGACTGCACGGACCGATGGGGAAGGAAATACCACGTCCTATGGATATGACAGCCTGAACCGGCTGGAGAGCATTACGGATGCTAACGGAGGCACCACTGCGTTTGCCTATGAAGGCGACAGCTCCGCACCTGCATCCATGACAGATGGTGAGGGGAATACATCAACCTTCAGTTATGATGAAATGAACCGGATTCTTGCCACCACGGATGCAGAAGGCAATACCACCACTCATGAATATAACGCCAATGGATGGGAGACAGCCACCACGGCGGCTGACGGCGGAGTGACCCGGTATGAATTCAGCCCCGCAGGAGAAGTGCTGTCAATAACGGATGCCATGGACATCAGGACAGACTTTACTTATGACCGGATGCATAACATTCTGTCGGGAACGGATGCCCTGGGCAATACCCTTACCTATGCCTATGACGGTAACTACAACCGCATCACGGAAACGGATGCAAAGGGAAGTGTGACTACTTATGGCTATGATTCCAGGGACCGTCAGATAAAGGTCACGGATGCAATGGGGCATGAGAACAGCCTGGAACTGGATGCGGCCGGGCATATCCGTTCCGATAAGGACCGCAGGGGTTATGCAGCGGCCTACGAGTATGATACCGTGCTGGGGCTCCCGACCCTCATCACCAACCGCCAGGGCGCCAAGACCCATATTGCCTATGACCGGAATGGGAACGCGACCGGAATCACCTATGCAGATGGAGGCAAGGTGGCTTATGCGTATGACAGGGCAGGGCGTGTACGCACAGTAACCGCGCAGAACGGACTTGTAACGGAACTGAGTTATGACGGCAATGGAAATATCGTCCGTATCAAGGATGATGACAGCCGCATTTACAAATATGACTATGACCACAACAACCGTCTGGTACGTGCAGAAGACCCATTAGGGGGAATCACGGTTTATGCTTATGATGGGACTGGAAACCGGATATCGGAAACCAATGCAAAAGGGCATACAACCACCTATGCTTATGATGCAGCGGGGCGGCTGAAGGAGATGACCGATGCCCTGGGAGGAGTGGTATCCCATGAATATGACCTGAACGGAAATCTTTTGAAGGAAACAGATGCCAATGGCCACAGCACGGATTACCATTACGATGTGCTGGGGCAGCTCCTGGCCCAGGCAGATGCAGCCGGGTACGTGACAGCAGTCGAGCATGACGCCCTGGGGGATGTCATTAAGATAACGGATGCGCTTAAGGGAGAGACTGCATATGAAAAGGATGCCCTCAGAAGAACCAGCAAGATAACAGACGCCATGGGAGGTGAATACCTCTATGAGATGGATGAGGAAGGCAATGTCACTAAGATTACCATGCCTGACGGGGATGCCCTCATCATGGGTTATGATGCCGGCGGGCGCCTCCGGAGGCTGCGCGATGAAGCCGGGCTCCTGACCATTTACCAGTATGATGCCATGGACCGTGTCATTTCCGCATCGGACAATGCCGGAAATAAGATGACCTATGAGTATGATACAAGCGGAAACCTGATAAAACAGACAGATACCATTGGCAGGGAGGCAGTCTATGAATACGACAGGTATAACCGCCTCATCGGCGTAACTGCCCCGGACGGAGGGACCACGAAGTACAGATATGATTCCCTGGACCGTCTGATTGGCGTAACCCAGCCCGATGGAACCGTCACTGCTTACGCTTATGATAAGGTGGGCAATCTTGTGGAAACCATGGAACCGGGGGAGGCAGCATACCATTATGCGTATGATGCCATCAACCGCCTGACGGAAAAGGCGGACCCGCTGGAAGCTTCCACCACATTTTTATACGATGCCAAGGGCAACCTGCTCTCCAGCACGGATGCTGAAGGAAACCAGACAGCGTATGCCTACGATGCCATTGACCGTCTGGTACAGTTTACAGACGGACGCGGAAACAATACGGCCTATGAGTACGATGAGCTCTCCAGACTCCTGGCTTATACCACACCGGAGGGGAGCAGGGAGGAATACCGCTACGACCCATTGGGAAGGATGACCAAGAAAAAGGATGCCATCGGCCTAATCACAGAGTACCAGTATGATGTGATGGGCAACCTGACCATGGAAGTATCGCCTAAGGGCGCAATGACATCCTATGAGTACGATAAGCACGATGAGCTTACGGCGGTTAAGGACCCCAGGGGCAATGTGACCAGCTATGAAGTGGATTTGAACCGCCAGGTCACCAAACTCACCCAGAAGAACGGCGGGGAATACACCTATGAGTACGATGCAGTACACCGTCTGACTTCCATACAGACGCCGCTGGGGTATGTGAGGGAGTTTACCTATGATAAGGCGGACAATATCATCCGTGAGACCGACAGCATGAACCGGACCAGCACATATACATATGATATCATGCACCGCATGACCAAAGCCGTGAATGCCAGGGGCGGCGCGGAAACCTATGAGTATGACATCCGGGGCAACTTAAGCGGTAAGACCAATGCCATGGGATATAAGTACACCTATGGATATGACCTGGCTGACCAGCTGAAGGAAAGCGTGGACCCGGAAGGAAAGGCCACCAGGTTTACCTACGATTTAGTGGGCAACCTTACGGCCATGACGAAACCGGGAGCCCGCACCACCAATTACTATTACGATGAGAATTACAACATGACGTCCCTGTCAGACCCCAAGGGATATGTATACAGCAGGGAATATGATAAGGACAACCGGCAGACGGGAACCATTGACCCGCTGAAACAGACGGAGAAACTTACCTATGACCCGGGCAGCCGCCTGACAGCCCTCCGGGACAAAATGGGCCTGACCACATCATTGCAGTATGACGGACATGGAAACATCATCAAAAAGACTGCCACGGATGGAGCCATTACCAGCTACACCTATGACATCCTGGATAACATGACCAAGGTGACAGACCCAATGAATTACAGCACCAGCTATGGATATGATGTGATGGGGAATCTGACCAGCATGACAAACCCGCTGCTTCATACCACCAAGTATACCTATGACCTGGAAGGCAACCTGACGTCGCTGACCTCGTCCATGGGCAGAAAAGAAAGCTATGCCTATGATGCGGCGGGCCGGCAAATCAGCAGGATGACCCCGAAGGGAGATACCATCCGTTATGACTATGACGTGCTGAACGGACTGGCGGACAAGGCATATGAGGATGCACAGGGAAAGGGGACGGACCGCCCGGTACAGATGGGATACAATGCCATGGGGCAGCGCATATCCATGGAGGATATCACCGGAGAGAGCAGCTATGTCTACGATTCGCTGGGACGCCTCAAGGCAGCGGTCAATGGCTCCGGGAAGACCGTGGAATACGTCTATGACGGGTCCGACAACCTGAAGGCAATCCTGTACCCGGATGGGAAGGACGTCCAGTATGAGTATGACAAGAACGACAACATAACCGTAATCAGGGACCGCGACGGCAGGAAAATCCTTTTCAGCTACGACCCGCTGAACCGACTGGTCCGGGTAGAGCGTCCGGAAGGGACCGTGACCACCATTGCCTACAATGCCTATAACCAGGTGACGGAGCTGGAGAACCAGTGTGTATGCGGATTCCTTATATCGGACTACAAGTATACCTATGATAACGCGGGCCTGATATCCGGCGAGACAGCAAAGGAGTGCCTGTTTACATCCGAAAAGGATTACGGACACAAGGGCGGAGCCAGGGATGAATGCTATCATGAGAAGGATAATCCATGGCAGAACCAGAATCCGCAGTGGGAAACCACCCAGCGGACCTTTACCTATGATGCGGACGGCCAGTTGACAGAATGCAGGGAGAGCAAGAGCCAGTTTGACAAGGTGACCTATACCTATAAGTATGACCAGGCCGGAAACTGTATCCTTGCTAAGAAACAGAAGCTGAACAGCTATCTGGAATCCTGGCAGAACACATACGCCTATAACGCGGATAACCAGATGACCGAGGCAACCATATGCGAGGGCAACCTGACGAAGAAGTATACCTTCACCTATGACGCCAATGGAAACATGACGGCGGAGTGTTACCGAAATCAGGCGGAAGTCCGTTACCAGTACGATACGGAGAACCGGCTGACGGCAGTCTATGACCCTCAAAAGCTGCTGGTTGCCATGGCCTATGACGGAGACGGGAACCGGGCGTTCCAGCTCAACTACAATCCGGCAGCCGTATGCGGATACGGAAAGAATGTAAGCGGCGAGGTATTCATTCCGGAGCACAATCAGAATGAGGACGGAAGCCTGACCGCAGAAGGGGAGCTGTACAGCTATATCTGCTCCAAGACCGGACGAGCCTATGATTTGACGGAATATGTGAACGACATCAACCGGACGTATACGGAAACCCTGACCGCCTATACCGTTAACAGCGGTGCAAGGGAATCCTATACCTATGCGGGAAACCGCAGGGTGTCCAGGAACAGTTACTGGATAGAGGCCCGCAGTGTGGTATGCGACCAGATGCATTATTATCTGAATGACGGGCGCGGAAGCGTAACAGGCCAGACCTGGTATAACGGCATGGTGACCCATGTGTACCAGTACGACCCGTATGGGCAGGTAACCTTGGGAAGTACGGAACGTGTAGATTTCTATGGTTATAATGCTGAGAGTTACAATCCGAACACCGGACTTGAATATCTGAGGGCCAGATATTATAATGCAAGCAAAGGAAGGTTTTTCCAGGAAGATACGTACCTTGGTAATCTAACAGACCCATTGACCTTAAACCGGTATGCATATGTAAAAAACAGTCCGCTGAATTATATTGACCCTAGCGGCCATTGGGGGTCCAGCTATGCGGCCTCTTACCAGGGAGATTCAGAGGATTATAATCCTATACCATCGTATGCGGCATCGCATGATAGCTATGGAAAAGGAATGCCGGAAGTAAAAAGCAGTGGATTTTCATCTGCGTTAGAAGAAGCAATGGATAATGCAGCGGAAATCGGCAAAGCGGCGAAGAAGTACTGCGATAGCTATGTAGCAGGGGTGCGAGTAGCTGTCTATGTAAAGGAAGCTGAACTAGAGAATATATTAATCATAGTCTTTTCATCCAAAGAACCAATTTCTGATGCGGAGATGAATGCCCTCATAAATGAAATCTTGGACGAAGTCAAAGATTTTGATTATGCAGCATTTAGGGATGGAATGATAGATGGAGAACTGCTACATTACCGGGCGTGTTTATATATGGCCAATTGTGTGGACAATATGATGGGCAGCATGTTTGCAGGAAGCGGAACATATGTGGCCACGGCAGTTACCCCCGATGGATACCTGATAGAGGTAGAGGTTGTAGGAGAGCTCGT
>NZ_SPHO01000001.1:171145-754620 GCF_005845215.1 Clostridium sp. 1001271st1 H5
GCCACGGCAGTTACCCCCGATGGATACCTGATAGAGGTAGAGGTTGTAGGAGAGCTCGTTAGTGAAGCAATTTTAGAAGGGGCAATAGCTGGAGCTGCGGCTGGTGTTTTGGCAATTGGAAATGGCTATGAGGGGGATTCTGGGACTGATGACTATAAAAACTCCAGAAGGTGGTGGCGGCGTAACAGATAACGTCAAAGTTGGTGATAAAGAGGTTAGTTTCGGGTATGGTGGAAGGCATCTTGAAGGAACTGGTTTATCTGCTAATGAGGTGAATCAGGCTATTGCAAAAGATGTTGTTACAAAAAATCCTGAAACAGGACAATTCTACAAAGGGCAGTTAGATGTTAATGGTGTCACAATTGAATATACATCATATGGAGTAAAGGATGGGTTAATAAATGTTGGTACTTATTATCCCGTTCAGTAGGAGGTCTAATGGCATTAGAAAATAGAGAATTGACAGATTGTGAAAAAAAGTGGATGGAATTAATCCTATCTAAAAATTTTTTGTATAGAGATGAGGTGATTAATCAAATTAATTATGCAAAGGTTATTCGAGAATACACGGACTATTATTTGGCTCTGAAATTTGATATTGAAGAGGGAGTACAACCAGTAAGAATAAGGACTGGAGTTCCTGTTGAGATGAGAGTATATAAAAAAGATTATATACCAGTACAATTCTTTTTGCATATTACTCGTGGATATGTTTCAGAGCTAGAGATATTTAAAGCTGATTCTTCAAATATAAAAGCGGAGTCAAGTTTAGCAGATGGAAAGGTAGAAATTTTATTAAACCCAGAAGTACTGTGTTAGGCGGGTTCGCCCGGCTTTGCCGGGCGATGTCCTCCGGTCGGGTGGCGTCAAGCCACCCGGCCTTTAACCCGCACACTTTTCGACCCTGCGATTTTTCATGATTTCCCGGAAAAGTGAGGCTGTTTCACATCGGGCCTACGAGCCGATATTCCTGGTTCATGGTATATCTTCCGAGTTCGGCCAGAAAATGGCAACACGGGCGGTAACGGCGCGTCACAGGGGCAAGAAAAATCATTAATTAGAAACCTCCCTGCTATGTATGTTATTTTGCCGCAAAAATTTTTATTAGCCGGGATTGCTTCTGAGCCACCCCATAATCCTTTGATTTGTGGTGTTTCAGGCGCCTTGGGTGGCAGAATCTGATTTATTTCAAAACTTGGGTGCCGCCAAGCCACCCAGCAGATTATTTTTCGACCTGTGAAATGAATACCGAAAGTGAGGAACCGGTAAGAAAAACGCAAGGAAAAGGAACAGGATTTGCAACCACATGAACATAATTTTCAGTATAATGAGGATGGATTGCCTAATGGAAAATCAGACGGTCCCTTAAAACCAGGGTACGATAATAAACCGACAAACTAAGGAGGAGTTATGAGTCATTTTATATTTGGTTGTTTTAAATCGGATGTAGTTGTACCCCAAATAGCTGATGAACTTAAAAAAATGGCACAAAAAAAAGAAGTTTTTATTTGGTTTGACAATGAGATAGATTTTTACTCTGAAATATCAAAAATGGCAAAAGAGCAAGGAGGGAAAGGAAAAGTTTTATTTGCATTGACATCCCGGAATCAACCGTGTAATAGTGATGAGCTACTGTTTCCATATGACAAATATACCAATGAACAGTTGTTTGCAGATAAAACAAGAGAGTATTTTTCTCAATGTTGTCAAGAAAATTTGGAAATTTTGTATTGGTGCTTAAAAGAAATGGTTCAAAGACTGCGGCCTAAATTATTTGAAGTGTTCATTACAGAAGGATATGATTGTGATTTTACTAGAAAAAACATAACTTTAGATGAGATGATGCTTGATATCCAGCAACAAGTGTTAACTTCTTTTTCAATAGAATCATGCGTCTATCAAATCGAAGTTTAAAAACCAGGGTAGCTATTGCCCGGCTTTGCCGGGCGATGTCCTGTGGTCGGGTGGCATCAAGCCACCCGACCTTTAACCTGCACACATTTCGACCCTACGATTTTTCTTGATTTTTGAAAAATTGCGGTTCTTTCACATTTGGTCCATGAGTCTTGCCCCTGTGACGCGCCGTAACTGCCCGTGTTGCCCTTTTCCGACCGAACTCGGAGATGTACCATGAACCGGATATATCGCCAGGCGTGTTTATATATGGCGAGGCGTGTGGACAATATGATGGGCAGCATGTTTGCAGGAAGCGGAACATATGTAACCACGGCAGTTACCCCCGATGGATACCTGATAGAGGTAGAGGTTGTAGGAGAGCTCGTTAGTGAAGCAATTTTAGAAGGGGCAATAGCTGGAGCTGCGGCTGGTGTTTTGGCAATTGAAAATGGCTATGAGGGGGTTCGATTTATGAGCAGTTAAATCCTGATGGGACAGTAAAAAGTAGAGTGTTCTATGACGAAAATGGTAATCAGTTTAACAGGCAGGATTTTGACCACACTCATTTTGATAAAAACACACAACAGAATTTGCAACCGCATGAACATGACTATCACTACAATGAAAATGGTTATCGAGATGGTGAAATAGTAAATCCGCTTAAACCAGGGTACAATAACAATCCAACGCAGTAGAGGAGGGACAATGAGTTATTTTTTATTTGGAAAATTTGACTTTATAAAAAACAGTGAAATGATTCAGACGGTAAAATCTTATGGAAACAAGAAGGGGGTATGCTTTCTATTTAATGAGGAAATAACAATATATGATGAAATACATAGAATGTGTAAGGAACAGGGGGTTCAAGGAAATATTACGTTTGCACTTACCTCTTTGAATCAACCCTATAACAGTAGTGACTTGTTGTTTCCATTCGACAAATATTCTCATAATGAGTTGTTTCCGGATAATTCAAAGGAGCATTTTATAACATGTTGCAGAAGAAATATAGAACGCTTATTTGATTGTTTAAAAGCTCTAAGTGAGATATGTTGCCTTGCACAACTGAACATTTTAGTGGTTGAAGGCTATGATGATAATTTTGCAATAAAAACATGCACTTTAAAAGAAATGGAAGATGATTTACTTCTACAAATTGAGAATAATGGGTACATTGATTCATGTATTTATTGTGTAATACGGTAAAACAGTTTGCCATTCGCCCGGCTTTGCCGGGCGATGTCCCACGGCTGAGGTGGCGTAAAGCCACCCAACCTTTAACCAGCACACTTTTCGGCCCTGCGATTTTTCATGATTTTCAGAAAACCAGAACCATTTCACATCGGACCAACGAGCCGATATAATAGCAAGGTATGTTATATGCGGATAAAGGAATGATAAAAAATGCGTTACATAAAAACAATTATATCAATCATGATTATTGCACTTATTCTTACTGCATGCACACAAGAAAATAGCAATGAAGGAATATTAAATGTTAGTGATGAATGGAGTGCCAAACTAATCAATCAGCCTCCCGTCATATTGTTTGATTATGACAAGAACGACAATAAGGATAGGTTTGCATTTGATTATGTTCTGTATGATATGCAGCTTCAAGAACGAAAAAAGGAATACATTTGTACAGTGCCATATAACAAGAGCGGCGGAGGTATATATTTCGGCAAAGACAGAACTCGTATTATGTTTGCAAGCTCAGGCGGGAAAGGGGCTGCAGATGTTGATTTGGTGACAGGAGATGTATCCTTTGTTGAACTGGGAGAAAATATTGACAGCCCAAAGTATGTCAATGAAAATGTTATTAGTTATATCAAAGAAGGTAAAATATATGTATATAAAAAGAATCAGGAAAGACATTTATTAATTGGACAATGCCAACAGCCTGATTATAACCTGGATACATATGATTGGTTTTCTGATGGAAAGAGTATATTGTATGTTTCCAAACAGGAGGATGGGGATTATGCCCTGGCTAAAAAAAATTTGGTAGCAGATACTTCTGAGGTGTTATTAAAACATGAAAAACAAATCTATTTTAAATTATCCAACAGCGAAACGAAGGTAATGTTAAGATGCAATGGAAAACTGTATCTGTATGATATGGAAACAAATACGATTTTAAATATAGAATTACCGGATATATATGAATCACGCATATATTCCATATGCTTTTCGCCAGATGATAAATTTATAGTTTTTTCATGTGTGATTGATGATGGAAGTTATCTAAACAGCTATGAAATTTGGATTGTAGAAATAGATACACTTAATCAAACGATGATTTATAATAAAAAGAAAGCATCGGAGGCTGCGGTGGTGTGGTAATATATTTTATGATATGCTTTAAAGAACGTTTGGCTGGGTATGCCGTTGGATAACGAAGACGAGGCCAAAAGAGAACCGGCTTTGTAAAAACATGAATTGTCCGGAACAGAAAGAAGAAAGGCGGCAGGTTTTCTGGAAGACGCACCGCTCAGTCAGGAAGACAAAGAAAAGAATGCATATAAGAATGCAGAATTGCTGCTGAAATTGTAAAATGTGTAATTGAAATACGTTGTACATTAAAGCCAGCCAGACACCTGTACCCACCTCCAGAAAATTGTGGTAGAATGGAAGGAACACAATGAATGCGTCAGGACAATGGAGGAATAAGAATATGCTCATACAAAATGGAAATCAAATGCTGCAGGACTTTACAGAGAGGAATTACAGGGAAACTATATCCAGGGTGACGGAAGGCGTATGGTATGTATTGGGAATAGGCCACAGTAATGCAATCTTTATAGAGGGGACCACAGGCATCATTTTAATCGATACGCTGGATTCAATGGAACGGGGGAAGCGGCTGCTGGAGATTATTCATGAGAAAACGGGCAAAGAGGTAAAGACGATTCTCTATACCCACGGCCACCCGGACCACAGGGGCGGCGCGGGGGCGTTTCTGGAAGGCGCACCGGAGATAATAGCATTTACCCCTAAAAACGCTGCGCTGGAAAAAACAGGGCTCTTGAAAGATATCCAGAATCTCCGGGGAGCCAGGCAGTTTGGATACACCCTTACGGACAAAGAGGCCCTTTCACAGGGAATTGGACCGCGGGAGGGTATTATCTATGGGGAGCATCATGCTTTTGTTCCGCCAACCACGGTTTACGGGCAGGATAAGGTGGTAAGGGAAATTGACGGGGTGGAGATGGAGATAGTCCGCCTTCCGGGCGAAGCAGAGGACCAAATCATGGTATGGTTCCCCCAAAAGGCAGTGCTGTGCTGCGGTGACAACTATTATGGCTGCTTCCCCAACCTATACGCAATCAGGGGCGGCCAGTACCGCGACCTGGCTGCGTGGATTAACAGCCTTGATGTAATTATGTCCTATCCTGCCCAATATCTCCTGCCAGGACACACGGCAGCCATATCCGGAAATGATACAATCCGTCAAGTGCTGGGAAATTTCAGAGACGCGATTGACTATATTCTCACCAAAACATTGGAGGGTATGAACATGGGCAGGAGCGCGGAAGAACTGGCCTCTGAAATACGGCTGCCGGACAAATATGCAGACCTTCCGTATCTGGCGGAACATTATGGCTGTACGGAATGGACTGTGAGGGAAATTTATTCAGCATATTTAGGCTGGTTTGACGGGAACCCCACCAACCTTCACCCTCTGGCGCCAAAACAGCATTCCCGCAAGATGCTTGATTTAATGGGCGGAAGGACAAAGGTCTGTGAAGCGGCCCGGACAGCTCTTCAGGAACATGAATATCAGTGGTGCCTGGAACTGTGCGATTTGCTGATTACAGATGAAGCAGACAGGGAAGCTCTGCAGTTAAAGGCAGCTGCGCTGGAGAAGATTGCGGAATATGAGACCAGCGCAAATGGACGGCATTATTATATTGCATGTGCGAAGGAACTGAAAAACCTGTGCTGATTGTTTGAACCATTGTTAATGTAGAAGAAAATAAAGGAATAGGCATCGGGTGGCAGAGTCGGGAAGATTCTGCCACCCTTTTACCTGGAACGGGATAGCTGCTGACTCACTGCGGAAATGTCTGTAAGTGCACCAGCCCTCCGTAATCAATAACCCCCCGGTTTTTTGATACATAAATATGCTTTACAATAAGAAAACTAAAAAGGATATTTTGTATTCAATATGACATCAATGGTAACTTGTTAACCGGACTGGAAACGGAGGACTCAATGGAAAAGGAAATGCAGCTGGCTAAATTCGAAACTTATTTGCGCTCTGAGGAAAAATCAGAATCAACCATAAGCAAATATCTCCACGATGTGGGGGAGATGCTTGATTTTATGGGACAGGCAGGTCTGAGCAAGGATTTGCTGATGCAATACCGGGGACATCTCAGCAGCCAATGCAGGGCGTGTACCGTGAACGGGAAACTTTCAGCCGTGAATGCATACCTTAAGTGCATGGGATTGGAGGGGCATAAAGTTAAATTCCTAAAGGTGCAAAAGAGAATCTACATTGATGAAAAGCGGGAGCTGACAGAGCAGGACTACAGACGGCTGCTGGAAACAGCCTTCCGCATGGGGAAGCAGCAGCTTTATTTTCTTATGCTGGTTTTGTACGGGACCGGAATCCGAATCAGCGAACTGCCCTATGTGACGGTGGAGGCCATACATCAGGGCAAGGCGGAAATATATATGAAGGGAAAATACAGGGTAATCATATTTCCAAGGAATCTGGTCAGGCAGCTTAAGGAGTACACAAGGGACGCAGATATAAAAAGCGGGTGTATCTTCAGGACAAAGGGCGGGAGATGTCTGGACAGAAGTAATATATGCCATTCCATGAAGAAAATATGCCAGGAGGCCAGGGTGGAAAAGTCAAAGGTATTTCCCCATAATTTCCGTCATCTGTTTGCAAAAAGCTTTTATGCCATTGAAAAAAATCTGGCGCATCTGGCGGATATCCTGGGACATGCTTCCATTGAGACTACACGGATTTACGTGGCCTCCAGCCTGAAACAATACGAAAAGGTAATGAACCGCATGAGAATTGCCATAGACAAAAAAGGACCACAGAATAATCATTCTGTGGTGTCATACAGACATTTCTGTAAATCAGAAATGCAATCTCCTTGTATTTTATAATAAAAGACAGACCGCGTCAATATACATATATTATTTTTCCTCAAAGCAAACAGACCGGGAAGGAAAAAAACTTCTTGCCGGTTTCTTGGTGTGTCCAAGTACTGGATTTTTCTGTATTTTATCCGTGTAATTCCTTATCGTATCCTGCCTGATACGCCTTGATGTCCGGAAAATACCGCAGAATGATTATTCTGAGGTAGTACAAATGAAACCGCCGGAGTTTTATGCACCGCAGGACTGGTGCTGTTTGAAAAAGGAGAAATAGAGATGGTGAGCTGTTCCCTGTTAGAGTATCTGGCCTTGAAGGCAAAATGTGAATATCTGTCGGATTTAAGATTCATGCGCGTGGATGAAAGGTGGCTGAGGGAATTCATACTGCGAAGCAGGGATGATTTTACCCGGGATGAATGGAAGGAGGCGTGCGTCTATCTGACAGGACAGAAGGTATTGACTGAGGACGAGGCAATCAGAACACTCCTGCAGCACTGGGCAAATAAAACAGATACGATTTGATGGGAGGAGACAGTGGCAAGAATTGAAAAATATATTATCATGGAGGATGATATTCCCCGCGACGGCGGTCCTTACCCTGAATATACATATACGTTTCTGGTTGGCATCCAGTCATTTGACGGCAGGGCTGCCAGGGGATATGTAAAGTCATTCCATGTGGAGGAATTATTGTTTTTTCAGGGACTTGACCAGATGATTTTTATTATGGAGGATATTATGGATGCAGTGGGCGTCCCCATGAGGGGAAGGGCCCCGCGTAGTCTGACCGGGAAACAGTGCCCGGGGAACAGGACTGTCCCGTTCGTGGATTTGCAGGGCAGAATAAAAAAGGATTATGATTTTGCCCGTGAGGAATTAAGGGAATACCCGGTATGTCCCATGGTATCGGTCCGGGTAGCCGGACGTCGGGATGCAGGGATGCAGGGGATATTCCGGACAGGGTTTGGGGATGTAAGATTCCGGAGCGGAGTGGAGCTTATGCGCCTGATGTATGAGCTGTTTGACATTTGCTCCAACAGATAATAGAATATAGGGAAAACGGTAGTCAGGAGATACCAATGCCAAATATAATTGAGATAACGGATTTTGCCGCCCCGGAGCTGGATGTTTACGCCCGGCTTACAGAGGGGCAGCTGTTAAACCGCCACCAACCGGACAAGGGCATTTTCATAGCGGAAAGTCCCAAGGTTATAGAGCGCGCCCTGAACGCGGGGTGTGTCCCTATATCCATGCTGATGGAAAGAAAACATGTGGAGAGCCAGGCCAGGGAAATCATCAGCCGATGCGGTGATATTCCGGTGTATACGGCGGAATTTGACGTGCTGACACAGCTCACCGGATTTCATCTTACGCGGGGCATGCTGTGCGCAATGTACCGTCCGCCGCTGCGCAGGACAGAAGAAATCTGTGCAGGCGCGCGGCGGATTGCAGTGCTGGAAAATGTCATGAATCCCACCAATGTGGGCGCCATCTTCCGTTCGGCCGCTGCCCTGAACATGGATGGAGTCCTGCTGACATCAGCCTGCAGCAATCCGCTGTACCGCCGCGCCATCCGGGTGAGCATGGGGACTGTATTCCAGATACCCTGGACCTTTCTGGACAGCGGGTTATGCTGGCCTCAGGAGGGAATCGGGCGTTTGCATGAGCTGGGATTTAAAACTGCGGCAATGGCTTTAAAGGATGATTCGGTCACCATTGATGATGCGGGATTGATGTCGGAGGAAAAGCTGGCCATTATCCTGGGCACGGAAGGGGACGGGCTGGCGGCAGGGACCATTGCCGACTGCGATTACACGGTCCGCATTCCCATGGCCCATGGAGTGGATTCCCTGAATGTGGCGGCTGCAAGCGCGGTTGCTTTTTGGCAGCTGGGCCGCAGGTAAATAATGATTACATAGCAAAGGTGCAGGAACCCTGCCATGATTCGTGTTGACCCGGAAGACGGCCAGACGGGCAAGGCGGACGTGGAAGTGTGGAAGGTTCCGGTGGAGTGAGCTGCAATACTATGTGTCCTCATCAGAAATCAATAGCCGGATAGAGGGATTCAGCCTCAAATCCTCAGGCTGGAGTCCCTGGTTTAAAAGATATTGTTCCGCTGCCGGAAACTGCTGTGTAACCAGGATTTTTATGGCCTGGCAGCAGCCGGCAATATCATCTCCCTTCAGACCCTGAATCATTGTGTCAGTGAAGCGGAGGATTGCCTCATCTAAAGCCGGATTGCCATCGTGGGATGCTTTCAGCGGATAACCCCACAGGAACAGACTGTAGATACGGCCGTAAATTTCACGTATCCCCTTTAACGGGCTGCATTTTGTGACGAAGAGCAGGCAGCGCCAAAGGGATAGTTCCTGACGGCCATGGGCCAGGTCCTGTTCCAGCTGGCTGGTAAGTCTGCTTTTTTCCTCCCGTGAGGCAGAGGACAGGCAGTGCTGCATTACGGTTTCACAGGAATAAACCAGCAGCTCAAAGGACTGGAAGAAGAAGGCCAGATTGCGGCGGACCACAGGGCTTGTAAAGTCAGGGGAATCACAGTGCGCGCCGATTCCAAAGACCATGGTCCCCTTTCCGTTGATGGAACGGACTGCCCCCAGCTGGTTGAGAACCTTGACGGTGCGGCGTATGGTGCTGACCGAGACGCCGTAGGCTGCAGCCATATTCTCATAAGAAGGCAGGAATTCTGCCACCCGGTAGCAGCCCATATAGATTTCATGAAGAAGCCAGGCTGCCAGGCTGTAGCATACCTGAGGCCGTTCGCGGTATATCCGCCACACAAAAGGGATGTGTTCCACGTTCTCTGCTGGTGGAATCCGCTGGGTCAGGAGGTCCACAGCCCTGCCGATGGAATCCTGACGGAATATTTGGAGCTGCCGGGCCAGCTGGTTCCATTCCTTATTTTCAGCAAGGAGGACACAGTGCTCTATCTCATCATGCAGCAGGGCCACATCGTTTAAATCCTTTCCGTCATCGTGCTTTAAGAATAGCAGGCCCCAGTATATGGACGCCTCCCAGTAAAGGTTCATGACCAGGGGATTGTCGATTTTTTGAAGGACAAAACAGAAAAAATGGAGTACATCATCCGTACATGACCCCTCTGCCAGGCGGGCAAGGCAGGCCAGGTCCCTTTCATCGGCCCGGTAAAAGCTCTCCGTGAGCAGGGGATGCATAATCAGGCCCACTGATTGAAACAGGTCCTGGAAGCTGTGAATCCTGCAGGAAAAATAGCGCAGGATGCACTGGTTTGAGGTTTCCTGGTCCTGTTGGAATATAACCTTTGTGGAACGGCCGTTGTGCATGTCGATATATCCTTCCGAACGCAGGCGCTTCAGGGCCATCTTTACTGTCTGGGCAGACACGCAGAGTTCGCGGCACAGGGTGTCAATGGAGGGGAGACAGTCCCCGCATTTATAATAACGGAATTGAATCCGGGTAAGAAAATATTCGTAGACAAGATTTGAATACTGCTGTTCACTTTGCAAATTTCATGCTCCTCTGTATATATAGTTTATCTTTGTCATTTTAACATTTTCCCAACTGTTTTGCCATAAGCGATTGTGTTTTTTTCAAATTTGGATTATAATTATGAATCAAACAGAACTATATGAACAAGGATAGGCGTAAGGCGGCACAACCTATTAGTCGTGACTGCAATTGACTTTCAGGTATTGGCCCATTTATTTTCCGTATAATTGCAGTTAGGAGGAAGTGAACATATGACGGACCAAAGGCATGACAAAATCCATGGGGACAATACCGCAGGTATTACGCCGGCTGAATATGAGTATAATACGCTGATGCGTTTATTGGGGGTCAGTGTGAGCAAGCATCTGCTGGATGAGCATTTTACCCTGATTTGGGCCAATGAGTTTTATTATCAGCTGATTGGATGGCCCAAGGATGAATACGAGGCAGTCTATCACAACCGGCCGGACCTGTATTATCAGTCAGACCCGGATGAGTGGAAAAAACTTTCAGAAACTGTTCTGAAGGCATTGGAGGAGGGCAGGGACGGATACAGGCTGCTTTCACGCATCCGCAGGAAAAACGGAGACTATGTCTGGGTACAGTTTTCGACCCAGTTTGCAGAGGAATATATAGACGGTTATCAGGTGGCCTACTCCACGCTTACCAATGTGGACGACCTTATGAAGATGCGGAAAGAGCAGTCGGTTACATATGAGAGTCTGCCTGGGTTTGTGGCAAAGTATCGGATTGAGTATGTTAAGAGTGAGATGGAGCTGACCCTGCTGTCTGCCAACGACCGTTTTCTGGAGTATTTTGGAAATGCAGATGAACAGGGAGGAACTCCTCTTTATAAGGCCAATATCCGGGATAACCTGGAAATCATCAATGGGCAGAAATCCAGGATACTGGCCGGCGGGCCGCTGCATTTTACCATGCATGTCAACGGACGGAACGGACAGACCTTATGGCTCCAGGTCAACGCCACCTGTGTTGACTGGCAGGAGGGGAGGCCGGTATATCTGGTGATTTTCATTGATGTGACGGATGTGACGGAACTAAGGGAGATGCAGAGGAAACTGACCGCCCAGACCGAGGCCCTGAAGGATGCATTGTCCGTGGCGGAACAGGCTAACAGGGCCAAATCCGACTTCCTTTCGCGTATGTCCCACGAAATACGCACGCCCATGAATGCCATTATCGGCATGACCACCATTGCGGCTGCATACATTGAGGACCGCAAGCGGGTGGGGGACTGCCTGGAGAAGATTGGATATTCCTCCAAGCATTTGATGACGCTTATCAATGATGTGCTGGATATGTCTAAAATTGACGCCGGTAAAATGAAGATTGCCCATGAGGCCTTTAACCTGGAAACCACGGTGGAGTCCATAACATCCATCATATATCCCCAGGCAGCGGAAAAGGGGCTGGCATTTAAGGTGCCTCTGATAAACCTGACCAATACGGTTCTCATAGGAGATGGACTGAGGCTGAATCAGGTACTGATTAATCTGTTGTCCAACTCTCTTAAATTTACGCCGGAGGGAGGCACCATCCGGCTGGAAATACGGCAGATGTGGAGGAAGGCAGGAAAGACCCGCATAAGCTTTACAGTCAGTGACACCGGTCGTGGTATGAGCGAGACATTTTTAAGCCATTTATTTGAACCATTTGAACAGGAGCATGTGCCTGACGGCCAGTCATATGGCGGTACCGGGCTGGGGATGCCCATTACCAAGAATCTGGTCACATTGATGGGCGGAACCATTTCTGTGAAAAGTAAACTGGGGCAGGGAAGCACATTTACCATTGAACTTGATTTTGAATTGCAGGCTGAGGATGCAGATACCCAGGAACAGAAGCCCCATGCCATACAGGCATTGAAGGTACTGGTGGCCGATGATGACAGGGACAGCTGCATCCACGCCTCCCTTCTTCTGCAAAATCTGGGGATTCAGTCGGACTGGGTGCAGACCGGATGGGAATGTGTGGAGAAAGTGCGTGCCATGTACCGGGAAGGCGAGGGCTACGATGTCTGCCTGGTGGACTGGAGGATGCCGGATATGGATGGCATAGAAGCCACCCGGCGTATGAGGGAGATTGTGGGGCCGGATACGCTTATTATCATTGTTACCGCCTATGACTGGGGGGCTATTGAGAAAACAGCGAGGGCAGCGGGCGCCAATGCGTTCCTGGCAAAACCTATTTTTGCATCCACTCTTTATAATGCGCTGCTGTCTGCCACCGGAATTGAAAAAGCGGTGCGGCGGACGGGCTCCCATGAGAGTTTTCACCGGCCCGAACTGGCCGGACATCACGTGCTTTTGGTGGAAGACAATGATATTAACCGGGAAATTGCAATGGAATTCCTGAATATGACGGAGGTTACAGCGGACTATGCAAGGGACGGAAGGGAAGCAGTGGAAAAATTCCTGACAAAGGGCGATTCCTATGACCTGATTCTGATGGATGTCCAGATGCCTGTGATGGACGGATACCAGGCTACCCAGGCTATCCGGCAGTCCGGTCATCCAAAGGCGGCTTCCATCCCTATTATAGCCATGACAGCCGATGCTTTCCATGAGGACGTGGTGCGGGCGGCTGAGTCCGGGATGGACGGACATCTGGCAAAGCCCATAGACCCGGATTTGCTATATCAGACCCTGGCGGATAAGTTCATCTGAGAAAGGCCCCGGGATGGAAACGCGGGAAGTTGGGCGGAGTTGGGCCGGTTGGGCCCATAAAAGAGAAATACGGAAAACGAATGGCCGGGTACTCATTATAAGCATTTTACAATGAAAATATGTGAGGATATAATATAGGTACAGGAGCTTAAATGCTGCTGTGCCTATTTTTTAAACGGCCGGACCCGGTGTGCGGGACGTGGAAAGGGGGGACGATATGACAGGCGAAGAAGTCAGCCGCCAGTATCATATTCCGGTAAAAATATTGCAGGAATATGCACAATGGGGGCTGTGCGGCGCTGTAAGGATTGCCATGGAGGACTGGCAGTACGACTGGGAGTACGGCGACAGTGACCTGGAGCGCCTGGGGATGATTATGGCGCTGCACGACATGGGATTTTCGCCGGAGGATGTGGAAACCTATATGAAGCTGCTGATTGCCGGGGATTCTACCAAACAGCAGAGAATGCAGATGCTCAATGTGCTGCGGAGCAAAACCCTGGATGAGATTCATCTGCGGGAACGCCAGCTGGAGCGAATGGATTATCTCAGAAATGAAATCAGGAACCGGATGACAAACGAATATGAATCAGGAGGACAACACGATGAGTAAAACATTAGTAGCGTATTTTTCCGCCAGCGGCGTCACAGCCAGGCTGGCAGAGACATTGGCCCAGGTAACGGGTGGTGATTTGCACGAAATACTGCCCGCAGAGCCCTATTCATCCGCTGACCTGGACTGGACAAATAAGAAGAGCCGCAGCAGCGTGGAGATGAAGGACCCGTCCTGCCGGCCGGCCATCGGCAATCAGGTGGAGGATATGGAGCAGTATGACACGGTCTTTGTGGGCTTTCCCATCTGGTGGTACGTAGCTCCTGCCATTATCAACACATTCCTGGAAAGCTATGACTTCTCAGGAAAGACAGTGGTTCCCTTTGCAACTTCCGGCGGCAGCGGCATGGGTGACACGGAGCGGATATTAAAGGGCTGCTGTTCCCGGGATACCCGCTGGAAACCGGGCAGACGGTTCGGCAGTGTGAAGGCCGCCGACCTTAAAGCATGGGTGGATGGCCTTGGATGATAGGAGGAAGTACAGAGATGGCATATTTACCTGACTGGGATTATCCGGCCGTGCAGTCCGGACGATGCTATGAGGTGGCCAGAAAACACGGAAAACCGGTGGTAATCATGGAGCCTGTAAAAGGCGGTATGCTGGCCAACCCGCCGGAGTCTGTCCTGAACATTTTGAAGGAGGCGGAGCCGGAGCGGTCGGCTGCGTCCTGGGCCATCCGTTTTGCAGCCGGTCTGGAAGGCGTTATTACCGTGCTCTCCGGCATGAGCAGCCTGGAGCAGATGGAGGATAATCTTTCCAGCATGAAGGATTTTAAGGGCCTGACCCCGCAGGAGCAGAAAACACTGGATGCTGCACAGAGGGAGATTAACCGGATACCTCTGATTCCATGCACTGCCTGCAATTACTGCGCAAAGGTATGTCCCAATAACATTGGCATATCCGGTTCATTTACAGCCATGAATTATCTGACCCTTTATAAGGATAAGGCGGCAGCCGCCCACCAGGAGGACTGGCTGGTGGGAGGGCATGGAAAAAAGAAAGCCGCAGAATGTATCAAGTGCGGCAAGTGTGAACAGGTCTGCCCCCAGCATATTGCCATTCGGGAAGAACTGGCAAGGACAGCGCAGGCACTGTAACTGTTTGGGGGACAGCTGTTTCCGGGCAGGCATTTCCCGCAGGTACATGGCTGCTACAGACGGAGCACGCCGATTCCCACCAGACCGGGGCCGGTGTGCACAGCCAGGGAAGCTGTGATGGCTTTTTCCATAATCAGGCGTCCTTCCGGTATGCCGGCAATCAGCCGGGGCTTCAGTTCATGGGCCGCTTCCTGCCCCTGGCCGTTCAGCAAAGCGGTCAGGCAGGGACGGCCGCCAGCAAAGGAACTGGCCTCGGCCAGCAGTCTGGAGAGTCCCTGCTTTGCGCCGCGTATCTTCGCCGCAGTGTAATATACCCCGTCGTCATTGCAGGAGATGATGGGCTTAATGTTCAGAATGCTGCCTACCACAGAGGTAACCAGACCAATCCGTCCGCCTTTGCGCAGATAGGTCAGCGTATCCATGTAATAAAACACCTTGGAATCCTTGACTTTTTCCGGAAGTATTTCTTTCAGTTCTTCAAAGCTTTTTCCCTCTTCCAACTGCATCCCGGCCCATACAGCCAGGATACCGGCCCCGAAGGATATGCTTCTGGTGTCCAGCACAAAGGAAGTCAGGTCCTTTTCATCCCCCAGAACACTGCCGACCGTATTATATGTACCGCTTAAGCCGCTGGAAATACAGAATGCCAGCACATGGGTATAACCCCCTGCCTTGATTTCTTCAACCATATCTTTCACATCCTGGGGACTGGGTGTTGAAGTGGCGGGAATTTCTCCCGGAAAACGCTGATAAATGGTCTCGGGCAGGATGTCCACCCCGTCAATATAATCCCTTTCCGGATAAATGATATGAAGGGGCATCACCTTCATGTGGAATCTCTGGACTATCTCATGGGATACGTCGCAGCCAGAATCAATTAAAATCGCAGTTTTCATACAACACCTCCATATGTAGTATTCGATACTATATATAAAAGTATCTCATAACACAATGCCTGTGTCAACATGAAATTTGCCTGCTGCCGGAACTATTATTAAAATTTCAGTCCGTATTTCTGCAATTTCCGCACAGCCGTTGCCTGGCTTATTCCCAGTAATTTTCCAAGGCTGTAAGTGGAATCGCACTGCTGCATGGAACTGCAAAGCAGCCTCTTTTCAAACAGGTCCAGGATGGCAGGCAGTTCCTGCTGTCCTATCAGGGAACTGTAATCGTCAGCAGGAAAAGCATTTCCAGGTGCGAATTCCGGCAGCAGCAGCAAATCCTTTTCTGTAATCCGGATTCCGTCTGAGAGAATGCAGAGCTTTTCCAGGATGTTTTTCAGTTCCCGTATGTTTCCGTTCCAGGTATGGCGTTTAAGGCGTTCAATGGCCTCAGGGCTGATGGCTGTCTGTGTTCCCGCTGATTTGTTTATGCTGCACAGCACATTTTGGACCAGGAAAGGGATATCGTCCCGGCGTTCCCTCAATGGGGGGATGGTGACCGACATTACGTTCAGCCGGTAATACAGGTCCTCCCGGAACCTGCCTTCCCTGACCAGCTCGGGAAGATTTCTGCTGGTGGCTGCGATGAGCCTGAAATCACTGCTGACGGACCGGCTGCTGCCCATGGGAGTGTAATTCTTGTCATCAATGGCGTGAAGCAGCTTTCCCTGGAGATGGTATGGGAACTCGTCGATTTCGTCTAAGAACAGGGTGCTCTTATCCGCCAGGGCAAACAGGCCTGTCCGGCCGGACTCTCTGCTGTCTGCCGGGCCCTTTTCGCAGCCAAAGAGCTCTGCTTCTATCAAATCGCCGGAAACAGCGCCGCAATTAAGCCGGACCAGATTGTGATTGCGTCTGCTGCTTATCTCATGGATAAGCGTTGCTATCACATCCTTGCCAACGCCGGTCTCTCCGAACAGCAGGACATGGGCATCGGTCTGCGATATCCGTGTCACCTGCCGGATGACCTTGCACATGCTCTCGGACTCGGCAACAATCTTATTGGACTTTAAGGTCAGGTCCGTCAGCTTGTGGGTGATGTTGGTGCAATTCTGCCGGCTTAAATTGTCGGCCGAGATTCTGACATCCATCATGTCGGCTATCTCCCTGGAGTTGATAACAACCCTGCGCACATCGCCGTTTTTGTCAAATATGGGGCTTGCAATGACCAGGATTTTCTGGCCGATTTTTGTTGTCTGGATATCCCGGAGCCGGTGCTTCATCTGAATGACCTTTTCGCTGAGGTCCGAGGAGATGAAGCCGTTGGCCTTCATCTGGGCGGATGTCCGTCCCAGCATGTCCTCTCGTTTCAGCCCGTAGATGCGCTCGCAGGCTTTGTTTACGAATACGCACAGCCCTGTGCTGTCCGTGACGTAAATCTCGTCGTAGGAATGATTGGCTATTTCCAGCAGCTCCCTGTATTTGGCTTTTACCTCGGCCAGTGATTTCTTGCTTGCGTACAGGTCCGACATGTTAAAAAGGAACAAGGCAATTTTAACAGGCTCCCCCTCCTCAAAATAGGGGTAAGCTTGAATTTCCAGGCTGATGTCATCATAGGAAGCATGGTAGGTCTGCTTGAGGTTGGAGTAATTGAATTTGGGAATCATGTCATCAATGGTGCCCATGCTGGCGATGCCTGTTTTACAGAGGATTCTTTTCGCAGCCGTATTCAGACTCATGACATTGCCATGGATATCAGAAAGAATAAAACCAAAATTAAGGTCGGCAAAAAATGATTTGCTGACTTTTTTTCTGTATGTCTCGTCGGATTGGATGTGGTTCACAAGCAGGGCTGTTTTATTGGCAATGCCGATGCAGCAGCCGTCGTCAGAGGTCACAATGATGGTCCTGCCTGCAATCAATTCCGGGTTTATGAAGCTGCAGTTTTGAGGGAGGGTCACATAATCGCTGTCACTTATGGATTCCAGCACATGGTCAAACTGCAGGCCAAAGGCAATCTCCTTATAAAGCTTGCCTGTATGGATGATTCCGCAGGGCTTTTTCCTGGCATCGCACAAAATGATGTGGCTGGCGTTCACATCGTTTTGCAGCAGGTAGTGGAGCAAATCCCGTATACTCTGGTTAAATTGAAAGATTGGAACAATGTCAATATATTTTGTATCCATACGCGTCACCTTTTGTTGTTTTGCTGAGATTTTTGGCATGTTTCCCGGATTCCGTCCAAAGTGGTTCCTTTGTGGTATTCCATTCCCAGTATACCATAGAATCCGGAAAATCAATTCAGGATAATGATTCATAATTGAATCGTTTTTACCGTTGACTGGTTCTGGGCATACGGCTAATATAGAGGACAAAGCTGAGGGGCCCTGATGCAAAGTGATACAATTATGTTTCTTATGGAGGTATTGATATGAATGACAATCGTTTGAATCTGCCCATGACAGGCATCTGTTCTTTTATGAAAAAGGAGGTTTGTGCTGATTTGGACCAGCTGGATGCGGATGTGGCAGTTCTGGGGGTGCCCTATGATATGGGAATCCAGTACCGTTCAGGTACCAACCAGGGGCCTGAATGCATCAGGGCAGGTTCAAAATTAACGGCATTTACCAATGATGACGGCGTATATGACCCTGACAGGGACGAAATGTTCCTGGACAGCCGCTGGAGGATTGTGGACTGCGGCGACGCTGATATTGTCCACGGTGATTTGGAACAAAGTTTCCGCAATATTGAAGGCTCTGTCCGGAAGATTGTGGCAAGGGGAGCCATGCCCGTGGTGATGGGAGGAGACCACTCCATCACAATTCCGGTGGTCAGGGCATTGGACAGCCTTGGTCCGGTCTGTGTGGTTCAGATTGATGCACATCTGGATTGGTGCGATGAACGGGCGGGACAGAGACTGGGGCAGGGAAGCCCCATGCGCAGGATTTCTGAGATGAAACATGTAAACGGAATGGCCCAGGTGGGAATCCGGGGCCTTGGAAGCAGCATGAAGTCCGATTTTGAGGATGCCCGGGCATACGGCAGCGTGATTATCCCGGCCCGGGATGTAAAAAAGAAGGGAATCCAGTACGCTCTCAGCCAGATACCGGAAGCGGACCGGTACTATATTACATATGACATCGATGGTACGGACCCTTCCCTGGTAACAGGCACAGGCACGCCGTCTGCGGGCGGACTGGACTATTATGAAATCAATGACCTGCTGTACGGAATTACCAAAAAAGGAGAGGTAGTGGGCTTTGACCTGGTAGAGGTGGCTCCTCAGTATGACCTGTCCGGGTATACGGGCATTTTTGCCGCCAGGATGATGATTGAATTTATGGGATATATTTTAAAATCAAAAGAGAGATAAAGAACCGGCAGACCTTTAATTGTTATGAAAGCAGAGGAATCGTATGGATGGAGTCTTAATTAATGATACACTGTTAATCTTTGCAATTATTATCGGAGTCACGGCATTTGGTATGTACGCTGAGAGAAGGTGGCGGTGGGCCGGTATTTTGTCCGGCATGGGCGTCAGTATTTTCACGGCCGTGGCCCTGGTTACCTGTCATGTGCTGCCCACTGCGTCCGGCGCATATGACGTTGTGTTTGATTATATCATGCCTCTTGCCATTCCCATGGTGCTTCTTGAGGCAAATATAAAACGAATCATCAGGGAAAGCGGGCATGCCTTTATTCTGATGAATGTCGCCTGTCTGGGCGCAGTGGTCGGCGGCATTGCAGTGGGATTTTTGTTCAGGAATAATTCCTATTTTGCAAAGGACATTGCCGGATATGTAGCCATGGAGGTGGGCGTGTGTACCGGAGGTACGGTAAACCAGGCTGCAATGGCCAAAACCTTTCATGTAAGCCAAAATGTGGTGGGAGCTGCCGCGGTTGGAAGCAATCTGGTGGCGGTAACCTTCCTGGTGGTTATTGGAATGGTACCTAATCTGAAGTTTTTCAAGAAGAATTTCAGGCATCCCTATATGGACGAGCTTGAAATCCAGGGTGCGGATTCCGGCAGGACGGCTGAGACTGAGGCAGCCAAAGAGGGAGCTGGATACACGGTGCTGGGACTGGCAAAACTGCTGGCGTTCTCCTTCGGGGTATTGGGAGTATCAACCCTGGTCTGCAGCTTCATGGATTCCCTGGGACTTCCCACTGTATTTGACATGCTGTTCAGCAATATTTACCTGGTTACCTCCGTGCTCACCCTTGTGGTTGTCACCGCATTTCCAAAGTTTGCGGAGTCCATGCGGTTTGGGCAGGAAATCGGTTCCTTCATGCTTCTGCTGTTCATGACCGTAATGGGCACAGGGGCCAGCATCATTGAGATTATCCAGATTGCCCCTATGATTGTTGTGGCGGAAATCATCATTATTTTCTTTATCATGACCATCACCCTGGGTATCACCAAAATCTTTAAGATGAATCTGGAGGAAGCGCTGATTTCCATAAACTCAAGCTATGGCGGACCGGCCACGGCCTGCGCCTATGTGGGCAGCAAAGGGTGGCAGCGGCTTATGATACCGGCTGTGCTGATTGGTGTGTACGGATATATTATCGGCAACGCGCTCGGCATACTGGCCGGAAACATTTTCCTGTGATATGAGGTGACAATATGAACGCTGATTTTATCTGCTCGCAGATTGAAACACACAAGGAGGAAATCATAAGGTTAAGCCTGGATATATGGGGAAATCCGGAGGGGCCTTACAGGGAATTTAAGGCAAGCGCCTGGACGGCAGGATTGCTTGAAAGGCATGGATTTCAGGTGGAATTGGGGGCGGGCGGCATTAAGACCGCCATAAAAGCCCGCTGCGGCAAGGGACATCCTGTTATCGGCTTTCTGGGTGAATACGATGCGCTCCCCGGCCTGAGCCAGACCAAAAGCAGTGAGCCGGAACCAGTCCCCGGCCAGGAATACGGCCATGGCTGCGGGCACAATCTCATATGCGGGGCAAATGCAGGCGCTGTCATTGCGCTGAAAGCATGGATGGAGCAGGAGCATATTCCCGGTACCATTATATTTTACGGCTGTCCGGCGGAGGAGGTCCTTACGGGAAAGCCTTTTATGGCAAGGGCCGGCCTGTTTGATGAACTGGATGCAGCCCTGGCCTTCCATCCTATGGAATGCAATATGACAACCTATGGAAATATGACGGCGGCCAATATGGCAAAGTTCCATTTTAAGGGAAAAACCGCCCATGCTTCCGCAGACCCTTACAACGGACGCTCCGCCCTGGACGCAGTTGAGCTTATGGACATCGGAGCCAATTATCTCAGGGAACATATAAAGCCTGACGCCAGAATCCATTATACGATTACCGAAAGCGGCACTGTGCCTAATATTGTCCCTGACAAGGCATGTGTGTGGTATTTTGTGAGGGCTGCCATGAGGGAGGATGCGGAGGATGTCTACAGAAGACTTGTGGATGTGGCAAAAGGCGCTGCCCTGATGACTGGTACAGAGCTTGAGACAGAGTTTTTAGGGGGATGTTATGAGACCTTAAACAATAAGGTGCTGGAGGATTTGGTACACAAGGCCATGGAGGATATTCCGCAGGAACCCTGGACACAGGAGGAAATAGAGTACGCATCAGCCCTGAACCGATTCTATGAGAAGAATAAATCAGCTATCTTGGACCAACATGATTTGCCGGATAACATGGAAATCCATGAGGGGGTGCTTCCCATGCTTGCAACAGGGGACTGCAGCTCATCGGATGTTGGGGATGTGGCCCATATAGTACCCACGGCATTTTTCACAACGGCCTGCAGCAACATAGGCGCACCCGGCCACAGCTGGCAGATTACAGCCTGTTCCGCCCACAGCATTGGCCTGAAGGGTATGCTGTACGGAGCTAAAATACTGGCAAAAGCCGCCCAGGATTTGCTGACGGAGCCTGAAATACTGGAACGGGCAAATGCGGAATTCAAAAAAAGAATCAGGGGAAAGACATATCAATGTCCGTTACCGGAAAGCATGGATATACCTGAATAAGTAAGAAATACAGGGGATATGCATGAGGGATACAGCGGATGCTTCAGTCATGGCGGCTTTAAAAAGAGGCTTTGATGTTGATGATATGGCCTTTACAAAAGTACTCTACCGCTACTTTGAAAAATAGCGCTGTTGCACAGGAAAATAGCGCTGCAGCATTGAAAAATGGTGGGCTGCCCGGACCGCGTCCAACCGCTGGAATCAATTTACATATTGCCACCCCCCTGATAAGCTGTATAATTGAATGAAGATTGAAATGATGCATACAGCGAAAGAACAAGAGGAAACATGAACAGAAATCGGAGGATACACAAGACAGATTCCCATTCCGGCGTACGTATATTCTGGGGCTGGGCAGCCGTTCTCACCACCATTATTTACATAAGCTGGAGAGTCTTCTTCACGCTGCCGGATTACAGGACATACGGCTGGCTGGCAGCGGTTTTAGGCGTTATACTGGCTGCAGCGGAATGTTCTGCCATGCTGGAGGGAACAGAGCATTTCATACGGCTCCAGCGAAAGGTGATTCCCGAAAAACCGGAGGTTCCCAGGGAATGGTATCCGGAGGTGGATGTGCTGATTGCCACCCATAACGAGGATGCGGAGCTGCTGTTTAAAACAGTGAACGGCTGTATCCATATGGATTACCCGGATAAGACAAAGGTACATATTTATCTGTGTGACGACAGCGGCCGTCCGGAGGTGGCAAGACTGGCAGCAGAGATGGGAGTAGGTTACTGTGCCATGAAGGAAAACCGGCATGCCAAGGCAGGGAACCTGAACAATGCCATGTCCATGACGGATTCCCCATGGGTTGTGACCCTGGATGCGGACATGATTCCCATGCAAAACTTCCTGACTGAGGTGGTTCCCTACACGTTTCTGCCTGTGATGAAGAAGCTTGAGGACGGAACCTGGGCAAAACGGACAGCCGGTGAAATGGACGGGTCCTTCCGGATAGGCTTTATCCAGACGCCCCAGAGTTTTTATAACCCGGACTTATTCCAGTTTAACTTTTTCAGTGAAAAGAGGATTCCCAATGAGCAGGATTTCTTTTTTAAGGAAGTCAATGTAGGGCGGAATAAAGCCAATGCCCCCATATATGCCGGTTCCAATACGCTGCTTTCAAGGCAGGCCCTCAACGAGGCAGGAGGCTTTGCAACAGGAACGGTTACAGAGGATTTTGAGACAGGCCTGCGGATACAGTCAAAGGGATATACCTGTTACGCCATAGACAAAATCCTGGCCCACGGACTTGCTGCAACGGATGTGGGAAGCCTGGTCAGACAGCGAATCCGCTGGGGACGGGGCTGCATCCATTCCCTCAGAAGGGTGCATATCTTATGGAACCCAGGATTTAAATTTAATACAAAATGCAGCTACCTGTCCTGCCTCATGTACTGGTGGACCTTTTTACGGCGGTTTGTATATATTTCAGCTCCCATTCTGGCAGTTCTGTCAGGTGTTCCCGTGGTGGTCTGCAGCCTGGAGGGTTTCCTCTTTATCTGGCTTCCTGCATATCTGCTCTATAATCAGGCGCTAAAGGTTGTCTCCGGCAGGATAAGGTCCCGGCGCTGGAGCAACATCATAGATACCACCATGTTTCCCTATCTCATTGTTCCCATTGTTCTGGAGACTTTATACTTTAAGCAGAGAACATTTCATGTGACGGATAAAAGGCGGGTCCGGGGAAGAAATTCCAGCTGGAAACTGGCCATACCCCATATGTTATTTTTATTGTTTGATTTGGCAGCCCTGTTTTTGTGCCTGAGGCATGTATTCCTGAATGGCTTTTTCGGAAGCGTCATTCTGGCCTTTTGGCTGGCTGCCAATGGCCTGGACCTTGTAATGGCCGTATTTTTCATGACAGGGCGGAAAAATCTGCGGACCAATGACCGTTTCGATGTTCAGATGCCGGCAGAGATTACATATCTGGGGAGAGAGAGTCATGGGGTGACTGAAAACATTTCAGAAACAGGGCTTTCCGTCATTACAAAAGAGCCTGTCTATGTGCCGTATGAAAAGGAACAAGCAGTGGTTCACCTGAAATCACGGAAATATGAGGCGTGGATAAAGTGCAGGGCAGTTCATGTCCGCAGAGTGGGGAATGGCTGGCTCTACGGCCTGCAAATCATGTCGTTGGAAGGGGAAAACAAGAAGCAGTATTACCAGATGCTCTATGACCGCCACCATGGGCTTGCGGAACAGATTCACAAATCAGCGGGATTATACAGGGATATATGGCTGAACATCCGGAAACGATTCAGGGGAAATACGGTATCCGGGCAGAAACTGCCGGGCATAAGCCTGGATGTGGAGCTGGAAACCCTGGAAATGGGAAGGGTCAGGGCGGTTGCCTGGGATTTTGAATCCATTACCCTGGAAGGGACAGGAGGGAAGGAGAGGCTGACCCTGGTGGCTCCGGAACAGGGGATGATGGTCCGCTGCGTGCTTGCCGGTCCGGAGAGAGGGAGGTACCGGATTGAGAATCAGAGAGAGCTGCTGTTAAGCGAGTCATTTGGGGGATTATTCTGCCGGGATGCTTCAAGGGATATTGCCATGGAAGGAAGATAAGGATATAATATCAGCAGTCAGTACAAGAGAGGTAAGATATAAGGTGGATGAGAAAGCAGACAGCAGGAAAAAATTGTCGGAAGCAATCGAATATCTGTTGGGCAGAAAGAGTCTGGATGATATTCCGGTAAGCGAAATCGTGGAGAAAGCAGGCATATCAAGGCGGACCTTTTATCGCCATTTCTGTGACAAGTACGAGCTGGTGAACTGGTATTACGATGAATTTTATGAAGAAAGCTTCGGCAGCATTGTGATGGGAGCCGGACTGGAGGAGGCATTGGTCCAGTGCCTGCGGATTTACTGGCAAAAGAGGAATGTCCTGAAGCATGCATATGAGAGCCGGGATATCAATGGCCTGAAGAACCATGATATCCAGATTACCAGAAGGATTTATGAGACATTCCTGAAGCAGAGGGGCGCGGATATCCGGTCTGAAATCATGTGGTTTTCCATTGAAATGGCTGTGAGGGGCGGAAGCGACATGGTGATTCAGTGGATGCTTGGAAATATTGAACTTCCGGCTGAGAAAATGGCGCGCCTGATTTGTGAGACGCTGCCCGAGGCAATTAAAAAGTACCAGATGCAGCCTGTCACACATGTGTAAATCTGTGACTTCCCTTTTGGCATGTCTCCTGCTATACTGCACATGTAATAAAGAATGCCATGAAGGAGACCAGTAGTACAGAGGCTTTTCTCACAGAGAGCGTCCGGTTGGTGGAAGGACGCAGGAAACACTGTATGAATACGCTCCGGAGCAGCAGCCTGAAATGGTCAGAGTGTGTCTGAATATTGTTGTTTGCCGCACTCAGGTAGGGTTTGACGGGAACGCCCGATACAGCGTGAGAGTGTTGACTGACACTCGATGAGGAATGTTCTGTGAAGGATGTTCAAGTACAGAGGTGGTACCGCATAACCTGCCCTCTGCAGCAAGCTGCTGCAGGGGCTTTTTTTGTCTGAAAAGGAGGAAGACATGGGAATTTACGAAGAATTGGAAGCAAGGGGACTGATTGCCCAGGTAACGGATGAAGCAGAGATTAGGGAGCTGGTGAACGGGGGAAAGGCAAAGTTTTATATCGGCTTTGACCCAACGGCGGATTCCCTTCACGTGGGGCATTTCATGGCCCTGTGCCTGATGAAGAGACTGCAGATGGCGGGAAACCGTCCCGTGGTCCTGCTGGGAGGAGGAACAGGATACATCGGGGACCCGTCGGGCCGCACGGACATGCGCTCCATGATGGGACCGGATGTGATTCGCCATAACTGCCAATGCTTTAAGCGGCAGATGGAACGCTTTATTGATTTTGACGGGGAAAACGGAGCCATTGTCGTGAACAATGCGGACTGGCTTCTGAATCTGAACTATATTGAGCTTCTCAGGGATGTGGGCGCCTGCTTTTCCGTGAATAATATGCTCCGCGCGGAGTGTTATAAGCAGAGGATGGAAAAAGGGCTGTCCTTCCTGGAATTCAACTACATGATTATGCAGTCCTATGATTTTTACCATCTGTACAAGGAGCTTGGCTGCAACATGCAGTTTGGCGGGGACGACCAGTGGTCCAATATGCTGGGCGGAACAGAGCTGATTCGAAGGAAACTGGGGAAAGACGCTTATGCCATGACCATTACCCTTCTCATGAACTCGGAAGGAAATAAGATGGGTAAGACTGCAAGGGGAGCCGTGTGGCTGGACCCGCAGAAGACATCGCCCTTTGAGTTCTACCAGTACTGGAGAAATATTGCAGATGCGGACGTGATGAAATGCATCCGTATGCTTACCTTCATCCCGGTGGAAGAGATTGATGCCATGGACAGCTGGCAGGGAGCCCAGTTAAACAGGGCAAAAGAAATCCTGGCCTATGACCTGACTGCGCTGGTGCACGGGGAGGAGGAGGCCCGCAAGGCAAAGGAAACCTCCGTTTCCCTGTTTGCAGGGTCCATGGATGATGATAATATGCCGTTTACAGAGGTTGGGGAAGAAAACCTTATACAGGACAGCATAGGTATCATGGACCTCCTTGTGCTGTGCGGTCTGGCAGCATCCAAAAGCGAGGCCAGAAGGCTGATTGCACAGGGAGGAATCCAGGTCAGCCAGAAACGGGTGGAGACCATTGACTTTGCCGTGAGCCGGTGTATGCTGGAGGATGGAATCATCCTTCAAAAAGGGAAAAAGGTGTTTAGAAAAGCGGGCATGAAGAAATAGTTCATATATGCCTGGGGGCGCTGCGGATGAAAGGTTCATTTTGCAGCGCCTTTAGAGGGTGTTTGAAGCATTGCAGGGTGCGTTCTTACATGGGTTTCAGGTTTTTCTCCAGACGTTCCACCATCCAGGCAAAGCGCCTGGCGCGCCCTGCGTCCGTCCTGGCATCATAATAAGCCCTTGTATAGGTTTTTTGCACAGAGGGAGACATTCCCTGAAAATTCAGATATGCCTGTTCATGTTCTTTTAAAAGACCGGCCACTGCCTGGATTTGTTCCGCTGTGACAGCCGGGGGGCCGGAAGGCTTGTCCCACTGGCCGTTTTGTCTGGCCTCCCGGATTTTCTCTCTTCCGAAATCAGTCATCAGTCTGCGTTTTTCCAGGCCTTCAGCCAGGGTCTTGTTCTTTTCGGACCACTTGCTTTGACTTTTCAAACTGCAGCCAGACGCCGCCGCTGTCCGTGCAGTGATTCTCCAGCCAGATGCGGAACTCGCCGCGTGTCTTAAAATGCAGGGGCTCGCTCATACTATTTTCTCCGTTCTGTGTGCGGGGTTTATCTGTATGAGAAAATTATAGCATGGGACAGGGCAAATGGACAGGATTTGTTTGCGGATTCTATCATGTGATTTATATACTATGTTTTTATGGGTTTGTCTGCTATAATATTCAAAAATGCCGACGGTTCTGGTATTGATTCAGGAGGGGATTTCATGAAACATAGAAGAGTAACAGCATTGACGGCTATTTTGGTTTCCGCCGTGGTGTCCGTATGTGCCTGCGCATGGACGGCAGGGGATGATGCAAATGTCTGCACAAAGGTGTCTGAACAGGGAAAGAATGAATCATCAAAACCAGTCTCCCAGGCCGGAACGGAAGCACAGACCGAATCAAGCCAGGCTGCTCCCAATATGCAGTCAGCACCCATTCTAAGGGGAGAAGCCCGGTCCGCGGCAGCAGAAGCCCATGGCCTACTGGAACAGGCATCGCCTGAAACCAGCGCCATGACCCTGTTTATATACGATGGGAAGTCTGTGCGGCTGTCCTATATGTTTGACAGCAAAAAGGAACAGGGGATACTGGATGCTCTGAGCGCTGTAAAGGCAGAACCAGTGGATGGCTGGACCGCAAAGGACGTATCCCTGCCTGTGTACGGAATTGAGATTGGCAGGCAGGATGGAATGAGTATTTTTGCCGCGTGGACCAATGGGAGATGGATTGCCCAGGACGGGTCTGTATATAAATTCGATTTTGATTTTGAAGGTCTGGCGCACAGGAAGGAATGGGAGAGCGCAGGGGAACTGCCCTCTTTTACAAATTTTCCGTGCGCCCGGATATTCACCCAGGAAAAAGATAAGTGGAATACCCGGTTCCTGGTTCCGGCTGCTCCTTTAAACCCACCGGATGGCATTTCCATGACGCTGGATTCCTGGGATAAGGATATGGCGGCGGTGACTATTACCAATGAGAGCGGCGGGGAATGGAGCTGCGGCGAATTTTACGAGTTACAGGTTCAGATTGACGGCACATGGTATGAGATTCCGGCCATGCCAGGCAACTGGGGCTTTAACTGCGTGGGCTTTTATGTGCCGGACGGCGGCGGGCAGAGTATGCTCAATCATCTGGAAATGTATGGGGAACTGCCCCCGGGAAAATACCGCCTGGTTATGAAGGAGCTGTCGGTAGAGCATGTCATACCACCAGTTGGTTTACCATAAGAACACAGCGCTCTAAAAGCACAATGCTGGAGGCAGGGGACAGGAATTCCTGGGTGGTGAGCATGGATTTTTGCTGCTGTTTCAGCTCGTCGTGGCGGAAATTCCGGCGGTATTCCTTGGGGGAACAGCCATACTGCCGCCTGAAGCCGCTGTTAAAATATTTGGAATCAGAAAAACCGCAGGACATACATATGTCCAGCAATGGGAAGTCCGTCAGCAGTAAAAGCTGGCGGGCTTTTTCGCACCGGATTTTGGCCAGGTATTCCTGAAAGGGGATTCCCAGGTAATCTTTAAAAAAGTGGGACAGGTAGGTAAGACTTAAATCCTCCTTCAGGGCAAGGTCGGACAGGAGAAGCTTTTCCGAATAATGTTCGTCAATATAGTGGGTGATTTTGCGCATGCGGGAAGCCTTGCTCTGGGAGGCGCTTTTTTCCTTATCAGACAAAAGCCTGTGGGGCAGGGTGTCCAGAAGGCAGGCAAAGAGCAGGTTCAAGAGCCCAACACACTTTAATTCAAATTTGTCGGTTTTTTTCAGGTAAAGGCAGGCAAGCTCTATCATCATGTCGTACAGCTTTTTGTGGACATCCATTCCATCCTTTTGGAGAATCAGGGAGGTGAATTCCAGATTGGCAATCTGGGGGTAATAGGAGGAAAAAAAGGACGGGTGTACCTGCAATGAAACTAAGAGGGCAGGTGAATCGGCCTTCAGTTCATGGCTCTGAAATGGGTTCACAATAAAGAAATCCCCTGGTTTCAGGCTGCGGTTCTCATTCTGGGCCTGAAGGCTCAGACTGCCCTCCAGCAGAAGGCAGAGCTCAAAATCCTTGTGGATATGGGGTGTGCGGTAAAGCATGTTGACGAGAAACAGTTTAAAGTTCATTTGGCTGTGCGATATGATTTCAAATTCCTGGCTCATTGAATCCTTACCCCCTTTCCCACAGTATACGTCCTTCCGGCTGTACTTGTAAAGTAAAAAGCAAACTTGTCATGGTTTGAACCGTAAATTTGTTTGGGATTCCAGGCTGGAAACTTGCTATAGTATGAGTATGATACACAGACAACCAATGAATCAGGAGGGTAAGGATATGACAAAATTCAAGTTTTCCGTGGGGCCATGGAATGTGCATTCAGGAGCGGATTCCTACGGGCCGGCTACCAGAAATGAAATTGATTTTGAAGAGAAAATCAGGAAATTCGCGGAGCTGGGTTTTTCCGCCATCCAGTTCCATGATGACGACGCAGTGCCGGATATTAATGATTATACAGAGGAAGAGATAAAGGAAAAGGCCAGGGAACTTAAAAAAATGCTGGACAAATACGGGCTGGCGGCTGAGTTTGTGGCTCCCAGGCTCTGGATGGACGGACGCACCGCGGACGGCGGATTTATGAGCACCTCACAGGAGGACAGGGAATACGCCATGTGGAGGGCTTACCGCTCCATCGACATTGCAAAGGAGCTGGGCTGCAATATGGTGGTGCTGTGGCTGGCAAGGGAGGGAACCCTTTGCGCGGAGTCCAAATCCCCTGTGTGGGCCACAAAGATGCTGATTCAGGCCATCAACAAAATGCTGGAATATGATTCGGATATCCGGATATGCATTGAGCCAAAGCCAAACGAGCCCATTGACAGAAGCATCTGCGGGACCATGGGCCATGTACTGGCTGTGTCGGCAGCCACCATTGACCCCGGAAGGGTGGGCGGAAACCTGGAGAGCGCCCATGCCATTCTGGCCGGCCTTGACCCGGCCCATGAAATCGGATTTGCCATGGCAATGGGAAAACTGATGACCGTGCATCTCAATGACCAGAACGGAATCAAGTATGACCAGGACAAGGCTTTCGGCGTGGAAAACCTGCGGGCTGCCTTTAACCAGGTCAAGGTACTGAAGGAAAATGGTTACGGTGAGAACGGGGAATACGTGGGCCTGGATGTAAAGGCCATGAGGACCACCAGGGATGAGGACAGCTATAAGCATCTGGAGAACAGCCTGAATATATTCAGGGCATTGGAAGAAAAGGTGGACCGGTTTGACTATGAATACCAGAAGGAATGTGTGAAAAACCGGGATTTTGAGGGACTTGAAATGTATGTGATGAATCTTCTCATGGGCCTTGCATAAGGAATATGCGAAGGACAGGTACGAAGAATGGCAACAAGCGCCAAAAGGGGAAAGAATGGTGGCAGACAAGAGAGCAGTGGCAGAAAAGCGTGCAGTGGCAGACAAGAGAGCAGTGGCAGCAGGACATATTTGTATTGATATCACTCCCCTGTTTCCAAAGGGGAGCGCAGGAGAGGCGGGAAAAATTCTGGCGCCCGGCAGTCTGGTGCAGATGGATGGGGTGGATATCCATCCCGGCGGGGCAGTGGCAAATACCGGCCTGGCCATGAAACGGCTGGGGGTGGATGTGCGCCTGATGGGAAAGATAGGAAAGGATGAGCTGGGAACCCTTATCCTTAAGTGTTTGGAGGGACATGGGGCCGCAGAGGGAATGATTCTGTCGGACCAGGAAAAGACTTCGTATTCCGTTGTGCTGGCCATGCCGGGAATTGACCGTATTTTCCTGCATGACCCAGGCGCCAATGTGACATTTTCCGGCAGCGACCTGGACTTTGAGGCAATCAAAGAGGCGCACCTGTTCCATTTCGGATATCCGACCCTGATGCGGCACATGTACCAGAACCAGGGAGAAGAAATGGCCCGGATGTTCAGGCGGATAAAAGAGGGGGGAACCGCCATATCCCTGGACATGGCAGCCATTGACCCGTCCTCGGAAGCAGCCGGGGCGGACTGGAAAGGGATTTTGGAAAAGGCGCTGCCCTATGTGGATTTCTTTGTGCCAAGCGCAGAGGAGCTGTGCTTTATGCTGGACCGGGAACGCTACCGGGAATGGACCAAACGGGCGGAGGGCAGGGATATCACAGAGGTAATCCAGGTCAAGGATGTGAAGCCCCTGGGGCAGATGGTCCTGGATATGGGGGCCGGGGCTGTATTGATTAAATGCGGCGCTCCGGGCATCTATTACCGCACGGCCTCCGGAAACCGGATAGAAGACCTGTGCAGGAAGCTGAATCTTTCCATGGAATCCTGGAAGGACAAGGAGGGCTTTGAGCCAGGCTTTGAACCGGATACAGTGGTATCCGGTACTGGTGCAGGGGATACCAGCATTGCGGCGTTCCTGGCCTCAGTCCTGAGGGAAGCGGACCTTAAAGAGGCCGTGGAGATGGCGGCTGCGGCAGGCGCTTGCTGCGTGGCTGCTTACGACGCCCTCAGCGGCTTAAAGTCCCTGGAGGAAATGAAGGAGAGAATCAGGCGGGGATGGAGAAAAGGGGCATACAGACCATGATGAGACAGAGCTGAAAAATGGCAGAACCAACCATGAAAGGAGAAGAGAGATGGCAAAGACACTGACATACGGTATGGTAGGCGGGGGTCCGGATGCATTTATCGGCGATGCCCACCGCCGGGCAATCGGGCTGGATGGAACGGCAGTCATTGGGGCAGGGGTATTTTCAAGAAACCGGGAGAAATCCTTACAGATGGCGGAAGAACTCGGCGTTTCCCCGGAACGGTGCTATGAGGATTACCGGGCAATGGCCAGGGCCGAGGGAGAGCGGGAGGACGGGATTGACTTTGTGGTGGTGGTCACGCCCAACCAGTCCCATTATGAAATCTGCCGGGCCTTTTTGGAGGCGGGAATCCACGTGGCCTGCGATAAACCGGTGACAACCACATACGGACAGGCAAAGGAACTGGAAACCCTGGCAGAGGAAAAGGGCCTTTTGTTTATGGTGACTTATACCTATATGGGCCATGTGACCGCAAAATACGCCAGGGAGCTGGTGGCTTCCGGCGCCATCGGTAAGGTGCGCACGGTCATGGCGGAATATCCCCAGGGCTGGCTTGCATTTGAGGGTGATTTCGGAGGAAAGCAGGGAGAGTGGCGCTGCGACCCGCAGCAGTCGGGCGGGGTGAACTGCCTGGGAGATTTGGGCACCCATGTGGAGAATGCAGTGGCAGCCATGACCGGCCTTAAGATTAAGCGTCTCCTGGCTAAAATGGATGTCATTGTACCCGGCCGTGTGCTGGATGACAACGACAGTATTCTGGTGGAATATGACAATGGAGCCACCGGCATATACTGGACGTCACAGGTGGCGGTGGGGCATGACAACAGCCTGCGAATCCGTATTTACGGCAGCAAGGGCACCATCCAGTGGTTCCAGGAAACACCTGAGAAGATTACGGTCATAGATGCAGACGGCACCATCCGGGAAGTGCACCGGGGATATGGAGCCATAGGGGAAAGGGCAGGCAGATATGGAAGGCTTCCGGCCGGACATCCCGAAGGCTGGTTTGAGGCCATGGGCAATCTCTACCGCAGCTTTGCAGAATGCATCCGCGCCAAACAGGAAGGAACCTTCAGGCCGGAAATGGCGGATTATCCTGCGGTGAGCCAGGGCGCTGAAGGGCTGGCGTTTGTGGAAGCCTGCCTGGAAAGCAATAAGAATGGAAACACATGGGTGGAGTTAGAGCGTAAATAAGGAGGATATGATTATGGCAAGACCGGTAACGATTTTTACAGGACAATGGGCTGATTTGGGTTTGGAGGAAATGTGCCGGACAGCAAAAGACATGGGATATGAGGGGCTGGAGATTGCCTCCTGGGGCCAGATTGATTTACAGAAGGCAGCGGAGGACCCGGAATATGTAAGGGACCTGAAAGCCACCCTGGAAAAATACGGACTTGGATGCTGGGCCATTGGCGCCCATCTGCCGGGCCAGTGCGTGGGCGATGTGTGGGACCCGCGTCTGGACGGGTTCGCACCGGCGGAACTGGCAGGGAAGCCGGATGAAATCAGGGCATGGGGCATACAGCAGTTAAAGTACGCTGCCATGGCTGCAAAGGCCATGGGAGTCGGGGTGGTGACCGGTTTTATGGGTTCCCCCATCTGGAAGATGTGGTATTCCTTCCCTCAGACCACAGAGGAAATGGTGGAGGCAGGGTTTCAGCAGATTAAGGAGCTGTGGACCCCTATTTTCGACGTGTTTGACCAGTGCGGCGTAAAGTTTGCCCTGGAGGTCCATCCAACAGAAATCGCATTTGACTATTACAGCACCCGGAAACTGCTGGAGGTGTTTGAATACCGTGAGACTCTGGGCATTAATTTTGACCCCAGCCACCTGATTTGGCAGGGAATGGACCCGGCCATGTTCCTGTATGATTTTGCCGACAGGGTGTATCACGTACATATCAAGGATGCGGCCGTAAACCTGAACGGAAGAAATGGAATCCTGGGCTCTCACATCACCTTTGGCGACCCAAGACGGGGCTGGAACTTTGTATCGCCGGGCCATGGCGACGTGGATTTTGACAAAATCATCCGGATACTGAATGTAAAGGGATATGACGGGCCTCTCTCCATTGAATGGGAGGACAGCGGCATGGACCGTATTTTCGGGGGAACAGAGGCATGTGCATTTACGAAGAAGATTAATTTTTCGCCGTCAGATATTGCCTTTGACGATGCATTAAAGACAAAGTAAGAAGGACAGGTAAGAACAATGCTGGTAAACTTAAATGACGTATTGATTCCCGCCAGGAGGGGAAAGTACGCGGTGGGACTGTTTAACACGGTCAATCTGGAACTGGCCAGAGGTGTGATGGAGGCTGCCGAGGAACTGGACTCCCCTGTTATCATCGGAACAGCCGAGGTACTGCTGCCCTATGGGCCCCTTGAGGACCTGGCAAATCTTCTGATTCCCATGGCGGAGCGGTCGCCGGTCCCTGTGGTGGTGCATCTGGACCACGGCCTGAAGGAGGAGACATGCAGACAAGCCCTGAACCTGGGATTCAGCTCCATTATGTATGACTGTTCCACCATGGAATACGAGGCTAATATCGGACGTGTAAAAAAAATGGCGGAAACAGCCCATGCCTGCGGGGCGTCCATTGAGGCGGAGCTGGGTCATGTGGGAGATAACGGAGGAGAGGACCCATCCTTATTTTATACGGATTCGGCCCAGGCACGGGATTTCATTGAGAGAACCGGAGCAGATGCGCTGGCCATTGCCGTGGGAACGGCTCATGGCGCCTACAGGCTTCCGCCCAGGCTGGATTTTAACCGGATTGCTGAGATTGCGGAAACCATTCCAACGCCTCTGGTCCTTCACGGGGGCTCCGGTCTGTCGGATTCGGATTTCAGGACAGCGGTGGGGCGGGGAATCAGCAAGGTCAATATTTTCACGGATATCAACCAGGCCGGCGCCAGGGCAGCGGCCCTTGGCTGCAGGGAAGGAGCGGGGCTTACGGATATCATTCTGCCGGAGATAGAGGCGGTGAAACAGTCTGTGATGGAGAAGATGAGATTGTTTGGGTCTGTGGGCAGGGGGAGTGAGAGGTAAGGTTAAGATACCAGAGAGGGATGCAGAACCGGTTACAAGGGTTTTGCATCCCCTTCTGCTATAAGAAGAAATTCCTCCATGGCCCGGCTGAAATACCGTCCGTTTTTCCAGTAAAAATACAGATTCCGCTGGCAGAGGACGTCATCCAGCTTGTAGTACACCACGCCGGGGTGGATGGGTACCTGCTTAATCAGCGTGTCGCTGATAAAGGAAATGCCCATTCCGGAACAGGTGATGTTATAGGAAGTAAGCTGCTGGTCCAGTTCAAACCGGATATCCGGGGTAATATTACGGCCGGCCAGGATTTTCATGGCCCGTTTTCGTGTATCATTATCCGGTTTGAGCATGATATAGGGTTCCTTTCCGAACGGTTCCAGGGGAACAGGCGCAATGTCCCTGTCCAGGAAGGAACCGTCATGAATCATTTCCGCCGGAATCTGGTATTGGGCCGTTTCCCTGTTTACTTCAAGGGCCTTCGGTACAGCCAGAAGCAGGTATTCCTTCCGGTAAATACGGCTGTCAAAGGCAGTCTTATCCAACTGGCAGTTGTCAATCATAAGGTCAATGCCGCCATTTTGCAGCAGGGATTTTAACTCGGATGTATTTTCTTCAATCAGTTCCACCTTTACCATGGGAAACTGCCGGGTAAAGCTGCCAATCAGCGGGGGAAGGACCCAGGATGAAAAAAGGCTGCTGCCTCCCAGGACCAGCTTCCCTGTTTTTAATCCGCCCCAGTCATTCATGAAACTGCTGAACTCATGCTCCACGGAAATGATTTGCTCCACAGAGCTGATATACCGTTTGCCGAATTCCGTGAGAGTCAGGGGCTTTGTGCTCCGGTCAAAGATGGGATAGCCTATGTGTTCTTCAATCCTTTTTACGGTGGCGCTTAAGGAGGGCTGTGATATAAACAGTTTCCTGGCAGCTTTGGAAAAGCTTTTCTCCTGATAGACCGTGTAGATATATTCCATTCCCTGAAACATGGCATCCCCCTTATTTTTCCAAAAAGTATATTACTGAAGCTATAATTAATATAGAACCATATGTATTGGATTATATTATACCGCGGCCTTATAATAACATCAACTTGATATTATATCATTTGAATAGGGGAGGTTTCATTAAAAATGGACGGAAGAAAAGATTACAGGGTGGAAATGGATTCAGTGGGGGCAAAGGATGTGCCGGAGGATGTGTACTATGGGGTACAGTCCATGCGGGCGGCTGAAAATTTCCAGATTACCGGACTGAATATGCATCCGGAAATCATCAACAGTCTTGCTTACATAAAAAAGGCAGCTGCAATCACCAACTGTGAAATCGGACTGCTGGATAAGAAAATAGCGGAGGCCATTGTGCAGGCCTGCGATGAGATACTGGAGGGCAGGTTCCATGAGGATTTTATTGTTGACCCCATTCAGGGAGGAGCGGGCACGTCCTTAAACATGAATGCCAACGAGGTGATTGCCAACCGTGCCATTGAGATACTGGGAGGACAGAAGGGTGATTACTGCATTGTCAGCCCCAATGACCATGTGAACTGCGGACAGTCCACCAACGACGTAATTCCCACTGCCGGGAAGATGACCTCCCTGCGTCTGTTAAAGAACCTGAAGTCAGAGCTTATGCGCCTTCACAGGGAGTTTAACCATAAGGCGGAGGAATTTGACCATGTAATCAAGATGGGGCGCACCCAGATGCAGGACGCGGTGCCCATCCGTCTGGGGCAGGAATTCAAGGCCTACTCCGTGGCTGTCATGCGCGATATCCGCCGTATGGATAAGGCCATGGAGGAGATGTGTACCTTAAATATGGGCGGAACTGCTATTGGAACGGGTATCAATGCCGATGAAGCCTACCTGCGAAGAATTGTCCCCAATCTGGCGGAGGTGTCAAATATGGAGTTTGTGCAGGCATTTGACCTGATTGACGCCACCCAGAACCTGGACCCCTTTGTGGCAGTGTCAGGTGCAATCAAGGCCTGTGCAGTAACCCTGTCCAAGATTGCCAATGACCTCAGGCTGATGTCCTCCGGCCCCAAGGCGGGCTTCAATGAAATCAACCTGCCTGTAAAGCAGAATGGTTCTTCCATCATGCCGGGCAAGGTCAATCCCGTGATTCCGGAAGTGGTGAACCAGGTTGCATTTAACATCATTGGAAATGACCTGACCATCACCATGGCGGCGGAGGCCGGCCAGCTGGAACTGAATGCCTTTGAACCCATTATTTTCTACTGCATGTTCCAGTCCATTGACACCCTGGCCTATGCAGTCAGAACCTTTGTGGACAACTGTGTATCCGGCATCACGGCCAATGAGGACCGGTGCCGTTCCCTGGTGGAAAACAGCATTGGAATCATTACTGCCCTTTCTCCTCATGTGGGATATGAGAAGGCTGCGGACATTTCAAAGAAGGCTCTTCAGACAGGTACGCCTGTGAGGAGCATCATACTTCAGGAGGGCTTACTGGATGAAACCGAGCTGGACCATATCCTGGACCCGGTCCGTATGACGGAGCCTGGAATATCGGGAAAAGAGCTTCTGATGAAAAATAGCCTTGATGAGAAATAGCCGGGGAGGAATGGAGATATGGATTATGCAAAGGCTGCTTTGGAAATGCACCGGGCCAATCATGGAAAACTGGAGATAACAAGCAAGATTCCTTTGACAACAAGGGATGAGCTGAGTACTGCATATACACCGGGTGTAGCTGCCCCTTGTTTGAAAATCAAGGAGGACAAGAGGGAGGCATACACTTATACGGCAAAAGGCAATCTGGTGGCTGTGGTGACGGACGGAACCGCGGTGCTGGGACTGGGAGATATCGGTCCGGAGGCCGCTATGCCGGTCATGGAGGGGAAAGCTATCCTGTTTAAGAAATTTGGTGGCGTGGATGCGGTTCCCATCTGTCTGGATACCAAGGACACGGAAGAAATCATAGAAACAGTCAAACGGATTGCCCCTGCATTCGGAGGCATCAACCTTGAGGATATAAGCGCACCCCGCTGTTTTGAAATTGAACAGAGGCTGGAGCGGGAGTTAAATATCCCTGTTTTTCACGATGACCAGCACGGCACCGCCATTGTGGCCACGGCTGCCCTGATTAATGCCCTGAAGCTGACAGGAAAATACATGGACAGGATTAAAGTCATTGTAAACGGGCCGGGAAGCGCCGGCACGGCCATCACGAAAATGCTGCTTCATGCCGGGGTGAAACATTTAATTGTCTGTGATGAGAACGGCGCTCTGTATCCCGGACGTGAGAAGATGGATGCGCATAAAGAAAAGCTTTCCCTGCAGACCAACAGCAGCAAGGTAAAAGGGACGCTTAAAGAGGTAATTGCCGGTGCAGATGTTTTCATCGGCGTTTCGGCAGCCGGGGTGGTATCAAAGGAGATGGTCAGGTCCATGCAGGAGGACGCCATTGTTTTTGCCATGGCAAACCCTGTGCCTGAAATCATGTATGAGGAAGCAAAGGAAGCCGGCGCGCGCATCATGGCTACCGGGCGAAGCGATTGTCCAAACCAGATTAACAATGTGCTGGTATTTCCGGGACTGTTCCGGGGCGCCCTGGACTGCCGGGCCAGGGATATCACTTATGATATGAAGCTGGCAGCAGCGTATGGCATTGCGGATTTAGTCAGGGAAGAGGAACTGGGGGAAGAGTATATCATTCCGTCGGCCTTTGACGAGCGTGTGGCCAGGGCTGTGGCAGAGGCGGTGAAGAGGGCAGCCGGGGAAACAGCCGGACTGCTGGAAGAGGAGCAGGATTTAATCCAAAAATGAGACACGGAAGGGGCGGAATGTTTCCGCCCCCTTTGACTGTATTTTTTCTGAAATAATCTGTTGTTTCTGCAAAGTCCGGTACTACAAAATGCTGTCAAACTCGCTGGTTGAATAAGCTTTCCCCTCATCCCTGAGCTTTCTGGCGTTCTGCATGGCGCGGAAGCGGTTTCGGCTGATGGGATAGAAGCACACTACCAGTGCGCACAGCAGCATCAGGCCGCCGGGAATGATGGAAGCCATATTGGTAACAGCTGCCTTGGCGCTGTCCGGCTGTATGGAAAGTGATGCGTCGTAGCCGCCCAGGTCCAGAAGGATTCCAACTGCCTGGAGTGCGGTTGCCTTTCCAAGCTTGATAAAGAATGAAAAGTAGGAAATCATGACGCCGGTCAGCATCTCGCCTGTTTTAAATTCATAGACCTCGCATACGTCGTAGAGCAGGTTATAGCTCAGTACCAGGAAGCCTATGATGGCAAAGTGCGCCATACAGAACTGGATTACCTGGTCCGTAATGCTGTGGAAACCAACGAACTTGAATATTACCAGGGCAAATCCTGCAATGGCCATGAAAGTGATAAAAACCCACTTTTTATCAAACACAACAGCCAGCTTTCCGATGAGTACGGAGAGGATGACTCCCACAATGGTGCCTGCCAGATATACAACGGCGGTGTCGGCCTCAGTGGCGCCCACGACCACGATGGTATTGTAAATAACGCTGGCATTGCAGGTGTTAAATGCAAAATAGAAGAGGAAGGAGGCCACAATGACTAAAATGTAAGGCTTATATGTAAGCACCTTGCCCAGACTTTTGAAAATAGGCTCATCCTTGCTCTGGGGCGGATATTTGATTTCCCATCCCCTGGTGGCCCGCCATGTGATAAAAATGGCTGTTCCTGCTATGGCGCCCAGTGTGAGGGCTGCAAAGGTCCAGGCGCGCTCCTCGCTGATTCCCTGGCCTTTAAACAGGCTGACCAGTATCATGGGCAGGGCATTGGCGAAGAACAGGCCGCAGGTGCCGAATACCTGGCGGATGGAGGAGGCGCGGGTCTTTTCGTCGTTGTTGGTTGTCAGCTCGGAACCCAGAGACAGGTAGGGAATATTGAACAGGGTGTAAGCTGTCCAGTAAAATACAGACACAACAACAAAATATACAAACTTTAAATTGGCTGAAAAGTTTACCTTTGTAAACATCATGGTAGTCAGCAGGACCAATGGCACGGTGGATATCAGCAGGAATGGACGTCTGCGCCCGGCTTCCAGTGTACACCGGTCTGACATGGTTCCTATGATGGGGTCGCTGATGGCGTCCCACATAACTCCCAGAAAGACAATGGTGCCGGCCAGGGCAGGCCGTACGCCTGCCACATTTGTAAGAAAGAAGATAAAAAATGCTCCTACAAACTCAGTGATGACTGTGTCGCCTAAGTTTGCAATACCAAATCCCAGTTTTACCGGCATGGGCAATAATCGGTCATAGTTATCTTTGTGATCCATTCTTGATTCCTCCTCTTGTTTGCTTTTCCTGCTACTGGCCGAGAATATCCTTACTGATTGTGCCGGCTTCCATGCGTTTGCGAAGCTGTCTGTATGTAACTGCTATTTTATCAAAATCCATTACTTCATCCAGCAGGGTATTGTGGATAGGGGCGTTATGGGGAGCGCTCTTCACAGTCTCCGGTTCTTCGTAGCATTCCCTGGAAATCTCTTTCAGGATGGCTGCGAATTCATCCAGGTCATCCTTGGAAAACGACTCTGTGGGCTCCAATGTAAATGGCTCAGGCACAATCCATGGATGGTGGGACTGCCAGTAATGCTGCATGCCGAAGTCCACCAGACGTTTTGTCACATCCACGGTTCCAAATCCAGTATCTTCCTTTAAGGGCTGCCAGCTGTAACGGCACTGTTCAATTCTGCGTTTTCCCTCTGCATAGAATATCTTGACGCCCTTAATCTGTCCCACCTTCTTCATCATATACTGATTGTTGAGGACGGCGCAGACAGCTGCCTCACGCAGTCCGTCGGCTCCTAATTGGCGAATCCACATGTAGACACGGAGGATTACATTGGCATTTCCCATAAACATACGGACTTTTCCAATGCTTTCAGGACAATTGCAATCCATATAATACTGTTTGCCGTCATACTCCACGCGGGGCACGGGCAGGAATGCTTTCAGCGGTTCCCTGACACAGAGAGCTCCTACTCCGGGTCCCATGCCGCCGTGAGGGGAGGAGAAGGTTTTGTGCAGGTTGTAGTGGATTAAGTCGGCCCCGATTTCCTTTGCACGGGTAACGGTCATGATGCCGTTCACATTGGCCTGGTCATAGTAGCAGAGAGCGCCAACTGCATGGGCAGCATCCACAATTTCCTTAATCTGGGGATTGAAGATGCCTGTATCCTCCGGATTTGTGATAAAGATGGCGGCTGTGCGCTCAGACAGCGCGCTCTGGAATGCTTCCAGGGATGGCATGCCTGTCTCAGGGTCGCTCATCAGGGTGATAACCTTGTAACCCGCAGTGGCAGGAGCGCCTGCATCACAGGGGTGGGAAAATATGGTGGTGATGATTTCATCCTTCTGGGTGTTGCCCTTTGCTTCATGGTAGGCCCGAATCACACTGGCGCCTGCAAAGCAGGCAGCAGCGCCGCCCCCCATGTGGCAGCAGGCAGCGTCCATGCCGGAAATCTCACAAATCATTTCTTCTGTTTTTTTGTATATCTCCAGAATACCCTGGATGGTGGACGCATCCTGCAACGGGTGTACGTCTATGATGTTTGGATGTGTATTCGCAATATGCTCCTGTACCTTGGGGCTGTACTTAATGGTACATGTGCCTTCACCCAGGTCAGGGGTGATGTCGTTGCCCAGGATTTCCTGGGTCAGGCGCAGATAGTGCCGGTTGACCCTGGCCTGATGTACTTCGGGAAGGAACGGCGGGGTTTTTCTTCTCATACAGGGAGGAATGTCATCAGCCCCATCGCCTACTTCCTCTATTACCTGGGGACTTGGCTTTGTCACATTGACGCCCCTTTGGCCGGGAACGGACAAATCAAAAATCAGCTCTTCATCCCATTTTGCTTCATGGAACCTGCGTAAATGTTTGCTGTAATCTCGTTTCATATTCTAGTGTCCTCCCTTAATTTAAAATAGCCTGTAATGCAGCAGCCAGCTGGTCTATGGATTCTTTGTCTGCGGTCTCGGTCACACAGTACAGAGCGCTCTGACCAAGCTCAGGATAATCCCGGGACAGGTCCACGCCGCCAAAAATCTGATGGGAGAGCAGCAGCTTGTTGATTTCTTCCACTGTCCTGCCGGTTTTGTCAAAGTTCACCACAAACTCTTTGAAAAAGACAGATGGGAACCGGAGTGACACACCGGGAATCCCAGCCAGTTTTTTTGCTGCATATTTTGCATTGGTCATAATGGTGCTGCCGATTTCCTCCATGCCCCTGGGACCCATGAGGGACAGGTAGACAGCCACAGGCGCTGTCCACAGATTGTTCTGGGTTCCTGTAAATTCCTTTCCGTTTTCTCTCATGGCATAGTGGGTACGCTCAATGAGTACAACGGAATAGCCCTGTTCACCCGGCACCGTGGTTTCCACCATGCCATCCACCAGCTCTTTGAATTCCGTGATATAGCGCATATCGTCATGGCTGGCAATAAATCCTGCCTGGCCGCCGCCGAAGTTCAGATGAAGGCCCAGCCCGTGAAGGTCGCCTACGGAGATGGTGGCGCCGTAATTGGCAGGGGCTTCCAGCACGCCCAGGGAGATGGGGTCCACATACACAACGAATTCAGCGCCTGCGGCCTTTGCCAGTTTGCCGATTTCCTCGCCCTGGGTTTCAATGATTCCCAGGAAGGTCGGGTTTTCAATATACACAGCAGCCGTATCCTGGTCCAGTTTGGACTTTAGGTCTTCCAGGTCCAGCATTCCGGTGTCGCTGTGGTAGCCCACAAGCTCAATCTTGATTTCCTGGCTGGGGTCTATCATTTTCAGGTAATTTTGCACCAGGGCCAGGTTCTGGCGGTTCATGGTCTGGGGAAGAAGGACCTTGCTCCTTCCGGTGATACGGCAGGCCATGCGAAGGCCGGTAGCGGATGCCTGGCCGCCGCAGTGGCACGGAACTGTCAGGAAGGACATGTCTAACAGCTCTGCCATCAGGCTCTGGTATTCGAAAAATATCTGGTATTTTCCATGGTCAGCCCATGTCTCGGCTCCGTATGTGGTCAGCAGTTCTCCCCTGGATGCGATTTCGTCGCATACAGCCGGTACGTAGTGCTGCGCACAGCCGGCTCCCATGAAGTTTGAAAACTCATTGCAGTTCCTGTTTTTGGACAGGATGCGCTCCACATGACGCTTGATTCCCTGCTCATCCGGAATGGCCTCCGGCAGATTCAGGGAACCCTGGTAGCGGATGGCTTCCGGGATTTCTTCGTAAAGCTCCATTACATCGCTGATTCCCACCTCAGCCATCATCTCAGCCTGTACATCCGGTGCAGAGTTGGGGATGTAGGGGTATACTGTTTTTTTTCGGTCCATTTCTTACCTCCTGATTTATGATTTTATAGGTTAATTAATAAATTACTTTTGCCATGATTACATCCTTGTACCCGGTGGTAACCGGGATATAGCCGGTGAGCTGCTGGTTTATTTCCTCATCCCCGGTGTCAATCAGAAGCGGGTTTCCGCCCAGGGAAAAGATTTTGTCCCTGGAGGCAATGACCATGATGTTTTTAGTCCCCACCCTGCGTATGACTTCGGCGGAAATCTGCTGGTTGCCCCTTCCGAATATATATCCCTGTCCTCCAATTACAGTGACAATGATTTTGGCCTTGGGATATTGCTTAAGGGCAGCCAGGATGTCCTGTTCCGTGCAGTCTGACTGTATGACCTGACCCTGGTAGAGAAGGTCCACTCCTAAAAGGGTGTTTGGCTTTTCCATATATTTCATCAGCCGGGCCGTGGTAGAACCGGTTCCCACAATGTAGAGATATTCCGGTTCCTGCTCAATCTGCTGGCTGACATACATGCACATGGACTGGATAGAGGCGTCCTCTGAGTATCCCCTGCCGCTTTTCAGGTTCTGAACAAATTTCTTTTCATTGGGCACCTTCAGGTATCCGTACAGTCTGGCGTCACAGATACCCTGCCGGAACAAATCCTCGTCAATATCCATGACCTCTGCTTCCCTGTACTCCATAACCCGGCCTTCCATATACCGGACCATCAGTTCCCCGGCTGCCTTGGGTGTGCGGGCGTAGACAGCGGAATGTATTTTACATCCGGCCGGTATGCCCAGTACCGGGACCGAGGTTCCCACTGCGTCCAGAATATTGCGGGCAGTGCCGTCTCCGCCGGCAAAGAGAATCAGGTCTACTCCTTCCTTACATAGCATTCCGGCTGCTTTTATGGTGTCTTCCGGGGTAGTGCCCCGGGAAGAATCAGGGGACAGCCGGGAGGATATTGTCCCTTGGACGATTTGATAATTCAATCCGGCTTTTTTGCATATGTCCCCGCCCATTTCACCGGGACAGGTATAGATTTTGAATTGCTGCGCCATTGGTTCTAAAAGCTTCATGGTACCCAGGGCCTTTGCGCCTGCCTCCGGGACAGCTCCCAGCTCCAGGGCCTTATGCAGGGTCCGGACTCCGTCTGACCCCTTTAAACCGACTTTACCTCCGATACCAGCCACAGGATTTATAATGAATCCTATTTTTTTCATTCTATCTATGTACTTAATGAAATGATTTAAGTATTCTCCTTTCTTTGGGTATAGTATTCTGACAATATGGCTAAAAATCAACTAATGTCATTATAAGGTATGCTCTATAAGGGATTGTCAAGATAAATTTTGGGAGAAAATCAACTGATAAAAGAAAAACCTTCCTCTTAAGGGGAAGGTTACAGAAAATAGAAAAAAACAGGCGCTACGGATTCTGACAGATGACCATGTGGATTTTTGTGACAAACTCATCTGCATTTCTAATCAGGTTGGGAGCGATGCAATAGCTTTCAAAGGACTGGCCGGTCAATACAATTCCGTTTTCCTTTGCATAGGCCAGGGTCCGGTGGTAGGCCTCCATAATCTCCTTATAGCTGCCAAGGTGGATGGTGGTGAGACAGTGGTACTCAGGCATAACCTTGATTTGACTGTCCCTGACCTGGGTTTCTTTTATTGGATAGAAAATCTGGAAGTGGGTGGGAATATCAAAAAACTGGTGGCTGAAATGGTCATAAAAGAATGCAGTCAGCTTCCCGCCTATTTCCAGGTGGTGTGTTTCCATATAGTTTACCAGTTCAATTTCGTATTCCAGAAAGAGATTGCTCACATAAGCGCTGCTGTAATGATTGGAAAAGGCAATGAGTCCTGGAGAATAGATTTCGCGCTGGACCTGTCCGGCATAGGAGGACAGATTATCATAGAACTGGTCTGACAGACAGTCACGGAAGTCGCTGAGACGCAATATGCTTTTTTTGAGGCGCGTTAGCTCCCTGGAGCACTCCTCAATCTTGAAGTTGAGTAATTTAACCTTATCCTGCCTCTGGTTTTTCTGGAGGTAATCCCGGATTTCGTTTAATTTTAGTCCGGCATTCTTTAACTTTTTTGTGGTAATGATATCCTGAATCTGGTCTTTTGTATAATAACGGTAATTATTGTTTTCGTCAATATCAGGTATGATAAGCTGAATCTCATCGTAATAGCGCAGTGTTTTTGTGCTTACATTACTCAATCTGGCAGCTTCCCCCACAGAATACTTTTCCTTGATTTCGTACACGACCCCTTCCCCCCCGTTTCATAAAACATTCCCCATGATGTTCCAAGGTAAGTATAGTCCATTGGAATCGGTTTGTAAATGTTTCCACTTTAAGTTTAGGGGGACAACACATGGAAATGAGTCACACATTGTCCAGCTGTCCCATACTATATACCATAATCATATTTATTAAAGGAGGATTTGATATGTGTTGTAATAGATGCTGCTGTAGATGCTGTAGGTGTTGCAGATGCTGTAGATGGTGGGGCTCCAACCAGAATAACTGGGACAACAACTGGGATAATAACTGGTGGCCTGCATGGGACCCGTGTGCAGGTGAAAGACGGTGGGCTTTCCGCGCCGGCTTTAACGAAGGATACAGAGTGGGATTTGAAGACGGGAGACGGAATTGGCATCCCTGCAACAGATAAAGAAAGAGGGCGGGTACCGGCGCAAATGGCCGGGCCCGCCTTTTTGCGCGGACCGGTGAGAGCCGGGATGAGAGAGCCGGGTCCTGCGCTTATTTTATTGTGAACAGATGTTTCAAGCATAATACCTTTGATATTTTTTCTTATCCGGGGAATAATAACCAGCAGTACACATTGATGGGAGGTGATGAAATGGAATCTATCTGGTTAAAAAACATACATGAGAATACGGAGCATCCGGCGCAGCCGGGTCCTGCGGACAGGGACCGCAAAAGCAGGACAGACCTTCCATCCAGGGCAGAGGTGGCTGTGATAGGCGCGGGAATGGCGGGAATGCTCTGCGCCCGCATGCTTGCGGACCAGGGCGCAGAAGTGGCGGTTCTGGAGGCCAGGGTGGCAGGCCATGGTCAGACAAAGAATACCACGGCAAAAATCACATCCCAGCACGGCCTTATTTATGACAAATTAATCAGGACAATGGGGCATGACAGGGCTTTGCTGTATGCGAGGGCCAGCCAAAGCGCTATTGAGGAGTATGAGAGGATGATTCGGGCCAGGAACATTGAATGCAGCTTTGTCCGGCTTCCGGCCTGTCTCTATACAAAGGAAGAAAGAGGAAAGATACTTCTGGAAAAGGAGTACAGGGCAGCTGTAAGCCTTGGACTTCCGGCTGTCCTGACATCTGACACCAGCCTTCCTTTTCCGGTGGCAGAGGCGCTTTTATTTGAAAATCAGGCGCAGTTTCATCCGCTGGAATTTCTTGAGGCTGTCAGGGAGGGAATCCCTGTCTATGAACACACTGCGGTGCAAAAGGTGGAGGGGCATCGTCTGGTTACGGACCGGGGAATCATGGAGGCAGAGAAGATTATTTTTGCCTGCCATTATCCATTTCAGAATGTGCCCGGATTTTATTTTGCCCGGATGCATCAGGAACGCAGCTATGTGCTGGCGCTGGAGGCTGTTGGCGGGAAAGAGGTTAATCTGGACTGTATGTATTATGGCATTGATGAGGATGGGCTGTCCTTTCGAAAGGCAGGCCCCTATATTCTGATGGGAGGCGGGGGACACCGCACAGGAGAAGGGTGTGACGGCTCTTCCTTTGAATACCTGAGAGGTCAGGCCAAAACCCTGTGGCCGGATTTGAGGATTGTTTCAGAGTGGGCGGCACAGGACTGTATGACGCTGGATGCTGTTCCCTATATCGGAAGATATTCCCGTCTGCGGCCCTACTGGTATATCGCATCCGGTTTCCAGAAATGGGGAATGACCGGCTCCATGGTCTCGGCACTGATTTTGAGGAATCTGGTCATGGGTATAGAGAGCCCGTGGGAACAGGTTTTTTCTCCCCAGAGACGGACTTTCAGGGCATCTGCGGGTTCCTTTTTTAAGGAAGGGTACCACGCTGTCCGCGGCCTTGCTGCCTTCGGGACTCCCAGATGTCCGCATATGGGCTGCAGGCTGTCCTGGAACAGGGAGGAACACAGCTGGGACTGTCCATGCCATGGCTCACGGTTTTCCGAAGACGGCAGTCTGATTGACAATCCTGCCCAGACTGATTTAAAGGCGGATAAGAGATAGATGGCGGAACCGGGCAGGGTGAATGTCTTGTATTGTAATACATGCCGTGGTAGAATCAAAAGAAGCCTGCACAGTGTTTACCTGTGCAGGATAAGGAGGCAATGTACATATGATGGATGACGGAAAAACCATATTATTTGAAAAGACGCCGGTGCCAAGGGCTGTTATGCAGCTGGCAGTGCCCACAATCCTGAGCTCGCTGGTTATGGTGATTTACAACCTGGCAGATACATATTTTGTAGGAATGATGAACAATCCGGTGCAGAATGCGGCGGTGACACTGGCAGCGCCTGTGCTTCTGGCCTTTAATGCTGTGAATAATCTGTTCGGTGTGGGAAGCTCCAGCATGATGAGCCGGGCACTGGGACGCCGTGACTATGAGGCGGTCCGGCGCAGCAGCGCGTTCGGATTTTATTGCGCGCTGTTTTTCGGCGTTCTTTTTTCTGTTCTGTGCACGATTGGCCTGCACCCCCTGCTGATTCTCCTGGGGGCGGATGCCAATACAATGGATGCAACGGCCGGATACCTGAAATGGACCGTGCTCTTCGGAGCAGCCCCTGCCATCCTCAATGTGGTCATGGCGTATTTGGTGCGCTCCGAGGGTTCATCCCTTCACGCCAGCATCGGAACCATGAGCGGCTGTCTGCTTAATATTATTCTGGACCCCATCTTTATCCTGCCATGGGGCCTTGACATGGGGGCGGCAGGAGCCGGCCTTGCCACGTTCCTGTCCAACTGTGCTGCCTGTGTTTACTTTTTTGTGCTGCTGCGGGTCAGAAGGAAAACCACGTTTGTATGCATTCATCCGATGAAGTTTTCCTTTCAGAGGTACATTGTGCTGGGAGTGTGCGGCGTGGGCGTACCGGCGGCAATCCAGAATCTTCTGAATGTGACAGGCATGACCATACTGAACAATTTTACATCTGCCTACGGCGCCCAGGCAGTTGCAGCCATGGGTATTACCCAGAAAATCAATATGGTTCCCCTGCAGGTGGCCATGGGCTTTTCCCAGGGAATCATGCCCCTCATCAGCTACAACTATGCCAGCGGAAATCACAGGAGGATGAAGGAAACCATATATTTCACCATCAGGACCCTGCTGCCTTTCCTGGTGGTGGTTTCTCTTGGATATTATGCAGGAGCAGGTATGCTGACAAGGGCGTTTATGGACAATGAAGCCATTGTCGCATATGGCACAAGGTTCCTGCGCGGGTTCTGCCTGGGGCTTCCCTTTCTGTGTATGGACTTCCTGGCAGTGGGAGTATTCCAGGCAGTGGGCATGGGAAAAGCAGCGCTGAGCTTTGCCATACTGCGTAAAATTGTGCTGGAAATCCCTGCCCTGTACCTGCTGAACCGTTTATTCCCTCTGTACGGTCTTTCTTATGCCCAGATGGCGGCGGAGCTGGTGCTTTCCATTGCATCGGTCATCATGCTGGCGCGTATTTTCAGGCGGATGCAGAGGGATGACCGGTCCGGGCCGGATTCCGGGCAGACGTTCAGATGATGATAATTCTGTCATACATAGTTTGATAACGAAATCCCCTGGCCAGAGCACGGACCAGGGGATTTCGTTATAGAAAAAAACTATACATAACGCAAGGCACATATATTTCACCGATTGGACAAAACAGGCAGGTGTTTTTATAATAATCAAGGTAACATTACATTATTTATACTGGGATAATATAAAACCGGGAGTGGAAAAAATTATGAAGAGCAGATATTTAGGAATTGTTTTATGCGCTGCCGCATTACTGGCAGCAGGGTGTTCTTCCAATACAGATGCTTCAAAGACAGCCGCCGGGTCAGACAGCGGCGCGGCAGCCCTCATGACATCGGATGCAAGTGCGGATTCAGCAGGGGATGCGTCAAAGGGCACAGCCGCAGCAAAGGCGGAATCAGGTGAAGTGACAGAAGGGCCATCTGCTGTAAAGGCGGACCCGGTTGAAAAGAAAAAGGTCTATGTGTCGCCTGACTGGGTACAGAGTGTTTTGGACGGGAACCAGGAGGAGTCAGAGGATTACATGATTCTGGAATGTGCCTGGGGAACCCTGCAGGATGCCGGCGCTTATAAGGAGGGCCACATCAAGGGCGCATATCATATGAATACAGATGATATTGAATCAGATGAGTACTGGAATATCCGGACTCCGGAAGAAATAAAGGACCTGATGGCCGAATACGGAATCACGAAAGATACAACCGTTATCTGCTACAGCGACAAGGGGACGAATTCAGCGGATGACCGGGTGGCGTTCACCCTTTTATGGGCCGGAGTTGAGAATGTAAAATGTCTGGACGGCGGCTACGAGGCCTGGCTTGAGAGCGGTTACGGAACTGAGAAAACCATCAACACCCCTCAGTCCTCCAACAGGGAGTTCGGCGCGGAAATTCCGGCCCATCCGGAATACATCCTGTCCATTGACCAGGTAAAGGAAAAGCTGGCAGGGGACGATAACTTTAAGCTGGTCAGCATACGCAGCAGGGACGAATTCCTGGGCAGGACCAGCGGATATGGGTACATTGACAGGGCAGGCGAACCTGAGGGCGCTGTCTGGGGACATGATACGGATGACGGCTCTTATAATAATGAGGACGGGACTGCCGCAGGCCTGGATGTATTAAAGGGATATCTGGAGGAATCCGGGGCTTCCCTTGACAATGAGCTGTCCTTTTACTGCGGCACGGGCTGGAGAGCTGCCATCCCCTTCCTGATTTGCTATGAAAATGGAATGACCAATATGACCATGTATGACGGCGGCTGGTACCAGTGGCAGATGGATGATTCCCTCCCGGTACAGGTGGGGGACCCGTCAGAAAGCGGCTGCCGGTTTACCACGGTGGGACAGCTGTCCACGGACAAGGCAAAGAAATAAAGAATGATGTAGATAAGCGTTGCGTCTTGATTAAGTCCAACGCTTATTCAATGTAAAAGGAAAAACGGTTATGAAGAAGGCTGCATATATCTCTGTTACAATCCTGGAAATCCTGTGCCTGGCCGGGGCATGGGCCGTACAGTATTTTACCCGCAGAAAAATGGGGATGGCACGGTACGTGGTGTATAAAAACCGGGGCTGGGAAGCCAGATATCCCATGGAACTGCTGGCAAATGGGGCTGCACTTCTGATGGCGGTCCTGGCCGCTGCGCTGCTTCTCTATTTCCTGAGACAGAGAAGGAACCTGCCAAAAACAGCGTGGCTTATGAATGCAGGTATGACAGCTCTGACATCTGCTTATGGTGGATTCACATGGATGAATTCTGCGCAGGAGGTTCGGTCTTACTACTTTATCAGTGCCATACTGGGGGCCGTGTCCCTGATTCAGATTGTGAAGACATGGATTGGAATGATGGTGTGCAGGCACAGCGGGCATGGAATTGGATGAAACCCAGTGTAAGGAACAGAGGATAGAACCGGGTTCTCTATTTTACCATTACAGCAGTGCTGGCGGCTGTTGTCATTGGACTGGGCATGTTTTTTAAGAAAAGGTATGTACTGCAGGAGACTGAGGAAAGGATAGGTGAGAATGGACGGAATGTTCAGGATGAAGGACAGCGATAAATGCATACACTGCCGCATCTGCCGGAAAAACTGCTCCTTCTTAAGTAAGTACGGCCTTGATATCGGAGATACGTCAGAACTTAAGAAACTGGCCTATCACTGCTTTCTGTGCGGGACCTGTACCCAGGTTTGTCCGGTTGGAATTGACGGCAGGTCTGTTATCCTGGAAATGCGGAGGGAACGGGTGGAGGAAAACCAGGGGAAATGTCCGGAAAAGGGATATTCCATGCTCCTTGCGGAAAAACGGAATTATATTTACCGGAACAAACGCCGTCTTGCAGGCAGAAGCATCCTGTTTCCAGGCTGTAATTTTCCCTCCTTCTATCCAAAGACCACCAGGAAATTAATCAGCCTGCTGGAGGAAAAGGAGGGCATGGGAGTCCTGTTTGACTGCTGCGGCAAACCGGTGGCAGAGCTTGGCCTTCAAAGGGACGAGGATAAGATTGTCCGGAGGATAAATGAAAATCTCCGCAGGGCAGGGGCTTTGGAGGCCGTGATGCTTTGCCCCAACTGTTATGATTTCCTCAAGGATAAGCTGGAGGTACGGGTCATCAGCATTTATGAGAAATTATCCCGGCTGGGAATCGGACGGCAGGTGGAAGAAAATGGGGTCCTGTTCCTTCCGTGTCCTGACAGGGAGAGAAGACAGTGGGTGGAATGGCTGTCTCCATTTCTGAAGAATGCGCCGGAAACAGTGCGGGATGTGCAGTGCTGCGGCCTGGGAGGCTGTGCCGGGGTCAGGGAGCCGGACCTGGCCGGAGATATGGCCGGCCGGATGGCCGCCCAGGGACATGAACATATTTTTACTTACTGCGCCTCCTGCGCAGGGAACCTCACACGCAGCGGCTGCCAGGGGGTCATGCATCTGCTGCCTGAGATTCTGGAATGTGACGAGGGGCCGGATATCAGGAAGTCAATGGTCAACCGGATGATGACAAAATTTTGGTAATGGTTTGGACAAGGATATAAATAGAGATATGGGAGAGAATCTTATAAATGAATCGTGCAATCATTATTTTTACCAGGGTTCCGGCTCCCGGACAGACAAAGACCAGGATGATGCCTGTTCTTGGCCCGGAGGAATGCGCCCGTCTTCATACCTGCTTTTTAGAGGATATAAAGAGGGAATGCGGGAACGTAAAAGGGGAGCTTTTTATCTGCTTCACGCCGGATGATGGCAGGGAGCTTTTATATCCGGTTTTCGGCAGGGATGAACATTATATTCCCCAAAGGGGAAACGGTCTGGGAGAGCGGATGTATCAGGCTGTCCGTGAGGTGCTGGGCCGGGGATATGACTCATGCATACTCATGGGAACCGATGTGCCTGAGGTAAAGGCAGCATATCTGGAACGTGCATTTGACCTGCTGAAATATCACGATGTGGTTCTGGGACCTACCAGGGACGGGGGATATTATCTGGTGGGCATGAAGAGACCCCGGCGGGCGGTGTTTGACATGGAGGGATATGGACATGGCTCCGTGCTCCGCGATACCGTGTTGCGGCTTAAGACCGCGGGATGCACGGTTGGATTTACGGAAACCCTGCAGGACATGGATACCTGCCAGGACCTTCAGGCATACCGCCGGAGAATGCGGGGGGACAAGAGGCTGAAAAAGACATCCACAGGCCGGTTTCTGGCAAAAACCAGCCGCATTTCCATCATTATTCCTGTCTACAATGAGGAGAAGACCATTGGCCGTATGCAGGACCAGCTGGAACCGTTGAGAGGAAAATGCGAAATCCTGTTTGTGGACGGCGGAAGCAAAGACAGAACATTGGAATTGCTTCGCCCATGGGTCAGAGTCATACATTCGGAAAAGGGGCGGGCAAAGCAGATGAATACGGGAGCTGTGAAAAGCCGCGGCGATATCCTGTTTTTTCTCCACTGCGACAGTGAGCTGCCTCCCCGTCCGCTGGCTGAGATACGCAGGGTGATGAGGGACCACAGCGCAGGATGCTTCGGCATAGCCTTTCATTCGCGGAACTTTTTCATGTTTACCTGCCGTGTGATTTCAAACCACCGGATTAAGGACCGCAGGGTCATGTTTGGCGACCAGGGTATCTTTGTGGACCGAAGCCTGTTCTTTGATGCAGGCATGTTTCCGGAGATTCCTGTGATGGAGGACTACCAGTTTTCGCTGACGCTTAAGGAACGGAGGGTAAAGCTGGGGATGACAGGACGCCGCATTTACACATCGGACAGGCGGTTTCCAAAAGGAACCCTGCCCAAGCTCAAGCTGATGTGGAAAATGAACCGGCTGCGAAAGATGTACCGGGACCAGGCGCCCATTGAAGAGATTGACCGGATGTACCGGGATGTGAGGTGATATGAATGGAACGGATAGCAGGGTTAAGGGAATATGTAACCTGTAAGCAGTACCGCAGCGCTCTGGGGCTGCCGGATGAGGTGACGGAGGAATACAGTCTCCTGGCCCAGGGCGAGTACAACAGAAATTATCTGTTCACCCACCCTGTCACCGGCAAAAAGCTGGTGCTCCGTGTAAACTGCGGCAGCCAGATGCATTTGGACCATCAGATACAGTATGAATATGATACCTTAAAGCTGCTGCTGCAGTCGGGCAGGACGCCGGCTCCCTTCTATGCAGATGGAAGCCTGAAAAAAATTCCTCATGGCATCATGGTGATGGAATTCCTGCCGGGACATGGAATGGATTACAGGACGGAACTGCCCTTTGGAGCGGAGTGCCTGGCTGATATCCACAGTGTCAGGGTGGGGGATGACAGCCATCTGATTCATCCGGCGGACCCTTTGGAGGCCATTCTGACAGAATGCGAGGAGATGGTCCGTACCTACATGGATTCAGATTTGGGAAACCATGGAACCAAAATGAAGATAAGAGAAATGCTGGACCTGGGGTGGAAGCGCCGTGAGGAGGCTGCGGGCTGCAAAGGCTATGAATGCTGCATCAACACAGAGCTTAATTCCACCAATTTCCTAATCAACGGAGAGGGAAAGGGCAACTATCTGGTGGACTGGGAGAAGCCTGTTTACGGGGAGCCTGCGCAGGATTTGGGGCATTTTCTTGCGCCTACCACCACATTCTGGAAGACAGACGTGATTCTGGACCGGAGGGAGATGGAAGACTTCATAAACCAGTACATCCAAAAGGTGGACGGCAGGTTTGACACAAAGGGGCTGAGGGAGCGTACCTTTGCCTATATTCCCATCACCTGTCTGAGGGGCATTACCTGGTGCGCCATGGCCTGGGTGCAGTACCAGCAGCCGGATAAGCTGCTGTTTAACCAGTCCACGTTCCAAAAGCTGGGGCAGTATCTGGACATGGGATTTTTGGAAGAAATGGACAGGCTGCTGCGGTCATAACGGCCTGGAGCGCGCCTGCCGGATATTGGATTTACCTTAAAAGAAAGGAATTTGAATGGAAAAAAACAAAGTAAATGGATAGGGAAAATCGTGGTGGCTGCATGCATAGCTGCTTCAATCCTGAGCTACATATGCATACCATCCGTGAAAGGCATGATTAACAGAATTGTGACTATGTTTGCAACCGGGGACTTTACCGTGGTCAGGGAATTTGTTGCTTCCTATGGAAGCTATGCTGCTGCGGTGTCCTTTGATATTGTAAGCTATGCGGCAGGACTGACATCCATGCCATTTCTGTCATTTTTCATAGCCACGGGTATTGGGCAGCTCCCGGCAACCATCGTGTACTCCTATGTGGGCGGAATGCTGACCGGGGGCGCCAGGTTTTTTGTCACAGGATTAATGATATTATTTGCCTTATCTGCCTTGATTGTCATGATAAGGAAAATATATATAGAAAAACAAGATAATTCAAGGAGGAAGAAATGAAAAAGAAAATCGTAGCATTGGGAATTATGATGGCGCTGTCCGTGACAGCGGCGGCCGGATGCGGTCAGAAAGCAGCAAATGAAACAACAGCCCAGGCAGCGGCAGAGACTTCGGCGGCTGATGCAGCGGATACCACGGCAGCAGAGGCAGCAGGTGCTGAGACAACAGCGGCTGCACAGTCAGATGGCAGCTATCAGTACGTATCCCCTGCAGATGCAGTGGCGGCAGCAAAGGATAAGAGCGCCCATGTGCTGGATGTAAGGGAGTGGGATAATTATGTAAAGGGAAGAGTGGCTGATTCTATCTGGTGCCCTATTTTCCCGCTGGAGGATGATTCGCTGGCAGATGCCATGAGCGCATATGCAAAGGAGAACTTGAGCGACGGACAGAAAATTTACATTATCTGCAACAGCGGCAAGAAAGGTGCTGAGAAGACAACCGGAGTGCTTAAGGAGGCCGGCATTGACGGCTCCCTGATTTATACTGTGGAGGGCGGAGCAAAAGCCCTGGGGTCTGAGAAAGGCGCCTTTACGACCAACCGCGCAGACGAGAACATTGACTGGAAGACTGTTGCAGCAGCAGATGCATTAAAGGAAGTTGGGGGAGACAATGTCCAGATTCTGGATGTGCGTGACAATGATACATATGCAGAAGGCCATTTAAAGGGTTCCCTGCAGTGCCCATTAAAGGAGATTGAGGACCCGGATGCCCAGACTGCCATGTATAAGATGGCAAAAGAGGAGATGGACCCGTCCAAACCTGTATACCTGCTTTGCTACAGCGGCAACAAGTGTGCAAAAACCGGCATTTCTGTCATGAAGGATGCGGGATTCGATGTTGACAATCTGTTCATCATTGAAAATGGCGCAAAGGATAAGGATATCCAGGCTGCATTTGTGACAGAATAGGTTAACCCTTCCGGTGATGTGATTTCCCCCTGCCGTACTGCATAAAATTACGGCAGGGGGAATCGTAACATCACCAGACAGGGTTATTGTTTTTTATAAACAGTATGGATTTCAGGTGCCAGTGACATGCATCGCACGCAGGCGTCTGAAAAACAGACGCTAAGTGTTCATGGCAGGGAGGAGAATATGAAGAGAAGAATCACAGCAGCGATATTGGCAGCCGTAATGATGCTGACTCTGGGAGGGTGTTCGGGCACCGGCCGGACAAAGGATGCCGGCAGCAGTCATGAAGAGAATGCCGGCAGCCAGGTCATTGAAAACATGTCCTTTGATGAGATGAAGGAGGCTGCAAAGGGAACCACGGTCACGTTCTACGGCTGGGGCGGGGATGATAAGCTGAACCAATGGCTGGACGATGTATTTGCGCCTGTCATGAAGGAAAAATATGACATTACAATGGAACGCGTTCCTATGGATATTGACCAGGTTTTAAGCCAGCTTACAGGCGAGATACAGGCAGGCGGGAGGGACGGCAGCATTGACATGATTTGGATTAACGGGGAGAATTTCCAGTCGGCAAAGGAAAACAACATGCTGTACGGACCCTTTACAGACAAGCTTCCTAATTTTAATGATTATGTGGATGGAGACAGCGAAGATGTGACCATGGACTTTGCTTATCCAATTGAGGGGTATGAGGCGCCTTACGGAAAGGCCCAGATGGTCATGGTGGCAGACCTGGCGGTGACTCCGGATGTGCCTGAGAGCGCCCAGGCCCTGAAGGAATTCGTGCAGAAATATCCGGGCAGGGTGACCTATCCGGCGCTTCCTGATTTTACAGGCAGCGCATTTGTAAGAAACATCATCTATGAAATCTGCGGCTATGAACCGTTTATGGACATGGAGGCTGACAAGGAGACTGTAAGAGCGGCAGTGGCTCCGGCCATGGAGTACCTAAGGGAACTGAATCCATACCTTTGGAACCAGGGAACCACCTTCCCGGATTCATCCACTACTGTGGACAATATGTTTGCGGACGGGGAGCTGGTGATGAATATGACGTACGGCGCCTATGACGTGGTCCTGAATATTGAGGACGGCAAATACACGCAGACCACGGAAACCTTCCAGTTTGACAAGGGCACCATCGGCAATACCAATTTTATGGCAATTGCAGCCAATTCCGGCAATAAGGCCGGTGCCATGGTGGCAATCAATGAGATGCTGTCACCGGAAATCCAGGCGGACCGCTATGAGAAGCTGAGGGTTATCCCGGTACTGGACAATGAAAAGCTTTCCGATGAACAAAAGGAAGCCTTTGACCAGGTGGACCTGGGTAAGGGAACAATCCCCCAGGATGAACTCCTCTCAAAACGCCTTCCTGAGATGCCTGCACAGCTGGTTCCCATCATCGAGGAAATTTGGGCGGAGGATGTAGTGGGTAAATAATGGGAAGGAAACTGACGGGGAGGATACTGGCGGTAAGGAAGCTGACGGTTTTTTGGGGAGGGTGGTGGGTGGGGCGTGTGCGTGATTGGAAGGAAAACATTGGGAGGAAATGGAATGAAAAAAATGGTGACACCGTATTTGCTTCTGGTTCCCCAAATCATCCTGTCCCTGCTTTTTATCATTGGATTGGCAACTGGAATCACCCAGAGTCTGGGGGTGATTCCAGCTTTTGGACTAAGGGAACCAACACTAAAATATTACAGGGAAGTATTATCCAGGCCGGAGATGCTTAAATCCGTGCTGTACAGCCTCAGGGTGGCATTTTTGTCCGCAGGAATTGCCACAGCGGCAGGCGTGGGCTTAAGCGCTGTGTGTGTAATGCACAAAAAGACAAAGGGTCCAATGATGCGGGTAATACAGCTTCCCATCATTGTTCCCCATGTGGTGGTGGCCATTTTTATGGTCAATATTTTTTCGCAGAACGGGGTGGTGGCCAGACTTGGTTATGCCCTTGGATTATTGCAGGAACAGCAGCAGTTTCCCATGCTTATTTATGATACAAGGGGAGTTGGGGTCATACTGGCATATCTGTGGAAGGAGATTCCGTTCATCATCTATTTTGTCATTGCGCTGATGGCAAATATCAATGAGAAATTGGGGGAAGCAGCCATAAACCTGGGGGCGGACCGCTGGACCGCATTTTGCAAGGTCACCCTGCCTCTGTGTAAGGATGCGGTAATCAGCGGATTCCTGATTATATTTGTATTTGCCCTGGGAGCCTATGAGCTTCCCTTTCTTCTGGGTGCCACCTCCCCTAGGGCTCTTCCGGTGCTGGCATATCAGCAGTATATTCACCCGGATTTAAAAAACCGGCCTTATGCCATGGCGCTTAATGGAATCATCATCCTACTTTCCGTGCTCAGCGCCTGGATTTATTATTTCATCATGCGGAAGAACATGAAGGCGTTAATGGAACAGTAAACCGCGAAGCAGAAGGAGATGGAGCAAAAGGTTATGAAGAAAAGAAAAGCGTTTATTTCAGGTATGATACTGGCCCTGCTGTGTGCAGCCATCCTGATTCCCGCGGCCAGTCTGGTGATATGGGTATTTACAGAACGATGGGCCTGGCCCGGGCTGTTTCCGCAGGTGTTCTCGGAACGGGCAGTCATGGAAATTGTCAGAAGAAAGGGAGAACTGGCCTCCCTCATGACGTCCAGCATCATGATTTCTTCTGTAGTGGCCCTTTTATCGGCCTTTGCCGGGGTATTGACATCCAGGGCCCTTATCCTGTACCGGTTCCGGGGCAGGAATTTGATTTCCTTTTTTGTGGTCCTTCCACTGATGGTTCCGACTACGGTGTTTGCCATGGGGATACAGATTACATTTATCCGGTTGGGGCTTAATAATACTGTGACGGGGGTTATCCTGGCACACCTGATTTATTCCCTGCCCTATGCTGTGCGCCTTATCATGGACGGCACCCAGGCAGTCGGCATTGCACTGGAAGAGCAGGCCAGGGTGCTGGGAGCCAGCTCCTTCCAGGCATTTAGGAGGACTACCCTGCCAATGCTGGTTCCGGTGATACTGTCAGCAGTCAGTATGGCCTATATTGTATCCTTCAGCCAGTATTTTCTGACGCTGCTTCTCGGAGGAGGCAGGATAAAGACCTTTGCGGTTGTGATGGTTCCTTATTTACAGAGCGGCAGCCGGAACATTGCCTGCATTTACAGCATTCTGTTCATGGGCATTACCCTGATGGTATTTGCTGTATTTGAACGGATTGCAGGGCATTGGACAAGACAGATGGTTGGAGGATATTATGAGTCTTAACATAGAAAATCTGACCGTATCACTTCAGAAAAAGGTGATACTGCACGGAATTGACCTGGAAATAAAGGAGGGGGAGTTCGTATCCCTTTTAGGGGAATCCGGATGCGGAAAGACTACCCTGTTAAAATGCATTGCCGGTCTTTTGGAGCAGGAGAGCGGGGATATACGGATACAGGGAACCTCTGTGACGGACTGTCTGCCGGAGAAGCGGGGAACGGTAATCGTGTTCCAGGATTTACGGCTGTTTCCACATATGACGGTGGAGAAAAATATTTCCTTTCCCATGGAACTGAAAAAGGTGCCGAAAAAAGAACAGAGAGAGCGGGTGGGTGAACTCCTGGAAGCAGTGCAGCTTGCCGGATTTGAGAAGAGAAAAATGAAGGAGATGTCGGGCGGACAGATGCAGAGAGTGGCATTGGCCAGGGCATTGGCAGCAAATCCCAGGGTACTTCTTCTGGACGAACCATTTTCAGGTCTGGACGAGAGGCTGCGGACGGAGATGGCGCGGCTGGTAAGGAAACTGCATGAGGAATGGAAAATCACCACCATTCTGGTCACCCATGACAAGGCAGAGGCCCTCCGCATGTCTGACCGCATTGCGCTGATGAGCCACGGGAAGGTCCTGCAGTACGGTACTCCTGAGCAGATGTTTTATCAACCGGAGACAAAAACAGTGGCGGAATATTTTGGCAAGGTGAATTATGTTCCCGGAGAGGTGGTGGGAGGCAGGTTTGTCTGTAATCTGTTTGAGATAAGGTCGGATTTGCCTGACGGGACCTATGATGCCATGATACGCCCGTATTCAGTCCGGCTGCAGGAGGACGGGGAGTTTGAGGTGGAGGAGGTTACCTTTATGGGGGAGATGACAGAGATACGGGTAAGGGTTCCCGGGAAATTTGCTCCCGGAGGGAACATTCTGTGCCAGAGGATGGAAGGTATTGGACTGCAGACAAAATTCCAGGCAGGCATGAAGGCGGGACTGCGCGTGGAACCAGATGGGGTTGTACTGTTCAGGCATGGTACGGCATGAAAGGTATGCAGCGGGAAAGGTATGCGGCGGGAGAGGTGTGCAGCGGGAAAGGTATGCGGCGGGAGAGGTATGCGGCGGGAGAGACATGTACTGGAAGAGGAAGGTACCGGAAGAGACATGTAGCCGGGGGCCTGTTCCCAGAGAGACATGTAACGGAAAAACATGTATGAAAGGAAAAGGATGAAGAAAATCATATTTGACTGTGACAATACCTTTGGAACAAAAGACTGCGATGTGGATGACGGGCTGGCCCTGATGTATTTGCTGGGAAGCAGGGACGCCCAATTACTGGGAGTCACTTCCACCTATGGAAATAACAGCCTGGATGTGGTACAGGCAGTGAATCTGCGGATGCTGGGAGAACTGGGACGCCAGGATATTCCTGTAAAAAGAGGCGGGGAGAAACGGGGAGACTACCAGAGCCAGGCAGCTGATTTCCTGGCGGAAATGGCGGACCGCTATCCGGGGGAATTATCGGTTCTCGCCACCGGCTCCCTGACAAACCTGAGAGGCGCATATGAGAGGGACCGGCATTTCTTTGAGAAGGTAAAAGAGATTGTCCTGATGGGCGGAATCACGGCTCCTCTTGTATTTGAAAAAAAGGTAATGGATGAGCTTAATTTTTCCTGTGACCCTCCGGCGTCTTGGACCGTACTCACAAAGGGAAGAAATGTTTCCGTGATGACAGGCAATAATTGTCTGAAAGCTTTATTTACAAAACAGGAATACAGGGAACGGTTCTCGGATAAGGGAAACAGGGCGGCAGCGTATATCATGGAAAAAACAGATTACTGGTTCGGATACAATGAAGATGATTACGGCATCCGGGGATTTTATAACTGGGATGTGACGGCTGCTGTCTATCTCATGCATCCGGAGCTGTTTGCAGATGAAGTGAAACACCTCCGGCTGTCAGAGCAGGATTTGGAGACCGGGTATCTGAGGATGGATACAGATGTGGTTCCAAACCGGATGGCAGAAGGGAGGGCAGACAGGCCGGCAGAAGGGACGGCAGGAGAAAGATGCACCTGTAATCTGCCGGTCATTGGGGATGTGAGGGCGTTTAAGGACAACATCTATGAGACATGGCTGAGTGTTACTGGGATACTGACCGGCACCGGAAAGAGTATGAAATAAGGATGAAAGCCAGAGGAGGGATTCCCGGAATGGGGGACAGGGGCTGTGTTTTTTGTGGGGCGGGGTGGATATCCGCTGAAAAAAGAAAAGTGGCATGCTGCAGGTGACTGATACCGGCATATAAGAAGGGCCGCATTGTCTTGAATGCGGCCTTTGCCTGAATGTACGTCGAAGTTTAGCTGAGTTGGCATGAACGTGAAATTAAGGACGTACCAAACATTTGGCAGCTGTCATACGCTCTACAATCTCATACATATTGGTGACGCTTCCCACCTGTAGCTTCTCGCCCAAACCATAGAAGTTAAGGCAGGTTCCGCAGGTAAGAATCTCCACTCCCTGGGATTCCAGGGATTTTAAATCCTCCAGGTTATCGGAGCCTTCGCAGGAAAGGTGGGCGCCGCTGTTATACAGAAGCACGGTTTCCGGCAGGGCATCCTGCTGTGTAAGTGCGTAGACAAAACCCTTCATCAGGGCCTTTCCCAATTCCGGATCTCCGTGTCCCATCAGGTTGGAGGAAAGAACCACTACCATACCCTTCCTGCGGCTGTCGGGCCGGCAGGCAATCGGTTCATCATCGGTATCAGCCGCAGCATCTGAGCCGGAAGCAGCGTTTGCTCCTTCGCTTACAACAATTTTAACAGCGAATTCATTATCGCTTATTTTCTCGGAAACAGCTGCAAGGCCCTTGCTTGCTGCCATCTTGCTCAGGTTCTGGACCGCTATCTCGTTGTCCACCAATACCTCAACTGTCTCACCTGGATTACAGGATTCCAATGCTTTCTTAGTGTCAATGACAGGCTTTGGGCACTGTTTTCCGCGTTCATCTAATTTCATGTTTCGTATCCTCCTTAAGCATGTATCTGATTCTTCCTGTTCCCCGGAAGTGTGCTTTGAAATTATCATCACATGCCTCTAATTATAGCAGGTTTGTGATGGTATGCAAACGCTTTTACCCCTTTAGGCAGCTGGCATTTATTTTTTCTATACATAAGCACATTGCTATATTTATTATCGATACAGGCAAGGGGTCCGCGGCGGATGCCCTGAACAGGCTAAATGCGGCTGCGGTTCTACTGATAGACGAGCCGGCTGCCTGTGTGATTGTGACAGGACAGTCTGATGAAATGATAAGACGTTACGTCTGTTGTGTATCTGCGCGTATATTATGCAGGAGCAGTGCCGCAGCTCTCGCGTTCCACCACATGGCAGGGCAGGACGATTTTCATGGGAAGGTGATGGCCTCCTTCAATTCTGTCAATCAGGATTTTTGCAGTCATACGTCCCATTTCAGCTAAGGGAAAGTGAACCGTGGTCAGCATTGGGTCCAGATATCTGCCCACATTGATATCGTCCATACTGATGACGGAGATATCCCCGGGAATAAAAAGCCCGGATTCCCTGACTGCCCGCATGACACCGATAGCAATAACATCATTGGAGCAGAAACATGCCGTTGCATCCAGTCCGGATTTCAGCAGCTCCCCGGCACCCAGGTACCCGCCTTCCATGGAAATAGGGACATGTCTGATACGGGATTCATGACAGGGAAGGCCATGCTTTTTCAGAGCAGCGCAGTATCCAAGAAAAGGGCTGCTGTATTCACTGCCACCGATGTAGGCAATCCGTTTATGGCCTGATTTGACCAGGCTGTCAACTGCATCAGATGCAGCTTTCTGCCCGTCGCAGACAATCTGGTCTATGGGTGATTCCAGATATTGGAATCCTGTGTAGATGAAATGGAGGGCAGGCCAATCAGGAAGGCGGCAAAGATATTGCCCTTCTGGGACCCCGTCCGTATGGCTGCTGCCAATGATGGCGATTCCGTCCATGTTGGAATCTGCCGTCATGTCGGAAAACAGGGGAGGGCAGCTGGCAGTGGATGCCAGGGGAGGGAGGCTGGCAGTGGATGCCAAAGGAGGGAGGCCTGCAGTGGATGTCAAAGCAGAGAGGCCGGCAATGGAAGACAGACTGTATTTCAGGCTGTAACCATGTAACCGGGATTCCTCCTCCATGCCTCTTATCAGTAAAGAGCGGGACTGTTCACTGCCAATGCCGGCTGTCTGGGTAAACAGGCATGCAATGGAATGGCAGGGAGTCTGATTCTCCCGGATGGAATGCATTTTTAAGCTCCGGGCATGGGCGTTTGGAATATAGCCGGTTCTCTTTGCGATTTCTAGTATCCGTTGCCGGACCTCCTTGCCTGCGGGGCACTTTCCGTTTTGATTGATTACGCGGGAAACCGTGGATACGGAGACCCCGGCTTCAGCAGCGATTTCCTTAAGCGTCATGGACACTGCCTCCAGGTGCGGCTAAATGCCAGCAAAGACACAGGTTGATTCATAATAACCTCCAGGAATATAAAAAACGCCGGAAGAAACAGACTGTTTCAACAGTCCCATGCGTCTTCAAGGCGTTTTATCTATTATAGTTTGATTTTACTGTATTTGTATCGAATCCTCAAATGTGTATCAGATTCTTAAGCGGGCTTCTCTTGGAGAAGAACAGTGTCTTCGTGACAATGATTGATTTAAGTATATAGAGCCTTAATTTATTTGTCAATAGGAAGACAGCGGTTTATATTCTATGGTTTAGCGCAGGTCAGTTGTTCTCCAGTTTGTCAAGAGCCTGGGCAATGTTGAATGCATGGTCGCCGATGCGCTCATAATCGGTCAGGATTTCTGAGTACAGGATGGATGTTTCCACATGGCATTGCCCGTTTCTCATGCGTTCGATTTGGTTGGAACGATATCGGGCAGTCCGGCGGTCAATGTCTTGTTCCAGAAGCAGGGCCTGCTCCAGGAGGGAGGCATGTTCCGGCATGGAAGGCTGTTCCGGTATGGAAGGCTGTTCCAGACGGAAGTCATGTTCCGCCATGGAAGAATATTCCGGCAGGCAGCCTGAATCAATGCGGTAGGCACTGCAGACCAGGTGTATGGCGCGCATGCAGGAGGTTCTCATATCCGTCAGCTCAAGAGATGCCTGGGAAGACAGCTCCATCCTGCGTTCCATCATGGTCTGTGCGTAGCCTGCAATGTTGACTGCATGGTCGCCAATGCGCTCCACATTTCCAATGATGGAGAACATGCGGTTGAGCGCTTTCACTTCGGACGGGGAATTTTCCACAGCAAGGACCCTGGAAATCTTTCTGGATAACTGGGCATTGTACAGGTCAATTTCTTCTTCGCGCAGCTGAAGCTGTTCCAATTCCTCCCCATTCTTTTGTTCAAAAGCCAGGAAACTGGCTTCAACATTGGCAGCAGCCAGTGCAAGCATCTGCGCGATGTCCCCGTTAAGCTGTTTTCTTGCTATGACAGATACGCCAAGTACGTGTTCGGAAGCCAGCAAATCTTCAAACCAGCGCTCCTCATCTGTTGTCTCCAGCGGTTTGTCGGGCAGAAGTTTTTCGGAAATTCTGGCAAGCTGTGTGCCAAAGGGCAGTAAAAGCAGAGTGGTAACGATGTTGAACAGCGTATGAACATTGGCAATCTGCGCCGCGGGATTATCTGGTGTAAAGGTGGCCATCCAGTGGGTAAAGGGAGACGCCAGACAGACCAGGGTAAAGACCGTTGTACCCAAGATGTTAAATATCAAATGAATCAGGGTGGTCCGTTTAGCATCGCGGTTGGCTCCGATGGACGCCAGGACAGCCGTGATACAGGTACCGATATTTTGTCCAAACAGAACAAAGACCGCGCTGTCCAGCCCGATTAACCCGCTTACAGCCAGGGCCTGGAGAATACCGACGGATGCAGAGGAAGACTGGATGATAGCGGTAAAGGCAGCTCCGGCCAGTATCCCCAGAAGCGGATTGGAGAATTTTGTCATCAGATTGACAAAATGAGGGGATTCACGCAGCGGTATCATGGCGGCGCTCATCATTCCCATGCCAAGGAAAAGGATACCCAGGCCAGCCACAATACCTCCGGCAAACTGGACTTTTTTCTGTTTTACAAAAAGAATCAGGGCAACACCTGTAAATGCAATGAGCGGTGCAATGGCACCAATGTCTAAGGCTATGAGCTGCCCGGTTACAGTGGTGCCAATATTGGCGCCCATGATAATCCAGACAGCCTGTTTCAGTGTCATGAGCTGGGAATTTACAAAGCCCACCACCATGACGGTTGTGGCGGATGAGGACTGGATGATTGCAGTGATTCCGGCTCCCACCAACACACCTAAAAACCGGTTGGCAGTCAGACGCTCCAGTATCTGCTTCATGCGGCTGCCGGCCGCGGCCTCCAGATTGGTGCTCATCATCTGCATGCCATACAGAAATAATGCCAGTCCTCCTAACAGACTGAAAAACGAATGAATACTCACAATGATTCCTCCTTTACTTGTTTGGCAGTATTATGCCAAAAGAAAAAGGCATTGCCCGCATCCGTGTGTATGAATGCAGGTCATGCCTTTTTGAACATATGAAGTATGATTACGGTAAAAACTTGGTCATCGTCGTAGACGGTGGCGTCCATATGTATGTCATTTCCCTTCCGATGTATGTGTAAAATGGTGTATATGAAAATATCCTGTCCTGTTGGAATTATATGAGGATAAGGGAGCAATGTCAACGGGATGGGCGGAATATTAACAATACTTTAATGCCAGACGGTTTTCAGAATGGTAGGATTTGCATGAGAAATAGGGTGAAAATGGTAGGTTTTATGCGGGTTTTCGGTGTTTTTGAAAATTTCATTTCCTACCGCGTTCTACCATGTTATTGGGGGCTATTGGTCACAATAAAGTCACAAATTAATCTCAATCTTTTCAATCTCTTTGCGCAGGTCTTCCAGCTCACGGTGACCATAAACCTTGTTAGTGATGTCCTCTTTAAATGAGTGCCCCATCATCCGTTTTCGGTCGTTTTCTTTTACCTCATACATCTCACACAACATAGAGCACGTGTGCCGACAGTCATGTGGTGTATGTTTGGGGTCACCTGGGATTCCCAGTTGGGTTAGCAGTTCATCCATTTGGTTTCTGAAATCTTTGTCGCTGCACGGGAGAAGCTTTCCATACTTGCTCATCCGGTGTTCAACCAAAGGGAGAATACCGGAATGAATTGGTACAATACGTCCTTTACCGGCCTCCGTTTTTATTCCGCCCTTAAAATACTTTTTTTGCATATTTACCTCAAGGCTAATGTATTCTGATATACGCCATCCGGAATAGCACATGATGAGAAGCATCTCTGCAGTTTCGTGTGTTTTGTTATCCCACAAGATTTTCAGGTCTGCATCTGAGAATGGCACACCATGTTCATCATCGTCATCCCTTTTGATTTTAACATACCGGCTATAGTCCTTGTCGCACCATCCCTGACTGTCAGCGTATTTATACATCTGCCTGTACAGATTCCTAATAAGTTCCAGGCTGTCATATTTTAGATTACACGCATCCAGATTATCCTGCAGGTCTTTTGCGCGTAGGGAGTTAAATATTTTATCATAGAGGGATACACAGTTTTTGTACGCGGCCTTGATTGAATATTTGGTTGAGGCGGAGTATTTATTGCCTTCGGAAAATTTATCGGCATAGAAGGCTTCATAGACCTCTGAGAAAGTCTTTTCCGGCTCATCCGGTTCGATTCCTTTGACGCGGTTGTAATCTGCCAGGAGTTTCCCTGTCAGCTCGTCGAGCTGCTTGGTATCATCCGGGAGCAGCAGTGTGGCCTCCATACCAGGAGTATAGGTACCGGCCTTGTAGGATGTGAGGACAATGAACCCTTTTATCCAGTCATCCACATAGCAGAGGGCCGGAGGCCGCTTTCCGTCAATGTCTGCCGGCGGATGGACGGCATAGGGGTTTTTGCGGCTCTTGCCCAGGTAGCGGATGGAGCCGTAGCCGTTGGGGAGCCGGGGGTGTTTTCTGCGTCTTGGCATGATATCAGTCCTTTCCTGTTGCGATATCGCAACCGATTTTGGGTATAAAAAATACGCCCCTTGCCAGGACGCTTCAGGAATGATATAATTTACTTGCTTAAGGTAATTAATTATATCTTCCGGAACGGTCCGGTAAGAGAAAACTATGTGAGGGCGGTTCCTGCTGGTAACAGGGCCGCTTTTCACATTTGACTTATTCGGTATATTTGATATACTATACTTAACAAGACAGCCGGAAGGTGAATGCACCTCACCTGCTCCGGCGAACATCTTACTAAAAAATAGTCGTCAGCTTTGCTAGGGCAGGACGGCTATTTTTTATGGGTATAAGTCAGTATTGCAACAATGAGTAACGCCACTGATGTAATCAACTGCAATTCTTCGTATGTACTCATAAGGCACCATCCCTTTCTCCAAGACTCAGAACGGGATGGGAGCACGTCCCCCGGCTGCCCGGGTAGATATATTATATTTTCAAGGTGGTAAGCCTCAGGAGTGTGGGAGTTCGTAGTCCTGGGGCTTTTTGCTATTATTAAGCAGACTGTTCTTGATTTAATATTGCCAATGTTTCATTATATTCCTTAGCAACAGGTATACGAGTAAAAACTACAGTATTATTATAGTTGTCTTTAACAACAGCCTCTATTTCATCAAGTGAAACTCTGAAAAATTCCTTGCGCAAATTCACTCGGTTTACACTCTGTTTTTCAAATGTTTGATGAAGTGCTGTTTCTAATGCAGGTGCATCATCAGAAAAAATCATTGCATGTACATCGAATTCAAATGGAACAGAGGCACTACCTAGTTCTTTAATCCTATCCATTGGTTCCACCCTTCTTGTCATTCCGATTTTATATATATTTTCTCCAAAGGAGCCAATATTAGAGATTATGTATACATAACCTGCGCGGGCATTAGCCTCTCTTTCAAGAACAGTGGCCTTATCTGCTTCTAATTGCTTTAACTTATCTTCCAATTCTTTGATTTTATCTATATAAAGCTGCTTCTCAACATCATTTTGTGTTTTTTGCATATAGCCTATTAACTTATTAATTTCATTTGAGCATTGGGCCTGGTCTTTTTCAAGTTTGGCTTTTTGACGTTCTATTTCTCTCCGGACTTTTTCTTCCTCAACCATCTGTTCCTTGATTGCTTTTTGTTGTTCGCGTTCCTGTTCCTTTTTTTGTTCATAGGTATGTACGAGATTAAGCTCTTCCAATTTATACTCCAAAAGCTTTGGGGTCATTTGTATACCATCAATTGCAAATATCTTATTTAATGAATCAAAGGATTTTGTGATTTTGCTTCGTACAGAATCAATATTTTTGACAGATAGATTCAATAGGGCATTATCACACTCAGAGTTAAAGCATCTTAGTATTTGCTTAGTATTATCATTAATCTCTTTCTTGTACTCACCCAGGCTATCCTGGACCGATTGGCCCGGGAGAACCCAGGTACATACACATCAACTTATAAGGCTAAGGTGGCCAGGTACATAGGCCAGCGCTGCACGGACTGCTCTGGCCTCATCAGCTGGTACACCGGGTGCATCCGCGGCAGCTACAACTACCATGACACAGCCACACAACGGGTTGGCATTGACCATATGGACGAGTCCATGATAGGCTGGGCACTCTGGAAACCAGGGCATATCGGGGTATACATAGGTGATGGATACTGCATTGAGGCCAAAGGCATCAATTATGGTACCATTAAATCAAGGGTGTCATCCACACCCTGGCAGAAGGTATTGAAGCTCTGCGACATCGATTATACTCCAATCCCGCTGACATACACCCAGGGTTTCCAGCCGGCGGCAGACGGAAAGCGCTGGTGGTATCAGTTCGCAGACAGCAGCTATGCGGCCAACGGTTGGTACTGGCTCCGGGAGGCCACGGACGGTACCTGTGGGTGGTATCTGTTTGACAGTTAGGGCTACATGCTGACCGGCTACCAGACGGACCCCGCCGGCGAGGCCTTCCTGCTCTGCCCGGTTAAGGGCTCTGACGAGGGAAAATGTATGATTACGGATGCCAGGGGCGTACTCCGGATTGCCGAAGAGTATGACATGGTCAATCGCCGATATGTGTTCGAGTGGTAGATTTCGGAAGGGCGCTGCAATAGCGCCCTGACTTGCTTAATCGTAATAGTGTTTCACAACGTAGTGAGAGAGCGCATCTATGAAGGCTTCATTCCGGGGTTTCTGTTCCAGCTCGAAACCGAAGACCTGATTCAGCAGTTCTCTGTTTCCGTGCAGCCAAATGGTACTGATGATGGTACGGATATTCCGTTCCACACATTTAATAGATGTCTGGTAGTGAGCGGCTATCTCCACATAGAGCCCTTTGGAAATGTAGGTTAGAAGGTGTGGGTCATGGATAGTACTGATGATGCCGTGAATTGTGTAACCGAATCCCACATAGGAGTTGTTTACACCTAAGCGCCGGAGCAGGTCACTGGTTTCTCTTTCATATTTCATACTGATTCCTCCTTGGTTTTTGATACTGATTTAACGGTATATGCAAGGAGGGGCATTATCAAGTGGAAAATAGACGACAAAAAGCAACAGAAGATGTCGTAAAATGCGAATAAACGGACCATAAATGGTATTATTCACCAGAACAATCCCCGTTTTGAAAGGCATACAATGGCCTTGGAAGGAGGCGCATAAAGATGGATGGAAAGCGGAACGATGAACCGCCAGAACCGGCAGAAAGGTACTCGGATGAAGAACTGCTAAAAGAATCTGAAGCAGTCAAACGCATGACCGTCCCCTTACCCATCCCGGACCCGAAGCCGGATGAACTTGAGACCATCCGGAAACGGATTCAGGATGAGAAGGAGAAAGAAGAGAAGTAGAAATGGGCGGGTGCCGATTGTCGGACCCGCCAAACTTCATGCTGTTTTCTACCTGCATATATTACTCTATTAGACACAGTAAAGTCACAAAAATGCAAAAAAACAACGTAAAAACTTACTTTTTGGCCCCGTAATATTAACAATACCTTAATACCGGCCAAACACGTCATCCTACCGAATCAAGTATTCGGAGAAGATATTCAAGGCGTGGAATACTTCAGTATATCTTCCAGAGAAATCTCCAGGTGTTCAATCATGAGATTATAACCCAGCTGGGTATCCCGTTTATGGAAGGCGTCTATGATTTTTGCATGCGGCGCAACTGCGTTTCCCATAATTTTATCCACTGCAAAAGCTTTGGAGCGGTAACTGCGGAAACATTCGGTAATATTCTGGCTAATGCGAATCATCAGCTGGTTATCTGTAAATTCCATGATTTGATTGTGAAAAAGTTCATCAAAGGAGAGCAGCTTGACTGTATTTTTGTCTTTGAGAGCCTGTTGAAAAAGAAAATGTGTTTTTTCTAATGACTCAATATCTGAATCAGTTGCCCTTGGAATAGCCAGGCGTACTGCCATGGGTTCTATGGCCATACGCACTTCCATGAATTCAATCATATTTCTGCCATTTTCACGAAACCATTCCAGCGCCATTTCGTTTGAATCATTTTTTCTGTACTTGTCACTTAAAAAAATGCCCTTACCCTGAATCGCAGTTACGTAATCCATTGCTTTTAACATTCGGTAAGCTTCGCGGGCAGTGGAGCGGCCGATTCCCATCATTTCACAGACTTCTTTTTCTGTAGGCAGTTTGTCGCCTGGCTGCAGACTGTTTTCTGTTATGTAATTTTGAAGATTCTGAATTGCCTGGTCCACAACAGATATCCGTGCAATACTTTTCAGAGGTTTATTCATTCGATTCCCCTTCTTTGTTTATATTCTTTCAGTCATTCCCTTGCCGGTTGGTTTATATTTTATCAACGTTTATCAGAATTTACAAGTGCAATTGCCGAAATGGAGGGGCATATTTATATTTCTGTAAACTTCAGCTCCTCCAGCATATCTGACATGGACCGGGATTCTGCCTCGGATAACGGCTCCAGCGGAGCATATGTAGATGCATCGGACAGTATTTTGCGGTATTTGAGGGCAGCTTTATAGCGGGCTATATTATGGTCATTGCTTAAAATTTGGTTCAATTGGTTGGTTTTTCGCTGCAGGGAAACGGCAGTTGGAATATCTCCCCGTTCCAGGGCATTCCATATTGCAACATAATGTTCGGGAATCACCTGGGCGTTACCGGAAACAGTACCGGCGCCTCCGGTCAGAACCGCAGCGCAGAACAGTTCATCAGGACCGCACAAGACTGAAAAGCTGCCGCTGCGTATGGTCATGAATTCCTGTATGCGGGACATATTGGGATAACTGTATTTGATGCCTGCTATATTCGGACATGTTTCAGCTAACTCTTCTGCCAAAGCAGGGGTGATGTCATTGACAGCACACTGAGGTATGGCATAAAGATAGACAGGGAAGTCGGAAGGAACACTCCGGCAGACGGATTGATAATAGCTGACCAATTCCCGGTCAGACAGTTTATAGAAGACGGGAGTAACCACACCAATGCCATCAGCACCTATATCAACAGCATGTTTAGCTAACGTTATGGTATCAGCCTGGTTAACAGCACCGGCTTGTATATATACAACGGCCCGTCCGGCGGTCTGGCGAACCACTGTTTCAGCAAGAACCTTTCTGTCCTCCATTCCCATAAGCATCATTTCACCTGTGGTTCCGCCTGGATAGAGACAATGGATACCCTTTTCAATCAGGAAATCTGTCAGATGTTCCAGGCTTGAAATATCCAGGGTTCTTTCTTTCGTAAGAGGAGTTACCAGTGGAACCGTTACACCATATAACAGACGCATTATAATGAACCATCCTTTCCGAATAAGCTGAACTGACAATATGAAAGCAGTTATATTGAATATAGCATATCATGTTGTCTGACAACATGTCAATACTAAAAAATGAAGAACATGGAAATCTCTGTTTACTCTAAAAATCAGTCGTAATTATATAATATATGCACAAAAATATACTTAAATATTAAAAACTATTGACATATATTGAAAAAATAGTTATCATGTTATCAGACAACATGATAACAGCAGAATAAATAAAATTTATAATCAATATTGAAAGAGCAAAGGAGAACATCAAATGACAAGAAATGAATTTACGCAGAAGTATGGACAGATTTTATGCCCCCTGGTAACGCCGTATGATGCCAATGAGGAGGTGAATTACAAGGCTTACGAAGATTTAATCGAATATCTGATACAAAATGACCTCTGTGATTCCTTAATCGTGACCGGGACAACGGGAGAGGCGTCCCTGCTTACATTTGATGAGAGAGTCAGGCTGATGGAAACAGCCCTTAAGGCTTCAGCCGGCAGAAAACCTGTTATAGCAGGCACTGGATGCGCATCCACAAAGGAAACCATTGCCCTTACAAAAAAAGCCGAGGATTTAGGAATCGAGCTTTGTATGGTGGTTGCTCCTTATTATAACAAGCCTACTCAGGAGGGTATTTACCGTCACTACAAGGCAGTTGCCGATAGCGTAAATATTAATATCCTCCTCTACAATATTCCGATTTTTGTAGGGGTAAACGTGGATGCCTCCACTGTGAGGGAACTTTCAAAAATCGGGAATATCATTGGAATCAAAGATGAAGCCGGTATTAACCCCACTCAGATTACAGACTTTATATTGGCAACCGAAGATATTAACCCGGAATTTGTAATCTTCAATGGAGATGATATCATGCTTCTTCCTACGGTAGTGCAGGGAGCCATGGGCGTGGTCAGCGGCGGTGCCCATATCTTCGGACATGAAATCAGGACTATTTTAAAAGCATTTGCAGAGGGGAACCATAATAAGGCAAAGGAATTGTTCGTACCGCTGTACAGATTCTGCAAGGCATGCGGACAAAACGGAAGAATTCTTCCCAATTCTATTATGAGACCGGCTATTGAAATGGTAACAGGAATTCCTGTTGGACCGTGCAGAGGTCCGCTGGCGCCGATTACTGAGGATGAGAAAAAAATTCTGGTGGATACCATGAAGTCCATCGGAATTAAAATAAACGGATAACCAACAAAGGATGAAAGGAAGGGTATTTCGGCATGATGAAAAAAAGATTAGCAGTAGGTCTGGCAGCAGTCATGATGATGGGGTTAACAGCATGCTCAGGGGGAGGAACAGCAGGAGGAACAAGCGCACCTGCATCCGCTGCTTCACAACAGTCACAGGAAGAAAAGACCGAGGGTGAAAAAACGGAGGCAGAGAAGACAGAGGCGTCAGAGGAATTGGATGGGGAAATCAAATTCGGCGTCAGCTGCGCAATTACAGGAAACTTTCCGCTGGCAGGCCAGAGAACGAAGGAGGGAATTGACCTGGCTCTGGAACAGATTAATGCCAATGGGGGTGTTCTGGGTAAAAAACTGGTATATGTAGCGGAGGACGACCAGAATACGCAGACAACAGCCGTAAATGTGGTAACCAGGCTATTGAATGAGGATGTGTGTGCGGTAATTGGACCCCATACCTCCGGAAATGCGGCAGCCACCAGTGACTTATATAAGAATGCCGGGATTCCGTTTATGACAGGCGGTTCCAGCCCTAAACTAGCGACGCTGGATAATCCTTACTTCTTCCGCGTAAGACCTTCTGATACCATCAACGGGCAAGTGGCGGCAAGATATGCGGTTGATACGCTGGGGGCCAAGAAGATAGGAATTTCCTACAATAACAATGACTTTGGAACCGGCGGAAGGGATGTTATCATTCCTATATTGGAAGCGGATGGCATTGAGTATGTGGCCGTTGGACATAACGCAGGTGATAAGGATTTGACAGGGCAGATGATGCAGCTCAAGAGCGCAGGCGTTGACTGTATTATCTCCTGGACAGACGACGCTGAGGTTGCACTGACCGCCAGGCAGTTGTATGAACTGGGGCTGGATGTACCTGTAATTGCCTCCGCAGGTGTTGTTATGGACCAGGTGTTAAATCTGCTGGAACCAGAGTATGTGGAAGGATGGTATGCGGTCACTGACTTTGTATCAACCAATGACGACGATACTGTAAAGCAGTTTGTAGAGGACTTCAAAGCAAAATATGGATATGCCCCCGAACTTTATGCATCTACATACTATAGCGCGGCTTATGTGCTGGCAGACGCAATTGAAAGAGCCGGGTCAACCGAGCCTCAGGCTGTCAGGGATGCTCTGGCGGAAACAAAGGATATGAAGCTTCCGGAAGGTCTGTTTTCCTGCGATGAAGGGGGAAATATGGTCCATGGCTGCGTAATTGCGCAGATTAAAGATAAAATTCCGGGCATGGTGGATTATGTGACGGTGGAGTAGCAGTCGTTGAAAAATGGATGCAGACAGGAAATGGTTTGCATCCATTTTAAACTAAGAGATGGGAGGTCCCAAATGACTTACAGCATTATTATCCAGCTTATTGTGAGCGGGCTTGCTCTTGGATTTATTTATGCGCTGGTGGCGATTGAGTATACATTGATTTTTAATTCTACCGGCCTGCTGAATTTCAGCCATGATAAATTCATCATGTTAGGCGCGTATATCTTTGCAGCCCAATTCCTTATGAGGATGGGAACAAATCCGGTGGTGGGTGTTCTGGCCACTGTTCTTACCATGTTTGTATTCGGCGTCCTGGTGGCGACCGGTATATTCAATCCGCTTCGTAATATGACGTCCCCAATTTTTGCCGTTATGGGCACGGTGTTTTTGGGAAGGATTCTCAATGAACTGGCCAGAATCATCTGGGGAGCTACTCCTTTTACTGTGCCTGGTTTTTTAAAAGGAACGGTAAAGCTTGGGGACATTGTGATTACAGTGGCAAACATCACTGTTATTGTAGTGTCCATAGCAATCGTAATCCTTTTACAGTTATTTTTTAATTTTACGAAGACAGGAAAGGCCATGAGATGTGTACAGCAGAACAAGACGGCCGCCACTCTGATGGGAATCAACGTCACCAGAAATATTAACTTAACTATTGCTCTCAGCGCGGCAATCTGTGCAGCAATAGGCATCATGGTGATTCCTTTATTCACCGTGGATTTAACCATAGCTAACATGATAGGGTTAAAGGGATTTGCGGCAGGCGTGTTCGGCGGCTTCGGGTATTTGCCGGGTGCGATTCTGGGAGGCGTGGTAATAGGAATTCTGGAGAACCTGAGTACACTTGTGATTCCCACACTGTATAAAGACTGCGTTGCTTTTGTGCTTTTAATCGCATGTCTGCTAATCAGGCCCACAGGACTTCTGGGGCACAGAAAGAAATGATGGAGGTGCACATGAATAAATCCGCAAAAATGACAGGGATTCTTTTTGGAATCTTCCTTTTGGTCCTCATTCCGATTGTTGATAAGAATACCTACCATCATATCGTACTGTGCCAGACGCTGGTCAATATCGTGGTGGTTACCGGATTAAATTTTATAACCGGTCTGACCGGACAGATGAATATGGGTACAGCAGGAATCATGGCGCTGGGAGCGTACTCTGCCGCCCTGTGCAGCGCGAAATTCCACATGCCGATTGTGGTGGGATTTATTGTTGCCATTGTGATGGGCATTTTGGTTGGTAAGGGCCTGGGGTATCCGAGTCTGCGCCTGAAAGGTGTATATCTTTCCCTTACTACCATTGGTTTCAGTGAGATTACCCGCCTTATTCTTACCAACTGGGTAGGGCTGACCGGGGGAACCATGGGCGTACAAAATATACCATGGATTCGCCTGTTTGGAATTGAACTAAACACATCTTTTAGAATCTACTATTTTTATCTCGCCATTGTAATAGTCATTACTATCATGGCATACCGAATCGTGCACTCCAAATGGGGGCGGGCGTTCAAGGCAATACGGGATAATGTGGAGGCGGTTGAGGCCAGCGGCATCAATATTGCCCAGATGAAGATACTTGCATTTACCCTGGCCACCATTCTGGGATGTTTCGGGGGAGCCATGTATACACATATGATGGGATATATCAACCCAACCACCTTTGTCCAGGATTTGTCGGCCAACTATCTTGCCATGATGATGATTGGAGGCATTGGTACGGTTGGAGGAAATGTAATTGGAGGAGCGGTCATTACGATTTTACCGGAGTTCCTGCGGTTCATGGAAAGCTATTACTGGCTGGTGTTCAGTGTGATTGCTCTGTTATTTGCTATTTTCCTTCCCAATGGCATTGTTTCCCTGTTTACACATACAGGTCCATTTGGAAAATTTGGTCTGGTAAAGCGCCTGTGTAAAAAGGAGGGAGAATAGATGATGAACGGCGATACAATTTTAAAGCTGAATCACATTACAAAAAGGTTCTCCGGCCTTGTGGCTGTGAATGATTTGTCCCTGGAAATGAAAAAAAGAACTATACATGCCCTGATTGGACCAAACGGTTCAGGAAAGACCACCACAGTGAACCAGATTACCGGTACATACGCCCCTACGGACGGGGAGATATATTATAAAGATACATGCACCACCCTTATGCAGCCGTATCAGATAGCACGCTTAGGCATAAGCCGCACCTTTCAGAATCTTAAGTTATTTCAGTCCATGACAGTCATGGAGAATCTGATGGTAGGCGGCCATCAGATGACAAAATTAGGAATCCTGCAGTTCCTTTATCGTTTCAGGGAAGCTGGAAGAGAGGAGCACATACTCAGGGAGAGAGCAGAGGAAGTGCTGGAATATATAGGTCTTGGGGATATCAGGGATGTGAACGTAAAGAATCTTCCTTATGGCAAGCAGAAAATGACGGAGTTTGGACGGGCTTTGATGCTGAAACCGGAGACACTTATTTTAGATGAGCCGGCCGCGGGCCTGAATCCCACAGAGCGGAAGGAATTTGTGGATATTATACTCAAAACCTTTGATTCGGGAGTGGACATTTTCCTGATTGAACACAACATGGACGTGGTTATGAATATTTGCACCAATATTACGGTGCTGAACTTCGGAGCGAAAATTGCGGAGGGAACTCCGGATGAAATACAGAATAATGATGAGGTAATCAAGGCATATCTCGGGGACCGCTACAAGCCTATTATGCATATTAAGGAGGAGGTGTTGGCACATGCTGAAAGTTAATAATATAAACGTATATTACGGAAAAGTAGAGGCATTGTTCAACGTTTCCTTTGAGGTTGGCGATGATGAGATTGTGTCACTAATAGGGGCAAACGGAGCAGGAAAAACCACCTTGATGAAAACCATTGTAGGCATTAACCGCACCGGACAGGGCTCCATTGAATACAACGGAAAGGCAATCCATAACCAAAAGCCCCATAAATCCATTTACGATGGGATTGTATATGTACCTGAGGGACGGGAGGTGTTTCCTCAGATGACCGTGCTGGAGAATCTGGAGATGGGAGCGTTCAGCAAACGGTATTCAAAAGGTGAGATGGCGGACCATGTGGCCGAGGTGTATGACCTGTTTCCACGGCTGAAGGAAAGGTCAAAACAGGCGGCGGGAACCATGAGCGGCGGTGAGCAGCAGATGCTGGCTATCGGAAGGGGAATGATGAGCAATCCAAAGCTGCTTATGTTTGACGAACCCTCCCTGGGACTTGCTCCGGTCATTGTGGACGAGATGTTCAGGGCCATTATCCAAATCAATGAGATGAAGAAGACTCCGATTGTAATTGCGGAACAAAACGCCTTCATGGCCATGGGCATTTCCAACAGAACGTATGTATTGGAAGTGGGACACGTGGTCAACCACGGAAAAAGCTCGGTGCTTCTGGACAGTCCGGAAATCAAGAAGGCATACCTGGGCGGATGATGGAGGCAGCGATGAGATTAGGTCTGAAGGGAAAAACAGTCGTAATTACCGGCGGGGCAGGAGGAATCGGAAAAGAGGCTGCAAGGGAGTTCTTAAAGGAAGGTGCATCGGTTGCTGTCTTTGCAAGAACAAAAGCAAAGGTTGAAGGCTTTTGCCGGGAGATGGAGGGACAGGGGTATCATAATGTTTACGGAGAGGCCCTGGACGTAACAGACAAAGAGGGGGTCCGCTGTTTCATGGAAACCGTATGCCGGAGATTCGGCACCGTGGATGTGTGGATTAACAATGCCGGTATTGCCATAGATAAGCCATTTTTAGAGTATACGGAGGACGAATGGGATGCCATCATGAATACAGACCTCAAGGCGGTATGGAACTGCATCGGCCTGGTGGCTCCGATTATGATGAAGCAGGAAAGCGGCGTGATTATCAATATATCCAGCTTTGCAGCAAAAATCCCCAGCGCAGGCGGCGCCATATACGGGGCTGCAAAGTCAGGGGTTTCCAGTCTTACCAGAACACTGGCAGCTGAACTGGCGCCGTATCATATCCGTGTTTTGGGTGTGGTGCCGGGCATGATTGATACGGAAATAAGCAAATCCAACATAGCAGAGAATGGAGAGAGGCTGGTTCAGAATGTATCTATGGGCCGCCTGGGCACTGCGGAGGATTTGGCTGGTCCCATTGTTTTTCTGGCATCTGACCAGGCAGGGTACATGACCGGTTTTGATTTGGAGGTAACAGGCGGGAAATTTGCCGTACAGAATACCAGGCAGGCCTGGCATGCAAAGGAGAGGCTGATATGAAAATACTGGTAACAGCAACGAATTACTCCCAATATTGCAGAAACGGTAAATTGAGTCTGGAGAAAGGGGGATACGAAATCATTGAGAATCCCTATAACAGGCCAATGACCGAAGCAGAGCTGATACCTCTCGTAAGGGACGTGGACGGGGTGATAACCGGAGCGGAAAACTGGAGAAGAACTCTGTTAGAGACAGCCGGAAAGCTAAAGGTGATTGCCAGATTCGGAGTGGGAGTGGATAACATTGATTTGGAAGCAGCCAGGGAACAGGGGATTATGGTTACAAACTGTCCGGGACTTAACTCTAATTCGGTTGCGGAACACACGGTGGCCCTGCTGCTGTGTATGTTACGGCAGATACCCCAGCTGAACCAGGATATCCGCCGGGGCAGATGGAAGAGAATGATGTATCGGGAGCTAAAGGGATTAAAGGTTGGTATGATGGGATTCGGCAGAATCGCACAAAATACGGCTGGGAAATTGAAGGCTTTTGGATGTTTCATGATGGCCTGTGACAAGGCGGCTGACAGGATGGCGGCCGGGAAATCAGGGGTTGTGATTGTACCGCAGGACCAGGTTTTAAGAGAGAGCGATATAATTCTCATCCATCTTCCGGCTGCTCCTGACACATGGCATTTAATCAATGATGCGGCCGTTGGGAAGATGAAGAGGGGTGTCATACTGATTAATACAGCCAGAGGGTCTGTGGTGGATGAAATGGCGGTAAAGCGAGGGCTGGATTCCGGAAGGATAGGCGGTTTTGCCTCAGATGTGTTCGAGCATGAACCGGTAACAGGAAGCGAGGAACTTTTTAATTGTCCCGGATATGTGGCAACGCCTCATGTGGCAGCGGAATCCTATGAAAATTATGACAGAACATCCATGACTACGGCAAGGGCAGTCATGGATGTTCTGGAGGGACGGGAACCGGAAAACAGAATTGTATAAGGAGGAGTACATAATGGAGTATACGAACAGATACATAGGAGAATATCCAATCATCGGAATCAGACCCATCATTGACGCGAGACAGGGATTGCTGGATGTAAGGGGGTCCCTGGAGGAACAGACCATGAATATGGCAAAGGCAGTCAAAAAACTGTATGAGCAGAATGTACGGTATCTAAACGGCCAGCCTGTTCAGGTAGTGCTGGCGGACAGCACCATAGGACGCGTTGCTGAAGCAGCGGCCTGCGCACATAAGTTTAAAAAGCTGGGAGTTGATATCACCCTTTCAGTGACTCCCTGCTGGTGCTATGGTTCTGAGACCATGGATATGGACCCCATGACAATCAAGGGCGTGTGGGGACTGAATGCCACAGAGCGCCCGGGCGCCGTATACCTGGCTTCCGTATTGGCAGCCCATGCCAGAAAAGGGCTTCCGGCATTCGGCATATACGGAAGACATGTTCAGGAAGCGGATGACCCGGAGATACCGGAAGATGTAAAGGAAAAACTGCTCCGTTTTGCAAGAGCATCCATTGCAGCTGCATCCATGCGTGGAAAATCATATCTGCAGATTGGCGCCATGTGTATGGGCATATCCGGTTCCGGTATTGACCCTGATTTCTTTGAAGAATATCTGGGAATGAGGGTGGAGTCGGTAGACGAGGTGGAAATTCTCAGAAGAATTGATAAGGGCATTTATAATCACAGCGAGTACGAAAAGGCTCTGCTTTGGACCAAGGCAAACTGCAGGGAGGGGCTGGACAAAAACCCGGAATTTGCCAGACACAGCCGGGAAAAGAAAGATGAAAATTGGGAATTTACAGTGAAGTGCGCCCTTATCATCAAGGATTTGATGAGTGGCAATCACACATTTCCGGATGAATACCAGGAGGAATCGCTGGGCCATAATGCCTTGGCAGCTGGTTTCCAGGGACAGAGACAATGGACGGACCATTATCCGAACACGGATTTTCCGGAAGCAATCCTGAACACGTCCTTTGATTGGAACGGTCCCAGAGAACCTTACATCCTGGCTACGGAGAATGATACGCTCAATGGCGTAAGCATGCTGCTTCTTAAGCTTCTCACCAATCGTTCGCAGATGTTTGCAGATGTGAGAACCTGCTGGTCGAAGGAGGCGGTAAAACGGGTAACCGGTTATTGCCTGGAAGGAAAAGCGGAGGCGGCCGGCGGCTTTATTCATCTGATAAATTCCGGCGCATGCTGTCTGGATGCCTGCGGGGAAGCTCGGGATGAGGAAGGAAAAGCAGCCATTAAACCATGGTGGGATATGACACAGGCGGATGTGGAAAATTGTCTGAATGCCACAACATGGTGTGAGGCGGATTTGGGCTATTTCCGCGGCGGAGGCTATTCCTCGCGGTTTGAGACAAAGGCTGAGATGCCCATGACCATGATACGTCTGAATCTGGTAAAGGGCGTGGGCCCTGTGGTCCAGCTGGTGGAAGGATGGAGTGTGCATCTGCCGGAGGACATATCTGACCAGCTCTGGAAGAGAACGGATTATACATGGCCCTGTACCTGGTTTGCACCTAAGGTGACGGGAAGGGATGTATTTACAAGTGCATACGATGTGATGAATCACTGGGGCGCAAATCATGGGGCCATCACCTATGGCCATGTGGGCGCAGATGTCATTACGCTCTGCTCCATGCTGAGAATACCGGTGTGCATGCACAACGTGGAAGAGGAGAGAATATTCCGTCCGGCATGTTGGAATGCATTCGGAATGGACAAGGAATCCCAGGATTACAGGGCGTGCCAGGCTTACGGCCCAATGTACAGATAGGATGGAGCATATGGATACGGAACAGATAAGAAATGAGATAGAACAGGGAAATACGGCTCTGGGAATCGAATTCGGTTCTACCAGAATAAAGGCAGTGCTGGTAGACGGAAAAAACCGCCCGATTGCCCAGGGCAGCTATGACTGGGAAAACCGGTTTGAACAGGGAATATGGACTTATCATCTGGAAGATGCGGAGGCAGGACTTAAATCCTGCTTCCGGTCCTTGAAAGAAGATGTGAAGAGAAAATACAATATAACACTGCATACCATAGGTTCCATGGGATTTTCCGCTATGATGCATGGTTATATGGCCTTTGACCAAAACAATGAGCTTCTGGTGCCCTTCAGGACCTGGAGAAATACCATGACAGCAGAGGCTTCCCGGAAGCTGACGGAGCTGTTTCATTGTCCAATCCCCCAAAGATGGAGTATCGCACATCTGTATCAGGCAGTCTTAAACGGAGAAGAACATGTTGGCCGGATACGTTATCTGACCACATTAGATGGATATATTCACTGGAAATTGACAGGAAAAAAGGTGCTTGGGGTAGGGCAGGCATCTGGAATGTTCCCCATAGACACGGAACAAAAGAATTACAGAAAGGACCTGGCAGAGTGCTTTGACCAGCTGACAGCAGATAAAAAATATCCGTGGAAGGTCCTGGAGATTCTGCCGGAGGTGCTGGCAGCCGGAAGGCCGGCAGGAGCATTGACAGTAGACGGAGCTGCTTTTTTGGACCCGGATGGGGATTTGGAGCCAGGAATACCTGTATGTCCGCCGGAAGGCGATGCCGGAACAGGAATGGTGGCTACCAACAGTGTTGAACCGGGAACCGGAAATGTATCAGCAGGCACCTCCATATTTTCCATGGTGGTTTTGGAACATCCGCTTTCAGATGTTTATCCGGAACTGGATTTGGTAACAACGCCTGACGGGGAGCCGGTAGCCATGGTACACTGCAATAACTGCACGTCGGATTTAAATGCATGGGTAAATATGTTCAGGGAAGCAGCCGAACTGTTCGGATGCAGGATGACGGCCGGTGAGCTATACGGAAAGCTTTTTCGCAAGGCAATGGAGAGTAAGCCCTCCTGCAAAGGCCTGCTGTCATATTGCTATCTGTCGGGAGAACACATTACCGGACTGGACCAGGGACGGCCGCTGTTTACCAGGACTCCGGACAGCGAGCTCCACCTCTCGGACTTCATGAGATTGCAGCTGTATACATCCATGGCCACACTGCGCATGGGAATGGATATTCTGGTTCAAAGGGAGAATATCCGCCTGGCAAGGCTGCTGGGGCACGGAGGTTTTTTTAAAACAGAAGGTGTTGGCCAGAAGATACTGGCAGATGCGCTTAATGTTCCGGTAACTGTGATGGAGACAGCAGGAGAGGGCGGAGCATGGGGCATGGCAATCCTGGCATCCTTTGGAAGGGATAACCATAATCTCTGCCTGACGGAATATCTGAACAGCTATGTATTTGGGGAGACAGGGACATTGACGGAAGTGCCGGACGAAGAGGGCTGTTTGGGATTCGGACAATTTATGGAACGATTCAGAGAAGGTATTAGCATTGAACGGGCCGCAGTGAAATGTCTAAGGGCTTAGAGAAGGAGGCTAAAAGAAATGGGTACAAAATTAGATGTGGCATTTAAATTTGGCGCAGGAAGATACATACAGGAGCCGGATGCCCTGCAGCTGGCAGGAGGTGAAATTGGTAGGTTTGGGCGCCATGCATTGGTGATTGGCGGACCTACGGCCCTTGATATTGTCAGGGAGCCTTTGAGGAGAAGTCTGTGCGACGCCTGTGTCACGCATGAGTTTGTGGTTTACCCCGGCTATAATACCAGGGAGGCAGCCAACCATTATGCTGAGTATTGCAAAAAAAACGGGTTTGATGTAGTGGTTGGCGTTGGCGGCGGAAAGATTATGGACCTGTCAAAAAGCATTGCCCATATGGCTAAGCTTGCAGTGGTGAATATTCCGACCCAGGCAGCCACATGCGCTGCCTACACTCCAATGAGCGTCATGTATACGGAGGATGGGGCAGCCTACGGAACAGTGGGCGGTAATTTTTACCATGATTATGAAGTGTCGGCAGTCATCATTGACGAGACAGTTATGATTCATCAGCCGCCCAGATATGCTGCATCCGGGATTCTGGATGCCATGGCCAAGTTCATTGAGGTTCAGCATGGCCATGCCTCCATGCCATTTGATGATTTTAATATTGAATTATACACAGCCTACCATTTATCAAAATATACCTATGATATTCTTAAGGAGACGTGTTTAAAGGTTTATGATGATATTCGGGAGCACCGGCTTACAAAAGAGGTTCATGATTTCCTGTTTATTAATTTTGCGCTGACCAGTATTATCAGCGGTGTTTCAAAAGCATTCGGACAGACCGCCCTTGCCCATGAAATGTATTACTGCGCCAGAATGTTCTTTACCAGGGAGTCATTGTCCTATCTCCATGGAGAAATCGTCGGCACTTCGCTGATACTTCAGCTGTACTATAATGGAACACCGGAGAAAATTCCGGAATTCCGGAATTTCATGAAAAGGATGGAAATGCCTGTCACCCTTAAGGAACTCGGGATACCGGAAACAGAGGAGAATGTACAGAAGATATTTGCGTATTTACGCAGCACGGCATTTGTAGAGGATACAGAGGAGAATCAGGAAAAGCTGATGGACTCCATCAGGGCTGTTTGTGAAATATGAAGGGAGATATCCAAGTAAGACATAGCCGTTTGGTTAATCTGGTCCTGTACCTGATTGGAATCCTGCTCATGCCCATGGGCGTGGTGATGACAATCATGTCTGGTCTGGGGGCGGGCGGGTATGATGCCTGGAATTTTGCTTTGGCCGGGGTACTGGGCCAGCCGGTTTCCGTCGGAATTTACATTTCATCTGTGTGCGTAATTTTGCTGACCGCCGGAATCCGGCGAAGAAAGCCGCGGTTTACTACTTTTATAACCTCTTTTTTATTAGGGATTGTTACAGACCTGTGGCAGCAGATATGCCTGAAAAGCAGGATTGGAACATTGCCCCCATATCTGCTGTTTGCAGGCGGAATGATAATCGTGGCGTTCTGCGCGGCTGCCTATATGGAAGGAGAGCTTCCTCCCGGCCCCACCGATGACCTGGTAGTGGCGCTTCACCGGAAAGGGATGGGGCTTGGAACCGTGAAACTGGGATTGGATGTGATATGTGCGGCCATGGCGTTCTGTCTGGGCGGGGAAATAGGGGCCGGGACATTACTGTTGACATTTGGCCTGGGACCGTTAATCGGAGGCTTCCATGCATGCATCCTGAAGGCGGTAAACAAAATTGAGAATCAGGGAGAATGCCTATGAATATGAAGATAGAGAAGATTTCCATGGTGGACCAGACCATTGACAGGCTGAAAGAATATATTGAAGAAAATCAGCTGAAGGAGGGGGACCGGATGCCCACGGAACAGGAAGTCTGCAATATGTGCGGAATCGGAAGGTCAACGGTCAGGGAAGCTTACCGGATGATGCAGGCCTTAAAGATAACTGAGTCCGTAAGGGGAAAGGGCGTCTTTTTCAGAAAGCAGGAAAAGCAGCAGGTTGAGAGAAGCGAGATTGCAGATTGGTTCAGGGAGAACAGTGAGAATATTGAGAATTACATGGAAGTCCGCAACGCGGTTGAACTCATGGCAGTCCGGATGGCGATGAAGAAGGGCGATAAAAAGTGGATTGAACATCTAAAGGTGATTTCTGACAAGACAAAGGAACTTCTGTCCGGCGGACATACCAGACAGAACCGGGGTGTGCTTATGACGCTGTATGATGAAGAATTTCATCAGAAAATCACATCGGTAAGTAAGAACCCTCTGCTGGTATGCATTGAAAAAACCATTACAGACTGCCTTGCCGATTATAGAAATAAGGTATTTATGCTGGACGAAAATATCGAAAGGGCCTACCGTTCCCACTGTGCCATAATAGAGGCCATAGAGAGCGGAGATGAAGCTGCGGCAGAGGAACAGATTAATGAGCATCTGGCGGATTCTTTGGCAGATATGAAACTGATACAGGAAAAAAACTGAAAGGGAGAGGTTTATGATGGAGATAGCAATTACAGATATCAGGGATACAGAAATAGAGGGAGTGACAATATTGAGGGAGGAAACAGAGCCATACAGGGAGAGCTATTTCCAGTGGGCCGCCTCCCCTCTCATTGCAAGCTTCCAGTCATCCCAAATCAGCGGAGGAGTGCTGTCCTGCCAGGCGGCAATCCCCGGATTCCGGGAATTGGAATATCATAAAGACAAAGAGTTTTTTTACTTTGTACAGGGTACGGCTCTGATGCCTTTTGCAAACTTTGATTCAGAAGGAAAAGTCGATGAGGCATCCATACAGATTGTACGTATACCGCAGGGGACCCAATTGATTATAGACGCCGGAAAACTGCATTTTGTTCCGGTGGCTGAAGGGCCGGAGCCGGTAAAAATTGTGGTGGTATCTCCTAAAATGGATTCGCCCAGAGTGTCTGTATCTGAATCTGTAAATGGTATTTTGAAAAGCTGAGGTGTACCGATGGAAATTCTTGTATGTATCAAGCAGGTTCCTGGAACTGCCAATGTTGAGGTGGACTCAGTTACAGGCGTGCTGAAGAGAGATGGCGTGGAATCAAAATTAAATCCATATGACCTTTTTGCATTGGAAATGGGATTTGAGCTGGCAGAAAAAGAAAAGGGACATGTGACTGTGATTACCATGGGGCCGATGCAGGCCATGGACGCGCTGAAAGAGGCTGTTTGTATGGGCGCAGAGGCAGGGGTGCTGGTATCAGACCGGTGTTTTGCGGGAGCAGATGTGTGTGCGACCAGTTATACCCTGTGTCAGGGAATACAAAAGGCAGGAACGTTTGATGTTATTCTTTGCGGAAAGCAGACCACGGATGGGGATACGGCCCAGGTGGGACCGGAAATCGCTGAATTTATGGGGATTCCTCATGGAGCAAACGTACTTGCTATAACAGGGACAGATGGTAACGGAATTACCGTACGAATGAACCTGGAGCACAGAATACAGACACAGCGCATGACAATGCCATGCCTGCTGACCGTGGAGAAGGATGCCAACACGCCCAGACTCCCTTCTTATAAAAGAAAGCTGGACCTGTCTGTGGAATGTCTTAAGACAGTGTCGCTGAAGGATTTTAATGACCAGGACACCGGACATTATGGACTGGATGGTTCTCCCACCCAGGTGGAGCGGATTTTCCCGCCGGATAAAACGGAAGATAAAGTAATAATGGAAGGAAAGGGACCGGAGCTGGCCCAATATTTGGCTGGGATTCTGCAGGAGAAAAAATTTCTGTAATCATTGAACGGGAAGGAGAGGAGTATGGCAAAATTAAAAGTGAACCAGGGCAGGGTGACGAAGGAAGCAGCAGAGCAGCTGAAAGAGCTCTGTCCATTTGGGGCGATTTCGGAAGAAGATGGAAAGCTATCTGTTTCATCCGGATGCAGGATGTGCCGTCTGTGTGTAAAAAAAGGCCCGGCCGGTGTGATGGAATGGGTTGAAGAAGAGCCGGCAGAACCAATGGTTAAAAAGGAAGAATGGAAGGGAATTGCCGTATATGTTCAGATGGATGGAAACAGAATTCATCCGGTTACCCTGGAGTTAATTGGAAAAGCAAAAGAGCTGGCATCGGTGATTCAGGCTCCGGTCTACTGCCTTCTTATAGGCAGCCGGGTAAAAGAAAAGGCAGAGGAACTGCAGTATTATGGGATAGAACGGGTATTCCTGTACGACCATCCAGGACTGGCGGATTTTAATATAATGACATATGCAAATGTGTTCTCTGACTTCATAGAGAATGTCAGACCTTCATCCATTTTGGTGGGAGCGACCAGCGAAGGAAGGTCACTGGCGCCAAGGGTGGCTGCACGTTTCAGGACAGGGCTGACAGCTGACTGTACTGTACTGGAAATGAAGGATAATTCGGATTTGGTACAGATAAGACCGGCCTTTGGCGGCAATATCATGGCTCAGATTGTGACGCCCAGGCATCGTCCCCAGTTCTGCACCGTCAGGTATAAGGTGTTTTCACAGGCAGAGAGAAACCGGTTCCCCGGCGGTTCTATAGAGCAAATGGAGGTAAAAGAGAGGTTCTTTGATTCCTCGGTCCAGGTCCTTTCAAATGAAGAAAAAACGCGGCAGGCAGATATATCAGATGCGGAAATCATCGTGGCCGTGGGAAGAGGCGTTAAATCCAGGGCAGATGTGGAGCTTGTAAAAGCTTTCGCAGACCGGATAGGGGCTCAGATGGCCGGCACCAGGCCATTGATTGAAAATGGATGGTTTGACGCCAGACAACAGATAGGGCTTAGCGGGAGAACGGTAAAACCTAAACTGATTGTTACAATAGGTATTTCAGGAGCAGTACAGTTCGCCGCAGGGATGAAAGGGGCGGACTGTATCATAGCCATTAATAAAGATAAGAAGGCGCCGATTTTTGACATAGCCAATTATGGCCTGGTTGGCGATTGGTATGAAATCCTGCCGGAGCTGGTCAATTGGATGAAGGAGGGGGCATGATGGACAGAAATCGGATAAATCAGGAATATACAGATGAAATAAAGGCCATGTTTCCGCCTGAGAGAGTGCTGGCCGGAGAAGAAATCAGTGAGGATTACGGGCACGATGAGTTGGGGGATGTATTTTCAATGCCTGAGATTCTGGTAAAAGTTATGAGCACTGAGGAAATATCCAAAATCATGAGATATGCTTCTGGCCATGATATTCCGGTGGTAGTGAGAGGCGCGGGCACTGGTTTGGTTGGAGGAGCAGTGGCTGCACAGGGCGGCATCATGATTGAAACCACGGGAATGAATCATATATTGGAGCTGGACCGTGAGAATTTGACTGTTACAGTTGAACCTGGCGTCCTTTTAATGGACCTGGCATCCTATGTGGAAGAACAGGGGCTGTTCTATCCGCCGGATCCGGGAGAAAAGTCGGCAACCATCGGCGGCAATATCAGCACCAATGCAGGCGGAATGCGTGCAGTAAAGTACGGAGTGACAAGGGATTATGTGAGAGGGTTAACCGTGGTTACGGCACAGGGCAATGTTCTGGAACTGGGCGGCAAGGTGGTTAAAAACAGTTCCGGCTATAGTCTGATGAATTTGATTATCGGTTCAGAGGGAACATTGGGAATTATCACAAAGGCAGTTTTAAAACTTCTTCCGCTTCCGCAAAAAACAGTCAGCCTGCTGATTCCATTTCATTCTATTTCAGATGCAATTGAAATTGTACCTAAAATCATAGAGTCCCAGGTCCAGGCAGTGGCCATTGAATTTATGGAAAAAGCAACCATTCTTTTTGCAGAGGATTATCTGGGAAAGAAATTTCCCGATACGTCCAGTGACGCTTATATCTTACTGACATTTGACGGAAACAGCCGGGAAGAGGTGGAGCAAAATTACAGCCGGGCCGCTGATTTGTGTCTTGATAACGGTGCAAAGGATGTGTTCCTGGTGGACACCGATGAGAGAAAACAGAGTGTATGGTCTGCAAGAGGCGCTTTTCTGGAGGCGATTAAGGCATCTACCACGGAGATGGATGAATGCGATGTGGTGGTGCCCAGAAGCCATGTGGCAGGTTTTATCAAGTTTACCCATCAAACCGCCGCGGAATTAGAGATGCGCATTCCCAGCTTTGGACATGCTGGAGACGGCAATCTCCATGTCTATCTTTGCAGGGACCAGATGGACCAGGATACGTGGAGGGATAAAAAGCAGAAAGCCTTTGAACGGATGTACAAAAAATCGGAAGAATATGGCGGTCTTGTGTCCGGGGAGCACGGAATTGGCTATGCAAAGAGGGAATACCTGAAGAATCAGCTGGGTGAGGACCAGCTGCAGCTGATGGCAGGAATCAAAGGCGTTTTTGACCCAAAGGGGATTTTGAATCCGGAGAAAATTGTATAAATATAATCTGAAGTGAATGAAAATAATCTGATGAGAAGGTCCGGGTCTTGTACCGGGCCTTTTACGTAAGAGAAACATGCAGATGGAGTGAAACTGGTCTGGAAGCTGGAGAAACGAAGGGCAGGGGTACATATGAAGAGATATGGAGAAGCTGAGCCGGGTTTTGAAAGGGCTGCCTTTGAGCGCCTGTTGTCGGAGGTGGAAATACCAAGGTTTGCAGAAGTTGAATACAGGGTTGGGTGTCCTGTTCTGGAACAGGTGGAAGAGTCGGTGCGGACCGCGCTTCGGAGGAGCACGGCATTCGGAACCATAAAGGCAGGACAGACCGTGGCGATAACGGCCGGAAGCCGGGAAATTGCTCATATCGTGGAAATCCTACGCACTGTTTCGGAGGAGATAAAACGTTTAGGCGCTATCCCTTATCTGGTACCGGCAATGGGCAGCCACGGGGGTGCGGATGCGGATGGTCAGAAGGCGATATTGGAAGGGTATGGTATTACGGAGGAATCCACAGGAGCAGAATTGCGCTCGTCCATGGAGGTGGTATGTCTGGGAAAAACAGAAGATGGCTTTGATGTGTGGCTGGATGCCTGTGCCATGGAGGCTGATTATATCATACCGGTGGGGCGGATAAAGGCCCATACGGATTTTCGCGGTGCGGTGGAGAGCGGAATTGTAAAAATGATGGTAATTGGGCTGGGAAAACAAAAGGGGGCATCCATCTGCCATAAAATGGGATTTGACCGCATGGGACAGAATCTAATCCGGTTTGCAGAGGTGATTTTAAGGAAAGCGCCAATCCTTTTGGGACTTGGCATTGTGGAAAATGCCCGCCATGAGACTGCCTATATTGAGGCTGTTCCTGCGGGCCGGATTTTAAAGCGGGAGCCGGAATTGCTGAACTATGCCAAGTCATTGATGGTCCGTATTCCGTTTGACAAGATTGACGTGCTGGTAGTCAGCCGGATGGGAAAGGAAATCAGCGGAGCCGGAATGGACCCGAATGTGACCGGAAGGTCGGGCACTCTGGCAGCGGATGTGCCTCATGCCGAAAAGATAGCTGTTTTGGATATCACAGAAAAGTCGGCAGGAAATTCGGCAGGAATGGGAAATGCAGATGTAATAACAAAACGTTTGTATGATAAAATAGACAGGTTCCCTGTATATGTAAATGCCATAACATGCCGTGATACGGCCGGTGCAAAAACACCTGTTGTCATGCCCACCGATAATTTAGCCCTGCGTTTCTGCCTGCACACATGCGTAAGGCGCGATGCCGCCCAAAACGGCCGGATTGTATGGCTGAGAGACACGGCTGACTTAAGCCGTTTTTGGATATCGGAACCATTGCTGTTGGAGGCGGCAAAAGATGAGAGGCTGACTGTGACAGGAGAACCGGGGAAAGTGACGTTTGAGGATACAATGTGCAGCTGTACCAAGGAATCATTCATATATCCGTAAGAATATCGTCAGCTGCCGTGGTGACCGGGGCAGCCCTTAATGTTGTGCTGGACCCTGTTTTCATGTTTGACTGGGGGCTGGGGATGGGAGTGGAGGGCGCTTCCCTTGCCACAACCGTTTCACAGTTTGTCACATGTTTCATCCTTGAATGGTTCTACATAAGCGGACGCTCCATCATAAAAATAAAAAGGGAGTACTTTAGGCCGAAGTGGGAACTGGTTAAAACCGTCACACTCATTGGAATCCCTACGGCTGTCATACAGATTTGTCTTGCGGTTGCCACATCCCTTACCAATATAGCGGCAAAGCCCATGGCAGACGCAGACCTTATTATTGCCGCATACGGCGTGGTGCAGCGCCTGGTGCTGATTGGCTGCTATGTGGTTATGGGGTTCATGCAGGGATACCAGCCGGTGGCCTCCTACTCCTTTGGCGCCAATAAGGAAGAACGGTTCCATGAGTCAGTCCGTTTTGCACTGCGGACATCCCTGATTCTCACCGTTCTGGTGACAGGAATCTATATACTTATGGCCAGGCCGCTCATTATGCTGTTTAACGGGAATCCGGCAGTCATTGATTATGGAGTCAGGCTTTTGATTTCACAGGTGGCTCTTTATCCGGCTTTTGGTTTGTGCTATAATCATGAGCCAGTGGTATTTTGGACATGTGAGTCTCATGTACATAAAAAGCCTGAAGGGGGACTGGTTTTACCGCATGCTGTTTCCTGTATTGATTTTGGCAGGAAGCCTGAGCACGGCAGGAATCGTGTGGTCCATCCAGGACTGCATGCTGGGGCTTTTAATCATTCCCAATGTGCTGGCCCTTTTTAAGCTGTCGCCGGTGGTCATGAGGCTGACCAGGGAATTTTTTAGGGAGAATCATAGGTAACGGGGCACATATACACTTTATATACATTTACGAACAGGAAGGAAATGATATCATGGATTCAAAAATAGAGGCGTACATCAGCCGGATACCTGCATCGGCGGAGGCTGCCGCCGGAAAAGAGGTGCTGTGGATAAATGACAGGGAGTGCCTGGAGAGCGGACAGAGAGAAAAGAAAGTATCCGGAGAGCAGATTGAAGACGCGGCAGTAAGGCTGGCCCGCTTTGCACCTTATCTGGCGGAGGTTTTCCCTGAGACTGCCAGCCGGAATGGCATGATAGAATCGGAGCTTCGGGAAATCCGGGCCATGAGACAGGAACTGAACCAGAAGCGGGGAGCGGGAATCTCCGGAAGGCTGTTTTTAAAAATGGACAGCCACCTTCCCATATCCGGCTCCATAAAAGCCAGGGGAGGTATCTACGAGGTGTTAAAACATGCGGAGGACCTGGCTTTCGAGGCAGGGCTTCTCACGGAAAAGGAGGATTACCGGAAACTGGCTTCCTGTGAAATGAAGGAGTTTTTTGCACGGTATAAGGTTCAGGTGGGGTCTACCGGCAACCTGGGGCTCAGCATCGGCATCATGAGTGCCAAACTGGGTTTTCAGGTAATTGTGCACATGTCGGCAGACGCCAAACAGTGGAAAAAGGATTTGCTGAGAAGCAAGGGAGTCACGGTTGTGGAGTATGAATCCGACTACTGCGCGGCTGTGGAAGAGGGAAGAAAGCGTTCCGGCCAGGACCCCATGAGCTATTTTGTGGACGATGAGAATTCCGTCAACCTGTTTCTGGGCTATGCAGTCGCAGGAGAGCGCCTGAAAAGCCAGCTGGAGGAACAGGAAATCCAGGCATGCTGTATGCTGGTGGGAATGGCCACAGGCGAGCATGACAGGGTCAGTGTCAGGAATTTGAGGACAGAAAACTGTATGAGCTGATGCGCGCGCTTATGAGAACCGAGAATATATTCATAGAACCGTCTGCATGCGCCTCCTTTGCAGCATTCCTGCATCCGGATGAGATGGAAGGATACGTCAGGAAAAAGGGACTCTGTGACTGCTTGGGACAGGCCACCCATATAGCCTGGGCAACAGGCGGCAGCATGGTTCCCCAGGACATGGTGGAAGAGTATCTGAATACATGGATACAGGCTTAATGGGGCTGACATGGACAAAACAGGGCGGATGGCCGAGCGGTCATCCGCCCCTGCTTTCCTGGAATGAATCTGAAGGGGGGCGTATTATGCCACCAATTCAATCACATTTCCTTCCGGGTCAAAGACGCTGCTGCTGTAATAATCCATGCCGTAAAACCCAGGCTCACATATTACTTCGTGGCCTTCCAGTATCAGCTGGCCGGTGAGTTCGTTGACACGTTTCCTGCTTCCTACCCTGAAGGTGAGCCTCACCGCATAAGAAGGCCGGGTTTCCGGAAAGGATGGCATGACGGATGGAACGGCGGGCGATACAGCGGATGGGACTCCCAATGAGCCGTGCTGTTCCGGTATGAGTTTGATTTTTATTCCTCCATCAAAAGACAGGCTGTATACGGGCCTGTCAAAGGGACGTACATCATCCACGACCGCTCCTAAATATTTCACATAAAAATCTTTCATTATCTCCGGTTCCATGGTATGAATGGTAATATAAGCCAATTTCATTTCCATCATCACTCCTTTGAACAAAATACCTTGCATATGTCCTTTTTTTCATTATAATGGAATTATAGAGATATTTGTAATAAAATCACGGCTGAAAATAACAGAATCCTGTCTTTCCGGGAAAGGAGGTTTCGACATGCAGCTAAACTATCTGGAGGTAAACGGTAACCTGGAGGAAGTTACCTGTCATGGCACGCCTGCTTTTCCAATGGAGGTGTACCTGGATGATTTGGATTTGTATCCAAACCGGGTCATACCCTGGCATTGGCATAAGGAATTGGAGCTGGTTTATGTGCTGAAGGGTGACATTGAGTTTCAGACAGGCGGCTGTTCCTATGTGCTCTGCGCCGGGCAGGGCGGGCTCCTGCCGCCTAATATGCTGCACATGGTCACGCCCTATCACCAGCAGCGCGGCAGCGTTTACTGCGCCGTGCTGGCTGACCCTTATCTGCTCCACGGCCTTTCCGGGGGACTGGTGGAAACGCAGTATGTTTCCCTTATTACAGAAACAGAGAGGGATTTCTTTCTGTTTGACAATACCTGTCCATGGCATGGGGATGCATTGTCCTGCATCCATGACATGTATCAGTGTGACTGCAGGCGGCCCAGGGGATATCTGTGGCGCCTGCAGATTCTGCTGCAGAAGATGGGGCTTACGCTGTATGAGAATCTGGATTTAAGAAATAAGCGGCAGCCAGCTTTTTCCGATGTCCAGTACAGGCGGGTCCGTTCCTGCCTGGAATTCATTCACCAGGAGTATGCCGGAAAAATCCGGCTGGAGGATATTGCAAAGGCAGCCAGTGTCAGCACCAGCGAATGCTGCCGGGATTTTAAGGAAATACTGGGGCAGTCCCCTGTGGATTATCTTATTTCCTACCGGGTACGCATGGGAGAGTATCTGCTGACCCATACGGACAAGAGTATCCTGGAAATTGCATTGGCAGCCGGGTTTTCCGGCAGCAGCCATTTTTCCAACACATTTTCCAGGTATATGGGGGACACGCCTCTTTATTACAGGAAAAGAGAACGTGGAATGGTTTATTGAACGGTACCTGGTCAGGGAGGGAGAATCAGTTGCTGACGCAAGGGACAGGCTGAAGCGGGAGAAGGCCCGGTGGCCTCCGCACAGCCAGGTAAAAAGCCAGACCCGGAGGCCTCCGCACCGCCAGGTAAAAAGCCAGACCCGGAGGCCTCCGCACCGCCAAACATAAAAATCAGGCGCCGGACAATACCAGGGTCACGGCACAATACACCAAAACCAGCGCCATAACCAGATTAAAGGGGCGGCAATACTGTTTCAGGAACCGCTGCAGAATGCTTCCTGCACCGGCCCAGGTCATGACTCCTGCCATTCCAATGAACGTCATGCTGACAGCATGAAACAACAGGGAACCTAATCCCGCACCGGACGGAAGCACATAGCCTGTATAGATGGTAATGGCGTACAGGATGATTTTGATATTTGTAAACTCCAGAAAAACGCCTTTCCAGAACGATATCCCGTGGTCTTCGGTTTCTGCGTATGTGCTGCGGGCAACATGTATGGCCAGCCAGACTATGTAGGCGGCCCCCACATACTTAAGGATTTTGGCCAGGGCCGGTACATACCTGGCCAGTTCATAACAGAACAGGGCGCAGAGGACCATTACGCACAGAAAACCGGCTGCAATGCCCAGGAGAACATGTCTGCCTTTGCGCCATCCGTTCCGGCTCACCGCACAGAGGGCAACGATGTTATTGGGACCAGGGGTAAAGGCAGTGACCAGGGAGTAGGGCAGATAGGTCATAATGATTGAAAAATACATTGCTTATTTCCTCCTTTTTCGTTATAATACACGTAAATAATGATTCAATCAAATCAAAAGTTTTAGTGTAATACTTCAAAAGTATTTAAGTATACAGCGATACAAGGAAGAAGGAATTATTGTGGATTTAAAATACCTGAACACATTCCGGACAATCATTGAAGAGGGGAGCTTTTCCAAAGCAGCTGACAAGCTGAATTATACCCAGTCCACCATTACGTTCCAGATTGGCCAGCTGGAACAGGAGCTGTCCTCCTGCCTCTTTGAAAAAATCGGCAGACGTATGGTCCTGACCAAGGCAGGAGAGCATCTGATTCCCTATGTGGACGAGGTGCTGGATTCAGTGAAAAAGCTGCACTGTTTTGAGCAGGATTTGGAGGCGTGCCGGGGAGAGCTTTTAGTGGGAGTGGGAGAAACGCTTCTGTGTTACAAGCTTCCGTCCATATTAAAGGAATTTCACCGTCAGGCGCCCAAGGCCCGTCTTTTCATACGCTCCATGAACTGCTATGATATAAGGGATGAGCTTTTGAAGGGAACTCTGGATTTGGGGGTGTTTTATGAAACGGTAGGAGGCTTTGGCACAGGACTTTGCACCAGGTCCATGGGAGAATATCCTGTTGTTTTAGTTGCCTCGCCCCAGGTTAAACAGTCCCATCCGGATTTTCTGACACCGGACCAGGAGATTCCTGTTCCATTTATCATCAATGAACCCAACTGCATTTTCCGCCAGATATTTGAATCGTATTTACGGGAGAAATCCATCCGCCTGGACCATACCATTGAGCTGTGGAGCATCCCTACCATTAAAAATCTGGTAAAAAGTGATGTGGGTATTTCCTTTCTGCCTGAATTTACGGTGAGGGAAGAACTGGAACGGGGAGAACTGGAGATAGTCAGGACAGATTTGGAGCGTCCGGTTCTCTCGGCAGTATGCGCATACCATAAGAACAAGTGGGTCAGTCCATTGATGCGGCTGTTCATGGATTTGTGTGAAGAAGTGAACTGTCATGAAAGGACAGGGGATTAGGCCTGAAATGGAGTAAAGAATGAAACTGATAAGTCTGTTTACCGCGCTTGCGGTCATAATTGGATTGTTTGCCAATGCAGGGCGGAAATTGTACCAGTGGCTTGGACCGCTTTTTCCGGGCATGGGTTCCCTGGGGTATGGAATTGTCTATGGTCTGGCAGTTACCGGGATTTTGGGAGCGTTTGTTGTCAGCCGTATTCCAAATAGCCATATACCTGCGCCTGTTTTCTATGCTGACCACTATCTCCTTGGATTCATTGTCTACATGGTGATGTTCGTTAATCTGGCGGGATTTCTGGTGTTCCTGGCAGGCGTGATGCGTATTCTTCCGCCGCCCCTGTCCTTCCGGGCAGGCATTGCAGCGGGAACCATACCGCTGTTTCTTTCAGCTGCCCTGTCCGTATATGGGACTGTCCATGGGGCGGTAATACAGATAAAACCCTACGAAGTTCAGATAGGCGGCCGGAATGCAGAAAAGGCTCCGCTGCGGATTGCCCTGATTAGCGACCTGCATCTGGGGTATGTCATAGGAGAACACCATCTTGAAAAGGTCATTGACGCGGTAAATTCCACAAAGCCGGACATTGTCTGTATGGCCGGAGATATATTTGACGGCGATGCCGCTGTCCCGGCTGACCCGGAAGCTCTTAAGGCATTGTTTCTGAAAATGGATTCAGTTTACGGCGTTTACGCCTGCCTTGGAAACCATGATGCAGGTCCAAGCTATGGCCGCATGCTGGAATTCCTCTCAGAAGCAGGCGTTCATGTGCTGCAGGATGAGGCGGTTGTCATAGACGGCCGTTTTGTGCTGGCGGGCAGGAGGGATTCCTTTCCCATTGGCGGGCAGGGGGATAAGCGGGAAAATCTCACGATGCCTGCAAAGGCAGGGGAGCTGCCTGTCATTGTAATGGACCATCAGCCGGGAAATATCCGGGACTATGGGGAAGAGACGGATTTGATTCTCTGCGGACATACACACCAGGGACAAATGTTTCCTTTTAATCTGATTACCAACGCTGTATTTGATGTGGATTACGGATATTACCGGGCATCGGATGCTTCGCCCCAGGTCATCGTTACCTCAGGCGCAGGAACCTGGGGACCGCCCCAGCGGGTTGCCACGGATAATGAGGTGGCGGAAATCCTGGTCATGCTTCCCGCCGGACCGTAAGGATACAGGCGGGAGCAGGGAAAATATAGAATAAGATACAAATAAGGACCTATTCTTTGACGAATTACGTTCTTGTTTTCATAGGGCATTCCTGTATGATGATAGATAATGGTATTCTTGAATACAGACAGAAAGAGGAATATAAAGATGAAAATAGGCGTACGCGCACATGATTACGGTAAACGCGGTATCGAAGAGCTGGCATGCCTTCTGCATGGGGAAGGCTATGACGGGGCGCAGCTGGCCCTTCCCAAGGCATTTAAGGAGATTGGCAGCTATCAGGATATCCGGCTGTCCCACATTGAACGTATCAGAAGGGCATTTGAGGAGAATCAGGTGGAGATTCCTGTGATGGGATGCTATATGGACCTGGGGAATCCCGATGATGAAGCAAGGCAGTATGCAGTGAAGACAATCAAGACATGCCTGAATTACGGAAAGGAAATGGGGGCCGGCGTGGTGGGAACTGAGACAGCTTATGCCCATTTGAACAAGGGTGAGAGGGCTGCCTGGCGTCCCTATATGATGGACAGCCTGAAACGGGTCATGGAGGAGGCGCAGCGCATTGACATGAAACTGGCCATTGAGCCGGTATACTGGCATCCTCTCACGGACCTGGAAACAACCCTTGAAGTAATCCGGATGGTGGACGACCCGGAGCACCTGCGGCTGATTTTCGACGCCTCCAACCTGCTGGAATACCCGGAATTCACGGACCAGGATACTTACTGGAGCCAGTGGCTTGAGGGCATCGGAGCATATATCCATGTAATGCATATTAAAGACTACAGTCTGGGAAAGGACCGTGCATATCAGCCGGAACAGCTGGGAGAAGGCATCCTGCAGTATAAGGAAATCAGCCGATGGCTCCATGAAAACAGACCGGATATGTATCTGCTCCGGGAGGAAATGAATCCGGCAGCCGCCAGGAAGGATATTGAGTTTATGAAGCGGCTGTAGAGGCAGACTGTGGGGTTACAGAAGAATCACATCCGCCGTTCTTCTGGGCGCCGTCCTTTTATATGTGATGTCCGGATATCCCAAAAGGGCACAGGCTTCTATTTTTTTTTCTCCCACGCCCAGCCATTGTAAAACTCTGGGATTCATTTCAGCTGCTCTTCTGAGATAGCCGTTATACAGAAAACCGAGTCCCAGTGAAACACCCATGAGCTCCATGTTCTGGGCAGCCAGCCCGGCATCTATATTGGATTCAGATGCAATGAACAGGACAGCAGGCGCGTTGCGAAAGAGATAATCCCGGGTTGAATCAGCCATATGGGCATTATAAAAGCCGCGGTAGGCCAGGGCTGCTTCCGGGGAGGTGTCCAGAATACGGCCGATTCCATCCCAGATAAGGGTCCTTAGGTATTCCAGTTCCTTCTGGACAAAGATAAAGCGGCAGTCCTGCATGTTCTTGGCCGTGGCGGTGTACCGTCCTGCCTGGACCAGCATGTCCAGGTCCCTGGAGCAGACCGGCGTCTGCTTGAAATTACGCACGCTGCGGCGGAATTTAATCGCCTTAAGAAGCCGGTCCGCATCCAGCCTGGTTTGGGCGGGACTCAGTTCTTCCACATCCTCCATATCATATTCCGGGATGGATACGGCGCTGCATGGACAGACAGCAACACAGTGGCCGCAGAGAATGCAGGCTCCGGATACCTCTGCTTTCCCCTCCTTCAGATGCAGGTTTTCTGCAATACAATCCCCAATACACTGCCCGCAGCCGATGCAGGCGTCTCTGTTTATTTCTACCATATGAATATCCTCCTTTGGTTCTCTGTGTTTCTTTATGTTCCATATGCAAACATACCACATTACAATATACTAAATATTATAACCCAGTGAAAACCACACTGCAATATCGGTTCCTGGATAATATTGCCTGTGGCCGATGGACTGAAAGCCTTTCAGCAGTGAAAAAGGGACAGCCTCCGGAAAAGAGCCTGTCCCTTTATTATCAAATTATAGCATCTCTATGAAAGCAGCCATCCTGGTATTCAGCTGTCCCACGTCGGCCTGGGAATAATCTGTCTCCACAACGGTATAGGGGAGCCCCTTTTTGTCCTTCACCAGCTTGCGGACCAGGGAGGTTTCCACGTTGTAGGTGTGGCATGCCTGAAGCACCAAATCTACCACTCCATCCACATGGAAATCGTCTATGAGCCTGTCCAGCAGTTCCATACGCCTGGGGTTGGGGGACATACAGGAACACCCGATGTTCAGGTACTTCCTGGCCAGGGCATCGTATACGTCAGGATTGTCCTCGTCGATGGGGTCCAGGGGCTTCATGCCGGAGCAGTTCTCAAAGCAGACCACCACGCCGCCGTTATCCTCAATGGCGCGCACCACCTTAAGGGCAGCGCCGCCGGACGGGGAACCGGTCACAAGGATTCTGGCTCTCCGGCCTATGTTCTTTCCCTGGGCGTATTCGGCCTCAATCTTATCCGTAATGGCATTGACCTCCTCTGCCAGGGTGTCGATTTTCATCTTAAATCCAGTGCCGTAGACAATGTTGACAATATCCAGTCCAAGGGCAGGAGCCGGGTCCAGGGCCATGACGTACTGGAGGCGGTTCAGGGCCGCGAGAATCTGGTTTCGGTTATGTATCTGGCTGCGGATGGCATTCTCTGTAATGACTGTGCCGAATTTCTCTTCCAGCACCTCCTTGAACCGTATCAGTTCCTGGCGGTACAGACCGATTCCAGCCTCTGTCTGGCAGTTGGGCAGCTCAATAACATGGACGGGCTTGAACTCAGCCAGCATCTCGTACATCTTCTTTTTGCCGTCGCAGGTTGTCTCGCCTACAATCAGGTCGGAAAAATAAAAGAAGGGACATTTATCCGTCTTGGCAAAGCCATAGCTGGACTTGATGAGGGGACAGAGGTTTCTGGGCAGGTCCTTTTCAGCATCGGGTATGGTCTCATCTGTAACAGAGCAGAGGCCCACAACGGAGGCGCCCATGGCATTGGGAATTTCCCTGGGAAGATAAGTACAGAATACACCTACCACAGGTATGCCCTCCTCCTTTAATTCTTTTATGGCAAGAAATGAGTTCTTCCTTGCATCTGCAAACTCTTCAAATATCTCAGGCAATTCTTTTTTCAGTTCCATGTTAGCTTCTGCTCCTTTTCTTTAGTTTCCCATATCCCAGGACGGCAGCGCCGACGGCGCCTGTATATTGGGAGAGTGGATGAGTGGTTATGCGGGAGGTTTTCATATATTCTCCCAGTACGGACCGCATGACCCCGGACTGTGCCAGACCTCCTGAGAAAAAGATGTCAGGATGTCCGCCGGTCAGGCGCTGGGCAAAGATGGCGGTCCTGTGGCAGATAGAGTGGACGCATCCCAGGACAATATCCCCCGGCGGGGTCTCCTGGGCCATCAGTCCTACAATCTCGCTTTCCGCAAAGACAGCGCACATACTGTTGATGGGGACCGGGCGGCACCCGCGGACGAACTCGTCCAGATGTGAGATATCACTTCCTACCCTGGCCATTATCATCTCCATAAACCGACCGGTGCCGGCCGCACATTTGTCATTCATTAAAAAGTCATTTACCTGGCCGTGGCTGTTCAGTGTAATGACCTTACAGTCCTGTCCGCCGATATCAATGACCGTGTCGCAGCCGGGAGCCAGATAGGAAGCGCCTGCGCCATGGCAGGTGATTTCCGTGATTTTTGCATCTGCCTCTTTTAAAAGTTTCCGGCCATACCCGGTGCTTACCACAAATCCGGTGTCTTCCGTGTAAAGCCGGTCATAAATGTCCCTTACTATCTCTCCCGGACGCATGGAGGTGGGAAGCATGTGGCATCCGACCACATCATTACCGTCGAACAGGACCCCCTTGGTCATGGTTGAGCCTGAATCAATTCCTAGACTAAACATACAAACTCCCTTATTTTTCGCTTTTATACCTATTTGAGTATAAGTAACCGGGAAAAAATAGTCCAATTGATATTCTGAATGGAACTTGATTTGGGATTGAAAAAATATATAGGTAAAGCAGCTGTATTCCAATCTCCGTCTTTGCATGGGGCGCTCATTAAACCGCTGTTTGGCAAATTTTGTTGATTAAAGATTTTGCTTATGCTACAATTAATTAAATATACATTTGAGCAGAGCTTATGTTCCATGGGGGAGGGAAACATATGTACCGATGCAGGATGAAGATAGCTATTTTCAGTAAGGAGGACATGCTCTCTGAGCTGGTCCGTTCTCTTGAACCATTGGAACATTTTACACATGAGATTACGGTGCTGCCTGAGGCAAATCAGGAAATCATGAGGGAGGGACGGCTGGTCATATGGAATCTGGATGACCCGGTGCTTCCCTCAAAGCTGCGTTCCCAGTGCGGAGAGGACGCCGTATTCATATTCTGCGGCAGCCGCCAGCGGATTGGTACACTGCCGCCAGAGGAGCTTGAGGCAGCGGATGAGTTCTGGGAGACGCCTCCTGGCAGGAATTATATTAAGGTACGTCTGATGCGTATAATGGAACAGATTAAGCTGCGTTATGATTACTATATGACGCGGACCTATCTGGACACGGCCATTGACAGCATACCGGACATGCTATGGTTCAAGACGCTGGATGGGATTCATGTTAAGGTCAATAAGGCGTTCTGCTCCGTGGTGGGAAAGAGCAGGGAGGATGTGACCGGACAGAGGCACTGTTATATATGGGGTGTTTCGCCGGATGACTATGAGAACGGGGAGGCATCGTGCAGGGAGTCGGAGGATGCGGTTATAAAGGCGCGCCGCACACTGCAGTTTACAGAATCGGTAAAGGGGGCCCACGGAATGCGCCAGCTGCGCACCTATAAGTCCCCCATCGTGGACAGGGACGGGGTTACGGTTCTGGGCACAGTGGGAATCGGCCATGATGTGACGGACCTGGTCAACATGAGCGCTGAGATAGAGATTCTCCTGCAGAGCATGCCCTATGCCATTCTTCTGTGGGATAATAACGGGAAAATACTCAATGCCAACAGGAAATTTGAGGAATACTTCAGGCTTCCCAGGGAAGAGGTCATAGGACAGGATTATGATGAGTGGCTGGCAGGTGCGTTTGAGGAACAGCGCTTCATCAACAGTGAAGGATATGTGGAAGCGCGGGTATCCCATGGGGATGGGACCGGTAAGATGCTGGAGATTCATGAAAACTCTGTCTATGACGTGTTCAATCATGTGGCGGGAAAGCTGTGTATTTTCCGTGATGTGACGGTGGAACGGGATTTGGAGAAACAAATCCGTCACAGCTCCAATACAGATTTTCTGACAGGACTTTATAACCGCAGATGCTTCTACCAGTATATCCATAACAACTGGGGCAGCAGGACGGTCAGCCTGATGTACATTGACCTGGACCGGTTCAAGGAAGTCAATGATACATACGGCCATAAGGTGGGGGATGCGGTTTTAGTACACACAGCGGATGTGCTCAGGGATTTTTTTAAAGATGACTTCGTGGCCCGCCTGGGCGGGGATGAGTTTCTGGTGGTCCGCCTGGGAAAATGCTGCATGGACCAGCTGAAGCAGGAGGCAGAGGCTTTTTTGAAGGAAATGAGTACAGCGTTCCAGGCAGCGGAGCAGACCGTTGCCCTGTCAGCCAGCGTAGGGATAGCCCAGAGCAGCGATTCCCAGATGGACATAGACGCGCTTCTCCAGCGCAGTGACCAGGCCCTTTACCAGGCAAAGAAAGAAGGCAGGTCCAGATATTGCGTATACAGATAAAAGGGGATAAGGACATGATATCACAAAAACAAATTTTAATTGTGGAAGACAATGAAATTAACCGGATGCTGCTGAGAGAAATATTGTCTGCGGACTATCAGGTCATGGAGGCTGAAAACGGTCTGGAAGCCCTTTCTGTCCTGAAGGAGCATGGGGATGTGATTTCGCTGATTCTGCTGGACATAACCATGCCTGTTATGGATGGATATACATTTCTTTCAATCATGAAGGAAGACCCGGTTTTTTCTTCCATCCCGGTCATTGTGACCACCCAGAGCGACAGCGAATCAGATGAGGTGGCTGCCCTTTCCCATGGCGCTTCGGATTTTGTAGCAAAACCCTACAAACCCCAAATCATACTGCACAGAGTGGCAAGTATCATTAACCTGCGTGAAAATGCAGCCATGGTCAACCAGTTAAAGTACGACCGGCTGACCGGTCTCTACAGCAAGGAATTTTTCTTCCAGAAGGTGAAGGAGGAATTGGCCCGCCATCCGGAACGGGAATATGATATTATCTGCTCTGATATTGAGAATTTTAAATTGGTCAACGATGTATTTGGCCTTCCAGCCGGTGACAGGCTGCTGCGGGAGGTGGCTGAATTCTATCAGTCCCAGGTAGGGGACAGGGGGATTTGCGGCCATTTCAACGGGGACCAGTTTGCTGTACTGCTGGAGCGCAGATGGAAGTATACGGATGAGATGTTCATGGAGGCCACGGCCCAGGTCAATGTTCTTCCCAATGCAAAGAATGTGGTGGTAAAATGGGGAATCTACTCCATTGAGGACCGCACCATTCCTGTGGACCAGATGTGTGACAGGGCTCTGCTGGCTGCCTGCGGTATAAAGGGGCAGTATGGGAAATATTTTGCCATGTATGATGACCGGCTGCGCAGCAGGCTGCTGCGGGAACAGGCCATAACGGAGTGTATGGAGTCCGCGCTGAGGGAGGGGCAGTTTGAGATTTATCTTCAGCCCAAATACAGTGTGAAGGAAGAACTGCTTTCAGGGGCTGAATCCCTGATACGCTGGAATCACCCTGAATGGGGGCTTCAGTCTCCGGGGCAGTTTATACCTCTTTTTGAACAGAATGGTTTCATTACCCAGCTGGACCAGTATGTGTGGGACCAGACATGTGCAGTCCTGAGAAAGTGGGAAGACCTGGGATATCCTGGGATTCCTGTTTCCGTCAATGTGTCCAGGGCGGATATCTATAACGTGGACCTTCCTGAAATCCTGTGGGAGACAGTCCATAAATATGGCCTGCCGCCCGCCCGCCTTCACCTGGAGATAACGGAAAGCGCATATACGGAAAATCCGTCCCAAATCATTGAGGTGGCAGGAAGACTGCGGGAACTGGGGTTCATCATCGAGATGGATGATTTCGGCAGCGGCTACTCCTCCCTGAACATGCTCAATAAGATGCCCATTGACATCCTGAAGCTGGATATGAAGTTTATCCAGAATGAAACGGAAAAGCAGGCAAGCCAGGGAATCCTGCGGTTTACCATGGGCCTGGCCCGGTGGATGGACCTGAGCGTGGTTGCGGAGGGCGTGGAAACCAGGGAACAGTTTGAACAGCTGCGGGAAATCGGCTGCGACTATGTACAGGGGTATTATTTTGCCAAACCCATGCCCTGCAGGGAGTTTGAAAAGCTGATTAAGGTACAGCCGGAGCAGCCGGCCATGGAATCGTCCCCGGAGGAAGCCGCCTTTTTTGAAAAACAGCGGCCGGTGCTTTTGGTTGCAGACGAAGACCAGGCCTATTGCAGGGAAGTGCGCAGGATATTTGACGGCCAGTATCAGATTGTGGAGGCAGCGGACGGAGAGAAGGCCCTTGCCTGCATTGCCAGCTATGAGAATAAGATTGGGGCAGCCATTATCAGCCTTACCCTGTCGGGACCGGATGGATTTCAGATATTGGAGATGCTTCAGAGGGAGCGGGCGGTGTGGAACATACCCGTTATTGCCACTTCATGGGATGGAAGCATGGAGGAACAGGCTCTGGGGATGGAGGTGGATGAATTCCTGCACAAGCCGCATACAGGAGCCGTACTGGAAATGCGTACCATGAGGGCCATGCGGTCAGCAGCCACCAGGGAACGGGAGCGTATGCTTAAGAATGATGCCTGCAGGGATTATCTGACCGGACTTTTGAACCGAAGGGGCCTGGAGGCAGCGGTGGATGCTCTGGACGGTAAAGACATGCCGTTGGCTGTGTATCTCTTTGATTTAGACAATTTAAAGTATATCAACGATACATTCGGCCATGTGAGAGGTGACCTGACCATATCAGCCTTTGCTGAGCTTCTGAGGAACCAGACACGGGAAAGCGATATATTATCCCGTTTTGGCGGCGATGAATTTGTGGTTATCATGAAGCAGATGAAATCAGGGAAAAGCGCTGTGAGAAAAGGGGAGGACATATGCAGGAGCATTCGGGAATATCCCTTTGCCGATAAGATTCCGGCCTATTGTTCTGCCGGTGTGGTGATATGGGACACCAGAGAGCCCCTGCCGGTCATACTGGAGTATGCGGACCAGGCCCTGTATCGCGCCAAGGCAGAAAAAAAAGGCGGATGCTGTCTGTGGGGAGAAGGGGAATGGTGATTTTCCACCAATCAAATCCGGAACCCTTTCCTGCGTATGGAAATATTTAGGTTATATTAAGTAAAATGTAACATTGTCGTCATGCATATGTGGTAATATGGGGGTATACAACGGAAAAGAGAGGTGGATGTTTATGTACATGGATTCCTTTTTCTGGGGAGGCGGTTTTGAAATCATGTTTACCCTGGTGTTCATAACCATCATTGGAATCTTTGTGGTCACAGCAGTGAAGGGCCTGGGCCAGTGGAATAAGAATAATCAATCTCCCAGGCTGTCGGTAACAGCCTCCGTGGTCTCCAAGCGGACCAATGTCAGCCGCCACAGCCATCCCAATGCAGGGGATGCCACAGGAGCACACGGTTTCCATTCCACCACATCCACCAGCTATTACGTGACATTCCAGGTGGAGAGCGGTGACCGGATGGAGCTGTCCATGACCGGAACGGAATATGGAATGCTGGCAGAGGGGGACCGGGGAAAACTGAGCTTCCAGGGAACCCGCTATCTGGGATTTGAGCGGCAGAGGATTTAGGTCCGGCCGCTTCTTGTTTTACGGTCCGGCCTGTCTGCTATACGCCATAGTGAATCATGTAGTTCCCGCCGCGGATGGCTTCACGGATTTTGTCTGCGAGAAGCACAAGATTCTCATCCGTGCTGAGACGCGGGTCCGACAGCACGATATCCTGGAAAGCGGGCAGTGATTTGGGCGGGATTAAGGTCACGCCCCATCTGGCCAGGCCTGTGGCGGGCCGGTCCATGTTGTGGAAATACGTCTGCATCACGGAAAGGGCCGGCTGCCAGCTGTCTATATATTCATCATCTGAAATCCAGATACATCCGTATGTTTCGGGCTCGTATCCGGAATAATCTTTTGTAATGTCTATTTTGTCTATGATTCCGAATTCTGCTTTTATCATGACTGATTTCCTTACCTGAATCTGTTTTGTATTATTATACTCCTGATACGGCTGCGCCTCAATGAAATATTTAAATATTGGAAGTACGTGATTGCTGCGGTAAGAAGCCCATATGATATTGGGCATGATATATGAACTTCATGTTGTAAGCATTTCCATGGGATGATAAAATGAGAAAAACAACTGGAAATAACAGAATGGACTGGCTCTGTATCAGGAGGAAATGAAACCATGGGAGTTGAACATAAGAGAAACAGGCAGGAGCAGGCAGTACAGGAGCAGGCAGTACAGGAAAAAAATAACCATGAAGAAACCGTCCGGGAAAAGGAAGTAATGGAGGTTTCCCTCCAGGCAGGGCATCTGCTTCTGGAGAATGGGGCCGAAATATCCCGGGTGGAGGAGACCATAGAGCGGATATGCCGTTATTACGGCGTCTGTTCCGGCAATGCTTTTGTGCTTACCAACGGCATTTTTGTCACTGTGGGAAGCGGGAAGGAGCCTGATTTTGCCAAGGTGGAGCACATTCCGGTGAGCGGTACCCACCTGGACCGGGTGGCGGCTGTGAACCAGCTGTCCAGGGAGATAGAAGCAGGCAGATACACGGTCAAAGAAGCGGCTGAAAGGCTGGAGGGCATAAGGAATATGCCGGGCAAGCCCAAAGCCATGCAGGTGCTGGCGTCAGGATGCGGCAGCGCGGCCTTCTGCTGCCTGTTCGGAGGCAGTATGTGGGACAGCATGGCTGCGCTTATGGCCGGCATTCTTTTGTATATCTATGTGCTGTATGTCAGCGCGCCCCATCTTTCAAAGATTGTGGGCAATATAAGCGGGGGAGCCCTGGTGACAATCCTCTGCAGCGCCATGCATCTGGCCGGAATCGGACAGCATCTGAACTACATGGTGATTGGCTCCATCATGCCCCTGATACCCGGGGTTCCGTTTACCAATGCAATCCGGGAAATAGCGGACAGCGATTACATTTCCGGTTCCGTGCGCATGATGGATGCACTGCTGATTTTTTTCTGCATTGCCATTGGCGTGGGCGTTGGATTTTCACTGATTGGGTGGATGACAGGAGGTGCATTGTTATGATATTACAGGTATGTGCGGCCATGGTGGGCACCATTGCATTTTCACTGCTGTTCGGGGTGCCTGGAAAATATTATATCCGGTGCGGCCTCATCGGAGGCGCCGGATGGGCAGTGTATGTGCTGGCCGCAGGACATGGCAGCGGGGCAGGCGCTTCCTTTGCCGCCACGGTGGTGGTTATATTCCTGTCCAGGGCAGCGGCGGTAATAAACCGCTGTCCGGTCACTATTTTTCTCATATCAGGCATATTTCCCCTGGTTCCGGGGGCTGGCATATACTGGACCGTCTATTACCTGGTGACAGAACAGCTGAAGCTGGCTGTGTATACAGGATATGAGGCCGTGAAGGCAGCGGTGGCCATTGTGCTGGGCATTGTGTTTGTGTTTGAGCTGCCCCAGGGGATATTCCGGCAGATAGCCAAGGCATTCATTAAAATTCCATAAAATTCTCATGAATGTTGGCGCTCCAACACTTGGAACCCTTCCGGAAGTGGTATGTTTTAACCAGCACTTGACAGTGTGACGGAAGGGAGCGGTGAATATGGATTCAACCTATGACCTGATTATAGTGGGAGGCGGACCCGGAGGGCTGGCAGCAGCAATCTATGCGGGCCGGGCCGAGCGAAGGACCCTGCTTTTGGAAAAGGGAAGTTACGGCGGAAGAATCAATGATACATATGAGATAAGGAATTATCCGGGAACCATATCAGACAGCGGCCAGCACCTTATGGAACGGTTCAGGGAGCATGGGGCCGCCTTTCCCACGGTGGACTGGAAGCGGACCACGGTGACGGGAATCCGCAAAGAGGATGATGTATTTGTGGTGGAGACAAAGCGCCGCGGGGATTTTAAGGCCGGCAGCGTGATTCTGGACCTGGGAACCAGGCCAAGGGAGCTGAACATAAAAGGCGAGAAAGAATTCACAGGCAGAGGCGTAGCCTACTGCGCCACCTGTGACGCGGAGTTTTTTAAAGGAAAGGATATCTATGTGCTGGGAGCCGGCGACCAGGCTGTGGAGGAAGCGGATTACCTGACAGGCTTTGCCTCCAGCGTCACCATTGTGGTGATTCATGAGGAGGGCCATCTGGACTGCAATGAGGCTGCCGCGGAACACGCATATAAAAATCCCAAAATCCGCTTTGTATGGAGCTCCACCGTGGAGGAGATAAAAGGAAAGGACCATGTGGAGTCTCTGGTGCTGAAAAATGTGGAAAACAGCGAAACACGGGAGGTAAAGGCCCAGGGACTCTTTCTCTTTGTGGGGATGGTGCCCCAGACCGAGATGGTCAGGGATTTGGTATCCTGTGATAAAACCGGATATATACGTGTCAATGAGAAGATGGAGACAGGAATTCCCGGACTTTACGCAGTGGGGGACTGTACCCAGACATTTTTGAGGCAGGTAATAACCTCTGCTGCCAACGGGGCGGTTGCAGCCGTGGCTTCAGAGCGGTATATCAAGGAGCTGGACCAGATTCGCTCCATTCTGAGCCCGGAGTCGGGAGAGGTGGCATTTCTGTTTTATAATCCCTACCGCAATGAGGATATAAAAACAGCCGGGGAGCTGGAACAGAGTCTGAACAGCCAGTGGAAGGTGTACCGTCAGGATATCACCAGGCAGGACCTGCTGTACCGGAGCCTGAATCTGGAACAGACGGTATCAGCAGCATTTTACAGGAACGGGAAGCTGCTGGAGGTAAAGAATGTGTTCTGAGATGCATCCGGCGCGCGGACGATGTCTATTGTTTGATAAGGAGGATATGGATTATGGGACAACCACTTGTTTTCCCTCATGGAGTCACTGTTTACGACCCTGAAAAATGCTGGAACGGTTATACCATTGTTCCGCTGATTAATGACGGCGTACTGCTGTTTGACATGAACGGCAATGAAATCAGGCGCTGGAACATGCAGGCCATGCCGCCAAAGCTGCTGCCCGGAGGATATGTCATGGGTCTGTCCGGTTACAGGCATCCTGATTACGGTATGCAGGATGGGGTCAATCTGATTGAAATTGACTATGACGGCAATGTGGTGTGGGAGTTTGACCACTTTGAGTATATTGACGACCCGGGCAGGGACCGCCGGTGGATGGCCCGCCAGCATCACGACTACCAGAGGGAGGGGAACCCGGTGGGATACTATGTGCCGGGCATGGACGCCAGCCCCCTGGAGGGAAATACCCTGATACTGGTCCATGAAACCATCCGCAATCCCAAAATCTCCGACAAAAGGCTTTTGGATGATGTGATGATTGAGGTGGACTGGGAAGGTAAGATACTATGGAAATGGTCTATCAGTGACCATTTCGATGAATTGGGATTTGACGAGGCAGCCAAAAACGTGCTGTTCCGTGACCCTAATATGCGCCAGGCCGACGGCGGAGTAGGAGACTATCTCCATGTGAACTGCATGAGCTATCTGGGGCCTAACAAATGGCATGACCAGGGAGACATGCGCTTTAAGCCGGACAACATTATCTTTGACTGCCGGGAGGCCAATATCCTGGCTATTTTGGATAAAGAGACAGGAAAAATCGTGTGGAAGATAGGACCGGACTTCAACGCATCGCCGGAGCTTAAAAAGCTGGGGTGGATTATCGGCCAGCACCATTTCCACATGATACCCAGAGGACTTCCGGGGGAAGGAAACCTGCTGGTATTTGACAACGGAGGCTGGGGCGGCTATGGAATGCCCGGCCCTTCATCTGCGATTGGCATAAAGAATGCGCTGAGGGATTACAGCCGCGTGCTGGAATTCAATCCGGTGACACTGGAACTGGTATGGAAACTGACGCCCAAGGAGCTGGGACACGCGATTCCGGTGGATGCCAGCAAGTTTTACAGCCCATATGTCAGCAGCGCCCAGCGCCTGCCCAACGGCAATACCCTGGTAACAGAGGGCTCGGACGGAAGGCTGATAGAGGTGACGCCGGACCATGAAATCGTATGGGAGTGGATATCCCCCTATTATACCCATAATGAAAAGGGGCCTAAGAATAATATGATATACAGGGCCTACCGGTATCCCTACAGCTATGTGCCCCAGGAGCCGGTGCCTGTGGAGACGCCGGTGGCGCGTCTGGACAATGTGACCTTCCGTGTGCCGGGAGCCGGTGCTTTCGGAGCAAAAAAAGTGGTTGATGTTGCCGGGACTTTGCCGTATTATGAAGATATAGCACTCTGTGTGGCCACGGACGATGAGGCAGATGTCATTAAAAAAGAAAAAATATTTGAGGTAGATACTGAATTCTTCCGCCCTGTTACCTCTGACAATTGGAGAAAAGAAGTGCAGGATGTAAAGGATAAACCGGTACTGGTGCTTTTCGGCGCAGAACGGTGCGTCCACTGTAAAGCCCTGCATCCGGTTTTGGAGGAAGCGCTGAAAGAAGAGTATGAAGGTCAGTATGAAATCCGCTATGTGGATGTGGACGCCAGCCAGGACCTGGTGGAGGCGTACCGCATCGGAGGCATACCGGTTGTTGCCGTATACCGGAACGGGGAGGAACTCCTACGGTTTAACGGTGAAAAGGATTACGATGATTTGTGTGACATACTGGACCGGCCGCTGGCATAGACTGTATCAAAAAAGAGGAGCTGTTTTTTGCAGCCCCTCTTTCATGATTTCTGGAGGCAGCATATGTATGAACATTTTTCAATTCCCGCTGAGTCCTGCAGGGTTCCCTTTGCAGACCTTTGCAGGAGGAACAGCGAATATAAAACCTATTTTATAAGAAAGACCTATGAGGCTTCCCAATGCATTCATCCCCAGGGCACAAAGATTACCAGCTTTGGTATTGTGGAGGATGGAATCCTGAAAGCAGTGGACCATACCAGCAAAGACGTGGAAATGTGCCATACTTATTTTGAGGCAAGGGACATTTTTCCGGAATTCCTGTATTTTTCCGGAGAAAAGGAGTACAGCTATACCCTGGTGGCTGAAAAAAAGTCTGATGTGTTGTGGGTGCCGGTCCAGGTCATGGAGGAAATGCTGGAGAAAGACAGGCAGCTGCTCTATGCACTTCTGCTCTACGTATCCCAGCGGGGACTCAGGAACCAGCTTTATCTCAACTGTCTCAATTACCAGACCATCCGCCAGCGGATTGCTTACTGGATTGTGGGAATGCACGACATTGCTCCCGCTGAAACCATACGCATGCCTGGTTCCCAGCTGATGCTTGCAAATATGCTCCATGTCAGCAGGTCCTCCCTGAACCAGGAACTGAAGCTGATGGAGAAAGAAGGATATTTCCGGATAAGGGAACGGGAAATGCAGGACTGGGATAAGAAAATGCTGGAGGAGCTGATTTAATTGGGCTGCGCCTCAGGCGGGGATGCCGCTGTATTTGTATTACGATAAAAGAACCGGGAGCTGCGGATATGAGTTTGTATGCCATAGGAGATTTACATTTATCCTTCACTGCCAATAAACCCATGGATGTATTTGGAAGGGAATGGAAGAATCATGTGAGGAAGATAGAGAAAAACTGGAGGGGAAGGATTCAGGATGAGGACACGGTGGTCATCACAGGCGACCATTCATGGGGACGGAATCTGGAGGAGGCCAAAGCGGATTTGGAATTCATCCAGTCCCTTCCGGGACAGAAAATCCTGCTGCGCGGAAATCACGACATGTTCTGGGACGCCGGGAAAACCTGCCGCCTGAATGAGATGTATCAGGGACGCCTGGCGTTTCTCCAGAATAATTACTATACCTACAGGGAGTACGCACTGGTGGGGACTAAGGGGTACTGTTATGAGGGAAAAGATTCCCCGGAACATTTTGAGAAGCTTGTGAAGAGGGAGCTGGAACGGCTCCGCATCTCTTTTGAGCTGGCGGCCGCTGGCGGCTTCAGCCAGTTCATCATGTTCCTGCATTATCCTCCCACCAGCATAGGAGAGATGGAAAGCGGTTTTACTGAGATGGCCAGAGAGTACGGGGCAGAACAGGTGGTGTATTCCCACTGTCACGGGGAGGACAGGTATCAGGACAGCTTCCTGGGCGATGTGGAGGGAATTGAGTATAAACTGGTTTCGTCGGATTATCTCAGATTCAGGCCGGAGCGGATTTTGCAGTGATGAGGTAATACAGAAACATAAAAATAGAAACGGAAAAGGCAGAGATGAAAAAGACAGAAACGGAAAAGGAGCCCGGTATGCATAACGGGAGGAACTGCGAAAGAAAGGCGCCTATTCGGGCCATTTTTCTTGATATAGACGGCACACTGAGGGACTTTGACACGCAGAGAATACCGGACAGCGCAAAGTCTGCCCTGGAAAGGGCAAGGAGGGCCGGAATTATGCTGTTTATAGCCACCGGCAGGCATAAGCTGGAGATGGAGGAAGAGAATCTGCTGGAGGGACTGGAATTTGACGGCTATGTGACGCTGAACGGGCAGTACTGTTATTGCGGCAGCCGCCTGGTCCATGGGTGTCCTGTCCCTTCCCAGGATGTGCAGGCAGTACTCAGGATGTTGAAGGAGGACCCATTTCCCTGTATGTTCATGGAAGCGGAGCACATGTACATCAACATGGCGGATGATATGGTAAAAGAGGCCCAGGCAGGGATTGGCACCAGGATTCCTCCGATTATGGATGTGGGGCGGGCGGCAAACCATACAATCTATCAGATGGTTCCATACATTGGTCCGGAACAGGAGCGCAGGCTGAAGCAGGAGCTGCCATCCTGTCAGTTCATCCGCTGGCATGACGGCAATGCTTCGGATATCATTCCCATGGGCGGAAGTAAATCAGAGGGAATCCGGGCCATGATTGGTGAATTCGGAATTGCCATGGAGGAGGCAGCGGCCATTGGAGATGGAAGCAATGATGTGTCCATGGTAAAGGAGGCAGGGCTGGGCATAGCCATGGGAAACGGCAAGGATGCGCTGAAGGAAGCAGCCGATTATGTGACAGGTCCGGTAGGAATGGACGGCCTGCGGGAGGCAGTTGACTATATACTGGAATACAACAGGGGGCTGACGGCCGGAAGGAGGAACAGAGTGAAGTACAAGGCAGTGATATTTGATTTTGATTATACACTGGGAGATTCCACAGAGGGCATTGCGGCCAGTGTGAACCATGGCCTGGAGAAACTGGGGTATGAGGCCAGGGGACTGGAGGATATCAGAAAGACCATCGGCCTGTCCTTAAAGGAGACATTTGCCTGCCTTACGGGCAGCAGGGACCGGGAGAAGGCGCAACGGTTCTGCACATATTTTAAGGAGAAGTCAGACCAGGTGATGGTGGATAATACAAGAATCTATGAAACAGTCAGGCCAGTGCTGGAAAAGCTCCGGGAGCAGGGGTGCAGGATTGGAATCGTAACCACAAAATATCATTACAGGATAGACCAGATACTGGATAAATTCCAGATGGCCGGCCTGGTGGATATGATAGTGGGGGCAGAGGATGTAAAAGCTGAGAAGCCAAGCCCGGAGGGACTGCTTTACGCAATGGAACAGCTGGGCATGGAACGGGAAGAGGTGCTGTATACAGGCGACAGTGTGGTTGATGCAAAGACAGCAGCCAGGGCAGGTGTGGATTTTGCCGGGGTACTGACCGGGACAACGGCTTTGCAGGAGTTTGAACCCTTTGGCCATGTATGCATTGTCAGGGACCTGGAGGAGCTGCTGGAAGTCCTGACGGCCGGGGATTAAGCACCGGAGAAACAACTGAAAGGAGGATGTCTGTTCTGGGCGGACATCCTCCTTTTTATCCTTTTCTAATCCCTGCGTCTGCTGCCTATACAACCTGATACTTTGCCACGTATACCGGGAACGTATCAGTGCCCTTCATCTCCTTGCCCTCTGTGATGGTCACGTTCTTATCCGTTACAACATACTCTGCACTGGCGCCTGCTTCCACTACCGTATCCTGCATAAGCACACAGTTTTTCACCTTGGCGCCCCTGCCTATCCTGACGCCGCGGAACAGAATGCTGTTCTCCACTTCGCCCTCAATGATGCATCCGTCGGCAGCCATGATGTTGCTGGCCTTTGACCCATTGATGTACCTGGCTGGGTTGTCGTCGCGAATCTTGGTGTAGATGGGATTGCCGGCGGAGAAGAGAGCGTCCACATTGGCATCGTCCAGCATCTTCATGTTCTCATCAAAATAGCTCTTCATGCTGCTGATGCGGGCCACATACCCGTCATAGCGGAATGCATGTACGTTCAGCTTTCCTATCTGGGGAGCCAGGATATCCCGTTCATAATATACCTGTCCGCGCACATAGGCAGTGTTTACCTGGTCAATCAGACGCTCCCGGTCAATGACATAGATATTCATGGAGAAATTCTGTACCCCTGGTTCCTTGGAGTTCATGTACATCTTGGTTACACGGCCGTTGTCAATGGCCAGGGTATAGTAGAGGCTTTTTCCGATGTCCTGGGGGCCGGTGAAGCCAACGGGAAGGGGTTCCTTCCTGTAGGCCACGGTGACATCTGCGCCGCTTTCCATGTGTGCCTCAATCAATGCATTGAAATCAAAGTTGACGGCCAGATTTGTATCGGCCATGACAACATACTTTTCCTTTTGTTCTTTTAGGAAATCCAGGATACTGGCCAGGGCCTCCACACGTCCGTTGTAGATGCTCACTGTCTTTTCGGCAAAGGGCGGGACCAGGTTAAGTCCGCCGTTTTTGCGTGTCAGGTCCCATTCACGGCCTGAACCCAGGTGGTCCATCAGGGAGTGGTAATTCCTGCGGACAATCAGGGAAATATTATCAATTCCGCAGTTCACCATGCTGGAAAGGATAAAATCCACCAGACGGTAACGGCTGGCAAAGGGGATGGAGGCCATCAGGCGCTCGCTGACCAGGTCGGGAACCAGGGAATCATAGCTGTTAGGGAAAAGGATGCCCAGGGCATTTGCATTGGAATTTACCATTGTTCTTCACCGCCTTTTACATTATTCTTAACCATGGCACTGGGGCCAATCTTTGCACCGGACCCGATTTCAATGCCGGGACCAATGGTGGCCACGCCCTTTTCATCGCCGGACGGCATGGCTCCAACCACGGCATTTTCTCCAACCACCACGTTTTCAGCCACAATACAGTGTTTTACAACGGCTCCTGATTGGATGGTGGTGCCGCCCATGACAACCGCATCCTCCACCTGTGCCCCGGCCTCTACCTTTACGCCTGAGAAAAGAATGGAGTGGCGGACCTGTCCGTTTACACGGCATCCGTCTGTAATCATGGAATTCTCCACCACGGCGTCGCTGCTAATCTTATGTCCGGTCATACCGCTGTTGCGGCTGTAAATCTTCCAGTTTTCATCAAAGAGGTTGATTCCGCTGTGTTCCGGGTCCAGGACCTCCATGTTGGCTTCCCAGAGGGAAGAGATAGTCCCCACATCCTTCCAGTATCCGTTGAAATGATAAGCATACATGCTGCGTCCGTCGCGCAGCAGGTTGGGAATGATGTTGTTGCCGAAGTCATTCTCGGAGTCCGGGTCAGCCTCGTCCTCAACCAGGTACTGTCTGAGAATATCCCAGTTGAATATGTAGATGCCCATGGAAGCCAGATTGGACTTTGGATTCTTGGGCTTTTCCTGGAACTCGGTGATACGGTCGTCGCTGTCAGCCACCATGAGTCCGAAGCGGGATGCCTCCTCCCAGGGCACTTCCATGACGGCCACACTGAATTCCGCTCCCTTTTCCTTGTGGAATTTAAGGAAGTCGCTGTAGTCCTGTTTGCAAATCTGGTCGCCTGACAGGATGATTACGTACTGCGGGTCGTACCGTTCAATAAAGGAGATATTCTGATAAATGGCATTGGCCGTGCCTTTGTACCAGTCTGAGCCGGATGCTTTCTGGTAAGGCGGGAGTACGTGAACACCGCCGTAAAGACGGTCCAGGTCCCAGGGCTGTCCATTGCCGATGTACTCGTTCAGTACCAGAGGCTGGTACTGGGTCAGGATGCCCACTGTATCGATTCCGGAATTCACACAGTTTGAAAGCGGAAAGTCGATGATGCGGTATTTACCGCCGAAAGGAACCGCGGGTTTTGCCAGTTTTTGGGTCAGAGCATAGAGACGGGAGCCCTGGCCGCCGGCAAGAAGCATTGCAATCATTTCTTTAGCCATAATATTTCCCCCTGATTGGTGTTGAATATTTATACAGATTGTACCATATATTGGAAGGGAATGACAGTGATTTATGCAAAATAATTAAAAAAATGTTGGAAAATATAGAATTACACTAAAAAGTGCCCAGTATATTTGCCAATGCCGGATAATATAAAAAAAGTAGGTGACATGTTGCATAAAGTATTGTATAATATCGTTATACTTGAAAAAGAATAACGATATCGGCAAAACAGGATACAAAAATGTTGGGGCTGCTTGATGCAGCTGCCGGGGAAGTGTGTCATACATGTAAAAGGGGGAAAATACTGCAGCCTTACCATGGTTGAGGGCAAAAAGAAGCTGCTGCTCCGTAAATGATTTCTCATTTGCTTAGCAGCAGCCCATGCAGGAAAGGAAAGAGTTACCCTTCCAGGGTTTTTATATCCATATCCTTTGGAAGCACAAGACTTAAAAATACAGAGACAACAAATACAACGGCCACCACATTGGCTGAAAATACGGACTGGACCAGTTCTGGGAAGATGTCCCAGATTCCGATTTCGCTGGCAGTTGTAAAGCCGATGCCCACTGCCAGAGAGAGGGAGACAATGACAATGTTCCTCTGGGAAAAGCCGCATTTTGCAATCATCTGCACACCGGAGGTAAGGATGGTGCCGAACATCATGATGGTGCATCCTCCCAGCACTGCCTGGGGCAGGGAGGCAAAGAAATTCCCCACGGGAGGAAGGAGTCCGGCCAGAATCATACAGGCCGCTCCCGTCATGATGGTGAACCGATTGACTACCTTTGTCATGGCTACCAGTCCCACATTCTGGGAAAAGGAGGTGACGGGAGGACATCCGAATATGGTGGAGAGGGCGGATGCATAGCCGTCGCAGGCCAGGGAGCCGGATATTTCCCTGCCCGTGATTTCACGGTTCAGGCCGCCTGAAACCAGGGCCGAGGTATCACCTATGGTCTCTGCGGCGGACACCAGGAAGATGATGCAGGCGGAGATAATGGCCCCTGCGTGGAACTCAGGCATAAATGGAAGTAGGTGGGGGAAAGAAATGATTCCGCCGGACATAATCAGGCTTAAATCCACTTTCCCTAGGAAGATGGCAATGACATACCCTACAATCAGGCCGGCCAGTACGGACAGCTGTTTTAAATAACCTTTGGCAAAGATGTTCCACAGAAGGCAGGTCAGCAGGGTGATGGTACCCAGTATCAGGTTCTGGGCAGAGCCGAAGTCGTCTGCATATCCGCCGCCAAAGGACCTGGCTCCCACTGTGAAAAGGGAAAATCCGATGGCTGTAACCACGGAGGCAGCCACCACCGGCGTGATGATTCTGCGCCAGTATTTGGCCAGAAGTCCCAGGGTACCCTCAAAGATACCGCCTATGAGCACGGCTCCCACCACGGCCGGATAACCGTAGTTGGCGGCAATGGTGCTGAGAACTGTGACAAAGGTAAAACTGACCCCCATGACAACAGGCAGCTTAGAGCCAATCCGCCAGATGGGATACAGCTGAATCATGGTGGCGATTCCTGCCACGAACATGGCATTCTGAAGCAGGACGGCTGTCTGGGCCTGGCTCAGGGCAGGCTGGGCAGCCCCTGCTATGATGGTAATGGGCGCAAGGTTGGAGACGAACATGGCCAGGATGTGCTGCAGGCCGAAGGGGATGGCCTTGGCAATGGGCACCCTGCCTTCCAGTCTGTATATGTTGCTGATGCTGCAATTGGTATTGCTGTTCATGATTGGTTCCCCCTATTAAATGATAATTAATCGTTTCCGCTGGTTTTGTGGCTGACCTGGTATACCTCCTCCACAATACGCTCCATGGCGTTGAGAATGTTCTCATAGCCGGTGCATCTGCACAGATGCCCGGATATCAGCTTCTTAAGCTCTTCCCGGTTGTATTTTTTTCCGGTTCCAACGATTTCTACCGCGCTCATGATAAGGCCGGGCGTACAGAAGCCGCACTGTACGGCGGCTTCCTCGATGAAAGCCTTCTGAATGGGGGACAATTCCCCGTTGGGCCCCTTTAAGCCTTCCACTGTCATGATGCTTTTCCCCTCGGCCCACAGGGTCATATAGATACAGCTGTCTATGGCTTCTCCGTTTACCAGTACGGTACAGGCGCCGCATTCCCCGACCTCGCAGCCCTTTTTCACAGATGTAAGCCCCAGGCGCTGGCGCAGGGTATCCAACAGGGATTCCCTTTCATCCACAGCCAGTTCCACTTCTTTACCATTTACCTTCATGTGTACAATCTTAAGCATTGACTGCACCTCCTGCTTTTTTTATTGCCTCTGTCAGGGCACGTTTGGATAATTCTTCAATCAGCTGCAGACGGAACTCCTTTGACGCCCTCCATGAGGAACGCGGGTTCACTTCTTCCAGGGCAGCCTTGCCAAAAGCCAGGATGGCTCCGCTGTCATTGACTGCGTGTCCCTTTAAACCATTTTCCGCTTTGCGGCAGCGCAGGGGAGTGGGACCGGCCACGCCGTATCCCAGCCTGACATCCTCAATCCGTTCCTTGTCCTGGCTCAGCTTTACCCGGACCGCGCAGCCCAGGGTGGCAATTTCCATGGCCTTTCTCTTGCCGTACTTGATGTAATGGCCGCTCCAGCCCTCAAAGCTGTCCCTGGGTATCAGGAAACCGGTGCAGACCTCCGTGCGTTCACGGACCGTGCGGCCGGGACCGGTATAGAATTCGCAGACCGGCACGCTGCGCCTGCCATCAGGTCCCTCCAGCAGGACCTCTGCCTCCAGGGTCCACATGGTGGAAGCGGAGTCGGCCGAGGTGGCGCCGTTGCAGATATTGCCTCCGATGGTTCCGGTGTTGCGTATCTGAGGTCCGCCCACCATGTCCACGGCATCCCCCAGCATGGGTATGTATTTCTGTATCAGAGGGTCGTTGGTGATATGGGAAAATGCAGTACCTGCCCCTATCCACAGGCTGCCGTCCTCAAGAAGGCGGACTCCCTTTAATGCTTCTATATTATGGATGGATACAACGGATTTTCCGGCATCCTTTCCTTCCCTGACACGAATCAGGACATCCGTGCCGCCGCTTATGATTTCAGCGTCAGAATCGTTTACCAGGGCTTTAATGGCGTCAGCCACATCCTTGGCCTCATAAAATGATTTAATGTCAAACATAACCTTCTCCTTATATCAGACCTTTTTCTTTGAATTTTTCGATGAGCCGCTGGGCGGTCATGGGAGTTACATCCATGTGAACTCCGGTGGCGTTTAAAATGGCATTTCGAATGGCCGGGGCTACCGGGATGGCCGGAGGCTCGCCCAGGGATTTGTTTCCGTAAGGGCCGGTCGGGTCCTCCAGCTCAATGAATGCCACATTTAAGTCCGGCGTATCCATGGCAGTGGGAATCTTGTAGTCCAGCAGGTTATTGTTTAAGGGCCTGCCTGTCTTTTCATCCACCAGCAGCTCCTCCGAAAGTCCGTAACCCAGTCCCATGCTCATGCCGCCGTGGACCTGGGCCCGCGCGGTCAGGGGATTGATGAGCACGCCGGAGTCATGGACATTGATGATATCCTTTACCGTCACCAGTCCAAGTGGAATGTCCACCTCGATTTCCACGAAGCAGCAGCCGGAGGAAAAGGTGTTGTCCCTGCACTGGTTGGTGACCTCGGCGGTGATATGTACGGAGCGGTCCAGGGAATAAAAGGCGGTGTCAGCAACCACGGACAGGTCAAAGAGCACCGGCGCCCCGCCGCTTACCACAATTTTGCTGTCCTCTATGTCCAGCATATCCGGAGATACCAGTTCCCCTTCCCCAAGCCCCAGCGTGTCCCGGAGCAGGGCAGCCGCTGCCTTTACCTGGTCGGCATACACGGTTTTAGACAGGTCGCTGACATCATGACTCAGCATGTAGGCTGCGTATTCCAGTATTTTAAGTCGGAATTCCTCGCCGCATTTTTTGCAGGCCATGCCGGATACATAGGTCTGGCGGGATGCATAGGCTCCTGTGTCAAAGGGGGTGACATCCGTGTCCTGGGTGGATACGATGTAAACCTTATCAAAAGCGATACCCGTTGTCTGGGAGGCCATCTGGGTGAATACGGTGTCGGCTCCCTGACCGATTTCCGTGGCCCCCATGCACAGCTGCATGGAACCGTCCTGGTTGAGTACCATGCGGGCGGAAGCTGTCTCCAGGGAGATGGGGTGTACGCCTGTCTTGTAGCAGAAGATAGCCATGCCAACGCCTTTCCTGACCGGGCCGGTCTGGTTACGGTAGGCGTTCCATTTTTCATCCCAGCGGATGTGCCTGCGTCCTTCCTCGATGCATTTCTTCAGACCGTAGGAATGGAAGGTAATGCCGTTGGCTGGGTCCACGAACCCGTCCTCCATGCAGTTTTTCAATCTGAACTCACAGGGATCCATCCCGATGGCATCCGCCAGGTCGTCGGTGAGACATTCCGCGAACCAGGCTGCCTGGGGAATGCCGTAAGCCCTCATGGCCCCGGCCGTGGGAGAGGAGGTATAAACGGTGAAGCAGTCCACCTCAGTGCCCAGTTCATCCCTGTAAAGGTCCTTGAACACATTTCCGCAGTTGGCGCAGATGGCGTGGCCATGGGAGGCATAGGCACCGTTGTTGGCATAGGCCTCCAGCTTCCTGGCCAGGATGCGTCCGTCCTTTGTTACCAGGCCCCTGCATTTTCCCTTGATGGCATGGCGGGTACGGGTACCGGAGATGGTTTCCTCACGGCTGATTTCCAGCCTGACAGGCCGTCCCCCCACAGACATGGTCAGGAATGCGTTTAGGGGTTCATAGAGCACGTCCTGCTTGTTGCCGAAGCCGCCGCCGATGTAAGGCTTTATGATGCGGACCCTTCCGATGGGCACGCCCAGGGCCTGGGCCGTACAGCGCCTGACGATGTGGGGAATCTGGGTGGAGGATACCACGGTTATCTTGCCGTTGGTGTCCACATAGGCCCATGAGACAGGCAGCTCAATGTGGCAGTGTGAAATCCTCGGGGTATCGTATTCTGCTTCCAGGGATATGATTTCCTCCGGGCTGTAATCTGACTCAGCTTTCCTACATCCGTCCTCATAGGTAAAACCGCTGTCCCCCATGGTCATGTGGGAGTGCACGATTACATTGTCCTTCCTGAGGTCCGGGTGCAGGGGCGTGGCGTCCTCTGCCATGGCTGCCTCCACAGTGACAATGGGGGCATATTCCTTATATTCCACTTTAATCAGGCGGGCTGCCCGGGCCGCAGCCACTTCATCCTCTGCGATGACAGCCGCAATGTCGTCCCCGTACAGGCGGACCCTCTGGTTCAGGATTTTCCTGTCGCAGATATCCTGATGTTTCTTTTCCACGCTCCATGGATGGCCTGCCGTTGGAAACTGGCAGTCGGGAACATCGAAGCACGTGACAATCTTCACCACACCAGGCACCTGATAGGCCTCTGTCAAATCAAAGCTTTTCACCAGGCCATTGGCGATGGCAGAGTGCACGACCTTACCGTGCAGGATGTCTCTTGGCTCCAGGTCCGCGGTGTACTTGGCCTCCCCGGTCACCTTCCCGTAAGCATCAACACGTTTTACTTGCTGCCCAACAATATTCATTTTTTGATTTCCTCCTTACTTTTCCTGCCAATTTTGGTGCGAATCTTTACACAAACAGAAAAAAAGAGCTGGCTACATTAAGATATGTAGCCAACTCTTTGCGGTAGTTGGTAGAGACTCTGGGCCAATCCCCAGGATATACATATTGGCAAAAGAAATGTTAAATTGTTATCTTAAAAAGAATTATAGTACCTAAAAAAGTTTTAGTCTATGGCAATAATTGTGAAAAATATGCGCCCTGTATTGTGCAATATACACAAAAGCGTCAGCGGAATCATTTTAAAGGTGCATGCTCATATGATTCAGTTTATATGGTGTCCTATTGCAATTTCCCCCTGTTTTTGTTATATTTAAACCATTGGAAATTTGTCAAAAGAATGTCTGTTTTGGTAAATCCACGATATATATAGAAGGAAATAAAGAGGGTGCCTGGTTTTGCCGGATGGATTAGCAGTTTCATCGGCAGCTGAATGCCGGGCAAGGGTATGAAACCATGATTTCACAGAAGAAAATTTTAGTCGTGGAAGATAATGAAATAAACCGAATGATATTAAGGGAAATCCTGTCATCCCGATACAAGGTGCTGGAAGCAGGCAATGGACTGGAAGCATTGTCCGTCCTGAAGGAATATGGGGAGATGGTTTCTCTTATTTTACTGGACATCGTCATGCCTGTCATGGACGGGTACACATTTCTCTCTCATATCAAGGCGGATTCTTCCTTTTCATCCATTCCGGTAATCGTAACGACCCAGAGCGACAGCGAATCTGATGAGGTTGCGGCGCTGTCACACGGCGCTGCTGATTTTGTTGCAAAGCCTTACAAGGCCCAGGTCATTCTCCACAGGGTGGCCAGCATCATCCATCTGAGGGAAACAGCCGCCATGATTAACCTGGTGCAGTATGACAGCCTTACCGGGCTCTACAGCAAGGAGTTCTTTTACCAGCGCGTAAGGGAAACCCTGGTGCAGCATCCTGACAGGGAGTATGATATCATCTGCTCCGATATCGTGAATTTTAAGCTGATTAATGATATATTCGGAATTCCTGCCGGGGACAACCTGCTGATTGAGATTGGCAGGCTTTATAAAAGGGTGGCGGGAAAACAGGGAATCTGCGGCCATTTTCATGCGGACCAGTTTGCCTGTCTGCTGGAACGGCGGTGGGATTACACGGACGAGCTGTTTATCCGGTGCAATGCCCGGGTAAATACCCTTCCCAATGCCAGAAATGTGGTGATGAAGTGGGGGATTTACCAGGTGGCTGACCGGAGTGTATCGGTTGAGCAGATGTGCGACCGGGCCCTTTTGGCTGCCCGCAGCATCAAGGAACGGTATGGAACCTATTTTGCAGCCTATGATGACCAGCTGCGCAACCGTCTTCTGCGGGAGCAGGCCATAACAGACAGTATGGAGCCGGCCCTTTCAAAGAAACAGTTTGAGGTCTACCTGCAGCCCAAGTACAGGATTAAGGACCACAGGCTTTCAGGGGCAGAGGCCCTGGTGCGTTGGAATCACCCTGAGTGGGGATTCCAGTCCCCCGGAGAATTCATCCCCCTGTTTGAGCGGAACGGCTTTATCACAAAGCTGGACCAGTATGTGTGGGAACGGACCGCATCTGTTCTCAGGGAGTGGGACGACAAAGGATATCCGCCCATCCCTGTCTCGGTCAATGTGTCCAGGGCGGACATCTATCACCGGGACCTGGCGGACATGCTGCTGGGAATCGTGCAGAAATACAGACTGCCGCCGTCACGGCTTCATCTGGAGATAACGGAAAGCGCTTATACGGAAAACCCGGAGCAGGTCATCGAGACAGTTGGATATCTGCGGGAACTGGGTTTTGTCATTGAGATGGATGATTTCGGAAGCGGGTATTCCTCCCTCAATATGCTGGGCAAGATGCCGGTGGACATTCTGAAGCTGGACATGAAGTTCATCCAGGATGAGACCGAACGTCCGGGAGACGGCGGAATCCTTCACTTTATTATGGAGCTGGCGCGGTGGATGGACCTGAGCGTGGTAGCGGAGGGCGTGGAAACAAGGCAGCAGCTGGAGCGTCTTAAAAAGGCGGACTGCGACTATGTGCAGGGATACTACTTTGCCCGTCCCATGCCTATGGCTGAATTTGAGGAGCTGTTCAGGAACGGGCATACGGCCATGGACCAGGGGAAAATGGGTGAGGAAGACGCCCGGGAGCCTCAGCCCTTTCCGGTTCTTCTGGTTGCGGATGAAGATGCAGGCTACCGCAGGTCGGTAAGGGAAACCTTTGAAGGCGGTTTCCGGGTGGTGGAGGCAGGAGACGGCAAGGCTGCCCTTGGTTGTATCTCTGATTTTGGAAACAGGCTGGCAGCTGTGATTCTCAGCCTGACCCTTTCGGGGACAGACGGCTTTTCCGTGCTGGAGGTATTGCAGAGGGAAAAAATGGCGCCGGCGGTGCCGGTCATTGCCACTGGTCCTCAGGACGAGTCTATGGAGGACAGAGCCCTTGAGCTGGGAGCGGATGATTTTGCAGGAAGGCCCCATTCACAGAGGAGTCTGAGACGGCGGGTACTGCGGGCTATCCATATAAAGACGCCGCGGGAACGGGCATCCTGGCCCGGACAGAGATTGACTTTGGGGGGAGGACAAAATATATGAAGAGACAGATGACGCCCGGGGAGACGCTCCGGGAGTTCTGCCGCACCTGGTTTGTACAGCGCGATGCACAGGGAACTCTTGCATTCATGACAGAGGATGTGGGGTTTGCAGGCACGGGAGCTGATGAACTGGCCAATGGAAAAGAGCAGATGGCAGGCTATCTTGCCCAGGATATACGGGAGATACCGGAGCCGTTTGACTGTGTACTGTCCCCTGTCTGTGAACAGCCTGTTGCTGATGGTGTATACAATGTATCGGCGGATTTGACGCTCAGGAATTCCAAATACACCTGGTATCTGAAGGCTTTTTTTACCCTGGTGGAGTCAGGAGGCGCATGGCTGGTCAAAAGCTTTCATGTGGCAGAGCCGGCCAGCAGCCAGAGGGACGCAGAGCATTATCCCCAGACCCTGGTCATAGAACACACCAGCAGGCTGCGCCAGGAGCTGTTAAATGACTCCCTGCCCGGGGGAATGATGGGCGGATACATAGAGGACGGTTTTCCGTTTTATTTTATCAACCGCAGGATGCTGGATTATCTGGGCTATGAGGATGAAGCGGAATTTGTATCGGATGTTGGAGGAATGATTTCAAACTGTATGCATCCGGATGACAGGAACCGGGTGGACCGTCTGGTGGCAGTCCAGCTGGAACAGTCAGAGGAGTATGTGGTGGAATACCGGATGCGGAAAAAGGACGGTTCCTATATCTGGGTCCACGACATGGGCAGGCGGATGATGTCGGAAGATAACCGTCCCGCCATCATGTCGGTGTGCATGGACATAACCGAGGAAAAGCAGATGCGCGACCGGATTAAGGAGATGTACGAGGAGGAGCTTTCCTATTTTGCGGAACTGTCCTCATCGGACGGGAGCATACAGGGAAGCATCAACGTAACCACCGGACGGCTGGAATCCTACCTGTCAACAGCTGATACATCCATTGCAAAGGTAGGGGATACCTACGAGGCCACCATCGAGAATCTGGCAGCTTCTGCCGTGGACCCGGTGTATGGAGACGGTATCAGGCGCTGCCTCGAACGGGAGCGGGTGCTGTCTGATTATGCAGTGGGCAAGGTGGATTACCGCTTTGAGTTCCTGCGCAGAAACAACAGCGGCATTGCTTTCTGGGAAAGCACCAACATGCATTCCTGCCAGAATCCGGAAACAGGCCATATTATTATTTTCTTTTATACCCAGGATGTGACAGAGAAAAAGATGCAGGAACAGCTTCTCAAGCGAATCGCTGAGCTGGATTATGAGAGCATAACAGAGGTGGACATCCTGCGCGACATGGCGTACCGGACCATCCTTGTGGATGAGACTAATATAGATACCATGCTGCGGGACCGCAGCCGGTTCCAGGCGGAGATACGCTCCATTTCCAGCCGTTATATGGACGGGGCGGCCAGGAAGGAATACCTTCAAAAGCTGGACTACGATTACATGAAGTCACAGCTGGCTCAAAGGGATGCCTATACGTTCATCGTGGAAATGCGGGATATAACCGGTGAGACGCGGGTTAAGCGGTTCCGCGTATTTTATATCAGCAGGGAGCTGGAGCGGGTTTGTGTGGCCCGCACCGATGTGACGGATGTGGTCCTCAAGGAACAGCGGCAGAAGGAGGAGCTGGCAGCCGCCCTGGTGGCGGCGGAACAGGCCAATGCAGCCAAAAGCGATTTCCTTTCGCGGATGAGCCATGAAATCAGGACCCCCATGAACGCCATCATCGGAATGAGCACCATTGCAGCCCAGTCCATAGGAGACGACGAGCAGGTGGAGGACTGTATATCCAAGATTGGCATTTCCTCCCGTTTCCTCTTATCATTGATTAATGATATCCTGGATATGAGCCGGATTGAGAGCGGCAAGATGCTGCTGAAGAGTGAGAAGATTCCAACGGAGGAGTTTATCAACGGCATAAATTCCATCTGTTACTCCCAGGCGGATGCCAAGGGGGTAGATTATGAATGCATCGTGGACCCGGTTCTGGATGATTACTATATAGGCGATGCCATGAAGCTGCAGCAGGTGCTCATCAATATACTGAGCAATGCCATCAAGTTCACCCAGGAGGGAGGCAAGGTCACTTTTTCAGCATCCCAGCGCAGGAAAACCAAAAACGATGCCTCGCTGCGATTCATTGTAAATGATACGGGGGTGGGCATGAGCGAGGAATTTCTGCCCCATATATTTGAGCCTTTTTCGCAGGAATCCACAGGAACCACCTCCCTGTACGGAGGAACCGGGCTGGGGCTGGCCATTTCCAAAAATATCGTGGATATGATGGACGGAAAGATTACGGTCCGTTCCATCAAAGGAATCGGCACGGAGTTTACAGTGGATGTTAAGCTGGGAATCACAGAGGAAGAGAAAATCAGGCACAACCAGAAAAAACAGGATTATAATTTCTCCCATCTGAAAACCCTGGTGGTGGATGATGATGTGGCTGTGTGCGAGAGCGCGGTTGTGACTCTTCACGAAATGGGAATCAAGGCAGAGTGGGTGGACAGCGGACGCAAGGCAATCGACCGGGTAAAGAAGCTCTGGGATGAAGGCCGGTATTTTGACATGATACTGATTGACTGGAAAATGCCTGGAATGGATGGGATTGAGACAGCCAGACGAATACGCGGCATTGTGGGGCCGGAGGTGACCATCATCATCATGACTGCCTATGACTGGATTTCCATTGAGCATGAGGCAAAGCTGGCGGGCGTCAATCTGCTGATGAGCAAGCCCATGTTCAAGTCCTCCCTTGTGTCGGCCTTTTCAAGGGCCCTGGGCGAGAAGGAGCAGCAGGCGCAGCAGCCGGAGGGAAATGATTATGATTTTACCGGAAAACATGTGCTGCTGGTGGAGGATAACCAGATTAACACAGAGGTTGCCATGATGCTTCTGGAGAGCAAGGGATTCAAGGTGGATACGGCTGAAAACGGGCTGCGCGCCCTGGAGCTTTTCAGCAAATCAGATAAGGGATACTACGATGCCATTCTGATGGATATACGGATGCCCCTGATGGACGGGTTGACGGCTGCCACCAACATCCGCCATCTGAGCAATGCGGATGCGGGCACCATTCCCATCATAGCTATGACAGCCAATGCATTTGATGATGATATTGAGAAGAGCAAGGCCGCGGGGATGAATGCCCATCTGGCCAAGCCCATAGAGCCGGAGCGGATGTACCATACTCTGTACGATTTCATATATGGAAAGGAAGCATAAGAAGATGGACGATTTTCAAAGAATATTTGAGGCCTACGGGGCAGATTACCAGGGTACCCTGGGGCGGTTCATGGGCAACAGGAAAATGTATATGAAGTTCCTGGGAATGCTGTTTCAGGATGAAAACCTGAGTAAACTGGGAAATGCACTGGAGCAGGGGGACATGACGGCTGCCTTTGAGGCGGCCCATACCCTGAAAGGGGTTACGGGCAACATGGGGCTGAAGCCTCTTTACGATGCCGTGTGCAGCATTGTGGAGCCCCTGCGGACCGGAGAGGACAGGGATGACTACGGACAGATGTATGAGAATGTCCGCGGACAGTTTAAGAGGGCTGAAAAGCTTCGGGCGGATTTGATGGAAGTAAGCAATTAATAGGAGACAGGAGGGGTGCCATGACAGCTGAAAACCTGATGAACCTGCTGGATTCACTGACAGAAACCAGCGTATATGTCATTGAGGAGGAATCCCACCGGCTGTTATATTTTAATGAGCGGTGCCGGAGAACGGGACGCGGCAGGGCTGCCCTGGGAGTCCGGTGTCATGAAGTATGGCCGGAGCTGTGCGCCAGATGTCCCCTTAATGGGCTGGGGGATAAAGGGTCCAACCATATGGTCTGCTATGACCCTCTCCTTAAATCAACCGTTGATGTCACTGCCAACCGAATCAACTGGGAAGGCAGCCTTCCTGCCGTGGTGATTACTGCAACGCCACACCGTCTGAACTTTGAGGAGGAGCAGGGGTTCCAGAAAATCCGGCAGATGTATGCCGGCAGCCTGGTGACTGTGTTTGACGAGTGCATCATTGCCAACCTGACCAGGGATTACTATGTGAGCTGCCAGAAGGATGTGGTGTGGGACGATATACCGGAACAGGGGGATTTTGGCTCGGAGAACCGCAAGTACGCCCGGAAAGCGCTGCACCCGGACGACCTGGACTGCTTTAATGAAAACTTTTCCAGAGAGTCCATGCTCCGCATGTTTACAGAGGGGAAAAAACAGATTTCCAAGAGGCTGCGCCGCAGGACTACCAGCGGTACATACCGAATGGTGGAGTTTACAGCGGCCAGAATTGGAAATCAGGAGGATGAGTGCTGGTGCGTCCTGGTATTCCGGGATGTCCAGGAAGAATACCTGCTGGAGCAGGAACGGAACGTGGAGATAAGCCAGCTGGCCACGGCGGCCAAGGCAGCCTACCAGATGCTGATTGCAGTGAACCTGACGCAAAATACCTACCACATGATGGAATACCAGCGTTTTCCGGTGAAAGAGCCTGCGGCCCAGGGCTGTTTTGACGACCTGATTGCCTTTGAACTGGGAACGGTCCACCCGGACTACCGGGAGGAATTCACCTGCAAGTTTGACCGGAAGAATCTGACTGAACGGTTCCGAAGGGGGGAGCGCATTCTGTCCATGGAGGTTCCCCACATGGGGGAGGATGGAATCTACCACTGGAATTTTACCCAGGTGGTGAAGGTGGACAGCCCGTATACACACGACCTGATTGAGATTACCCTGTCCAGGAACATTGACGAAGAGCGCAGGATACAGCAGGAGTCCCTGGAAAAGGAACGGCAGGCAAAGCTGCTGCTGGAAGATGCCCTTAAGAAGGCGGAGAAAGCAAATCAGGCAAAGAGCGATTTCCTTTCCCGCATGAGCCACGATATCCGCACACCCATGAACGCCATCATAGGCATGACCGAGCTGGCGCAGCTGCACATTGGGGATGAGGAAAAACAGAGGGATTACCTGAACAAAATCGCCTCATCGGGTTCCCATCTGCTGGGATTGATTAACGAAATCCTGGACGTAAGCAAGATTGAAAGCGGTGTCATGGAGCTGGCAGAGAATCCCCTGGATTTGCGTGCATTGGCCAGGGATGCAGCGGAGATGGTGCGGATATCCATGGAAAGCAGACATCAGGAATTCCGGGTGGAGATAGACGAAACCTTTGAGCCGCTGGTTATGGGGGATGCCAGGCGCATCAAGCAGGTGCTGGTGAATATCCTGGAAAATGCTTCAAAATATACCCGTGAAGGGGGAAGAATCACCTTTTCTGTATGTGAGCTGAAAAAGGAAGAACAGCTGGTGGGAACCTACCGTTTCATCATCGAGGATACGGGAGTGGGCATGAAGCCTGAATATATAAAGCATATATTTGAACCCTTCAGCAGGGCTGACGACAGCAGAACCAGCAAGGTGGCAGGAACCGGACTGGGCATGACCATTGTAAAGAATCTGGTATCCATGATGGACGGGGACATCCAGGTAGAGAGTGAGTACGGGAAGGGGTCCCGGTTTACCATTATCCTGTGCCTGAATAAGTGCGGAGATGCGCAGGAGACAGCCCAGCCTGCTGCTTCAGGGCCGGAGATTTCCTTCCAGGGCTTGAGGGTCCTGCTGGTGGAGGACAATGAACTGAACCGGCAGATTGCATCGGAGATGCTGGAACTTCTGGGAGCCAGGGTGGAGATGGCTGAAAATGGCCGCCAGGCAGTGGAGGCAGTGTGTTCCCACCCGGCCCTATATTATGATATGGTATTCATGGATGTCCAGATGCCTGTGATGAACGGGTATGAGGCAACCAGGGAGATACGCGGTTCCGGAATGGAACGGATATGGGAGCTTCCCATTATAGCCATGACAGCAGACGCCTTTGCTGAGGATGTAAAACGCGCCCGCTTGTCCGGTATGAACGGACATCTGGCAAAACCGGTTTCCATTGAACTGCTCCGGGGAGCCCTGTCCGACTGTCTGGACTGGAAGAGGCAGAACCGGTGGGACGAGATGATGGATATATCCGGTCCGAATTAATGGAAGGGATGGGTTTACGTGATTAGGAAACAGATATACAGGGCAGGATGGGCCGCCATGGCCATGCTGGTTTTGACATCCTGCCGGATGAAGGATACAGGGCAGACAAATACGGAGGACGCCGGAACCGCCCGGGAACAGGCTGCCAGTTCTTCTGAACACCGTCAGGACATGGAACCGGCACAGGGATTTCCCCGGGGGTCCGGGAACGGGGGAAACAGTGCGCAGGAGGACGCAGGCGGTGCGGGTCCGGCAGGGAAAGCAGGGCCGGAAGATGAGGCAGGAACGGAAAAAAAGGGAACCGCTGTCAGGGCGGTACAGAACCTGGAAACCGGAAACCAGCTTATAACCGGCCGTTTCTTTAAGGCGGGAGACATACGGTGCGGCCTATCCTTTGGAATCACGGAGGATGGCTGGGAATCAGAACGCCTGCAATGCGTGTTCACCCTGCCGGATGAGATGCACACCAGCTATTATGACAGCTTGAGAAGCGCTGAAATCCTGACGGAGCAGGGAAAAAAGACATATGTGATAACTCCGGAAACCATGGAGGAGGTACCGCGGGTTCCTGCCCTTACCTATACCATTGTATTTGCCCTGGATGATTCTTCGGACCCCCGTATTTCGGTGAAGGGGGAGGGAGGACTGGCAGGGGATTATTATCTGTTTGAGGACAGTCTGACTTTTCCGGATGTGTTTTCCCGCTATTTGTCCAGGGCAGACCTATGCCTGTGGCCAACAGAGGATTTGTGGCTTCTTCGGAATGAGATATATGCAGCTAACGGCAGGCAGTTTAAATCCGACGTGCTGAGCCGGTATTTTTCTGAAAAAAGATGGTACAGGGGAGTCATTGCCCCTGACGCTTTTTCTGATTCCACTCTGTCGGATGTGGAGGCCGGGAACATTTCCCTGATACAGAAAATGGAAAATGACACGGACAGGGATAAGCTGGACGGACAGAGGCAGTATGGGTTGGAGGACCTTCCTCCGGCTCCCTATCTGTCTTACCTGGGACAGTATGACGAGACGGGGCTGAGCGTTGACCTGACCCTTGCCAGGGATATGGGAGCATACCATGTTGTGCCGGGGGAAATATTGGTTCCGGCCTCCATTACCAGGGAGCAGCTTCAGACTGTCATGAAGGGCGGCCAGGCGGAGGTGACGCTGGATGAGCTTACAGGCAGAAGCCAGATACTGACGCTGAATCCCAGCCAGGAAGATACGTCTTATGGGTTCCTGCTCCGGGGTAAGGAGGAGGAAGAAGGACAGGGGACCGGTACAGGAATCCGGCTGGATTACAATACCGGTGAATACCACCTGTGGCAGACCAGCCGGGATACCGTGATGAAGCCGGTTTACCGGGGAGATATCTATATCCTTAAGGGGGCTGTCGCAGGAGCAGATACCGAACTTCTGAGGGCTTCGCAGCACCAGCGGGATATTTTCAGCGGTCCGGGGGACCAGGAAACCGGTCGGATTATCGGCAGGCAGCTGATGGGCAACCGTCTCTGTTACAATGCAAGAGGACACTTTACCGCTATCTATTATCTGGGGGATTGAAGTTGAAAGATGCATAAAAACTGGTTTCTGTGAATAAAATCCGTCCCAAAAGCCCAATGATATACTGGAAGCGAGGTTTTTGCGTATGGAGATAAATGAAAATGACGCCCGGGGCGGCGCTGATTGCCATGACAGCGGTTATCACAGAGGCGGTGATTGCCGTGACGGCAGTATAGACGTTGGACAGGATGAACGGATGAGGGAGATTCTGGATTATTACCGGGGGCTGCCGGAGCGCTCCTCACAGGAGACTATAGTGGAGCTGCTGAGGGAGCTGCAGGAGGTTTATGGCTGTATCAGCCCTTTTGTGCTGGAGCAGGCAGCTGAGGCTGCCGGGGTCCGGGAATCCATGATACAGGCCATATGTAAGCGGTATCCCAGTTTAAAGACAGCTCCCTATGCCCATGAGATTGTACTCTGTACCGGCAGAAACTGCGCTGCAAAGGGCAGTCTGGCAGTCCTGGATGAACTGAAAAAGAGACTGGGCGTGGGAAAAAGCGGTATATCGGAAGACGGTGCCGTCTGTCTCAGGACCAGGAACTGCCTGAAAAACTGCAGAAAGGCGCCAAATGTCATGGTGGACGGCCGTATGTGTTCCGGTCTGGATGCAGAAGGTATACTCAGGGAACTGAAACACCGGTGATGATAAGCTTTATATGGCTTTCAGTCCTGCTTTTTTTCAGTTCCCGGCCATCGTCACACCGAATCCTGCCGCTGTCAGCCAGAAGGTCCAGGCTGCGCTGTGACAGGTGCAGCCTGTCTTTTAAGATAGTGTGGACCCGTATGGGAAGCGGGTACGGGTTATCAATCCATAGAGTGACGGCGACCGGACCGTCCAGACCGAAGACCTCACCTTCTGCGTGGTATAGGGGAAGCCGTATTGAGGCGCCGTTTTGACGGAGAAAAACAGTGTCCATGGAGTATTTTAAGACCAGGGAGGGGTCGTTCTCGTGAAAGCGGGAGAGCAGTCCGGGAGGAAGGCTTCCGGGGGTTATGCGGGAATAGATGGCTGCGTTCCAGGTGGAGCTGCAGCAGGAACATTTATAAATCAGCCAGATGTCCAGGTATTTCCCCTGGGCATTGACCCGGAATTGTCCGGAGCTTACGAATTCCTGCCTGGTATTGCATTTTTTACAATACCTTAGCGGTGCAGGAGGCCTGTCGTACCGTATGGTCCATTTGATATCTTTCATGTAAATATCCTTTCCTGTGTCTTTGGAATACCGCCTGATATCCGGTGCAGTAACAAGTGTATCATCCGGGCAGGCTGATACCAACCTCATCCTTTTTTGATAAATAAAGTTGAGACATGCAATGGAAAGATGGGATATAAAAAGCCCGGACCGATACGATTGATTCGCATCGGTCCGGGTTGCTCTGTCTATTTGCCTTTCTTTTCCTGTCCTATGATTCTCTGTATGCTTTTAACTGACAGACAGTATAGGGAGGACAGCTCGTCCGTACTTGCGCCGGACAGATAATCACTGTAAATCTGTTGATTCCGAAGACGGAGCTCTTCGCGGGTGGATGTCCCCTCGCCCCAGCACTTTTTATTTCCGGCTGTCTTCGGTATATATATCAGCGCGCCGTCCACGTATTCCTGTACTTGCTCCAGCAGTTCGCGGGGCAGGATACGGTCCGCTTTTTGATAGCTCATGTTGCTCTCCTGTGATTTATTTTAAGCGGGAAAGCAAAGGCTATGTAAGGCCATGTTCCATCATGACTGGATTATGGTACAGCTGCAGCAGCCTTTGCTATGCAGCGGTAACGATAGGATTAAGCATAAGCCGGCAACCCTCCTTTTCAGATACTTTGATTTTTATAGTATAACATATCAGTCAAAGAATGTATGCCTTATTTTCTTTTTATAAATAAGTTTGAGCCAGGAAGGAACAATTAAAAACAGAACAGGAGACAAAAAGTATGAAGTATTTTTTAGTGGAAGGAAATATAATAGACGCCGGCAGGATGACGGACGGCATCATGAACGAGCATATGGCCTATACCCGGGCAGCGATGGAGCGGGGAATGACCTTCATGTCCGGTCTGAAGGCAGATATGAGCGGCGGCATATCCATTATGAGGGTGGAGGATGCAGACGCTTTGCAGGCATACCTGGACCATGAACCGCTTTTTGTCCATGGTATACAGGAATACAGGGTGGCTGAGTTTGACGTTCATTATATAAACAACGCCTGGGATTGTTAATTTTTTACTTTTTTGGTATTTAGTAGTAATGGCGCTAAGAATGTGTTATAATTAGAATTGCATTTATGCAAAAATACTAAAAAAGGGGAATTGTGCGTATGAAAAAGAAACCACTTGCACTATGGATTTTCACCGGATTGGCATTAGGTATTGTGGCAGGTATGCTGTTGATGAGCCGGCCGGACATTGCAGAGATTTACATTAAGCCCTTTGGAACCCTGTTTCTGAACCTGCTGAAATTCATCGTTGTCCCCATTGTCTTGTTCTCTATCATGAACGGTGTTATTTCCATGAAGGATATTAAGAAGGTGGGAAGCATTGGAGGCAAGACCGTCATTTATTATATGGGCACTACCTTTTTTGCAGTTACCCTGGGACTGGTGGTGGCAAACCTGTTCAAGAAGGGGTTTCCGGTGCTGTCCACCAGTTCCCTGGAGTACACTGCCACAGAGACTCCCAGTTTCATCCAGACCCTGATTGGCATTTTTCCAAGCAACATCATCCAGCCCATGGCCGAGGCATCCATGCTTCAGGTAATCGTAGTGGCCCTGCTCTTTGGCTTTGGAACCATTGTGGCTGGAAAGAAAGGCGAGGTGTTTGGCAACTTCGTGGAGAGCGCCAATGAAGTGTCCATCGCGGTTATGTCCTTTATCATCAAGCTGAGTCCCATCGGCGTGTTCTGCCTGATTACGCCTGTGGTGGCTGCCAACGGACCTCAGATACTGGGCAGCCTGGCCTTTGTGCTTCTGGTGGCTTATATCGGGTACATACTCCATGCTTCTCTGGTATATTCACTGACCGTGAAAACCCTGGCAGGCATTGGTCCGCTTACGTTTTTCAAGGGTATGGCTCCGGCCATGATAATGGCATTTTCCAGCGCATCCTCTGTGGGCGCCCTTCCTCTTAATCTGGAGTGTGCGGAGAAGTTAGGGGCTAAAAAGGAGGTTGCCAGCTTTGTGCTTCCCCTGGGCGCCACCATCAATATGGACGGAACCGCCATTTACCAGGGTGTGTGCGCTGTGTTCATTGCCTCCTGCTACGGCATTAACCTGACCCTGTCCCAGCAGATTGTCATTATACTGACCGCTGTCCTGGCCTCCATCGGAACGGCCGGCGTACCTGGCTCAGGTATGATTATGCTGGCCATGGTGCTTCAGAGCGTAGGGCTTCCTGTGGAGGGCATTGCCCTTGTGGCAGGTATTGACCGTCTGTTTGACATGGGACGTACCACGGTAAATATAACAGGGGATGCTGCCTGTGCAGTGATAGTATCCCATCTGGAGGATAAAAGGTTAAAGAGGGTGTAAGCCTGAGGTTTATCAGGATAAAAAGAATGGCAGGGCTGTGGTATCGTATCACAGCCCTGCCATTCCTTTATGCATCTAATCGCATTTATACATAACCCATAAGCCCTGGCAGCCACAGTGACAGCTGCGGTATATAGGATACCAGCATCAGCACGATGAAAATGGCGCCAAAGTAGTAGAGCAGGGGGCGGATTACCTGTTCTATCTTAGTCTTTCCCACCTTTACGCCCACGAAAAGGGTAGTACCCACAGGGGGCGTGATGGTGCCGATGCACAGGTTGAATATCATCATGATGCCAAAGTGGATGGTGTTCATGCCCAGCGCCTGGCAGATAGGAAGAAAAATAGGGGTAAAGATAAGGCAGGCAGGCGTCATGTCCATAAAGGTTCCCACAATCAGCAGCAGGATGTTGATGATGAACAGTATCACGTAGCGGTTGGTGCTGATTCCCAGCATGGCTTCCGATACAGCGGTGGGAATGCCGGTAAAGGCCATGACCCAGCTCATGATGCTGGATACGCCGATAAGGAAGATGATGATGCCTGTCATCTCGGCGCTGTCCAGGAAAATCCTGGGAAGCTCGCTGAACCTGATGGATTTGTAGAAGAAGATGGACAGGACCATGCTGTATACCACGGCTACCACGCTTCCCTCGGTGGCGGTGAAAATACCGGAAATGATGCCGCCGATGACCACGATAATCATGAACAGGCACGGTATGGCCTGGAAGAATACTTTTACCTTCTCAGAGCCGGTATAACGTTTGGTGCTGCGGTATCCTCTCTTTCTGGCAAAGAAGTAAATGACCACCATGCATGCAAGGCCCCAGAGTATGCCCGGAATATAGCCCGCCATGAAAAGGGCTGCCACGGAGGTGCCTCCGCTGACAAGGGAAAAGGTAATCATTACATTGCTGGGAGGAATCAGAAGACCGGTGGGAGCTGTGGCAATGTTGGCTGCCGCGGAAAAGTCCCTGTCATACCCCTCTTCCTCCTCAATCGGGCCGATAATGGAACCCATGGCAGAAGCAGCAGCTGTACCGGAACCGGAGATGGCTCCAAAGAGCATGTTGGCCACTGCGTTGGTGTGGGCCAGGGCTCCGGGAATATTGCCGGTAAACAGCTTGGCAAAATTGATGAGGCGGATGGCAATGCCTCCCTTGTTCATGATATTGCCGGCCAGGATAAAAAAGGGAATGGCCAGCAGGCTGAATACGGAGATGCCTGAGAAAATCCGCTGTGCGCCCGTGAGTACGGAAGCCCCCAGGTTCAGCACCGGAAGAATGGCGCAGATGGAGGATACCGCCAGGGCAATGGCGATGGGAACACCTGCCAGCAGCATCACTGCCAGCAGAACGAAAATCACAAGACCACAAAATACTGCTATACTCATACCTTTGCCTCCCCTGGTTCACTGAAATCTTTGTGCAGCATATCCACTGCATTCATGGCGCTGAATATCATAATCAGCAGGCCTGCAATGGGAACAATGATGTAAATCCATCCCATAGAGATACGCAGGGACGCCGTAATCTGTATCATAGTCAGCCTGGTGATGGAGATACCGCCGTATACCATGACTATGGCTGCAAAAAAGAAGCTGAGTGCATCTATGAAAACCTCCAGATACCGGCGGGCCGGGCCGGTCAGCTTGTCCGCCATGAAGCCCATCCTCATGTGGTCCCTTTTGCCGAATACATAGGCGGAGGCCAGAAGCGACATCCAGGTAAAGGAGTAGGTGAGAAGCTCCTCGGATATGGTGCTGGGCCGGTTGAAGAAATAACGCGTCACAATCTGATAGGTGCCCACCAGGGTCATAAGGATGAACAGGAGGGTTATGACCACACCCAGCATCTTCATGATGGCTGCCCTTACTTTATGCATTTTGTCCATGGTTTAGGCGCCTCCTTTCATGGAATCATTGACTGTCTGGATATATTCGTAAAATTCCCGGATTTTCGGGTTGTTTTCCAGCATTTTCTGGTGCAGGGGCAGTACCTTTGCCTTGAAGGCCTCCACATCCGTGTCGATGAAGGTTACGCCCATATCATTGGCTGCAATCTGCTTTGCCTCCTCTATGCTTTTATCCCATTCCACTAATTCCACCTCTGTGGAAAGGGCCGCAGCCTCCTTGAATACCTTGAATTCCTCAGGACTTAAGCCGTTCAGGAATTTAAGGTTGGCAACCAGCATGTCAGGGACCATCTGATGTCTGTTGTATGTATAGTACTTGGCTACTTCACCGTGCTTGTTGTTGGTCAGGGCCAGCTCATTGTTCTCAGCTCCGTCTATGACGCCCTGCTGAATGGCTGTATATACCTCGCCAAAGCCCATGGGCGCAGCGGCCGCGCCAAAGGCGTTGACCATATCCACACTGGCCGGGCTCTGCTGTACACGTATTTTTTTACCCTTTAAATCCTCGGGGGTATTAATGGGTGTCTTGGCGTAAAAATTTCGTGTTCCCGCATTGTACCAGGTTACCACCCTGAAACCGGCCTCGTCCGTGGATTTGTATATATGCTCCATATAATCCGTGTCTTCCATTACGGACCGGTAGACCTGCTCGGAGTCAAACAGATAGGGCATGCTGAAAATCTCATAGACATCCGCAAATGTCTCCAGATTTGCCGTACCTGCGATTACAAAGTCAATTGCTCCTGTTTGTGTAAGCTCGATTGCCTTCTGGGCAGAACCCAGTATTTCGTTGGGAAATATCTGGACCTCATACTTGTCGCCCAGACGTTCTTCCACATATTCCTTAAATGCCAGCATCCCCAGGTGCTCAGGATGGGTTTCCGACTGTGCGTGGGACACCCGGATAATCCGTTTGCCTGAGGAGACAGAGCTGCATCCGGAAGCCGAAACCATGACAGCACCGGCCACGGCTGCGATTCCAAGCTTTTTCAGTAAATTACTCACCATTTCCAATCCCTCTCTTTATTTGCTTATGTCAATGTCTGCAGAACATGTAACTGGTTTTATTATATCGACAAAATTGTGTATAATCACTGGATAATTTTAATATTTAAGAGTAAATTATTGTTGTTGAACCATAATTGTATTAACAATATTTTAACGGGGATTTAACGTATTATTAACAGGAAAGGTGGCGGACAGGGCAACCAGCCATGTGCAATCGCAAGGTGCAGCTTACAGCATCCGGGAGTTGAGTACTGCTGGCAGTGTCATGATTTTCCGTGTGAAAAATATGAAGGGATTGATGAATTTGACTCCCTCATCACACACCGCAACCGGTTTAGGGATATGAAACGGGCGGAGACAATGGGCGTGGAGCGTTATAATATGGAGCAGATGGAAAAGGCCCGACAGCTGGAGACATTGCTGGAGAATTATAATGACGGGCGGAAGAAGACCCTTTTCTGCCAGGCGGTCAATCTGCTGTCTCTGCAGGATATAAAGGATGTGATGAAGGCTCTGGCGCTGGAAGAGGAGGAGGGGATGTCCGTAAAGGAAAAGGCAAAACAGGCAGAGGGATTTTTACGGGAAAAGGCAGGAGAACAGGGCATTGAGCTGAAGCTTCACAGGAAACCGAAGAAGAAATAAGGAATGAGCTGTAAAAGGGTGCGGCAGCATCACATGGAATTTCTGTGATACTGCCGCACCTTTTATGCATATGGATATATGCGGGGACGCTTATTTGTGATAGTAGTCGTAACACAGGCCATAGGGCTTGCATTTCTGCCAGCGCCCCATGCCGGGTTGGCCTACAAATCTGCCGTTCTCGGCTGCCAGACGGCCGCGCAGGAAGACCTGCTCCGGCCGGCCCTGGATTTCAAAGCCTTCAAATGGTTCATAGTCAATGCCGTGAAGGCTGTCTTTGTTGGTGATGGTTCCCTTCCAGTCAGGGTCAAAGATTACCACATCGGCATCAGCGCCTATACGCAGTTCTCCCTTGTTGGGCAGACCCACCACTTTGGCGGGATTGGTGGCGAACAGCTCCACAAACTTTTGTCGGGTAATCTTCCCTGTGCAGACGCCGTAGGTCCACAGCAGCGCCAGCCGGTCCTGCACACCGGGACATCCGTTGGGAACATTGGAAAAATTGGTGCCTTTTTTCTTTGCACCCTCGTATCCTCCGTCCAGGGCGCAGTGGTCGGACCCCACCGCGGTCAGCCAGCCCTCGCGCACGGCCTGCCACAGGGCATCCACGTGTTCCTGGGGACGCAGCGGCGGGGAGCAGATGTATTTGGCGCCCTCAAAGCCCGGTTTATCCAGGCAGTCCGTGGTCAGGGTCAGGTAATGGGTGCAGGTTTCCCCGAAAATGGGCCACCCTGCGTTGTGGGCTTCCCTGATGGCTTCCATGGCCTCACGTATGCTGACATGAACCACGAAAAGAGGACAGTCCGCTGTCTTTGCCAGGGCAATGGCCCTGCCCGTGGCTTCCTCCTCTGCAATGGGAGGACGGGCATAGTAGTGGTAAACCGGGGCAGTTTTGCCCTGGCTGAGGTAATAACGGGTCAGAATGGTTATGATGTCTGCATTTTCAGCGTGGACCATCATGGTGACGCCTGCCTCCTTTGCATTCATCATGGCGCTCAGTATGGCTTCGTCGTCACAGTAAAATGCAGTGCCTTTGTATGCCATAAAAAGCTTCAGCGTGGCCACGCCCACTTCCGGCAGATGCCTGACTTCCTCAAATACGGATTCCTTTGGGTCCATGATGACTGCATGGAATGCAAAGTCCACAGATGAGGTGTGTTCTGCTTTGGCTGCCTGCCGCCTGATGGCGTCCAGAAGAGGCACGTCTTTTTCCTGGGGGGCAAAATCCACAATGGTGGTGGTGCCGCCTGCCGCCGCTGCTTCGGCTGTCTCAAAGAGGCGTCCGCCAAAGGAACCGTAGTGTACATGTTCATCCACGCCTCCCGGCATCACGTATTTTCCGGAAGCATCAATGGTCTGGCTGGCGTTTACATTCAGATTCGTCCCGATTTGGCAGATGGTTTCCCCTTCGATATAGATATCACCTGTAAATTCACTGGCGGCGGTCAGTATGGTTCCATTTTTTATTAGAAGGCTCATATAAGCTCCTTTCATGGACCTATGATACGCCGATTCCGGACCATGGGGACCGGCGTATCATATTTAGAAAAACTTAGCCCGGCAGGTTAAATATTAATCCAGCAGACGTTCGTGCTTGGTGTAAACACTGGAATCGATTCCTTCCAGATATTTGACGACTTCTTCCACCGGCAGCACATCAGCGAACTTGGCTTCCATGTCAAACAGGTTCCATTCAATTACGCCCGGAACGCGGTCGCCCACAGTGCCTTCCGGAACAATGGTCTTAAAGCCGTATCCGGTGGAGTCCATGACCGTATGCCGTACGCAGGCACAGGAGGTGGCGCCCATAACGATGACCGTGTCCACACCCAGGAAATTAAGGGTCTGGGCCAGATGGGTTCCAAAGAAGTTGGAAGCATATTTTTTATGGATGACCGGCTCCTCCGGACGCGGTTTCAGCTTGGGGTCGATTTCCAGCCATTCTGAATTGATATCCAGGGCACTCATGGGTATCTTCTCATCCCAGCGGGGAAGGTCCCACTGCTGTTTGCCTATGTATCCTGTGGTGGTATGGAAGATGGGAACGCCTGACTTGCGGCCGGCTTCCAGTACCTTTAAGGCATTGGCGCAGACCTCTTCGGAGTGGTCGCAGGTGAACGGATGTCCCTCGCTCATCCAGGCCCTGGCCATATCCACGGTGGTAATGGCGGGAGCCTTGCCAAAGCCCATCCTGCGCATGAAGCCGCGCTCCTTGTAAATCTTGCGGGCCTCGGCAAATGCCTGTTTCAGAAGTTCCTCATTGAAATCATAGTGGTCTACATATTTATAATCCTTATTCTCTGCCATGGATAGTGTACCCCTTTCTTTGATATACAGTTTTGTTGTTCTGATTGCCAGGTCTGTTCCGGACCAGACCTATTAAAAAGATTGTTATTTTAACTAATAACATTCTAATTATTTCTTGACTTTTGTGCATCTTGCTGATATGTCTATAGTATAACAATGGTTTTTCTGTTTGAAAAGAGGTTTGGCCTCTTTGTCAGTACTGGTACCATGACAGCTGTCTGTCAGCGGTTTGGAGGGGCGGACAGATGTTTTCGGAGAGGAGGATTCCATGACAGAACGAAAATTATCCACCCTGGGATACCTGATGGACCGTCTGGGACTGTCCACAGCGTCCCTGGCCAGAAGGCTTCACGTGGACGCCAGCCTTGTGAGCAAATGGCGCAGCGGAAGCAGACGGCTCAGCGCCAAATCCGTTTACTTTAAAGAGGTGTGCAGTATGCTGCTGGAGCAGAACCCCATGGCCCTGGCAGATGCGCTTCGCTCCCTGGTGCCTCTGGAGGAGCCAAAGGGAGAAGCCGGGAAGGAGGAAGGGGGGAGCATATCAGAAGAGGGCACGCCGTCCGGAACAGCAGAACTGCTTTGCCGCGTACTGAATGACCGGCATTTTACCGTGCCAAAGGCATTTACCATCCGCGCCGAAGCACTCTGCACAGCGGAGATTGCCATATACACCAGCGGGGAGGGCAGGCGCCAGGCCATCTCCGACCTTCTGGAGATTGCAGAGGCCATGGAGACGCCGGGAGAGCTGTTTTATGTGGATTCGGAGCAGACCGGATGGCTGCTGGAGGACACTGCCTATGCCAGGGAATGGGTGAGCAGGATGGTGCGGCTGCTGGACCGGGGATTCGTTTTCAAGGCGGCCCTGCATTTTTCCATATCGGTTGACAAGTTCGTGGCGTTTTTTCAGCTGTGTAGCCCTCTTATATTTCACCGCAATGCCAGGTGGTTTTACCATCAGTATTATGATGAGAATATTTACTGGTTTTCCTTCTTTATTTTGGAACACGCCATGAGCATTGCAGGCATGTCCATGTCCCCGGAACAGACCTCCGCCACTGTCTATACAGATGCATATTCCATACTTCAGCACAGGAATGTGGTGGAAATGGTCCTTACCAGCTGCCGTCCCATGTTTGACAGTCTTTCCATGGGGCTGGGCGCGGAAGCAGCCAGGATGCTGCGGGAGCAGGGACGTGCGGGAGAGACACTGTTTTCCTATCTTCCGGCGCCGGCCTTCATGAGTGCAGGGGAGCAGCTGTTTGATGATATACTGAGGGATAATGGGATAGCGGGCACGGCGGCTTCCTGGTTAAGAGAAATCAACAGACTGCTGCGGGACCTGGTGGAGAGCCAGCTGACAGGCGGACAGGGAGAATTTATCCAGATTCTGCAGCTGGGTGAGATGGAGCACAGGGCCGATACATGTTTTGTCAGCACCAGTCTGTCCCTTCTGGGAAAAAAACAGGTGGTTGTCTCGCCGGCCCATTATGCAAGAGGACTCAGGGAATTAGCCCTGCGTATGGATGCGTTTCCCTCTTACCGCTTGTTTCTGGCGGCGGAGGATGATGACATCCGGCTTCCGGCCATGAACTGCTGGTGCAGAGGCACATCCTGGATGGTCCAGATGGACTGTGAGGGATTCAGACTGTGCCGGGAACCCACACTCTGCGGCGCAGCCTATACCACCCTGGAACAGGGATGGCGCAGAGTGCCGCCGGGGCGGAAGGACCCGGCGGCTGTCAGAACCGTGCTGGAACGGCTGATTATGAGATTGGAGCAATAGGTTGGCATAACCCTGTGCGGGAATCATATACTCCAATCCGGAACCCTGTTTTTCTTGTAATGGCCCGGGGTACAGGTTATAATGAAATCATTGGAATTACAAAATACCACAGGAGGAACCGGAATATGTATCAGTTATGGGAAGATTTAAAGAGGCTAAAAACATACCGCTGGGTCGAGCTGTCCCATCCGCTTAACAACGACAGCCCGTACTGGGGAGGGATTCCGGAGGGGGCAGTGGAACTGTCAAAAACCGTATATGACTGGGGAAATGAACTGGAATGCCTGATTCAGACCTTCAAATTTCCCGGGCAGTTCGGTACACACATTGATTTTCCGGGACATTTTATCAAAGGGAAGGCATTATCGGAGCAGTACGGCGTCAGGGACATGGTTTTCCCGCTGGTAGTCATTGATATCTCTGAAAAGGTGAAGGAAAATGCGGAATACGCCGTGTCCGTGGAGGACATCAAGAAATTTGAGGCTGAGTACGGGGATATACCGGATGGAGCGTTTGTGGCCCTGTATACCGGATGGAGCGGACGCTGGCCGGATATGGATGCCATCTCCAATTATGACCAGGAGGGCGGAGAGCATTTTCCGGGGTGGTCCATGGAGGCGCTGAGATATATCTATGAGGTGCGGAATGCGGCCGCCAATGGGCATGAAACCCTGGACACCGATGCCTCGGTGCTGGCAGCCCGGTCAGGGGACCTGGCCTGCGAGCGCTATCTGCTGGACAAGGGCAAGCTGCAGGTGGAGGTTATGTGCAATCTGGACCAGGTGCCTGCGGCCGGAGCCATTGTGTTTGCCGTATTTCCTCCCATTGAGGGGGCGACAGGGCTGCCTGTCCGCATGTGGGCCGTAGTTCAGGAGTAGACAGATAGACAGCGGAAGGTCAGATGCGCAGGGTACCGGCAGGGCAGATGCGCAGGGTACTGGCAGGGCTCAGGATTATCGTATATATCCGTCGGCGTAACGGAGGAATTCGGCCATGGCGGATGATATCCGGCCCTGCTTTTTGCCGGCTATGCCGATGGACAGCGTGCGGGGAGTATCAATGGGAACAGAGACAATGTCCCGGTACTGGAACAGCCTGAAATTTTCTTCCGGCAGCAGGCTGATGCCTTCACGGACAGCCACGGCGCTGATGATGGATTCCATGCGTGCCGTGCGGAGCAGATGAGGCCGGATTCCTGCTTCACGGAACAGGTCCATGCAGAAATCATAGATGGACGTGTAGGTATGCATTAGTATGAATCCCTCCCCTGCAATATCATCCAGGGAAATGACAGGCCTTCCGGCCAGTCTGTGGTTTTCGGGAAGGATTGCAACCAGCCTGTCTTCTGCCAGCGTCCGGAAGGTATGGTTTTTGTTGTCCAGCATATTGCTGCGGGTGATGATGAAGTCATAGGCATTGTTGGAAAATCCCCTGAGCAGGTCATGTTCCTCAACTTCCTCCAGCATGAGATGGATTTGCGGATGACTGTCTGCAAAATCCTTCAGCATGGCTGTGAGATGGTACTGGGACAGGATAGGAAGAGTACCGATGGACAGCTTCTGACTTGATTGTTCCTTGAATTCACTGATTCGAAGGAGGGCTTTTTTGTATTCCCCTGACAGGTTCAGGGCTTCCTGGTAAAACATGCGCCCTGCCTCTGTCAGGACAGCGGAGCGCCGGCTTCTGTCCCAAAGCTGGATATCCAGCTCCTTTTCCAGCTTCATAATTTGTTTGGACAGGGCGGACTGGCTGATGTGCAGTGTTTCCGCGGCGTCTAAAAAGGTGCCGCACTGGGCGGCCGCAATAAAATAATCCAGTTGTTCAAAGGTCATATCTGTCGTCCGTTCCTTTCTGGTACATAGGGGACGGCATATTAAGGTTTGCACCTGTTTCCCTTATGTTCCGGCTGGCTTGTTGATTCATTCCATTTTGGAAACAATTATACCATAAGATGAATTGATTCTCCAGGCTTTTTCAAGTAAGATGTGAAATAGAGTAACAGCAGAACCGCAGGGGTGGAATGACATGGATGGATTATCAATGCATGAAATATCCCAGCCAATGCTGAAAAAATAAAAAAGGCGGATGACAGGATAAGCCGGAGAGGGGATTTTGATATGTCAAAGAAAGTCAGGGATTTAAGAAGCGCGCTGGAATTATTGGCAGAGCTGCCGGGGCAGCTTCTGGAGACAGATGTGGAAGTAGAGCCCATGGCTCAATTATCAGGTGTGTACCGGTATGTAGGAGCAGGAGGTACGGTAAAACGGCCTACCAGGGAAGGCCCTGCCATGATTTTTCACAATGTAAAGGGACATCCGGATGCCAGCGTTGCCATTGGTGTGCTGGCCAGCAGGAAACGTGTGGCAGCCCTTTTGGACTGCAAGCCGGAGGATTTGGGTAAGATGCTGTGCCGCAGTGTGGAGAAGCCGGTTCCGCCTGTGATGTGTCAGAGTGAGCCTGTCTGCCAGCAGGTGGTGCACCGGGCGGATGAACCTGGGTTTGACCTGTATAAGCTGGTTCCGGCGCCAACCAACACGCCCTATGACGCAGGCCCGTATATTACGCTTGGAATGTGTTATGCAGCCCACCCGGATACAGGCGCCCACGATGTTACCATCCACAGGCTCTGTATTCAGGGAAAGGATGAGCTGTCTATTTTCTTTACACCGGGCGCCAGGCATATCGGCGCTATGGCGGAGAGAGCGGAGGAGCTGGGACGCAGGCTGCCTATTTCCATCAGCATTGGCGTGGACCCGGCCATTGAGATTGGTTCCTGTTTTGAGCCGCCCACCACGCCTTTGGGGTATGATGAATTGTCAGTGGCAGGAGCGCTGCGGGGAGAGCCGGTGGAACTGTGCAGATGCCTGACCGTGGATGAGATGGCCATAGCCAATGCAGAATATGTTATTGAGGGCGAGGTCATTCCTGGTGTGAGAATTAAGGAGGACCAGAACAGCCATACAGGCTTTGCCATGCCGGAGTTTCCCGGTTACACGGGACCGGCCAGCGACCAGTGCTGGCTTATCAAGGTCAAGGCCGTCACCCACAGGGAGCGCCCCATCATGCAGACCTGTATAGGACCCAGCGAGGAGCATGTGTCCATGGCCGGCATACCAACGGAGGCCAGCATATTTGGTATGGTGGAAAAGGCCATGCCGGGAAGGCTTCAGAATGTATACTGCTGTTCCGCCGGGGGAGGGAAATACATGGCAGTGCTCCAGTTTAAAAAATCTGTAGCCAGTGATGAAGGCAGACAGAGGCAGGCAGCTCTTCTGGCGTTTTCCGCTTTCAGCGAACTTAAGCATATTTTCCTGGTGGATGAGGATGTGGACTGTTTTGATATGAACGACGTACTCTGGGCCATGAATACACGGTTCCAGGGAGATGTGGATACCATCACCATTCCGGGGGTGAGATGCCATCCTCTGGACCCGTCCAATGACCCCAGGTTTTCCCCAAGCATAAGGGATCATGGCATTGCATGCAAGACCATTTTTGACTGTACGGTCCCCTTTGACCAGAAGGACCGATTTGTGAGGGCCAGGTTTATGGAATTAGACCCGTCTGCATGGGTGAAGCAGCCGGGGAGATAACAGGAGACGCATATGGGAAAGAGGATTATAGTCGGGGCCACAGGCGCAAGCGGAATGCCCGTCCTGGTGAAATGCCTGGAGCTTATAGGGGAACAGCCGGAATATGAGTCCTATCTGATTATGAGTGACAGTGCTGTGCTTACGCTGGGCCAGGAAACGAATCTGTCCGTGGAGCAGGTGGAGGCACTGGCGGACCATGTGCTGCAACCGGACCAGATTGGAGCCGGGCCCGCCAGCGGTTCCTTTGCCACAGCAGGAATGCTGGTTGTGCCGTGCAGCATGAAAACCATTGCCGGAATCCGCGCAGGATATGCGGAGAACCTGATTCTGCGTGCAGCGGACGTAACCATCAAGGAGCAGAGGACACTAGTTCTGGCAGCCAGGGAGACTCCGTTAAGTCCCATTCATTTAAGGAATATGCATGAGCTTTCCTTGATGCCCGGCGTGAGAATCATTCCTCCTATGATGACCTTTTATCACAGGCCGGAACATATGGACCAGATGATTTATCATATTGCCTCCAAGCTGCTGGAGCCGTTTGGAATAGAGGGAAAGGAGTACCGCAGATGGAGTGGATTATAGTGGGACGAAAGGAATTGTCCTGTTCTTATATGGAGGCAGGTGCTGCTTTTTTAGGGGAGGATATCCTGGCATGCATCCAGGGCGGGGATAAGCCCCATATCGGATGCACGGTCCAGGCAGTGCCAAGGCCGTCCCTGACAGGCGACGGAACCATAAGCGCAACGTCATCCGTACTGAACCTGACAGGCCACAAGGATGAGGCCCTGTGCCGGAGGCTGGCAGAGAAACTGTGCAGGGCAACCGGCAGGGTGGTGGTCTGTACCGGAGGGTTCCATATTGACAACATGAAGCCGGAACAGATAGACGAGGTGGTGAAGGCCCTGGACGGACTGGCGGATGAGATTGTGTCAGGGCTTGGCATGACGGGATTCGCAGGATGTTAGCAGTAGCGTTACCGGTTTGTGGCAGGCTGGGGGAGGGGAGTCATTGCCGGCATCAGTTTCCTGTCCGGTATGGGCGCTCTCCCGGATGCATTTGGGAATAATGGTTGACAAGCCGTTGTTTTCCGTATAAACTTACAGAGTAAGGCAGAAATGTCTTTCGGATAGAGTAGGGAAGCTGCTGTATTCAATATATTACAACAGGGAGCTTGTGGAGCAGGCTGAGAGGAAGTAATCGAACTTCGACCTATTAAACCTGATTTGGATAATGCCAACGTAGGGAAATATGGAGTATGCATAAGTCTGCATAATATGATTGGTCCATTCCTTACGGGTATGGGCCTTTTTTGCAGCCTGAAGCATGTCCGGCGGTACACGCTCCGGGGGATATACGGTCCGGCGGCACATTGCAGGAGTGTACATGCACACGGGAACCGGGCCGGACATACAGCGGGAAGCGAATCAATGTTTAATGGGACATGTTTGAACCTTATTTTATCCGCCTGCCTGCCAGGGCAAAGAGGAGGAAGAGATGGATTATACCACGCAGATGGACGCGGCCAGGAAAGGGATTTTGACAGAAGAACTGAAAAAGGTGGCGGAAAAAGAACGGTTTGAGCCTGCAGAGCTGATGCAGCTGGTGGCAGAGGGCAAGGCGGCTGTACCTGCCAACCGGCTACATACCTGTCTGGAGCCAAACGGAATCGGGTCCGGGCTTAAGACAAAAATCAACGTGAACCTTGGCACGTCAAGGGACTGCAAAGACCTGGACATGGAATTACAGAAGGTAAACAACGCAGTAAAAATGGGGGCTGAGTCCATCATGGACCTGAGCTCATGGGGGGATACCCGCACATTCAGGAGAATGCTGACTTCCCAGTGCCCTGCAATCATCGGCACGGTTCCCATCTACGATGCAGTGGTCTATTACCACAAGCCGCTGAAGGAGATTACATCCCAGGAGTGGCTGGACATTGTAAAGATGCATGCGGAGGATGGGGTGGATTTTATGACCATCCATGTGGGAATCAACCGGCAGACATCAGAGCGCTTCAAGAGGGCGCGGCGTCTTACCAACATTGTTTCCAGGGGCGGTTCCATTATATTTGCCTGGATGGAAATGACAGGGGAGGAAAATCCTTTTTATGAGCATTTTGACGAGATACTGGATATCTGCCAGGCTTATGACGTGACCCTGAGCCTGGGAGATGCCTGCCGGCCCGGTTGTATTGAGGATGCCTCGGATATTTCCCAGATTGAGGAACTGGTAACTCTGGGAGAGCTGACCAGAAGGGCATGGGAGAAAAATGTGCAGGTCATTATAGAAGGACCGGGACACATGCCCCTGGACCAGATTCAGGCCAATATGAAAATACAGCAGACCATCTGTCAGGGTGCCCCCTTTTATGTCCTCGGTCCTCTGGTGACAGATATTGCGCCGGGATATGACCATATCACTGCGGCTATAGGCGGTGCTCTGGCTGCTGCTGCCGGTGCATCCTTTCTCTGTTATGTGACGCCGGCTGAACATCTGAGGCTGCCGGACCTGGACGATGTCAGGGAGGGCATCATGGCATCCAAGATTGCTGCCCATGCAGCGGATATTGCAAAGGGTATCAGAGGGGCGGCACAGTGGGACCGCGAAATGAGCACAGCCCGGAAGAATCTGGATTGGGAGCGCATGTTTGAGCTGGCCATTGACCCGGAAAAAGCCAGGAGATACCGGGAATCAGCCAAGCCGGAAAAGGAGGACACCTGTTCCATGTGCGGTAATTTCTGTGCTGTAAAGAACATGAACCGGATTTTGGATGGGGAAATCGTGAGTATTTTTGATGAGTGATGGGAGTGGATTGAGGGGAGGTTTTCGCCTGGTGCGGCCTTTCAGCAATATTTTATAAGCAAAACAATGGGAAGGACAATCCAGAACATGGATTTTCCTTCCCATTAACTGTTTATACAGCCGTAAAACGGTTATTTTTTTGGTTAAATCAATCCTCCAAACTGCAGGAACAGAGGAGCAAACACCAGAGATACAATGGTCATCAGCTTAATAAGAATATTGATGGAAGGACCTGAGGTATCTTTAAACGGGTCGCCTACGGTATCGCCCACTACAGCGGCTTTGTGTGAATCACTGCCTTTGCCGCCGTGATTTCCTTCTTCGATGTATTTCTTTGCGTTATCCCAGGCTCCGCCGGAGTTGGACATGAAGATGGCCATCAATACGCCGGTTACAAGGGCTCCGGTCAGAAGTCCGCCAAGAGCGGACGGACCCAGTATAAGGCCGGTTGCCAGAGGCGCCAGTACTGCCATCAGACCCGGCAGGAACATCTCGCGAAGAGCTGCTTTGGTGGAGATGGATACACAGGAAGCGTAGTCAGGGCGGTCTGTTCCCTTAAGGATGCCGGGTTTTTCCCTGAACTGACGGCGTACTTCCTCAATCATCTGATGCGCTGCCTTGGATACGGATTCCATGGTCATGGCTGAGAAGAGGAAGGTGAGCATACCGCCAATGAAAAGTCCTACAATGACATGGGCATTGAGGATGTCAATGGTAGTGAGCTTTACAGCCTCGGCGTAGGAGACAAACAGAGCCAGTGCTGTAAGGGCTGCGGAGCCGATGGCAAAGCCTTTGCCGATAGCAGCAGTTGTATTGCCCACAGAGTCCAGTTTGTCGGTAATATCCCTGACAGACTTGTCAAGGCTGGCCATCTCTGCGATTCCGCCTGCATTGTCGGCAATGGGTCCGTAAGCATCAATAGCTACGGTGATTCCTGTGGTGGACAGCATGCCTACGGCTGCCAGGGCAATTCCGTAGAGTCCCATAAGCTTGTTGGAAATCAGAACACCTACGCATACCAGCAGGATGGGGATGGCTGTTGACTGCATTCCCACTGCAAGGCCGCTGATAATAGTGGTGGCGGAGCCGGTTTCAGACTGCTTGGCAATCTTCTTCACAAAGCGGTAGTCGCCGGATGTATATACTTCGGTGACGGCACCAATCAGCACGCCCACCAATAAGCCGGTAATGATGGTAAAAGCTGCCATGAAGTTGCCGAAAAACATACGGCTGAGGACAAGGGAGCAGACCACTACCAGTGCGGTTGCGCTGTACTCGCCGGTTTTTAATGCCTTGTGCGGGTCGGAGTTACCGATGCTCTTGACTAACAGAGCGCCTATGATGGCGGCAATAATACCGCATGCTGAAAGCATCAGCGGGAAAACAATGCCGGCTTCCTGATAGAACACAAGGCCCAGTGTCAGGGCTGAAATCAGGGAACCTACATAGGATTCAAACAGGTCGGCTCCCATGCCGGCCACATCGCCTACATTATCGCCTACGTTGTCTGCAATAACAGCAGGGTTACGCGGGTCGTCCTCGGGGATGCCGGCCTCAACCTTACCTACCAGGTCAGCGCCAACATCGGCTGCCTTGGTGTAAATGCCTCCTCCCACACGGGCAAAAAGTGCGATGGAAGAAGCACCCAGGCTGAATCCGGATAAAACAGATACGTCCCTTGTAAGTATGTAGAGCACACCTACGCCCAGCAGGCCTAAACCTACCACGGCCATTCCCATAACGCTTCCGCCGGAGAATGCAAGGGCCAGCGCCCGGTGCATACCGGATGTGCGGGCGGCGTTAGCCGTACGGCTGTTGGCACGGATGGCGGCGTTCATGCCCAGATATCCGGCCATGGTGGAAAATCCGCTTCCCACAAGGAAACATCCGGCTGTAATCCAGTTCCGTGTTCCAAGACCAATAACAAAGAATAACACAGCTACAAAGATGACAAGAATACGGTATTCGGATGCCAGAAACGCGTTGGCGCCCTCTGCGATTGCGTCGGCAATCTCACGCATCTTGTCCGTACCCGGGTCCTCCTTGATGACCTGCTGCCTTAAAATGATGGCAAACAGGAGTCCCAGCAGCCCCACTACCGGGACTAAGAATAACATTTGTTCCATAATACCCTCCTAAATTTGGTTAAGATAAGTTCTTCTTAATGGGATTGTAGCAGAGTTATTGGGATTTTTCAACAAAAAGTATTAGAATACCTTAAAAAAATTGTAAAATGACAGTATCTTTATTATACTATGGCACTGTAAGGTACCTATCCCACTTTAAAGTGCGTTCTTGTGAGCATGCAGTCTGTATTTTATAATACAGGTATAAACAAATAAGAGGAAGGGTGGAACTTATCATGAATAAAGTAGTTGATTTTTTACAGGCAAACCCTGTGCAGTATCTGGGAACCGTGGGAAGGGATGGAAAGGCAAAGTGCCGTCCGTTCATGTTCTGTTTTGAAAAGGATGGAAAGCTGTGGTTCTGCACCAATAACCAGAAGGAAGTATACAAGGACATGCAGGCCAACCCGGAAGTAGAGATATCTGTTTCGGATGCCTCCTATGCGTGGCTGCGTCTTCACGGTAAGGCTGTCTTTGAAAACAATATGGAGGTAAAGGAAGCCTGCATGGCCAATCCAATTGTTAAGGGCCAGTATAATACGGCCGACAATCCGATTTTTGTGGTATTTTATCTGGAGAATCCCCATGGTGTGATTGCTGATTTTTCCGGAAATCCGCCTTACGAATTTTAAAGGTAAAATGAAAGACGGATGAATAAAACGTCAAGATTAAACCAAAGACAGGATAATAATAGGTAAGTTAAGAACAGTACATAAAGTCATGAAAAAGTTCCCGGCAGCAATGTCAGACGGGAACTTTTTTCCGTTGTCAGGCATGGGAGAAGAAGTGAAGGCTTCCCACGGTATCCATATGTTTTGCACCCGGCCGGATGATGGAAGGCCGGTATGAAATCCGGCAACCCGGACACAGAGGCGGAAACCAAAAGCTGAAGAATAAAGAAATATTTTCCATATAAGTTATTGATGTAAACAGGAATATGGTATATGATTAAGAAATGATGACACCTTGTATACGTTGAGAAAAGGGAAATGGAAGAGGAGCTTTATACAGCGGGGGAAAGGTGGGAAACGGCAGGTATATAAGGGTGAGGTGGAACATAGCTCCGGAAACAATATCATTGGTTATCCTGGGAATCATATGGGTGTATTCCAGGAAGGGCAGCCATCTGCCAAGCCTGAAGAACAGAATGTTCCAGGGGTGCCTGACCGTTACCTTTGCAGCCATGTTTAGCAACATTCTGTCCACCTTTATGCTGTGCGGCTATATACCGGTGCCGGTCTGGGTCACCTGGTCAGTCACTACCGTGTATTTCATACTGACGCCTCTTATGGGACTGGTGTATTATCTTTATGTGATTTCCATTATATACGAAGAAAAGCCCCAGCTTTACCGCATGCTTCTGTTGGGCGGAATCCCCGGGGCCATCTATACCTTGCTGGTGCTGTCCAATTGTTTCACAAAATGTCTCTTCGATATTACTGTGAATCAGGGGTATGAACAGGGCAGCCTGATTTTTTTGACCTATCTTATTTTTTATGCGTATTGCGCTGGCTGCATTGTTGTTGCCGTCAGGAACCGGCGTTCCATAGACAGCCATATTTATCATATATTGGCTGCATTTCCTGTATTGGCTGTTCTGGTAATTCTTTTTCAGCAGATGTATCCGGATATTATTTTGTCCGGTTCTGCTGCCACCTGCGCATTGCTGATTATCTACCTGCATCTTCAGAACCGTCAGATTTCCCTGGATTATCTCACCAATGTGCCCAACCGTCAGGAACTGCTCAACATGCTGGACCTCCTTCTGAGAAGGTATCCGGATAAAGACTTTACGCTGCTGGTGGTATCCATACGGGATTTCAGGCAGATTAACAATGTATGCGGCCAGCATGGAGGAGATGCCTTCTTAAGGCAGGTATGTGCCTTTTTGTGCAGTGTGGGGCCAAAGGAAAATGTCTACCGGTACAGCGGTGATGAGTTTGCGCTTTTATTCATTAATGAGGGCGGGGAACGTATACGTCAGTGTGTCCATGACATAGGGGCCCGTATGAAACAGCCGTGGCAGAACCAGGACTACCAGTTTAAGCTTCCGGCCGTCATGGGAGTTATCCGCCGTTCAGAGTATGTGAAGACATTGGAGGCAGCGGTCAGTTCCATTGAATATGCGGTGTCACAGGCAAAGACGGGCAGATATGGACAGGTTTGTTACTGTGACCAGGATATGCTGGAAAAACTGGAGCGGAGAAAGAAAATCATCAGAATACTGAAGGGGCAGCTTGCCAATCACATCGTGGAAATGTATTACCAGCCCATCTACTCTGTGGGGACCAGGGAGTTCCGGTATGCGGAATCTCTGATGCGTATGAACCACACGTCCATAGGACCGGTCTATCCCAATGAATTTATACCCATTGCAGAGGAGACAGGTCTTATTATTGAACTTACATATGTGATTCTTGACCAGGTCTGTAAATACATTAACCGGCTCATAGAAAAAGGACTGCCCATGGAGGCCATCCATGTGAATTTTTCCGCCATTCAGTTTTCACAGCCGGATTTGGCCCGGAAAGTACTGGAAATCATCCAGCGCAACGGCACACCCATGTCTGCCATTAAAATTGAATTCACGGAAAGTACGCTTGCTGAGAATCCGCAGGTGGTAACGGATTTTGCCCTTGAGATGAGGAAGCACGGGATTGAAATGGGACTGGATGATTTTGGGACCGGGTATTCCAATATCGCCACCGTTATCCGTATCCCGTTCGGTACCATCAAACTGGATAAAAGTCTGGTATGGGCTTCCATAGATAACCCCACATCAGCCATGACCATAAAGCATCTGGTGCATGCCTTCAGGGACCTTGGAATGACCGTGATTGCCGAGGGAGTGGAGACGGAAAGCCAGAGACAGCTGGTGGAGGATATTGGGGTGGAGCAGATACAGGGATATTATTATTCGAAGCCCCTGCCGGCGGATGGGATGGAGGAGTTTTTGAAGATGAACGGAAAACACTGCGGCGGAGAACATCCCTAGGGGGAGGGGAGCAGAAGGTTGCGTTATTCACGTATAACTGTTATAATCATCAAATAATGGATACAAAATAATCCTATCTATATAAGAACCTGAAAGGAGGTATGCAGGGAGACCTGTATACAGTATATATGAAAAATATAAGTCCTATCAAAATGTGGTCTGCCAGGGAGCAGGTGGTTAATTCTCTCAGGGAGGCAATACTTACAAGCGAGTTAAAGGCAGGAGAGAGGCTGGTTTTAAGCGATTTGTCAGCCCGGTTGGGAGTTTCCGTTACCCCAATCAGGGAGGCCCTACAGAGCCTGGAACGGGAAGGCCTGGTGCAGCTGATGCCTCATAAGGAGGCAGTTGTGGTGGGGATTGACCGTAAATATGTCACTGATTATTATGTGACGCGTGCAATACTGGAAAGCGAAGCAGCTGCCATGGCCTGTGAGGCAGAGGATATGACCGCCCTGAGCGGCCATTTAAAAAAAATGGAACAGGTCATTGAAGAGGAGCGCTATCAGGATTACGCCGATTCAAATTACGATTTACATGAAGCAATCTGGATTTTGGCTGATAATGAGAGAATGGAAGGAATCCTGAAGACGCTTTTCATATCTAATTCTCTGGCCAGAAATACCAGCCTTAAGGATAATGCTTTAGTGTCATTTGGGGAGCACAAGGAAATTGTGAAGGCGATTGAGATGAGAAATAAAGAGGAAGCCAGACAAAAGATGCATGACCATATGATGCGGAGTCTGAGGGATACACTGTCAAAGTATGAGGAATAACAGGGAATTGTGAGATTTGCTGTAAAAATGTGATGAGAGGTATTGACATTTGTGCATAATACTAATATAATTTATACATAAATATTGGATACATTATTTGATATAACATATATTTAAGGTTTGTATCCAATTTTTGGGGCTATTAATGTATAAAAAGGAGGAAAAGCAATGAAGAAGGGAAAACACTTAGTAAGTCTGATTTTGGCAGCAGCCATGGCAGCAGGTCTGTCGGCATGCGGGGGACAGACAGCACAGCAGTCAACAGCAGCGGCTACAGAGGGGACAAAGCAGGCGTCTGAAGCAGCACCGGCAGAATCACAGGAGAAGGAAACAGCACCAGCCGGTAAGGCGGAGGTTACATTATCACTGAATCATGTGGGGGCGACCACCCATCCTTACCAGTATGGTTCCGAGCGTTTCGCAGAACTGGTTTCAGAGAAAACAGGCGGCAGGATTGCAGTGGAGGTTTATCCCGCATCCCAGATTGCTTCCGGTGCAAAGTCAATTGAGTTTGTACAGATGGGAACGCTTGATATTGCCCTGGAGTCTACCATGTCTGCCGAGAATTTTGTACCTGAGATAGGTGTTCTGAATCTTCCGTTCCTGTTTGAGAATGCGGACCAGGCGTTTACGGTTCTGGATGGAGACGTAGGCGATGAGCTGAGGGCAGCGGCTGAGGCCAAAGGCTTTAAGATATTATGCTGGATGTACAACGGATTCAGAGACATCAGCAATTCTGTTAAGCCCATAACTGGACCGGAGGATTTGAAGGGACTGAAAATTCGTGTTCCTGAAAGCCAGGTATTCCTGAAAACATTTGAGACATTGGGCGCGGTTCCCACACCAATGGCCGTATCTGAGGTGTTCACAGCCATGCAGCTAAAGACGGTTGACGGTCAGGAGAATCCATCCGCCATCTTTGTCAATAACAAATATAACGAAGTAAATGACTACTATTCCGTGACCCATCATATTTTCACGGCAGAGCCGCTGATTATGAGTCTGGATAAATTCAATTCCTTTAGCGGAGACGACCAGAAAGCGCTGCTGGAGGCGGCCCAGGAAGCAGCTGAGTACCAGAGGAAGCTGGCCATAGACAGTGCGGACCAGGAGCTTCAGCAGATAAAGGATGCAGGCGTCAATGTGAACGTAGTGGATGACATGAGTACGTTCAAGACAGCTGTCCAGCCGGTGTACGAGGCATTTAAAGACCAGTATGGAACCCTGATTGAGGAAATTCAGGCAGCTGTTAAATAGGAGGAGTGTGATTTCATGGGGAATTGTGTGGGCAGAGTAGTCCATGTGGTGGACAAGATTATGGAGGCGTTCTCGGCATTGATACTGGGCGGCATGACGCTTTTCATATTTGTCCAGGTGCTGGCCAGGTACGTGTTTAAATCCCCTCTGGCCTGGTCTGAGGAGGGGGCCAGGTTCCTGTTCATCTGGATGACCTTTATTGCTGGTTATGTGGGAGCAAGAAAGGGCCAGCATATAGGGGTTGAACTGATTCAGAACCTGTTTCCGGAAACGGTAAGGAAGGGGATGAAGGTGCTCTGTGATTTGATATCCATTGGATTTTTCATCATGGTGCTATATTACTGCTGTGCTCAATGGGATAAACTCAGCGCCCAGACATCGCCTGCACTAAAGCTTCCCATGGCCTTTGTCTATCTGGGAATGATGCTGGGATGTCTTGGAATGGCAGTAAGCTATTTCTTACATATCTTTGAAATACTGAAGAGAGAGAGGAGGGAGGACGCCTCATGACAGGGTTGTTATTCGGAAGCTTTTTCGTACTCATGTTTCTGGGAGTTCCCATTGCTGTGGCTCTTGGCCTAGCAGCGGTGATTGCAATCTTGACAGGTCTGAATTCATCTTTGATTGTAACGGCCCAGTCCATGTTTAATGGAATCAACTCCTTCCCGCTTATGGCAATTCCCTTTTTCATCCTGGCAGGAAACATGATGGGTGAAGGGGGGATTTCCAAGAAGCTGGTTACATTTGTAAATTTAATCTTCAGCCGAATTACAGGCGGACTGGCCATGGTGGCCATTGGGGCATCCATGTTTTTTGCAGCCATATCCGGTTCATGTCCGGCTACTACGGCAGCCATCGGAGGAATCATGGTTCCCGAGATGAAGGACAGCGGCTATGAGAAAACCTTTGCGGCCGCGACGGTGGCGGCTGCGGGAACCGTGGGACAGGTAATACCTCCCAGCATACCCATGGTTACATACTGTGTTCTGGCTAATACATCAGTCAGCACCCTGTTTCTGGCAGGTGTGGGTCCGGGCCTTTTGATGGGACTGGCAATGATGGTGGTGGCGTACCTGTATGCGAAGAAGAACAACGTACCTGTAATAAAGGAGAAGAAGAGCCCCAAGGAAGTACTGCATATATGCCTGGACAGTATGTGGGCCCTGATTATGCCAGTCATTATTCTGGGAGGAATATACAGCGGCATTTTTACTCCTACAGAGGCCGGAGCAGTGGCAGCCGTATATGGGATGGTGGTGGGATTATTTGTATATAAGGAACTTAAGTGGCGTGATATTCCAAAGGTGGTGTGTAATTCAGCCGTGGCAGCTTCGGTCATCATGCTGATTATGGCGACTGTCTCCACCTTTGGATATGTACTTACCATGGCCAGGATACCACAGGCCATCGCGGCATCCCTTCTGTCTTTTACCACCAATAAATATGTCCTGCTGTTCCTGTTTAATATCGTGGTCCTGATTGCGGGCTGTTTTCTCAATTCATCCGCAGCAATCGCGCTTCTGACGCCGATTCTTCTGCCGGTGCTTACAAGTGTGGGCGTGAATCCGTATATGGTAGGTATCGTATTTATCGTGAACATGGCAATCGGTATGATTACTCCTCCGGTAGGCAACTGTCTGTACGTGGCATGTAATATAGCGGACATTAAATTTGAAGCGTTGGTAAAGGCCATCATGCCCTATTTGATTGCCCTGATTATATCTTTACTGGCAATCACATACATAGAGCCAATCAGCATGACCCTGGTTAACATATTAGGATAAAACAGAGTGAGGTATAGGACTATGACACACGAAGATGCAAAGCAAAAGTTTACGGACATCATGGAGAAATTCATTGCAATGAGCAGCAAGCGGCTTCCCGATGACGTGTATGCGAAGTTGAAGGAGTGCGGGGAAAAGGAAGATAATGATATCCAGAAAGTGATTTATAATGCGTATTTTGAAAACCTGGATATGGCAGAAAAACTTAGCCGGCCATGCTGTCAGGATACAGGACTCCTGCATTTCTACATTAAGATGGGAACGGGATTCGCATATCAGGATATGGTAGCGGAAAGCCTGAGAAAGGCCACACATAATGCAACGTACAGTGCTCCCCTGCGTCAGAACACAGTGAATTATTTTGAGGAGAGGAACACCAATGACAACACAGGAGAAAGGATGCCATGGATTAACTGGGACATTGTACCGGATAATGATGACCTGGAAATCATAACGTATTTTGCAGGCGGCGGCTGCTGTCTGCCGGGGCGTTCCCAGGTGTTCAAGCCCTCTGACGGTTACGCAGCCATCATCAGGTATGTGTTTGATGCTGTGTCCGACCTGGGCATCAATGCATGTCCTCCCCTGATTGTGGGCGTGGGTCTGGGACATAATGCCGAGAATGCAGCTCTTTTGTCCAAGAAAGCTTATCTGAGACCGCTTGGCACAAGCCATCCTCACCCAAAGGGAGCAAAGCTGGAAACGGATTTGCTGGAAGGACTTAACAAGCTGGGAATCGGGGCTCAGGGCCTTAGGGGAAACTGTGCTGCCATGGAGGTACATATAGAATCATCTGCGCGCCATACAGCCACCATTGCCATCGGCGTGAATGTGGCATGTTATGCCCACCGCCGGGGCGTAATCCGATTCCACAATGATTTGTCTTATGAGATGCCGACATATAAGGGGGTAACGCTATGAAAAAGATATTGACTACACCGGTTACTACCGAGGATATTAAAGATTTGAGAACAGGAGACATCATCTATCTGTCGGGAGAGCTGGTAACAGGGCGTGATGACGTCCATCACCGTGTGGTTCATGAGGGACTTGCCTGTCCCTATGATTTTACCGGGGGCGCCATCATGCATGCAGGACCTATTATCAGGGAAGAACCGGGAAAGAACACCATGATTTCCATCGGCCCTACCTCTTCCATCCGGATGGAGGCAGACGCAGCTGATTTTATCCGCCTTACAGGGGTCAAAATCCAGGTGGGAAAGGGAGGAATGGGTGAAAAAACCTCTGAGGCATGTAAGAAATATGGGGCAATCCATTGCGTATACCCGGGAGGATGCGCCGTATCCGCGGCAGCACATGTGGAAGAAATAAAGAATGTATACTGGCGGGAACTGGGGATGCCGGAATGTCTGTGGGTGATGAAAATCAAGGAGTTTGGTCCTCTGATTGTATCCATTGACACAGAGGGAAATAACATGTTTGTGGACAACAAGAAATTTTATGCTTCCCGCAAGGAAGAATGCATGGCCCCAATTATTGACAGTGTCAAAGATTATATGAAGGTAGAGCAGGCATGAAAGGAGGGGAGGAAATGATGACAAAGACAGAGGCCGTGGAATATATGACAGATATCATGGCGAAATTCGTGGGGTACAGCGGAAAGGTGCTGCCTGATGATGTGACGGAAAAACTGAAGGAGCTCAGGGCGCTGGAGACAGGAGAATTGCCCAAGACCATCTATGACACCATGTTCAGAAACCAGGAACTGGCAGTTCTTTTGGACCGCCCCTGCTGTCAGGATACAGGGGTCCTGCAGTATCTTGTGAAATGCGGCACCAGGTTTCCTCTGATTGATTTCGTGGAAACGCTTCTTAAGGAGGCGACGGTCAGGGCAACATTTGACGCACCCCTGCGTCACAACAGCGTGGAGACATTTGACGAATATAATACGGGTAAGAATGTTGGAACGGGGACCCCTACCATATTTTGGGAGATTGTTCCGGAATGCGATACCTGCGAGATTTATTCCTATATGGCCGGCGGCGGCTGTTCCCTGCCCGGCAAGGCCATGGTCCTTATGCCGGGTCAGGGATATGAGGGGGTCACGAAATTCGTGCTGGATGTGATGACCAGTTACGGATTAAATGCCTGCCCGCCTTTGCTGGTGGGTGTGGGTGTGGCAACTTCAGTGGAAACCGCTGCCTTACTGTCAAAAAAGGCGCTGTTCAGACCTCTGGGAACCAGAAATCCAAATGAGAGGGCGGCTAAGCTGGAAAAACTTCTGGAGGATGGCATCAATGAAATCGGTCTGGGGCCCCAGGGGGTATCAGGCAAAATGTCCGTGATGGGCGTACATATTGAAAACACGGCCAGGCATCCATCCACCATAGGCGTGGCAGTAAACGTGGGATGCTGGTCCCACAGGAAGGGACATATTATCTTTGATAAGGATTTGAAGTATACCATCATTTCTCATAAGGGGGTGACTCTGTAATGGCTAAAAAAATATTAACCACGCCAATAAAGGCGGAAGATTTGGAGGATATTCATATAGGTGATATTATATATCTCACAGGACATATAACCACCTGCCGCGATGTTGCCCACAGGCGTCTTATTGAAGGCGGACGGAAACTGCCCGTGAATCTGGAGGGCGGAGCCATCCTGCATGCCGGTCCAATCATACGCCCCCTGGAGGAAGGCCGGTATGAAATGGTTTCGGTGGGACCCACCACCAGCATGCGCATGGAGAAGTTTGAGAAGGAATTCATCCGGGAAACAGGCGTGCGCCTTGTAGTGGGAAAGGGCGGCATGGGTAAGGGAACAGAGGAAGGGTGTAAAGAATATAAAGCCCTGCACTGTGTATTTCCTGCGGGCTGTGCAGTGGTGGCAGCTGACAGCGTGGAAGAAATCGAGCAGGCTGAGTGGCTGGATTTGGGAATGCCGGAGACTCTTTGGACATGCAGGGTCAGGGAGTTTGGTCCCCTCATTGTATCCATTGACACATATGGACGGAATCTTTTTGAAGAGAACAAGGTAAGGTTTAACGAGAAAAAGGACAAGGTTTACGGGAGAATCTGCCAGGAAGTACATTTCATAAAATAATGGGAGAGCAGGGAGAATCATGGCATTTACACAGTGGAAAGGGATATTCCCATATCTTGTATCACCCGTGGACGAGGACGGGAACGTAAAGGAACAGGTACTTCGCAATCTGGTGGACCATCTCATTGCATGCGGCGTTCATGGACTTACCCCTTTGGGAAGCACCGGGGAGTTCTTTTACCTGGACTGGGAACAGCGCAGGGAAATTGTCAGAATTGTGGTGGAAGCCGCGGCCCACAGGGTGCCTGTGGTTGCCGGGGTTGCGGCTTCCACAAACAGGGATGCCGCATTTCAGGCCTCTGAATTTGAACGGCTGGGAGTGGATGGAATCCTGGGAATCCTGAACGTGTATTTCCCATTAAAGCAGGATGGGATATACGGCTATTTTGCAGGCATTGCAGGAGCAGTGTCCTGCCAGGTAGTCGTATACAATAACCCTAAGTTTACAGGTTTTGAGATTGAGATTCCCACGCTGAAAAAACTGTCCCAAATATCAAATATTAATTACTATAAGGATGCATCCGGCAATACCGGGAGACTTCTTCAATTGTCTAATATAGTTGGAAACGATTTGAAGATATTCAGTGCATCCGCCCATGTTCCTGTATTTGTCATGATGCTTGGCGGGGCCGGATGGATGGCCGGTCCTGCCTGCCTGCTGCCAAAGGAGAGCGTCATGCTGTATGAATTATGCGCTCGGAAACGCTGGGACGAAGCATTCAGGCTGCAGAGAACCATGTGGGAAGTGAACCGTGTTTTTCAGAAATATAATCTGGCTGCCTGCGTAAAAGCAGGCCTGGAGCTTCAAGGGTTCCCCGTGGGAAATCCCATTGCGCCAAATCAGCCGTTGGGGAAAGAGGCAAGAGAAGAAGTGGGCCAGGTTATCCGGTTGATTAAGAAGGAGTTCCATACGTTGTAGTGTATGGAACTATATTTTAACTATTATTTTGTATCCAATATAAGATAGCACAGAAAAAAGGGGAAGAGACATGGTAATTAATAAAAATGCCGTAGCGGGTACACTGGAATCCAGCGATATCATGGTAGTTGTCCAGCCGGCTGAGCACGGCATACATATTGAACTTCAATCTTCGGTGTACCAGCAGTTTGGGGACGATATCATAAGGACAATCCGGGAAGTGGCCAAGTCACTGGAAGCAGAGGCAGCTTTCATTCAGGCCAATGACCACGGCGCACTGGACTGCACAATCCGGGCCAGGGTTGAGACGGCTCTTCGCAGGGCGTCAAAGGAGGAGGCTATATGAGACGTACTATGCTATTCTTACCGGGAAATAATCCCAATATGATTGTGAACGGCGGTCTTTTGGGAGCGGACAGCATTATATTTGATTTGGAAGATGCGGTGGCGCCTGACCAGAAGGACGCTGCCAGGATTCTGGTGAAGTCAGCTCTGGGTTCCCTTGATTTCGGCAGATGTGAAATCATTGTCCGAATCAATGCACTGGATACGCCTTACTGGGAGGAGGACCTTCAAGAGATGGTGCCTCTCAGGCCTGCAGTTATCATGCCAACTAAGGTCAGTGATGGGGATTACATCAGAAAGCTGGACCGGAAAATCACTGAAATAGAAGAGAAAAACGGAATGGATGCGGGTAAGATTAAGCTGATACCGCTGCTGGAAACAGCCATGGGGATTGAACATGCCTATGAGATAGCGGCCGCATCACCGCGGATGGAAGCCCTTTACCTGGGGGCGGAGGATTTGACCGCGGATTTAAGATGTGAACGGACAAAGGAAGGAAAGGAAATCCTGTATGCCAGGGGCCGTCTGGTGTGTGCAGCCAGGGCTGCCGGCATAGAGGCATATGATACCCCGTTTACGGATGTGGAAGATATGGAGGGGCTCAGAAAAGATGCCAGGTTGGCCAAGGGGCTGGGCTATACAGGTAAGGCGGTTATCAATCCCCGCCATGTGGAGGATGTAAACCGCATCTTCAGCCCGGGGGAGAAGGAGATACGCTACGCAAGGGAGGTATTTGAAGCCATCGGAGAAGCCAAACGCCAGGGAAAAGGCGCAATTTCCCTGAGAGGGAAGATGATTGACGCTCCGATTGTACAGAGGGCAAGGCTTGTACTGGAAGCAGCGTCTGAGCTGGAGGGGGTGAATTATTTTGAGTAAATTAGTGTCAAGCCTGAGGGAGGCAATTGAACGGTGCGGACTGAAGGATGGAATGTGCATATCCTTTCATCATCATTTCCGGGGAGGGGATTTCATCTTGAATATGGTGATGGAAGAGATTGCGGACATGGGAATCAGGAATCTGAAAATCAATGCCAGTTCCATCCATGACAGCCATGCCCCTCTGATAAAACATATGGAACACGGCGTGGTCACTGCACTGGAGACTGATTATATAGGACCTGTGGTGGGAAAGGCAGTCTCACAGGGAGTCCTTGAAACGCCGGTTATATTCCGGACCCACGGTTCAAGGCCCAGTGTAATCCAGTCGGGTGAGTCCCGGATTGATATAGCCTTTCTGGGAACTCCCGCATCGGATGACAGAGGGAACTGTACCGGTACAATCGGCAAGTCGGCCTGCGGTTCGCTGGGATATGCATTTGCGGATGCCGCATATGCTGATAAGGTGGTCATCATCACGGATTATCTTGTACCGTATCCCCTGACCAGGCGTTCCATCCCAGAGGAATATGTGGACTATGTGGTGAAGGTGGATGCCATTGGTGACCCGGCAGGAATTGTTTCAGGAACCACCAGACTGCCCAAGGACCCCATTGCACTGAAAATTGCGGATTACGCGGCAAAGGCCATAGAGGCATCCGGTTTATTAAAGAACGGGTTTTCATTCCAGACAGGTGCAGGCGGCGCCTCGCTTGCAGTGGCGGGATTCCTGAAGGATATTATGCTGAAACAGGGTATAAAGGGAAGCTACTGCCTGGGGGGGATTACAGGATATATAGTGGATATGCTGGAGGCAGGCTGCTTTGAGGCAATACAGGATGTACAGTGCTTTGATTTGAGGGCAGTGGAATCCATCAGGGATAACCAAAATCATATGGAGATAACTGCCAGCCAGTATGCAAGTCCCACTGCTAAAAGTACGGCGGCCTCGTCCCTGGATGTGGTGGTGCTGGGGGCGACCCAGATTGATACCCGGTTTAATGTCAATGTACATACGGATTCAAACGGTTATATCATAGGAGGCTCAGGCGGCCATACAGATGTAGCGGAATGTGCCAGGATGACCATTATCGTGGCGCCTCTCAGCCGTGCCAGGATGCCGCTTGTTGTGGATAAGGTGGACTGCATATCGACGCCAGGTTCCTCGGTGGACGTTCTGGTGACCCAGTATGGCGTATGCGTGAATCCGCGCCGCGCGGATTTGCTGAAACGTTTTGCAGGGGCAGGCATTCCGGTGGCGGATATACATGAATGGAAGGCATTGGCTGAGAAGATGAATGGAATTCCACGGTGCATTGAACATAAGACTTCCAGAACCGTGGCAAAGGTTATGGGGCGTGACGGTACCCAGATGGATACAATATTCCAGGTAGAGTAATATGGAGCATCTTATATTTGCATTAAATGCAACGGTTCCGGTTTTTTTACTTGTGCTGCTGGGGATGGCATTCAGGAAGACTGGTGTACTGGCACGGGATTTTGCAGATAAGATTAACCAATTTGTATTTAATGCCTCCCTGCCTGCAGTCCTGTGGAGAGACCTTTCAGGAGCTGATTTTCTGGAGGTCTGGGACGGGAAATTCATTGGCTTTTGTTTTGGGGCTGCCATAACCAGTATATTGATTGCCATGCCGGTATCCTTGATTCTGAAGGACAGGGGGATAAGAGGTGAATTCATACAGGCATCCTACCGCAGCAGTGCGGCTTTGCTGGGAATTGCTTTTGTGCACAATATATATGGCAGTTCAAGCATGGCCCCATTAATGATAATCGGCTGTGTTCCCTTATATAATATCATGGCTGTGGTGATTCTGGAGATGATGAGGCCGGGCAGGAAGAAGAATGGGTTCGGCCACTACCTTTGGTCCTTTTGTCATGGCTAAAAATATGGGGTATGATGGTGACCTTACTTCGAACACAGTGATGATTACGACCCGCGGATGTGCACTGACATTGACAATCGGGCTTTATGTATTAAAAAGCCTGAATCTGATTTGAGGAAGGAGTTGCAGATAAATTATATGAAGGTACATAAAATTGCAGTCATACCAGGAGACGGGATAGGACCGGAGGTGTTGGCAGAAGGGATTAAGATTCTTAAAAAGACAGCCTGTCTGGACGGAGGTTTTTCTTTTGAGTTCACACAATTTCCATGGGGGTGTGAGTATTATCTTGAACATGGAAGGATGATGGATGAGAACGGGATTGATATTCTGAAGGATTTTGATGCCATATATTTAGGGGCTGTGGGAGCGCCCGGGGTACCGGACCATATCTCTCTGTGGGACCTGCTTCTGAATATACGTAAAAGTTTTGACCAGTATATCAATCTTCGGCCGGTGGTGCTGCTGAAGGGAGCGCCCTGCCCTCTGAAGGATGCGAAACGGGAAGATATTGACATGATATTTGTGCGGGAGAACAGCGAGGGTGAATATGCAGGCAGCGGAAGCTGGCTCTATAAGGGGAAACCTAATGAAGTAGTGATTCAAAACAGCGTATTCTCACGTTTTGGATGTGAACGGGTCATCCGCTATGCCTATAATCTGGCGAGGGAAAAGGGTAAGACGCTGACAAGCATAAGCAAGGGGAATGCCCTTAATTATTCCATGGTTTTCTGGGACCAGATATTTAAGGAGGTGGGACTTGAGTATCCGGATGTCAAAACCTATTCTTATCTGGTGGATGCGGCCAGTATGTTCATGGTCAGGGACCCAAAGCGCTTTGAGGTGGTGGTGACATCCAATCTGTTTGGGGATATACTCACAGACCTTGGCGCAGCAATTGCAGGAGGACTGGGACTGGCGGCAGGCGCCAATTTGAATCCTGAACATAGATTTCCTTCCATGTTTGAACCGATTCATGGGTCGGCGCCTGATATCGCAGGCCAAAATATCGCAAATCCTCTTGCTTCCATATGGTCTGCCAGCCAGATGCTGGAGTTTTTCGGATACAGTGAATGGGCTCAGAAGGTCCTGGATGCAGTAGAGACAATCATGTGTGAGGGCCGGATACTTACGCCGGATATGGGAGGAAGTTCAACCACCTCCCAGGTAGGAGATGAAGTGGCGGCCATATTGGAACGGTAACCACGGTGATGTATGGCAATTGACAGAGGCTTAAGGAGGCGCTAAAATATGGAGGGGGATTCATCTCAATTACAAATGAAGTGAGGAAATAAATGAAAAGCATCCAGAATATTCAGACCAAGGACCTTGTGGTCCAGATTTTACGGGAACAGATTCTTTCCGGCGATTTGAAGCCGGGAGAAGAATTGACTCAGGAAGATGTGGCAGAAAAATTAGGGGTATCCAGAATGCCTGTGAGGGAGGCATTACAGGCCCTTACCCAGGAAGGATTTCTGACGAGGATGCGCAACCGCCATGTCTGTGTGTCCCGCATGAAGCGGACCCAGGTGTTGGAGTCATTTCGAATTATGGCTGTGGTGGAGTCTGAAATGCTTGGTATGCTGGATGAACCGGCGGCTCAGGTGCTGGTAAATCATATTGAGGAAACCATAAAGATATTGGAGCAGGGCAGAGAGGACAGAGGAAGGGAACTGGAATTGGAATACCACTGGCTGGTCGGTGAACTGCTTGAAAACCCATATTTGCAGCAGATGCTCAAAAAGCTTCAGGAGGGCTATTTATCATATGTCCTTTTGAAACTGCCTTTTATACAAAGCGAAAGGCTGGTTCTCCTGCAGCAGTTAGGAAATGCTGTCCGAAAGAGAGAGTGCTCAGTCATAAAGGACGTTCTGGTGAGGTATTTCCAGCATCTGGCTGACATTCTCCTCAGCCGGGCAACCGTATGATACAGGGGAAGGGGATTTTTATGAACCAGGAGCTGATTCAGAGCTTAAGCGTCATTACGGAAGAAGAAAAGAAGATACTGGAAGGCAGTCCGGATATTGACAGGACCCTGTACATGGACCGGGAGGACATGGTCATTGACAGTGACAAGCTTCTGGAGGCAGGCAGGCTCATTACCATCCGGCCCCACACCCGCTTCGTACATTTTCCGGAGCACACACACAACTATGTGGAAGTGATTTACATGTGCCGCGGGGAGACGACTCATGTGGTGGACGGCAGGGAACTGAAGCTAAAGGAAGGGGAACTGCTGTTCCTGAACCAGCATGCTGTCCAGGAAATCCAGCCTGCGGGCCGGGAAGATATAGCGGTGAACTTCATCATTCTTCCGGAATTTTTTGACACGGCCTTCCGCATGATGGGGGAGGAGGAGAACCTGCTGCGGAACTTTATTGTGGGATGTCTCTGTGATGATACCAGATACGGACGTTACCTTCACTTCCAGATAGCGGACGTGCTTCCGGTCCAGAACCTGGTGGAGAATCTGGTGTGGTCCCTTATGCATGAACGGGAGGGAATGCAGTCCATGAACCAGACCACCATGGGCCTGCTGCTGCAGCATCTCATGCATTATACAGGGCGAATCCGGGTGAACCGGGACAGCGAACAATCCTTTGAGCAGCAGCTCACCCTCCAGGTCCTGCGCTACATAGACGAGCATTACAGGGAGGGCAGTCTGACTGAACTGGCAGCCCTGATGGGATATGACGTGTACTGGCTCAGCCGGGCCATCAACCGTTTGCTGGGCCGCAATTACAAGGAATTGCTGCAGATTAAGCGGCTGAACCAGGCCGCGTTTCTCCTGCACAGCACGCGTATGCCGGTGGCGGATGTAAGCTTTGCCGTGGGCTATGACAATACCAGCTACTTTTACCGTATATTCAGGACCTATTACGGAATGTCACCCAGGGAGTACAGAAGGAACGGATAGAAGGTCCGGGCTGCACAAGGCTGCCGGTCCAAAACAGTGTTTAAGTGCAAATAAGGACGCATTTTTTTATAAATGCCGTTCTTATTTTTTTGTTCTTTCTGATATATGATGGTGATAACAGACGAGGAGGTATGACAGTGAACCGTTATTATCTTGCAGTGGACATAGGGGCATCCAGCGGGCGGCACATCCTGGGGTGGATGGAGAACGGAACGATGAACCTTCGGGAAATCTACCGTTTTTCCAATGGCATGGAAATGGAGGACGGAACCCTGTGCTGGAATCTCAGCCGGCTTTTTGAGGAAATCAAGGCCGGAATGAAAGAATGTAAAAAACTGGGAATCAACCCGGTGAGCATGGGCATCGACACCTGGGCCGTGGACTTTGTCCTTTTGGACAAACAGGGACATGTGCTGGGCAAAACAGCCGGCTACAGGGACAGGCGTACCGAGGGAATGGATTTAAAGGTATATGAGCGGATTTCCAGGGAGGAGCTGTACCAAAGGACCGGCATCCAGAAGCAGATTTTCAACACCATTTACCAGCTGATGGCAGTGAAGGAACAACAGCCGGAAATTCTTTCCGGGGCGGAAAGTTTCCTCATGGTGCCGGATTACTTAAACTACCTTTTGACCGGGGTAAAGAAGCAGGAGTACACCAATGCCACCACCACCCAGCTGGTAAATCCCTCCCAACGCACCTGGGACAGGGAATTGATTGAGACACTGGGATATCCCCGGAAGCTTTTCGGTGAATTGTCCATGCCGGGAACCGTGGTGGGAAGACTCAGCGGGGAGATACAGAGGGAGACGGGCCTGGATTGCCAGGTGGTGCTTCCGGCCACCCATGATACTGGCTCCGCTGTGGCGGCCGTGCCTTCCAACCGGGACCATGTGCTCTATATCAGCTCAGGAACCTGGTCCCTAATGGGGACGGAGCTTAGGGAGGCTGACTGCCGGAAGGTGAGCATGGAGGCCAACTTTACCAACGAGGGCGGATATGAGTACAGGTACCGTTTCCTTAAGAATATCATGGGGCTGTGGATGATTCAGTCCGTGAGAAAGGAATGGAAGGAAGCTGGGGAGGATTATTCCTTTGGCGAAATATGCCAGAGGGCTTCCCGCGAAACCATTTCCTCCATTGTGGACTGTAATGACAGCCGTTTCCTGGCTCCTGAGAGCATGTGCGGCGCGGTAAAGGCATACTGTGAGGAGACGGGACAGCAGGTGCCTGAGACCAAGTGGGAGATGGCGGCCGTGATTTATAACAGCTTGGCGGACTGCTACCGCATCTGCTGCCGGGAAATCGAGAGTCTTACAGGCGCGGGCTATGACTGCATCCACATTGTTGGAGGCGGAGCCAATGCAGACTACCTGAACCGCCTGACAGCAAAGGCCACAGGAAAAACTGTATATGCAGGCCCGGCCGAGGCCACGGCCATTGGGAACCTGGCAGTGCAGATGATAGAGGGGAATGAGTACCGGGACCTTGAGGATGCCAGGGACAGTATATTCCGCTCATTTGAAATTAAAACATATGAACCTTGATGAAATGGTTTTGTGAGGGGAGGGGACCGTATGGTCAGAAAAGGATTTAAGATGTTCCTCAATCCGGGAATGGCAGAGGAATATGAGAGGCGGCACAATGAACTGTGGCCTGAGATGAAAGAAATGATACACCAGTACGGCGGACATAATTACAGCATTTTTCTGGACAGGGAGAACCATGTGCTCTACGGGTACCTGGAAGTGGAGGACGAGGAACTCTGGGACCGGTCAGCAGATACGCCCGTTAACCGCAGGTGGTGGGACTATATGGCCGACATCATGGAGACCCATGCGGACAACAGCCCGGTATGCGTTGACTTTGTACCGGTATTTCATTTGGATTAAAATTTGATGGTGAAAAGGAGAATACCATGGACATACAGGAAAGATATGAATCAGCAAAAGAAATCTACGCCGGATTAGGCGTTGACGCGGACGCGGCAGTGGAGCAGCTCAGGAACATTCCCATTTCCATGCACTGCTGGCAGGGGGATGACGTCATGGGATTTGAGGGTGCGGACAGTCTGTCCGGCGGCATCCAGGCAACGGGAAACTATCCTGGAAAGGCCAGAAATCCCCAGGAGCTTATGGCGGATATTGACAAGGCATTGAGCCTGATTCCGGGAAAGCACAGAATCAATCTTCACGCCAGCTATGCCATTTTCCAGAACGGGGAAAAGGCGGACCGCGACGCACTGGAGCCAAAGCATTTCACGAAATGGGTGGAATTTGCAAAGGAGAGAGGGCTGGGACTGGACTTCAACCCTACCATGTTCTCCCATCCAAAGGCTGAGAACGCCACCCTGTCCAGCGAGGACCCTGAAATCAGGAGGTTCTGGATTGACCACTGCAAGGCCTGTGTGCGCATTTCCCAGTACTTTGCTCAGGAGCTGGGAAGTCCCTGCGCCATGAACATCTGGATTCCCGACGGATTCAAGGATGTACCGGCTGACCGCACCAGTCCAAGGGCCAGGCTGAAGGATTCCCTGGACCAGATTCTGGCCATGGATTACGATAAGAGCAAGGTGCTTATTGCAGTGGAATCCAAGGTGTTCGGCATTGGTATGGAGAGCTGTACCGTTGGCTCCCATGAGTTTTACATGAACTATGCTGCCTCCAGGGGCATCATGTGCCTGCTGGACAGCGGCCACTTCCATCCCACGGAAATGATATCCGATAAGATTTCCTCCATGCTGCTGTTTTCAGACAAGATTGCCCTTCACGTAAGCCGCCCCGTGCGCTGGGACAGCGACCATGTGGTGCTCTTTGACGACGAGACAAGGGAGATTGCTAAGGAGATTGTCAGGAACGACCCCGGCAGGGTGCTTCTGGCCCTGGACTTTTTCGACGCCAGCATCAACCGTGTCTGCGCATGGGTGGTGGGTATGAGAAACATGCAGAAAGCCCTTTTATATGCCCTGCTTATGCCGAATGAGAAGCTTGCAAAGCTTCAGGAGGAGCGCAGGTTCACGGAGCTCATGATGGAGCAGGAAGAGCTTAAGACATATCCATTTGGGGATGTGTGGGATTATTTCTGCCGGATAAACCAGGTGCCGGTGAAGGAACAGTGGTTTAGGGAAGCAGAATCCTATGAGAAGGAAGTACTCTTAAAGCGCAGCTGACAGATTGAAAAAATAATGATTGTGAGGAATAGAGGATGAAAGTATTAGACACAGCTTTTGCAAAAGGCTTCATACGTGTGTGTGATGACGGATTTAACCAGAACTGGCATGAGAGAAACGGCGGCAACTTAAGCTACCGCATCAAGCCGGAGGAAGTGGAGTCCGTGAAGGAGGAGCTTTCCTATGACGGGGAGTGGCAGTCCATCGGCACCAGCGTACCTGCCCTGGCAGGGGAGTATTTTATGGTGTCAGGAAGCGGCAAATTCATGCGCAACATGATTCTGGAACCGGAGTCCAACTGCTGTATCCTGGAGGTGGACCAGGCAGGGGAGAACTACCGTATCTGCTGGGGACTGGTTAAGGGCGGAAGGCCCACCAGCGAGCTGCCCACCCATCTGATGAACCATGAGGTGAAGATGAAGGCTACAGAGGGCAGATACAGGGTGATTTACCATGCCCATCCTGCCAATATCATTGCCCTGACCTTTGTCCTGCCCCTGACAGATGAGGTGTTTACCAGGGAACTGTGGGAAATGGCCACGGAGTGCCCCGTGGTATTCCCCTCAGGCGTGGGCGTGGTGGGCTGGATGGTGCCCGGCGGACGCGACATTGCCGTGGCCACCAGCAGACTGATGGAGGAGTACGACGCAGCCGTATGGGCCCACCACGGCCTGTTCTGTGCAGGGGAGGACTTTGATTTGACCTTTGGCCTGATGCATACCATTGAGAAGTCGGCTGAAATCCTGGTAAAGGTGTTAAGCATCCGCCCGGACAAGCTTCAGACCATCACACCCCGGGATTTTAAGAATCTGGCAGTGGATTTCCATGTGAACCTGCCTGAAAAATTCCTGTATGAGAAATAGGCGGTAAAAAACAGGAAGCTGATAAAAAGAAAATAAGATGGCGGAAAAAAGAGGGGACATTCCCGGGAAGGGGAATGCCTCCTCTTTTGGTGTACAACAGCAATCATACAATGTTGTGGTAAAAATGGGACTGCAGAGTGCGGCTTCCGGCGGGAGATGGCCGGCAGGAGATTACCCTCCGGATTTGCCGGCAGCTCTACCGGCTGGAAGAAAGCTGCTCCGTGTCCTCCTCGAAATCCGTGGTCAGCTCATTGGTATAGGTCACTGTGTTCAGGGTTTTGCGGTATTTGAGAGGGGAAATGGTCATGAAGGATTTGAACATCCGTTCGAAGTAGGTCAGGCTTTCATAACCCAGCTCATGGGCAATCCCGGAGATGCTCATATCTGTTTCCTCCAGCAGGCGCTTGGCCCTGCGTATGCGGTGTATGTTGGTGTACTCCGTGACCGTGTATCCCGTAATCTCCTTAAAGGTGCGGCACACATAATATTTGCTGAGATAGAAGTGGGCGGCCAGCTCCTCCAGGGAAATATTCTGCTCGCAGTTTTCGGAAAGATAGTCGGCTATGGCGTAGGCCGTGCGGTATTTGGGGTGGTCGGAGGAATGGGGGCTGGCGCCCTCCTGCTTTGACACATAGGAAGTTATCTTAAAGAGCCACGTAAGGGTTTCCAATTCAATGCCAATCTTGTAATTGCGGGCCTTTTCAGTCATGGCAATGCGCAGGTTGCGGTAAAAGTTAAGGAACAGGGCCTGCTGCTCCTTATCCAGGTGGTAGACCCCGTAGTGCTCATGAAAGAACCGCACCAACTGCAGGGAAGGGTACCTCTGGTCAAAGGACTGCATCCGGTCATAGGCAACGTACAGGATGACGCGGTTATGGCCGGTGTCCTCTGCTGTCACGGACTTTGTCATGTGAATCAGGTTGGTGTCCACCAGAATCAGGTCCCCGGAGCGGGCCACGTATTCCCTGTTGTTGAAGAAAAAAAGACGCTCCCCTTCTATGATGTAAAAAATCTCGTATTGGTTGTGGAAATGCTTTACCCGCATGTCGAACTTGCCGTAGCGGACCATTTGCTCCAGGGAAATCCCCTCAATCTCTCCGTAAAATGTCACCTTTTCCATATGTCTGGCCTATCCTCCTGTTCCTGTGCATCCATGTATAGTATAGTTGTAATCAATCAGGCTGTACCTGTCAACAGATGAGAGCAATATTGTTTGAAAAATGTTAAAAGACTGCAACACGGAATAAGAAACAGCCCTCGGTATATGATACAATCTAGTCAAACAAGAGTACAGAAGATATGCATCAGCCCATGGGATTATCTGTACTTATTGCAGATGGTGAACTGCGTATGAAAAGGAGAGAGAACATGAAATCTTGCAGGAAAACAATCGGTATAGCGGCAGCGGTTTTAAGCGTGGCCGTCATATGTGTGACCTTTTTCCAGGTGACAAGTGCAAAGGCCAGCGACAAGCTGGTAATCAGGCTGGCCCACAACCAGGCGGCGGGCTCTGAGATAGCGGATTCCATTGCCCTGATATCGGATATTGCGGCAGAGGACGCTTCCATGAATATGGAGGTGCAGATTTATCCCAGCGGTGTCCTGGGGACCGAGAAGGACATCATTGAGATGGTGAAAGCGGGAATCCTGGACATGGCCAAGGTAAGCTCCAACACCCTGGGGCAGTTTAAGGAGGAATACTCCATTTTCGCTGTTCCATATCTTTTTAACGGACAGCAGCATTATTACGACGCCATGCAGAAGTCGGAGAAGGTAAAGGAGCTGTTCATGTCCACGGAGGACGAGGGTTATATAGCCATTGGTTACTATGCCAACGGGGCCAGGAACTTTTATCTGAAGGAGGACAAGCCCTGTGTTGAACCTTCTGTATTAAAAGGCAAGAAGATACGCTCCATGCCCAACACTACCTCTATGGACATGATTGAGGCCATGGGTGGAACCCCGGTGCCCATGGCGGGAGGGGAGACTTATGCGTCCCTTCAGCAGGGCATTGTGGACGGCGCGGAGAATACGGAGCTGGTGCTCACCGTGGACGGACATCAGGATTTGGTAAAATCCTATACATATACGGAGCACCAGTATTCGCCGGATATTTATATCATCAGTACCAAGACCTGGAACCGCATGACAGCACAACAGCAGGATTATCTGGTAAAAGGATTTGAACAGACCAATGAGAACTTCAAGCAGCTCTATAACGGCATGATGGATGAGGCCGTTGCGGAGGCTGAATCCAACGGCGTGCACATTTACAGGGATATAGACAAGACTGCGTTCATACAGGCGGTACAGCCCATCCATGACAAATTCTGTGCCAAGGGCGGGAGTTATAAAGCCCTGTATGACGATATCCAGAAGTACGCAGAGTAAAAGGGGGAAAGCAAGATGATGAAAATATTGAACCGGTTTCTGGAAACCGTGCTGGCCATTCTGGTGGCGCTTATGGTGGCGGGATGCTTCTGGCAGGTAATTACCCGCTTCCTGCTGCACAATCCCAGCAAATACACGGAAGAACTTTTAAGATACATGCTCATATGGCTTACCATGCTGGGGGTGCCTTATGCCTACGGCAGGGATAGCCATCTGTCCATCAACCTGATTACCAGGACGTTTAAGCCAAAGAACCTGACCAGGACAAAGATAGGAATCGAATTCCTGGTCCTGTTCATCAGTATCTTTGTGATGATAGCGGGAGGCTTTATGGTGACCCTTAACTCGGCAGGCCAGATATCTCCGGCCATGCAGCTTCCCATGCAGGTATATTACATATGTGTGCCCATAAGCGGCGTTCTGATGGTATTATACTGCGTGCAGCGTCTCATCGTGTTTACAAAAGATTTAAAGGAGGAGAAATAGTATGGAAATTCAGGCAGCCATTGTTCTGGTCCTGGTATTCTTTCTCATGCTGGCCATGAGCGTACCGGTATCATTCAGCATCATTTCAGCGTCACTGCTGACCATCATCATGTTCCTGACACCTGGTTTCGGCATGTTTGTCTCTGCCCAGAAGATTGTCAGCGGAATCGACAGCTTTACCCTTTTGGCCGTGCCCTTCTTTGTGCTGGCGGGACTGCTTATGAGCAGCGGCGGTATTGCCAAGCGGCTGATTAACCTGGCCATGCTTTTTCTGGGCAGGGTTCCCGGCTCCCTGGCCATGACCAACATAGCGGGCAACGCCATGTTCGGTTCCATATCAGGCTCGGGCATTGCAGCGGCAACCGCCATCGGAGGCGTCATGCTGCCCCTGGAGGAGGAGCAGGGATATGACAAGGGTTTTTCAGCGGCCGTGAATATTGCCACCGCGCCTGTGGGCCAGCTGATTCCGCCCACTGCCTCCTTTATCGTGTATTCCGCTGCCAGCGGAGGTGTCTCTGTTGCAGCATTACTCATGGCAGGCTGGGTGCCGGGACTTTTGTGGGCAGCCCTGTGCATGGCAGTGGCCTGTGTCTACGGCGCAAAGCACGGATATGTGATGAAGCGGGACAAGATGACGGCAGCCATCGTTGTAAAGACCGTATGGGAGGCCATTCCCAGCCTGTTCCTTATTGTTATCATAATCGGCGGCATCCTTTCCGGTTATTTCACCCCCACCGAGGCATCGGGTGTGGCCGTTGTATATGCCTTCCTTTTATCGGTATTCGTATATAAGAGCATTAAGATAAAGGATATGCCCAGGATACTGGTGGACACAGCGGTTATGACCACCATCGTCATGCTGATTATCGGAGCATCCTCCGTGCTGTCCTTTGTCCTGTCCTTTACAGGATTGCCCCAGGCTATCAGTAAGCTGCTGCTGGGGATTTCCGATAACCGGATTGTCATTCTGCTGATTATCAATATAACACTGCTGATTGTGGGAACCTTTATGGACATGGCTCCGGCCCTGCTCATATTCACACCTATTTTCCTTCCCATTGTAAAGAGCCTGGGAATGGACCCCATCCAGTTCGGAGTCATGATTGTCATGAACCTGTCCATCGGCACCATTACGCCGCCGGTTGGAAATGTTCTCTTTGTGGGATGCAGCGTTGCCAGACTGCAGGTGGAGGACGTAATGAAGAAACTGCTCCCCTTCTTTGGAGCCATTGTGGCTGCATTGATGTTCATTACCTTTGTGCCGGGATTCAGTCTGTGGCTGCCCGGCGTCCTGGGATTGCTGAAATAAGAGCAGAAAGCGCAGGGATATTAAATAAGGAGCGGGGACGAAAGAAGGAGCGAAAATGAAAAGAGGAGCGAGGATGAAATGAGGAGTATGGACGGAGTGAAGAGCAGGGAAGAAATACAGCAGGCAGACCGTGTGTGGAACATAGATAAGAGCCTAATCCAGGAAAAGCTGGACCGGGTCATTGAAAAGCTCATGAACCTGGGCGGACCTGAGAACAGGGAGGAACTGGCTGAAGGAGGGGAGGCCATTGGCTTCTTTAAACGGGATTTCGGAATCCGGGAATGGGACTGGCCCCAGGGCGTGGGGCTGTACGGGCTGCTGAGAATCATGCAGGCACGGAAGAATGAGGATTATAAGGAATTCCTGTACCAGTGGTTTAAGGACAATATAAAGGAAGGACTTCCATCCAAAAACATCAATACCACCACACCCCTTCTCACATTGGCGGAGCTTAACGAGTATTACCACGACCAGGAATTTGAAGCGCTCTGCCTTACATGGGCGGACTGGCTCATGAACTGCCTGCCCAGAACAAGGGAAAGAGGATTCCAGCATGTAACCAGCGCCAACGGGGACCGTCAGGGAGTGAGGCTCAATGAAAATGAGATGTGGATTGACACCATTTTCATGACAGTGCTGTTTCTCAACCGAATGGGGCAGAAATACCGGAACCAGGCATGGATTGATGAGTCCATCCACCAGGTGCTGATGCACATCAAGTATCTGTGCGACAAGGAGACAGGGCTGTTTTACCACGGATGGACCTTCAATGAAAGGAATAATTTCGGCGGCATCTTCTGGTGCAGGGGAAACAGCTGGTTTACCTTGGGGATACTGGATTACATTGATATGTTTAAGGGGACCATGAATGCCGGGGTAAAGGAGTTTGTGGTGGATGCATATAAGGCTCAGGCAGAGGCTCTGAAGGGGCTTCAGGGCAAAAGCGGGCTGTGGCACACGGTGCTGACCGACCGGGACAGCTATGAGGAGGTTTCGGGCAGCGCCGCCATCACAGCGGGAATCCTTAAGGGAATCCGCTACGGAATCCTGGATGATTCCTATCTGCCCTGTGCATGGAAGGCAGTGAAAGCCATTTTGGATAACATTGACAGGGACGGAACCGTGCTCAATGTGTCCGGAGGCACCGGAATGGGATATGACGCTGACCACTATAAGAACATACTGATTGCGCCCATGGCGTATGGACAGTCCCTGACCATACTGGCGCTGGCAGAGGCTTTGCTGCACCTGGATTAGGCAGCGGGTACCGCACGCACTGTTATTCAGACCAGGGGGCGCCGGACCTGCTGCTGCAAACGAAAAGGAGGAGTGAACCTTGAGGAGATTTGACTGGAGGGAAATCAGCTCCAAACGAATGAGGAACATACCGGAGATTTTAAGCGGTTTTGACCCGGAACTGCCTTCCTACACCCGGGAATACGGGCTGGCCAGCTTTTATGAGGACCTGGACCGGGAGGGAGTTTATCAGGTGGATATTGCCCTTGAGGCTGTCCGGGAAACGGATGAACTGTTTCTGTTCGCAGGCAGAAAGAACCTGTGTTACTATGGAAGCCTGTCAGCCGGAGAACGGCTTAAGGTGCGGGTATACGTCCATGCAGGCGATATCATTCCCAGATACCACAGTGTCCCCTGTGCCATGAGGAAGGTCTTTGTGACAGCCGCATGCCGGAATCCGGAGAACCTGGGAGGCTGGGACATAAAGGTTAGCCCTGTCCCGGCCGGGGTGAAGACCGTGTATCTGGCAGGGGATTCCACTGTGGCAGACCAAATCAGTGAGGTCCCCTATCATCCGGGAGCCTGCTTTGCATCCTGGGGCCAGGCCCTGACCGCCTATGTGGGCGGTACCTGGGCAGTGGATAACCAGGCACACTGCGGGCTTTCCACGGAAACCTTCCGGAAAGAGGGGCATATGGATATCATCCGCAGGGAAATAAGGCCGGGGGATGTCTGCATGTTCCAGTTTGCCCACAATGACCAAAAGCAGTGGTATCTGCAGCCCTCACTGGGATACAGGGAGAATCTGTGCAGGTTTCTGGATGAGATAAGGGAGAAACAGGGCGTTCCCGTGCTGGTGACTCCCCTTGGAAGAAATACCTGGCTGGAAGGCGGCAGCCGTTATCTGGACCTGCTGGAGGAGTATGCCGTGGAAACGGCATCCATTGGAAAGGAACAGGGAGTGCCTGTCATTGACCTGCACAGGTATTCCACAGGGTTCTATCAGGAAAAGGGTTTTGAGGAGAGCAAGGGTTATTTCCATCCCGGGGACATGACCCACACCAATGAGTACGGGGCAGTACTTTTTGCAGGTGTGGTTGCGGACGGGCTGAGACAGTGTGTTCCGGGATTCGGCGCCTGTACATGCGGCGTGACCAGAAACATGGAGCCGGCCGCAGGATTGTGGGATGCCCTGAAACAGGAGGGGGATGCCAGAAATATGACGGATGAAGAAAAGGAACAGTTTGATGCCCTGGAAAAGTCCCAGGACAACCTGATTCGCGCGGTGGAGGAAGCCCGGGCAGGGTTTCGCAAATTTCATGAAAAGTGTCTGTAACCATTAACAGGCACTTTCTTTTTTTGCGTATTGATAATATAATAGGCACATGTATACTGCTGTAAAGCTGTCATGATTTTGCTGAAAGAGAGGAATTGAATCAATGAAAGTACTGAAACAGGGAGATGTTTATGCTCCGGAGCATCTGGGGAGAAAGGATATTCTGATAGAAGGAAACCGGATTGCCAGAATAGCGGACCACATAGATGAATACGACCAGATAGAGGAAGTGGAAAAGGCAGACCTGAAGGGGCATATCCTGACGCCGGGTTACATGGACATCCATGTCCACATAACAGGCGGAGGCGGCGAGAGCGGACCGGCCACCAGGGTGCCGGAGGCAAGCCTCAGCGTGCTGGTCCGAAGCGGCATCACCACGGTGGTGGGACTTTTGGGAACGGACGGGATTACCAGAAGTCTGGAGAACCTTCTGGCAAAGGCAAGGGCTTTCAATGAGGAGGGAATCACCTGCCGAATCCTGACCGGGGCATACGGATACCCGTCGCCTACCATCACAGGAAGCGTGGAGCGGGATATAGCCCTCATTGACCTGATGGTGGGCGTGAAAATCGCTATGAGCGACCACAGAAGTTCCAACCTGACGGGGGAACAGCTGATTTCCCTGGCCACCCAGGCACGGAGGGCCGGTATGCTCTCCGGCAGCTGCGGATATGTCACCATCCATATGGGAAGCGGAAAAGCCATGCTGGACCCGCTGTTCTATGCAGTTGACAACAGCGATGTGCCGATTCAGAAATTTCTTCCCACCCATATGGGGCGCACTCCGGAGCTGTTTGAACAGGGCCTGGAATTTGTGAAGCGGGGCGGAACCATAGATATGACGGCAGGACTTACAAGGGAGGAGCTGGAGGAGACGGCTGACCAGATTATGAACTATTTCAAACAGGACCCGGAGGGCCTTAACATGACCATGTCCAGCGATGCATACGGAAGCGCTCCCAGGTTCAATGATAAGATGGAGTGCATCGGACTTACCTATGCATCTCCCAAGTGCCTTCATGAGCAGCTGAAGGTGCTGGTGTGCGAGCGGGGAGCCAGTCTGGAAAAGGTGCTGAATCTCCTGACAAAGAATCCTGCCAGGATGCTGGGAATGACCGGGGTTAAGGGAACCGTGGCGGAAGGCGCTGACGCTGATTTTGTGGTGTACGACGATTCCATGGATATTCTCCATGTCATGGCAGGAGGCAGGAAGGCTGTGTGGGATAAGGAGGTTATCATGAAGGGGACGTTTGAGGAATAAGTCCGCCTCTGTCACACGATGGTCCGTCCTGCCGTCCTACAGGACAATCTCCATACCATCATAGGCAAAGGATATATTGTCCAGGCTTTTTTCAAATTTCTGGTAATAAGCATAGGATTTGCCCCAGTATTCATCAATATGAGTGATGATAATGCGCTTTATTCTGTATAAGCGTTTGATTTCCATTATCTCATCCAGGGTAAACATATCATCTCTGAAGGGCGCTGAATCAAGCTTTGAACCATCCTTAAGTATGCCGTCGTCCGAGACGAGCCCGATGATTAAAATATCCGCGTCAAAGTATAACGGGCTGGGGACAAATGGTTTCACATCGCAGCAGGCGTAAATAACCTTTTTTGCTCCTTCTGTTATAACATAAAATGTCATATTGCCACGATGGGTTTTATTATTTACCAGGTGCAATTCTATGGTTCCTATTTTGACATGATTTGTCCGGTTGATTGAAATACAGTTGAGAATATTTTCATAGTAATACAGGCCGTCGCCGTTCCAGGCATTGATATCGTCTACAACCTCGGGCAGGGCAATGAATTGTATGGGCGTTCCTTTGTCAGCAATGCAATCATAACCCAAGGGCTCCACAATATGCATTCCCCTAGTATGGTCGGGGTCTTTATGGGAGATGGAGAGATATTCAATCCTGGAAATGCCCTGCCTGTCACAGGCAACAGCAATGTCCTCCGCTTCCTGCAATTTTCAGCTTCATCTGTAGTTACCTCCCTGCAGAATTTCTCATTTAACTAACATCCCCCTGATTTCGCTAACCATGCCAATGGGTATTCTGTCATCGTCCAGCGGCATGACACTGCTCAACATACGTACGCCCTGGTAAGAGAACAGCAGCAAATCCGCAACAGCATTTACATTGGCCTGCTTAAACTCGCCTTTGTTAATACCATAGTCAATCAGGCTGCAAAGCATTGCTTTTGAACTATAATACTGCTTCAGCATGGCGTTGTCGTCTGACAATGGAATGCTGCTGTAATACTCATAGAAAGCAAGTCCCAACGAACCGCTTCTGTCCAGCATCTCGGACTGGTAACGCCCTAACAATTTGTCCAATATCACAGTTGCGGACATACCCTGTTCCATTTTCACGGCAACCTGGTTTTTAAGGCCAGACATAAGTTTGTTTATGATGTCGGAAAACACCTGTCCGGTACTTCCGTAGTGCATATATAAACCGCCGCGGCTAAGACCTGCTGCTTCACAGATGTCTTTCATCGTAACGTCCTTAAATCCCTTTCGGACAAATAAAGGCAGCGCCGCGTTCCGTATGTTTTCCCTTGTTTTGTCCCCTTTTTTGCCCATAGAACCGTATCTCCTTTTTTGGGGGTTACTTTCCGACATGTGTGTCTTTTTTGTAGCATACGACACACGTGTCGGAATGTCAACCGGTAAGCTTCTGTTGGCTGTAAAAGATGAGAATGATAAAAGAACAAAAACAGGTACCCGTCATTTCTGACGGATACCTGTTTAATAAACAGCATATCTGAAACATGATTCCTATTTAAGAATAGCATCCTTCTTTTCAAGAATTGCCTCTACTGCCGCACAGGCGGGACAATCACAGTACTTTGCCCCTGCGGCCTTGATTTCCCTTGCATGGGCAGCCACGTCCTTGGCTTTATCTGCTCCGAAAACCTGGGCACCCATATCTGATTCCGCAAAACCAATCAGGCCGTCAATGGGCATGATATCTGCTTCCAGTTCCGCAATGTATGTTTTTGTTGCGGCTGCCTCATTTTCAGTTCCCACTGCATCCAGCCAGGTTTGGGCTGATGCTTTTGTCTCTTTGTTGCATGATGCTGCATCCATTAATGCGTGTGTTTTTTCAACGACGAAACTTAAAACTTCCTTATCCATAATTGATACCCCCGCTTTCTTCTGAAATTTATCTATATTTTACCATAAATTTCCGGCATTTGCAAATTAAACATATGGTTTGCCGGTTTCAGATATATGGTTCACTGTTTTCAGAAATGCGGTTCTCTCTTTTCCAGAAATCGGCGCCTGTATTTTATATCCGCATAATCCGCTATCCGTTTGAGGTAAACAGCGTCATATACGCCTCCTATGATTCCCGCAATGGGGATTCCCTGTAAGAATTTCATGTACAGAAGCTCAGAGGACAGGGCATTGGATGCCTGCTGCATCAGATGGCAGCGGAGGGAGGATATATCGGGGAATACAGGTCCTGCGGACAGGCCCCCGGGGTCCTCCTGGCCGGCTGTTGTTCCGGTCAGGGAGTCCCCGTCGCGTATACAGCGCCCCATGGCATCCAGACTCCGGCCGCCGGATTGGGCCGTGTCACCTCTGGACAGGGCTGTGGAAATCAGCTTTAGTATATAACATTGCTCCTCTTCCGTGTCATACGGAAAGCCATAGCTTATGGCTGTTTCATAGATGCTTTTCAGGACCATGCCTGTGAACAGCGGAATATCGGGAAGTCCGATGCCCAGGACGCCCAGGCCGATTCCTCCGGCGCCGGCTGCCGCCAGGTTCTTAACCTTGTTTTTGCCTGCTTCCCTGGAAAATGCCTTCATGGCCTTTCTGGTTTCCTTTAGTTCTGCGGCGTAAGCATTGATTTTATAGGTATTTTCCATGTCCTGTTTCCGGTATGTTTTTTCGATAACCGAAGTCCCGCGGTTGAATATCAGTTCAAAGGCTTTATAAAATGCCAGGTTCAGGGCAGCTTCCAGCTTTTCCGGTACAAAGCGTTCCAGTTTTTGGTTCAGCACCGGTTCCTTTTGGCGCCGTGCTGCGGCTATAAAACGCTCCTCCCTTTTCTCCAGCGCCCTCCATTCCAGCTGGCGCGGGCTTTTTTTCAGCGGTCTTTTCACGAATTTCAGTCCTTTCTGGCGTGCGGCTCAGGTGCTTCACCGGGCCGGACGGCACTATGCATATATCATACCACAATCAGCTTAAAAGGAAAACTGTTTAAAGCCGGCCGTACAGCCGGAGGGAAGGGGGCAGCCGGAGGGAAGGATACAGCCGGTTGACAAAACCGCAGTTGCTGTGTATAATAGTTGACTGATGCAACAGTTGCATAATACAATAGATATGGCAGGGAGAGCGGAATGAATCAATATACGGGAATATACCGGCGCTGTGAGCTCTGGTTTATCCGAAGAGAACTGGAGCAGTTCGGACTGCAGCCCCTGGAGGGGAAAATCATCATGTTCCTCCAGGACAACCAGTGCACCCAGGAGGAGGTTGGCGCCCATTTTGACCTGGATAAGGGCAGGATTGCCAGAAATCTGTCTGAACTGGAAGACAAGGGACTGGTGCGGCGCCATATCAATGAGAAAAATAAAAGGCAGAAGTTTGTAAGCCTGACGGACAGGGGAAACCAGGTCCTGGAAGAGATACACTGCATATCCGGCAGATGGGATGAGATTTGTTATGCAGGCTTCACAGAGGAAGAGCGCAGGCAGCAGCAGGACTATCTGCGCCGGATTGCTGAAAATGCAATTGAATATAAACACAGAGTAGGAGAATGTATATATGGTAAACAATCTGACTGAGGGCAAACCCCTTAAATTGCTGTTTTTCTTTGCAATGCCCATGGTAGTGGGAAATCTGTTCCAGCAGCTCTACAACATGGTGGACTCCATGGTGGTGGGACGGTTTGTGGGAGAGGATGCGCTGGCAGCCGTCGGGTCCTCCTTCCCTGTGGTATTTCTTTCCGTGGCCATTGCAGCGGGTCTGTCCATGGGATGTACGGTTGTCATTTCCCAGTTCTTCGGGGCCGGCAAGATACGTGAAATGAAGATAACTGTCTCCACTGCCCTTATATCCCTGGGAGTTATCGGACTTATTATCATGGGTATCGGGGAAATCATTGCAGGACCTCTTCTGAAACTCCTGGGAACAGACCCGGATATTATGGCTGATTCCCTTGCCTATCTGAGGATATATTTTGGGGGAGCTGTTTTCCTGTTTCTGTATAACTCACTGAACGGTATATACAATGCACTGGGCGACAGCCAGACACCTTTAAAGTTTCTCATGGTTTCCGCACTGACCAACATTGTCCTGGACCTGCTGTTTGTCATCCGGTTTAACATGGGGGTGCCAGGGGTGGCCTGGGCAACCCTTATTGCCCAGGGAATGTGTGCTGTGTTTTCCTTTTTTGTATTGATTGCCCGTCTGAGGAAGATGGAGAATGAGGAGGAGGACAGAGGAAAAGCATTTACCTTTTTCGACATGTCCTCAGCTGAGCGCATTGCCAAGGTAGGAGTGCCGTCCATGCTCCAGCAGTCCATTGTTTCCATCAGCATGATGCTGATGCAGGGTCTGGTAAATTCCTACGGAAAGGTGTTTGTGGCCGGTTATACGGCTGCCACCAAGATTGATACCCTGGCCATGATGCCCAATATGAACTTTTCCAATGCAATGTCCAGCTATGCGGCCCAGAACATCGGCGCCAGGAAGATGGACCGCGTGAAACAGGGATACAAGGCCAGCATGTTTATGGTGGTGATATTTTCACTTATCATTACCAGCATTATTTTCCTGTTCGGACCGCAGCTTCTGGGACTTTTCCTGAAACAGGGGGCTGAGGGCAGCGCTATGAGCTACGGACTCAGCTATATGAAGACCGTATCCGTGTTTTACATACTGATGGGAGCCCTGTTTGTCAGCAACGGACTGCTGCGTGGGGCCGGCGACATGGGAGCGTTCATGCTCAGTTCTGTTGTGAACCTGTTTTCAAGAGTGGCCATCGCCTATCTGCTGGCGCATTTTATCGGAGCCAGCGCAATATGGTGGTCCATACCCACAGGCTGGGCCATCGGAGCATTGTTTTCCTTCCTGCGTGTAAGGAGCGGGAAGTGGATGGCAAAGAGACTGGTGGATTAAAGAGCAGCAGTGCTGCATATATTGTATAAATTCATAATCAGGAATAAAGTGCATGAAAATATATGTAGTGAAACAGGGAGACAGTGTTGACTCCATCGCAGATTCACAGGGGATTCCAGCAGAAACCCTTATTTGGGCAAATCAGATAGAATATCCATACCGCCTGGCCGTTGGCCAGGCTCTTTATATTTCCGACGGGGAGACAGGGGAGGGGAGGAGGCCCCTGTTTTCCAGCGGTTATGCATATCCCTTTATAGACAGCGGGGTATTGGAGGACACCCTGCCCTATCTGAGCGCCATCAATATATTTTCCTATGGTTTTACGGAGGACGGGAATCTGGTCCTTCCCATGGAGGATGATGCGTGGGTGATAGAAAGGGCGCTGCAATGGGGGGTCCGGCCCATGCTGACCCTGACGCCTCTGGGGGAGGACGGGCGTTTTAACAATAATCTGGTGTCAGCCCTGGTGAGAATCCAGGAAAACCAGCAGCGCCTTATCTGGGAGCTGGGACGCATTATGCAGGAGAAGGGATACGAAGGGCTGGACATTGATTTTGAGTATGTGCTGGCGGAAGACCGGGTGGAGTATGCTGATTTTGTGCGCAGGACCACCCAGGTCCTCAATATATTCGGCTATACGGTTACGGTGGCCCTTGCGCCGAAGACTTCGGCCCAGCAGAGAGGACTTCTCTACGAGGGAATTGATTACCGGCTGCTGGGGGAGGCAGCCAACCATGTTATGCTGATGACCTATGAGTGGGGGTACAGCCAGGGACCTCCCATGGCTGTGGCGCCTATCAATATGGTCAGAAAGGTGGTGGAGTATGCAGTGACTGAGATTCCGCCTGAGAAAATCATACTGGGTATACCTAACTACGGCTATGACTGGCCCCTTCCCTTTGAACGGGGTGTTACCAGGGCCAGGTCCCTGGGAACCCTGGAGGCAGTGAAGCTGGCAGTGGACTTTGGAGTGGATATACGGTTTGACGAGACTGCCATGTCGCCCTACTTCCGGTACTGGCAGTATGGCATCCAGCATGAGGTGTGGTATGAGGATGTCAGAAGCATCAGGGCAAAGTTTGACCTGATTAAGGAATTCAACCTGTACGGGGCGGGGTACTGGCAGCTCATGCGGTTTTTCAGGGCCAACTGGCTGCTGATGGACGATATGTTTTACATTGAACGGGATTGGCCGCTCATGGAGTATGAAGATATGTCATAACGGCTGCATCTGTGGTATAATGTGTTATACGCCCCGGTATATGGGGCGGCAGGAGGTAAAATACATATGAAGATAGAGACAGACAGGGTCCTGGAATTGGTTAAATCAGTGAAGCCGCTGTTTATGGACCATGAGAGGGCTTCCCGGATAACGGTAAAAGGGGCGGCGGATTTTGTGACCCAGGTTGATTTCCAGGTCCAGGAACGGATGCGCAGCGGACTTTTTGACATGTATCCCCAGGTGCAGTTCATGGGGGAGGAGAAGGATAACAGGGACATTGACTTTTCAGAGGCAGTTTGGATACTGGACCCGGTGGACGGGACCACCAACCTGATTCATGATTTCAGGTGCAGCGCCCTTTCACTGGCCCTCTGCGACAGGGGGCAGCTGGAGCTGGGAATCATATACCAGCCCTATACAGATGAACTGTTTCTGGCAAAGCGGGGCAAGGGGGCATACCTCAACGGAACCCCCATCCATGTCAGTCCTATCCGGGATTTGGGACAGAGCCTGATTTCCATTGGCACCAGTCCATATAAACATGATCTGGCAGACCGGAATTTTGAGGATTTCAAGCGCGTATTCCTCAAGTGCTCCGATATCAGGCGCACCGGGTCCGCGGCAGTGGACCTGGCCTATGTGGCCTGCGGCAGGCTGGACGCATATTTTGAGCGTTATCTGAATCCATGGGATTTTGCGGCCGGTATGCTGCTGATTCAAGAGGCTGGGGGAAGGGTGACCACCTTTGCCGGAAATACGGTGGATGTGTCCGGGCCTTCGGACATACTGTCGTCCAACGGAAGGATTGGTATTCTGCTGGAGGATGAACTGCTCCCTGCGTGATACGGTGTGAAAGGAACTGGAAGGATGAAGAGAATGAACAGAGACACGGGGGGAAAGCGTGGAACACGGATTGCAGGGCTGGCTGTCCTGGTGTGGCTGCTGTGGGGAATGTGTGAGCTGCCGGGGATGACAGATGCGGCAGGTGTTTTGGACATGACGGGGCTGACCGCCTTTACAGCCTATGCCGAAACGCGGGATTCCCGGGCGGATACTGACCCGGAGACAGGAGAGGTACTGGTGAATCTTGCCAATGAAGACGAGCTGAGGCAATGGTACGAGGGCCGTTTGTCGGGAGGGAGCAGCATAGGAGTCCTGCCCAAGAACATGGCAGTCACCAAATCTGTCACCCTGGGGCTGCCGGAGGGACAGCAGAATCCGGGTCCCATTGAAATCCGGATACCTGAGGGCCCCATAAGAATCCTGGCGCCTAAAAACCTGACCCAGACAGGTGTTGTTATCGACAATCCCAATCTGCGTATAACCGGGAGCAAAAACCTGATATTGGTTGATGGAGAAGGCTGCCTGACCCTGAAGCGCGGACAGATGCAGCGGGAGGCTGCCAATGAACCGGCTGTCATCCTGCGGAATCAGGGAATGCTGATATGGGAGGAAGGCAAGGAATTTACAGGACTTAAGCAAACTGATATCCGGGATGAGCGCACAGACCCGCCGGAGCCGGTCCCTCCTGATGAGAGCCAGACCCACCCGGAAAACACAGGCACACAGCCCCAGCTGACAGAGGCGGTCCTTTTGAACATTGGTTCAGACGGCAGCGGCTCTGCCAGGCTGGAATTTAAGAACCTGCCTTCCGATATCAATGGACTGTACATACTGCGCAGTGAAAGCGGACATTCCTGGACAAAGGAAAAAAACAAGGTAACGGCCGCATCGCCGCAAAGCGGGCAGGAGACAGTGGAGTACGAGAATTTCCTGAAGGAAACCGGAAACACGCTGAATACCGGCATTGTGGAGGACGGCTATCTTATCTACCGGTTCCAGTCAGGGGACAGCTCCTTTTATGTGAAGGCCAGGATTGAGTGGCCCGGCGGGAGCTATGAGACGGATAAGGTAAAGATAGCCATACCCGAGTCAGTCGGACAGGGCCTTACCTTTGTGTACGGCGGGGACAGCTATGGTTATGGCAGCGGATACGGAGGAGGCTACGGCAGCGGTTCCGGCGGATATGGGGGATACGGCAGTTCATACGGAGGAAATTCTTCCCACACCCAGTCCGGCGCGGAGGAGGAGTCCGATGCGCCTGAGGCCCCGGTAAGAGGCAGGGGAGGGCGCAGAAGGGAATCCTATACGCCGTATTACAACCCGGATACGAAAGACAGGGGAGCTGGTGACGGACAGGCACATGGGAACCTGCTCAGGGAGGCCACGCCTTCGCAGGCCCGCAGCTGGCGGGATAGGGATGACGGCAGTGGGTCTGTAAATGTGACAGAGGCCGGCGTGACGGAGGCGGAAACAGCCGGTCTGTCCCTGGAAGGAAACGGGGACATGGACAGGGAGCAGGACCCGCCCCAGGAGGAAATACAGGACCGGGAGGATTCCGGCACATCCGGATTAAAGCGGTATGCAGGCGCTGTCCTGGCTGCTGCGGTGATTGGCTGCGGAGCCGTTTGTCTCCACAGGAAAAAGCGCAGGTAGGCGCACATCTCCAGGGGGCAGTGATAAAAAAATGATTTGCCAATAAAAGAAGGCTGTAGTATAATTTACAAAAACCAAAAACCCACACGTTTACGTTACAAAGGAGAATGAAAGTATGGCAATCAGAGTTGGAATCTTAGGCTATGGAAACCTTGGAAAGGGTGTGGAGTGCGCCATTAAGCACAATCCGGACATGGAGCTAAAGGCAGTGTTCACCAGAAGGAATCCGGACAGCCTCAGCATATTGACGGAAGGGGCCAAGGTATATCCGGCAGAGGAAGTTTTGTCCATGAAGGACGAGATTGACGTGATGATTCTCTGCGGAGGAAGCGCCACGGACCTTCCGCAGCAGACCCCGGAAATGGCAGCTCACTTCAATGTGATAGACAGCTTTGACACCCACGCCAATATCCCCGGGCATTTTGAGGCAGTGGACAAAGCTGCACGGGAAAGCGGTCATGTGGGAATCATATCCGCTGGCTGGGACCCGGGCATGTTTTCCCTTAACCGGCTCTATGCCAATGCCATCCTGCCGGGAGGCAGCGACTATACGTTCTGGGGCAAGGGCGTGAGCCAGGGCCATTCCGATGCAATCCGCAGAATTAAAGGCGTGAAGGATGCAAGGCAGTATACCATTCCGGTGGAGGATGCCCTTGCGGCCGTGAGAAGCGGTGCGGCTCCGGAGCTGACCACCAGGCAGAAACACACCAGGGAGTGCTTTGTGGTGGCGGAGGAAGGCGCTGATTTAAAGGCCATTGAGGAAGCCATTGTCACCATGCCAAATTATTTTGCCGACTATGACACCACGGTGCACTTCATCAGCCAGGAAGAACTGATACGGGACCATGCCGGGATTCCCCACGGAGGTTTTGTTATCCGCACCGGCAGGACCGGCTGGAATGATGAGAACAGCCATGTAATTGAATACAGCTTAAAGCTGGATTCCAACCCGGAATTTACGGCATCCGTTATCGTGGCCTATGCCAGGGCTGCATACCGCCTGGGCAGGGAGGGACAATCCGGCTGCAAGACTGTCTTTGACATTGCGCCGGCTTACCTGAGCGCGGAGGATGGAGCATCGCTTAGGAAGCGTTTGCTGTAATACGGAACTATCTATGTAAAAAACGCCTGCACCAGTCCCTTTGGACTGTATGCAGGCGTTTTTGTATGTTTTTCTGGGTTTATGTTCACATACATATACAGCGGTTCATATCATATTGGTAACAGGTTCATTAAGGCCTGCCGAATAAAACTCTTTGCACTGCATATCCAAACGACAGTACAAACTGAGCAGGCCGGAAGCAGAAAACTGCTTTGGGAGCCGGGCCGCAGACAGCGGCAGCAGACAGGAACGTCTGTGGGACAGTGGTTTACTTACATTGTCCCTCAGGCGTTTTTTCTCATGAAATGGGACTTTATGACAGGCGCAATGATTTTTCAAATATATTTTAGAACATATGAAAGGAATGGATGGTATGGGAGGCGGATATATGGGGAAGGGCATAAAAAGGACTTCTGCCGGAAATGGGAGCAGGGCAGAATTTAAAATTTGGACCAGAATGAAATATAGGAATAAACCAGAGATAAAGGACCCGGATAAAGGCGGTCAGACACAGAATGAAAATCAAATGGCCGGTACCGGACTGGCCATGCAGGTATCCTGTGTCAGCATCGGCATCAATGTGGTACTTTCGGTATTCAAGGTAGGGGCGGGTATCCTGGCCCACTCCGGAGCCATGATATCGGACGGGGTCCATACTGCCTCGGATGTGTTCAGCACATTCATAGTCATGGCCGGAATTACCATGGCCTCCAGAAAGTCAGACAGGGAACATCCTTATGGCCATGAACGGATGGAGTGCGTGGCGGCCCTTTTGCTGTCAGCTGTATTGTTTGCAACGGGAATCGCCATTGGGGTGAGCGCTGTGGAATCCATTGGCTCAGGACCGGAAAAGATTAGGGCTGTTCCGGGTGTCCTGGCCCTGGGGGCGGCAGTCATATCCATAGTGGTAAAGGAATGGATGTTCTGGTATACCAGGGCTGCTGCCAGGAAATTAAAATCAGGAGCCTTGATGGCGGACGCATGGCACCACCGCAGCGACGCACTGTCTTCAGTGGGAGCCTTCATCGGTATACTGGGAGCAAGAATGGGAATGCCGGTCATGGACCCGCTGGCCAGTTTCATCATCTGTATCTTCATAGTCAAGGCAGCCCTGGATGTGTTCAGGGATTCCATGGATAAGATGGTGGATAAGGCGTGTGATGAAGAGACGGTTAAGGACATAGAACGGGTGGTGCTGGATATCAGGGGCGTGGAATGTGTGGTCTCCATGAAGACCAGGCTTTTCGGCTCCAGGATATACGTGGACCTGGAGATTGAAGCAGACAAAAGCCTTATGCTGGAACAGGCCTTCGCGATTGCAAAGGAGGTCCACGACAGCATAGAAAAGAGATTTCCACAGGTGAAGCACTGTTCAGTACAGGTGAATCCCGAAGGCAGCAGGGGACTGGAGGGGACAGAAAATTAGTTTGACGGGAAAGGGTTTGCTGGCTATACTTAATATCAGATAACAGCGCCCGGCTATACGGAGGAAATATGCCGGACTAAGGCAGGACCAAGCCGTGTCATACCATGGCTATGCATCGGGCGCAGTGACAGAGGGAGCGACATAAGATGGCATTATATATAAAAAAGACAATCTGCCCCTACGACTGCCCCACATCCTGCGGTCTGTTGGCGGAAACGGATGGAACACGGATTCTCAGTGTGAAAGGCGACCCGGACCATCCGGCTTCAAAGGGGCTTATCTGCAGAAAAATGCAGCACTACGAGCAGTCCGTCCATTCGCCTGAACGTATCCTCACCCCTATGAAACGGGTGGGGGAAAAGGGAGAGGGAAGGTTTGAACCCGTGACCTGGGATGAGGCGGTTGAGGAGATTGCCGGCAGATGGAGACGCATTCTGGAGGAAGACGGCAAAGATGCCATCCTGCCCATGTATTATTCGGGGGTTATGAGCGTCATACAGCGCAAATGCGGGGATGCCTTTTTCAACCGGATGGGAGCCTGCGATATGGTCAGGACATTATGTTCTTCTGCCAAGGGCGCAGGCTATGAGGCTGTTATGGGCCAGACCGGCTGCCTGGACCCAAGGGAGCTTTTGGACAGCGATTTTTATCTGGTATGGGGGAGCAATATGAAGGCTACCAGGCTTCAGTCCATGCCGGCGCTGGTCCAGGCCCGCAGACAGGGAAAAAGGGTGGTGCTCATAGAATCCTGCGCAGCAGACATGGGAGCCTACAGTGACCAGACCATACTGATTCGTCCTGGCACCGACGGAGCTCTGGCCCTGGCCATGATGCATGTGATGGAGGAAGAAAACCTGGCGGACAGGGATTTTCTTACCCATCGGACAGAAGGGTATGAGGCCTTTAGGAATACCCTCGGCGCCTGTACGCCTGCCTGGGCGCAGGAGGAAACAGGAATCCCGGCAGAGGTGATTGCCGACCTTGCCAGGGAATACGCCTCGGCCCATGCTCCGGCTGTCATACTGGGAAGTGGTCCCTCGCGCTATGGCAACGGGGGTATGACCGTGCGGCTTATCACCATCCTGTCCGCGTATACAGGCGCATGGGGACGTCCGGGAGGCGGCTTATGCGGCTGCAATCCGGGGGCAGGTCCATATGTGGACAGCCGTCTGGTCACCAGGCCGGATTTCAGGAAGGAACCGGGACGCAGGGTCAATATCAATGAGATTGCATCGGCTCTTACAGGAATCAGGGGAGGCAGGCCCATACGCAGCTTCTATGTTTACGGCAGCAATCCGGTGGCCTCTGTCTGCTGCCAGAAGGGTATCCTGGAGGGCCTGAGGCGCCCTGATTTGTTTACGGTTGTCCATGAGCGGTTCATGACAGACACAGCCATGTATGCGGATATTATTCTGCCCGCCACATTTTCTGTGGAACAGACAGATGTGTATATGGCCTACGGATACTGCACCTTTGGGACGGCCGGGAAAATCATCGAACCGGCCGGGCAGTGCAGGAGCAATTGGAATACGTTTTGCCTGCTGGCCCGGGCAATGGGATATGAGGAAGAATACTTTAAGAGGACAGAGGAGGAGATGGCCGGGGAACTGCTTTCCCATCCCATGGAAGGTCTGTCCTGCATTTCCGAGGAGGACCGGCGCGTATTAAGGGACGGGGGCGTCATATCCACAGCCTACGCGGACCATGGATGCTTCAGGACGCCTGCCGGTAAAATGATGATTGTCAATGAACGGCTGGAAGAGGCAATGCCCAGGTATATTAAGAGCCATGGGGGGACCTATCCCCTCAGGCTGGTGGCGGCGCCCAGCGCATATACGTTAAATTCGGTTTTTCTGGACAGAAAGGACCTGAAGTCGGGCAGGGGCCCCATGGCGCTGATGCTCCATCCCAGGGATGCGGCATCAAGGAAAATTGCGGACGGCAGTCCCGTTGTGGCCTTCAATGAGCTGGCGGAGGTGGAGTTTACCGCAAAAATCACGCCCCTGGTGGCGGAAGGAACAGTTGTTTCTGAGGGCGTTTACGACAGGACCTTTACAAAGAACGGACTTCTGGTTAATGCCCTCCACCATGAGCGGCTGTCCGACATAGGAGCAGCAACAACCCTCAATGACAATACGGTGGACGTACGTCCATGTTAAGGGAAATAAGACATCAGGAAGAGAGACTGGACATGAAATCAATGGTACTGGGAATCCTGGCCCATGTGGATGCCGGGAAAACTACATTATCGGAAGCGCTTTTGTATCTGGCGGGAAGCATACGGAAAATGGGAAGGGTGGATAATAAGGACGCCTTTCTGGATACCTATGCCCTGGAGAGGGCCAGGGGCATCACTATTTTCTCAAAGCAGGCGGCCCTGACCTGGGAGGGCCGGCCCCTTACGCTGTTGGATACGCCGGGCCACGTGGATTTTTCCGCGGAAATGGAGCGGACGCTTCAGGTGCTGGATTATGCCATTCTGGTTATAAGCGGCGCGGACGGCGTACAGAGCCATACCATAACCCTGTGGCGGCTGCTGGCTAAATACAGGATACCGGTATTCCTCTTTGTCAATAAAATGGACCAGCCCGGCACGGACCGGGACCAGCGGATGAAGGAACTGCAGAAACGTCTGGATGACGGGTGTGTGGATTTCGCCGGGGCCGGCACAGAGGAATTCATGGAACACGCTGCCATGTGCGATGAGAATCTGCTGGAACATTATCTGGAAACAGGGGATGTGGAGGAAGAGGACATACGCCGCCTGATTCGGGAGCGCAGGCTGTTCCCGTGCTTCTTTGGTTCCGCCCTTAAGCTGACAGGGGTGGAGGAGCTGTTAAACGGAATCTGCAGGTGGGCCTGCCCACCGGAATATCCGGAGGAATTTGAAGCCAGGGTATACAAGATTTCCAGGGATGACCAGGGAAACCGTCTGACCCACCTTAAGATTACAGGAGGAAGCCTTAAGGTAAAGGAACTTATTTCCAACAGAAATATGGAAAAGCCGTCGGAGGTCTGGCAGGAAAAGGTAAACCAGATTCGGGTCTATTCCGGGGACCGGTACGAAGCAGTGCCTGAGGCAGAGGCAGGAACCATATGTGCTGTCTCCGGTCTTACCAGGACCTATCCGGGGCAGGGACTGGGGGCAGGGAAGGACTCCATGCTGCCGGTGCTGGAGCCGGTGCTGAATTACCGGGTACAGCTGCCTGAGGGCTGCGACGGGGCCGTGATGCTGCCAAAGTTCCGCCAGCTGGAGGAGGAAGACCCGATGCTGCGGGTGGTATGGAATGAGGAACTGAAAGAGATTTCCATGCAGCTTATGGGAGAAGTGCAGATAGAAGTGTTAAAGAGCCTGATTGAAGAGCGCTACGGCATTCAGGTTGAATTCGGCACAGGGAATATTGTGTATAAGGAAACCATTGCAGGCCCGGTGGAAGGGGTGGGGCATTTTGAGCCTCTGCGCCATTATGCGGAAGTCCACCTTCTGATGGAACCGGGAGAGAGAGGAAGCGGGCTTCAGTTTGAGACCAGATGCAGCGAGGATGACCTGGACAGGAACTGGCAGCGTCTGGTGCTTACCCATCTGGAGGAAAAGGTGCACCGGGGCGTCCTGACCGGGGCGCCAATAACGGATATGAAAATCACACTTGTGGCGGGCAGGGCCCATAATAAGCACACGGAAGGCGGGGATTTCAGGCAGGCCACTTACCGGGCCCTGCGCCAGGGGCTTATGGAGGCGTCCTGTATCCTGCTGGAACCGTGGTATTCCTTCCGGCTGGAGGTGCCAGAGGCATCCATCGGACGGGCCATGATTGATATCGAGAAGCGGTGCGGAACCTGCACCATCGAGGAAAACAGACAGGGACAGGCTGTTCTGGCGGGAAAAGCGCCGGTTGCAGCCATGCGGGGGTATCAGGCAGAGGTGATGTCCTACACCAGGGGACACGGTAGACTGGCATGTACGCTGAAAGGATATGAGCCGTGCCATAACAGCCAGGAGATAATTGACCAGACCGCCTATGATCCGGAGCGTGATGCAGACAATCCCACAGGTTCCGTGTTCTGCGCCCATGGGGCCGGATTTGTGGTTAGCTGGGACCAGGTGAAGGAGTATATGCATGTGGACAGCGGTCTGGTTATGGAATCCCCGGATGGGGAAGGAATGGAGGGCAAGGGAAATCCTCCTTCCTTTAGGAATCCGGGCAAATCCTCTGCCGGACAGGGAGAATCCGGGGAAATCTGGCTGGGTACGGATGAGATTGACGCCATACTGGAGCGCACTTTTTATTCCAACAGCCGGGATAAATCTGCGGCCCGCAGGGGGTATCCGGGAAAGAACCGGGGAAGCAGGCCTGCCGGCGGCTACAGCGCTCCGGTGACACGTACCTACGGACCCCCTGGGGAAGCGGCCCGCCAGAAAAAGGAAGCCAGGGAGGAATATCTTCTGGTGGATGGCTATAATATTATGTTTGCCTGGGAGGAGCTGCGGGAGCTGGCCCAGGACAATCTGGACGGCGCAAGGGGCCGGCTTATGGATTTGCTGTGCAACTATCAGGCCATACGCAAATGCTGTCTGATGGTGGTATTTGACGCCTACCGTGTGGCGGGCCATGCCACGGAGGTTTCTGCATACCACAATATCCAGGTGGTCTACACAAAGGAGGCCGAGACAGCAGACCAGTATATTGAAAAGTTTGCCCATGAAAATGCCCGCAGGTTTGACGTGTCCGTGGCAACCTCGGATGGAGTGGAGCAGGTCATTATCCTGGGCCAGGGATGCCGTCTTATATCGGCCAGGGAACTGAAGGAGGAGCTGGAGCGGGTAAACGGCATGCTGAGAGAGGAGTATCTGGAACAGCCGCAGCTGAAGCGGAACCGTCTGTATGATATACTTCCGGAGGAGGTAATGCGGCAGATGCGGGAAGCGGCCGCTGAGGACGGCCAGGACTGAATTCAAAGACACGCTTTGGCGCAGCAGCTATCCCCGGCAGGAAACAGGAACCGTGTTTTAGAAGCAAATTATGATAAAAAAGCAAAAAATGTATGGAATTCCACAAACCGGGACATACTACCAGCGTATAGCAAGCTGCATAAGTGGCTGGAGAACAGGCACGAAATGCTCATGACAAGGAGGTAGCATGCAATGGGAAATAAGGCATTGGATTATACCGCTCTTACAATCGCCCTGATTGGGGCTGTGAACTGGGGGCTGGTAGGATTCTTTAATTTCAACCTGGTTTCATGGATTTTCGGAACAGCTTCCTGGGTAACCAGGATCATCTATGCGCTGGTGGGTTTGTGTGGTCTGTATCTGATTACATTTTACTCACATTCGGGCAGAGAAGCATAAAGAGAAAGAGGCAGGGCTGTTCGGTCCTGCCTCTTCCTTTGTGCGCCTAATGCCTGTCTGATTTCCTTGTATGGGTTCCCTATATTTTCCGGCTTTCCTATTTTTTTCTTATATTGTCCTTGCATATCAGAGAAGGCGGACGGAATCGAGGACTCCATTGACCTGACAGAGCACAGCGAGACAGCGGGCATCTATGAAGCGGCTGAGAATAAGGTGGTCAAGTCCATCATACGCAGACAGACAACAGAGACAGACAGTGTATCCGGGGCAACCAATTCTTCCAGGGGAATCATGGAGGCTGTGTCAGATGCATTGAAACAGGCAGAATAAAAGAAAAGGGAATACTTGTAAGTGCTGTTTAAACAGCAGGACCTGTATGCAGATTCAACGCAGAACCAGGTCCTGTTTTTAAGGTTCTGTTTTTAGGCCCTGACGCTTTCGCCCTGTCATTTTTCATACATCCAGAATAGACAGCAGGCTGTCCAGCGTGTTATACTTAAGGTGAGGTATGTTTGGAACGTGGCGGCGTCTGTGTCTGCCAAGGGAGGACTGCCAAGGGAGGAACTTCTTTATGAATCGCAGACTATGTGTATATATATCGGCGGCTGTCATGGCCGCCCTTTTGGGGATTAGCGGATGCAGGGCCGGGGAAAGAAAAAAGGAAGACACAGGAAAGCCCACGGTGGTAGTGCTCTGGCATTCCTATAACGCAGTGGCCAAAAGCGCGTTTGATGATTTGGTTATGGAGTTTAACGAGACGGTTGGCATGGAGCAGGGAATCATAGTGGAGCCGGTTGGATACGGCTCCAGCAATGAACTGGACGATGTGCTGTACGCATCGGCCAGCCATGTCATTGGCTCAGAACCGCTGCCGGATATATTTGCATCCTACCCGGACAGCGCCTACAGGCTGGACGGGATAGCTCCCCTGGTCCGTTTGGACGGCTATTTTTCGGAAGATGAACTGGACGCTTACCGGCCTGAGTTCCTGGCGGAAGGCGTCTGGGGAGGGGACGGCATGCACCGGATGGTTCCGGTGGCAAAATCCACGGAAATTCTTTATCTCAACGAGACGGACTGGGAGGCATTTGCCGGGGATACAGGCGCAGGCAAAGAGATGCTTAAGACCTGGGAGGGGCTGGCTCAGGCCGCGGGCATGTATTATGAATGGTCCGGCGGGAGTCCGTTCCTGGGCATGAATGCGTTCAATGATTTTGCCGCGCTGTCAGCCGCCCAGCTGGGGGAAGGCATCTGCCGGACGCAGGACGGGCCTGAATTCAATTATTCCAGGGAGACTGCCAGGCGGGTATGGGATGCTTACTATGTACCTCATATAAAGGGCTGGTATGAGAGCAGGACCTATAACCAGGACGGCATAAAAAGCGGGCGTTTGATGGCTTATATCGGTTCCTCGGCTGGCGCCGGTTTCTTCCCCCAGGTGGTGATTGAGGATGAGAAGCAGTCCCATCCGATTTCCTGCGGGAGCTATGCCTATCCTGTTTTTCAGGGCGGTACGCCTTATATGGGGCAGAGAGGGGCAAATATGGCGGTATTTGCTTCGGATGAGAGCCACCAGCAGGCATCGGTCCGGTTCCTTAAATGGTTCACGCAGCCGGAGCAGAATATACGTTTTGCCGTGGCTACAGGATATCTGCCTGTGCAGAAAAAGGCGCTGGAATCCGTATCGGACCTGGTAGCCCAGGTGGAAAGCCAGGACAATGCCCAGGCAGTGGAGCAGAGCATCCGGGCCTCCCTTAAAGCGCTGGAAAACCACAATGTCTATGTCCGGGAAACCTTCCTGGGCTCCTATGATATGGACCAGATATTTTCTGTGTCTCTGGAGAACCGGATAAACACGGATTTGGAAACCCTGAGGCGGCGGATGGAAAAGGGAGAGAGCAGGGAGTCTGTGGAACGGGAGCTGCTGGACGACGGGCATTTTGACAGTTGGTATGAAACACTTCTAAAGGAAATGGCTGGTAAGACAGATGGACAGAAAATTCAGAAGTAAATCCATAGCGTTCAAGCTGACGATAGCGTTTGTGGTATCCATGGTGCTGCAGAGTGTCCTTCTGGTGTCCTTCATGGTGGCAGGGGGAGTCATGGAACAGGCAGAGGCCAACCAATACCGTATATTTGCGGAAAAGGTAAAGGGACGCAGGAATAATCTGGAAAACCAGATGAAGAATGTCTGGACTAATTTCAGCCATCATACGGACAACATAAGCCGGTATTTTGACAGTCCGGACGGGATGGAGTATCAGGGACAGCCGGACCGTATCCTGGAGGCGCTGGCGCCGGAGGTGCTGGCTGCCCTGTATGATACAAAGACCACGGGCGCGTTCCTGATTCTGCCGGATGAGGGGGAGACGGACGGTTCCCTGGCTGCCCTGTATTTCAGGAATAATAACCCGGACCGCAACAGCAGCCAGAATGAAAACCTGTATATGCTCATCGGCCCGTGGAATGTAGCTGAGAAGATGAAGATTGCCACCACGGCAAACTGGAATTTCCGGTTGGAGGTAAATGAGGAAAACCGTGATTTCTTCCGCAAACCCTGGGATGCAGCAGTGGAAAACGGCCGTTCCAAATGGCTGGGATACTGGAATCCTCCCTTTCAGGTCAATGAGGGGGATGAGGATGTAATTACCTATTCCGTGCCTCTGTTCGGTCAGGACGGCAGGGTGCGGGCTGTCTTTGGAGTGGAGATATCCGTAAGTTACCTGTACCGGTTCCTGCCTGCATCTGAACTCCAGACAGGGGATTCCTATGGTTATGTCATGGGATACCGGTCCGGGCAGGAGGATATGGAGGCAGCGGTTACCTATGGCGCTCTCCAGAAACAGCTGGTTGGCCGGAACGACAGGCTTGGCCTGGAACTTAAAGATAAGGAAAATTCCATATATAGCCTGCTGAACAGCGTAAGAACCGGGCAGGAGGACGGGCGGATAGCAGCCTGTGTGAACCAGATGGGGATGTACTACCATAATACCCCGTTTGAAGGAGAAGAGTGGTATCTGGTGGGCCTTATGGAGGAGCCGGTGCTTCTGCAGTTTCCCCGCAGGATTGGACAGATACTGGGGTATTCCCTGGTCCTTTCCCTGGCGGCAGGCCTTATGATTGCCGTGTTTACCAGCCAGTGGTTTGCCAGGCATGCAAAGCTCATTGAGCTGTCTGAACTGCCGGTGGGAGCCTTCGAGCTGTCAGGCCGGTCATCCAAGGTGCTTATGACCAGCCAGATTCCCAGGCTTTTAAGGCTTACAAAGGAGCAGGAGCGCCTGTTTTCCAGGGATAAGGACGAATTCATAGGGTACCTAAAGGGCCTTGTTCCTTACAGCGACGGAGGGCCCGGCGTGGTGAAGATGGATACCGGGGAAGGTTCCCGGTGGATTAAGATAACATGTAAGACGGCCGCCCATTCTGTGCGCTGCGTGGTAGAGGATGTGACGGATGAAATCCTTGAGACAAAGGCTCTGAAGGTGGAGCGCGACAGGGACGGACTTACAGGCGTGGGGAACCGTCTGGCCTATGAACATATGCTGCAGCACAAGAGAAGCCATCCGGAGGAGATGCCGGGCAGCGGTTTTCTCATGTGCGACCTCAACGACCTGAAGGGGGTCAACGACCGCTTCGGTCATGACAAGGGAGACGAATACATCCGCAGGTCCGCCGGCATTATACGGGAAGCATTTCCCGGCGCGCCCCTGTTCCGTATTGGCGGGGATGAGTTTGTGGTTCAGCTGGACGGCATGGGACAGGAACAGGTGACACGGGGAATCCAGGCCATGGAGGCGGAGGTGAAGGCTTACAGCGCAGGGAATGTGTTCCCTGCGGGCATTGCGGCAGGCTATGCTTTCTTTGACCCGTGCAAGGATGTAAGCCTGGAGAGTACGCTGGCCAGGGCGGATTCTTACATGTACAGGAAGAAGCGTAAGATGAAGCCATAGATGAAGCGTATCAGAACATTTTAATACAGAATCAGAGGAAAAAAACGATTGGAGGCATATCATATGAATTGGGCAATTTTGGCAACTGGTACCATCGCGGCAAAGTTCGCTGACACAGTAAATGGAATGAAGGGTGAGGACCGCCTGGCGGCCTGCGGGTCCCGTTCCGTGGAAAAGGCAGAGGCATTCGGAAAAAAATACGGGATTTCCAGGGCATATGGTTCCTATGAGGAACTTCTCAGGGACCCTGAGGTGGATGCGGTCTATGTGGCTACCCCCAACAACATGCACTATGAAAACTGCATGGCATGCCTTGAAGCGGGAAAGCATGTGTTATGTGAAAAACCATTTACCACCAATGTAAAGGATGGGGAACGGCTGTTTGCCGCAGCAGAGGAAAAGGGGCTGTTTATCATGGAAGCGTTCTGGATCCGCCATCTTCCGGCCCTGAAAAAGATGCAGGAGCTGATACGGGAAGGAGTCATAGGCCAGGTGGGCTTTGCCAGATGCGATTACGGCTTTGTGGCCGGAGGAGCAAGAAAGGCGCGCAAGTTTGATTCCGGTCTGGGCGGAGGCGCGCTTCTGGATGTGGGAATCTATAACCTGGGATTCCTGCGCATGGTCATGGGAGATGTGCCGCCGGAACATTTTACATCAGAGCACCATCTGAATGAATTCGGCACCGATGATTACAGTACGATTCTTCTGCGCTATCCGGGAGGCGCCAGGGCGGCGGCCACCGCCTCCATCGGCATGGATATGCCAAGGGAAGCAGCCGTGTTCGGCTCCGGGGGCTCCATTTACCTGCCGGATTACCAGAAGGCTGAACGGCTGGTCATCCGGCCCATGAAAGGGGAGGAATATGTCCTGGATTTTCCCTTTGAGGTAAATGGATTTGAATATCAGATACAGGAGGTGAACCGGTGCGTCCGTCTGGGCATGTCGTCCAGCGATGTGCTTAAGAAGGAGGATACCCTGGACATCCTTGGTCTGATGGATGAAATCAGGGCTTCCTGGGGACTTGTGTTTGATTGTGAAAAATAATGGATTTCGGAAATTTTTTCCGGCCCCGAACTGCAAAACAGAGAAAATACTTTGTTTTGTAAGGTTTTGGGGCCGTTTTATTTGATAAAAATGAAGGAATAATTAAAAAAATTGATGCAATTCTTACCATTTACACAAAATATGTGGAAATTTTTTCTGAAGAATGTTATAATTGCGGAGATAAGATACAAGCCGCCCTGTTTCGGCAGGGTAGGCTTGTATCTCGCGTAGGAGCCAAAATATTTGGTTTTTATGCGGTTAATACGAAAGGAGCGATAGATACATGAAAGATGAAAATGGCTTTAAACCATTTATACCGGCCCACAAGGTGGTTCCGGAGGTCACCGCGGTTTCCGTGGTTCTGGGTATCCTGCTGGCCGTTCTCTTTGGCGCCGCCAATGCATATCTGGGCCTTCGCGTCGGTATGACCGTGTCCGCATCCATACCTGCGGCCGTTATCTCCATGGGCGTTATCCGGGTAATCCTCAGAAGGGATTCCATTCTGGAAAACAACATGGTGCAGACCATTGGCTCTGCAGGTGAGTCTGTGGCAGCAGGCGCCATCTTTACCCTGCCCGCCCTGTTTATGTGGATGAGCGAGTGGGGGGAGGGAGCGCCTTCCCTGGTGGAGATTGCATTGATTGCGCTGTGCGGAGGGGTTTTGGGCGTCCTGTTCATGATTCCGCTGCGTCAGGCACTGATTGTCAAGGAGCATGGCGTGCTTCCCTATCCGGAGGGCCAGGCATGCGCCGAGGTACTGATTGCAGGAGAGCAGGGCGGTTCCAAGGCCGGCGTAGTATTTGCCGGAATGGGAATTGCAGCCTTGTATAAGTTTGTGGCCGACGGCCTGAAGCTGTTTCCCAGCGATGTGGACTATGATATCCGCAAATATGGCGGAGGCGTGGGTATTTCCGTTCTTCCGGCCCTGGCCGGAGTAGGCTACATCTGCGGTTCTAAGATTTCTTCCTATATGTTTTCGGGAGGCATCATATCATGGCTGATTCTGATGCCCATTATCAAGCTGTTCGGAAGCGGGCTTACAGCGCCCTTTGCCCCGTCTGACGTGCTGGTTAGCGAGATGAGCAGCCAGGCTATGTGGGGCTCTTATATCCGCTACATCGGCGCCGGCGCCGTTGCGGCGGCAGGCATCATAAGCCTGGTTAAGTCCCTTCCCATGATTGTAAATACCTTCCGGGATGCCATGCGTGACTTAAAGGGCGGACGCCAGGTTTCCACCCTGCGTACGGATAAGGACATCCCCATGAATGTGGTGCTTATAGGCGTACTCATTGCCGTGGTAATCATATGGCTGGTTCCGGCGGTTCCTGTGAATTTTGTGGGTGCGCTGCTGATTGCCGTGTTCGGTTTCCTGTTTGCAGCCGTGTCCTCACGTCTGGTGGGACTGGTTGGTTCCTCCAACAATCCGGTTTCCGGTATGGCCATTGCCACGCTGCTGGTGTCTGCACTGGTGCTCAAGGCCGTGTCCGGCGCTACCCATGAGAGCATGATGGGTGTTATCTCCATCGGTGGTGTTATCTGCGTCATTGCAGCCATTGCGGGAGATACCTCCCAGGATTTAAAGACCGGCTATCTGGTAGGCTCCACGCCTAAGAACCAGCAGATGGGCGAGCTGATTGGCGTGGTTTCCTCTGCCATTGCAATCGGAGGCGTGCTTTACCTTCTGAACCAGGCATGGGGCTACGGGTCGGCAGAGCTTCCGGCTCCCCAGGCCATGATTATGAAGACCGTGGTGGAGGGCGTTATGGACGGCAACCTTCCATGGAACATGATTCTGGCAGGCGCGGCCATTGCAGTTGTCATTGAAATCCTTGGGATTCCGGTAATGCCGGTAGCGGTAGGTTTATACCTGCCCCTCAGGACCACTGCTGCCATCATGGTGGGAGGACTGATTCGCCACTGGTATGAAAAGCGTAAATATACCAGGGAAGAGGATAAGAAAGAGGCCATTGACCGGGGTGTGCTCTATACATCAGGCATGATTGCGGGAGAGGGCCTGGTAGGAATCCTTCTGGCTGTATTTGCCATTATCCCGTTTGCAAGTACAAGGGGCGCGAATCTGGGTGATTTCGTTAACCTGTCCGCTATGGAAAACGGATTCGGTGCTTTCCTTGTGAGTCCGGCTGCGAAGATTGTATCTCTCATTGTATTTGCGCTGCTGATGCTTACCATGTGCAAGTTTACCATCTGGCATAAGGATAACAGGAAATAAGCGGTGCGGTGTTATTTTCCCGTGCATGGGGCCGGGTATTACGGAGCGCGTCTGAAAATTGTTTTTTTGCCGCGCTCCGGCTCCCTCTGCATGTTTGTAAAAGAGGAAGATGAAAGGAAGGTTTGCATTGGGCTTCAGTAAGAGAAAAGACCAGAACTATCTGGAAAAGGTACCGGCCAGAAACCCGGAGTTTGCATGGAAAGAGGATGACCAGGGTATGGTGACCGTGGATATGGTGCACAAGGGAATCTTTGACAGGCTGGCCCAGAAGCTGTGGGTCACGCCCAAAGTGAGCCATGTGAAGCTGGACCGGTTCGGAAGCTTTGTCTGGAAACAGATGGACGGGAGCAGGAATATCATTGACATCGGAGCGCTGGTCAGGGAAGAATTCGGTGAACAGGCCGAGCCTCTGTATGAACGGCTGGCTAAATTTGTGAAGATGTTGAGGGACAACCGGTTTGTGATATTCAGTAAATAGACAAAAAGAAAATGCACGGCGGACGGCCTTATTCTGAAAAGGCTGTCCGCCGTGTTTGATAATAAATTTACCAATAGAAGTAAAAAATGTCTTTGCCAACAGGGGGTCTATCAGTTATGATAGAAAAAGAATGTGAATCGGGAGGTATTTATGAAACATTTGGAGCAATTCCATGAACTGAAATCCCTGACCAGGAAGCAGAAGTTTTTTCTGTTGTCGCTGCTCCCTGTTTATTTTATGGTCATTGGGCTGTTTTTGCAGCCAATCCAGGAAATCGGCCCGGGAATCGTGCGCCTGATAAAAGAACCGGATTTCCTGATAACGGATTATTTTGTTGTGGGCGGCGTGGGGGCTGCCCTCATCAATGCCGGCGCCCTGACACTTATGAGCATTGGCATTATCTACTTCATGGGCATGGACATGGACGGCCACACCATCACATCCAGCTGCCTGATGTTCGGGTTCTCGCTGTTCGGCAAGAACCTGCTTAACATATGGGCCATTCTGGCCGGTGTGTACCTGTACGCCCGGTACCACAAGACATCCATGCGCAGGTATATTTACATTGGCCTGTACGGCACCAGCCTGTCGCCAATCATTACCCAGATGATGCAGGTGGGCAACCTGCCGGTGGTGATGCGGATGGCCGTTGCCCTGGCCGTGGGGCTGATTATAGGCTTTGTGCTTCCGCCCCTTTCCACCCATGTGCATTTTGCCCACAAAGGATACTCCCTGTACAATGTGGGATTTGCCTCCGGCATCATAGCCACGGTCATCGTGTCGGTGCTTAAATCCTTTGGGGTGGAGATAGAATCCAGGCTTATCTGGTCCACAGGGAACAATGAGGTATTTGGAATCGTGCTGTCCGTGCTGTTTGGAGGCATGATTGTATGCGGGGTTGCGGTGAGGGGAAAGGGCATATGGGAATCCTACAAGAGAATTATCAAATCCTACGGCATCGGCGGAACCGATTATCTGAGAGATGAGGGCGGAGCCAGCACTGTGTTCAATATGGGGGTCAACGGGCTGTTCGCCACCTATTTCGTGCTGGCAGTGGGAGGCCAGCTGAACGGACCTACCATATGCGGCATTTTTACCATTGTCGGTTTTGGTGCCACGGGAAAACATCTTCGCAATATTGCACCGGTGATGATGGGAGTATATCTGGCCAGCTTCACCAAAACCTGGAATATTTATCAGCCGTCCCCCATGCTGGCCCTTTTGTTCTCCACCACCCTTGCGCCGGTGGCAGGGGAATTCGGCGTGGTGGCCGGAATCGTGGCAGGTTATCTGCATTCCTCCGTGGCCCTTAACGTGGGAATCGTGTATGGAGGCATGAACCTGTATAATAACGGTTATGCAGGGGGAATCGTGGCAATATTTATGGTTCCGGTCATCCAGTCCGTAATGGACAGACGGGCCAGGGCAAGAGGCGGATTGTCGCTGTAGGCAATGGTCATGGCAGGAGGACGAACTCCAGCAGAAACACCATGGCGCATGCGGCCAGGGATACCTTAAACAGGCTCTTTCCCTTCCAGGCCAAAAGGACAGCCACTGCCAGCGCTGCTGCGCCGGACCACACAGATGCAGTGGCGTGGAGTATGGCAGGAAAGGTCATGACGGACAGGGTGACATAGGGTACGTAATAAAGAAAGGACTTTATATATGCGTTCTTGATTTCCTTCTTAATCAGGGTCAGCGGAAGGAGACGAATCAGGTAGGTCACGCCTGCCATTACAAGGATGTACAGGTATACTTTAGGATTCATGTTCATTATCCTCCTTTACAGGGAACAGGATGGCTGCCGCACCGGCAATCAGGATGGTCAGCAGGATGATTTTAAAACCCGAGGACAGGCCGGACAGAATGGGTGCATGGGCAAACACAAGACTTAAGCCCATGGAGGCAAGGATGACGCCGGTGAGAATCCTGCTTGTCTTGGCAGGAGGAATCACCACGGCCAGGAACATTCCATACAGTGCCACGTTCAGGGCGTTTAAGAGCCGTGCCGGAAGCAGCTCGCCGGAAACAGCTCCCAGCAGTGTGCCAAGGGTCCAGCCGGGCACGGCAACGCAGATAAGCCCATAGCTGTAAAAGGGACTCAGCCAGCCCGGGCGGCATACGGATACGCCGAATATCTCGTCCGTAACCCCATAGGACATAAAGAAACGGTGGAAGAAGGGCGCATCCGGGTCCAGCTTCTGGGACAGGGAGCAGGACATAAGGCAGTAGCGCAGATTGATGATGAGCTGGGCCGCTGCCATTTCCATGAAGGGAGCCCCGGCCTGTATGATTCCCAGGGCTGCAAACTGTCCTGCGCTTGTCAGGTTTGTAAAGGACATAATAACGGACTGGAGGGTGGTAAGCCCGGCCCCCCTTGCCATGATTCCGAATGTAAAGGACACGGCCAGATATCCCAGCCCGATGGGAACCCCATCTTTCAGTCCGCAATGAAATTGATGTGAATTGTGCTTCATGATAACCTCTCAGAATGTGAATTGGGATAAGACACCCCTACCAATTATAGCAGGAAAATCCAGGTTGTAAATGCGGTTTTTAAGAAAGTCGGGGAAATCCCCGGCGCAGTCCGGTGTGCTGCCGGTCCTGTTATATTTGTGCGCCCTGATATCCCGGCAGTCCAATGCCGGTATGTACTGCCGGCTGTATACGGGAGGACTGGTACTGCGGACAGGGGAAGAGATGCCGGGAGAAGAAGGCCGCCAAACTGTTTCTCATGTATTGACTTTCCGTATGGGATACAGGTATAATTTCCTGTATTGGATTCTGCTTAACGGGAATCCTGGAAAAAGGAGGAAATTTATGAAGAAAAAATTAAGCCTGTTGCTGTGTGCGGCCCTGGCCGCCGCCCTGTACGGCTGCGGCGGAACACAAAACAGTCCGGCGGGAACAGATGCCGGTACGGAAGCCTCGGCGGATGCCGGGTCTGATTCAGACAAGGGAGGGAAAATCCTTACCTATGCAGTGATGGAAGAACCGGAAACCCTGGACCCCACCATGAATAACTACAGTACGTCATCCACCTTTCTGCAGAATATGTTCTGCGGCCTGTTCCAGCTGGAGGCAGACGGAAGCCTGAGCAATGCCATGTGCGACACATACAAGGTAAGCGGTGACGGACTGACCTATACCTTTACATTGAAGGACGGTCTTAAATGGTCGGATGGAAGCGATTTGACGGCAGGGGATTTTGAATATTCCTGGAAACGCGTCCTGAATCCGGATACGGCTTCCCCCGCAGCATGGGAACTGCACTATCTGAAGGGCGGAGAAGAATATAACACCCAGGGAGGCTCTGCCCAGGATGTTGGGGTGAAGGCCCTGGACGATAAAACCCTGGAAGTGACCCTGAAGGCACCCACGCCGTATTTTCTCTATCTGACCGCGTCCAGCAACTTTTTCCCGGTAAAGCAGGATGTGGTGGAGGGAAAGGAGCCCTGGACCAAGTCCGCGGATACCTATGTGTGCAACGGTGCATTTACCCTGGAAAAGATAAATCCCCAGAGCAGCTATGTGCTGAAGAAAAACCCTAATTACTATGCTGCCGATTCCGTTAAACTGGACGGGGTGGAAATCGTTATCATCCAGTCTCCCGAGTCAGCCTTATCCGCATACAATGCAGGTGAGATTGATGCCATGGGCGATAACCTGGTGACCTCCCAGGCCATTGACCAGTATGGGAACACGGAAGAACTGAAAGGATATGACAAGATTGGAACAAGATATTATGATTTTAACTGTTCCAGGGAGTATCTGTCCAATCCGGATGTGAGAAGGGCCCTGGCCATGGCAATCGACCGCAGGACAATCTGCGAGTCCATTGTTCCGTCCAAACCGGAACCAGCCTACGGATTTGTACCTTATGGGATACCCTATGAAGGTTCCGCTGATGACTTCCGCACCGTATCTGGTGATTTAATCAAAGAGGATGTGGAGGCTGCAAAGCAGCTCATGGCAGATGCAGGATATCCCAACGGAGAGGGATTCCCAACCCTGACCTTTATTGTCACCAACACAAAAGAGAACAAGGACATTGCCCAGGTAATCCAGTCCATGTGGAAGGATAATCTTGGCGTACAGGCAGATATTGTTACCTTTGAGTCAAAGGTCTACTGGGATGAGCAGAAGGCCGGAAACTTTGATGTATGCTTTGACGGATGGACCGGTGACTACCTGGACCCGGACACAAACCTGAACTGCTTTACCCAGGCCCGGGCCTACAACCAGAACCGCTGGAGCGGGGACAATGCCATGAAATATGACAGCATGATAGAGGAATGCCGCAACCTGGCAGATAACAGCAGGCGTATGGAGATATTTAAGGAGGCAGAGGCCATTCTGATGGATGAGATGCCTATTATACCTCTGTATTATCTGAACGCCGTTGTCCTGGCAAAGCCGGATGTATCAGGTCTGGTGAAGAACGCAAACGGCCATACCCTGTTCAGGAATGCGGATAAGATTTAATATCTGTATTTAAAACCTTATGAATTAAAATAGAGATTGGCAGCGCCGGTTATTCCCCTTCTTGAGAATGGAGGGAGGCCGGCGCTGTTTTTTATATGCTGAGGTGGCAAGAGAAGAGGTGTCAAAAGGCCGGGGATTATTGAAAACAGGTCCGTTATATGGTATACTGAACCAATCAGATTGTTTCCAAGCAATCTATATAAGAGTCTTGCCCGGCGGGAAATCCGTTATTTTCTGCCCGGGACTGGCGTATCTGCCGGGAATTCCAATGGTGTCTCATAAAATAAAAGGTCAGGGAGGGTTATGCCTATGGTAAAATGGCGCAGAGGGCGCATCATACGGTTTTTTAAGGAAGGTAAAAAGAAAGTGGATTTGCAGCTAAAGCAGCTGGCGGACAGCGGCAGGCCCCTGGATATCTGTCTGACCAATGATTTTGCTTTTAAGAAGACCTTCCGCAATAAAATTGCGCTGACAGGGCTTTTGAGCAGCCTGCTGGATATTCCTGAAAAGGAAATAATAAGTTTGGAATTTCCTGACACATTTCTGCACGGGGAATATGCACAAGACCGGGAAGGGATACTGGATGTCAAGGTACATCTGAATCATTCCAAAAAAATCAATATAGAAATTCAGGTTCTGTCCCATCCATATTGGGAGGAGCGAAGCCTGTTCTACCTCAGCCGTATGTATGCGGAAGATTTTTTAAAAGGCCAGAATTATGATGCCCTTGAGGAGTGCGTACATATAAGCATTCTGGGATTTCCGCTGAGCAGCACAACACATTTTTATTCAGTTATACGGCTCAGGGATGACAGAACAGGGAGAGTCTATAGTGACAAAATCAGTCTGCGTGTGCTATACTTAAATAAATTAGATTCCTGCAGTGAAGAAGAAAAGCAAACAGAGGTATACCACTGGGCAAAGCTTATATCCGCCCGTGACTGGGAGGTGCTTAAAGACATGGCAAAGAGAAACCGTTATATGAAGGAAGCAGTAGAGGAACTGGAACGCCTGAATGCTGACAAAGAACTGCGTTATCTGTACCTGCAGCGCCTGAAAGCAGCCAGCGATGAGGCTACGATGCGCAGCTATTATAAGAAACTGGCGCAGGAGGCGGTTCAGAATGGGATGTCCCAAGGACTGGAGCAGGGATTATTGCAGGGATTAGAGCAGGGATTAGAGCAGGGACTGTCACAGGGCATCAAAGCCATGATAGAAGATAACCTGGAAGAGGGAAAAGACAAGGAAATCATTTTAAACAAGCTGGAGAAACGTTTTTCATTGTCGAAAGAAGATGCAGCAGCCTATTTTGATATGTATTCTAATATGAGTTAGGAAACAGAACCGGCCAAAAGCCGGTTCTCTGTTTCTTCACCATGTTTCCCGCAGGAAAAAAATACAACTACTTCTCTGTATGGGGCAGCCGTCCTCTGAGAAAACGCTTCTTTAATTCCGACAGGCTGAAGGGAATCAGCGGATAAATATAACTCTTGCCGGCAATTGTCCGGTTGAATATGATAGCGCAGGCAGACAGAATGACTCCGATGACAAATCCCCAAATATTCAGGATGGCTGTCAGTATCAAAATAATGATACGCATGAATTTCATGGCGTAACCCAATTCAAAGCTGGCCTGGGAGTAATTGGCGATGGTTACAAATGCCATGTACAGCATGGTTTCACTGTTGAACCATCCGGATTTTACTGCGTATTCTCCCAGAACAATACCGGCTATAACACTGAGGGGAGTGGTCAGCATATTGGGGGTATTGACAGCAGCCAGCCGCAGGCCGTCAATGGCAAATTCCAGTATGAGAAGCTGCCAGATTAAAGGTACGTTAAGCGGGTCTGACAGCCGGATAAAAGCCAGCCAGTCCGGTATAAGCTCCGTATTCTGCATGAACAGAAGCCATGTGGGGGTCAGGAGCAGGGACAGCAGGGATATGGTCATCCTGGACAGACGCAGGTAGGTGCCTGTAATGGGAGGAAAGTAGTAATCATCTGCCTCTTCGATGATATCAAAAACAGAGGAAGGAAGTATCATGGCAGACGGAGAGTTATCCACCAGGATAATGATGTTTCCTTCTAAAATAGAAGCAGCCGCTGTGTCCGGACGTTCTGAAAACTTGAATTTGGGAAAAGGGTTGAACCATTTATAGGGAAAGAGGCATTCCGCCAGGCTTTCCTGATTCATGGTCAATGCATCTACCTTTAGATTCTGAATCCGTTTTTTGATTTTATCCAGGAGCTGTTTATCCACCCGGTTCTCCATATAACAGATGGCAATATCGGTGTGGGAGCTCTCGCCGGCGGACGTGATTTCCATGGTGAGTCTGGGGTCCCGGATTCTGCGGCGAATCAGGGCTGTATTAAAAATCAGGGTTTCAACAAAACCATCCCTGGAGCCCCGCATAACCTTATCTTTTTCCGGCTCACTGACACCGCGGGAAGGATAGGTACGGCAGTCAATGGTAATACATTTATCGTAGCCGTCAATAAAGAGACAGGATACGCCGGATAACAGCTGGACCGTCATATCCTGGTCATTGGCAAGCAGTCCAATCTCTCCGTAAGGAACATACTGTTTGGAGAAGCCGTGGGCGTCCTCAGGCATATCCTCAGGTTTGATGGTGGAAAACACCTGCAGTATTTTCAACAGGGAATCGTCCTTTGTAAAACCATCTATGAAATAAAGGCATGCTTCCCGGCCGCCGATATGGACAACGCGGTATACCACGTCAAAATTCGTCTGTACATTCAGCTTTTTGTGAAGGTAAGTAATATTGTCCTTTAAATTTTGGGAAAATTCCATGGTTTCTTCCTTTCTGTGTGACTTCAGATAAAAATTCTGGCTTAAGTTAGTATGTACCGATGAAAGATAAATATACAGGGGACATTTGTCTTTGAACCGCGCACAGGTGGAAGAATTTTATATAAAAACTTGTTTACAGGGTAAGGGAATTCACTAATATGCACAAAGATGATTGACAAATCATGGGAGCAGTGGTATAGTGTCCATGTAAGAAGCACAAAGGAGTGCCTTACAGGTTTTTGTTTGGTATGGGGATGCCAGATAAACTAATAGTGTGACGGTTTTTGAACGTGACTGAGAGCTGCCTTCTGTGGGGGAAGGGCGGCTCTCATTTTTTTGTCAGAATTTTTGTCGTGATGTGTCCGGCAATCCGCCTCTGAAGATGCAGAGGTTATCAGTCTCTTCGTCCCGGTACAGCCCGCTAGCAGTTCAGGAACAGGTTGGGAGCATCACACCGGGGAGCATCACACCCGGATGTATCAGACGGGAATATCAGAGCGATGTTTTCCACAGTCCGTGAAGATTGCAGTAAGCATAGGCTGCGGCGGGCCTGTCGCCATCTTCCAGGGTGAAGCATGCCACTGGCTCGCAATCAGGGGTTAAGGGAACACGCATGATGCAGCCGGCTTTTGTCACAAGGCATACCCATCCAATGCTGTGCTCCTGCCCCATGGGATGGAAAATGTTTCCTACCTTGACCGTTACGTGGAGTCCTTCCTGTTCCACTACCGGAAGATGCTTTTCCGCCGCACCCTCAGAGGTTGTAGGCTCCAGGATTTCAAAGGGTTTGCAGGAATCAGGGAGAGCTGCATTGGGCGCCGGTGAAAGGGCCTCCAACACAATGTTATGGTTTTTGTCTGTCAGGAATACCGGTTCATTCTTCATGAAAATCCTCCGTTCTCAGTGGTCAGCAGGCTGGCCGCATGGAATCAGCCCTGCAATTTTTCTCGGTTTCCATATTATTTTCCCGAAAATGGTGCACTCTATTCATAAAGCTTTCAGGCAGACCTGGCAGGGACAATAACTTACTATTGACATATTTCCTACAGGAATAGTATGATATACTCATGACAGGATAAAATTTAAGATAAAGGACGTGAACATACATGCTTGTATCGACAAAAGGCCGTTATGCCCTCCGCACCATGGTGGATTTAGCCATTCACGGAGACGGCGAGCCTGTTAAAATAAAGGATATTGCCAACCGCCAGGGTATCTCCGGTAAATACCTGGAGCAGATTATTTCCATCTTATCCAGGGCGGGTTATGTGCGCAGCATCAGGGGAAACCAGGGAGGATATTACCTGGCCAGGCCGTCCTCGGACTATACAGTGGGTTCTATTCTGAGAATCACGGAAGGCAGTCTGGCTCCGGTGGACTGTTTAAGCGGCGATGAGAATCCCTGTACCAGACAGATGGACTGTGTGACCCTTCGGCTGTGGCGTGAACTGGATGAGGCCATCAGCGGGGTAGTGGATAAATATACATTGGAGGATTTGGTTCAATGGCAGAAAAGCATGAAGGATAATTATGTGATATGATGACTATATGAAACAGGAGCGAAGTACCCTATGGGACAGATTCTGAGAATCTCTGATTTTATCAATCAATGGAAGAAAGACAGACGGGTAAGGATTGGCATCACGGTGGCTGCAGTGCTTGTGTCCGCCCTTATTCAGTCCTATGCACTGCAGGTTTTTGTGCGTCCCGCCGGTATTATATCCGGCGGATTCACAGGCATGGCCATGCTTGTGGAACGGCTGGGAGAATTGAAGGGACTTAATATTCCCATGCAGGTCACCATGCTTTTGCTGAATATTCCGGTGGCGTTTCTCTGCTGTAAGGGAATCAGCATCCGTTTTACCGTTTTTTCCCTGGTCCAGGTATTCCTGAGCAGTATTTTCCTGCAGATATTTGATTTCAGCCCTATTTTCACGGATGAGGTGCTGAATGTTATATTTGGAGGCGTTATTTTTGGAAGCGCAATCGTCATTGCACTCAGGGGGAATGCATCCACCGGAGGCACTGACTTTATCGCCTTGTTTGTATCCAACCGCACAGGGCATTCCATCTGGTCCTATGTGTTTTTCGGAAATGCAGTGATGTACTGTTTTTACGGAGCTATTTTTGGCTGGAAGCACGCAGGATACTCTATTATCTTCCAGTTTATCTCAACCCGCATGATTTCCGCCTTCCACCACCGCTACGAGCTGGTCACCCTCCAGGCCACCACCATAAAGGGCCGGGAGGTGGTGGATGCCTATATCAGCCATTTCCGTCATGGAATGTCCTGTGTGGAAGCCATGGGAGGGTACAGCAAAAAGAAAATGTACCTGTTAAACACGGTTATATCCGCTTATGAGGTAAACAATGCCATCCACATCATGCAGGAAGCGGATGAGCATATCATTATCAATGTGCTGAGGACACAGCAGTTTGTGGGCAGGTTTTACCGGGCTCCCATGGAGTAGGGAATGAAGCAATCATAAATCGGACACAGGGATATCTGAGGCTATGAAAGGGCGCAGATATCCCTTATGATTTCTCCGGCTATTATCAGGCCTGCCACAGGCGGCACAAAGGAAATGCTTCCCGGAGTGGCGCGGCGGCACCCGGTATCCTCAGCTGTCCGGCCCGGCGTAAGAGGCTGTTCCGGCGACCAGCAGACTTTCAGAGAGGAAATATTCCTGGCCTTAAGTTCCTTTCGCATTACCTTGCAGAGAGGACACACAGAGGTCTGGAAGATATCGGATATCCGGAACAGTTCTGGATGCAGCTTGTTGCCGGTCCCCATGGAAGCAATCATTCGGATGCCGTGTGAGGCCGCAAAATCCGCCAGAGCCAGTTTGGCTGTCACCGTATCAATGGCATCCAGGATATAATCAACAGAGCCGGCTGGACCCATCCGGTGTTTTATTTGTTCAAAAAGGTTGTCCATATTATCAGGAAGGACGAATTCCTCAAAGGTAATGACCTGGGTATCAGGACAGATATCTGCAATCTTATCCTTCATGACCCGGGTCTTAAACTGTCCCATGGTACTGTGGAGCGCAATGCTCTGCCTGTTAATATTTGTAAGGGAGACAGTATCGTTGTCCACAAGCACCAGACGTCCCACCCCGCATCTGGCCAGTGCCTCCACGGCATGGGACCCAACCCCGCCCACCCCGAAAACAGCCACAGTGGATTCCTTAAGAATCTTTATTCCGTCCTCGCCTATGAGCATTTCAGTTCTGGAAAATTCATTTATCATATAGAAACAACTCCTGCATTTTATTTGTTTTATTGATTGTATAATAGAATCAGGGGGATGTAAATGGGGAGTTTTGGGAAGGCGAGGGAGTGTCAGCCCGTTTGCCCGTCCTCAATCCCTGCCCAATTCCTCCCTATATTTTTCTTCCAATCTGTGGTATATTAAATCAAAACAATTATTTTCGATGGAGGCCAGACATGAAAGATGGATTTTTACGGGTTGCAGCTGCCACGCCGAAGGTCAGGGTGGCTGACCCGCAATATAATGCACAGCAGATTATGGATTTGATTGGTCAGGGACACAGCAGGGGTGTGAAGCTTATGGTGTTTCCGGAGCTTTGCCTTACGGCTTATACATGTGCTGACCTGTTTGGACAGAGGCCGCTGCTCAGGAAGGCAAGGGAGGAGCTGGACCGCATTGTCCGGTTTACGGACGGTAAGGATATCCTGGTGTTTCTGGGACTTCCCTGGGAGCGGGATGGGAAGCTTTACAATGCGGCTGCGGCTGTCCATAAAGGGAGGCTTCTGGGCGTGGTGCCCAAGAGAAACCTGCCTAATTATTCGGAGTTTTATGAGGCCAGGAATTTTTGCCCGGGCAATGAACGCGCAGTCATGATTGACTGGAATGGGGCCAGGGTCCCCATGGGCACGAATCTCCTGTTTAAGTGTAAGACCATGCAGGGGCTTACGGTTGCGGCTGAAATATGCGAGGATGTGTGGGTGCCGTGCCCGCCCAGCATCAGACATGCCCTGGCCGGGGCAACGGTGGTAGTGAACTGTTCTGCCAGCGATGAGACAACAGGTAAGGACATGTACCGCCATGAGCTGATTTGCAGCCAGTCAGCCAGGCTGGTGTGCGGATATATCTATGCCAATGCAGGGGAGGGGGAATCCACCCAGGATTTGGTGTTTGGAGGCCAGAATATCATTGCTGAAAACGGAACCTGCCTGGTGGAGTCCAGACGGTTTATCAACGAGAGCATTTGTGCTGATATGGATTTGGAACGGCTGGACAGTGAGCGCAGGCGCATGAGTACCTTCCCGGACCCTGCGGCGGCCAGGGAGGAAGGCGGGTATCTGACTGTGGAATTCAGCTTTGATGCGGATTTGGAGGACTGCGCAGAGAGTCAGGATGTCCTGGCTTATGGGGCTTTCCAGGCAGGCGGGGATGTGCTCCGGTTTGTGGACCCGGCCCCCTTTGTACCCAGGGATGAGAGGCAGCGCAGCAGGCGCTGTGAGGAGATTCTTTCCATTCAGGCCATGGGACTTAAGAAGCGTCTGGAACACACGGGATGCCATGATGCGGTGATTGGGCTGTCCGGAGGACTTGATTCCACGCTGGCCCTGCTGGTGACCGTGAGGGCGTTTGACAGTCTTAAGATACCCCGGTCCGGCATACATTGTATAACCATGCCCTGTTTCGGGACCACGGACAGGACTTACAACAATGCCTGCACCCTGGCGAAAAAGGTGGGTGCAGAGCTTCGGGAGATTCCAATCAGGGAGGCTGTGACCCGTCATTTTGAGGATATCGGCCATGATACGGACAAGCATGATGTGACCTATGAGAACAGCCAGGCCAGGGAAAGAACCCAGGTCCTCATGGATATTGCCAATGAGGCGGGAGGCATGGTAATCGGGACCGGCGACATGTCTGAGCTGGCTTTGGGATGGGCTACCTACAATGGAGACCATATGTCCATGTATGGAGTCAATGGGTCGGTTCCCAAGACACTGGTCCGTCATCTGGTCCGCTACTATGCGGATACCTGCAATGAAAAGGAACTGGCCGATGTACTCCTTGACGTGCTGGATACACCTGTCAGCCCGGAACTGCTGCCTCCGGAGGATGGCAGGATTTCCCAGAAAACAGAGGATTTAGTGGGGCCCTATGAGCTTCATGATTTTTATCTCTACTATATACTCCGGTATGGATATGCCCCGTCCAAGATTTTCCGTCTGGCCCTCCAGGCATTTAAGTCCCGGTATGACAGGGAAACCATACTTAAGTGGCTGAAGGTGTTTTACAGACGTTTCTTCAGCCAGCAGTTTAAGCGTTCCTGCCTTCCGGACGGACCGAAGGTGGGTTCGGTGGCGGTTTCTCCCAGGGGAGATTTAAGAATGCCCAGTGATGCATCAGGCAGGCTGTGGCTGGAGGAGCTGGAAGGCATTAAATAAGCAGGGTCAGGAGAATGGATACAGATGATTAACAGTACATCGAACAAGCAGGTCAAGCGTGTTGTGAGCCTGAGAAGCAAAGCAAAGGCCCGGCGGGAAGAGAATATGTATGTGGTGGAAGGTCTCAGGATGTGCCGGGAACTGAAACCGGAGGATGTGGATGCCCTGTATGTTACAGAGAGCTTCGCAGGAGACGGAAACAACAGGAAATGGATGGAAAAGTTCCGTCCGGAGACAGTCAGTGATGTGGTCATGAATGTGATGGCGGATACACAGACTCCCCAGGGAGTGCTGGCCGTGGTGAGACAGAAGCGTTATACCATGGAGGACATTTTAAAGCCCGCAGACGGCAGACCTCTTGCCATCATGGTCCTGGAAACCATACAGGACCCGGGAAATCTGGGAACCGTTATCCGTGCCGGAGAGGGCGCGGGAATCACCGGGATTGTCATGAATCATGATACTGCGGATTTGTATAATCCAAAGGTCATCCGCTCCACGATGGGGTCTATATTCAGAATGCCGTTTGTGTATGTGGATGACCTGCAGGAAGCCTGCAGAATGATGAAAAACAGGGGGGTACGCCTTTTTGCGGCTCATCTGAAAGGTATGAATAATTATGACCAGGAAGATTATACTGACAATGTGGGCTTTTTAATTGGAAATGAGGCCAACGGTCTCACGGAGGAAACCACCTCGCTGGCAGACTGCCTGGTGAAGATACCCATGGAGGGTAAGGTGGAGTCCCTGAACGCGGCCATTGCAGCATCTGTTCTTATGTTTGAGACTGCCAGGCAGAGGAGAAACCGCCGGCGGTAACTGCTGGCCCGTCCTGTCCACAGAAAGGAGAAAGGGATTATGTTATCAGTTGGATGGCTTGTATCATTTTTAGTCTTTCTGGGTTTGGAACTGGCTTTTGGCTGCCTGACTTCCCTGTGGTTTGCAGCCGGAGCCATAGGCGGATTTGCGGCAGCTCTGGCAGGGCTGCCCATGGAGGCGCAGCTGGCAGTGTTTGTGGCGGTATCATTCCTCACGCTTATTCTGATACGTCCCCTGGCATTTATACTGGGCAGACGGGAAAGGGCAGGTGGACATCATTAAGCTTCAGCTGGATTTGAGTAAGGAATATGGAATTGTCCTGGAGGGGGGCGGGGCCAAAGGCGCCTATCAGATAGGCGCCTGGCGCGCGCTCCGGGAAGCAGGCATCAGGATAAAAGGCGCGGCGGGTACTTCCGTCGGCGCCCTGAACGGCGCCCTCATTTGTATGGATGACTTTGAAAAGGCAGAGCGCATATGGGAGAATATCAGCTATTCCAGGGTTATGGATGTGGATGATGAACTTATGGACCGTCTGAGAAAATTCAGCCTTAAGAATATTTCCAGCCTTGCATCCCTTAATGTGGGAGAATTAATAACCGGAGCCATACGTGTTCTGAGAGACGGCGGATTTGATATCGCTCCGCTCAGGGCTTTGATTGATGATGTGGTGGATGAGGAAAAGATACGAAATTCAGACAGGGAACTCTATGTGGTAACATACTCCATTTCCGACCGGCATCCCCTTATTGCCAATGTAAAGGAGGCTCCGGAAGGCGGGATGGCTGACCTGCTCATGGCCAGCGCCTATCTGATTGGCTTCCGCCAGGAACGGCTGGGCGGTAAGTATTATATGGATGGCGGAGGAATCAATAATGTGCCGGTGGATGTACTTCTGGACAGAGGATATAAGGACGTGATTGTCCTGAGGATATATGGCTATGGGGTGGATACGGAAAAGAAACTGGAAGTGCCGGAGGGAGTAACCCTGTACCATGTGGCGCCCAGGAGGGATTTGGGAGGCCTTCTGGAGTTTGACAGACGCAGGGCCAGAAGAAACATGCTGCTGGGATATTTTGACGGCAAACGCATGCTCTACGGACTGGCAGGACGTGTCTATTATATTGACGCGCCGGAAGGCGAGCCATATTATTTTGATAAGATGATGTCGGAGATGCAGACCCTTCTTTCTTATATGGAGCAGGAGAGGAAAGATGAAGGGGAGACGAAAAACGGGCGGGAAATACCCATGCAGGCCCCCTTAACCCAGGCGCCTTTGGACCAGGCTGTTTTGTCCCGGGAATCCATTCCCGCATACCCCGGGTACCGCATTTTCACAGAGCAGATATTCCCGCGGCTGGCAAAGGAACTGAAGCTGAAGGAGGGGTGGGACTACAAGGATTTGTACCTGTCTATACTGGAGGATTTGGCAAAACAGTACCGTATCAGCCGTTTTAAAATTTATACAGTGGAGGAGCTGCTGCGCCTGATACACAAAAAAGCGGGTACCGCGGCATTAAAAGCCATGATACCGGTACTTGACAGCGGCACTCAGGTGTAGTATATTATGCATAAAGATGCATAAATATAAATAACTATGCGTTATGAAATATGAATGCATGGTTATTTATTGCAAAAAAATCAAGCCGCAGACATGGCAGGACATGGGTGGTGGAATAGGGAGGATGCTATGAATTTAAAAGGAAGACATTTTTTGACGCTGAAAGATTATACACCGGAGGAGATTACATACCTGCTGGATTTGGCGGCGGACCTGAAGGATAAGAAGAAAAAAGGAGTGCTGGTGGATTCCCTGCGCGGAAAGAATGTGGCCCTTATTTTTGAAAAGACCAGTACCAGGACGCGGTGCGCCTTTGAGGTGGCTGCCCACGATTTGGGCATGGGCACCACCTATCTGGACCCGTCAGGGTCACAGATTGGAAAGAAGGAAAGCATTGCGGATACGGCAAGGGTTTTGGGAAGAATGTACGAGGGTATTGAGTACCGCGGTTTTGGACAGGAAATCGTGGAGGAGCTGGCAAAGTATGCCGGTGTACCTGTGTGGAACGGACTGACCAATGAGGACCATCCCACCCAGATGCTGGCAGACCTTCTGACTATCCGCGAGCATTTGGGATGTTTAAAGGGCTTAAAGCTTGTGTATATGGGAGATGCGCGCTATAATATGGGTAACTCCCTGATGATTGCCTGCACAAAGATGGGCATGCATTTTGTGGCCTGCGCTCCGGCTAAGTATTTCCCGGATGCAACGCTGGTCGAGGAATGCCAGGCCTATGCGGCGGCCAGCGGCGGTTCTGTCACCCTCACTGAGGATGTGGAGGAAGCTGTCAGGGGAGCGGATATCATTGATACGGATGTGTGGGTATCCATGGGTGAGCCTGATGAGGTATGGGAGGAGAGAATTAAGGACCTGACCCCATATAAGGTGACAAAGGCTGTCATGGACCAGGCTGGCCCCAAGGCCATTTTCCTGCACTGCCTGCCCTCTTTCCATGACCTTAAGACCAGGATTGGCAGGGAGATGGGAGAACGTTTCCATGTATCCGAGCTGGAAGTAACAGACGAAGTATTCGAGTCCGGTCAGTCAGTTGTGTTCGACGAGGCTGAGAACCGGATGCATACCATCAAAGCAGTCATGCTTGCAACGTTAGGAGAATCATAATATATGCAGGGACAGAGAGGACGGAGTGAGCGCCATTCCGGGGTATTCCTGGACATGGTACACCTCATACTTGGGATTGCCATTGTAATCCTGGCTGTGCTGTCATTTATCAATCCGGAGGGAAATCATATGCTTTTCCCTCTGGTGTTTTTACTGGCAGCCTTGTTAAACGCGGTAAACGGAATATTTGAGCTTAAGACCAGGGGAAGGGACAAGAAGAAGTTTGGCGCCAGTATCCTGCAGCTGGCTTTGGCGGCAGGACTTATGGTCCTTGGCATCTTAAGCGCCATCAGTATCTGGGCATAGAGGAGCGGTATATGAAGGCAGAAATTTTGCGGATGCTTAAAAGCACCGGGGATTACCTGTCCGGACAGCAGCTGTGCGGGATGCTGGGAGTTTCCCGCACTGCTGTCTGGAAGGCTGTAGGTGAACTGAAGGAAGAGGGATATATCATAGAGGCGGTCCGGAACAGGGGGTACCGTCTTGTGGAAGGTGCTGACGTCATTACCCAGGCTGAGCTTGCATCCATGCTTCACACGCAATGGATTGGGACCAGGCTGGAATATTTTGATGAAACGGATTCCACCAACATAAGGGCCAGAAAACTGGCAGAAGAGGGGGCGCCCCACGGCACGCTGGTGGTGGCTGACCGCCAGACAGCCGGAAAGGGCCGGAGAGGCAGAAGCTGGGTTTCCCCGGCAGGCACAGGCATCTGGATGAGCATGGTGCTCAGGCCGTCCATGGCCCCCATGAGCGCCTCCATGCTGACCCTTATTGCGGGGCTGGCAGTGGTAAAGGGAGTGAAGGAGAGCACGGGGCTGGAGGCCATGATTAAGTGGCCCAACGATGCAGTGCTCAATGGAAAAAAAATATGCGGAATCCTCACGGAGATGAGCACGGAAGTGGAATGCATCCGCTATGTGATTCCCGGAATCGGAATCAATGTGAATATAGACGATTTTCCGGAGGAAATCAGGGACAAGGCCACCTCCCTTAAGCTGGAGGCGGGCAGGAATATCAAGCGAAGTCCCGTCATTGCGGCGGTGGCAGACAGTTTTGAATATTATTATGATATCTTTATGAAGACAAGCAATATGTCAGGGCTTAAGGATGACTATAATAAGGCCCTTGTGAATAAGGACCGGGAAGTCCTGGTGCTGGACCCCAGGGGACAGTATAAAGGCAGGGCCCTGGGAATTGATGATGAAGGCAGCCTTCTGGTCAGACAGGAGGACGGAAACGTATCAGCCGTCATTTCAGGAGAGGTATCGGTAAGAGGTATATATGGATATGTATGATACAGGACATTTGTATGACCGCCTTCAGGTACTGGAGCGGGAGGAGGTGCCCCTGGACCGGAGGGAACGGCTTTGCGCCATGGAACGTCCTCTGCTGGCCTGGTATTCCTCCAGGGCCCGTTCCCTTCCATGGAGGGACGACCCAAAGCCATACCGGGTGTGGATTTCAGAAATCATGCTGCAGCAGACCAGGGTGGAGGCGGTCAAACCCTATTTTGAGCGTTTTATGGAAGCGTTCCCCACTGTGGCCCATCTGGCGCAGGCAGAGGACGATTATCTCATGAAGATGTGGGAGGGCCTGGGATATTACAACCGGGCCAGAAATTTAAAGGCAGCGGCCCGGATGATTATGTCAGAATACGGCGGCTGCCTTCCTGCATCCTTTGATGAACTGATTCGTCTGCCGGGAATCGGAAGCTACACAGCAGGAGCCATTGCCTCCATTGCCTATGGAGCTGCGCTGCCGGCCGTGGACGGCAATGTGCTCCGTGTTATTTCCAGGGTTCTTGGGGACAGGGAGGATATAAAGAAAGCTTCTGTGAAGGCCGGCATTGAGGCAGAGCTTAAGGATGTGATGCCGAAGAATGAGGCCAGCCATTACAATCAGGGGCTCATTGAAATAGGAGCCCTGGTGTGCATACCGGGAGGTGAGCCCAGATGCGGCCAGTGCCCCCTGGCTTCGGTCTGCCTTACCGGAAAGAATGGCTGGTGGAAGGAAATTCCGTATAAATCTCCCAATAAGGCGAGGAAGATAGAGGAACGGACCGTTTTTATCATAGAATACCAGGACAAGGTGGCTATACGCAAGCGCCCTCCCAGGGGGCTGCTGGCCTCCCTTTACGAGCTTCCCAATATAGAGGGAAAGGCATCTGCGGCAGAGGTGCCCAAGGTGCTGGGAATTGAAGGGATGGAGGTGGAGTCAGTGGAGCCGCTGCCGGAGGCAAAGCATGTATTTTCTCATGTGGAATGGCACATGACCGGGTACAGGGTAGTTCTTAAAAAGGCAGAGGAACCCTTATCCTGTTTCATGGTTTCAAGGGAAGAACTGGAGCACACCTACGCTTTGCCCAATGCATTTAATGCATATACAAAGCTGATTGGATAAGATTGACAAAAATGGTTACACTGAAAGGGAGGAATGCAGGATGAAAAAAATGTTGTTTGTATTCAATCCCCGTTCCGGTAAGGAACAGATTAAGGGACAGCTGATGGAAATACTGGACATTTTCACCAAGGCCGGGTATGAGCTGCGTGTCCACGTAACCCAGAAGCAGAGGGATGCCATGGAAGTGGTGGCCCGACTGGGTAAGAAGGTGGATGTGGTGGTGTGCAGCGGCGGTGACGGCACCCTCAATGAAACCGTATCCGGAATGATGAAGCTTAAGAAAATGCCGCTCCTTGGCTATATTCCTGCCGGCTCCACCAATGACTTTGCCACCAGTCTGGGAATACCCAAGCGCATGCCGCTGGCTGCCTGGGATATTGTGGAGGGAACTCCCTTTGCCATTGACACGGGAACCTTCTGTGAAGACAGGAATTTCATGTATATTGCGGCCTTTGGGGCTTTCACGGAGGTGTCCTATGTGACATCCCAGGACAGGAAAAATCTGCTGGGACACCAGGCATATATGCTGGAGGGAGTAAAGAGCCTGGCAGGGCTGAAGCCCTATCACATGAAAGTGGAATGGGACGGGCAGGTGCTGGAGGAGGATTTTGCCTTTGGTATGGTGACCAATACCATCAGCGTAGGCGGGTTTAAGGGACTGGTGAACCAGTCCGTGGCCCTTAACGACGGTCTTTTCGAGGTGCTGCTCATCCGGATGCCAAGAACGCCGGTGGATTTGAGCAATATCATCTCCTACATGTTTCTCAGGGAAGAACCCAATGAGTACGTGTATAAGTTTAAGACCTCGTCCATACGCCTTACTTCGGAACAGGAAGTGGACTGGGTGCTGGACGGTGAGTACGGCGGCTCCAGGACAGAGGTTACCATTGGAAATATCAGGGAAAACATACAGATTCTGCTGCGGAATCATCCGGAAGAGGAATAAAGGCGGAAACAGGGATGATTCAAAAACAGGAATAAAAAATAATGTCGAAAATTGTTGAAATAAGGTTTCCGATGGTATATAATGATAAGTTGTGGGAGTTTCCACATTTACCTTTAAGCGAAAGGACGTTTATCAGTGGAAAAGGACGATTTTTTAAAGAAGCTGGAAAAGCTGGTCGAACATGCAAAAACCAAACACAACACATTGGATGCAGGGGAGATTAATGATTTTTTTACCGGGGATAATCTGTCACCGGAACAGATGGACCAAATTTACAGTTACCTGGAGGGCCGCAACATTGACGTGGTCCCGGTACTGGACGAAGCGATGCTTACCGAGGACACTGTTCTGCTTGATGACATTGATTTAGACCTGGATTTAGACGATGACAGCTTCATTAAAGATGCAGAAGAGGAAGAAATCGACCTGGATGCAGTGGACCTGTTAGAGGGAATCGGAACAGAGGACCCGGTCCGCATGTATCTCAAAGAAATTGGCACCGTGCCCCTTCTTACGGCAGACGAAGAGTTGGAACTGGCCCAGCGTAAGGCTGATGGCGATGAGTTTGCAAAAGAGAGGTTAATCGAGGCCAACCTGCGTCTTGTAGTCAGCATTGCAAAGCGCTATACAGGCAGGGGAATGAGTTTCCTGGACCTGGTACAGGAGGGCAATTTAGGACTGATTAAGGGCGTGGAAAAGTTTGACTATACAAAGGGTTACAAACTAAGTACATATGCTACATGGTGGATTCGCCAGTCCGTTACAAGGGCTTTGGCGGACCAGGCGAGGACAATCCGAGTACCAGTGCATATGGTAGAGACCATCAACAAGATGTCCAAGATGCAGAGAAAGCTGACGCTGGAGCTGGGCTATGAACCTTCCGTAACAGAACTGGCAGAGGCTCTTGATATGACGGAAGATAAGGTCATGGAAATCATGCAGATTGCCAGGGAGCCAGCCTCCCTTGAAACACCCATTGGCGAGGAGGATGACTCCAACCTGGGCGATTTCGTGGCGGACAACAATGTGGTGACTCCGGAAGGCAATGTGGAATCCGTGATGCTGCGGGAACACATTGACGCTCTTTTGGGAGATCTTAAGGAGAGGGAGCGCCAGGTTATTGTGCTGCGGTTTGGACTGGAGGACGGCCATCCCCGTACATTGGAGGAAGTGGGCAAGGAATTCAATGTAACCAGGGAGCGCATCCGTCAGATTGAAGCCAAGGCTCTCAGAAAGCTGCGCAATCCGGTGAGAAGCAAACGAATCAGGGATTTCCTGTAAATCTAGCTGTGCAGGGGCTTTCAGAAAGTCCCTGTCATGGTGTCATGGTGAAGGAATTATGGGCGAGTCATGAAGAGAGGCCGTAAACGGGCGGCCTCTCTTTTTGGCAGGCAGAAATATGGGAATCGTCCGGGCATGGCCCGGCGCAGGAAAGGACGGTAAGGAAATGACACAGCCAGGACAGAAGCGCAACTTCCAGAGGGAATTGGACCGGATTATAGAGGGGCTGCAGGGAGAGAGACGCATTCCCAGGCTGCTGCTGCACAGCTGCTGCGCGCCCTGCAGCAGCTATGTGCTGGAATACCTGAGCCAATATTTTGATATAACGGTGTATTATTACAACCCCAATATATTTCCTCCGGCAGAGTATGAGGCCAGGGTGAAGGAGCAGGAACGGCTGATACAGGAAATGAAGCTTTCAAGGCCGGTCAGGTTCATGGCGGGCAGCTATGAACCGGAGGAATTCTTCTCTGCTGCCAGGGGCCATGAGAAGGACCCGGAGGGAGGAGAACGGTGCCGGCGGTGTTATGAGCTGCGGCTCCGCCAGGCCGCGGATACCGCCAGGGCAGGCGGCTATGATTATTTTACCACCACCCTTTCCATCAGCCCGTTGAAGAATGCCGCGTGGCTCAATGAAATAGGAAACAGGCTGGCCCTGGAATACGGTGTGCCATATCTTGTTTCCGACTTTAAAAAACGCAGTGGTTATAAGCGCTCCGTGGAGCTTTCCACCTTGTACGGACTGTACAGGCAGGATTACTGCGGCTGTGTCTACTCCCGGGCAGAGGCGGAAAAAAGACGTGGTCAGGCATGACGTACATTGTGAAAAAGTTGCTTAGGATTTGTCCGATTAACTTGACATAAGAAGTCAGATGTAATAGAATCTTTCATAAGGGACATGGGCGTCGGCAGTGTCCGAGAGTACAAAATAGTGAATAAGGAGAGTGTATTATGATTAGCAAAACATTAACGGTTGTAAATCCATCCGGATTACACTTAAGACCAGCAGGAGTTCTTTCACAGACAGCTATGAAGTTCAAGAGCGACATCACAATTGAATGTGGGGAGAAGAAGATTGTTGCTAAGAGCGTTCTGAACGTGATGGCAGCCGGAATTAAGTGCGGCACTGAGATTAACCTGATTTGTGATGGCGAGGACGAGGAAGAGGCTATGAAGACCCTGACCGAGGCCATTGAGAGCGGATTAGGCGAGATGTAATCTGCCTTTGCAGGAGCATAATTAAATTGAATTCACTAAGAATGACCGCAGGCGGTACCTAGAGACAGGTGCCGCCTTTTTTGGTTCCGAATTAGTTTATAAAATCCCCCCATTTATGCAAAGAAAGGAAGAAAGATTTATGGAATCCAAACAGAAACAGCCCGGGCTGTATGAACCGCGTTTTGAGCATGACAACTGTGGCATTGGCGCCGTGGCCAATATAAAAGGCGTCAGGAGCCACCATACAGTGGACCAGGCCCTTCATATCGTTGAGAATCTGGAACACAGGGCAGGAAAGGATGCCGAGGGCAAGACAGGGGACGGCGTGGGAATCATGCTTCAGATTTCCCACGGATTTTTTAAGAAGGCAACAGAATCCCTGGGCTTCCAGATAGGAAAGGAGAGGGAGTATGGCGTGGGCATGTTCTTTTTCCCCCAGGATGAACTGATTCGCAGCCAGGCCATGAAGATGTTTGAAATCATTGTGCGCAAGGAGGGCATGACCTTCCTGGGATGGAGGGTGGTCCCCACTGCCCCCGGGATTCTCGGCAGGAAGGCCGTGGACGTGATGCCCTATATTGCCCAGGGTTTTGTGGGCAAACCCGCAGGGATGAAGGCCGGTCTGGATTTTGACAGAAAGCTTTACATTGCCCGCCGCGTATTTGAACAGAGCAACGAGGACACCTATGTGGTATCCCTGAGCAGCAGGACCATTGTGTATAAGGGGATGTTTCTGGTGGGTGAGCTGAGAATGTTTTTTTTGGACCTTCAGGATGAAGACTACCAGTCGGCCATTGCCATTGTCCATTCCAGATTCAGCACCAACACCAATCCCAGCTGGATGAGGGCCCATCCCTACCGCTTGATTGTCCATAACGGTGAAATCAATACCATCCGCGGCAATGTGGATAAGATGGTGGCCCGGGAGGAGAACATGGAATCAGAGTATTTCAGATACGACATGCACAAGGTGCTGCCCATCATAAACCAGGAAGGCTCAGATTCAGCCATGCTGGACAATGCCCTGGAATTCATGGTCATGAGCGGCATGGAACTGCCCCTGGCTGTCATGGTCACCATTCCTGCTCCCTGGGAAAATGACAAGTATATGGACAGTGAAATCAAGGATTTTTACCGCTATTACGCCACCATGATGGAGCCGTGGGACGGACCGGCCTCCATTCTGTTTACGGACGGCGACGTGGTGGGGGCTGTGCTGGACCGGAACGGTCTGCGTCCCTCCCGGTATTACATAACAGAGGACGGCTATATGATACTGGCCTCTGAGGTGGGGGCCATTGACATAGACCAGAAAAAGGTGGTGAAAAAGGACCGCCTGCGCCCCGGAAAAATGCTGCTGGTGGACACAAAGCAGGGAAGGCTTATTGGTGACGATGAGCTTAAGCACTGCTATGCATCCCGCAACCCATACGGGGAATGGCTGGATTCCAACCTGTTCAATATAAAGGACCTTCCGGTGCCCAACAAAGGCATCCCTGCCATGAAGGACGAGGAACGGCTGAGGCTTCAGAAAACATATGGCTACACCTATGAACAGTATAAGACCATGATTCTCCCCATGGCCCTGAACGGTGCGGAGGCCGTGTCCGCCATGGGCGTGGACAGTCCCCTGGCTGTACTGTCAAAGAAGCACCAGCCCCTGTTCAACTACTTTAAGCAGCTCTTTGCCCAGGTGACCAATCCGCCCATTGATGCCATCCGGGAGGAAATCGTGACCTCCACCACAGTCTATGTGGGGGAGGAGGGCAACATACTGGAGGAGACAGCGGAGAACTGCAAAATCCTGAAAGTGGAGAACCCTATCCTGACAGAGACTGATTTGCTTAAAATCAAAAATATGAAAAAGCCTGGTTTCAAGGTGGAGGTAATTCCCATTACCTACTACAAGAATACATCCCTGGAAAAGGCCATTGACCGTCTGTTTCTGGAAGTGGACCGGGCCCACAAGGACGGCGCCAACATCATCATTCTCTCAGACAGGGATATTGATGAAAACCATGTGCCCATTCCATCCCTGCTGGCTGTGTCGGCTCTACAGCAGTACCTGGTAAGGACCAAGAAGCGCACCGGCGTGGCCCTGATACTGGAGAGCGGCGAGCCAAGGGAGGTTCACCATTTTGCTGCCCTGCTGGGTTACGGGGCCTGTGCCGTCAATCCCTATCTGGCCCATGAGTCCATCCGCTCCCTGATTGCCTCCGGTATGCTGGATAAGGACTATTACGCGGCTGTCTGCGACTACGACCTGGCTGTGCTCCACGGCATTGTGAAGATTGCCTCTAAAATGGGCATCTCCACCATCCAGTCCTACCAGGGAGCCCAGATTTTTGAGGCCATCGGCATCTCAAAGGATGTGGTGGATAAATATTTTACGGATACGGTGAGCCGGGTGGGCGGCATTACCTTAAAGGACATAGCCAATGACGTGGATGTGCTTCACTCCGCTGCCTTTGACCCTCTAGGTCTGGATGTGGATTTGACCCTGGAAAGCGTGGGCAGCCACAAGTCACGCTCCGGCGAGGAGGACCACCTTTATAATCCGCTGACCATCCACCTTCTCCAGGAGGCGGCCAGAACAGGCAGTTATGACATCTTCAAACAATATACGGCCCAGGTTGACCGGGAGGATAAGTTGTACCACCTGCGCTCCCTGATGGATTTTAATTTCCCTGAGGACGGAGGCATTCCCCTGGACCAGGTGGAAAGCGTGGAATCCATTGTAAGGAGGTTTAAGACAGGGGCCATGTCCTACGGCTCTATCTCCCAGGAGGCACATGAATGCCTTGCCATTGCCATGAACCGGATTCACGGTAAATCCAATACAGGGGAGGGCGGCGAGAGCCTGGACCGCCTGGTTCCTGGACCCGGGGGGAACAACCGCTGTTCCGCCATCAAGCAGGTGGCTTCCGGCCGCTTCGGAGTCACCAGCCGCTATCTGGTAAGCGCCCAGGAGATTCAGATAAAGATGGCCCAGGGTGCAAAGCCGGGGGAAGGGGGCCAGCTGCCCGGGGGCAAGGTTTATCCGTGGGTGGCAAAGACCAGGCATTCCACCACAGGCGTCAGCCTTATATCGCCGCCGCCCCATCATGACATCTATTCCATTGAGGACCTGGCCCAGCTCATATATGATTTAAAAAATTCCAATACCAGGGCCAGGATATCCGTCAAGCTGGTATCAGAGGCCGGGGTGGGCACTGTGGCTGCGGGCGTGGCCAAAGCGGGCGCCCAGGTAATCCTGATTTCAGCCTATGACGGAGGAACAGGGGCAGCGCCCAGGAATTCCATTTACAATGCAGGCCTTCCGTGGGAGCTGGGAGTGGCGGAGGCCCATCAGACCCTGATTATGAACGGGCTTCGGGACAAGGTGATACTGGAGACAGACGGAAAGCTTATGACCGGAAGGGACGTGGCCATGGCCTGTATGCTGGGAGCGGAAGAATTCGGATTTGCCACGGCGCCCCTGGTGACTCTGGGCTGTGTGATGATGCGTGTCTGCAATCTGGACACCTGTCCCATGGGCATTGCCACCCAGAATCCGGAACTGAGGAAACGCTTCAGAGGAAAACCGGAGTATGTGGTGAACTTCATGGAATTCATAGCAGAGGAGCTGCGGGAATACATGGCAAGGCTGGGCGTGCGCACCCTGGATGAGCTGGTGGGCCGCACGGACCTTCTTAAGAGACGGGAGGACCTTCCCTCTGGCCGGGCCGGCGGGGTGGATTTAAGCAGAATACTGGATAACCCCTATGAAGGCCAGAGGGTGGCCGGCTACAACGGAAAACAGGCGTTTGATTTCCAGCTGGAGGACACCATGGATGAGCAGGTGTTTTTGCGGAAATTCAAAAGCGCCCTTGCCAGCGGCCAGAAAAAGAGTCTGCAGGTGGAGGTGTCCAATGTAAACCGGACCCTGGGAACCATATTTGGCTCTGAGATAACCAGAAAATACCCGGAAGGTCTGCCGGATGATACATTTACCGTCAGCTGCAGCGGAAGCGGCGGACAGAGCTTTGGAGCGTTTATCCCAAGGGGGTTGACCCTGGAGCTGGCAGGTGATTCCAATGATTATTTCGGCAAGGGACTTTCCGGCGGCAGACTGGTGGTGTATCCCCCAAAAGGCGTGCCGTTTAAAGCCGAGGATAATATCATAATCGGCAATGTGGCCCTGTATGGAGCCACCAGCGGAAAGGCTTTCATAAACGGAATCGCAGGTGAACGCTTCTGCGTCCGCAACTCAGGCGCTACCGCTGTGGCGGAGGGCGTGGGGGACCACGGCTGTGAGTACATGACAGGCGGCTGCGTGGTGGTGCTGGGCGCCACGGGCAAGAACTTCGGAGCCGGCATGAGCGGAGGCATCGCCTATGTGCTGGACGAGGACCGCAGTTTTTACAAGCGTCTCAACAAGGAGCTGGTATCCTTTGAGGAGGTGACTAACAAGTATGATGTATTGGAACTGAAAGGCCTGATTGAAGAACATGTGGCCTGCACCAACTCTCTGAAAGGCAGGCGGATTCTGGACCATTTCAGCCAATACCTGCCCAGGTTCAAGAAGGTTGTTCCCCATGATTACCGGCGCATGATGAATGCCATTGTGCAGATGGAGGAAAAGGGACTGAACAGCGAACAGGCGCAGATTGAGGCATTTTACGCCAATCTAAGAGGTTAAGGAGGCAGAACACCATGGGTAAAGCAACAGGATTTTTAGAATATGAGAGAGAAACGGGAAGGGGGGCGGCTCCCAAGGAACGGATAAAAAACTGGAATGAGTTCCATACACCCTTAAGCGAACAGGAGCAGCGGCGCCAGGGAGCCAGGTGTATGGACTGCGGCGTGCCCTTTTGCCAGTCCGGCATGATGATTGGCGGGATGGTCAGCGGATGCCCCCTGCATAACCTGGTGCCGGAATGGAATGACCTGGTATATAACGGAAACTGGAAACAGGCATACTTCAGGCTTAAGAAAACCAACAGCTTCCCGGAGTTCACCTCCAGGGTATGCCCTGCGCCCTGCGAGGCGGCCTGTACCTGCAGCCTGTACGGGGATGCGGTAACTGTCAGGGAAAACGAGAGGGCCATCATTGAAAAGGCATATGAAAGCGGATATGCCCTTCCCAATCCGCCCTCCATCCGCACCGGCAAACGGGTGGCTGTCATAGGCTCAGGCCCCGCCGGGCTGGCTGCTGCGGACCAGCTGAACAAACGGGGGCACAGCGTCACCGTGTTTGAGCGGAGCGACCGTGTGGGAGGTCTGTTAATGTACGGCATCCCCAATATGAAGCTGGAAAAATGGGTCATTGACCGCAAGGCGGATGTGATGAAGAGGGAAGGCGTTGTCTTTGTGACGGGAGCAGATGTGGGAAGGAATTACAGGGTCAATAAAATCCGGAAGGAATTTGACCGCATCATCCTGGCCTGCGGGGCTTCCAACCCAAGGGATATCGATGTGCCGGGCAGGGACAGCGCAGGCATTTACTTTGCAGTGGATTTTCTGAAGGCAACCACCAAAAGCCTGTTGGATTCCGGACTGGAGGATGGAGGCTTTATATCGGCAAAGGATAAGCATGTGCTGGTAATCGGGGGCGGGGACACTGGAAACGACTGTGTAGGCACATCCATCCGGCACGGCTGCGCCTCAGTCACCCAGCTGGAGATGATGCCCAAGCCGCCCGCGGAACGGGCGGAGAACAACACCTGGCCGGAATGGCCCAGAATCCACAAGACAGATTACGGCCAGGAGGAAGCCATAAGCGTATTCGGTTCAGACCCCAGGCAGTACCAGACCACCGTGAAGGAATTCATAAAGGATGGGGAAGGCAGGGTGTGCAAGGCCGTCATCATCAGCCTGGAACCCAGGAAAGACGAGGAAACCGGCCGTACTGTTATGGCAGCCGTGGAAGGCAGCGAGCGCGAACTTCCCGCCGACCTGGTACTCATAGCCGCCGGCTTCACAGGCGCCCAGTCCTATGTAGCGGAAGCCTTCGGAGCAGACCTGGACGCCAGGACCAATGTAGCCACAGAACCAGGAGCCTACCGCACCAGCGCAGACCAGGTATTCACAGCCGGCGACATGCACCGTGGCCAGTCCCTGGTGGTATGGGCCATACAAGAAGGCCGGGAAGCCGCCAAAGCCGTAGACAGGGATATGATGGGGTATACAAACCTGGCCTAGCTACAAGCAGTGCGCATAGGGACGCGAAAGGCGGGGAAGGCAAGCTCGCTTACCTTCCCCGCCTTTCGCGTCCCTATGCATACGGCGCCAGCCGTCCATCTTGAAGGAGCGCAGCGGATTCAAGATGGCAGCACTGCGGACTCATGAAAGCGACAAAGCATATTTGACAACGGCATCCCTCTTATCCTCCCCTCCCGCCATACACAAAGAAACAGTACCGAAACTAAGGAACAGAGAGAACCGGATAATCTGTTTCAGCGGATTATCCGGAGTCAGGTTATAAAAGAGGAGATAGAGCGCCGTTCTGGCGAGAAGCCCGCTGGACTGGATATAGTCGATATCCAGACACTATGAAAAAGCGGAAGAATATGTTAGAGTAGAGCAATCAGAACATCTCAGACAATATCAGAGTATCTTGGACCATAACCTCCCGCCGCATACCAATCCCACCAAAGGCATACCGCAGAAAACAGCAGCCGGAAAGCCACCTAAAACCCGCCTAAAACCCGCCTAAAGCCCCAGTATCCCGCCGTAAACCCGCCGTAAACCCGCCGCAAGCCAGTGCGTATCCCGCCGTAAAACCGCCAGAGACACTTACTGATAATATCAGAAAAATCCACACAGTTTCTATTTGACGTCAATAGTCAAAAACTGTATAATTGAGTAAGAATTTGGAAACCTGTGGTGCAGCCCAGGGCAGGAGAAGGTTATGATTGCATTAAAAGTAGAGGATGTAAAGACATTTACATCCAAACTGTTCCTGAAGGAAGACTTTGACAGCTTCCTGGTTAAGGAAGTAAACATTGTCACCTATAACAATTTTACCATCGACGGACACATCAGGCAGGGATATTATACGGACGAGGAGCTTAAGGATAACCGGATTGAAGCCTTTTCTTCCTGGAAAGTGCTCCGCCCTGTATGCTTTTCACTGATTAAAGGCAAAAAGCTGCCGGGGAGCTTCCATATTGTCCTGCTGCTTCCTCCTTCGGACACAGAGAAATTCGCATCCGCATCCGGAAGCGGGATGAGCGGTGACCAGATACAGGGACTTTATCTGAATATCCGTTACGAAGACGGAGCATTATATTGTGTGACGGGAACTTCTCTGAACTTTTTCACCATGGACAAGACGCTTGAAAACGAGTGGGATAAGTCAGTGGCCAAGTTCATGCGTTCCCATGAGATAGTATGTACCTAACGTGCCGGCAGACCCAATAACGGTACTGTGCTGCGTAAGCCCCCCTGTGTCAAAGTGGGATTTACGCAATACAGTACCTGTATTTAGTATGTCCCAGGAGAAGGGGGAGGATAACAAATGGATAAAATGGAATTGTCTAAGAGGCTGGAGCAGCTGGTCAGTGAGGCGGCTTCCAGGGAAGGGCGCTTGGAGATGACCCAGGTACTGGACCATTTCCGGGATGTGCAGATGACACCGGAGGAAATGGAGGACGTCTACCTGAAGCTGGAGCGCAGAGGCGTCCACATTCAGGCTCCTGAGGAACCGGAAGAGGATTTGCCGGAAGGGGACTTCCTTTTAGATGATGATGCAGGGCTGGAACAGCCGTCTCTGGTTCAGGAGGAGTTCCGTTGGGGAAGGGACCGCCTGGACCCGGATGAGATGCCGGACAGCGGCAGCATGGGGGCCGGCGGGGAAGAGGATGAAGAGGAAGAATACGACGGATATGGACAGGAACAGCTTTTGGAAGGCGTGTCCACAGCAGACCCTATCCGTGAATACTTAAAAGAAATCGGCTCCATACCACTGCTCACTCCGGAGGAGGAATCAGACCTTGCAAGACGTAAGTCGGAAGGCGATGCGGAAGCAGGACGCAAGCTGGTGGAAGCCAACCTGCGTCTGGTGGTCAGCATTGCCAAACGGTATACGGGAAGAGGCATGAGTTTTCTGGACCTGGTCCAGGAGGGAAACCTGGGGTTAATGAAAGCCGTGGAGAAATTTGATTATGCCAAGGGCTACCGGCTCAGTACCTATGCCACCTGGTGGGTGAAGCAGTCCATCACCCGGTCCCTGGCAGACCAGTCCAGGACCATCCGCCTTCCGGTCCATATGGTGGAGGCGGTGAATAAAATCCGCCGGGCGCAGCGCAGCCTGTCTGTGAAGCTGGGGCGTGAGCCGTCCATGGAGGAAGTGGCTGAGGAAGTGAACCTGTCCGAGAAGCGGGTGGCTGAGCTGATTCAGGCTTCGGGGGATACCGTATCCCTGGAAACACCGGTAGGTGATGAGGAAGGCTCCAATCTGGGAGATTTTGTGGCGGACGATGCCAACGCCTCCACAGAGGATAAGGCGGAGAGCTTTCTTCTGCGGGAAGAGATTGACAGTATGCTTCAGGGACTGAACCCCAGGGAGCGCGAGGTCATTATTCTGCGCTTTGGCCTGGAAACAGGACATCCCCTGACCCTGGAGGAAGTGGGGAAACGGTTTAACGTAACCAGGGAGCGCATCCGCCAGATTGAGACAGCGGCTCTCAGGAAGCTTCGCAATCCTTCCAAAAGCAAAAAAATCAGGGATTTTCTCCCATAAAGAGGTAAAACAGTCAAATTATTAGCACTCAACAAAAATGAGTGCTAATTTTTTATTGACATTTCATGCGTCTCGTACTAAAATGTAGTTTGTGAGTAAACATTGCAAAACATGAAGAACTATTATTATATAAGAAAGAGGCGGATGAAAGATGGCAAAGAAAGGCAGTTTATCAATTACAAGTGAGAACATTTTTCCGGTAATCAAGAAATGGCTGTACTCTGACCATGACATTTTCTACAGGGAGCTGATTAGTAACGGCAGCGATGCCATTACCAAGCTTAAGAAGCTGGAGCTTATGGGAGAGTACGAAAGACCCGAGGATTTGGAGTATAAAATCCAGGTGTCCGTGAATCCCAATGACAAGACCATCAAGATTACAGACAATGGACTTGGCATGACCGAAGAAGAGATTGACAAGTATATCAACCAGATTGCATTTTCCGGTGTCCAGGATTTCATGGAGAAGTACAAGGACAAGGCCAATGAGGACCAGATTATCGGTCATTTCGGACTGGGCTTTTACTCTGCGTTCATGGTTGCCGATAAAGTAACCATCGACTCCCTGTCCTATCAGAAGGATGCAAAGCCGGTTCACTGGGAATCAGAGGGCGGCATTGATTTTGAGATGGAGGAAGGGGATAAGGCTGAGGTGGGAACCACCATCACCTTATATCTGAACGAGGACAGCACTGAGTTCTGCAACGAGTACAGGGCAAGAGAAGTCATCGAGAAGTACTGCGCATTTATGCCTGTGAATATTTTCCTGGACAATGAGACAGCAGAGCCTCAGTATGAAACCATTGAGAAGGACGAGCTGACGGACAAGGACACGGTTGTTGAGACGGTCATTGAGCCGGCCAGGACTGAGGAGAAGGAAAAGGAAGACGGCACCAAGGAGATTGTGGAAATTGAGCCTTCCAGGGAAAAATATAAAATCAACAAGCGTCCCGTGGCTTTGAATGATACCAACCCTCTGTGGAACAAGCATCCCAACGAATGCACTGAGGAGGATTATAAGAGCTTTTACCGCAAGGTGTTCAGGGATTACAAGGAACCGCTGTTCTGGATTCACCTGAACATGGATTATCCATTTAACTTAAAGGGCATTCTGTACTTCCCGAAAATCAATATGGAGTACGACAGCCTGGAGGGAACCATTAAGCTGTACAACAGCCAGGTATTTATTGCAGATAATATCAAAGAAGTTATTCCTGAGTTCCTGATGCTCTTAAAGGGTGTTATCGACTGTCCGGACCTGCCGCTTAACGTGTCCAGAAGCGCCCTTCAGAATGACGGCTTTGTAAAGAAGATATCGGATTACATCACGAAGAAGGTGGCGGACAAGCTGTCCGGCATGTGTAAGACAGACAGGGAAAATTATGAGAAATACTGGGATGACATTGCGCCCTTTATCAAGTTCGGCTATATCAAGGATGAGAAGTTTGCTGAAAAGATGGGCGATTTCATCCTGTACAAGAACCTGGAAGGCAAATACCTGACTCTTCAGGACTGTCTGGATGAAAACAAGGAAAAACATGAGAATACCATTTTCTATGTAACCAATGAAAAGGAACAGAGCCAGTACATCAACATGTTTAAGGAAGAGGGAATCGACGCAGTCATCATGCCTGCCGCCATTGACAGCCCATTCATTTCCCATGTGGAGCAGAAGAAGGAAGGCCTTAAGTTCCTGCGCATTGATACGGACCTTAACGCTGCATTCAAAGAAGAGGTAAAGGAAGACGACGAGGAGTTCAAGAAGACATCCGAGGAGCTGACAGAAGTATTTAAGAAAGCCCTGAATAATGACAAGCTGGACATCAAGGTGGAGAAGATGAAGAATGCGGGCGTGGCTTCCATGATTACCGTATCCGAGGATACCCGCCGTATGCAGGATATGATGAAAATGTACAGCATGGGAGGCATGGACATGGGCATGTTCGGAGGAACAGGGGAAACCCTGGTGCTTAACGCCAACCATCCTCTGGTACAGTATGTGCTGGGACACAAGGAAGACGCCAATACATCTAAAATCTGCGAACAGCTGTATGACCTGGCAAGCTTAAGCCACGGTCCCCTGGCACCGGAGCGCATGACGGCATTTGTAAGCCGCAGCAATGAAATCATGATGATTATGGCCGGCGAAAAAGCAGAATAAGCCTGAAGATTACAGGTGCATTCAGAAGAAACGTTACAAAGACAAGGGAGGCTGGTTTCAGGAGGGAACTTTTGAAACCAGTCCCTTTTTGCATTGCACGGGCATTCTAAATCGGTTATACTGGAAATATCTTATAGTATGAAGAAGGGAGAAGGGGCGTATGAGAGGTAAACGTTTCATGGCAGTGCTGCTGAGCACAGTGCTGACTGCCGCAGGCGCGATGACAGCCTGGGCGCTTCCCACAGGGCTCAGTTCCATTGAGGGCAGCACAGTGAGAAGCAGCATGGCAGGATTTGAGGCCACATTCCCGGCCGGTTACGAGGTGGGGAGATACGGGGGAAACCTGGGACTGGATTATCTGTCCTATATGGAAGAGGACGGGGTGAAGATTGATTTCATCGCAGCGTCCATTGACGAAGAAAAGGAGAGTTTTCTTGCCACGGCAGGCATAGTGGCGGACCTGGAAGGAGAGAGCCTGGAGGGCATCATGCAGGAAATGCTGCAGATACTGGGCCAGGACGTATCCTACGGCTCCTATGTATCCACAGGAGCGGCAGGCATAGCAGGAGCTGGCTATTACTCCATCAAGATTAATTACGGAGCCCTGATGGCCCAGTACATGTCTGCCTGGATTGGCGGTTATGACATGACCCCGGAGGAAAAACAGGAGTATGACGCCTACATGGCGGAGCTGGCCAACAGCATGTTCCTGGACATCTACATGAGGGAGATTGGCGGAAACTGTTATATGCTGGTCCAGATTTACTCCGGCGACCAGGCAGGAACCGCAGCCCTGCTCTTAAGCCAGATGCAGCCATACGCAGGAGGCGGATGGAGCTATACGGAAGCCGGCGGATGGCAATATCTCCACGGAGACGGCACATACGGAACCAACGAATGGGCTCTGGATGAGAACGGCCTTACATACCGTCTGGACGGCAGCGGCCAAATCATGTATAAAGCCTGGATTGAAGAAAACGGAAGATGGAAGTATGTGGATGAATTCGGCCACATGGTGACCAGCCTGACCAAGACCATAGACGGCAGCCAATACACCTTTGACGCCCAGGGCTACATGGTGGAGGGAAGCCAGCGTCCGGCCGCAGCCTACGAGACAGGCACCATATCAGGAAAGACCTACACCAACCGCTGGGCCAACCTGCTTATGAAGTTTCCTGAGGCAGCAGAGCTGATGCTGGGCGACGGAAGCTATTACAGCTATCCCCTGGAGGCAGGTGAAAACATGTACTACTGGTACGATGAGGGAAGCGGCTACCTGCTTACCATAGACTACACTGATTCCACCCAGCAGTTAGACCGTTATCTGGAATGGCTCGCCGAATACGCCGGCTACTACGATTACGCCGTGGACAGCACCGGCACAGTAAACATGGGCGGCTATGAATACAAATACATAAAGACCACCAGCCAGAACAGCGACGGCACCACAGACCATGAGGACACCTACTTCCGTCAGATAGACGGCAAGCTCATGGAAATCTCCATCGAATACACCGGCGAACGCCAGGCCACCGTTGACCAGATTCTGTCAGCCATAGAGCAGGCTCACTGAGCCGCAGGATGAAAAAGCAAAGTACATAAAATAATGCACGTAAAATAATGTACGTAAAATGAAGCATACAAAGCAAAAAGGAACAGAGGACCGGAAAACCATCATTTTCAGCCCTCTGTTCCTCTTTTTTTCATCATAATAATCCCAAAGCCAACTCATTTCTCATTTTATGGAAGGAAGTGTCAGCGGACGGAGAAAACCTGGCGGGTGGGAGAGGACGGGCGGGGGAGGGATGTGCATCTACAGGGGTTTAGAAGGACTTAGGCCGTGGAAATCTGTGTTAAGGCCAAAGCTGCACAGCTGTTTGAGCGGAGCGAGTTTGGGCAGCTTTGGCCTTGCTTTTAGCAGATTCCCAGGGCCTTAGACCTTCTTACCCCGCAGCCCGCGCATCCCTCCCCCGCCCGTCCTCTCCCACGAACGCGATATCCTCATACTGTCCGCGTCCCTCCTCCCCACAAAAAAACTCCATAAAACTGGAAACACATAAGCATTGCATTTTACCATCCATACTGTTATAATAAGTAGTAATGAATACTACATGTGAAACTGCATGGATAAGAAAAACCGGAGGACATTATTATGACCTATAAGATTATCGGGGATAGTTGTCTTGATTTAACAGAGGATATGAAGAAGGATTCCAGATTTCAGATGATTCCGCTGACACTGCAGGTAGGCAGTGCCCAGGTAGTGGATGATGAGACTTTTGACCAGAAGCGGTTTATAGAGATGGTGAAGGCATGCCCGGAGTGCCCAAAGACAGCATGTCCGTCGCCTGAGACGTTTAAGGCGGCATTTGAGGAAGCAGAGGCTGATGCTGTGTTTGTCATCACCCTGTCCAGCCACCTCAGCGGAAGTTATAATTCGGCGGCAGTGGCAAAGAAGCTGTACGAGGAGGAGATGGCTGAAAAGGGTATGGAGGAGCAGGCCAAGAAGGTGGCTGTCATTGACTCCCTGTCCGCATCCTCCGGGGAACTGAACATTGCCCTGTTTATCCAGAATCTGTGCGATTCCGGACTGGAATTTGACCAGGTGGTGGAGAAGGCCCTGGCATACAGGGACGGCATGAATACTTATTTTGTACTGGAGAGCCTGGATACACTTCGCAAGAACGGCCGCCTGTCAGGCCTGCAGGCGTTTTTCGCCACAGCCCTGAACATCAAGCCTGTGATGGGAGCGGATACGGGAACCATCATCAAGCTGGACCAGGCCAGGGGAATGAATAAGGCCCTTCAGAGAATGTGCGACATTGCGGTAAAGGAAGTGGCGGACGCAGCCAGCAAGATTGCGGTGGTCTGCCATGTGAATAACCCTGAACGGGCTGAATATGTAAAGGAAGAGCTGGCCAAGAGAATAGGATTTAAGAAGATTGTGGTTACCAATGCAGCTGGCGTGGCAACTGTATATGCCAATGACGGAGGAATTGTGCTGGCAGTCTGATGTCCGGCAGGAGAGGATTTATGAAGCGAACAGGATGTATTGTGGCAGCAGCCTTATTACTAGGGCTGCTGCTAGCCGGTATTACGGGATATTTCATATGGCACTCAGGACAGGACAAATATGTAAGGGCTGAGATGGTAGGCGCCTCAGAAGGCGTTGGAATGGCCGGAGGGATGACGCCGGACGGAGAAGGGCCGGACGGAAGAGGAACGGGCGGAAACAAGACAAGTGATGCGGGAACAGGCGGAGCCGGTCAGGGGGACGCAGGAACAGACAGCGTCCCAAATCAGGAAGACGGCCCGGGCAGGGACAGTCAGGGTACAACGGACAGCGGTTCATCTGCAGCTCCAAATGGCGAAGAAGGGCAGGGCACAGGAACCGGAACAGCAGACAATGCCTCTCCCCTGCAGCTGGTATTCGCAGGTGATATCCTTTTGTCGGACCATGTGCTGAACGCATACCGGAAGGCAGGCGGTATAGGCGGGGTGGTGGACAGCGGATTCCGCCAGGTGATTGATGAAAGCGACATTTTCATGGTGAATGAGGAATTTCCCTTCAGCAGCCGGGGCACGGCTGCTGCGGATAAGCAGTTTACCTTCCGCCTTCCGCCGGAAAAAGTCTCCATGTTTCAGGAGCTGGGCATAGACATTGTGACATTGGCCAACAATCATGCCCTGGATTTCGGCACGGATGCCCTGCTGGATACATGCAGCACCCTGGATGACGCCGGAATTGCGCGGGTGGGGGCAGGAGCCAGCCTGGAGGAGGCCAAAAGGCCGGTATTTATGGAGGCCAAGGGACGCAGGATTGGTTTCCTGGGAGCTTCCAGGGTCATACCTGAGGGCTCATGGAACGCCACTTCCAAGGGACCGGGCATGCTGACCACCTATGACCCGTCCCTGCTTTTAGAGGAAATTAAAAAAGCCAGGGAGGAGTGCGATTACCTGGTGGTGTATGTGCATTGGGGAATTGAACGTGATGAGCGGCCCCAGGAATATCAGAGAACCCTGGGACAGCAGTATATAGACGCAGGTGCCGATTTGGTTATAGGGAGTCATCCCCATGTACTTCAGGGGCTGGAGTACTACAAGGGAAAGCCCATTGTGTACAGCCTGGGTAATTTTGTGTTCGGAAGCAGCATTCCGAAGACAGCCCTTCTGAAGGTGGAATGGGACGGGACGGACGCTGCGCTCCGCCTGGTTCCCGGCACATCCTCAGGGGGATATACCAGGATGCTGGCGGATGAAGGGGAAAAAAATGGTTTTTACCAGTATATTACATCCATTTCCTACGGCGTGACAGTGGGGGAGGATGGACTTGTAATACCGGGAGAGTAAAGGCGGACCCTGTCAGGGGAATCCGGGACATAATATTTTCCCTGCCAGGTGTCCCGCTCTTTAAAACGCCGGTGGAGGGTGTTCAGCACCATCCGTTTGTTTCCGCTCCACAGGGGGGCCAGGAGAAGGGATTTTGGTCCGTCTCCCGTCAGACGGTGGATGGTCAGCCCGGGAGGCAGGCGTTCCACACAGTCTATGACAAAATCAATGTATTTCTCCATGGTGAATATGGGAAAGGGATTGGTTTGGCAGTACGCTGCCAGGTCAGTCCCTTTTAAAATGTGGAGAAGCTGAAGCTTGATGCCGTCTATGGGGCTTTGGGCCAGGTAATCCACGGTCCCCGCCATCATGCCCCTGGTTTCTCCGGGCAGCCCTAAGATGACGTGGACAATGACGGTCAGCCCGGCTTCCTTAAGGCGGACAAGGGCATCCTCAAACACCGGCAGGCCGTATCCGCGGCGGATAAAGGCAGCAGTGGAATCATGGATGGTCTGCAGACCCAGCTCCACCCATACTGGTTTCACACGGTTTAATTCCTTTAACAGGCCAACCGTTTCAGGTCCCAGGCAGTCCGGCCTGGTGCCGATGGACAGGGCAGCTATGGAGGGGTGGGAGACAGCCTCCCCAAACAATTGCTTCAGATACGGCAGGGGCGCATACGTGTTGGTATAGGACTGGAAATAGGCGATGTAGGAACCCTGCGGACTGTCCGGCATCTTCCGCTTCACCTGTGCCATGGCTTCCTCTATCTGCTGTGAGACAGATGTATGTCTGGGCGCTGCAAAATCGCCGGACCCTCCTTCGCTGCAGAAAATGCATCCTCCTGTTCCCAGTGTGCCGTCCCGGTTGGGACAGGTCATGCCTCCGTCCAGGGACAGCTTATAGATTTTCCGGCCGAACTGCTGTTTCAGTTCATAGTCCAGGGAGTGATAAGGTTTGCCGTTCCATTCCATTGTGAGTACCTGCTTTCTGAATGATGTTATTAAGAGATTATAACAGCAATAACTGCCGGATGTCATCCCTATTTAAAAAAACGTATGAAGACAGGAGAATATTGTATTGTTGTTTCCTCCCCATGTGTGATAAACTGGATTCAGAAGTTTCAGAAAAGATAGGAGAGGTAAGTCATGAATGTAAATGAGACGGTAAAACTGCTGCAGGGCGACAGCGCCAGGGCGCTTATGGCGCAGCTCTACGGGGAAGACGGGGCAGAAGCCAATGTGAAGCGCTATGAGGATTTGCTGGCCGGATACGGGAAAATGTTTGGCCGGGAAGGGGATGTGATGCTGTTCTCATCACCGGGCAGAACGGAAATCAGCGGCAACCATACGGACCATAACCACGGCAAGGTTTTGGCAGGCAGCATAAACCTGGACTGTGTGGGGGCAGCGGGAAAGAATGCATCCAATCAGGTACATATTGTCAGCGAGACATATAATCAGGATTTTACCATTGATTTGAACCATCTGGAACCCAGTGAGAAAAAGGCGGGAACCGTGGACCTGGTTAAGGGCCTTCTCCAGGGCTTTAAGGATTCCGGCTACAGCGTGGGAGGTTTCAACGCATATATTACCAGCAACGTCATAAGTGCTGCCGGTGTCAGTTCATCCGCATCCTTTGAGATGCTGCTGTGCTCCATGCTGAACACATTTTTCAACGAGGGCCGCATGAGCACTGTGGCCTATGCCCATATCGGCAAGTTCGCAGAAAACAACTACTGGGACAAGGCATCCGGCCTGCTGGACCAGATGGCCTGTGCTGTGGGAGGACTTATCACCATTGATTTTATGGAGCCTCTGACGCCTAAGGTGGAGAAGATAGACTTTGACTTCGGTTCCCAGGACCACAGCCTGATTATCGTGCAGACCGGCAAGGGCCATGCTGACCTGAGTGCAGACTATTCCTCGGTTCCGGCTGAAATGAAGAAGGTGGCCCAATACTTTGGAAAAGAGGTATTGTCCCAGGTGTCTGAGAAACAGGTCATTGACAGCCTGGCAGAGGTGCGGCAGTTTGCCGGGGACCGCTCTGTGCTGCGCGCCCTGCATTTCTTTGAGGAGAACAAGCGGGTGGAGGCAGAGGTGCTTGCCCTTAAGGAGAACCGTTTCCAGGACTTCTTAAACAATATAACGGCATCCGGCAATTCCTCCTGGAAATGGCTCCAGAACTGTTTTACCAACAGCAATTACCAGGAGCAGGGAATCACGGTCACCCTTGCCCTTACGGAGCTGTTCATAGCAGAGAAGCAGAGAGGGGCCTGCAGGGTTCATGGCGGCGGCTTTGCCGGCGTCATCATGGCGGTGCTGCCCAATGAGCTGGTGGAGGAGTTCATACATTACATCGAGAAGTGCACAGGGGAGGGGAGCGCCTATAAAATGAGCATCCGTCCGTACGGAGCCATCTGCTTCAATGACCTGGTTTAAATCAGTTCTGCCTGTTTCGACAGAAAACGCCGCGTTTAAAAGGTATAGCGCTTACAGTTTCCGCGGATTCCTGTGGTAAGGCGGGGGAATTTGCGGTATAATGATGCCAGGGCGCGGGGGTTAAAAACGCGTGCTGAAGCAATCAGAACAAGAGGAGGACTGAGCGGGTATGATTGGTGAAAAGACACTGGAACTCCTGAAGCAGATACTGGCAGACAGCCGTTATACGGTTGCCATCTGCGGTTCCGGGATGATGGAAGAGGGAGGCATTCTGGGGCTTAAGCAGGAAGGAAGGGCGTATGAGATTGAACAGAAATATTCGGAATCCCCGGAGGAGCTGTTTCATATCTCCTGTCTGTCCAGAAGGCCGGAACGTTTCTACGACTTTTACCGTGAGGAGATACTGAAAAAGATTCCCAACATGACTCCGTCTGTAAGGGCGCTGGCCAGGATGGAGGAAGAGGACAGGCTTCACTGCATTGTCACCACCAATATATTTGATTTGCCGGAGCAGGTAGGGTGCAAAAATGTGATTTATCTGCACGGAAGCATTTATAAGAACAGGTGTCCCCACTGCGGCCGTCTGTATTCCATGGAGGAAATCAGGGACTCCAGCCATGTTCCCCACTGCAGGAACTGCGGGGCCATGATACGTCCGGGGACGTCCCTGTACGGTGAGATGGTGGACAGCCGCATCATGAGCCGCACCACGGAGGAGATAGCCAGAGCCGAAGTGCTGCTGGTGCTGGGAACCAGCCTGCGCTCTGAGGTTTACAGCAACTACATACGGTATTTCCAGGGAAAGAAGATGGTAATCATCCACCGTGTGCCCAGGCCGCTGGATGAGAAGGCTGATATGGTTATATACGACCTTCCCCAGAATGTCCTTCCCCTTTTGGTGGACGGAGGGATTTAAGAGTACCGGAACCATAAAGGCCAAAACCATAAAGGCCAAAACCGCGCCCCGCTGTGAGGGGAAGACGGTTTTGGCCTTTTGTAGTCCTGCCTGTTGGAAGCTTGCAGGTTTTTTCCTGCTTATTTTCTGTGGAAGGAATCCAGCAGCTGGTTTTTTGTGTGCCACAGTTCATTGGACAGGTCCACATGGACTGTGTGGGGATTGATGAGACGTTTGGATTCATCCCACAGGGTATCCAGCTCCTTTCTGCAGTAAGCCTGGATTTCCATTACCTTTGGCGACCGGTACACGCAGGTTCCGTCCAGGAAAATGGGAACCATCAGCTCGCGCATGGTGTAGCTGTCCGGCGCCAGCATGGTCTTCTTCCATGTCTCCAGGGGGTCAAAGAGAAGAAGGGAATTGCTGGTGTTGAATTCCTCGCCCACCAGGCAAATCAAATCAGCGATTATTTTGCCGGTGGCCTTGTTGTAAATCCTTTGTATGGTCTTGTTGCCGGGATTGGTGATTTTCTCGGCATTTTCAGACAGCTTGATTTTGGGAACAAACTGGCCTGTGGCCTTGTCCAGGACAGCAGCCAGTTTGTATACTCCGCCAAAGGATGGGCAGTCCTTGGCGGTAATCAGGTTGGTGCCCACACCCCAGGAATTAATGGCGGCACCCTGCATCTTCAGGGAATTAATCAGGTTTTCGTCCAGGTCGTTGGAGGCGGAAATCACTGCGTCCGGGAAACCTGCCTCGGTCAGCATCTTCTTGGCTTTTTTGGACAGGTAGGCCAAATCGCCGCTGTCCAGCCGGATTCCGTAGAAGGTAAGGGGAATGCCGGCCTCCCTCATCTCCTTAAAGACCTGGATGGCATTGGGAATACCGGAACCCAGGGTATCGTAGGTATCCACCAGCAGGATGCAGGCGGAAGGATAGAGCTTGGCATAGGTGCGGAAAGCGGTCAGCTCGTCCGGAAAACTCATAATCCAGCTGTGGGCATGGGTTCCCTTGACAGGAACGTCAAACATCTTGCCGCAGAGCACATTGGAGGTGCCGATGCATCCCGCTATCATGGCTGCCCTTGCGCCGTAGGTGCCGGCATCCGGTCCCTGGGCCCTGCGCAGTCCGAATTCCATGACGCCGTCGCCCTTGGCCGCATAGACAATGCGCTCTGTCTTGGTGGCAATAAGGCTCTGGTGATTGATGATATTGAGCAGGGCTGTCTCAATGAGCTGGGCCTGCATGATGGGAGCAATGACCTTCACAAGAGGTTCCCTGGGGAATACCACGGTTCCCTCAGGGATGGCGTATATATCGCCTGTAAAACGGAATTCGCGGAGATAGTTCAGGAAGTCCTGGTCAAACATGCCCAGGCTTCCCAGGTATTCAATGTCGCTGTCCTCAAAATGCAGGTCTTCAATGTATTCGATGACCTGCTGTAATCCTGCACAGATGGCAAAGCCGTTGCCATGGGGATTGGTCCTGTAAAACATGTCGAATACAACGGTTTCGTTGGCGTCCTTTTCTTTAAAATACCCCTGCATCATGGTTAATTCATACAGGTCCGTGAGTAAGGTAAGATTTCTCTGCTCCATATAGGTTCCTCCCTGGGCGCAGCCGGTGTGCTGTACGCAGGATATGCGGTTCGGCAGGATTTTGACGGCTGTGCAGTAATATTGGTTAGTAGTATAACACATATTCTGGAAAAGGCAAATGAAATGACAAAAAAATAACAATCATGCCAAAACAGACAATCGCCCTAAAATAAACGAAAATCAGATACACGGTTGACATTTTACACATGTGTTATTATAATAAAGAAGTTAAATGAAAAAGGCTTAGATGGAGACAGTAGGCCTGCAGGAACGCCACAGAGAGCCGGGGGAGGTGGAAGCCGGTGCAAGTAATGCAGAACTGAAAATCACTCCGGAGCTGTCCGGCTGAAAGAATGCAGTAGCAGCGCATGATAGGCCGGGACGCGTTTCCCGCGTTAAGGGAACTCATATGATGGTATGCAGTAATAGGTGGTTAAACGAAGCAGCTTATGGCTTTCGTCCTGTTCGGGACGGAAGCTTTTTTGCTTCATAGGAGGATATACAATCTTTTTCACATACCAGAATAAAAATCTATCATGAATGACAGGAACGGAGGAAGACGCTATGTATGACAAAGTCCCCACAGACCTTAAGTTTGTGGAACGGGAAAAAGAAGTGGAGAAGTTCTGGGAAGCAGAGCACATCTTTGAAAAGAGCATCAGGATGAGAGAGGGCTGCAAGCCTTATGTATTTTATGACGGTCCGCCCACAGCCAACGGCAAGCCCCATATCGGCCATGTGGAAACACGAGTCATCAAGGACATGATTCCCAGATACAGGGCCATGAAGGGCTATATGGTGCCGAGAAAGGCCGGATGGGATACCCACGGCCTGCCGGTGGAGCTGGAGGTTGAGAAAAAGCTGGGGCTGGACGGCAAGGAGCAGATAGAGCAGTACGGTCTGGAGCCGTTCATCAAGGAATGTAAGGAAAGCGTCTGGAAGTACAAGGGCATGTGGGAGGATTTCTCCAACACCGTTGGTTTCTGGGCCGACATGGACAATCCCTATGTAACCTATGACAACAGCTTTATCGAGTCCGAGTGGTGGGCTCTTAAGCAGATTTGGGACAAGGGCCTTTTGTACAAGGGGTTTAAGGTGGTTCCCTACTGTCCCCGCTGCGGCACCCCCCTGTCCTCCCATGAGGTGGCTCAGGGGTATAAGGATGTAAAGGAGCGCTCTGCCATTGCCCGCTTCAAGGCAAAGGGGGAGGACGCCTACATCCTGGCATGGACCACCACCCCCTGGACCCTTCCCAGCAACCTGGCCCTGTGCGTGAACCCCAAGGAAGACTATGTAAAGGTCAAGACAGGCGACGGCTATACCTACTATATTGCCCAGGCACTGGCAGATACTGTGCTGGGCGAGGACTATGAGGTGCTGGAAACCTACAAGGGCAGGGACCTGGAGTTCAAGGAATATGAGCCTCTCTATGACTGCTCTGTCCCCCTGTGCGAGAAGCAGCACAAAAAAGCATACTACATGGTATGCGCTGACTATGTAACACTGACAGACGGTACCGGTATCGTACACATTGCACCTGCCTTTGGTGAGGACGATGCAAATGTGGGCCGCAAGTACGACCTGCCCTTTGTACAGCTGGTGGACGCCAAGGGCGATATGACGGCGGAAACTCCCTTTGCAGGCACCTTTGTGAAGGATGCGGACCCCATGGTATTAAAGGATTTGGAGTCCAGGGGACTGCTTCTTTCAGCTCCCAGCTTTGAGCACAGCTATCCTCACTGCTGGCGCTGCGGAACCCCTCTCATTTACTATGCAAGAGAGTCCTGGTTCATCAAGATGACGGCTGTGAAGGAGGACTTAATCCGCAACAACAACACCATTAACTGGGTGCCGGATTCCATCGGCAAGGGCCGTTTTGGAGACTGGCTGGAGAACATCCAGGACTGGGGCATTTCCAGGAACCGTTACTGGGGCACCCCTCTCAATATCTGGGAGTGTGAGTGCGGACACCAGCACTCCATTGGAAGCATTGAGGAATTAAAGAGCTTATCCGACAACTGTCCGGATGAAATCGAGCTTCACCGCCCATACATTGATGCGGTGAACATCAGGTGCCCCAAGTGCGGCAAGCCCATGAAGCGCGTGCCTGAGGTTATTGACTGCTGGTTTGACTCCGGTGCAATGCCCTTTGCGCAGCACCATTATCCGTTTGAGAACAAGGAATTGTTCGAGTCCCAGTTCCCGGCCCAGTTTATCTCCGAGGCAGTGGACCAGACCAGGGGATGGTTCTATTCCCTGCTGGCAGAGTCCACACTGCTGTTCAACAAGGCGCCTTATGAAAATGTGGTTGTCATGGGCCTTGTGCTGGATGAGAACGGACAGAAGATGAGCAAGTCCAAGGGCAATGCGGTGGACCCCTTCGATACCCTGGCAGCCCACGGCGCAGACGCCATCCGCTGGTTCTTCTACACCTGCAGCGCTCCCTGGCTTCCAAAGCGCTACCAGGATAAGGCGGTGACCGAGGGACAGCGCAAGTTTATGGGCACCCTTTGGAATACCTATGCATTCTGGGTGCTGTATGCCAACATTGACAATTTTGACCCGACCAGATATAACCTGGAATACGACAAGCTTCCGGTTATGGACCGCTGGATGCTGTCCAAGATGAACTCCATGGTAAAGACCGTGGATAACAGCCTGATGAATTACCAGATTCCCGAGGCGGCCAGGTCCCTCCAGGAGTTTGTGGATGACTTAAGCAACTGGTATGTGCGCAGAAGCCGTGAGCGTTTCTGGGCAAAGGGAATGGAGCAGGATAAGATTAACGCATTCATGACCCTGTACACAGCCCTGGTGACCGTTGCAAAGGCAGCAGCACCCATGATTCCGTTCATGACAGAGCAGATTTATCAGAACATTGTGAGGAAAGTGGATGCAGATGCGCCTGAAAGCGTACACCTGTGCGATTTCCCTGAGGTGAATGATGCCTGGATTGATGCAGAGCTGGAATCCGACATGGACGAGGTGCTGAAGGTGGTTGTCATGGGACGCGCTGCCAGGAATGCGGCCAATATCAAGAACCGCCAGCCCATTGCCGGGATGTATGTGAAGGCCGACCATGAGCTGTCAAGATTCTACGTGCAAATTATTGAGGAAGAGCTGAATGTGAAGCAGGTGATTTTCTCTGACGATGTAAGGGAATTCACTTCTTACACCTTTAAGCCCCAGTTAAAGACAGTAGGGCCAAGGTACGGCAAGCTGCTGAACCAGATTCGCCAGACCCTGACCGATATTGACGGCAGCGTTGCCATGGACACCCTGAATGAGAAGGGACAGCTTACCTTTGACTTTGGCGGCCAGGAGGTGGTGCTGACAAAGGACGACCTGCTGATTGATGTTTCCCAGAAGGACGGCTATGTGACAGAGGAGGACAACTATGTGACGGTTGTGCTGGATACAAACCTGACTCCGGAACTGATTGAGGAAGGCTTTGTGAGGGAGCTTATCAGCAAGATTCAGACCATGCGCAAGGAAGCCGGATTTGAGGTAATGGACCACATCAGCGTGTACCAGGATGGAAATGACCGGATTGCGGAGCTGATTAAGACGCATGCGGACGAGATTAAGACAGAGGTCATGGCGGACCATATTAACATCGGCGCCATGTCTGGCTTTGTCAAAGAGTGGAACATTAACGGCGAAAATGTGATGCTCGGTGTTGAAAAGACCATGAAATAATGGTAAGATTGTGAGGCGGGGCTTATAAAACCCCGCCCCATCTGATAATTTGGGAATGATTTACATACAATAGTTCAGTATAGAAAACGGAAGTGAAATCAGGAGGATAATGGCCGATGAATAAAGGATTTGATAAGGAAACGTTCAAGCGCAGCGTGGTGGACAACGTAAAGAACATGTTCCGAAGGACCATTGATGAAGCGACTCCCCAGCAGGTATTCCAGGCAGTGGCCTATGCTGTGAAGGATGTCATCATCGACGAATGGATTGCCACCCACAAGGAATATGAGAAAAAGGACGTTAAGACAGTATACTACCTGTCCATGGAGTTCCTCATGGGCCGTGCCCTGGGCAATAACATCATCAATATCTGCGCCAGGGATGAGATTAAGGAAGCCCTGGATGAGCTGGGATTTGATTTGAACGTGATTGAGGACCAGGAGCCGGATGCAGCCCTTGGAAACGGCGGTCTGGGACGTCTGGCGGCTTGCTTCCTGGATTCGCTGGCAACCCTGGGATATCCGGCCTATGGCTGCGGCATCCGTTACCGTTACGGCATGTTCAAGCAGAAGATTGAGAACGGTTACCAGGTAGAAGTGCCTGACAACTGGTTAAAGGACGGCAACCCATTTGAAATCCGCAGGCCGGAGTATGCCACTGAGGTCAAATTCGGCGGTTATGTGCGTATAGAAAACCAGGGCGGCGTAAACCATTTTGTACAGGACGGATACCAGTCTGTCCGCGCAGTGCCCTATGACCTGCCTGTTATCGGATACGGCAACAATGTGGTAAATACCCTTCGCATCTGGGATGCGGAACCCATTAACACCTTCAACCTGGATTCCTTTGACAGGGGAGATTACCAGAAGGCTGTGGAGCAGGAGAACCTGGCCAAGACCATTGTGGAGGTCCTTTACCCCAATGACAACCACTACGCGGGCAAGGAGCTGCGCCTGAAGCAGCAGTATTTCTTTATTTCCGCCAGCGTCCAGAGGGCGGTCAGGAAGTATAAGGAGAAACACGATGACATCAGGAAATTCTACGAAAAGGTAGTATTCCAGCTGAACGATACCCACCCGACGGTTACCATTCCCGAATTGATGCGCATTCTTCTGGATGAGGAGGGGCTTACATGGGATGAGGCGTGGGAGGTGACCACCAGGACCTGTGCCTATACAAACCACACCATTATGTCAGAGGCACTGGAGAAGTGGCCCATCGAGCTGTTCTCACGGCTTCTGCCCAGAATCTACCAGATTGTGGAGGAAATCAACCGCAGGTTCCAGAACCAGATTCAGACCATGTATCCCGGCAACCAGGAAAAGCTGCGCAAGATGTCCATTATCTATGACGGCCAGGTTAAGATGGCGTATATGGCCATTGCAGCCAGTTTTTCCGTCAACGGCGTTGCAAGGCTCCACACGGAAATCCTCAAGAACCAGGAGTTAAAAGACTTCTATGAGATGATGCCGGAGAAGTTCAACAACAAGACAAACGGCATAACCCAGAGACGGTTCCTGCTTCACGGCAACCCCCTTCTGGCGGACTGGGTCACTTCCAAGATAGGCGATGAATGGATTACCGACCTTCCCCATATCAAGAAGCTGGAGCTCTTTGCAGAGGATGAGAAGTGCCAGTTTGAGTTCATGAACATCAAGTACCAGAACAAGCTGCGCCTCGCCAGGTACATCAAAGAGTACAACGGTATTGACGTGGACCCGCGCTCCATTTTCGACGTGCAGGTCAAGAGGCTTCACGAATATAAGCGCCAGCTGATGAACATCCTCCATGTGATGTATCTGTACAACCAGCTGAAGGATAATCCTGATATGGATATGATTCCCAGGACCTTTATCTTCGGCGCCAAGGCAGCCGCAGGCTACAAGCGGGCTAAGCTGACCATCAAGCTCATTAACTCCGTGGCGGATGTCATCAACAACGACAAATCCATTAACGGTAAGATTAAAGTGGTGTTCATTGAGGACTACCGGGTTTCCAATGCAGAGCTTATCTTTGCTGCGGCGGATGTCAGCGAGCAGATATCCACGGCCAGCAAGGAGGCGTCCGGCACCAGCAACATGAAATTCATGCTCAACGGCGCCCTTACTCTGGGAACCATGGACGGCGCCAACGTGGAAATCGTGGAGGAAGTGGGCATGGACAATGCATTCATCTTCGGCATGTCCTCTGACGAGGTTATAAACTACGAGAACAACGGCGGCTATTACCCCATGGATATCTTTAACAATGACCAGGAAATCCGCCGGGTACTCATGCAGCTGATTAACGGCTACTATGCACCGGATAACCCGGAGCTGTTCAGGGATATCTATAACTCCCTTCTGAATACCAAGAGCAGCGACCGGGCCGATACCTATTTCATACTCAAGGACTTCCGCTCCTATGCCGAAGCGCACCAGAGGGTGGATAAGGCTTACAGGGACCAGGCATGGTGGGCCAGGGCAGCCATCCTTAACACGGCCAACTGCGGAAAGTTTACATCCGACCGTACCATTGAGGAGTATGTGAAGGATATCTGGCATCTGAAGAAAGTGACCGTAGAAATGTAAATGCTTGCTCCGGCAATCCTGTAATCTTTGGGGTGCCGGAGCTTTTTTGGATGATGGAAGAGGAAGGGAAGGAAGATATGAAAATACGCGATATACTGGCAGAAGGAAAGCCCACCCTCTCCTTTGAGGTGTTTCCCCCAAAGACAGAGGATGCATATGATTCCGTGGAGAGGGCGGCTGCCAAGATTGCAAAGCTAAAGCCCTCGTTCATGAGTGTTACATACGGGGCGGGAGGGGGAACCAGCGATTATACGGTGGGAATCGCCTCCACTATCAAGGAGGAATACGGGGTGACGCCTCTGGCCCATCTTACCTGTGTGTCATCCACCAGGGAGAAGGTGCACCATGTGCTGGGTGAATTAAAGGACCATGGCATTGAAAATGTGCTGGCCCTGCGGGGGGATATCCCACAGGACGGCAGCACGCCCAGGGAGTACCACTATGCCTCCGAACTGATACGGGAAATCAAGAAGGCCGGCGATTTCTGCATAGGAGCAGCGTGCTACCCGGAAGGCCATGTGGAATCAGCCAACAAATCCATAGATATGGATTACCTGAAGCAGAAGGTGGAGGCGGGATGTGACTTTGTCACCACCCAGATGTTCTTTGACAACAGCATTCTCTACAGTTACCTGTACCGAATACGCGAAAAGGGAATCCAGGTGCCGGTGATTGCGGGAATCATGCCTGTGACCAATGCAAATCAAATCCGGCGTATTACCCAGATGTCGGGTACCTATCTGCCCTCCAGGTTCATGTCCATTGTGGACCGGTTCGGGGACAATCCGGCTGCCATGAAGCAGGCAGGAATTGCCTATGCAACGGACCAGATTATCGACCTTATTGCCAACGGAGTCAACGGCATCCATGTATATTCCATGAATAAGCCGGATGTGGCAATGAAGATAAAGGACAACCTGTCGGAAATTTTATAGGCCGCATACAGAGCAGGAGAAAGAGCATATGGATATACGTGACGTAGACAGGAAAGAGGTCCTCCGCTATCTGGGCTACAGGGGACAGGAGCCGGACGGGGCGGTTGCGGCCATGGTGGAGCAGTGCATGACACAATTGTGGGAAGCAGCCACGCCCAGGCATCTGTACCGGGAATATCCTCTGGCGCTGGGGGAGGATTACCGGATTGACGGGGGATGTTTTATGGCCAGAAGCAGGAATCTGTGGGTGAATCTGAAGGACTGTGACCAGATTATTGTGTTTGCGGCCACCCTTGGCTGCGGGGCAGACCATCTGATTCAGAAGTACAGCCGCCTCCAGATGAGCCGGGCTGTGGTTATGCAGGCAGCTGCGGCAGCCATGATTGAGGAGTACTGCGACCAGATATGCACTGCCCTGAAGGCGGAATACGAGGCAAAGGGCCGTTATCTGCGGCCAAGGTTCAGTCCGGGGTACGGCGATTTCCCGCTGGAATGCCAGGGAATGCTTCTGGACGCCCTGGAGGCAGGAAAACGCATCGGCATCAAGCTGACTGACAGCCTTCTCATGATGCCCTCCAAATCTGTGTCCGCTGTCATGGGAGCCAGCAGGAAACCATACCGCTGCGATGTAAAAGGCTGCGAAGCCTGCGCAAAGACGGACTGCCCCTACCGGAGGCAGACCGGGGAACTATCAATATAAAAAGAAAAAGGGGAATAACACTATGATTCGTTTTAACTGTGATTACAGCGAAGGCGCCCATGAGCGCATACTTAAGAAACTGGCTGAAACCAACCTGGAGCAGACGCCGGGATACGGGGAGGACCATTACTGTACTGAGGCGGCAGATATCATCCGCAGACTCTGCGGACAGGAGGATGCAGCGGTCCATTTCCTGGTAGGAGGCACCCAGGCCAATATGACGGTCATTGCATCAGCCCTGCGCTCCCATCAGGGGGTGGTGGGAGCTGTCACGGCTCACATCAATGTACATGAGACAGGCTCCATAGAAGCCACCGGACACAAGGTGCTGGCCCTGCCCTCTGAGGACGGTAAGATTACGGCAGCCCAGGTGGAGGAACTGTACCAGTCCCATATTCAGGACGAGAGCTTTGAACACACAGTGCAGCCGAAGATGGTCTATGTCTCCAATCCCACGGAGCTGGGCACCATATATACCAAGGCTGAGATGGAGAGCCTGTATGGGGTGTGCAGGAAGTACGGCCTGTACCTGTTTGTGGACGGCGCCCGCCTGGCTTATGGTCTGGCTGCAGAGGGAAACGACCTGGACCTTAAGGCCTTGGCAGCTTCCTGCGACGTATTCTATATCGGCGGAACCAAGGTAGGGGCCCTGTTCGGGGAGGCTGTGGTCATACTGAACAATGAGCTGAAGGCGGATTTCCGCTATCACATCAAACAGCGGGGCGGCATGCTGGCAAAGGGGCGTCTTCTGGGCATCCAGTTTGGGGAGCTTTTACGGGACGGCCTGTATTTTGAGCTGGGAGCCCATGCGGACAGGCTGGCGGACAAGATTCGCAGCGCCTGTGCCGGGAAGGGTTATCCTTTCCTGGTGGAAAACACCACTAACCAGGTATTCCCCATCCTGCCGGATAGTCTGCTGGAGGCGTGGAAGGATAAGTACAGCTACACCAACCAGGGAAGGGTGGATGAGAGCCATACAGCCATCCGCCTCTGCACCAGCTGGATTACCAGCCAGGAGCAGGTGGATGCCCTGGTTCATGATATCCTAAACAGTTAAGAGGGCTTGCAGAGGATGACGATGAGAATATTAGAAGAGATGAAAGAGCGCCGCCTGTTCTGTGACGGCGGAATGGGAAGCCTGCTCCAGGCCCAGGGCCTGAAACCAGGTGAACTTCCTGAACTGTGGAACCTGACCCACCGGGATGTGCTTACATCCATACACCGGTCCTACCTGGAGGCCGGAGCCGACATCATGACAACCAATACCTTCGGCGCCAACAGGCTTAAATTCAAGGATAACCTGGAAGCCATTGTGACAGCTGCAGTGGAGAATGCGAGAGCTGCTGTGGAAGAGGCCGGCCATGGATACGTGGCCCTGGACCTGGGCCCCACCGGACACCTGCTAAAGCCCCTGGGAGACCTGGAATTTGAGAACGCAGTGGACCTCTATAAAGAGGTGGTATCCATCGGCGCCCTGGCAGGAGCGGACCTGGTACTGATTGAGACCATGAGCGACAGCTATGAGCTGAAAGCAGCTGTTCTGGCAGCCAGGGAGGCCGGATTCAGGCCGGACACAGGGGAACGGCTGCCCGTGTTCGCCACCGTGATATTTGATGAAAAGGGAAAGCTCCTGACCGGCGGAAACGTGGAGTCCACCGTGGCCCTGCTAGAAGGTCTGAGAGTGGATGCCCTGGGTATTAACTGCGGACTGGGACCAGTGCAGATGAAGGGAATCCTGGAAGAAATCCTGAAGGTCTCATCCCTTCCCGTGCTGGTAAATCCCAATGCAGGACTACCCAGAAGCGAGAACGGCAGGACGGTATATGATATAGATGCAGAGGGATTTGCCCTTGTCATGGAGGAAATCGTATCCATGGGGGCTGTCATCGTGGGAGGATGCTGCGGAACCACCCCGGAGCATATACGCCTGATGACAGAACGCTGCAGGGACATACCTGTGGCGTGGCCGGAGAAAAAACACCGCACCGTGGTGTCCTCCTATGCAAAGGCAGTGACCGTTGGGCAAAAGACAATCATTATTGGGGAGCGCATCAATCCCACCGGCAAGTCCAGGTTCAAGCAGGCCCTGCGGGACCACAACCTGGAATACATCCTCAAGGAGGGCGTCAGCCAGCAGGACAATGGTGCGGATGTGCTGGATGTGAACGTGGGACTGCCTGAAATCCATGAGCCCTCCATGATGGAGGAGGCTGTAAGGGAACTTCAGGCCATCATCGACCTGCCCCTGCAGATTGACACCTCCGACATGGAAGCCATGGAACGGGCCATGCGTATATACAATGGGAAACCGCTGATTAACTCGGTCAACGGCAAGGAGGAGTCCATGACCCGCGTATTCCCTCTGATGGCAAAATACGGCGGCGTGGCAGTGGGCCTGTGTCTGGACGAGTCCGGCATTCCTGATACAGCGGAGGGGCGTCTGGCTGTGGCAAGGAAAATCTTAGACCGGGCGGCAGAGTATGGAATCGGACCGGAGGATATCATTCTGGACGGGCTCTGCATGACGGTCAGCTCCGACAGCAAGGGGGCCCTTACCACGCTGGAAACGCTGAGGCGCATCCGGGATGAGCTGGGGGTGGGAACCGTGCTGGGAGTATCCAACATATCCTTCGGACTGCCCCAGAGGGAAATCATCAATGCTGCATTCTTTACCATGGCCATGGAATGCGGTTTGAGCGCGGCCATCATAAATCCCAACTCCGAGGCCATGATGCGGGCTTACTACAGCTTTAATGCCCTTATGGACCGGGACCCCCAGTGCGGCCGGTATATCAGTGTGTACAGCGGCCAGAGTGCAGGCCTGGGCCAGACCATTGGAAGGGGCGGCAGCCAGGACGGGACAAAGCTGTCTGCTGATTCCGGCACAGGAGATGGCGGCCAGGGACCGGCCCTGGCCGCCGCCATTGAGAGAGGATTAAAGGAAGGCGCACACAATGCGGTGACCGCCCTGTTAAAGGAACGGGAGCCCCTGGATATCATCAACAGTGAGATGATACCGGCCCTGGACCGGGTGGGAAAGGGATTTGAGAAGGGTACTGTGTTCCTGCCCCAGCTTCTCATGAGTGCGGAAGCTGCCAAGGCTGCCTTTGAGGTCATTAAGGAAGCCATGGACAAAAGCGGGCAGGCACAGGAAAAGAAGGGAACCATTATCCTGGCAACGGTGAAAGGCGATATTCATGATATTGGCAAGAACATCGTGAAGGTGCTGCTGGAGAATTACAGCTATGACGTCATTGACCTGGGCAGGGATGTGCCGCCGGAGGCCATTGTAAAAGAGGCCGTGGAGCGCCGTGTGGCCCTGGTGGGCTTAAGCGCCCTGATGACCACCACCGTGCCCAGCATGGAGGAGACCATCCGCCAGTTAAGGGCTGCATCCAAAACCGTGAAGGTGATGGTGGGCGGCGCCGTGCTGACGGAGGATTATGCCAGAACCATAGGCGCCGACGCCTATTGCAGGGATGCCATGGCATCTGTCAATTTCGCGGAGCAGGTCCTGGGCGCTTAGAACAGAGCCCTGGAAACAGACGGCTTCACAGACTTACACGGGAATCCCCATCCACCTGAGGAACCATCTTGCCCAGCTGTTTCAGCTGCCGGGTAATATGGTATACAGTGAACAGGTTGAGGGGATTTTTGTGTTCGTCAATAATGAGTTTGCCCCTGAGCATGAACCACAGCCAGGCGCCGTTTTTTTGGCGGATTCGTATGATGCAGCTGCGTACCGTGTCATCCGTGGAAAACACGGTCATGGTTTCCTGGAAGGTATGGATGTCGTCCGGATGCAGCTGGTCCAGAAAGGACAGGGAGCCTCCGTATAACAGCTTGTACTCGGAAAGGCTGCAGTAGCCAAGGGCATGAAGCAGCCTGGAATTCATGTAAATGACTTCCGGGGATTCGGCCTGATAGCTGGTCAGCAGGATGCCGCCGTTTACCACCTGGTTCAGGAGCCCCAGCTCATTGTTGCCGTACAGCTCAAAGTAGTGCTGGTCCGTCACATCCTCAATGAGGCAGCCGCAGTAGCCCTGGTGGAATTGAAAGCATTCTATCTTAAGGTACTTGCTGCGCTCCGGGCTGAAATCGTAAAATATCTGGCGTCCGCCGTTCATGGCTGTCGCATAGTAGGCGGGAAGGCGGCGGGTGTCGGCGTCCGGGTAGTGGCTCAGGAAGCTTTTGCGGTACAGGCTGTTTCTGGAACGGCATTCCAGGCGGGCGCAGGCTTCATTTACATACACATATGAAAAATCACAGGCCTGTTGGTCCTTTACCTGAATCTGTATGATGGCAAAGGGGAACGGGCTGCTGTCATATATGAGCTTTGCATGCTCCAGCTTGTCCTCTAAGGATAAGTCAGAGCTGGGGGCAGGATTCAGTTCGCAGAATGAAATCATGTTCTTTCCATGGCTTTTGGCATAGTAAAGTTCGTCGTCCGCTGCCCGCACCAGCTTATGGTAATCATCCATGGAGGTGAGGACCGTGCTCACGATTCCCACGCTGATGGTCACAAAGGGGGAGGCGCTGCGGTTGGCTGCAGGAATCTTCATATCAGAAACGGATTTCCTCAGACGGTCCCCTACCTTTATGGCGTCAGAGGGAAGGATGTCGCAGAGCAGTATCTGGAACTCCTCTCCGCCGAACCGGCAAATCAGGTCATTTTCCTGATGGATGCTGCCGGACAGGGCAGCGGCCACCTTCTTCAGGCATTCGTCTCCCTGCATGTGGCCATAGGTGTCATTGTACTGTTTGAAATAGTCGATATCTATCATGATAACAGCCACGGGTATTTTCAGACGTATGTTATAGGGAATCAGTTCCTCCAGCCGGAGGGAATAACCGTTCCGGTTGAACAGCCGGGTCAGCGGGTCCTTGTCGGCCCGTTCCTGAAGGCAGATTTGTTCATCCCTGGCTTTTCTTACCATCTGCAGGTTGCTGACAATGATGCGGCAGCGCATCTGGGACAGGAACAGGCTGATGAAGCTGTAAAGGAACAGGTTGGAATACAGGGGCAGAGGTACGTGGTGGGCCCGGAAAACCGGAATGGCGGCCAGGGCAGTGGCCAGTACCGCGGCCAGGGCTTCGGGAAGGGAGTAAATGGGCCCGGCAGCAATATAAATATAAAACATGAGCACGCTCTCCGCAGTCAGACGGCTCTGAAGATTAATATGGTTTACCACAATGCAGTACAGGGCAAATATGGCGGTAAAAAGGTATGTATGGTGTTTCAGCCTGCGTCTTGTGGAACAGGTCCGTTCCTGCTTTAACAGGTATTCGCAGTACAGGATGTTGAGGGCGATGAACAGGAGGAACAGCAGGATAGTGAAAGTGAGCATGGAGAAAGCCCTTCCTGCAACGTCAATGGCCAGATATGTCATCAGGCTGAACAGTTCCATGATAATTAAAAGGATGGAATAATTCAAAGTCTGGCTGATGTTCATGGTCTGCACTGTATCATATATTTCATCTGCACACCGGCAAACCATGCTGCGGTCCGGCGGGGGAAAGGTGCGGGATAAATTCTTTTTTACATATTCTAACATAGTATATACAACCTCTGTTCCATTTGTATCAATTACATAATACTGATAATATATGAGAGGAATGAAGGAATTATTACCAAAGAGCATGAAAAATCCGCAAAAAAAGACAAAAACCGTATTTTTCCCAATAACTCCCAGACACAGAGCCTCCAAAATATGATAGTATAGTTTTGTAACAAAAAAGAAACAGATTTGTAATATCTGAAAGAAAGCGAGGACATACTATGTTATCAGTTTCATCTATGGCACTTGCTGCAATGCTGGGTTCTGCATGCGGCACCAATATGGCAAATATAAATGACTGCAATGCAGCACTTCACAATACGGGAAATTGTCCCCAGGCAGTACAGTACCAGAGAGGCGGCCAGGACCTGAATTCCATGCTGTCACAGATGGGCGTCAGCATGATGCCTGGAAATTCCCAGTGCGGCATCAACTAAGTACTTTGTTGAAGTATATTAATTAGATGCATTCATTAAGTACATCGGTTCCGTATATCCATTCATTGCCACATAATCATATTCCTCATAAAATAAATCCCGGAGAACGGCGTATGAGCCTGTCCTCCGGGATTATTTTCATGTCCGGGGCTATAATAGGCTGTATCCGGTCATAAATATATACAGAAAATTAATTCACTTTTTGGGCTGTATAGGGTAGAATATCGTTACTGCTGTCCCGGAAGGGGTGAATGGCAGTAAGGTCACAGAGGGTGAAAAGGAGCATATCCAATGAATAAAGACAATATGAACATCATATTAAAAGGAATGTGGATTGGGGGAACCATGACGGTTCCCGGAGTAAGCGGAGGTTCCATGGCTATGATTATGGGGCTCTATGACCGGCTGATTTCGTCCATCAGCTCCTTTTTTAAGGAACCGGCAAAGAGTATGGCCTTTCTGCTTAAGTTCGTCCTGGGAGCAGGAATCGGGATGGTGCTGTTTTCACGATTCATCAGCTATCTGTTCACCACCAGAGCCGATGTGCCGCTGCGTTTTTTCTTCCTGGGTGCGGTGGCCGGAGGCGTTCCCATGATATACAGGGAAGCAGGCGTGAAAAGGTTTGACCTGGGCGCAGTTGCCTATCCGGTCATAGGCATTCTTGGAGTGGTGGTTCTGGCGCTGATTCCCTCAGGGCTTTTTACGCCGGACGGGAGTTTCGGGCCGGGGGCCCTGCTTCTTCAGCTGGCCGGGGGATTCATCATAGCGGTGGGACTGGTACTGCCGGGAATCAGCGTATCGCAGATGCTCTACATGCTGGGACTCTATGAAACCATCATAGGAAACATCAGCGCTCTTAACATCCTTCCACTGATACCCCTTGGGGCAGGCGTGCTGGGAGGCATTTTCCTGACCACCAAGGTGCTGGAACGGCTGATGCTGCGCCATCCCCAGCCCACCTACCTGATTATCCTGGGCTTTATGTTCGGCTCCCTGCCGGAACTTTTTCCCGGCATCCCCGCGGGAACGGACCTGGCAGCCAGTCTGCTGGCCGGGGCAGCCGGTTTCGCCGCCCTGTATGTGATGTCCGTAAAAGAGCAGAAGGCTTAGGAACAGGAATCCGGAGCGGTTTTCAAACCGGCCTCAGACGGTTCTGGCGTCTCCCCAGAAGACCAGGCATACGGTGCCGGGGCCTGTATGGGAACCGATGACTGTGCCGATATCCACGATAAAGACCTTTCCGTTTAAATGAGGAAAGGTTTCTTCCACCAGGCCGGCCACTGCCCTGGCATCCTCGGGGCAGGAGGACTGGGACAGAAAGCATTTGCCGTCATAGGCAGGGCCCTGCTCCGCGTGAAGCTTCATCCGCTCCACCATTTCCCGGATGACGCGTTTTTTGCCTCTGTACTTGTCCCGGGGAATCAGCCTGCCCTCCACATTTACATTCATAAGGGGACATATATTGAGCATATTTCCAAAGAAAGCAGCGGAAGCTGATATGCGTCCGCCCCGTCTTAAATGGGTCAAATCAGAGGTGAAGAACCAATGATGGACTCTTTTTTTATGTTCCTCAATCCAGGACGCAAGTTCCTGGTATTCTGCGCCTGCCTGCATCTTCTCCCAGGCCGTGTCCACCAGCAGTCCGTAGCCCGCGGAGGCGCAGCAGGAGTCAATGACGGTAATCCGCCGGTCCGGATAGCGCTCCAGCATTTCATCTCTGGCAATGACAGCGGAATTATAGGTGCCGGATATGCCGGAGGAGAGGGTCATATGGATGATATCCTTTCCTTCTTTTAATATGGGTTCAAACATGGCCTCGTATTGTTCCGGATTTACCTGGGATGTGGTGGGCATGGCGCCCTGGCGTATATTCTCGTAAAAATCCTCAATGGGAATGGACTTACCCAGGTCGTCGTCGTATTCCATGCCGTTCATCCGGAAATGAAAGCAGGAGTAGGGGATGCCTCTCTCTGCCAGATAGGACTCAGGCAAATCAGCTGTGGAACAGCAGGTAATCATATAGGAATTTGTCATGGTTTGCTCCTTTTAGGGTGGGAAAATTAAGCTGTTTCGTGTTGAAAAAAGTATAGCATGCCAGGGGTGCGGTGTCAAATGCAGTGGAAAAACAGATGGAACTGTGCTATGATGTAGGTTGTGTCAAGACGGATTTGCGTATATCCTTGGAAAGGAATGGTAAGTATAATGTATAAATGCTGTATATTCGACCTGGACGGCACCCTGGTGAATTCCATCTATGCCATCCAGAAGTCTGTAAACGATACCCTGAGTTATTGGAACATGCGCGAAATCAGCGTGGAGGAGAGCCGGCTCTATGTGGGGGACGGTTATAAGAAGCTATTGGAGCGCTCCCTCATTGCCTGCGGGGATACGGAGCTGACCCATTATGAGGAAGCAGTGGAGCGGTATCAGGACGTTTTCCGGAAATGCTGCATGTACCGCGTGGAGGCCTATCAGGGAATCAGGGAGCTTTTGGAGTTCCTAAAGTCACATGGTATTTTTATTGCCGTACTGTCCAATAAGCCCCATCCCAGGACGCTGGACAATGTGGAAGGCGTGTTTGGAAGCGGTTATTTTGACCTGGTCTACGGCGAGAGGGAGGATAAGGGAATCAAAAAGAAACCCTGCCCTGACGGCATATGGGCCATAGCTGGGGAACTGGGTCTTGCAAAGGGGGAAATCCTCTATCTGGGAGATACCAACACGGACATGGAGACAGGGGACAATGCAAAGGTGGATACAGTGGGCGTGACCTGGGGATTCAGGACCAGGGAGGAGCTTATGGCCTTCCATCCGGTGCTGATTGCAGACCAGCCGTCCCAGGTCCTCCGGTATATAAAGGATGTGAATGGAATTGAATAAAAGGATACCCTTAAGATACAGGGGGATTACGTGGCTCATGGCCGTGCTTGGAGCCGCGGCAATGGTTATGAGTATATGGGGATGCGCTGCCGCACAGAGGCCGCCTGAACCGGGAAAAGCGCCGGCAGCCGGCCAGGAGGGAACGGATGACCGCCTGTGCGTGGTAACCACCATCTTTCCCTATTATGATTTCGTACGGCAGATTGCAGGCGACCGGGTAAAGCTTAAGCTGGTGGTGCCGGCGGGCATGGACAGCCATTCCTTTGAACCCACGCCCGCTGACATGATTGCCATGCAGGAGGCGGATGTGCTGGTCTGCAACGGCGGCGAGATGGAGCAGTGGGTGGAGAAGGTTCTGGGTTCTCTGGACACCAGCCACATGAAGGTCCTGACCATGATGGACTATGTGGATGTGGTGGAGGAGGAGCATGTGGAAGGCATGGAGGAGGAAGAACACCGCCATGGGGAGGACGGCCGTATAGGAGAGAAGGATGACCATGAGGAAACAGAGGACGGCCATGAGATGCACATCGAATACGATGAGCATATATGGACATCCCCTGTCAATGCCCAGGCCATCGTGAAAATCATAAGCCAGGCCCTTGCGGAGGCGGACCCTCAGGGGGAGAGCCGCTACAGCGCCAATACCCAGGCATATCTGAAGGAGCTTAAGGACCTGGACAGCCAGTTCAGGCAGGTTGTAAAGGACGGGCGTCTCCGTATGATTGTGGTGGCTGACAAGTTTCCCTTCCGCTATTTCGCGGATGAATACGGCCTTTCCTACCGGGCTGCCTTTTCAGGGTGCAGCGGGGACACGGAGCCCAGCGCCAGGACCATAGCCTATCTGATTGACAAGGTAAAACAGGACCGGATTCCGGCCGTCTATTACCTGGAGCTTTCCAGCCACAGGACAGCGGAAATCATCCGGGAGGAAACAGGGGCAGTGCCCCTTCTCCTTCATTCCTGCCACAACGTTACCAGAAAGCAGTTCGACGAGGGCGTTACCTATCTCCAGCTTATGAGGCAGAATGTGGAGAACCTGCGGCTGGGGCTGGATTAAACCGCCATTGGAATGAGCTGTGGACTGGAATAACCAATGTAAAAGAGGAAAAATATGTCACCTTTAATTGAATGCCGGCATGTGGATTTCGGATACGATAACCAGGATGCTGTAATCGATGTAAATATGGAAGTGGACCCGGGGGATTATCTGTGCATTGTGGGTGAGAACGGTTCCGGAAAGAGTACCCTGATGAAGGGGCTTCTGGGCTTGATTAAGCCCACCGGCGGCAGGCTTATAACGGCAGATGAACTGAAACGGACCGGTATCGGCTATCTGCCCCAGCAGACAGCTGCCCAGAAGGATTTTCCTGCCACGGTCCTGGAGGTTGTCTTAAGCGGCTGCTTAAACCGCAGGGGCATGCTTCCTTTTTATTCTAAAAAAGAGAAAGAGATTGCGGACAGGAACATGGAGAAGCTGGGCATCACGCCTCTCAGAAAGCAGTGCTACCGGGAACTGTCCGGCGGGCAGCAGCAGAGGGTGCTCATAGCAAGGGCGCTGTGCGCCACCAGCTCCCTTCTGATACTGGACGAGCCCATTACAGGGCTGGACCCAACGGCCATCCAGGAGTTTTATGCCATGCTGCGGAGGCTGAACCGGGAGGATAAAGTGGCCATTCTCATGGTGTCCCATGATTTGAGAAATGCAGTGGAGGAGGCCAACAAGATACTCCACCTGCAAAAGCGGGTACTGTTCTACGGGCCTGCACACGACTATATGAACAGCCAGGCAGCCGGCCATTTCTTCCATGAGAAGGAGCAGGGCAGATGCAAGCCCACAGCCGGATGCCATACAGTGAAGCTGCACATGCACAAGGAGGAGAAATCATGAATCTGATACGTGAAATGCTTTCCTATCCGTTTTTGGTAAGGGCCCTTGCAGGCGGCATGATGGTTTCCCTGTGCGCCTCCCTGCTGGGGGTGAGCCTGGTGCTCAGGCGGTATTCCATGATTGGAGACGGGCTGTCCCATGTGTCCTTCGGAGCACTTTCCATTGCTCTGGCCATGGGCTGGTCCCCCCTTAAGATATCCATTCCCGTGGTGGTCCTGGCAGCCTTTTTCCTGCTGCGGATTACAGAGAACAGCCGGATTAAAAGCGATGCAGCCATTGCCCTTATATCGGCCAGCGCCCTGGCCCTGGGCATCATCGTCACCTCCCTGACCACGGGCATGACCACGGATGTGAGCAGCTATATGTTCGGAAGCATCCTGGCCATGAGCAGGGAGGATGTGGTGCTCAGCGTGGTTCTGTCCCTGGTGGTTTTGGGGTTGTTTGTGATATGCTACAACCGTATATTTGCTGTTACGTTTGATGAGAATTTTGCCAAGGCAACCGGGGTTAATGTGGGCCGTTACAATATCATCATAGCTGTTCTGACGGCAGTGACCATTGTGCTGGGAATGCGGATGATGGGGGCCATGCTTATCTCCAGCCTTGTGATATTTCCCTGCCTTTCCTCCATGCGGGTATTCAAAAGCTTTGGGGGCGTTATGGTGTCCTCCGGTATTCTGTCCCTGGCCTGCTTTTTTGCAGGTATGGTGGCATCCTACCAGTTTTCCATACCGGCAGGAGCCAGTGTGGTGGTGGTAAACCTGTGCGCCTTCCTGCTGTTCATGGCATGGCAGTCCCTGGGCCGCCTGAGAGGATGATATTTTCCGGCGGTTTCCTGCCGGCGTCCGTTTACAGCTGCTGCAGGCGGTTGTTTCCTGTTTTGCAGTAGACAGTTGGGGGCGGAAGTGCTAAAATGCTCTTTATGCGGAAGGATTTACCATAAAAACAACATGCATTTACCATAAAAATAACGTGCGGGATTAAAATGAGGGGAACATGAATGAGAAGCTGTTTGAAAAAAAACCAAAACATTACCGATTAAAAAAACATATATCACAGACCCAGTTTATTGCCTATGGGTTTTTCTTAATCATTATGACAGGAAGTCTGCTTCTGATGCTTCCCATTGCCAGCAGGGACGGGCAGAGCGAGCCTTTTCTCAACTGCCTTTTTACAGCTACCAGCGCTTCCTGCGTGACAGGGCTGGTGGTGGCGGATACCTGGACCCAGTGGAGCCTGTTCGGCCAGATGGTGCTGCTGGTGCTGATTCAGCTGGGCGGTCTGGGATTCATAAGCATCGGCATCTTTTTGTCCATTGTGCTGAGAAGGAAAATCGGGCTTAAGGAACGGGGGCTTATGCAGGAAAGCGTCAACACCCTGCAGATTGGCGGCATGGTGAAGCTGGCTAAGAAAATCATCATCGGCACAGCTGTGTTTGAGGGAGCCGGGGCCGTTATACTGGCATGCCGGTTCATTCCGGAGTACGGCCTGGTCCACGGTACCTGGTATGGTATATTCCACTCTGTGTCCGCCTTCTGCAATGCGGGTTTTGACCTGATGGGTCATACCAGCCAGTATGTTTCCCTTTGCAATTACCAGGGAGACTGGGTGGTCATTGGAACCATATCCTTCCTGATAATCACAGGCGGCATCGGATTCATTGTCTGGGACGATTTGTCCAGAAAGAAACTGGATTTCCGCCATTATATGCTTCACACTAAAATCGTGCTGGTGACAACGGCCATCCTTCTGGTGACCAGCACCATACTTTTTTACCTGATGGAGCGCAATCATATTCTGGTGGGGATGAATGGTTCTGAGCGTTTCCTGGCCTGCTTCTTCAGCGCAGTCACTCCCAGAACAGCGGGATTCAACAATGTGGACACGGCGGCCCTTACAGACGGCAGCAAGTTCCTGTCAGCCATTCTCATGTTTATCGGAGGAAGCCCGGGCTCCACGGCCGGCGGAATCAAGACCAGCACCCTGGCCGTGCTTCTGCTCTACGTCCACTCCAATATCCGCCAGACATACGGGGTGGAGATTTTCGGGAGAAGGCTGGAGGACGAGTCCATCAGACAGTCTGCCTGTATCCTGACTATCAACTTGGGACTGATGCTGGCAGCCACCATAGCCATTATGGTGTCCCAGAACCTGCCCATGTCGGATGTGTTTTTTGAGACATGTTCAGCCATAGGCACCTCGGGAATGAGCACGGGCGTCACCAGAAGCCTGAATTCATTTTCGCGGATTGTTATCATACTGCTGATGTACTGCGGACGAATCGGAAGCTTGTCCTTTGCCCTGGCCTTTACCAGGTCCAACCGCAAGCCACATGTGCAGCTGCCGGCAGAGCGGATTACCATAGGATAGAGAGGGGTATTAGAGATGAAATCAATTCTTGTTATCGGAATCGGAAGGTTCGGCCAGCACCTGTGCGAGAACCTGGCCAAGCATGACAATCAAATCATGGCAGTGGACATATCGGAGGAAAAGCTGGAGCCTGTTCTGCCCTATGTGGTCAGCGCAAAGATTGGCGACTGCACCAATGAGGCTGTGCTTAAAAGCCTGGGAATCGGCAATTTCGATATCTGTTTCGTCTGCATTGGAAATAATTTCCAGAACAGCCTGGAGGTCACCAGCCTGATTAAGGAGATAGGGGCAAAATATGTGGTCAGCAAGGCGAACCGCAACATTCACGCCAGGCTGCTGTTAAAGAACGGGGCGGACGAGGTGGTCTATCCCGACAGGGATGTGGCTGAAAAGGCGGCGGTGCGCTACAGCGCCAATAATGTGTTTGATTATACGGAGCTGGCGGACGGTATTTCCATCTATGAAATCAAGCCCCTTCCCCAGTGGGTGGGAAAGAGCATAAAAGAATCCGACATCCGCCGGCTGTACGGCATATCGGTTATTGCAGTAAAGAACCCGGACGGCCACATGCGGTTCATGCCCGGTGCAGACCATGTCATAGCGGGGGACACCCATCTGATGGTCATTGGAAAACAGGAGGATGCGGAGAAAATTGTAAAGCATCTTACAAAGAATGTATAAGCCGTATGATGAGTCCAGGATATAATTGGGCCGGAGGAATGGCTGCCTGCGCTGTGACAGGCAGCCGGTTTCTCCGGCTTTTTTTAATGGGAGACAATGGTACGGCAGCAGAATGCAGCAGGAAAGGGCTGTTTCGGAGTGTTAAAAGTAAGACGAATTTTCAATAAGACAGAGGAAACATTGTTGCCGGTATAAGGTTTTTTTAGTATAATTATGCTATATGGGTCTTGGAAATCATACTATAATTGGAGATAATACATAACAAAAGGGAGGCGCATGCTGTGAAAGAACTGTCAATAGGACAGATGGCCCGGCTTAACGGACTGTCAGAACAGACGCTAAGGCTGTATGACAGGGCGGGACTGTTCTCACCCATGTACCGGGATGCGGAAAACGGATACCGGTATTATGATATCCGCCAGAGCGCCCAGCTGGACATGATTCAGCACATGAAGGCCCTGGGCATGTCCTTAAAGGACATCAAGGAACAGATGACGCATTTTGAGCTGGACATGTTCAAAACAATCCTGTACCGTAACCTGGAGGAACTGGAATTAAGGTCCAGGGAGCTGATGTACCAGAGAAGGGCCATAGAGCGTACGCTGGAAAGCTATGAATGGTATGAAAATGCGCCTCCGGACGGAACCATTGTGCTGGAATACATACCCCGGAGGCTGACCTATATGACGGATTCCGGAGTGAATTTCTACGATTACGACATAGACGTGTATGAGAAAATACTGAGGGATTTAAAGGAGAACCTGATTGCCAACCAGCTGTCCCCCATCTATTTTTACAATGCAGGCACCATGATGCGCAGGGAACATCTGCTGGAGGGAAGGTACTATTCCACCGAGATATTTGTGCTGGTGGACCGGGGCTTTGTAAACGACAGCCTGATTACGGAGATACCGGCCAGCACATACCTGTGCATTTACTGCAATGGCTTTGAAAAAGAAAAGGAATACATGGGCCGCCTGGTAGAGGAAATAAAGGCAAAGGACTATCAGGCGACAGGCGACTACATCTGCGAGGTGGTGGCGGAGGTGCCCATGGATATGCAGGAAAGAGGCATGTTCCTGCGCCTGCAGGTGCCGGTATCTTTCAGAAAAAATAACCCTTGACCTGATACCATGTATAAGCTTTATACTATTAACAGAAGCTAATAACACGTTACTTATTTTCAGGAAAGGGGTTTAAGAATCATGATGAATTGCGAAAAAATCCGAGTGGTACAGTATGGCTGCGGCAAGATGGCAAAGTACATCCTGCGTTACCTTTATGAAAAGGGCGCTGAGATTGTCGGGGCAATCGACGTGAATCCGGCTGTGGTGGGAATGGATGTAGGTGATTTTGCAGGGCTTGGCACAAAGCTGGGCGTAGTGATACGGGACGATGCCGATGCTGTCCTGGACGAGTGCGACGCCGACATTGCAGTGGTCACCCTCTTCAGCTTTATGACGGACGTATATCCCCATTTTGAGAAGTGCGTGTCCAGAGGAATCGACGTGGTGACCACCTGTGAGGAAGCCATCTATCCGTGGACCACATCCCCGGCCATCACCAACAAGCTGGATAAGCTGGCCAAGGAGACTGGCTGTACCATCGTGGGTGCCGGCATGCAGGATATTTTCTGGATTAACATGATTGGCTGCGTGGCAGGCGGCGTACACCGCATTGATAAGATTGAGGGAGCCACCAGCTATAATGTGGAGGATTACGGCCTGGCCCTTGCAAAGGCCCATGGAGTGGGACTTACGCCGGAGGAATTCGAGGCCCGGATTGCGCATCCGGAGACACTGGAACCCTGTTATGTCTGGAATTCCAATGAGGCGCTGTGCAATAAGATGGGCTGGACCATCAAGTCCCAGTCCCAGAAATGTGTGCCTTATTTCTACCCGACAGACCTGTATTCCCAGACCATGGGAATGACCATACCCAAGGGAAACTGCATCGGCATGAGCGCAGTGGTAACCACCGAAACCTTCCAGGGGCCTGTGATTGAGACACAGTGCATCGGCAAGGTATACGGTCCGGATGACGGCGATTTGTGCGACTGGAAAATCATAGGCGAACCCGATACCACCTTCTTTGTACAGAAGCCGGCTACCGTGGAGCACACCTGCGCCACTGTCGTGAACCGTATTCCTACCATTTTAAATGCGCCTGCTGGATATATTACAGTGGAGAAGCTGGAGGATGTGGAGTATCTTTCTTACCCCATGCATATGTATCTGGAGGTTTAGAAAGGAAATATTTGAGGGTATCCTTTACCTTTGTTTGCTGGTATGTCCCGGAATTACAGATTCCTCACCTATTTCCGGCTATCCCTCAATCATTGTACCGGCCGGTTATGGGGATGACAACATGCCCTTTGGAATCACCTTTGTGGGACGTCCCTTTACCGAGCCGCTGCTGATTCAGGCGGCATATGCTTTTGAGCAGGCTGTCAGGGCCAGGAAGGCGCCCTGCTTTTAAACGGTGATTTGAACAGGAAACCATGTGTATCTGTAAAACAAGGTTGTTTTATTCAGAATACTTTTGGCAGGATATGGGGAAAGAAAAGGAGAAAGGAAAGGGCGAAAGAGGCCATATGTCTTGACTTTATTCCCCGGATGTGCAACAATATTCAATTGAAAGGCTTTTAAACCAGGGCCCTGTCCTGCCTTTTGGCAGCGGCAGGGCTTCGGATATTGAGAAAGAGGGAAAGAATAAAATGACAAAGATTGATATTATTTCCGGATTCCTGGGAGCAGGCAAGACTACATTCATTAAAAAGCTCCTGGAGGAGGCCATTGCCGGGGAACAGGTTGTCCTGATTGAGAATGAGTTTGGTGAGATTGGAATTGACGGCGGTTTTCTGAAGGATTCAGGCATTGAAATCCGCGAGATGAATTCGGGCTGCATCTGCTGCTCCCTGGTAGGTGATTTCGGTGCATCCCTGGCTGAGGTACTGACGCAGTACAAGCCGGAGCGTATCATCATCGAGCCTTCCGGCGTGGGCAAGCTGTCGGATGTAATGAAGGCGGTCATTGATGTGTCGGCCGACATGGATGTGGAGCTGAACAGCGCTGTGACCATTGTGGATGCGGCTAAATGTAAGATGTACATGAAGAATTTCGGCGAATTCTTTAATAACCAGATAGAGAACGCAGGAACCATTGTACTGAGCCGTACGGATATTACCGATGCCTCCAGGATACAGAAGGATGTGGATATGATTCGGGAGAAGAACGCCAACGCCGTCATCATCACCACTCCTCTGGACCAGCTTGGGGGAAGCCAGCTTCTGGAAATCATTGAGAAGAAGGATACCATGCTGGACGACCTTCTGGCAGAGGTGCGGGAGAGCCGCCGCCATGATGAGGAGTGCCATGAGCATCATGACCATGACGGGGAATGCCATGAGCACCACCATCATGACCATGATGAGGAGTGCCATGAGCATCACCATGACCATGACGGGGAATGCCATGAGCACCACCATGACCATGACGGGGAATGCCATGAGCATTATCACCATGACCATGACGGGGAGTGCCATGAGCACCACCATGACCATGACGGTGAAGGCCACGACCACCATCATCATGATGGCTGCGGCTGCGGTCATGACCACCACGGCCATCACCACCATCATGCAGACGAAGTATTTACCAGCTGGGGAATTGAAACCATTGTTCCTGTGACCCATGAACAGCTGGAGGATGTGCTGAAACGCCTTTCTTCCACCAAGGAGTTTGGGGATGTGTTAAGGGCCAAGGGAATGCTTCCCACAGAGAATCCCGGCGAGTGGCTGTATTTTGACCTGGTGCCGGAGCAGTATGAAATCCGCGGGGGCAGGCCGGATTACACAGGCAAGGTGTGCGTGATTGGCGCCAGCCTGAAAGAGGAAGAGCTGAACAGCGTATTTGGCAGAGGCTGATTGGATAAGGGGAAACAGACATGGCATATGAGATAGAAGACGATATTATGCCCTTGTTTTTAATCAATGGCTTCCTGGAGGCCGGTAAGACCCAGTTCCTGGATTTTACCATGCAGCAGGATTATTTTAAAACAGAGGGCAAGACCCTTCTCATTGTGTGTGAGGAAGGGGATACGGAGTATGACGAGAAAAAGTTAAAGAAGAATAAGACGGAAGTTGTGTTTGTGGATGACATGGAAAAGCTGACGCCCCGGTATCTCAATGAACTGGAGGTTGTCTATCAGCCGGAACGTGTGCTGATGGAGTGGAACGGCATGTGGAACCAGGACGATTTAAAGCTGCCGGAGGACTGGACCATCTATCAGCAGATTACCATTATTGACGGCTCTACCTTTGAGCTCTATGTACAGAACATGAAGCCTCTTCTGGGGGCAATGCTGCGGGGGTCGGAGCTGGTTATCATGAACCGGTGCGACGGGATTCCGGACGACAAGCTGACCGCTTACCGCAGGACCATACGGGCCATGAGCCGGGAAAGCGAGATTGTCCTGGAGGACAAGGAAGGGGAAATCGAGCAGGCCACCCTGGAAGAGGATCTTCCCTATGACCTGGGCGCGGATGTGATTGAGATTAAGCCGGAGGATTACGGCATCTGGTACATTGACTGTATGGACCAGCCGGAGCGCTACAAGGATAAGGTGGTGGAATTTACCGCCATGGTCCTTAAATCCCCGAAATTCCCCAAGGGCCAGTTTGTGCCCGGCCGCATGGCCATGACATGCTGCGAGGCGGACATGACATTTCTGGGGTTTATGTGCAAATGGCCCGGAGCAGAGGAGTACAAGACCAAGCAGTGGGTTAAAGTCCGGGCAAAAATAGGCATTGAATACCAGAAGGATTATCACGGTGAGGGTCCGGTCCTCTATGCCGAGCATGTGGAGCGGGCGGATGAGATAAAGGATGTTGTGCAGTTTTAGGGCGTATCTGAAATTGTTTGCCGTCAGATGACGGGATTGGATGCTCGGACAGGCTCTATGGGCACTGGAAAACAGCAGTGGGACGCAGAATCCTATACGGAGAAATGCGGCCCGCTGTTTTTGTTCCTTGTCTCATTGAAAATTTTTTAAACAACCTTTACCTTGCAAAATCCGGAAAAGTCCATTACAATATAGAGAAAGGGCTTTCACGAAAAAACGGAAGCAGAGCAGGGTGTGAAAATACAGGCGTGTTGAGGATTAAGAGGGGTGAGGGAATGAACATTTATGACATTGCAGCCGAGGCAGGGACATCCATTTCCACGGTTTCAAGGGTGCTTAACAATAAAGGGAATGTGAATCCAAAGATAAGGGACAGGGTGGAGGCAGTACTTAAAAAGTATGATTATAAGCCCAGCGCCATAGCCAGGGGCATGGTTTCCAAGACCATGAAGAATATTGCCATCCTGACAGTGGATGTGCGGGTGACGCACTACGCCAGGATGATATATGTGATTGAACAGGAATTCAGTAATCTGGGGTACAATGTTTCGGTTTGCAATACAGGCGGGTCCATACAGGAGTGCGACCGGTATTTTGAGATACTATCGGAGAAGCAGACAGACGGTATTGTGCTCATTGGCTCTGTGTTCAATGAACTGATAAAGTACCCGGAGATTACGGCAAAGATAAAGGATACACCGGTGGTCATTGCCAACGGGCAGGTGAAGCTGCCTAATTTTTATTCGGTTCTGGTGGATGATACCAAGGCCATCCGCATGGCATCGGATTATATGTTTGACCATGGGCGCATGGATTTATTCTATGTCTTTGACATTGCCACGGACAGCGGCAGGGCAAAGAGGCAGGGATTTCTGGAGGCCATGAAGCTGCGGGACGTGCCTGACGGAAACGACCGGGTGGTGATTGTGGAGGAGAGCAGCCTGGAAGGGGGCAGGGACGCCGCCCGAAAGATACTCTCCACAGGCAGGCCTGTCAACGGGGTGATATGTGGTGAGGACATCACGGCCATAGGACTTATGAAGGAATTTAAGGAAAGAGGGTACCGTGTGCCGGAGGATATAGCTGTAACCGGCTGCAATAATTCGCCGGATTCCAGGATATGTGAGCCTGAGCTGGCCACCCTGGACAACAAGCCTGAGCTTTTGGGCGGAATGTGCGCTTCCCTGCTCCGGGACAGGATGGAGGGAAAGGAGTCAGCCACAAGCGTGGCCATCCAGCCGGAGCTGGTGGTGCGGGGGTCTGCGCTGCTCTGAGGGATGAAGCCCACGGGGATTTTCCCGGGGCAGAAGCAGGGAATGGATGTTCAGACCCGCTCCGGGATATGAAACAGGGTCAGGAGAATTTTGCGGGTCAGAAAACGGAAAGTAATTTCCGCGTGTGTCCCAAGATGAAGAAAGCGCTTTTTGCGAAAAGAAGTTGGTAAAGACAAAGAAAGTTTGCGCCAGCTTCTTTTTATTTTACAAAAATAAGAAAACGCTTTTATAAACACGGAAACAACAGGTGAAAAATGCACAAAAAACCAAATAAAAATAGTACATATTAAATAAAAATGAAAAGATTATGCACTTATATATTGACACAAAACCCTTTAATGCTATAATGATGTCATGAGAAAGCGCTTTCTCAAAAAGGAGAAAGCTAACATAAAAGGAGAGAGAGCCATGAGAGTGCAGTATGAGGATTTATTAAAAAAGTTCCAGGGAATTCTGGAGAGCAGAGGTTTTTCGGGAAAGCATGCTGAGGATGCAGCTACCGTATTTGCGAACAACAGTCTGGACGGCGTATATTCCCACGGTGTAAACCGTTTCCCAAGGGTGGTGGAGTATCTGGATAAGGGAGAGATTGATTCCGGCGCCATCGCAACCTGTGAAACCTCCATGGGCGCCATAGAGCGCTGGAACGGACACAGGGGGTTCGGCCCGCTTAATGCAAAGCTGGCCATGGACCGGGCTGTGGAACTGGCCGGAGAGCACGGCGTGGGAGTTGTGGCTCTTGGAAATAATAACCACTGGATGCGCGGCGGCAGCTATGGATGGCAGGCAGCGGACAAAGGGTGCATCGGTATCTGCTGGTCCAACACCATGCCAAACATGCCTGCATGGGGCGGTAAGGACAGAAAAATCGGCAACAATCCCTTTATCATGTCCATTCCCAGAAGCAATGGAAAACACGCTGTCATTGACTGCGCGGTATCCCAGTTCTCCTACGGAAAGATTGAGGAGGCAAAGCTTAAGGGGCAGCAGCTTCCGGTTCCCGGCGGCTATGACACCCAGGGAAACCTGACCACTGACCCGGCTGAGATTGAGAAGACATGGAGGGTGCTCCCCATGGGATACTGGAAGGGCAGCGGCATTTCCATTGCCCTGGACCTGATAGCAACGGTCCTGACAAAGGGCAATTCCGTAAGCAGGATTGGCACCTTTGGCGATGAGGTGGGGCTGAGCCAGGTCATGATAGCCATTGACCCGTCCAGATTCAACACGCCGGAGGAAACGGACGCCATAGTGGACGAAATCCTGGCAGACATCAAGTCCTCTGAGCCGGTTAAGGAAGGCGGGGAAGTATATTACCCGGGAGAACTGGAGCTCATTACCAGGGAGAACAATACAAGGGACGGAATCCCGGTTATCGACGAGGTGTGGGAAAAGCTGAACAGCCTGGAACGGTAAAGGGCGGAGATAAGAGAGCAAGATAGAGGGGAGATTTAACTCATGGAATATATCATAGGAATATTGATTTTAGCATCGTTCTTTGGCCTGGCCGTTTACGCGGCCAGGGGCGGCAACCTGATGATGGGAATGCTTGTCATGGCCATTCTCTGGACCATACTTCCCATGACCGGCAACCTTCTGGCGTCCAATCCTGATTTTATCGCAGCCAATGGGGACAGCATCCGGATTACATGGATACAGGCATTTTCAAAGGTGTTCCAGAGCGGTCCCGAGGGCTGGGGCTCCGTGCTGGTGAATGTGGTATTCGGCGCCTGGTTCGGCAGGGTGCTGCTGGAGACTGGCATTGCAGCCACTCTTATCCGCAAGACCACGGAGCTGGGGGGCGACAAGCCTGCCATTACCTGTATTCTCCTTTGCATTGTCACGGCTGCCATATTTTCCTCCCTGTTCGGCGCAGGCGCAGTGGTAGCCATCGGCGTCATCATCCTTCCCATCTTCATGTCCCTGGGAATCCCGAAGGTGCTGTCCGTGGTATCATTCATGCTGAGCATAGGCGCGGGCATGTTCCTGAATCCGGTACTCTTCGGACAGTACACTGCATTCTTCCTGGACGGGGAGGGCAAGGTCCTGTACCCCTATGAGCAGTATGTAAAATGGGGCGGCATTGCACTGGCGGTACAGCTGGTATTCACCATTGTCCTGATTCTGTTCTGTATGAGGAAGAAATCCGTGCACTCCTGGGCAGCCAGAAGGCCGGTGCGCCAGAAACTGGACTTTGCTCCCACGCCGTCCCTGCTGACACCCTTTATTCCGGTGTTCCTTCTGATTGCATTCAAGGTGCCGATTATCATGGGCTTCCTGATTGGCGGCTTCTATGCGCTGTTTGTATGCGGAAGGCTGAAAAGCTTCCGGGGCGCCTGCCGGACCTTTAACAAGGACTTCTTTGACGGCGTGGTGGACACGGCTCCGCTGGTAGGCTTTTTGCTGGTGGTTCCCATGTTCAACAAGGCGGCTGAACTATGCATCCCGTATTTTAATGCGCTGCTGGGAAATATTATCCCTCACAGCACCCTGTTCATCACCGTTATCTTCTGTGTGCTGGCGCCTCTTGGCATGTTCAGAGGACCCTTCACCCTTTACGGCTGCGGAGCAGCCACCCTGGGTATCTTAAAGGGAGTTGGCTTTGAGGTGGCTTTCCTGGCGCCTCTGATGATTGCCGCCACAACGGTCATGAACGTGTCCTGCTGCATCACCCAGTCATGGATTGTATGGGGCATCAGTTACGCAAAGGTATCTACCAAGGAATTCTTAAAGATGAGCGTGGTGTGCGGATGGATTATCTGCTGCATCCTGCAGGTTATTACATTTATCATGTTTGGTTAACGGGAGGAGAAGAAACATGGGAAACAGACTGGTGAGAATGGGAATCGACGTTGGAGGAACCCATACAAAGGCGGTTGCGATTGACAACGCCACACATGAAATCATAGGAAAATCTTCTGTCAAGACCACACATGATGACAGGTACGGCGTGGCGGCCGGCGTGGTGAAGGCGTTCCGGAACTGCTTACAGGAAAATGATATTGCCCCTGAGGACGTTATTTTTGTGGCCCACAGCACCACCCAGGCCACCAACGCCCTGATTGAGGGAGATGTGGCCTGCGTGGGCGTGCTGGGCATGGGGCCTAAGGGAATGGAGGGCTTCCTGGCAAAGCACCAGACCCGGCTAAAGGATATCGACCTGGGCTCCGGCAGGAGCATAAAGATTAAGAACCGCTATCTGAGCGACGTCGAAGAGGACGAAAATACAGTCAGAAAGGCAGTGGAGGAGCTGAAGGCGGAGGGCGCCCAGGTGCTGGTGGCGTCAGACGCCTACGGAGTGGACGATATTGCCGGGGAGCAGTTCGTGTTCGAGATTGCCCACGATGAAATGGGTATGGAGACTACTGTTGCCTCAGATATCACCAAGCTTTACGGGCTGACCAGGCGGACCAGGACAGCGGCCATCAATGCCAGTATTCTGCCTAAAATGCTGAATACAGCCAACTCCACGGAGGAGAGTGTGCGGGGAGCCGGTGTGGAAGTGCCCCTTATGATTATGCGGGGGGACGGCGGCGTTATGGAAATCAACGAGATGAAGAAGCGCCCGGTGCTGACCATGCTTTCCGGCCCGGCTGCCAGCGTCATGGGCTCCCTCATGTATTTAAGGGCATCCAATGGCGTGTACTTTGAGGTGGGAGGCACCACCACCAATATCGGCGTCATCAAGAACGGACGTCCCGCCATTGACTATTCCGTGGTGGGCGGACACAGGACTTACATCAGCTCCCTGGATGTGCGGGTGCTGGGGGTTGCCGGCGGAAGCATGATTCGGGTGAACAAGAGCGGCGTCCACGATGTGGGCCCCCGTTCCGCCCATATTGCAGGACTGGATTACGCTGTGTTTACGGATGAGGATGAAATCGTGGAGCCACAGCTGGAATTCTTTTCTCCGAAGGAAGGGGACCCGGAGGATTACGTGGCTATCCGCTTAAAGAACGGCAGGCGCGTTACCATCACCAACAGCTGCGCGGCCAATGTGCTGGGGCTGGTGACGCCCAGGGACTTTTCCTACGGCAATGTAAATGCAGCCAGGAAAGCCATGCAGCCCATTGCGGATTACCTGCACACCACGGTGGAGGATGTGGCTGCCCAGATACTTACCAGGGCCTATGAGAAGATAGAACCCATCATCATGGAACTGGCAGACAAGTACCGTCTGGAACACGACCAGATATCTCTGGTGGGAGTGGGCGGCGGCGCTACATCCCTCATAGGGTTCTGCGCCAACAAAATGAATATTAAATACAGCGTGCCTGAGAATGCAGAAGTCATTTCCTCCATCGGAGTGGCCCTGGCCATGGTCCGTGACGTGGTGGAACGGGTGGTTCCGAACCCCACGCCGGAAGATATCAGAAGCATCAAGCGGGAGGCGGTTGACAAGGCGGTGGAGAGCGGGGCGGCCCCCGGCTCCGTGGAGGTCCATATTGAGATTGACCCGCAGACCTCCAAGCTCACTGCCATTGCCCTGGGCTCCACGGAGGTCAAGACAACGGACCTTCTTAAGGAGTGCACGGAGGAGGAGGCCAGGAACCTGGCGGCAGAGGATTTAAGGGCTGAGCCGGGAAAACTGAGTCTGGTGGGACAGACGCCTAACTTCTATGTCTATAACATGGACAGCAGGGGCCGCAAGCCCCTCCGTATCCTGGATAAGAAGGGCTTCATCAAGGTACAGAGGACGGACGGGGAGGTGGTCCTTGCCAAAGCGTCCTCCTACCGGAGCATTGTATCCAGGATGTGGGAGGAGATGGCCATTTTCAAGGCGGACGCCATCCTGCGGCCCGACTATTATCTGTGTGTGGGAGCCAGGGTCATGGACTTTAACGGCACCGGCGAGCTGGAGCAGATTCTCATGCTCATGGACGTGGAAATGCAGATGGTGGACCCCTCGGAAGATATTGTGATTGTCGGAGCGAAGAATCAGTTGTAGAATAGAAGGGGGCAGGCACGGAGGAGGTTTTTTCATGAAGAGAGAGGACGGCAGAAAACTGTTTCGGGCATTTTTGGGAAACAGCAGGGAAATGGCAGGGGAGCAAAGGGCTATGGCGGAGCAGATGGCGGCTCCCTCAAGGGAACGGTCCCTGTATTCCATGGTGGAACACCTGTTGTCACTGGATGAGACAGCCTGGTACCTCTATGCCTGGTCCAGGGACCCCCTGGAGGGGAAATTTTCCAGGGAACAGAAGCTGGCATACGGCTTCAGGGCGGCACAGTGCGGGCGCAGCGAGGCACGGCTGCTTCCCGGAGGAACAGATGTCTGGGACATTGCCTCGCAAATGGGCCTTAAGGTTTCCGCGCCCAGGGTGCCGGGGGGAGGCGGACATGTGATATTTGCCCAGTATCAGGAACCGGATTCCATTACCATATTCATGGACAGCGCCGGGCGGGCTCAGAAGCTGATTCAGGAAGAAAAGCTGGAAGGGATTTTGGGTAACATTGCAGTGGAGGATGTGCTGCTGGCCCATGAGCTGTTCCATGTGACAGAGTACAGGAAAAAGGATTCCATATTTACCCAGACAGAAAAGGTGGAGCTGTGGAGGAAACCATTTTCCAACCGTTCCCGGATATTGTGCCTGGGAGAGATTGCAGGCATGGAGTTTGCCCGCTGCCTGACAGGAATCACCTGCACCCCCTATGTCCTGGATGTGCTGATGATGTACGGCTATGACAAAGAGGCGGCCACGGCCCTCTACGAAGAAATCGCGGCGTTTGCCGGAAAGGGCGAAGGAAAGGAAGGTTGACATGCTGACTACAAGTATTGATTTAATCCAGAAATACGATTACCTGGAGGAAAAATTCAAAAAAGGCTATGAGTTCCTGAGAAATACGGATTTAAAGGCGCTGCCCCTGGGCCGTGTTGATATTGACGGGGATGAGGTGTTTGCCTCGGTGCAGGAGTATACCACTATGCCGGCAGATACCTGCAGGTACGAGTCCCACAATCTGTATTTCGATATACAGTATGTGGTGGAGGGCCAGGAGCAGTTCGGCTACACAAAGCGGGCAGGGCTCCAGGAGGAAACGCCGTACAATGAAGCGGACGATATCGTGTTCTTTCAGGAACCGGAGCAGGGCGGTTCCGTCCTTCTGAAGGCCGGTGACTGCGCCGTGGTGGCTCCTGAGGATGCCCACAAGCCCAGATGCATTGCGGGCAGCCCCTGTAAGGTGCGTAAGATTGTATTGAAGGTCCGGGTCTGAGAACAGACTCCGGCCAGGTGATTTCCCTCTGTCATATCCGGTTATGGCGGCGCATATGTACCTATTACAGCGCGGCGTTTTTGCAGGATAGGATGGAGGGATTTTTTGTGGGATACGGATTGGCACTGGCAGGCGGCGGGACCAGGGGGGCAGCCCATGTGGGGGTGCTAAAAGCCCTGGATGAGGCAGGACTGCGCCCTGAAGCGGTGGCCGGCGCCAGCGCAGGCGGAATCGTGGCAGGTCTTTTTGCCTCCGGGATGCCGGTCGCCCGGATGGAGCAGGCCGTGCTTCATCTGGAGAAGCACGGAGGGGATTATCTGGACCCGGATTTCGGCGGCCTGCTGGGTTTTGTGCCTCAGCTGCTGGCGGGAAAGGGCGTAAGCCTGTCAGGCCTCATTAAGGGGGATAAGCTGCTGGATTATTTTTTCAGCCTGACCGGACAAAAGCAGATGGACCAGGCTGTGCTTAAAGTGGTTATACCGGCAGTGGACCTGGTCAGCGGGAATACCATCTGTTTTACCGACAGCGACCAGGTGCGGGAGGCGGAGCATGTGACATGGGAGTGGGACGGATATCTGTGCGAAGCCATGATGGCCGGAGCCAGCGTGCCCGCCATATTCGCTCCAAGGAAAATGGGACGGTACCTTCTGGTGGACGGAGGCGTGACGGACAATCTGCCGGTGAATCTTCTGCAGGCCGCGGGTATCCGGGATGTGCTGGCGGTGGACATCGGAGGGGACTACGAGGCGCCTTCGGACCGTTCCGTCATGGAGGTGGCTTCACACTCCTTTTCCATTATGAGCAGCCGTCTGAAGGAGTGCGCCTCCACCGGGGAGGTGCTTTTGCTGAGGCCTCCCTTAAGCTCCGGGGCAGGGCTTCTGACCTTTGAACAGATGGGAGGATGCATGGAGCGGGGATACGAACACACCAGGAAAATGCTTCCTCAGATACGCAAGGCCCTGAATCAGATGTGAAATTGTGTGAAAATACATGATTTTAACCCCGGTATATCTGGCAAATTCATGAAAAAAACAGGACTGGGCCATGAAAAAAACTTTATTCCGGCATTTTCACGGGAACCAGCCCTGAAATTGGGATAAAAATCTATACACCCTCCATTGACACCAACTTTTATATCTGTTATAGTTAATAACCGTACGAAGCGAGAGGATGAAAGGCCCGAGACGTGCCTGTTTACCCCCTCGTTTTTTTGTTCGCGTGGAGGACTTCGTTTCACGAAGAAACTAATAAATTGCGGTGCATGGGATATGCACAGGGCGGCCTGCCGAGGGCTCTTTTGTATGGGACGGCAGAGGAAGAAAGGATATTAACATTATATGGAGACAGTTAAGTTTGACGAGTTACAATTAGACGAGCGGATTATCCGCGCCATCACAGAGATGGGATTTGAAGAGGCATCACCGATTCAGGCTCAGGCCATTCCGGTAGCCATGGAAGGCCGCGATATGATAGGCCAGGCACAGACCGGAACAGGCAAAACAGCCGCCTTCGGTCTGCCTCTTCTTCAGAAAGTGGACCCGAAGGTAAAGAAGCTTCAGGCCATTGTCCTGCTTCCTACCAGGGAGCTGGCCATCCAGGTGGCGGAGGAGATGCGCCGTTTTGCAAAGTTCATGCACGGAGTGAAGGTTCTGCCTATATACGGCGGACAGGACATCGTAAAGCAGATTCGCTCCTTAAAGGACGGAACCCAGGTCATCGTGGGAACTCCGGGCCGTGTCATGGACCATATGAGAAGAAAGACCATAAAAGCGGACCATGTCCTCACCGTGGTGCTGGACGAAGCAGATGAGATGCTGAACATGGGATTCCTGGAGGATATGGAGACTATTTTAAGCCAGCTGCCAGAGGAGCGCCAGACCCTGATGTTTTCAGCCACCATGCCCCAGGCCATTGCCGAGATTGCCAGGAAGTTCCAGAAGGACCCGGTGACGGTCCGCGTCATTAAGAAGGAACTGACCGTGCCCAAGGTAACCCAGTATTACTATGAGGTTAAACCAAAGAACAAGGTGGAGGTCATGAGCCGTCTGCTGGATATGTATGCGCCCAAGCTTTCCATTGTGTTCTGCAATACAAAGCGCCAGGTGGATGACCTGGTACAGGAGCTTCAGGGAAGAGGCTACTTTGCGGAGGGCCTTCACGGAGATTTGAAGCAGGTCCAGCGTGACCGTGTCATGGACAGCTTCCGCAACGGCCGCACCGACATTCTGGTGGCCACGGATGTGGCTGCAAGAGGTATAGACGTAGGGGATGTGGAAGCCGTGTTTAATTATGACATTCCCCAGGACGACGAGTACTATGTGCACCGCATCGGCCGTACCGGCAGGGCGGGAAGGGAAGGAAAGGCATTCAGCCTTGTCATGGGCAAGGAGGTTTATAAGCTCAGGGACATCCAGCGCTACTGCAAGACAAAAATCATTCCCCAGGCCATTCCGTCTCTAAACGATATTACGGAAATCAAGGTGGAGAAGATTCTGGACCAGGTGCTGGATGTGCTGAATGACACAGACCTGACCAAGATGGTGAACATCATTGAGAAGAAGCTTATGGAGGAGGATTATACCTCCATGGATTTGGCTGCTGCCCTTCTCAAGATGAGCATGGGAGATGAGAGCGAAGACATCATCGACAGCTTTGAAACCGCCCGTTCCCTGGATGAGCTGGACAGCTTTGGACGTGGCAGCAGCCGCGGCAGAGGCCGTGAGCGCAGCTCCTACGGAAACCGCCGCAAGGGAGCCACAGACCGCGCTGCCGTGGATTACGTGCTGGGCGAGGGTGATGAGAAGATGGCAAGACTGTTCATCAACATCGGCAAGGCCCAGAGAATCACCCCAGGGGATATTCTGGGAGCAGTTGCAGGTGAGTCCGGTATTCCGGGACGCATGGTGGGAAGCATTGACATGTATGACGGGTATACCTTTGTGGATGTGCCCGGACGCTATGCGGACGATGTGCTGAAGGCCATGGCCCACGCTAAGATTAAAGGAAAGAATATTCACGTGGAAAAAGCGAATACTAACAGAAGATAAGAGCAGGTCCCAGGGACCTGCATGACCACAGCCCGGCAGGACTTTTATCTGCCGGGCTGTGCCTGTATTTACATTTTACCGGAGGTGTGATATGGTGAAGGTCAACAGAAAGGAGACAAAGCCAATGAAGGAAGGATATGTGGACAACAGTTTTGCCTCCCTTTATTATAAGGAAATGGGGCAGGGCGTACCCCTTATTATGCTCCACGGCAACGGGGAAAGCCATGAGATATTTTCCAGGCTGTCTGAACTCATGAGCCGGTATTACAGGGTGATACTCATGGACAGCAGGGGCCATGGGGCCTCCCGGATGAAGGGGGATGCCGTAAGAGGAGAGCTGACCATACCGGATATGGCCGCAGATGTGGTCCAGGTCATGGAATTCCTCCATGTGCCCAGGGCAGTGATACTGGGATTCAGCGACGGGGCGAACGTGGCCCTGGAGACAGCCAGCAGTTATCCCGGACGTGTATCGGCTGTGGTGGCGGTCAGCGGCAATGCCCTGCCGGGAGGTATGAGCGCTGCCTCCCTGATGGAGGTGAAATTAAAATACGCCCTGTGGCACGGTCTGGAGAAGATACCCATGCCCCGGGGCGTCAGGGAAAAGGCGGTGAAAAGCCGCCAGCTGTTCGGCCTTATGGCCAGATGGCCCAGGCTGGACAAGGATAAGCTGTCCTGCATCCAGGCGCCTGTCCTGATTCTGACAGGCCGCAGGGATATGATCCGTCCCCGCCATTCTCTGTGGATGGGGGAGCAGATACCCGACTCAAAGGTGGTGTTCGTCAAGGGAGCGGACCATTTTACCCTTCTCAAGAGGGAAAAGGCATATGGGGCCCATATCATGGCCTGGCTCAGGGAACGGGGGATTTAGACCCGGACACAGCCGGAAAAAGGTCCTTCCTATTTCCACTGGCTGTTCAGAAAGTCCACGATATCCGCTGCCTTTGGCGGGCAGCCGCCCAGGGTTTTGGCAAAGCAGGAGGTACACTGTCCCACGCCGATGGAGCCCTCCTGTCCCTTGTAGCCCTGGCCGATGCATACGGGGGGCAGGCCCTTCCTCAGGCGTCCCATGTCATTCAGACGGTCCAGGGCGTATATAAGGGAACCGTAGCATGCGCTGCACGCATCTTCCGGGGCAGTGTAGGCAGCCAGGTGCTGTACGCGTCTTGTCATGCGGAATTTGCTGTCAGCCTCTGTTGCCCTGTTCAGGTAAATCATGTTGGCGCCGGCCGTATCCGTGCTGCCCACGCCCAGGTCCCTGGCCATGGTTATGTAAGGCACATCGTCCACGGAGTACCCCATGCAGTCGCATACAAAGGCATCGCAGAGCACCGGGTCCTTAAAACCCAGCACACGGTTCATGACCACCGGATTGCCGCCTTCCTCAAAATCCAAGTCACCGCAGATATTGTCTACCAGGATAAAGTCATTGCGGGCAATGGTGCTGAGATGGGCAATGGGTTTGTGAAGCCCCAGGGTGTGGAAACGGCGTTTTTCCGAGTTGGGAATCACGCCCTTATTGTTTTTCAGGGCACAGGTCACCGTGGTCTGGCAGTGTCCCTTCAGCACAGGCATGTTAATCATGTAATCAACGGCCGCAGCCTTGTCGCACAGCTTGATTTTCATTCCTCCGGCATCGTATTCCTTCCAGGTATCCCGCTGCAGGTCCACGAAGGGCACGCCATACTGCCTGCACACCTGATGGTATCCTGCGGCCTGGAAGGCGTCCTCCGTGTGGTCGCCCACCCAGGAGCCCTCCATGATGGTGATATTTTGAAAGCCGTGCTCCTGGAGATATTCTATGACGCCGGCCAGCAGCTCCCCGTGGGTGGTGGCTCCGCTGGAGGGCGCCTTTGCAGTTACCAGATTGGGCTTTAACGCCACCTTTTTGTTTACATCGCCAATATCCGCCGCCACGTCCGCCTGTTCCAGGACACGCCTGGCCATGTTCTTGTAATCGGTTCCATGTATGATAATGATATCATTCTTTTCCATATATGAGATTTCCTTTCCTGTCCTCTGCGTATTTATTTCCCATTATAACCGCATAATTTTGATTTGTGAATACTCCATGATATATTCTTTGGCTTCCTCTTTGGAGGAGGGAAGGTTTGCTGTGACGCCGCCTGTCCGGGGCGGATTGACGGACAATGGAAAAAAGGGTATGATATTCCTGGAATATGGTCCGGGTGAAACAGCGGGCCGGTGAAAAGGAGTGTTGTATATGATTAAGACAAATGTGATGCGCCTTCTGGATGCGGCAAATATAGCTTATGATACAGGTACCTATGAGGTGGATGAGAACGACCTTTCCGGCAGTCATGCCGCAGACCTTATGGGGGTGGACCACGACCGGATGTATAAGACCCTGGTGCTGAAGGGAGAAAAAAGGGGATACCTGGTGTGCTGTATTCCTGTGGACGAGGAACTGGACCTTAAGAAGGCGGCCAGGGCTGCAGGGGAGAAGAAGGTGGAGATGATTCATGTAAAGGATATGCTGGGAATCACGGGCTACATCCGCGGCGGGTGTTCCCCCATCGGCATGAAAAAGCATTTCCCTACTTATATAGAAGAAATGGCCCAGCTTTTCGACACCATCATGGTCAGCGCAGGACAGAGAGGCGTGCAGGTCACCCTGTCTCCGGAGGATTTGAGAGGCTATGTGGAGGGGCAGTTTGTTTCCCTTGTTTAAGGGTCAGGCTTATATTATAATGGAAGAAGAACATCCGTACAGGGACCAAACCGCGGCAGCGTCCGGGGCCGGCCCGGGCGGAAGGAGGAGGGGTAATATGGAGAGAGACGTATTGATACAGACCGCCTTGGACGGTCTTGGGCGCTCCTATGCGCCTTATTCCCATTTCCATGTATCGGCAGCCCTGCTGTGCAGGGATGGGAAGGTGTACACGGGCAACAACATTGAGAATGCAGCCTACAGCCCCGGCATCTGCGCGGAGCGGTGCGCTTTTGCAAAGGCGGTGAGCGAGGGGGAACGGGAATTTGAAGCCATTGTCATATGCGGAGGCCCCGGCGGGAAGGCGGAGGATTACTGTCCGCCCTGCGGTGTTTGCAGGCAGGTGATGCGTGAGTTCTGCCATCCGGATGCATTCCGTATCATCCTGGCTAAAAGCGTGCAGGAGTACAGGGAATATACCCTGGCCCAGCTGCTTCCGGAGAGCTTTGGACCGGACCACCTGGGAGGTGCATAATATGAGAATGTATGACCTGATAGAAAAAAAGAAACGGGGCGGTTCCCTTTCCGCAGAGGAAATTGCATATATGGTGGAGGGATTCGTGGCCGGGGACATTCCCGATTATCAGATGTCGGCTATGCTGATGGCTATTTACTTTAAGGGTATGGATGACCGGGAGATAACAGACCTGACCCTGGAGATGGCCCATTCCGGGGATATGGTGGATTTGTCGCCCATTGAGGGAATCAAGGCGGATAAGCACAGCACCGGCGGCGTGGGGGATAAGACCACCCTGGTGGCGGGTCCTATTGTGGCTGCCTGCGGCGTCAAGGTGGCTAAAATGAGCGGCCGCGGCCTGGGGCACACAGGCGGTACCGTGGATAAGCTGGAGAGCATTCCGGGATTTAAGACTGCCATACCAAGGGAGGAGTTCTTCCGCATTGTCAACGAAAACGGACTGGCCCTTATTGGCCAGTCAGGAAATCTGGTGCCGGCAGACAAGAAGCTTTATGCCCTGAGGGACGTGACCGCCACTGTGGACAGCATTCCCCTGATTGCCTCGTCCATTATGAGCAAGAAGCTGGCGGCCGGCAGCGACTGCATTGTTCTGGATGTAAAGACGGGAAGCGGCGCCTTTATGAAAACCCTGGAGGACTCCATCAGCCTGGCACGGGAGATGGTTTCCATCGGGACCCTGGCCGGCCGGCGCTGTTGCGCCCTCATAACCAACATGGATGTGCCCCTGGGCCATGCCATCGGCAACTCCCTGGAGATGGAGGAGGCCATTGAGACCCTGAAGGGCCATGGGCCGGATGATTTGACCGGTGTATGTCTGGAACTGGCTGCAAATATGCTTCACATGGCAGGCAGGGGTGATATGGGGCAGTGCAGGCAGCTTGCCAGGCAGTCCGTGGAGGACGGAAGCGCCCTTGCATGCCTTAGGTCCATGGTTGAGAGCCAGGGCGGAGATGGCAGGTATGTGGATAATCCGGGACTTTTTGAAAAGGCTCCCCTGTCCCGGGAGGTAAAGGCTTCGGGGTCCGGTTATATCACCCATATGGATACTGAGGGAATCGGGGTGGCATCCGTGATGCTGGGAGCTGGCAGAAATAAAAAGGAGGATTCCATTGACTACAGCGCAGGCATCCTTCTGAGGAAAAAGTACGGTGACAGGGTGGAGCCGGGAGAAACCATGGCTGTCCTTTACGCTTCCCGCGAAGAACTTTTTGGACCGGCAGCAGAGAAATTCCTGGCCTCCTGCATCCTGGGAAACCAGATGCCGGAGCCGGAGCCCCTTATATTTGCAAGGGTTTCCGACACAGGTGTGGAAAGAGGGACCATAGAGGAAAAAATTCCATAAATGTTCAGAAAAATCAACTTGAAAAACGAAAGTATTTGGGGTATAATAACACCAGATAAAAGAAGTGGAACTGTAATTTCCTGGGGTGTTCGATACTCTTACCAATTTTGAACCTACATTAGACAAAAGGGATTCCAATATTTTTAAGCGGATGTCAGGCCTCCGTCGAGTGGAAGGCAGATGTTTAAGTGAGGTTGCCCACCTAGCATTGCTAGGCGTCAATAAGTAAGAGACGGCATTCTGGGGTTACACATGATAAAAGCAGCGGTTACCCCGCTGCTTTACTTCGTTTACAGGAGTTGGACCGAATATGAAGAACAGAATGATTGCATGGGTAAGCGGCGTGATACTGGTAGTGGTCACGCTGATGGTGATAATCGTGAAGATGGAGCCGCCCAGGGACGGAATCATAAGGGCCCAGGCGTTTAAGGCCATGGCTCTGGCCCTTACGGACAAGGAAGAGTGTGAGAAGAGGGCGAAGGAACGGGGAACCTCCCATTTTTCAGCAAAAGAAAAGGACAACTGGTTTGTCAAATACATGGATTATCTCTATGATGAAGGCTGTCTGGACCCGGAGCTTACGCCTGCTTCCCTGTCCTCGGCCCAGGGATATCTTACATACGCAGAGGCTGCATACATGGCCGGCCAGGTGTCCGGCAAGCTGAAGCTCCAGGCCGGCTCCACCAGGAATAACCGCGGCCAGGCATATCCCGAGGAGGACTGGTGGAAACTGTATGATTCCATCCTGAAGGAGACGGACCCGGAGGGAAAGGTGGAGGAGATAGAGGCTGTGCTCTACGGCACCCCGTCCAACCTTGACCAGGCCGAGAGCTGGACGGCCTATACCACGGCCGGCAACTTCGGGTTCCAGGGACTTGCACTGGACGCGTTCCTGGACTGTGAGATACGGTTTCTGGCCAGGAACGGGGAGATGATTACCTCGGGCCTGGTGTCCAGGAACGTGGTCTATGAGAATGTATGGCTGGCTGAAAGCGACGGCCGGCATTTTAAGGCGTATCTGGGCACGGCCTACCGCGAGTTCCCGGTGAGCGCCAAGCTTGGCGGGGAGGAGGAGATGGCCGGCAACCTGGCTGACCTCCACATGGAGGACGGCAAGCTGGTCAGGATAACCATGAAAAGGGACCGTCTGAGCGGTAAGGTCCTGTCCGTGACAGAGGGCGCCATTGAGATAGAAGGCTATGGGGAGATTCCTCTGGCTCCCAATTTCCATGTATATAAGGTATATGGGGATTTTAAGGTGCTGAAGGCTTCGGACATACTGGTTGGCTATAACCTGCAGGAATTTGTGGCGGCGGACGGACAGCTGTGCGCAGCCCTTCTGGAGCGGGAATTTGATGCCAAGACCATCCGCGTCCTCCTAATGGATACTGGATTTAAACGTGTGTTCCATGCCTCTGCTGATTTGGTGCTGGGATGCGGTGCTGATTTGGAATATGAGAATGCCAAGGGAAAGATGGTGGGAGAGCGCCTGGAGGCCGGCACGCAGCTATCAGTGGGCCCTGACAGCCCTTACCTGGAGTATGGGCGCATGATTATCACACCGGATGAGCCGGAGGCCATTACCATCCGTTCCATTGAACGGAGCCAGGGCACGCCGGTTTACAGCGGAAGTCTGGAAATCAAGGGGACGCCGGAGGGCCTGGTGCTGGTCAATGATTTGTATCTGGAGGATTATCTGACAAAGGTAGTGCCCAGCGAGATGCCGCCGTCCTATGAGAAGGAGGCGCTGAAAGCCCAGGCTGTGTGCGCCAGGACCTATGCCTACCGGCAGATACAGGGCAACACCTACAGCCAGTACGGCGCCCATGTGGATGACAGTACGAATTTCCAGGTCTACAATAATACCAAGGCTGACGATAAGTCCACCCAGGCTGTGAAGGAGACATACGGAAAGATGCTGTTCTACGGGGATAAGCCTATTGAGGCGTTCTACTTTTCCACCTCCTGCGGCCGTACTGCGGATGCAGGCGTATGGGGGACTGACAGCGGGAAATATCCCTACCTGAGGGCAGTGGAAGTGAAAGAGGGAGGGCGGAGCCTGGGTAAGGAAGACAACCAGGGTTTTGAATCCTATATCAAGAGGGAGGACGTGATTGCCTTTGATACTTCTTATCCCATGTTCCGCTGGCAGACAGACCTTCCGGCTGACATTGCTTCGTCCCAGATTAGCGGAGCCGGTCAGGTACAGGACATGACCATAACGGACCGGGGGCCGGGAGGCATAGCAGATGAGCTGACGGTCACAGGCACCGGCGGTACCGTAACCATCAAGGGGCAGTCCGCCATCCGTTCTGCGCTGGGAAATCCGTCCCTGACCATCACCAAAAAGGACGGGGGAACCATGACGGGAACAGCCGCCCTGCCCAGTGCATTCATTGCCATTGAAAAGAGAACAGGGGAGGACGGGAGTATTTCTTTCCATATATATGGGGGCGGTTTCGGACACGGCGTCGGCATGAGCCAGAACGGCGCCCAGGGCATGGCAAAGACAGGAAAGGGATACAAACAGATACTGGACTTTTTCTACCAGGGAACAGAATTGAGGGAGTGCACGGAAAACCAGTGATTCCGGCGGATTAAGCGGAAACAGAAAAGAGAATATAAAAGAGAATATAAAAAAGAATATAAAAAAGAACAACCCGGCTGGGCCCTGAAGGCTTTGCCGGGGTGTTCTTTTTGCTTCGTTGGAAAATAAAATCCGGAACATATGCCTTATGACTGCACCAGATAGACCTCTGCGTTCTGTGTGCCGTGCTGGCGTGTCTCGGCATGGGTATTGAAGAAAATATCAATGTGGTTGCCTCTGACAGCTCCGCCCCGGTCCTCCGCCGTATAGACGACGCCGTTAATCATAACCTTGGAGCCGTAGGGAATCACCCTGGGGTCCACTGCAATGGTGTGGCCTGCCGTGGCCACTGCACCGGTGCAGGTATGGCGTCCCCAGCCCTCGGAACAGGCCCTGCACGGACAATAGCCTGTTGTCTTGAACACGCCCAGGGGAACCAGGTTCTGAGCTGTGGCTGCAGGGGCTGCTTCCCTGGCTTCGGGATTGCCGTTGGTATAGGTCCTGGGATTGGAAAAATCACTGTCTCCCACATAGCCTTCTACCAGATAGACGCCGTCGGGCAGGGTGCTCCAGTCCATGTTAAGGTTGAAGGCGTGGCATCCGTTGCCTTTGCCGCTGCCGTAAAGCTCGTCGCTGTATTCCCCGGCCGTCATCCTCTGGGAAAAAACTTCCTCGCCTGTATTCTTATCTTTGATGGATATCCTTACGTTAAGCGCATCATCAGGGGTACTGCTGTTGTAAGCCCAGCCGCTGATGGTGGTGCTGTTCACTGTTTCGAACCTTCCTTTTGGCGCTGCTGCAAGGGCTGTGATGGCAGTGGCCGCAAGCAGGCTGACAGTAAGGATAGCTCCGGTCAGTAAGTGTCTTAATTTCATGGTGTAATACCTCCTATTGCTCAAGTAATAATTAGAAAAAGATTTTTAATACATTAATAAATAATATGTAATACTTTTGTAATATATGAGCAATAAACAAGTTTTTACCATATTTTTTTCCTCTTGTCAAGGAAAAATATGGAAATAAGGCCATTTCCTGCAAATATAGCCGTATTTTGGTAATTATTTCTGGCCCGGATCTGTTTTTAAGGAGAAGGGCAAAAAAAATACCAGGCTCATTTGCCTGGTATCATTATTCTCACATTATGAATCAATCCTGCACTAGGAATACCTCTGCAGTATATGTACCCTTGGCCAGGGCTTCCTCATGGGAGCCGTAAAAAATATCCAGAATATTACCGTTCACAGAAGAGCCTTTGTCCTCCACTGTGTAGACAATGCCGTCAATCTTCAGCTTAGTGCCAAGAGGAAAATAGTTCAAATCAGCAGAAATCGTGTGATTGGGAGTTGGAACCGCTCCAGAATAGGTAAGGTTATGACCGCCGGAACACTGTTCACAGCCGCAGTATCCAGTGATGGTGAAACGTCCCAGCGATGTCTCACTGGGAGCCGGAGCCTCTTCCTTCTCTTCCTTTTGGGCGCCCGGTCCCTGGGCGATGTATTCGTCTTCATTCACAACAGCGGCCCTGTGGCCTTTGGATTCCCGTGAACCGGAGGTTTCCTGGGATTCCTGGACATCCTGGGCTGTGTCCTCGGGCGTATCTGATGTACCGGCATCCACTACGGTTACATCCGTCCCCACCGGTTCATCGGCAAATGCCGGAAAAGCCACCGTGAGGCTGAATGCAGCCATGGCTGCTGCCAGAAGGGTTTTCTTAATGTAATGCATACAACTACCTCGCAATCTTATGACATTGTTATGGTTTTATATGTCTTATAAAGTTGTACCTTCATTATATTACAAAAATGTTACTTGTCAAGTTGAAATAATTAAGCAAGTGTTACAAGAGTATAAAATGTGGAGAGAATATGCCGCAAAATTGGTATATTTATGTAAAAAGTGGAGGGTGAAATCCATTATCTAGTTGATACGAAAAGGAAATGGCACATGATGTGCCGGGGGGAGAATGGAAGACACAAATAATATGAAAAGAATTTGCTTTTATCTCTTGACAAATGGCGCCAGAAGGAATATATTATGGAATGTAGATGTTAGCACTCCTAAACGTCGAGTGCTAATAATTTCAGAAAGGAAGGTGAGCAGATGCCATTGGATGCACTCCTGGACGACAGGAAGGTCACTATACTGAAGGCCATCATCAAGACATATCTGGAAACCGGGGAGCCCGTTGGCTCCAGGACCATTTCCAAGTATTCAGACTTGAAGCTCAGCTCTGCCACCGTCCGCAATGAGATGTCAGACCTGGAAGAGATGGGGTATATTGTACAGCCCCATACCTCGGCAGGGCGGATTCCTTCCGATAAAGGGTACCGGTTCTATGTGGACCAGATTATGCTGGATAAGGAGAGCGAGGTAACTGAGTTCAAGGAAATGATGGTCCAGAAGGTTGATAAGCTGGAGCTGGTCCTTAAGAAGATGGCCCAGGTGCTGGCTGCCAATACCAACTATGCCACCATGATAAGCGGCCCCAGTTATCACAAGACAAAGCTCAAGTTCATCCAGCTTTCCAAAATGGAGAAGCACAAGCTGCTGGTGGTCGTGGTGGTGGAAGGCAACATCATTAAGAACACCATGATTGATATCACGGACGAACTGAGTGATGAGGAGCTTCTGAACCTGAACATCCTGCTGAACAGCAGCCTCAACGGACTGACCATTGAGGAAATCAATCTGGATGTTATCAGCAAGCTGAAGGGCGATGCAGGCAACCACAGCCAGGTGGTGGACCTGGTGCTGAATGAGGTGGCGGAGGCCATCAAGGCAGGGGAAGAGGACCTGCAGATTTATACCAGCGGAGCCACCAACATTTTCAAGTACCCTGAGCTTTCGGACGGCGGCAAGGCCAGCCAGCTCATTGACACACTGGAACATAAGGAAGTGCTGCAGGAATTTGTGGCGGAGGTCAATTCCGGCACAGAGGAAGAAGCGGGCATTCAGGTTTATATCGGTGACGAGAGCCCGGTGCAGTCCATGAAGGACTGCAGTGTGGTCACTGCCAATTATGATTTGGGAGGAGGCCTGAGAGGAACCATCGGTATCATAGGACCCAAGCGTATGGACTATGAAAAGGTCCTTGGGACACTGCGCAATCTGATGAATCAGCTGGATACAGCATTTAAAAAAGATGAAAGGTGATAAGCTGTGAGTGAAGATATGAAGGACGAAGAGTTAAAAAAGGAAGATGAGGCCCTGAAGACAGAGCAGGAAACAGAAGATGCCCCTAATGCCGGAGAGCCGGCAGAAGGCTGTACCCCGGAGGAAACAGAGGAAGGTACAGAGGAAGCGCCTGCTGGTGAAAAGGAAGAAAAAAAGGGATTCTTTAAAAAGAAAAAGGACCCCAGGGATGAGAAGATAGAAGAGCTCACCGACCGGGTGAAGCGCCAGATGGCGGAATTTGAGAATTTCCGCAAGAGGACGGACAAGGAAAAGTCCTCCATGTATGAGATGGGGGCAAAGGACATCATAGAGAGAATCCTTCCCGTCATCGACAATTTTGAGAGAGGCCTGGCAACTGTGCCTGAGGATGCAAAGGGAACACCCCTTGCAGAGGGCATGGAGAAGATATATAAGCAGTTGAGCAAAACGCTGGAGGAAGCAGGCGTAAAAGCCATTGAAGCAGTAGGCCGGGAGTTTGACCCTAACTTCCACAATGCAGTGATGCACGTGGATGACGACAGCCTGGGAGAGAACATTGTGGCGGAGGAATTGCAGAAGGGTTACATGTACAGGGACAGCGTGGTAAGACACAGTATGGTAAAAGTGGCAAATTGACATATCCCAATCATTATAAATATACCCCACTAAAAATAATCAGGAGGAAAAGACTATGAGCAAGATTATCGGTATTGACTTAGGTACGACAAACAGCTGTGTGGCTGTTATGGAAGGCGGAAAACCAACTGTTATTGCCAATGCGGAGGGCGTAAGGACAACACCATCCGTAGTGGCATTCACTAAGACAGGAGAAAGGCTGATTGGCGAACCTGCAAAGCGTCAGGCTGTTACCAACGCAGATAAGACCATCTCTTCCATCAAGCGTCACATGGGCACGGACTACAGGGTAGACATTGACGGAAAGAAGTACACACCACAGGAGATTTCCGCTATGATTCTGCAGAAGCTGAAAGCAGATGCAGAGAGCTATCTGGGAGAGACTGTGACAGAGGCAGTTATCACGGTTCCGGCATACTTTAACGACGCGCAGCGTCAGGCCACCAAGGATGCAGGCAAGATTGCAGGCCTGGACGTAAAGCGTATCATCAACGAGCCTACGGCAGCAGCCCTGGCTTACGGACTTGACAATGAAAAAGAGCAGAAAATCATGGTATACGACTTAGGCGGCGGTACCTTTGATGTTTCTATCATTGAAATCGGCGACGGCGTCATCGAGGTTCTGTCCACCAACGGCGACACACGTCTGGGCGGCGATGATTTTGACAATGCAATTACAAACTGGATGATTTCCGAGTTTAAGAAGGCTGAGGGCGTGGACCTGTCGGGCGACAAGATGGCCCTTCAGAGACTGAAGGAAGCTGCTGAGAAGGCTAAGAAGGAGCTGTCCACAGCTACCACCACCAATATCAACCTGCCCTTCATCACTGCAACTGCCGAGGGACCGAAGCATCTGGATATGAACCTGACCAGGGCTAAGTTTGATGAGCTGACCCATGACCTGGTAGAGCGTACCGCCATCCCGGTGCAGAACGCACTTAAGGATGCGGGCATCACGGCTTCTGAGCTGGGCAAGGTACTGCTGGTAGGCGGTTCCACACGTATGATAGCTGCACAGGAAAAGGTAAAACAGCTGACAGGCAAGGAACCAAGCAAATCCCTGAACCCGGATGAGTGCGTGGCTATCGGCGCTGCCATCCAGGGCGGCAAGCTGGCCGGCGATGCAGGTGCAGGAGACATCCTTCTTCTGGATGTAACGCCTCTTTCCCTGTCCATCGAGACTATGGGCGGCGTGGCTACCAGGCTGATTGAGAGGAATACCACCATTCCTACCAAGAAGAGCCAGATTTTCTCAACCGCAGCCGACAACCAGACTGCAGTGGATATCCACGTGGTACAGGGCGAGCGCCAGTTCGCAAGGGATAACAAGACACTGGGACAGTTCCGTCTGGATGGAATCCCGCCTGCAAGAAGAGGTATTCCGCAGATTGAGGTTACCTTTGATATTGATGCCAACGGCATTGTGAATGTTTCCGCAAAGGATTTGGGAACAGGCAAGGAGCAGCACATCACCATCACGTCCGGCTCCAACATGTCAGACGACGATATTGATAAGGCAGTAAAGGAAGCAGCTGAATACGAGGCACAGGATAAGAAGCGCAAGGAATCCATCGATGCAAGGAACGATGCGGATTCCATGGTATTCCAGACCGAGAAGGCCCTGGAAGAGGTTGGGGATAAGATTGCTCCAGGAGACAAGGCAGAAGTGGAAGCAGACTTAAATGCCCTGAAGGAAGCCATCAACCGCGCTCCGCTGGAAGAGATGACTGATGCCCAGGTAGAGGATATCAAGGCTGGCAGAGAGAAGCTGATGAACAGCGCGCAGAAGCTGTTTGCAAAGGTATATGAGCAGGCTCAGGCATCCGGCGCAGCAGGCCAGGCAGGCCCTGACATGGGCGGCGCAGGAAACAGTGCAGCAGGCGCAGACGACGTTGTAGACGCTGATTTCAAGGAAGTATAGGCGTAAGGAAGTAAATCCGTATAAAACAAACAGGGGGCTTAGGAGCCGGGAAACCGGCCACTACCCCCTTTGTGGCTGATAAAGAGTGCTTTTGAAACCTGCCCGCCAGGGCTGGTTTTGCGGCGTTCAGATAGATTAAGAGGTAAACAACATGGCAGAGAGTAAGAGAGATTACTATGAAGTTCTGGGCGTTCCCAAAGATGCAGATGAGGATGCATTGAAAAAAGCATACAGGAAACTTGCCAAGAAATACCACCCCGATGCCAACCCAGGCGATAAGGAGGCAGAGGCCAAGTTCAAAGAGGCTTCCGAGGCATACAGCGTGTTAAGCGACCCTCAGAAACGTCAGCAGTACGACCAGTTCGGCCATGCTGCATTTGAACAGGGCGGTGCTGGGGCAGGCGGCTTTGGCGGCGGCTTCGGCGGCTTTGACTTTGGCGGGGATATGGGTGATATCTTCGGCGATATCTTTGGTGATATTTTCGGCGGCGGCAGGTCCTCCAGGGCCAGAAGCGGGCCTTCACGGGGCGCCAACATAAAGACTTCGGTCAGGATTACATTTGAGGAAGCCGTATTTGGCTGTGATAAAGAGATTGAGATTAACTTCAAGGAAACCTGCGCCAGCTGTCACGGCACAGGCGCAAAGGCAGGAACCTCCCCCCAGACCTGTGCAAAGTGTAATGGAAAGGGCAAAATCATGTACACCCAGCAGTCCTTTTTCGGGACCGTGCAGAATGTACAGACATGTCCGGACTGTAACGGCACCGGACAGGTCATCAAGGAAAAGTGTTCTGATTGTTACGGTACGGGATATAAGACCGTGCGCAAGAAATTCAAGGTATCCATACCCGCAGGCATTGACAACGGCCAGTGCGTGCGTCTGGCAGGGGGCGGCGAGCCCGGCACAGGCGGCGGCGAGCGGGGGGATTTGCTGGTGGAGGCGGTTGTCTCCCAGCATCCGATTTTCAAGCGCCAGGATACCAGCATTTATTCCACAGTGCCTATATCCTTTGCGCGGGCAGCGCTGGGAGGCCCGATTCGCATAAAGACCGTGGACGGCGAGGTGGAGTACGATGTAAGGCCCGGCACCCAGACAGATACCAAGGTGCGGCTAAAGGGCAAGGGTGTTCCTTCTCTGCGCAGCCGCAATGTCAGGGGCGACCACTATGTTACCCTGGTGGTACAGGTTCCGGAGCGTATGACCCAGGCCCAGAAGGAAGCCTTAAGGCGGTTTGACGACGCAATGAACGGCGTCGCTTCCCAGGAGGAAGAGAAACCTAAGAAAAAGGGTATTTTCAAATAGATACGTATTACCATGAGCCCGGACAGGCAGCACCAGAGTCTGTCCGGGCTTTTACGTCCATGCCCGGTATTGTGCAACGGACAAAAAAGGGTAATGACAGACAGGATGCTGCAGCAGGGGAAATGCTGCGGCAGGGAGGATGGGGGAGGCTGGGAAAATGGCCGTGACAGGTAAAAAGGAGAGGGAGAATCAGATGGATAACAGTTATTTTGGGACGCTGGCGGTTCCGCTGCCGGAAGACATAGAAAAGCTTAAGTGGAGAGGGGAATTTGACAGGGCTGCCAGGATTATAGACAACAGGCTGAAAAGAGACATTCCATTGGTCTTAAAAAAGCGGCTTATGATTGAAAGAGAGATTCTTAAGCGGATGCCGGAACAATACCCCTATACATGGAGTGAGGCTTTGGCCATGCTGCGGGATAATGTAAGGGATTTTGAGGACAGCGAGCTGGAAACCCTGTGGGAGGAGGATGCAGCGGATTGGATTTACGTGGACGGAGAGGTCCGCTTCCGAAGCAGTTTCCTGAGAAATGTGTTAAAGACCAGAAAGGAATATGAGAACCGGGCCCTGGACCGGGAACTGGTCCGTTCCAAGGCAGAGAACTTTGCGCTGCTTAACAGGACCATTGCCGCCATGAAAGAGCAGGGAGGCGCGGGATGCAGATTCCGCATACGCGGGACCCTTGCAATCCGGGAGGAGGCAGAGCGGGCAGGGGAGGAAATCAAGGTCTATCTTCCGCTTCCCATTGAATATGCCCAGATAAAGAACGTGAACGTCCACAGCGTCAGAATCGGGGGAAGGGAAGCTGAAAATTGGGAATATACCATTGCGCGGGCGGATGCCTTTCAGCGTACCATCTGCTTCCATACAAAACACAGGAAGGGACAGGAATATTCGGTGGAGTTTTCCTTTGAGAATCAGGAAACGTATCTGGATTTCTCCTGTGAAAGCCTTAAACATGGCGGGCCGGAACCTGGCTCAGAACGGGGCGCAGAGTCCTGTCGGAAAAATGGTTCTGCTGAAACGCCGGAGGCCTGGCTGGTTCAGCAGCAGCCCCATATCCGTTTCACCCCTTTTATCCGGGAACTGGCAGCCGGGATAGCGGGTGAGGAACAGGACCCCTTGAGGAAGGCCAGACGAATATACGACTATATTACCACCCATGTGATGTATTCCTATGTGCGCAGTTATTTTACCCTGACTGACATCCCCCAGTATGCTGCATCATCCATGAAGGGAGACTGCGGAGTGCAGGCGCTGCTGTTCATCACCCTGTGCCGCGCGGTTGGTATTCCTGCCAGATGGCAGGCAGGTCTTTATACATCACCCTTTGAAATCAGCTGCCACGACTGGGCGCAGTTTTATACAGAATCCCATGGCTGGCGCTATGCGGACTGTTCCTTCGGCGGGGCGGCTTACCGGGAGGGGGAGACGCAGAGGTGGGATTTTTACTTTGGCAATCTGGACCCCTTCCGCCTTCCGGCAGCCAGGGAGTTCGGACATGAGTTTGAACCGCCCATGGTCCATTTGAGGAACGACCCCTATGATAACCAGATGGGGGAGGCGGAATACGGGGACAGAAGCCTTCTGGAAGAGGAATACAACACAAAATATGAGATGATTTTCCAGGAGAATCTGCCATATTAAAAAAGAGCCCGATAAAATATTAAGAAATCCGTAAAGAATTGTAAGAATTAGTAGGCTATAATGTTATCATATCTGCAGAAAGGTATATGGACAGAATGAAAAGACGCTTATTGATTACCGGGGCCGGGGGATTTCTCGGTTCCAGGATTTGTGAATATTTTAGTGGCAGAAACGGATATGAGGCAGTGGGGGTGACACACAGGGAGCTGGATATTGAGGATTTTGTGGCTGTTTCCGCCTTTGTAAAGGCCATCCGGCCGGATTATGTCCTGCACTGTGCGGCAATTTCCAACACAGGCGCCTGTGAAAGAAATCCAATCCTCTCAGAAAAAGTGAATGTACGGGGAACCGTCAACCTGGCCAAGGCGTGCAGGAATGCCGGCAGCCGGATGATATTTACCAGTTCCGACCAGATTTACAATACATCCCACTCCCTGGAGCCCAACCGCGAGGGCAGTGAAGGAAAGCCGGGAAATGTGTATGGAAGGGACAAGAAGCGGGCGGAGGATTCCATGTTTACGTATCTGCCCAATGCAGTGGCCCTCAGGCTTACATGGATGTATGACGCCCCGTCCAGGGGAAGGGTGGCAGGCCAGGGGCTTTTACAGAAGCTGATGGATGCTCTGAAGGAACGGCAGGAGGTGGAGTTTCCTGTCCATGATTACAGGGGAGTCACCTATGTGTGGGAAGTGGTGCGCCATATGGAGGAAGCCATGGAGCTGCCCGGAGGCGTGTACAACTTCGGCAGTGAGAACCGTTACAGCACCTTTGACACGGCCAGACTGTTCCTCAGGGAACTGGCGGGCAGTGATTCCGGCAGCATACTGAAGCGCAATGAAGAACGGTTTGCCTCCTGTCCCAGGAACCTGACCATGAATACGGACAAGATAAGGTCCCACGGTATCCGGTTCTTCAATACCTCAGAGGGAATCAGGAAGTGCTGCATGGAACACAGGGAAATGTCCCAGGCACGGTGCTGAACGGCTATGAAAGGACGCATGATATGAGTAAACGGAATATATCGCCCCAGGCTGTCAGAATCTGCGGTCTGACCCTGCTCTGTCTGGTTATCATGTTCGGGGTGGCTGCGGCCAACAAGGCAAAGGGCGGAGAAGAGCTGGTAAGTGAATATACGGTACAGGATGAGACACTTCCAAGACATGTGAAGTTTGAGTCCATGCCGTCGGACATGCCCCAGATGACAGCTGCCTGGTATTTTAAGTATAGGGGTCTGGGACAGTTTGATATGTGTAAAAGGCTGTTTCCCCAGAATCAGCTGGAGGCCCTGAATTTTGACCAGGAGGACATGGATTTTAAGGACGGTTATTATATACAGGAATATATTGTCCATGGATTTGAGACACTGCCTCAGGAGGCATACGCGGACCAGAAGGAACATTATGACCAGCTGGCGGCATCCTGCGGATATGAGGGGTACAAGGTGGTCCGTGTCTCCTTTGCCCAGAGATGGTCACCAAAGGCTCTGGAGAGAGGTCCCCAATGGGGGGACGGCGAATTTACCAGGGATTTTGCAGTGGGCAGGGAGTCTGGACTGCGGGAAAAATGGAAGATATTTGACCTGGGCATGATGTGATTTGCCTGACAGGAAGATTTTTATAAGACAGAAGGAGTGGAATACATGAGACAGGGAAACGGCACAGGAAGCCATACAATGGTACAGCGGCACGGGATGGCAAGGGATCTGACGGTCTGCGGGCTGTTCACGGCACTGACAGCAGTGGGGGCCTTTATCAAGATTGTGATACCGGTGGGGGCGGATACCATGAATTTTACCCTTCAGTGGTTTTTCGTGCTTCTGGCCGGTCTGCTTCTGGGCTCCAGAAGGGCCTTCCTCAGTGTGGCCACCTATCTTTTGATTGGGCTGGTGGGAATCCCTGTTTTTGCCCGGGGCGGCGGGCCCTCTTATCTGATACGGCCCACTTTTGGGTTCCTGCTGGGATTTGCCCTGGCAGCCTATGCGATGGGAAAGCTGTGCGAGTGGATGCACGCCTCAAAGCCGGGAGCCTGGCTGTTCTCCGCCACGGTGGGCTATGTGATTTACTATGGGATGGGAATTCTTTACTTTTACTTCATCACCCACTTTGTGGTGGTGACCCCCAACACGGTGGGCTGGGGAGCAATTTTTGCGGTCTACTGCCTGCCTACCATGATTCCGGACTATATACTCTGTATCCTGGCAGTGACGGTGGCGGGACGCCTGCGGCCTTCCATGGGACGGCTTATGGAGTGACGCAGGCCGGATGAAGCCGGCCAGCTGAGGCAGGCCGGGGGAACGCAGGCCGGATGATGCCGGTCAAATGCACAGGTCCGCAGATTATTCCCTTCCCTGCCTGACACTGCGTTCATAATAGAAAATATACTGCTGCATGATGCCGGCACAGCCGCTGTATCGCCCGAACACATCCTTTACGATTGTTTCGCAGAGATGGTTTTTGGGGATGCGGCGGTATTTTTTGGGGTCAAAATACTGTTCCGTCAGGATTTTTTCAATCCATGTGTCCACGGGAAAGGCATCTATATGGTGGAGGCCGAAGAGGCATACGCAGTTGGCCACCTTTTTGCCGATTCCGTAAAAGCCTGTGAGATACTCCATGGCATCCTTATAGTCCAGGGATGCCAGATGGGAAAGGTCCAGCCTGCCTGAAACCGCGTCCTGGCAGAGCCTGTGGATGTACTTTGCCCGGTAGCCCAGCTTAAGCCCCATCAAATCCTCCAGGGAAGCAAGGGAGAGCTGACCGGGAGTTGGGAAGGAGAAGGCCGGGGAAAGAAGCGTCCCAAGGGCATCTTCCTCCGCCAGAGGGGTGCCGTACCGGCTGCTGAGGGCCTCCACCAGCTGGCGTATGTTTGGAATTGTCTTTTGCTGGGAAATCACAAAGGTGATAATCATTTCCCATGGGTCCTGGCGCAGAATGCGGATGCCTGCCCCGCTCATGGCCGCTGCCAGAAGGTAGGTATTTTCCCTGTCAATGGAAGCGATGACAGCCTGGTAGTCCCGGTCCATGTCCAGATAGGACAGCCAGAAGGAAAGGTCCTCATGGGGGCAGTCCAGGCAGGTGTAAGATTCTTCCTGCCAGGCGCGCAGGACGCGGAGACCGCTGGTGAGCCGGTAGCCGTTCACTGCGCCGGAAGGATATGTATGTTCCGGCAGAGGAACCATGCGGAAGCACTGGCCGGACTGATGAATCTGCTGCAGGTCCATGCAGGGTGTTTCATAACGGTGAATCATATGGGTATGCCTTTCTTTTGTAAGGGATTTTGGAGGGACCTGGGGTAAAAAGGTCCCTTGATATAACTTTACCCCTTCTTTTTTTCAAAGTCAAATGTGATTTTCTGGCTTTCCGCTTGACATTTTCAGAAAATGTGACTAGAATGTAGGTTAGATTTGATAATCAGAAAAGCGATGAAGGTGCATAGTAGACGTTTATTTTCCATCAGAGAGGGGAGGCCACCGGCTGAAAGCCTGCCCGGGTTCAGATAGACGGTTGAAATTCCCACCGGAGCCGCACAGGCAAAAGGATGTTTTCACCAATCAGTGGAGGGATTCCGGTAGTCTGTGACGCAGGCACACGTTACGTGCATCAAGTGTCTGTATGGTCCGGGCGTAGAGCCTGGGAGGATACAGGAAGCAGGGTGGTACCGCGAGTTTACAGCCTCGTCCCTTCAGTGATGAAGAGACGGGGCTTTTTTGTTTCCCGGAACATGGGTCCGGTGAAACAAAAATGCTGCCCGGGGATTGCGGCCCGAAAGAGGGCCTGCTGCAGGCGGACAATCCCGGGAGCAGGATTCTATCTTGTTACAAAGAAAAGGAGAAGCCATGAAAGAGCAGTTAGAGAAAATCAAAGAAGAGGCGCTTAAGCAGATTGAATCTTCTGAAGCGCTGGAGAGACTGAATGACATCCGCGTGTCTTATCTGGGTAAGAAGGGAGAGCTGACGAACCTGTTAAAGAGCATGAAGGATGTTGCCCCTGAGGACAGGCCGAAGGTGGGCCAGATGGTCAATGATGTCCGGGGACTTATCGAGGGAAGACTGGAGGAGGCCAGGACTGCCCTGGCTAAGAAAGCCAGGGAGGAACAGCTGAAAAGGGAGGTTATCGACGTCACCCTTCCGGCCAAGAAGAACAATGTGGGGCACAGCCATCCCAACACCATTGCCCTGGAAGAGGTGGAGCGCATTTTCGTGGGCATGGGATATGAGGTGGTGGAAGGCCCTGAGGTGGAGTACGACAGGTACAACTTTGAGAAGCTGAACATTCCCAAGGGCCATCCGGCCAGGGACGAGCAGGATACCTTCTACATCAATGAAAATATCCTGCTGCGCAGCCAGACATCCCCGGTACAGGTGCGTACCATGGAAAAGGGCAGGCTTCCCATCCGCATGATTGCGCCGGGCCGGGTGTTCCGTTCCGACGAGGTGGATGCCACCCACTCTCCTTCTTTCCATCAGATTGAGGGCCTTGTGATTGACAGGAACATCACCTTTTCAGACCTTAAGGGTACTCTGGCGGAATTTGCCAGGGAGCTGTTCGGGCCTGACACAAAGGTAAAGTTCCGTCCCCATCATTTCCCGTTTACGGAGCCCAGCGCCGAGGTGGATGTGACCTGCTTTAAATGCGGCGGTTCAGGATGCCGGTTCTGTAAGGGGTCGGGCTGGATAGAGATTCTTGGATGCGGTATGGTACATCCCCATGTGCTGGAGATGTGCGGCATTGACCCGGACGAGTATTCCGGATTTGCATTCGGCGTGGGACTGGAGCGTATTGCCCTGCTTAAGTATGAAATTGATGACATGCGTCTGCTGTATGAGAACGACATCCGTTTCCTGAAGCAGTTCTAAGACCACGTGTCCTGATAAACATTCAAAGCATAGAAGGAGAGAGAACACATGAACACAGCATTATCATGGATAAAAGCATATGTCCCTGATTTGGATGTCACGGCCCAGGAATACACGGATGCCATGACCCTGACAGGAACCAAGGTAGAAGGTTATACATGTCTGGATAAGAACCTGGAAAAAATCGTTGCCGGAGAGATACTTGACGTTAAGCGCCATCCGGATGCAGATAAACTGGTGGTATGCCAGGTCAATGTGGGTGCGGCAGAGCCGGTGCAGATTGTCACAGGCGCCCCTAATATCACGGAGGAATCCGTACGTGAAAAGGTGCCCGTGGTTCTGGACGGCGGACGCGTGGCAGGGGGCCACGACGGAGGCGCCCTTCCTGAAGAAGGAATCAGGATTAAGCAGGGCAAGTTAAGAGGCGTGGAGTCCTGCGGCATGATGTGTTCCGTGGAGGAGCTGGGAACCAGCAGGGATATGTACCCGGATGCCCCTGAGAGCGGAATTTACATCCTGCCCAAGGACAGCGTACCGGGCTCGGACGCAGTGGAAATCATGGGACTCAGGGATGTGGTGTTCGAGTATGAAATCACTTCCAACCGCGTGGACTGCTACAGTGTGATTGGCATAGCCAGGGAGGCTGCCGCCACCTTTGGAAAAGCGTTCAAAGCGCCGGTGGTCACTCCCACCGGCAACAGCGAGGACATCCGCGACTTCCTGAAGGTGCGGGTGGAGAACAGCGAGCTGTGTCCCCGTTACTGCGCCAGGATGGTAAAGAATATAAAGCTTGCGCCCTCACCGCAGTGGATGCAGCGCCGTCTGGCTGCCAGTGGCATCCGGCCCATCAACAATATTGTGGACATCACCAACTATGTCATGGAAGAGTATGGACAGCCCATGCATGCCTTTGACTATGACCAGCTGGCCGGCCATGAAATCATAGTGAAATGCGCCAGGGACGGGGATGTGTTCCAGACACTGGACGGCCAGGAGAGAAAGCTGGATTCCACCATCCTCATGATAAATGACGGGGAAAAGGAAGTGGGCATTGCCGGTATCATGGGAGGAGAGAACTCAAAAATCACGGACAATGTGCAGACCATGGTATTTGAGTCAGCCTGCTTTAACGGCACCAACATCCGTCTGTCGGCCAAGAAGGTGGGGCTGCGCACGGATGCATCCGGAAAGTATGAGAAGGGACTGGACCCCAACACGGCGGAGGAAGCAGTGAACAGGGCCTGCCAGCTTATCGAGGAGCTGGGGGCAGGAGAGGTTGTGGGCGGCATCATTGACCTGTATCCTGAGAAGAGGACCTGCAGGCGCATTCCCTTTGACGCGGCTAAGATTAACAGGCTTTTAGGCACGGACATCCCGGAGGAAACCATGCTTTCCTACTTTAAGACCATTGAACTGGGCTATGACCCCGGGACAAAGGAGGTCATTGCACCTACCTGGCGCCAGGACCTGGAGCGCATGGCTGATTTGGCGGAGGAAGTGGCCAGATTCTATGGCTATGACAAGATTCCCACCACACTGCCGTCCGGCGAAGCCACCACGGGAAAGCTCTCCTACAAGCTTCAGATAGAGGAGGTTGCCAGGGAGATAGCAAGCTTCTGCGGATTTTCGCAGGGTATGACCTATTCCTTTGAGAGTCCCAGGGTATTTGACAAAATGCTGATTCCTGAGGACAGCGCCCTGAGGAATACGGTGGAGATATCCAACCCCCTGGGAGAGGATTTCAGCGTCATGCGCACCACGTCCTTAAACGGTATGCTGGCATCCCTGTCCACCAATTACAACCGCCGCAACAAGGACGTGCGTCTGTACGAGCTGGCCAATGTGTACCGTCCCAAGTCCCTGCCTCTGACCGAGCTTCCTGACGAGCGTATGCAGTTTACCCTGGGAATGTATGGGGACGGCGACTTCTTCACCATGAAGGGCGTGGTGGAAGAGTTCTTTGAAAAGGCCGGAATGCACAAAAAGCCCCATTACAATCCCAATGCAGAACATCCTTACCTTCATCCCGGAAGAAAGGCCGATATCCTGTATGACGGCACTGTGGTAGGCTTTCTGGGCGAGGTGCACCCGGATGTGGCTGATAACTATAAGATTGGCGACAGGGCTTACATTGCGGTTATCGATATGCCGTCCATCATGGACTTCACCACCTTTGACCGCAAGTATACCGGCATAGCCAGGTTCCCGGCTGTGACCAGGGACTTAAGCATGGTGGTGCCAAAGGATATCCTGGTGGGACAGATTGAGGACGTGATTGAGCAGAGAGGCGGAAAGGTTCTGGAAAGCTACAAGCTCTTTGACGTGTACGAGGGAGCCCAGGTACTGGCAGGCCACAAGTCAGTGGCATATTCCATTACCTTCCGGGCCAAGGACCACACCCTGGAGGAAAAGGAAGTTACAGCTGTGATGAACAAGATACTCAACGGTCTAAAGGGACTGGGAATTGAACTCAGGGCTTAAGAGGACATATCAAACAGAATAAGATATGGAAAGATAACTGCCGGCAGGATGGATTGCAACTGCCGGCAGCTGTTTTTTGCCTGCTTTTCCCCGGCTTTCCAGGAGTCCTTCTTATTGTAAGTCTTTGGAAAATGAAGTATAATTAAAACATACACATTTTAACACGCAGATGCGGAGGCATGGGTCTATGAAAACTGAGGAACAAACGATGGAACACATACATACGGATGAGCAGATGACCCTGCTGAAGGATTCCATGCCTGCAGGTTTTTTCCGCTGCCGTGCGGACGGGGACAGAAGGGTGGATATGGTTAACCATGAGCTTCTGTGCCTTTTTGGCTGTGCAGACACAAAAGAACTGAAGGAGCTGACCGGAGGGACCCTGAGGGGAATGATGGACGACAGGGATTACGACAGGGTTCTGGAGGCGTGTCTGGAACAGCTGCTGCTGAAAAAGGAAATCATGAAGGTACAGTTCAGGATCCGTTCCAGAGACAGAGGCATCTGCTGGGTGGACTGCCGCGGCCGCATGGTGGAGGATGCGAAAGGCAATACATGGATATACGCCGTGATGGTGGATGATACGGAGGCCCAAAACCAGAAGCAGGAATACTGGGAAAAGTCCATGCGGGATTCCCTCACAGGACTGTTCAACCGTGAGGCTGCTGTAGAGTCCGTCAACCAGTACATGCAGGGACAGGGCGGAACCAGGGACGGAGCCCTGATGGTCATTGACCTGGATAATTTTAAAGAGATTAACGACACAAAAGGGCATCTCTTCGGGGACAGCATCCTGACCGAGACAGCCAGGTGCATAGCGGGAAGCGTTGACAGCCAGGACACGGTGGGCAGGATTGGCGGGGACGAGTTTGTGGTATTTTCAAAGCAGCTTTCAGGCAGGGAAGGAATCATGAAATGGGGGAGGCAGCTCATAGAGGACATTGCATGTCTCCCCTCTGTGAAGAAAAGCGGAATCAGGCTGGGCTGCAGCATCGGGGCAGCTGTGTATCCAAAGGACGGCGCCACCTACGAACAGCTGTTCATGAAGGCGGACATGGCTCTTTATGCGGGAAAAAACTGGGGCAAGGGCCGCTGTGTGGTCTACGATTCTTCCTTAAGGCCGGCGGACGGCGGAAAACAGGGCCAGGGAAGATTTACGGACGGCACTGTCATTGATTCTGAAAACGGCCGCTACTTTGTGGCCAACAAGGTAATTCACTATGTGTTCAAGGCATTGTACGAGTCCACAGACCTGAGGGAGGCCATCAACACCATACTGAGAATCATCGGACTCCAGTTCAATGTCAGCAGGGCCTATATCTTTGAGGACCGTCCGGACGGTCTGGCCATGGATAACACCTTTGAATGGTGCAACGAGGGCATAGAGCCCCAGATTCACAAGCTCCAGAACATGTCCTACGAGTGGAGCGCCTTTGGATACAGGGAGAATTTCGGGGAGGACGGAGTGTTCTTTTGTATGGATATCGACCATCTCCCCAGGAATCAGAGGGAGGTGTTAAAGCCGCAGGGCATCCGTTCCCTTTTACAGTGCGGAATCTATGATTCCGGCCGGATGGTGGGCTTTGTGGGGTTTGACGAGTGCAGGGAAAACCGCCAGTGGAGCCGGGAACAGATTGAGGTGCTGACCTATGTTGCCAGGGTCATAGGGATTTTCCTCATAAAGGACAGGGCACAGAGAATCCTGAAGCAGCGGCTTACAACCCTGGAGAATGTGCTGGAGGAGACATCCGGAAAGGTAAGGGGCAGCAGCAGGGGAGCCTTTGACGCCCTGACCAATCTGCTGACAGCTGGAGCATTCCAGGAAAAGGCGGAGCAGTATTTTGAGACAGGGCCGGCGCCGGGCTCCACAGCCCTGTTCATCCTGGACATGGATGATTTCAAGAAAATCAATGAGAACAAAGGAAAGCTCTTTGGCAATGTGGTGCTGATGAATGTGGCCAACAGCCTGAAACGGGCCTGCCGGGAGGGGGATTTGATTGCCCGCTTCGGAGGGGATGAGTTCCTTGTACTTTTAAAAAATACGGACCGGGAAGATGCAGCCATGGTGGGCAGCACCATGCAAAGGGAAATAGGCAGCATACTGGCGGATTCCGGCCGTGGGCAGGAACGAATCAGCTGCAGCATTGGCGTACGCCTGGCCGGAGAGGGCGAGACAACTTTTTCCGATATCATTGTAAAGGCTGACCAGGCCCTGCACCAGGTCAAGACGTCCGGAAAGGGAGGAATCCTTTTCTACGAAGCTGTGGAGGACAAAGAGAAAAGCAGCATTTCTTACGATTACCTGAAGCAGGCCAGGGAGGCAAAGCGCCGGGAGCAGAGCAGTCTGGAGGATAAGACCACTACAGCCGTGGCCCTGGAGGTGTTTGAAAAATCCGCCACCTTTGAGGAGTCCATCCATATACTCATGGGATTTGTGGGCAACCGGTTCCGGCTGAACCGCATTGTCCTGTACATGAACGGGGAGGGAGCCCATGGGAAACAATCCGCATACCAGTGGGCGGACGGCAGGACCGCATTCCTGTATGACCCTACGGACAGCTTCCGCAGGGAAGAATTTTACATCTGTTATCATCTATATGACGGGAACGGCATTGCTGTCCTGAGGCGCAGGGAATATGGGACGTACAACACGGGCCTGAAGCGGATTCTGGACAGGGCCGGAGCTCAGACCATGCTGTCGGCAGGCATATTCATAGAGGGCAGGTACAGCGGCATGATACTTCTGGTGAACACGGAGAAGGAGAGGGAGTGGAGCCAGTCTGAGTGCACGGCTGTCTCAGAGATGGCCCGCATCGTTGCCTCGGGCATCAAGAACACATCCATGTTAATCGAAGCAAAGCAGGAGGCAGAGTATTACAGGAATCACGATGCCCTTACGGGCCTGATGCGGTATGACCGGTTCAAGGAGTCATGCCAGCTGCTTATGGATGAAGGAAAAGAAGAGTATGTGCTGGTGGCCAGCGATATCAAGGGCTTTAAGTTTATCAACGAGGCCATCGGTTATACCCAGGGCGATAATATCCTGCGCATGTTTGGGGACATGCTGACCCAGAACGGTCTGGAGACCAACTGCTACACCCGCGTCAGCGCAGACCAGTTCCTGAGCTTTGGCGCGTGCAGGAGGGGACGCAATGACTTTGTGAAACTGGTGCAGAGCCTGAACAATGAATTCTGCCGTATGGAGAATGAAATCTATTCCAACATCAATCTGATGATTCGTTCGGGCATTTATTTTATCGAAAAGGACTGCCGGGAGATAGAGACTGCGGTGGACAGGGCCACCATTGCCAGAAAATCAGTGGACTACATCATCCGCTCCACCTCCGTGGTATTTAACGACGGTCCCTTTGACAGCAGCTACCGGGAAAATGAAATCATCAACCGCATGGAATACGCGCTGAAGCACGGGGAATTCAAGGTTTATCTGCAGCCCAAGGTGGGACTGGATGATTTGGGGTTTATCGGTGCAGAGGCCCTGGTGCGCTGGCAGCATGAGGATGGAAGAATTTTCCCGCCGGGAGATTTCATTCCCTTGTTTGAAAAGAATGGTTTTATCACCCAGGTGGATACCTATGTATTTAAGACGGTCTGCTGCCAGCTGAGCCGATGGATGGAAGGGGGAGGGGAGCCCCTTCCCATATCCGTCAACCTATCAAGCGTGGACATTGCATCGGAGCAGCTGATACCCCAGATTCTGGAGATTACCCAGTTTTACGGCCTGGACCACAGATATCTGGAATTTGAACTGACGGAGACAGCCTTTCTCAGTGATTCCGCCCGCACCTTCCATGTGATGAAAACCCTGCAGGATGAGGGATTCACCACCTCTATCGATGACTTTGGGTCAGGTTACTCCATCATGAACATGATGGCTGACATTCCCACGGATGTGATTAAGCTGGACTGCGGTTTTGTCCAGTCCTGCACAAAGACAGGCAGGGGGAGAGAGTTCCTGGGCCAGCTCATCCAGATGACCAACAAGATGGGATTCACTTCTTTGTGCGAGGGAATTGAGACAAAGGAGGAGCTTAAGATGCTGCAGGAAATGGGCTGCGAGTCCGGCCAGGGCTATTATTTTTCAAGACCTTTGCCAATGAATGTCTTTTTTGAAAAATTTTGCCGAAAAATGATTGACAAATCATAAATCATCCTTTATAATAACCTACGTTGCTTGCGAGAGCAGCGTAACGCAGAAGTGGCGGAATTGGCAGACGCGCACGGTTCAGGTCCGTGTGGTAGTAATACCTTGTGGGTTCGACTCCCATCTTCTGCACTGGTTCATGGAACAGGAAGCTGAATGGCTTCCTGTTTTTGCGTTCTCCGTTACTTTTCGGAGTATGACTGAATATGATGCATTTGCAACAGACAAATTCCACCATAAGAGGTAAAGTTTTGATAGTAATTTAGTAGGAAATGGTATATACTGTAAGTTGTGGCTTAAAATAAGCAGTACAGTGTGTGAAAGAAAAGAAGAGAGGAAGGAACATCATGCTTACTTTAGAGAATCTCTCCTTTGATGTGAATGATGAAAAAGGAGAAATAGGAATCATCAAAGATATAAGCTTTACAGTGGACGACGGTAAGTTTGTGGTCATAACAGGCCCCAACGGCGGCGGTAAGTCCACCACGGCTAAATTAATCATGGGAATTGAACGCCCCACAGGAGGACGCATCCTCTTTGACGGGCAGGATATAACAGATATGAGCATTACGGACAGGGCCAACCTGGGTATCAGCTTTGCGTTCCAGCAGCCGGTCCGTTTTAAGGGCGTGCAGGTAATTGATTTGCTCCGCCTGGCAGCCAGGAAGAAGCTGACGGTATCGGAGGCCTGTCAATACCTGTCCGAGGTGGGGCTCTGCGCCAAGGACTATATCAGCCGCGAGGTCAATGCCAGCCTGTCCGGCGGCGAGCTCAAGAGAATCGAGATTGCCACTGTCATTGCCAGGGCTTCCAGGCTTTCCGTGTTTGACGAGCCGGAGGCAGGCATTGATTTGTGGAGCTTCCAGAATCTGATTCAGGTGTTTGAGCGCATGAGGCAGAATACCAACGGCTCCATCCTGATTATATCCCACCAGGAGCGGATTCTCAACATTGCGGATGAGATTGTGGTGATTGCGGACGGCAAGGTAGTGAACCAGGGGACCAGGGATGAAATTATGCCGCAAATCATGGGCACTGCGTCCGCGGTGGATGCCTGCAGTAAATTTTATGAGACAGCGCAGTGAGGGGAGGAGTGAGCGATATGGCAGACAGCATCCAGGAGAGAATATTAATGGAAGTGGCCGACCTTCACGGTGTTCCGGAGGGGGCCTATAATATAAGGGCCAACGGCCAGACAGCCGGCCGTAATACAACGGCCAATATAGACATTGTTACAAAGACAGATAAGCCGGGCATTGACATACGAATCAAACCAGGCACCAGGAACGAGAGCATACACATTCCCGTGGTGGTCAGCGCCAGCGGATTAAAGGAAATGGTATATAACGATTTCTTTATCGGTGAGGATTCGGATGTGGTCATCGTGGCGGGCTGCGGTATCCATAACTGCGGGGACCAGGATTCAGAGCATGACGGAATCCACCGCTTTTTTGTGGGAAAGAACGCCAGGGTCAAATACGTGGAAAAGCACTACGGAGAGGGCGACGGCAACGGCAGGCGCATCCTGAATCCGGGCACAGAGGTCTACATGGAGGAAAACAGCTACATGGAGATGGAGATGGTCCAGATTGAGGGTGTGGACTCCACCAACAGGACCAATTCCGCGGAGCTGGCGGCAGGAGCCAAGCTCATTGTGCGTGAGCGTCTCCTGACCCATGGCAGCCAGAATGCAGAGAGTACTTACATTGTAAACCTGAACGGGGAGGATTCCAGCGCGGATGTGGTGTCCCGTTCTGTTGCAAAGGATACCTCCAGGCAGACCTTTAATTCCAAAATCGTGGGCAATGCCAAGTGCAGCGGACATACGGAGTGCGACGCCATCATCATGGACGATGCCAGGATATTGGCAATTCCCGGATTGATTGCCAACAACATTGACGCTGCCCTGATTCATGAGGCAGCCATAGGCAAGATTGCAGGGGAGCAGATTGTGAAGCTTATGACCCTGGGCCTTACGGAGGAAGAGGCGGAAGCCCAGATTGTCAATGGCTTCTTGAAATAGTCAGACAGAACAATCCAACATGCAAGAGAAGCTGCTGCGGCCCAACAGGCCGCAGCTTGCGTATGTACCGGCGCAGATGATGGGGCGGTACAGCAGCATTATTATGATACAGGGGGATAAAATCATGGGGGAAAATCGTGAGGGAAGGGCTGCTGCCCTTCTGCCTATTCTGGTATTTCTGCTGATTTTCTTGGGCTCCGGGTTCATCACCGGGGATTTTTACAGCATGCCGGCCATTGTGGCCTTTTTGATTGCACTTTTAGCGGCCTTTGCGCAGAACCGGGAGCTGGGCTTTTCGGAAAAGATAAGGCTGGCCGCCCAGGGGGTAGGGGATGAAAATATCATTACCATGTGCCTTATATTCCTGGCGGCAGGCGCCTTTACGGGAGCTGTGAAGGCAGCGGGCGGCGTGGATTCCACGGTTAACCTGGGGCTTTCCATCCTGCCTTCCAACGTGGCAGTGGCAGGGCTGTTTCTGATTGGGTGCTTTATCTCCATTTCCATGGGAACATCCGTTGGCACCATCACGGCCCTGGCGCCCATTGCAGTGGGAATCAGCCAGAAAACAGGGTTTTCCATGGCTGTCTGTGCAGGGGCCGTGGTGGGCGGGGCCATGTTCGGGGATAACCTGTCCATGATTAGCGATACCACCATAGCAGCGGTAAAGACACAGGGATGCGAGATGAAGGATAAGTTCAGGGAGAATTTCCTCATCGTGCTGCCGGCCGCCATTGTAACGGTTCTTTTGTTCCTGGTCCTGGGAAAGGATGCCTCGTTTCAGATGCAGGGCAGCCTTGATTACAACCTGTTCCGGGTGGTGCCCTATCTGGTGGTGCTCATTGGCGCGCTGGCAGGGGTGAACGTATTTCTGGTCCTCATGGCAGGCACGGTGCTGTCCCTGATAGCAGGAGTGGCCACGGGAGCCTTTGGACTGGGGGAAATGTTCACCCATGTGGGCCTGGGTGTGACAGGCATGTATGACATCACGGTGATATCTGTGATTGTGGCCTGCATCGTTGCCCTGGTAAAGGAGTACGGAGGCATTGCCTTTATCCTTTCGTTCATCAGGAAGAGAATCAGCGGGGAAAGGGGAGGGGAGCTTGGAATCGCTGCCCTGGCCCTGCTGGTGGATATGTGCACGGCCAACAATACGGTGGCCATTGTCATGGCAGGCCCCATAGCAAAGGAAATCAGCGATGATTTCGGCGTGACGCCCCGGCGTTCCGCCTCCCTTCTGGACATGTTCAGCTCCATGGGACAGGGACTGATTCCTTACGGCGCGCAGCTTCTGGCGGCAGCCAGCCTCACAGGGCTGACGCCCTTTGAAATCATTCCCTATTGTTTTTATCCCATCCTCATGGGAGTCAGCGGGCTGATATTCATATTCATTAAAAAGAGACATGGAAAGGTACTGGTATGAAGACAAAAAATCAATGGGCAAGTAAACTTGGATTTATTATGGCAACCGCCGGGGCTGCCATAGGACTGGGGAACCTGTGGAAGTTCCCCTATCTCATGGGACGCAACGGAGGGGCTTCCTTTCTGGTGGTATACTTATTTTTCATCTGCATCCTGGGCGTGCCGGTGATGATGCTGGAGATGTCCCTGGGCAGAAAGACCCGGCACGACCCTGTGCAGGCATACGGGGATATCCATCCCAATGCCAGGATAGCCGGGGTATTCGGAGTGGCGGCAGCCTTTCTGATTCTGTCCTATTACAGCGTTATCGGGGGCTGGATTATTAAGTATATTGTGAGTTATGGAACCACCTTCCACGCCCCGGAGGATTTTACGGCGTTTATCAGCGCCCCGGTGGAGCCGGTGTTCTGGCATTTCCTGTTCCTGTTTATGACAACGGCTGTCTGTTATCACGGCATCAGCGGCATTGAGAATGTCAGCCGAATCATGATGCCCCTGCTTTTCCTGCTGCTGATTGTAATTATTGTGAGGAGCGTAACCCTGCCGGATGCTGCCCTGGGCCTTAAGTTCATCTTCATTCCCAGCAGCGCGGCCTTTAACATGAAGGCGGTCAGCGCGGCCCTGGGGCAGGTGTTCTACTCCCTGAGCCTTTGTATGGGAATCACCATTACCTACGGAAGCTATCTGGGGGATAAGGAAGACATACCCAGAAGCTGCGCCAGCGTGGCGGGACTTGACACCATCATTGCGGTGATGGCAGGCATAGCCATATTTCCGGCCGTGTTTTCCTTTGGACTGGAGCCGGGACAGGGACCCGGCCTTATATTCGGCACGCTTCCCAAAGTATTTTCCTCTATTAAAGGGGGGACGTTCTTTGCAATCCTGTTTTTTGCACTGGTGCTGTTTGCTGCTGTGACCAGCGCCATTGCCCTGTTGGAGGTGGTGGTTTCCTTCGCAGTGGACAGCCTTAAGTGGACCAGGAAAAAGGCTACGGTCATCCTGGGTGTCCTGATTTTCCTGACAGGGGTGCCCAGCGCCCTGTCCTTCGGTGTTCTGGGGGATGTGACCGTACTGAATTACAGTGTGTTTGATTTTGTGGGAATGGTTACGGACAACATCCTCCTTCCATTTGGGGGCCTGGCCATGTGCTATTTCATTGGATGGAAATGGAATCCCCAGTATCTGGTGGATGAAGTGGAGAAAAACGGAGTCACCTTCAGGCTTAAAAAGCTTTGGATATTCTGTATACGGTTCCTCACCCCAATTCTGGTGGCAGTTGTCACCCTGACTGGATTTGCCAGTATTTATTCTATTGTGCGCGGATAGGAATACATATATGGGTAGAGGAGGTGCGCCCATATGGAGAATCAGAAACGGGAAAATCTGCTGAACCTGGCCCTGGATGCCACGGAGGAGGAACGGCTGAAATCAGTGAACCTGAATGTGGGGTATGACCCTGAGGAGAAAACCTGGGAGCTTATTGTCAGGTACAATGGTTCCCTTGCGTCCCTCCGGGACACAGGCATACGGGTGGATGAACTGGCGGCGGGATATGCGGTCCTGGTAGTGCCGGAGAGTCTTATGGAACAGGTCAGCAGCATGGAGGAAATTGTATACATTGAGAAACCAAAGAGGCTGTTCTTTGCCAGCAACATGGCAAGGGCAGCCTCCTGTCTGAGTACGATTCAGACCAGCACCGGGGCAGGGGCCGGCGGGGCGGGAGCAGGCGTCATAAGCGGCCTGGAGTCCGGCCTTACGGGAAGGGGCGTGCTGGTGGCGGTTATTGACTCCGGCATTGATTACTTTCATCCGGATTTCAGGAACCCGGACGGGACCACCCGCATCGGCCTGCTGGCAGACCAGGACAGGGACCGTATTTACACCAGGGAGGAAATCAATGCAGCCCTAGAAACCGGAAGCCGGTCCTCTGCCCTGGCCCTGGTTCCCTCCACAGACCCCAGCGGACACGGCACAGCAGTGGCGGCCATAGCGGCCGGCAACGGCAGGGAGGGGAACGGCGTATACCGGGGGGTTGCCTATGAGAGCGAGATTATGGTGGTGAAATTGGGAACGCCCCTGACGGACAGCTTTCCGCGGACCACCCAGCTGATGAAGGCCCTGGATTTGGTGGTACGGCGGGCCCTGGACATGAACCGGCCCCTGGCCGTAAATCTGAGCTTTGGAAATACCTACGGCTCCCACGACGGGACCAGTCTGCTGGAAACATTCATTGACGACATGTCAAACATTGGGAGGAACGTCATTGTGGCCGGCACGGGAAATGAGGGAACCGGGGCAGGGCACAGGGCAGGCAGGCTGGTTATGGGACAGGAGGAAAATGCGGAGCTGTCCATTGCACCTTATGAGACAGGGATGGGGGTACAGCTGTGGAAGTCCTATGTGGACCAGTTTTCCATCCGTCTGATTACGCCCTCAGGGGAGATGATAGGGCCCATTGACAGCCGCCTGGGGCCCCAGACGCTGCGTTACGGCGGAACACAGATACTGATTTATTATGGTAAGCCCAGTCCCTTCAGCCGGGCCCAGGAGGTATACTTTGATTTCCTGCCTGTCAGGGATTATCTGGACAGCGGAATATGGACCTTCCGCCTGACGCCGGAGCGGATTGTGACCGGACAGTACGATATGTGGCTGCCTTCCAGGGGAATCCTGAACCCGTCCACCCGTTTCTTAAGGCCGGTGCCGGAAACCACCCTGACCATTCCCTCCACTGCGGCCAATGTGATATCCGTGGGAGCCTACGATGACTCCTACCGCGCCTATGCGGATTTTTCCGGACGCGGCTTCACCCGCCAGACAGGGCAGGTAAAGCCGGATTTGGCAGCTCCGGGAGTGGATATTGTCACAGCCAGAAGGGGCGGCGGATACGAGGCGGTGACAGGGACCTCCTTTGCGGCCCCCTTTGTCACGGGCAGCGCGGCCCTGCTGATGCAGTGGGGCATTCTGCAGGGAAACGACCCCTTTCTTTACGGCGAGAAGGTAAAGGCGTATTTTACCAGAGGCGCCAGGCATCTGCCGGGGTATGATGTGTGGCCCAATGAAAGGCTGGGGTACGGCACCCTGTGCGTGAGGGACAGTCTGCCGGTGTAGGGCATTGCTTCTATGACCTGTGACACATCCACTAGGAAATAGTTAGAATTTATGATATAATGTGAGCATTAGGCAGCTGTTTACAGGCCTGATGCTCTTTTGCTTACGCAATATTTGAAATTTTTGTAGTAAAAACATGAATCCGACAATATAATAATAGAGATAGGGAGTGGATGGATGAATATCAGGGAGTCACTGGAGGCATTGGAAGAATCGTACATGAGTCCCTTTGCGTCCCTTAGCAGCAGGACCAGGGGACGGGACAAGCCGGAGGAACTGTGCGATATGCGGCCTGAGTACCAGCGGGACAGGGACCGCATCCTGCACTCCAAGGCATTCCGGCGGCTGAAGCACAAGACCCAGGTGTTCCTGGCGCCTGAGGGGGACCACTACAGAACCAGGCTTACCCATACCCTGGAGGTGTCCCAGATTGCCCGCACCATTGCCAAGACCCTGCGGCTCAACGAAAGCCTGACAGAGGCCATTGCCCTGGGCCATGACCTGGGCCATACGCCCTTTGGCCATTCCGGCGAATACATACTGAATCAGATATGCGAGGACGGCTTTACCCACTATGAGCAGAGCGTGCGCATTGTGGAGGTGCTGGAAAAGGACGGGAAGGGACTGAACCTGACCTGGGAGGTACGGGACGGCATACGCAACCACAGGACCTCCGGCCACCCATCCACCCTGGAGGGCTCTATTGTCCGGCTGTCGGATAAGATTGCCTATATCAACCACGACATAGACGACGCCATCCGCGCCAGGATGTTCACGGAGCATGAGCTGCCCAGGGTGTATACCGATGTGCTGGGCCACAGTGTCCGGGAACGGCTCAACAACATGATTCACGACATCATACTGAACAGCATGGACAAACCGGCCATCACCATGTCGGAGGGAATGGAGGAGGCCATGCAGGGCCTGCGCAAATGGATGTTTGACAATGTGTACAAGAATGATATACCCAAGGCAGAGGAGGGAAAGGCCCAGAACATGATTACCCAGCTCTATGAGTACTATATGGGGCATGTGGATAAGCTGCCGGTGGAGTATGTGCTTCTTATGGTCAATAAGGGGGAGAAGAAGTCCCGGGTGGTGTGCGATTACATTGCCGGTATGAGCGACATCTATGCCATTGACCAGTTTGAGGAATTATTTGTTCCGAAGCGGTGGAACGTGTACTGACGGGCCGGACCGGCCGGTTCCGGGCCGCGGCGGGCTGGGGTTAAACAGCCTGTGCCGTAAAGATACACATTATAAAGATACAGAAGGGAGATTATTGCATGTACTATCCCGATGAAGTCATAGAAGAAGTGAGAATGAAGAATGACATCGTGGACGTGATTTCAGGATACGTGAAACTGCAGAAAAAGGGGGCCAACTACTTTGGTCTGTGCCCCTTCCACAATGAGAAGTCCCCGTCCTTTTCCGTATCGCCGGGGAAGCAGATGTATTACTGCTTTGGATGCGGGGCAGGTGGGAATGTCATCACCTTTCTGATGGAATATGAAAATTTTACCTTCCAGGAGGCGCTCCAGTCCCTGGCGGACAGGTCCGGAGTGAACCTGCCAAAGATGGAGTACAGCCGCGAAGCACGGGAGCAGGCGGAGCTGAGGGCCAGGCTTTTAGAGGTGAACAAGCTGGCTGCCAACTATTTCTATTATCAGATGAAACAGCCCCAGGGCAAGCCGGCCTATGATTATTTCCACCTCAAAAGAGGTTTGGCGGATGAAACCATGGTCCGCTTCGGACTGGGATATTCCAATAAGACCAGCGATGATTTGTACCGCTACCTGAAAGGAAAGGGCTACGAGGACAGTTTCCTCAAGGACACCGGCCTGGTGACGCTGGAGGAGCGGGGAGGAAGGGACAAGTTCTGGAACCGCGTCATGTTCCCCATTATGGATGTGAACAACCGTGTCATTGGCTTTGGGGGCCGCGTCATGGGAGACGGGGAGCCAAAATACCTGAATTCCCCGGAGACAAAGCTGTTTGACAAGAGCCGCAACCTATACGGCCTGAATTATGCCAGGCTTTCCAGGGAAGGCTATCTATTGATTTGCGAAGGCTACCTGGACGTCATATCCCTGCACCAGGCAGGCTTTACCAATGCAGTGGCGTCCCTGGGCACTGCCTTTACCAGCCAGCACGCCAATGTGCTGAAACGGTATACGGACCAGGTAATCCTTACCTATGACAGCGACGGGGCCGGGGTGAAGGCGGCGCTGAGAGCCATTCCCATTTTAAAGGAAGTGGGGATGTCCATCAAGGTGCTGAACATGAAGCCCTATAAGGACCCGGACGAGTTTATCAAGAACATGGGGGCGGATGCATTCCGCCAGAGGATTAAGGAGGCTAAGAACAGCTTCCTCTTTGAGGTGGATGTGCTGCGGAGGGGATATGAGATGGATGACCCGGAGCAGAAGACCAGGTTTTATCAGGAGACGGCAAGGAAGCTGCTTCAGTTTGGCGAGGCCCTGGAGAGGGAAAACTATCTCCAGGCAGTGGCCAGGGAGCAGATGATTCCGGCGGATGAGCTGCGAGGCCTGGTAAACCGCATGGGCATGTCCATGGGCCTTAAGGCCGGCGAGAGCCTGAGCCATTCCGGCCGCGTGGTATCAAAGGATGCAGAGGAAGAGGGATACAGCCAGGAGACAGGCCGTTTTGCCGGCCATGGACACCAGGAGGACGGGGGAAACGGATACCCAGGAGGCGGATATTCCGGAAACGGGCTTTCGGGCAGCCGCAAACCCAGGCGGCCGGATAAGGAGGATGGAATCCGCCGTTCCCAGAGACTGCTTCTGACCTGGCTCATAGAGACACCGGCCCTGTTTGAGAAGATAGAGGGCATCATAACAGCAGATGATTTTGTGGAGGATTTGTATCATCAGGTGGCACAGATGGTATTTGACGGACACAGGGAGGGAAAATTAAACCCAGCAGCCATACTCAGCCGGTTTATCAATGATGAGGACCAGTACAAGGAGGTGGCGGCCCTGTTTAATGCCAGTTTAAAGGAATCCCTGAACAATGAAGAACAAAAGAAGGCATTTTCGGAGACTGTGATGAAGGTCAGGAAGAACAGCCTGGATGTGGCCAGCCGCAATGCAAAGGATATAACCCAGTTACAGGAGATTATAAGGCAGCAGGCAGCCCTGAAGCAGCTGCACATCTCCCTGGATTAACAGCATTTCATAGGAAGGATGGACCAAGTTATGGAAGGGACGGACGTGTTTGAGGAGAAACTGGCAGGACTTCTGGAGGAAGCCAAGAAAAAGAAAAACGTATTGGAATACCAGGAGGTCATGGATTATTTTGGTCAGGAACCGCCGGCAGCACAGCAGTTGGACAGGCTGTTTGAGTTCCTGGACCAGAATAAGGTGGATGTCATCCGCATGGGGATAGAGGAAGAGCTGGACCCGGACCTTTTCATCGAGGAGGAGATGGAGCTGGATGAAGAGGAAGAAATCGATGTGGAGCACCTGGATCTGTCGGTTCCCGAGGGCGTCAGCCTGGAGGACCCTGTGCGTATGTATCTGAAGGAGATTGGTAAGATTCCCCTTCTGGGCATGGAGGATGAGGTGGAGCTGGCCAAGAAGATGGAGCTGGGCGACCCGGAGGCCAGGAAGCGCCTGGCAGAGTCCAACCTGCGCCTGGTGGTCAGCATTGCCAAGCGGTATGTGGGCAGGGGAATGCAGTTTTTAGACCTGATTCAGGAAGGAAACCTTGGGCTCATCAAGGCAGTGGAGAAATTTGACTATACCAAGGGGTATAAGTTCAGTACCTACGCCACCTGGTGGATTCGCCAGGCCATCACCAGGGCCATTGCGGACCAGGCCAGGACCATACGGATTCCGGTTCACATGGTGGAGACCATCAACCGTCTGGTGCGCACCTCACGCCAGCTGCTGCAGGAGCTGGGCAGGGAGCCCACCACGGAGGAGATAGCAGCCAGAGTGGACCTGCCGGTGGAACGGGTATCTGAAATTATGAAGATGTCCCAGGAGCCTGTGTCCCTGGAGACGCCTATCGGCGAGGAGGAGGACAGCCATCTGGGAGATTTCATACAGGACGACAATGTGCTGGTGCCCCAGGATGCGGCAGCCTTTACCCTTCTTCACGAACAGCTGATGGAAGTGCTGCTGACCCTGACGGAGCGGGAGCAGAAGGTGCTGCGCCTCCGGTTCGGCCTGGACGACGGACGTCCCAGGACGCTGGAGGAGGTGGGAAAGCAGTTTAGTGTCACCAGGGAGCGTATACGCCAGATAGAGGCAAAGGCCCTGCGCAAACTGCGCCATCCCAGCAGAAGTAAAAAGTTAAAGGATTATCTGGATGAATAGTGATAAGTTAGAGACAAGAGATAAAAAAGAACAGGCGGGAACCGTGAAGCTGTCGGCCCGTCTTTTGACCGTTGCCGGCTTTGTGCATCAGGGAAGCTCCATTGCCGATGTGGGCACGGACCATGGATATATACCCGTGTACCTGGCACAGACAGGGCGGATTGCCTCTGCCCTGGCCATGGATGTAAGACCCGGTCCCCTGGAGCGAGCCCGGGCCCATATAAGGGAATATGAAGCCTGGGCGCAGAAACAGGGAAAGAGCAAAGAAAATACGGACCAGGAGAGGAAGGACTGCGGCTCACGGACGGTCTGTCCTATCCGCACAAGGCTCAGCGACGGCCTGAAAGAGCTTAAGCCCGGAGAGGCTGACACGGTTATCATAGCGGGCATGGGAGGGGAACTGATAATGAAAATCCTGGACCAGGGGCGCCATGTGTGGGACAGCGTAAACCATTACGTTCTCTCGCCCCAGTCGGATTTGGATAAGGTAAGGCGTTATCTGGCAGGCCATGGATTTGCCATTGAGGACGAAGCCATGGTAAAGGACGAGGGAAAATATTATACGGTGATGAGCGTGAAAAGGGGCTTTATGGAGTATGAAAGCCAGGCCCATTACCTTTACGGCAGGATACTGATTGGCAAAAAGGACGGGACCCTGAGGGAATACCTGGGCAGGGAGAAGGCCAGGATTGAGAAAATCCTGGAATCCCTGCAGGAGACAGATGGGATTTCCGAGACAGAAGCCAGGGCAGGGGCCAGAAAAAGCAGGCAGGAGGAACTGGCCTGGATTAAGGAGGCACAAGATGAAATGCAGTGAAATCATGGAGGTTTGCAGGAAACTGGCGCCCGAGGACTGCGCCTGTGACTGGGATAATCCCGGTCTTCTGGCGGGCAGGAGCGATAAGGATGTAAAGAAGATATACATTGCCCTGGACGCAACGGACAAGGTGGTGGAGGAGGCCGTGGCTTGGGGTGCGGACATGCTGCTGACCCATCATCCCCTGATATTTAAGGCCATCAAAAAGGTAAATGACCAGAACTTCATCACCAGAAGGCTGGTGAAGCTGATACAGGCAGATATTTCCTGTTATGCCATGCATACCAACTTTGATGCGGCTCCGGGCTGTATGGCTGATTTGGCCGCAGAGCGGCTGGGCCTGACGGACTGCATACCGTTAGAGAACCTGGGGGAAATGGATGGACCGGAGGGCACTGTTTCTTACGGCATCGGCAAGAACGGATTCCTGAGGGAGGAAGTGACTGTAAGGGAGCTGGCGTCCCGTGTCAAGGATGTGTTCGGCCTTCCCTTTGCCCTTGTATACGGGGAAAGCCTAATGGAGCAGCGGATTTCCCGTGTATCCGTATGCCCCGGCGCAGGGGGGAGCGAGATTGAGGGAGCTCTGGCCTGGGGGGCCCAGGTCCTTGTGACAGGGGATATCAGCCACCACCAGGGGATAGACGCGGCAGCCAGGGGCATGGCCATTATCGACGGAGGCCACTACGGCCTGGAGCATATTTTTATCCCCTATATGGCAGAGTTTCTCAGGAAGAATCTGGGGAACCAGGTGGAACTGGAGCAGGCGCCGCCCCAATGGCCTGCCATGATTGTGTGACCGGAGAAACAGATTCTGTAAATTGAGGGAGGTAGATGGAATGGCACTGGTTAAGATAAACGGCATCACAAAGGAATACCCGGAGGGCGCCACCTGGCTGGAGGCGGCCCGGGAACACCAGAAGGAGTATGAATACGATATCCTGCTGGTGCGGGTAAACGGAAAGCTCCAGGAGCTGCATAAGCAGGTGAAGGACTGTGAGCTTTCCTTTGTCACTGCAAAGGATAAGCCGGGCATGTCTGCCTATCAGAGGAGCGCGTCCCTTATGATGCTGAAGGCGTTCTACAGCGTTGCAGGCGCCGGCAATGTGGAAAAGCTGATGATTGACTTTTCCATCGGCAGGGGATTTTTCGTGGAGGCCAGGGGAAACTTTGTTCTGGACCAGGAATTCCTGGATGCGGTAAAGGCCAAGATGAGGGAGTATGTGGAACGGAAGATTCCCATCATGAAGCGCAGCGTGTCCACAGATGACGCCATTGAGCTGTTTGAGAAGCTGGGTATGTATGACAAGGCCAGGCTGTTCCGTTACCGCATGGTATCCAGGGTCAATATCTACAGCATTGACGGGTTTGAGGACTACTACTACGGGTATATGGTCCAGAATACAGGCTACATCAAGCATTTTGACCTGATTCCTTACCACTACGGATTTGTGATGGTAATGCCTGACCGGAATACGCCGGACATTCTTCACCGGTTTACGCCCAGCGATAAGCTGTTTGCCACCCTGGCTGAATCCACTGAATGGGGCAGGCGCATGGACCTGGAGACGGTGGGCGCCCTGAACGACAGGATTGCAAAGGGGGATATGTCCCACCTGATTCTGATACAGGAAGCGCTTCAGGAGAAGAAGATTGCAGAGATAGCAGCCCAGATATCGGCCAGGAAGAACGCCCGCTTTGTGATGATAGCAGGACCCTCATCATCCGGCAAAACCACATTTTCCCACCGCCTGTCGGTCCAGCTGGAGGCCATTGGCCTAAAGCCCCATCCCATTGCAGTGGATAACTATTTTGTAAACCGGGTGGACAGTCCAAGGGATGAACACGGCAATTACAACTATGAGATTCTGGAATGCCTGGACGTGGAGCTGTTTAACCGGGACATGACCGGTCTTCTGGAAGGAAGGCGGGTGGAGCTTCCCTACTATAACTTTAAAAAGGGAATCAGGGAGTATAAGGGAAACTTCCTTCAGCTGGGGGAGGGAGATATTCTGGTTATAGAGGGAATCCACTGCCTGAATGACCGGCTCTCCTACACCCTTCCGGCCGACAGTAAATTCAAGATATACATCAGCGCGCTGACCCAGCTCAACATCGACGAACACAACCGCATACCCACCACCGACGGACGTCTCCTGAGACGGATGGTGCGGGACGCCAGGACAAGAGGTTCCTCGGCGCAGGAAACCATACGCATGTGGCCCTCGGTGCGCAAGGGCGAGGAGGAGAACATCTTTCCCTTCCAGGAGGAGGCGGACGCCATGTTCAATTCCGCCCTGGTCTATGAGCTGGCAGTGCTGAAGCAGTACGCCCAGCCCCTGCTCTTTGCCATTCCTAAGGACAGTGAGGAATGGCTGGAGGCTAAACGGCTCCTTAAATTCCTGGACTATTTTATCGGTGTCAGCAGCGAGGACATACCCAAGAATTCCATCCTCAGGGAGTTCATAGGCGGGAGCTGTCTGAACGTATGATGGCCGCACAGGCGGCATTGAGATGAGACAGACCGTTTCCTTACAGTACTGCATGGGAAACGGTCTTTTTTTTGTGCTGATTTCTGCGGTATTTTCTGTTTTTATTTCATGAGGGAAAGATTTTAAAAGAAAAGGGAATGAGAGTGAATGTACAACACACTGGTCCAAAGTATATAATAAGGGCATAAAAGACAAGGAAACAAACATCCGGTGGCGGTGCCACCCAGGATAAGAATCAGGAGGGGAAGAAATGAAAAAGGTACTGGCATTACTGGTAAGCTGCACATTGGCCTTATCCCTGGCAGGCTGCGGCGGCCAGGCGGACAGCAGCCAGACGGCAGACGGCAGCGGCAAAAAGGTCCGTATCATGATTGGCTATGAGAACAATCCGGGGGAACCCATTGACCTGGCCTGCCATGAGTGGAAGGAGCTGGTGGAGGAACAGAGCGGGGGAACCATGAGGGTGGACCTGTATCCTTCCAGCCAGCTGGGAAGCAAGGACAATATCATTGACCAGGCCGTCAACGGCGACTGTGTGGTCACCCTGGCCAACGGACCTTTTTTCCAGGACAGGGGAATCCAGGATTTTGGAGTTCTCTTTGCTCCCTACCTGTTTGAGGGGTGGGAGGACCTGGAAAAGGTGGTGGACAGCAGCTGGTTTGCAGGCAAGGCAGAGGAGCTGGAGCAGAATGTGGGCTTAAAGATACTGACCACATGGAGATACGGAATCCGCCATACCATCACTAAGAAGCCGGTGAACGCGGTCAGCGATTTAAAAGGCAGGAAAATCCGCGTACCCAACCAGACCATACTGATAAAGGTATTTGAGTCGCTGGGAGCAACGCCCACGCCCATGGCCATGAGCGACATCTATACGGCCCTGCAGCAGGGAACCATAGACGGGGCTGAAAATCCCCTTCCGGTTATTTTAAACGGCGCCTATCAGGAGGTGGCCAAGAACCTGGTGCTGGACGCCCACACATACGACATGACCTGCTGGATTATGGGAGCAGATTTCTTCCATACGCTGACAGAGGAACAGCAGAAGATTCTGATGGAATGCGGCGACCAGGCCGGAGTATTCAACAGTGAACAGTTAGAGAAAGCGGACGAGGAAGCGCTGGAAGCATTAAAGGCAGCAGGTGTGACCGTAAGCGAGCTGACGCCAGAGGATTTTAAGGCAGCAGGCCAGTCATTTTATGAGGACCCGCAGATTAAGGCCATGTGGTCAGAGGGACTGATTGAAGAAATGAAGGCCATTATTGGCAGGCAGGATTAAATGTACGGGGAAAGGGGTAAGTAAATATGAAATCAGATAATAAGATAAAGAACCTGCTTTGCAACGCGGATGTGCTGGCAGCCTGCGGGGCCCTGGTGCTTCTGGTGGGAATCACCTTCTTTGGGGTCATAATGCGCTATTGCCTGGGAGACCCATTTGTATGGCAGGAGGAAGTGCAGCTGGCCCTTATCATCTGGGTGGTGTTCCTGGGAGGCAGGTATGCCTTTGTATGCGGGAACCATGCTGCCATTGACGTGATAGTGGAAATATTCCCGGAAAAGCTTCAGAAAATACTGAGCGTGTTCATTGCAGCGGCAGCAGTCATCATCCTCTGCTATGTGGGATATCAGGGAGTCCGCTATATTATGCAGATGGTCCGCTATGACCGTGTGACCAACATTCTGAAGATTCCCTACAGCCTTATCTATGCGCCGCTGCCCATAGGGTGCCTTACCATGGCGGTGCAGGTATGCCTGAATACATACAGGGACTTAACCGGAAAAAGGGAGGAAGCGTAAATGATGGAGACAAGTATTATCATGATATCGACTGCAGTTCTGCTGGTGCTGCTGTTTCTGAAGGTTCCGGTGTTTATCTCCATCCTTTCCGGTTCCATGGCTTATTTTTACCTGACAGGAGGCCCTTTTACAAAGATACTGGGCCAGAGGGTCCTGGCAGGCGTGGAGAGTATTCCTCTTCTGGCTATCCCGTTTTTTATCTGCGCAGGGGTGTTCATGAACTACTCCGGCGTGACCAAGCGTGTTATGGGATTCTGTAATGTAATGACCGGGCGCATGACCGGCGGTCTGGCCCAGGTAAATGTACTTCTGTCCACTCTGATGGGCGGCCTGTCGGGAAGCAATCTGGCAGACGCAGCCATGGAGGCAAAGATGCTGGTGCCTGAGATGGAGCATCACGGCTATTCCAGGCAGTTCTCAACCGTGGTGACAGCCATGTCATCCATGATTACGCCTTTGATTCCTCCGGGAATTGCCATGATTCTTTACGGCTCCATTGCCAATCTTTCCATTGGCAAGCTGTTTATTGCAGGAATCGGTCCCGGCGTGCTTCTGTGCGTTGCAATGATGATTCTGGTGCACTTCATTTCCAGGAAAAGGGGCTATGTACCCATGCGCACCGAGCGTCTGACCATGAAGCAGGCAGCCCCTGAGATTGCCAGCGCCTTTCTCCCTCTGTGCCTTCCTGTTATCATCATCGGCGGCATCCGTATGGGAATTTTTACCCCTACAGAGGCAGGAGCAGTGGCCATTGTCTATTCCCTGATTCTGGGGGTGGTGTATAAGGAACTGAAGCTTAAGGATATCCGCACAGGCCTTAAGGAAACCGTGGCAACCACGGCATCCATCATGCTGATTGTGGGCGGCGCCTCCGCCTTTGCCTGGATTCTCACCAGGGAGCAGATTCCCCAGCAGTTTACGGCCCTGGTGCTGGGAACCATCAACAATAAATACCTGTTCCTCTTTGTCATTATCCTGTTCCTCATCGTGGTGGGCATGTTCATTGAGGGAAATGCAGCCCTCATTGTGCTGGTTCCCCTTCTGGCCCCGGTGGCCGAGGCTTACGGCATCGACCCCATCCATTTTGCCATGGTCTACATCTTCACAATGGCCTGCGGCGGCGTGACACCGCCCATGGGTGCTCTGATATTCGTCACCTGCGGCATCACCAGGTGTAAGATAAAGGAGTTCATCAAGGAGTCCATTCCCTTCTATGTCATGCTGTTCATCTGCATGCTGCTGATGGCCTATGTGCCAATGTTCTCCACCGGGCTGGTGAATCTGTTCTATTAAAACAGGATTACATATCCAGGGAAGGCTGCCGGACAGAGTATGTTCCGGCAGCCTTGTCTTATCCGGGTGAATGGATGCCTTTCATATTAACTTCGCTGTCTATTCATACACTTTTCTGGTATAATAGGATTCAAATGAGACAGGGGCAGTGATATATGAGAAAGAAAATGATTGCGGCGTGCTTTGCAGTGATGCTTGCATGCCTTTTATGGCTGGTAAAGGACAGATGGTTTGTTCCGGCTGTACAGGAGACAGAGCATGAGGGCCTGCGGGTGGGATTATCCCAGGCAGAGCCCCTTACTCCCTGGAAGACAGCTCAGATTAAGAGCTTTAAGGAGGCGGCCAGGCGGAGAGGGGCACAGCTGATTTACCATGCGCCGGAGGAGGAGAGCCTGGAGTGGCAGATTGAGGATATATACAGGCTTCTGGATTCGGGCATTGATTACCTTATCCTGATTCCCAGCGCCAGGAAGGGCTATGACCAGGTGCTTCTGGAGGCCAGGCAGAGGGGAGTGCCGGTGATACTGGCAGAGCAGGATGTGGAGATGGAGCCGGAGTATGACCGGGAAGATTACGTTCTGGGCTATGTTGCTTCGGATTACTATGCAGAGGGAGAGCTGTGCGCGGATATACTGGCCCGGCATTTCGGCATTGAGCCTTGCCATACCATGGTTATTCAGGGAGAAAAAACCTCGGCCATGGATTGGGAACGGTACATGGGCTTCATGCACGGCATAAGGGAGCACTCCAACCTGTATATTTCCAAACGTGTGGAGAGCAGCGGCAACCGGCTCACGGCCCAGAAGGTGACGGAGTCCGTCATTGCCGACCAGGACATTGATTTTAATGCGGTATTTGCCCAGAGCGATGAGGACGGTCTGGGGGTCCTTCAGGCCCTTAAGCTGGCGGGCATGGAACCGGGCAGGGACGTGGTCATTGTGTCTATCGGCGGCATACAGGATGTGTTTAAGGCCATTATTGCCCGGGAGTACCTGGCCACGGTAAAAAGCAGTCCGGAATACGGGGATGCGGTATTTGACATCATAAACAGGCACCGGAGGGGAGAAAAGCCGGACCGCCAGACCATGGTAAAGCACCGGGAATACACCGTGGATAATGCGGAGGAATTGTTTGAAGATGCGTATTAGGGAAACCATAAAGGCATATCTGAATAAAGGGACAGGTTTTGGGGCCTGCCGGAACCTGGGAGTACGTCTTATGTTAAAGGAGAAGATGATACTTTCTTTTGCTGCTTCCTCCACAGGCATTGTCATTCTTACCGGCGCCCTTCACTACTACATGACCTCATCCAGAATCCTTAAGGAGGCAGAGGCCACCACGGTCCAGATGGTGGGCAATGCCTGCCAGGACATCAATGAACTGTTCCTCCAGACCTATCAGGTCTGTTCCGCCATGAACGACAATATCAGTATGCAGAAGCTTATACGGCGCCAGTTCCGTTCCATAAAGGAGATGTATTCCTACGATTTGGAGGGAAGCATGGAACTGATGGTGCTTCCCTCCTATAACCGGGACATTTTCGGCGTATATGTGCTGGGGGACAATGGGGGACGTTATAAGAGCAATTCATCATCCTTCCTGGTGTCGGACCCCAGGGACACGGACTGGTACCGCATCATCCATGCCACGGGACAGGCCCAGTGGTTTCCGCCCCATGAAAATTCCTATGTGGTCAGCACGCCATACACATCCTATGTATCCATGGGAATTCCATTCATTGACAAGGCCACGGGACGGACCAAGGGGGTGGTCCTGGCGGATATTGACTCCGACAAGCTGTCAGACATTGCAGCCAGGGCGGTCAGCGGCACAGGGGATGTGTTTCTGATGGATGAACGGAACCGGATTATGAACCTGACAGCAGGAGAAGGACCCTGGAAGGACCGGGAGGGAGTTGAGAAGGCGCGCCGGATGGTGGAGGACAATTTAAGTGAAATACCGGAATACGGCGTGTCCCATGTGCTGAAGGACAAGAGGCAGCTGGTGGTCTACCAGACCCTGAACCAGACGGACTGGAAAATCGTGGGCGTCATACCAAAGGCATCCATTACCCGGTCCGTGGAATATATCAAGGTGCTCATGATTATGCTTCTGGCCCTGGCAGCGGCCATATCCATGATACTGTCCGAGAGGGTGGCTGATTCAGTTACCAGACCCCTGTTTACGCTGGTAAAAGCCATGGAACAGGTGTGCTCCGGCAACCTGGATACATCGGTTGAGACAGAGCGGAGGGATGAAATCGGGGTGCTGTATGATTCCTTTAACCATATGACCGGTGAGATGAAGAACCTGATTGACGCCATATACCGGGAACAGGAGAAGCTGAGGCGGGAGGAGCTAAAGGCCCTGCAGGCTCAGATTAATCCCCACTTCCTGTACAACACCCTGGATTCCATTATCTGGTCCCTGAGGATGCAGCAGGTGGAGGAGAGCATTGAGATGCTGACAGCCCTGACAGACTTTTTCAAGATAAGCCTCAGCAAGGGGCGTGACATCATCACCGTGGAGGAAGAGGTAAAGCACATAAAGAGCTATCTGAGCATCCAGCACCGGCGGTATCAGGAGAAATTCGACTATGACATCAATGTGGACCCCTCCGTGCTGTCATGCAGGACGCCCAAGCTTATATTGCAGCCAGTGGTGGAGAATGCCATTTACCACGGAATCAAGCCCATGGAGGAGAAAGGGTATATTTATATCCATATTTTCCCGCAGGAAGGGGATGTCATATTACAGGTGCAGGATACGGGCCTGGGCATGGATGAGGACGCCTGCAGACGTCTGAACCAGGAGCTGGATACCATATCCTCGGACCAGCAGGGCACCGGCTATGGGGTGCGCAATGTGAACGACAAGATTAAGATAGTATACGGCAGGAAATATGGGGTGTCCATAGAGTCAGCCAGGGGCGAGGGGACCGTGGTGACCCTGCGGATTGGGAAAAAGGGGGAGGCGTCAGATGAGAGCAATTATCTGTGATGACGATGAGATTATATTAAAGGGTTTGTGCAGCGTCATTGACTGGGCATCCCTGGGCATAGAGCTGGTGGGAACAGCCGGTAACGGAAAGGAAGGTCTGGCGCTGCTCAGGGAACAGCGGCCGGAGCTTCTCATGACAGACATCCGAATGCCCCATGTGGACGGACTGCAGCTCATAGAGGAAGGGAAGAGGCTGAATCCGGGCCTCATGGCAATCGTGTTCAGCGGTTATGATGATTTTGAATATGCCAGAAGGGCCCTTAAGCTGGGAGTCCAGGATTATCTCACCAAGCCCATCAACATGGAGGAGCTGACCCATCTTGCCTCAGACTGCGTCAGGCGGTATGACGAGGCTAAAAAGGATTCCTTTGAGGACAGGGAAGATTTACTGCGCAAGCTGCTGATGTACGAGGTAAGCGACAGCGGTCCGTTAATGGAGATGGAGCATGACCACTGCATGGTCCTTATCTTTGAATCCCAGGACAAGGGCGGGCTTATGGCAGCAGCGGCAGGCCATATGAGGGAACAGGGCGCCTATGTTCTGATGCAGAGGGAGAACCGCTGTGAAATAGCAGTGATTGCCCCCACCAGGATGACGGTGGAAATGCGGGCAGGTCTCTATCTAAGCCGTACCAGGCAGATGTTTTCAGAGCAGGGCCTGAGCCTGACCAGTGCCCAGAGCAATGTGCTGCGGGGTATCCGGCTGCTGGACCAATGTTATCAGGAGGCGCATGAGGCCCTGAAATTAAAATACATCAGAGGGGATAACCAGAATCTGCGCTTTCAGGATATCAAAGGGGAGGGAAAGGAGAATGACCCGTCGCCCATACTGGATATCGACCTTATCACCCCGGTAAAAAGCGGCAATGTGAAACTGCTGGAAAAGCGCATGGGAGAGCTGGAGGCGCTGCTTATGCAGACAGGGATGGATTCTTATATCTATATGCAGTTCATGGTCAGCAGCCTGTACAGCGCGGTCCTTAAGGAACTGGGAAATGCAGGCATAAGCCCGGAGCTGGTGTTTGAGAATCCGGTGGAGGAGTATAAGAAACTGATTGGGTGCGAGACCATTGGAAAGGCCATCCGGGTGCTGGGGGAGAACCTGAGGCGTATCTGCGAGTATGCGGGCAGCCAGAAATCCGGCGCATATTCCAGGCCGGTGGTAAAGGCGCTGGGCTATATGGAGGAATGCTACAGCAGTCCCGCCCTGTCCCTGGAGGATGCGGCCGCAGCCGCCGGTCTGAGCAGCGCCAGGTTCAGCACCTCCTTTAAGAGCGAGACAGGGGTGTCCTTTACGGATTACCTTCTGAAGCTGCGCATGGAAAAGGCAAAGGAGCTGATGCGGGACCCCAACCGCAAGATTTATGAGATTGCCATGATGACCGGTTACAGCAACATTCCCTATTTCAGCACTGCCTTTAAGAAATACACAGGCTGCCCGCCGTCGGAATACAGGGAAAAGCAGCAGGGTTCCTCTGGACAAACCCGTGATTCTGTGTTAGACTAATACACGTTGTGAGTAGGACAGATGGCCGCTGCCGCGATACCGCAAGGCCGCGGGAGAGGAAAGTCCGGGCTTCACAGGGCAGGGTGCCAGATAACGTCTGGCGGAGGCGACTCCAGGGACAGTGCAACAGAAATGTACCGCCTTTCAGGCTTCGGCCTAAAAGGTAAGGGTGGAAGGGCAGTGTAAGAGACTACCGCCCGTCTGGTAACAGGCGGGGCACATGTAAACCCCACTCGAAGCAAGACCGAACAGGAAGCATATGGCTGCCCGTCAGCTTCCGGGTAGGTTGCTTGAGGCTGCCGGCGACGGCAGTCCTAGATAGATGGCCATCCAATGACATAACCCGGCTTATCGTCCTGCTCACATACATTGTTTGGACATGAGGAAAGAGAAGATTATGGGAGAGAATCCTGTAATCTTTTTTGCATTTAGAATATGTTTTTATGAAAAGGAAACGAATGAATAGAAACAGTATTCGGAAAATCCGATTAATTGATAGTTAATTGACAAACAATATTGATAATTTTCTGATTATATTGACATTCCCCATATAAGGCATTATGATTAATATAAGACAAATAAAAAGGCATTTTGAAAAGGGGGTTTTTAGATGGCGCAGACGGATCCTTTACTGTTACTGGATAACGGCACGCTGGCCTACATCATTGGTAATGGTGATTACCGCTTTACCAACATTAAATTTGAGGAGGCCAGGGCAATCATCGACATGAAAGGGGAATCAGATGTGGTGCGGGTGTTTGCTAATCCTGATTTGGAGCACAGCATGTATGAATATCTGGGAATCGAACATGGCAATTTCCAATACATGCCTGTAAGGTCCATGAAGATTGGGCAGGATGCCATTGCATTCAAGCTTTATATCACCCCTACGGGAACGCAGCCCATTGTACTGGGAGATGATGGGCAGCAGGCCAAGAAAATCAAAAATATGTATATATACTGTCAGCATGTGGTGCGTCTCAAATAGAGGATGAGGCAGGCTGAAAGAGCAGCAGGACCGTTGTACAGAGGGAGATGAATCCCGTTGTGCAGCGGTCTTTTTGTCCTTTATACGCAAGTGCGGTAAAAAATACAAAAACATTCAGAAAATAATCATAAGTTTTTAAGAATTGGACGGTATAATAGACACAGCTTATACCGGGAGAATGATGGGAAAGGAGGAACAGGGAATGGAGCAGAAAAAGATGAACTGGAAGGAAATGTCCATAGGGCTCTGTCTGGTGGCTGCCCTGGCCTGGTTAACCTTCCATGTGCTGCTGGGCAGTCACTCCGTCCAGACCCTGGGCAGTACATTCATGAGGGCGGATATCCGGTTTGTATGCCTGGGTTTTGCCTGCATGTTCCTCTTTGTCAATTGTGAGGCGGCCAATATCAGGCTTTTAATGAGGACCTTCCGGAAAAAGGTTCCCTACTGGCGGTCCCTGTCCTATGCATTTGCGGATTTTTACTTCAGCGCCATTACTCCTTCTGCCACAGGGGGACAGCCCATGCAGCTTTACTATATGGTGAGGGATGGCTTTGGAGCTGCCCACAGTTCATTTTCCCTTCTGGCCACGGCCGCGGCGTATCAGATGACGGTGCTGGTTTACGGGTGCATCATGATTGGAACCAATCTGACCTTTGTCATGGGACAGGGCAGAATCATAAGGCTGCTTCTGATTTTCGGGGTGCTGGTAAATGGATTCTGTTCAGGCCTTATCCTGTTAATCATCCTCAACGGCCTTCTGGCGGAGAAAACAATGCTGTTTATGGTGGGAGGGCTGTGCAGGACTGGAATCATTAAGAACAGGAAGAGGGCGGTGCAGAAGGTGGAGGGCCTGATTGACGAGTACAGCAGGGGAGGCGCCTACCTGCGGCAGTATCCCCTGGTGGTGGTCAGGATGTTCATACATGGAGCCCTTCAGCTGACTGCCCTTTATATGGTGCCGTACTGTGCCTGCCGGGCCCTGGGCATATCCGCGGCAGCAGAACAATTCCTGGCTCTCCAGGCCATATTGAGCCTGGCGGTAACAGCAGTTCCCCTTCCCGGCTCCGTGGGGGCTTCAGAGGGCGGTTTCCTTGCGCTGTACCGCACCCTTTTGGGGGCAGGACAGAGCTTTTCCGTGATGCTCTTAAGCCGTGGAATCAGCTTTTACGCAATGCTCTGCGTCAGCGGTCTGGTGACTGCCTTTCTGCAGTTTGCAAGAAGGGGAAAGGCTGCTTCCGCAGTATGAAGACACAGGCGGAAATCAAAAACAGGGGACTGCCCGATACCATGGGCAGTTCCCTGTGCTGTTATCAAAGATAATATTTAGTTCACTTCATCCAGCTTAAATCCGAAATATTTCACGGAGTTGTTGTAGCAGATACCCTTTATGATTTCCTCCAGGGCCGTCATGTCAGCGGGATACTCGCCGTTTTCTACCCAGCCGCCAATCAGGCTGCAGAGGATGCGGCGGAAGTACTCATGCCTGGTGTAGGACAGGAAACTTCTGGAGTCTGTCAGCATACCGATGAAGTTGCCCAGGCATCCTAAGTTGGCCAGGGATGTCATCTGCTCGGTCATGCCAATCTTGTGGTCATTGAACCACCATGCGGAGCCCTGCTGAATCTTGCCCGGGAATTTCTCCTGGAAGCAGCCGATAATGGTTCCGATGGAAGCGTTGTCGTTGGGATTCAGGGAGTACAGGATGGTCTTTGGAATCTCGTTGTTGGTGCTCAGTGCATTTAAGAAATCAGCCATCTGCGCACTTGGAGCATAGTTGTTGATACAGTCAAATCCGGTATCAGCTCCCAGCTTCTCGAACATGTAGCCATTGTTGTCCCTCTTGCAGCCATAATGAATCTGCATAATCCATCCCATGGCATTGTACTCCCGGGCAACGAACAGCATAAAGGCTGTCTTGAACTTCAGCTCCTCTTCCTTGGATACGGTCTCGCCCTTTAACCCCTTGGCAAGGATGGCGTCCACCTCAGCGTCAGTGGCAGGCGCGTACATTACGTACTCCAGAGCATGGTCGGATACGCAGCATCCCATGGATGTAAAGAATGCCATGCGCTTCTTAAGGGCTTCCTTTAAGGACGCAAAATCAGTAATCTGGACGCCGCTGACCTGGGAGAGCTGCGCCATGTAAGCGCCAAAGGTTGGCTTCTCAACGTTCATAGCCTTGTCAGGTCTCCAGGCCGGAAGCACCTGTACGTCGAAGGTGTCATCCTCTGCAATCTTCTTATGCCATTCCAGGGAGTCCACCGGGTCGTCCGTGGTGCAAATCAGGGTCACGCCTGACTGCTTTATCAGGTTGCGGACGGTCATGGAATCCTCCTGCAGCCTGGAGTTGCACAGGTTCCATACCTCCTCCGCAGTATCGCCGTTTAAGTAGCCCTGGTATCCGAAATACTTTCTCAGCTCCAGATGGCTCCAGTGGTACAGCGGGTTGCCGATGAGCTTTGGCAGGGTCTCAGCCCAGGCCTGGAATTTTTCCCTGTCCGTGCTGTCGCCGGTTACATACTTTTCGTCCACGCCGTTGGAACGCATCTGACGCCATTTGTAATGGTCGCCGCCCAGCCATACCTGGGTGATGGTGTCAAACTTGCGGTCCTCATAGATTTCCTGGGGATTGATGTGACAGTGATAGTCCAGTATCGGCATATTCTCTGCAAAATCATGGTACAGTGTCCTGGCCATATCCGTTGATAATAAGAAATCCTTGTCCATAAATTGTTTCATGTGTGATATTCCTCCTTAAGAATTAAAAATTTGTGGTTTTCCTTTTTATTAAATCAGAGGCGATTGTGGTCCTGCTGGGCACATTAACACCGCTGAAAACCCCCATAAGAGTGTTGATGGTGGTGGTGCAGAGTGCTTCCACCTTGCTGTCAATGGATGTAATCTCCGGGTCCGTACACCGGGCCAGCAGGGAGTTGTTATAACCGATAATGCTCAGCTCATCGGGAATGGAGATGCCGGCTGTGTGGGCATATTTCACAGCGCCCACGGCCAGGGAATCATCGGAGGTGACCACTGCATCGAATTCCAATCCCTCGTTACGAAGGGACAGCAGCAGGTCCCTGGCGGCCTCTATATCCTTGGGACACTGGCGGATGAGTTCGCTGCAGGGCGCAATACCCTTTTCCTTCAGGGCGTCCTTGTATCCCTCCAGTTTATTGACTCCGCTGTAGGAATAGCTGGTGTACACATACAGGATACGCCTGCGTCCCGAGGAGAGCAGCTGGCTGACAGCGCCGTACACGGCCGCGCGGTCGTCGCAGACCGTGCTGTAGATATTCTCACCTTCCAGAAAGCCGTTGACCAGCATGATGGGAAGGTCGGAAGCAGCCTCAATGATATAGGCGTTATCCTTGGCCCGCATCTCCACAAACTTGGAACCGGCCAGGATGATGGCATCCACCCGCTTGGAACGCAGCAAATCAAAATACTTCTGCTTGGCGTCCAGGTCATAGCCGGTGCAGCAGAGGATGGCGTCGTAACCGTGGGAGCGGAGTCCGCGTTCCAGATAGTAAATGGCGCCCGCCAGGTATGGGTCCGACGAATCGGAACACATGATTCCGATGGTCTGCATGGTATTCAGTCCCAGGCCTCTGGCGAACACATTAGGAGTATAACCCAACTCGTCCATAACTTTCAAGACCTTTTCTCTGGTCTTTTCACTGACATTGGGATTTCCATTGAGTACTCTGGACACAGTGGCGATGGATACCCCCGCATGTTCAGAAACATCATATATATTCATAAACTAACCTCACATTCTGTAAGCGCTTACAAGCTAAGTACATTATACATATTCCGCGTAGATAATGCAATACTTTTCTATTTTTTTATTGACTTCTGACCGGAAAATGAGTAGAATAATTGTAAGCACTTACAAAAATAAACCACGAAACAGCATACCAGAACAGGCACGCAGAATCAAAGAAAACAAAGATGATAGGAGAATGAATGGCCATGCAGGATATTGTAAAAATTCATGAAAACGACAATGTAGCGGTTGCGCTGCGTCCCCTTGCAAAGGGTGAGACAATGGGTAAGGCAGGTGCAGAGGTCTGCCTCCGGGAGGATATACCCCAGGGACACAAGTTTGCCTTAAGGCCCATAAAGGCCGGGGAGGAAGTGGTGAAGTACGGCTTCCGAATCGGTTACGCGAAAGAGGACATAGAAGCAGGAGCCTGGGTCCATGTCCACAATGTGAAGACGGCCCTGGGAGACGTGCTTACTTATGATTATAATCCCCAGGAAAATGATGTGGCTCCTACGGAACACGCATATTTTGAGGGGTACCGCAGGCCGGACGGAAAGGCAGGCATCCGCAACGAGATATGGATTATCCCCACGGTAGGCTGTGTCAACTCCATTGCCAAGGCTCTTGAGAGCCAGGCCAGACAGCTGGTGGGCGGCAATGTGGAGGATGTGATTGCATTTCCCCATCCCTACGGATGTTCCCAGATGGGGGACGACCAGGAGAACACCAGAAAGGTGCTGGCGGACATGATTCACCATCCCAACGCCGGCGGCGTGCTGGTGCTTGGACTGGGGTGCGAGAACAGCAATATTCCAGTGCTCATGGACTATATCGGAGCGTACGACGAGGACCGCGTGAAGTTCCTTCAGTGTCAGGATGTGGAGGATGAGATGGAGACTGCCATGGGCCTTCTTAAGGAGCTGGCAGCCTATGCAGGCGCATTTTCCAGGGAAAAGATAGATGCCAGCGAGCTCATCATCGGTATGAAGTGCGGCGGCTCCGACGGACTGTCCGGCATCACGGCCAATCCCGTGGTAGGCGCGTTTTCCGATTTGCTGGTAAGCAAGGGCGGAACCACCATTCTGACGGAGGTGCCTGAGATGTTCGGTGCGGAAACCCTTCTCATGAACCGCTGCGCCACTCCGGAGCTGTTTGAGAAGACCGTTGACCTGATTAATAATTTTAAGAATTATTTTACCAGCCACAACCAGACCATCTATGAAAACCCTTCCCCAGGCAATAAAAAGGGAGGCATCTCCACCCTGGAGGACAAGTCCCTGGGGTGTACCCAGAAGTCGGGAAGCGCCCTTGTCAGGGGAGTGCTGGAATACGGCGAGCCGGTGAAGGTAAAGGGTCTGAACCTTTTAAGCGCCCCTGGCAATGACCTGGTGGCCTCCACGGCACTGGCTGTGTCGGGCGCCCACATCGTGCTCTTTACAACCGGAAGGGGAACCCCCTTTGCATCACCGGTTCCTACGGTCAAGATATCCAGCAACTCCAGACTTGCCGGCCATAAGGATAACTGGATTGACTTTAACGCAGGCCGCATGGTGGAGGATATGACCAAGGAAGAGCTGGCAGAGGAGCTGCTTAACTATGTGCTGTCTGTTGCGTCCGGCAGGAAGGTCAAGTCAGAGGAGGCCGGATTCCATGATATGGCTATTTTCAAACAAGGTGTGACTCTGTAGGAAAAACAGTGTGCATGTGACCATTAAATGGTACTTTTTTTCATGTAAATTCTTCTTGCATCTCCTGCCGGTCTGAGGTATACTGAGTATTAGATATCGTATATACGGATATGAGATGTATATGCGAATGATTGAGCAGGAGGTGTCCATGAAACTAAACAGAACCACGCTGCGCACCGTGGAGATACTGAAACTGGTGTCAAAAAAACCGGACGGCATTACCCTGGATGAGATATGCGCAAAGCTGGACATGCCTAAGACCAGCGCTTACGATATTGTGACCACCCTGGTACAGACCGGCATGATTCATGTGGCAAGGGAGCAGAAGCAGAGATATACCATCGGCCTGACAGCCTACCGGATTGGAATCAATTATACGAACAACCTGGATTTCATCAGCACCATTGACCCGGTGCTCAAGGCCTTTGCCAGGGAGGTGGGGAAAACTGTGTTCTTTGGAGTCCGTTCCGACGATTCCATTGTATATATCTGCAAGTTTGAACCGGAGAACCCCATCATTACCACGGCCACCGTGGGAACCAAGAATCCCATTTACTGCACATCCCTGGGAAAGGCCATAATGGCCTACACCGAGGAAGAGGACCGGGACGGTGTATTGTCCCGCATCAGCTTTAAGAAACACACGGACAGGACAATCTGCACCCGGGAAGCATTTGAGAAAGAGCTGGAGTTTGTGCGGGAAAAGGGATACGCCTTTGATGCCAGGGAACTGGAAGAACACATGGAATGTGTAGGAGCACCCGTATTTGGGCAGGATGGTAATGTAATGGGAGCCATCAGCGTCTCCAGTCTGTATAAACCCACAGAGGATTATGACGCCCTGGGACGCCTGGTAAGCGACAAGGGCGCCCAGCTGTCACGGCTGTTGGGATATATAAGGCATGTATAGGAAAATAAACTTATATTTTTACCAGTTTTGCTGTTGACAAATCATGAGACAGCGATTAGAATTTAAGTATACAAATCGTAATTATGAAACCGATTCGCATATGCGAATTTAAAGAGAAGGAGAATGAAGATGAAGAAAGAACAAGTTTTAGCAAGAATGAAAGAAGACTGTCTGGTTGCTGTTGTTCGCGCAAAGAACTATGAGCAGGGTGAGAAGGTAGTTGACGCCATCATTGCAGGCGGAATCAACTTCATCGAGCTTACCATGACCATGGATGACGGAGACCCGGTTGGCTTCATCAAACTGATGGCTGAGAAGTATAAAGGCAATGACAAGATTGTAATCGGCGCAGGTACCGTACTGGATCCTGAGACAGCAAGAGCCTGCATTCTGGCCGGCGCCAACTACATTGTAAGCCCGGGCCTTAACGTAGATACCATCCGTCTGTGCAACCGCTACAGAGTTCCCATGCTGCCAGGCGTCATGACCCCAACCGAGGCCATTACCGCTATGGAAGCCGGCTGTGACATCATCAAGATTTTCCCAGGCAATATTGTGGGACCGGCAGCTATCAGCTCCTTCAAGGGACCCCTTCCTCAGGGTGAGTTCATGCCGTCCGGCGGCGTTGACGTTGACAATGTTGACAAGTGGATTAAGGCCGGCGCTTACGCAGTCGGAACAGGAAGCAGCCTGACAAAGGGCGCCAAGACAGGTGACTTTGCAGCCGTTACAGCCAAGGCACAGGAGTTCGTTGCAGCAGTTGCAGCAGCAAGGGCATAGATTAAACCGTACCGTAAGCATCATTTCATATATCATGTAAGAAGAGATTAGAGATTAAAGGAGAATCATACAATGGCAAAGATTGTTACCATGGGCGAAATCATGTTAAGATTATCCACCCCAAACAATGAGAAGTTCATCCAGGCAGACGAGTTCGACATCAACTACGGCGGCGGCGAGGCAAACGTGGCAGTTTCTCTTGCAAACTACGGCCATGAGGCTGAATTCATCACCGCAGTGCCGGCTAACCCCATTGGAGAGTGCGCAGTGGCTGCACTGAGAAAGTATAATGTGGGTACAAAGCACATTGCCAGAAGCGGCGAGAGACTGGGCATCTACTTCCTGGAGACAGGCTCTGCCATGAGGGCTTCCAACGTTGTTTACGACCGTGCCCACAGCTCCATCTCCACAGCAACAGCTGACCAGTTTAACTTTGATGAAATTTTTGCAGATGCTGACTGGTTCCACTTTACCGGAATCACACCAGCTGTCAGCGATGCGGCCATCGAACTCACCGAGGCAGCATTAAAGGCAGCCAAGGCACACAATGTGACTGTGTCTGTTGACTTAAACTTCCGTAAGAAACTGTGGTCCTCTGAAAAGGCACAGAAGGTCATGACCAATCTGATGCAGTACGTGGATGTATGCATTGGCAACGAAGAAGATGCAGAGAAGGTTCTGGGCTTCAAGCCGGGCAACACCGATGTTACCTCCGGAGAGCTGGAGCTGGCCGGATATGTTGACATTTTCAACCAGATGGCTGACAAGTTCGGCTTTAAGTACATCATCAGCTCCCTGCGCGAGAGCCACAGCGCTTCCGACAACGGCTGGTCCGCATGCATCATGGATGGAAAGACACGTGAGTTCTATCACTCCAGAAAGTACCACATTACACCAATCGTTGACCGTGTAGGCGGCGGCGACTCCTTTGCAGCAGGTTTAATCTGCGGCCTGGTGGACGGCAAGGACATGAAGGCAGCCCTGGAGTATGCAGTAGCTGCATCCGCATTAAAGCACACCATTCCCGGAGACTTCAACCTGGTGACCAGGGCAGATGTTGAGAATCTGGCCGGCGGCGACGGTTCAGGCCGTGTTCAGAGATAGACCAGGATATTGACAATCAGACAATCAGAGACGGCTAATCCTTTTCAGAGGTATTAGCCGTTTCTTATATGGTTTCTTATATGAAAAGGAGATATGATATGGTAGAGACAAACGGCAGGAATTTCGACCTTCTTACACTGGGACAGGTGCTTCTCAGGCTTTCACCCCCGGATAACGAGCGTCTGTCCAGAGGCGACACCTTTGTCAAGCAGGTGGGCGGGGCAGAACTGAACGTGGCAGTGGGGGCTGCCCTTCTGGGACTTCACACAGGCGTTATATCCAAACTTCCGGCCCATGATATAGGAAGCTTTATGAAAGGCAAGATTCGTTCCTTCGGGGTCAGCGACGACTTCTTCATGTATGACCAGTCCCCCGCAGCCAGGGTTGGCATCTACTACTATGAGAACGGTGCTTATCCCAGAAAGCCAAAAGTGATTTATGACCGCAACCACAGCTCCTTTTTTTCGCTGGATATTGATGAGATACCGGAGGAGGTTTACACGGCTTCCAAATGTTTCCATACCACAGGCATCACCCTGGCTTTAAATGAAGAAATCCGCGAGACTACCATAGAGATGATTAAGCGGTTCAAGGCAGCGGGCACCCTGGTATCCTTTGACGTGAATTTCAGGGGAAATCTGTGGACCGGGGACCAGGCCAGGGAATGTATCCTGCGAATCCTTCCCTATGTGGACATTTTCTTCTGTTCCGAGGACACGGCCAGGCTTACCTTCTTAAAGACAGGAACAGCCCGGGAGATGATGAAGAGCTTTACCGAGGAATACCCCATCTCCATCGTGGCTTCCACCCAGAGAATCGTCCACAGTCCCAAGCGCCATACCTTTGGTTCCCTGATATACGATGCTGCCAAGGATGAATACTTTGAGGAGGAGCCATACCGGGATATCGAGGTGGTGGACCGGATTGGCAGCGGCGACGCCTATATATCCGGGGCCCTTTACGGACTGCTCAGCTCGGGCGGTGACTGCGCCAGGGCAGTAGCCTTCGGCAATGCCACGGCTGCTGTGAAAAATACCATTCCCGGCGACCTTCCGTCCTCCAACCTGGAAGAGATAGAAACCATTATCCGGGCCCACAACCAGGCTGGCCCCCAGAGTGAAATGGCTCGGTAAAGACCCGGCAAAGATTAAGAAGGATTTGTGTAAACATTTTGTAATATTCGTCATAAGGTTCATTCTAAATTCAGAATTATTAAGAAATCCTTTATTGGATATGGACGGTAAATGATATATACTTCTCATACAGACATAACAAGTGCCTTCCGGCGGACTGGCGTCTTCCGGCGGGCCGATGAAAAGGAGAAGATTATATTGAGAAAATATCATTTATATGCAGTAGGGATTTGTGCAGCCATAGCCCTGGGTGCAGCAGGCTGCTCGGCAAGCGTCAACGCCGAGACAACCACCGGCAGTTCCGTGGCAGCTGAAGAGACTAAGGAAGAAACCATTGTGAATGACACCACGGTAGTGGAATCAGTCACCGGAGCCATTGAGAGCATGGAGGAGAGCCAGCCTGAGATACCACAGTCCATCCGGATATACGGACCAGTGACAAAGCTGGAGGATGGCAGGCTTTCCATTGACAATCAGTCCGGCATGAGCACCAGCGGTGAAATCATTCTCAACGTGGCTGACGATATGACCTATATCCTGGATGCCATGACAGGATTCCCGGCAGCCCTGGAGGATATGAAGGACGGGGATACCATTTACGCCTACATAGGGCCGGCCATGACCATGAGCCTTCCGCCCATGACCAATGCCACTATGATTTTCACCAATCTCCCGGCAGATGCCAAGGCGCCTGATTATGTGGAGGTCAAGTCCATGGTTACGGACGCGTCCACGTCCAAATCCGTGCTGACAGCAGCGGACGGAACCGAGTACACCCTGGCGGACGACTGCAACATTTTCCCCTATCTTACCAGGAACATCGTGACCCTGGATGACCTGACCCAGGGGAGGAAATGCGTGGTCTGGTCAGATGATGAGAACACAGCTTCCAAGATTATGTTATTTGCAGAATAATTAAAATCCCGCCGGAACAGCGGCAGGACAGGAAAAGGGCTGACGCCCGGCATATGAATCAAGCCGGGCATCAGCCCTTTTATTCCGGTCTAATTTCCGCATTCAATGCTGATTTCATTGAACTTTTCCAGAATGTCGTCAATACAGAGCGCCTGTTTTTCCTTATCTTCTTTGTCTACCACGGCGCGGCCCTGATGCATCATCAGGAGGCGGTCCCCATACTCCACGGCGTAGCGCAGGTTATGGGTGACCATGATGGTGGTCAGCTTCTTCTCCTTTACAATCTTTCCGGTCAGTTCCATGATAGTCTCAGCCGTCTTGGGGTCCAGGGCAGCAGTGTGCTCGTCTAAAATCAGAAACTCAATGGGAGTCATGGTGGACATGAGAAGAGCCATGGCCTGGCGCTGCCCGCCGGAGAGGACGCCCACCTTCACATCCATTTTATCCTCCAGGCCCAGCCCAAGGGAGCGGAGGGATTCGCGGTAATATTCCAGCCTTTGCCGGTTGGTTCCCGGTCTCAGGTTGAAGGCCTTTCCCTTGTTGTCAGCCAGGGACATGTTCTCCAGTATGGTCATGGTAGGACAGGTGCCCATGGCCGGATTCTGATAAACGCGTCCTATACGGCGCTGACGCTTGTATTCAGGAATCCGGGTGATATCCTTTCCTCCGATTATGATTTGTCCCTCGTCCAGGGGGATGCTGCCGCAGATAATGTTTAAAAGGGATGTCTTGCCGGAGCCGTTGCTTCCCACCACGGACACGAACTGATGGTCCTTTATGGTCAGGCTGAAATCCTCAAACAGGCACATTTCATTGACTGTACCGGCATTGTAATATTTATTGATATGCTTCAGCTCAAGCATGGCTCTTCACCTTCTTTCCCCTGGAGGAGCTTGCCACCAGGATGATAAGGAACAGGACGGATGTAATCAGCTTTAAGTCCGATGCTGTCACCGGGAAGGACACTGTGATGCTTCCAAAGGTAAGCCTTAAATCGCCCAGGAGCAGGGCCAGGGATACACAGGCCTTGTAGATAATGGAACCAATGATAACGGCCGTGGTGGACTTCACAAAGCCGAAGCGTTTGAACAGCTGAGTGCCTATGATGACATTGGCCAGGCCGATGACAATGGTGCCGGTGCCGGTGGAAATTTCAAAAAATCCCTTCTGCTGGCAGTACACGCTGCCTGCCAGGGCGGCAAAACCATTGGCAATGGCCAGGCCGATGATTTTCACCATGCCCTTGTCCTTGGCCAGGGAGGTGACCAGCAGGTCATTGTCGCCCACGGCCCGGAGAAGATAGCCGGACCGGGTTTTCAGGTAAGCGTCCAGGAGCAGCTTGCAGATGAGGACAATTACCAGAAGGATGATGGTCACGGTGCAGGGTTTAAGGGCCTGGGGAATAATGCGCTCCAGCCAGGGATTGCTGAAAATGGTGTCCTTGCTGAAAATAGGCAGGTTGGATTTGCCCGCCACCCTTAGGTTAATGGAGTAGAGGGCGGTCATGACAATGATTCCCGACAGCAGGTCGCGGACCTTCAGCTTGACATGGATGAGTCCGGTGACGCAGCCGGCCAGGGCTCCCAAAAGAAAGGAGAGGGGAAGGGCTGCAGCCGGGTGGATAAAACCACCTGCTATGCCGGTAGCGGTAAAGGCGGCTCCCAGAGGGAAGGTCCCGTCCACGGACAGGTCCGGAAAATCCAGAATCCGGTAGGTGATGTATACGCCCAGGGCCATGATGGCGTACACCAGGCCTTCTTCAAAGATACCTAAAATAATCGTTGTCATGATGTTCCTCCAGATAATGGTGATAGGGCTTTACTGGGCAATCTCAGTGAACAGCCCGGCTGCATTTTTTGTCAAATCTTCCGGCAGAGTGATGCCCAGATTCCCGGCTACCTGCGTATTGCCGTAGAAGGCGGCTTCCTTGATGGTTTCGTAGTTCATCTCACTGGCTTTTTTCTCGCCCCGCAGCACCTGGGCAGCCATCCTGCCTGTCTGCTTGCCCAGTTCAATGTAGTCCAGTCCCATAGCGGCCAGACAGCCAATCTTCACCTGCTCAATCTCACTGCCGAATACAGGAATATTCTTGGCAGCTGCCTTATCCAGGATAACGGGAAGAGAGGCAACCACCGTGTTGTCGGTCAGGTTGGTGATACAGTCCACCTTGCTTATGAGGGTATCGGCAGCCAGGGCAATGTCGGCGGAAGAGGAGATGCCTGTGTCCACGATTTCAAAACCATACTGGGGCGCCAGCGCTTTGTACTCTGCAATGGCGGATTCGGAATTCACTTCGCTGGTGGTGTACATGATGCCGATATGTTTGGCCTCCGGAAGAATCTCCCGAATCATCTTGAGCTGGGCCTCCACAGGCAGCTTATCACTGGTGCCTGTAATCTCGCCTACCGGAGTACCGTCTGCATTGGCCAGCTCTGCGGCCACCGGGTCGGTTACAGCGGTGAAAATAACCGGGATGCCGGATTTTTTGGCCACGCCGTATTCTGCCTGTGCCATGGGGGTGGCAATGCCGCACATCAGGTCCACGCCCTTGCCGGCAAAATTTGTTGCAATCTGGCTGGCCGTACCGCCGTCTGCCTGGGAATTATCATAAAGCACAATCAGGTTTTTGCCCTCCTCGATTCCTTCCTCTGCCAGCCCGGCCATGAAGCCTTCCCGGCAGTTGTCCAGGGAGCCGTGCTCAGCAAACTGTCCCACGCCAATGGTGTAGGAGGAGCCGTCAGAAGAGACTGTGCTGCCGGAGGATGGGTCTGCGGAGGATGGAGCTGCGGAGGAACCGTCAGCCGGTGTGTCCTGGGCGGTCTTGCCTTCGGTTCCGGCCTGGGCGTCAGTTTCTGAGGGCCGGGCCTCAGTGGTATTCTGGGAAGTTGTGACACAGCCTGTTAAAAGGGATGCGCTTAAGGCTGCAGCTAAAAGCATTGCAATTGTTTTTTTCATAATTTTGTTTCCTCCTGTTTTCAACATTCTATTTGGATGATAAAAAAGCCGTTGGATAAGGGACTTCCTGTGATAGGGCTGCCGTTTAAATAAGGACGGAATAAAAAAAGTCCCAATCATAGCTTATGCTACGATTGAGACGAATGAAATCCGCGGTGCCACTCAAATTGACTAAAAAGTCCACTTTACACATACCAACATATGCGCCGCATGTATAACGGTTGCGGAATCCGTCGGTCCCTACAGATACTGTAATCCTTCAAGACCGCCCTCAAAAGTCCATTCAGCTGCCAGCCCTATACCGCAATCCCACCGCCTGCGGCTCTCTGTGTTAACGCTTTGATAGCTTACTCCTCTTTCTCTGCGGTTTATTTTATTAACCCGTATCTTAATACAATAAAATAGATTTGTCAAGAGTGTTTTGAAAATTCATATAAAGTCATGTAATGTCGCACAAAAGTGTAAAAGAACTTTTATTGATTGATGAAATGTGGTAGACTGTAGGTGTGAAAAGGAATGGTTTGCATTCAAAAACAAGGAGGAACGTTCCATGAGCCGGTTACTTGTGGTGGTGGATATGCAGAAGGATTTTGTAGACGGGGCTTTGGGAAGCCCTGAGGCCCAGGCCATTGTCCCTCATGTGCTGGATAAGGTAAGGGCATACCGGGATGCAGGGGAAGAGGTGGTATTTACCCTGGATACACATTTTGAAGATTATATGGATACCATGGAAGGAAAGAAGCTTCCCGTTGTCCATTGTGTCAAGGGCACGCCGGGCTGGGAGCTGGTACCGGGGCTTAAGGATGAACCGGGCATCCGCTTTGAGAAGCATACCTTTGGAAGCAGGGAACTGGCGGATTATGTGGCCCGGGGGAAGTATGACTTTGTGGAACTCATCGGCCTGTGTACGGATATCTGTGTCATATCCAATGCCATGCTGATTAAGGCGGCGGTTCCCGATACCTCCATACAGGTGGACAGGGCCTGCTGTGCAGGGGTGACTCCCCGGAGCCACGACAATGCCCTCAGCGCCATGGGGATGTGCCATATAGACATAGTATAGTAAGGGGGATATTCATTATGAATGACAAGCATTTTGTAATTACCATTGAGCGCCAGTACGGCAGCGGCGGCCGGCTGACAGGCAAACGCCTGGCCGAGGAACTGGGCATTCATTTTTACGATGAAGAGATACTTAAGATGACCTCTGAGACCAGCGCCATAGGCGAACAGTATTTCAGGCTGGCTGACGAAAAGGCAGGAAACAACCTGCTGTACCGCATTGTGACCAGTATGAAGCCTGAGCTGACAGAGCCGGATAAGGCCGGCCCCAACATCACATCGCCGGAGAACCTGTTCCGTTTCCAGTCGTCTGTCATCCGCAGGCTGGCGGCCTCTGAAACCTGCATCATCGTAGGCCGCTGCGGCAACTATGTGCTCCAGGACCAGATGGATAATCTGGTGCGCATCTTTGTGTATGCGGATACGGTCACCAGAATCCGCAGGGTCATGGATGTGGATAAGGTGGATGAGGCGGAAGCCCTCCGCAGGATGAGGCGGATTGACAAGGAGAGGACAGAGTATCACCGCTATTTTACCGGCAGGGAGTGGATGGATATGGAGAATTACGACCTACCCATCAATGCCAGCCGGATTGATTATGACCAGATGATTCAGCTGATAAAAGACTATCTGAAGCTCAAAGGCTTCCTGTAAAAAGGAGGACCGGGCTCAGGAAATGACAGAGGTGTATTGAGATGAGCAGTATATTTGCGGGAATCATGATTCCCTTTATCGGGACAACGGCAGGGGCGGCCTGTGTGTTTTTTCTGAAAAATGCATTGAGGCCCAGTGTCCAGAAGGCATTTCTGGGATTTGCATCAGGGGTTATGGTGGCGGCTTCGGTCTGGTCCCTGCTGATTCCGTCCATGGATATGAGCAGCCATATGGGCAAGCTGGCGTTCATACCGGCCGGTGCGGGCTTTCTCCTGGGGATTGGTTTCCTGCTTCTTCTGGATGAAATCATACCGCATCTGCATATTGACACAGACCAGCCGGAGGGACCAGCGAGCAGCTGGAAAAAGAGCACCATGCTGGTGCTGGCAGTAACTCTCCACAATATACCGGAGGGAATGGCAGTGGGCGTTGCATTTGCAGGTCTTCTGTCACAGAACGGCACCATCACCATGGCAGGGGCCCTGGCCTTGTCCGTGGGTATCGCCATACAGAATTTCCCGGAGGGAGCCATTATATCCCTGCCCCTTAAGGAGGCTGCCGGGAAAGGAAAGGCCTTTGTCTACGGTATGCTGTCAGGGGTGGTGGAGCCCATAGGCGCTGTCCTTATGCTGGTGCTGGCCGAGTTTTTGGGCCCGGTTCTTCCGTATTTCCTGTCCTTTGCAGCAGGCGCCATGATATATGTGGTAGTGGAGGAGTTGATTCCGGAGTCCGCAGAGGGCGAACACTCCAATGTGGCAACCATTGGATTTGCCGTTGGATTTGTGGTGATGATGATACTGGATGTGGCGCTGGGGTAGGACGTGTCAGAGTGTGCTTTACGGCCGGTGCGGGTTTTACTGTTTGCCTGGTTTTGGGCAGCAGTAAATGAAACTCCGGGGAGAGAAAGAACGGAACATATAGGAGATGCAGAAGAGGAAATCCTGTCTTGACATGGGTTTCCTTTTTTGCTATAGTAAGTTTACTTCTGCCGGATATATTCGGATATTCCGGCAATCTGCTGCATTCCGGTATGCAGACCAAGGTTACTATTCTATCCGGCCGTTTCGGCTGATGAAATCACATGTAAACGTATGTTCAGAATTACACAGGAGAGACAGGTGATGCCTATAAGAAGATGCCAATGGCAGCGGAGCCAATGAGGCTGCAAATGGGGCTGCGAACAGAGATACATATTGAACCGGACCTGGAAAATGATTATAATAAAAAGAAAGAGGGAGGTTGAAATCGTTGAATCATGAAGAGTTATTATCAGCCATATCCTGTATGCTGGATGAGAAGCTGGAGACTAAGCTGGAAGAGAAGCTGGAAACGAAGCTGAATCAGAAACTGGATGAGAAACTGGATGAAAAATTGGAAAAACTGGAAAAGAAGCTGGAAATTAAGCTGGAAGAAAAGCTGGAGCAAAAGCTGGAGCAAAAACTGGACCAGAAACTGGATGAAAAACTGGATGTAAAACTGGCGCCAATCAGTGCAGACCTTACTATACTGAAGGAACAGGTTCTCTCGCTGACAGAGAGAATGGACCGTGTAGAAGCGGACGTGACAGATATCAGGGAGAAGCAGGAGCAGACAGCCGGAATCATTGAAAACCAGCTCATACCCAATATTAAGCTTCTGGCTGAGAACTATGTGCCTGCTGCCAAAAGGTATCAGGAGTCAGAACAGAAGCAGGCCGCCATGGAGAACGACATCAAGCTCCTTAAAATCGTGGTGGCGGACCACAGCACAAAGTTTTGCGAGATGGCAAAGTAACAGAAGAACAAAAACCGCCTCCATCCCTGTTTCATTCCGGGATGGATGCGGTTTTGCCTATTCCTGGGTCAGCCTTTTTAAATCGCTGTAAAAGCCGGGATAGGATATATTGACACAGTCAGCGTCCTTTATCTCTGTAATGCCCTCTGCACACAGTGCGGTGACTGCAAAGGTCATGGCAATACGGTGGTCCCCTCGGCTGTCAATGACAGCTCCGCGGAGAGGATGGCCGCCCCGGATAATCATACCGTCCTCTGTCTCTGTTACATCGGCTCCCATGGCTGACAGGCCCTGGACCATGACCGCAATCCGGTTGGATTCCTTGACCTTCAGCTCCCCTGCATCCCGGATAACGGTCTCTCCCTCTGCAAAGCAGGCCATGGCGGCAATGACGGGCAGTTCATCAATCAGGGCAGGTATGACGGCGCCGCCTATAACGGTTCCGTGAAGACTGCCGTGGCGTACAAGGATATCAGCGGTTGGTTCCCCTGTTCCCCTGCTGACGTTCAAACACTCAATATCCGCGCCCATATCACGGCATACACGCAGAATTCCGTCTCTGGTGGGATTGATGCCCACATTGCGTATCAGTATCTCCGAGCCGGGCACCATAAGGCCTCCGGCGATGAAATAGGCAGCGGAGGAAATATCTCCCGGCACCATGACCTGATTGCCATGAAGCTCCCGGGCAGGCTTTATGACAGCCGTGGTTCCTTCCGTGGATACCTCAGCGCCAAAGAGCCGCAGCATCAGTTCTGAGTGATTTCTGGAGACATATGGTTCAGTTACGCTGGTGGGGCTGTCTGCATATAAACCAGCCAGTAAAATGGCGGATTTGACCTGGGCGGATGCCACCCTGGAATCATAGCGGATGCCGTGGACCTGACGTCCTCTGATGAGCAGGGGAGCGCATCCATTGCCCCTTACGCTGGTGATGTCGGCGCCCATCATGGAAAGAGGGTCCATGATACGCTTCATGGGACGCCGGCAGATGGACTCGTCCCCAGTCAGGGTGACGTCAAAGTCCTGGGCGCAGAGGATGCCGGATATGAGACGGGTGGTGGTGCCGCTGTTCCCGCAGTCCAGGACATCCTGCGGCCCCTTGAGTCCGTGCATCCCGCGGCCGCGGACCAGTACCCGGCCGCCTTTATTTTCTATGGCAATGCCCATTTTTTCAAAACATGCAATGGTGGACAGGCAGTCCGCCCCCTGGAGAAAATTGTGTATCTCCGTAAGTCCGTCCGCAATGGAGCCGAACATGACGGCCCGGTGGGAGATGGATTTGTCTCCGGGAACCCTGACTTCGCCCTTTAAATGGGATGCTCTTTTAAATTCCATAATCTGTTACCTAACCTTTCTATCCGGATTACATACGGAACATCTCGTATTTGTATTTGTCCAGCCTCTGCCATGCGGCTTCCATGGATGCCTCGTCATAGAAGGCAATTTTCAATGCGCCCTCGCCGCGTTCGCGGTTGTTGTTGATACCGATATTCTTAATGCTGATGCCCTTGGCAGCCAGAATCACGGATATGGTGGAAATGGCGCCCACCTCATCGCTTACATCCACCGTGAATTCATAGGATGGCTCCACAGAACCTTTGGCCCTGTCTGTAATGGAATTGCGGTAATCCCGTGAGGTTTCAAAGAGCCTGTAGATATCCTGGCCCTTATGTTCCCTGATTTCCTCCAGCACCTTATTCAGGGACGCAATGTATGCTTCCAGGATGTCTGATATGGGGGCAACATTGGTCATACAGATTTGCTCCCACATCTCAGGGGAGGAGGAGGCAATCCGGGTGATATCCTTAAAACCGCCTGCAGCCACCTGCTTCATGGTTCCGTCAGCAGTGTCGTGGTCCTTAATCAGGTTCACAAGGCTGGAAGCCACCAGATGAGGGAGATGGCTGATGGCGGCCACCACCTTGTCGTGTTCCCTGTAATCCAGGACAAGGGGAATGGCTCCGATGGTCTCCGCCACCGCCACGATACGTCCGGCATTGGGACTCAGTCCCTCCTTGCTGGAAGGGTCCGTCCCCTCAGGAGGAGTGACGATGTAGTAGGCATTTTCCAGCAGATGGTCCGTGGAGTTTTCATAGCCGGTCTTTTCCGAGCCGGCCATGGGATGACCGCCCACAAAGCAGTATTCCAGACCCTGCCGCCTGATTTCCTCATGGATGCCGCATTTTGTGCTGCCCACGTCCGTAATCAGGGCTCCCTGCTTCAGGTAAGGCCGTATGGCGGAAAGATAGCCGGCATTGTACTCCACCGGAGTGCAGAGGAATATCAGGTCACATTCCCTCAGGTTCTCATCAATCCCATCCAGAATCACATCCACGATTCCCTCTTCCCGGGCCTGTTCCAGCCTGGAACGGGAGCGCATATAGGCCATGATACGGATATCCGGCCGTGTTTTCTTGATGGCCCGGGCAATGGAGCCGCCTATAAGCCCCAGTCCGATGAATGCGATGGTGGAATCAGTCATGGTCATTTTTTCCATAATGGTATCTCCTCCTGTAAATGCGGGGACCGGATGCGCCGGATTTAATATATCATCAAAGGATGCCGTGAAAGCAGGGGATGCGCACCGGGCATATGTAAAAGCACTCCCTGAAACGAGAGTGCCGCAATGTTTGGTTACCGTGCCTCAAAGGTCCGGCCGGACAGCTCTGCATATGGAGCCAAATCCCTCATCAGCTGCTCAAAGGCGTCAAAGGTCAGGGACTGGGGACCATCAGACAGCGCCTTGGCAGGGCAGGGGTGTACTTCAATCATAAGGCCGTCCGCACCCACTGCAATGGCTGCCTTTGCCAGAGGCTCCACATAAGCCCTGACGCCTGTGGCGTGGCTGGGGTCCACAATGATGGGCAGATGGCTCTTCCGGCGGATGACAGGAACAGCACTGATGTCCAGGGTATTTCTGGTGGAAGTCTCGTAAGTGCGGATGCCCCGTTCGCACAGGACGATGTTGGGGTTGCCCTCAGAGATAATGTACTCAGCTGCATTGAGCCACTCGTCAATGGTAGCACACAATCCGCGTTTTAACAATACGGGAATGCCGGATTTGCCAGCCTCCTTTAACAGCTCGAAGTTCTGCATGTTCCTGGCCCCAATCTGGAGCATATCCACATAGTTCACGGCCGATTCAATGGCATGGGCGCTGGTGACTTCGCAGATTACATTCAGTCCCGTGGCTTCCCTGGCAGCCTTCATGTATTTGAGTCCTTCCTCCTCCAGGCCCTGGAAGGAGTAGGGGGATGTGCGGGGCTTGTAGGCGCCGCCCCGCAGGAAGGTGGCTCCTGCCTTTTTCACGGCGTATGCGGTTTCCATCAGCTGGTCCTGGGATTCAATGGCGCAGGGGCCTGCCATCACCGTCATGGTGCCGGGGCCGATATGGGTGTTGCCCACGGGAATCACAGAGTCCTCGGGATGGAATTTTTTATTGACCAGTTTATAGGACTCCGTGACGGCGACTACCTTGTCAACGCCTTCGCTGATTTCAATGTTGGTGTCCAAAAGCCTGGTCTTGTCGCCCACGACACCTACGATGGTTACCTGGGAACCTTTGGAGAGATGGGCTGTGAGTCCCTTGGATTCAATGAGGCTTGTTACCTTTTTGACTGCTTCCTCAGAAGCATTGGGTTTCATGATGATAATCATAATTCAGTACTCCTTATGCGAATTTATAAATACTAAAATTGTATGGACCATGGTTTTAATTCTTCAGAATGATTCATATGCAGTAATAGTGTAAGCGACTCTGTGGGAAATGTCAATACTTTATCACGTTAAACTTTTACGCTTTTAAGTGCGGATGAATCATTCCTGAACAACAAAGGATGCTTAATCCACCGGGTGCTGTCATATGATAGATAACAAATACAAAGTCAGAACAGGAATTATGAGATGCTAAAAGAAGTGGGATATCACCGCGAAGCCGTGCTGCAGTATGCAAAGCGGTGGGCAAAGGGGAGGAATCCGCGGTATTTGGATTTCGAACATATGGGAGGGGACTGCACCAATTTTGCGTCCCAGTGTATTTATGCCGGAAGCGGCGTTATGAACTATACCCCGACCATGGGGTGGTATTACAGCAGCGGTTCCAACCGGAGTCCCAGCTGGACCGGGGTCGGGTATCTTTACAATTTCCTCACAGGAAATAAATCAGTGGGCCCCTATGGGGCGGAGACCGGTAAAGGAGGCGTGGAGCCGGGTGACATTGTGCAGCTGGGCAATAAGAACGGATATTACCACAGCCCTGTGATTGTTGACGTGGCCGGGGATGAGATTCTGGTTGCAGCCCACAGTTACGATGCATACATGCGGCCTCTGGATTCTTATATTTATGAAAAGGTCCGCTTTCTACATATACAGGGTGTACGCAATTGGTAAATCAATGGCAGAAAAACTTCTTGACAGAATAGAAATATATGGTAAAATAAAAATAATAATGATTATTGTTATCGATAAACTATGCTTTATTACTTCAGGAGGTTCAAATGAATCATTTACCAATGAATGTGCGCGTACCCATTGAGAAAGACAATCCGTCCATATGCAGGGACGAAAGCCTTTGTATTAAATGCGGCCAGTGCAGGGATATCTGTACGGACTATATAGGAGTCCACAAAACCTACAGGCTGGAGCAGACAGGAGGCCGGGCAGTCTGTATCAACTGCGGCCAGTGCGCCAATGTCTGTCCCGTGTCCAGCATTACGGAAACATATGAGTACCAGGATGTAAAGGCAGCGGTTTCCGACCCGGAGAAGATTGTGATTTTCAGCACCTCTCCCTCTGTAAGGGTTGCACTGGGAGAAGAATTTGACATGGAGGACGGAAGCTTTGTCCAGGGAAAGATGGTGGCGCTTCTCAGGAGGCTGGGAGCCTCCTATGTGCTTGATACCAATTTCGCAGCGGATTTGACCATTGTGGAGGAGGCCAGCGAGCTGATTGAGCGGATAACAAAGAAAAACAGGCCTCTGCCCCAGTTTACAAGCTGCTGCCCGTCCTGGGTTAAGTATGTGGAGACCTACTATCCGGACATGACGCCCCACCTGTCCACTGCCAAAAGTCCCATTGGAATGCAGGGACCTACCATTAAAACATATTTTGCCAAAAAGATGGGCATTGACCCCGCCAGTATCGTGAATGTGGCCGTCACTCCCTGCGCTGCCAAGAAATTTGAAATCCGGCGGGAAGAAATGAATGCAGCTGCCAGGTATCTGGGCATTGAAGGCATGCGGGACATGGACTATGTAATTACCACCAGAGAACTGGCAAAGTGGGCAAAGGAGGAAAACATTGATTTTGCCGCACTGGAGGATTCTTCCTTTGACCGTCTGATGGGCGAGGCCAGCGGGGCCGGGGTTATCTTCGGCAATACAGGGGGTGTCATGGAGGCGGCACTGCGCACCGCCTATGCATACATCACCGGGGAGAAAGCGCCCTCATCCCTTTTCCGGCTGGAACCGGTGCGGGGAATGGAGGATGTGAAAGAGGCGCAGCTGACCATAAACGGACTGGTACTAAACATAGCGGTCATCTACGGCACTAAGGCAGCCTCAAAGTTCCTGGACAGGATGAAGGAGGGGGACAAAGAATATCATTTCATCGAAGTGATGACCTGTCCCGGAGGATGCATCGGAGGAGGCGGACAGCCAAAGGGTACCTTGTTAAAGGGCGATGAGCTGCGCAGGAAACGGATTGAGGGCCTTTACCGGAAGGATGGGGAGATGGAGCTCCGCACAAGCCATGAAAACCGGGAAATCATAGAACTCTATAAAGAATTTTACCAGAAACCATTAAGCAGTCTGGCGGAACAGATGCTGCACACCGCATATAGAGACAGAAGTGAGGATTTAGGAGGAAAGAATATGAACAGTTCAGTAAAATACCGCTGTACAATCTGCGGATATATTCACGAAGGAGAGCTTCCGGAAGGATTTACCTGCCCCGTATGCCGTCAGCCGGCTTCCGTATTTGAGAAGCTGGAGGAAAAGGCAGAGAATCCGGGCAGCAGATATGCAGGCACAAAGACAGAGAAAAACCTGATGGAAGGATTTGCAGGGGAAAGCCAGGCCAGAAACAAGTATACATATTTTGCAATGGTTGCCCAGAGGGAAGGATATGACCAGCTGGCGGAAATCTTCTTAAAGACAGCCAGAAATGAGCAGGAGCATGCAAGGCTCTGGTTCGAGGCACTGGGACATATGGGCACCACGGCCCAGAACCTGCTTGCAGCCGCAGAGGGAGAGAATTACGAATGGACTGACATGTACGACCGCTTTGCAAAGGACGCAGACGAGGAGGGATTTCCTGAGATGGCAGAGCTTTTCAGGAGAGTGGGAGCCATTGAGAAGTCCCATGAGGAGCGCTACCGCCGGCTGCTTCACAACGTGGAGATGCAGCAGGTCTTTGAGAAAGCGGAGGAAACCATGTGGGAGTGCCGTATCTGCGGACATCTGGTAATAGGAAAGAAGGCGCCGGAGGTATGTCCGGTATGCAAATACGCCCAGAGCTATTTTGAATTGAGAAAAGAGAATTATTGATTTGGAAACCAGGCAGAATTCCTTTATTTAAAAGGAAAAGCAGATATTCCTCCGGAAAGCTCAAAAGAATGTTGTGCAAATCATATAAAATGCTTGAAAAATTCTGAAAAATTTAGTAAAATATACGCATAGGCTTAAATTTAATGAACAGGAGGGAAGTTTATGAACGTATATGGAACTGAACAAATCCGCAACGTTGTATTACTTGGACATGGAGGCGCTGGTAAGACAACCGTTGCGGAAGCATTGGCGCTGCTGACTGGTGTTACAAAACGTATGGGCAAGGTGCCGGACGGAAACACCATCAGCGATTATGACAAGGAAGAAATCAAGAGACAGTTTTCTATCTCCACAACCCTGATTCCTCTGGAATATGAGGGAGAGGACGGGCCAATTAAGATTAACCTTCTGGATACGCCGGGATTTTTTGATTTTGTAGGAGAGGTTGAGGAGGCCATCAGTGTTGCCGATGCAGCCATTATTGTTGTCAACTGTAAGGCAGGTATTGAACCTGGTACAGAAAGGGCATGGGAGATGTGCGAGAAGTACAACCTGCCCAGGCTGATTTTCGTCACAAATATGGACGATGACCATGCCAGCTATCGTGAGCTTGTGGTTAAGCTGGAAACTAAGTTCGGACGTAAGATTGCTCCGTTCCAGTTGCCAATCCGTGAGAATGAAAAGTTCGTAGGTTTCGTCAATGTGGTAAAGATGGGCGGACGCCGTTTCACTAATTTAAGTGATTATGAAGAGTGCGAGATTCCGGATTATGTCCAGAAGAACCTGACTATTGCCAGGGATGCCCTTATCGAGGCTGTTGCCGAGACCAGTGAAGAATATATGGAACGTTATTTCCTGGGAGAGGAGTTTACCCAGGAGGAGATTTCCACAGCGCTTAGAACCCATGTAATTGAGGGGGACATCGTACCTGTCATGATGGGTTCCGGCATTAACTGCCAGGGCTTTAAGGTTCTGCTGCAGGCCATTGACAAATACTTCCCGTCACCTGACCATTTTGAGTGTATCGGCGTGGATGTTTCCACCGGCGAGCGCTTTACAGCCAAGTACAACGACGATGTATCCCTGTCCGCAAGAGTGTTTAAGACCATTGTGGACCCATTCATCGGCAAGTATTCACTGATGAAAATCTGTACCGGAACCCTTAAGGGCGACACGGTTGTGTACAATGTAAACAAGGATGCTGAGGAAAAGATTGGCAAGCTCTACATCCTGCGGGGCAAGGACCAGATTGAGGTTCAGGAGCTGAGGGCAGGCGATATCGGTGCCGTTGCAAAGCTGACCGTGACCCAGACAGGCGATACCATGGCCGTGCGCACAGCACCCATCGTATACCATAAGCCCCAGACCTCCACTCCATACACATACATGGCATATAAGGCCGTGAACAAGGGCGAGGATGATAAGGTATCCACAGCACTGGCCAAGATGATGGAAGAAGACCTGACTCTTAAGGTGGTCAATGACGCTGAGAACCGTCAGGCCCTGTTATACGGTATCGGCGACCAGCAGCTGGATGTGGTAATCAGCAAGCTGCAGAGCCGCTATAAGGTTGATGTGACCTTAAGCCAGCCTAAGTTCGCATTCCGCGAGACCCTGCGCAAGAAAGTAAAGGTACAGGGCAAGCACAAGAAACAGTCCGGCGGTCACGGACAGTATGGTGACGTTATTATGGAGTTTGAGCCATCAGGCGATTTGGAGACGCCATATGTATTTGAGGAAAAGGTATTCGGCGGTTCCGTACCCAGGAACTATTTCCCTGCTGTTGAAAAGGGACTGCAGGAATGCGTCTTAAAGGGCCCGGTGGCAGGTTATCCGGTGGTAGGCTTAAAGGCTACACTTTTAGATGGTTCTTATCATCCGGTGGATTCCTCGGAGATGGCATTTAAGATGGCTACCATCCTTGCCTTCAAGCAGGGCTTCATGGAAGCCAATCCAGTGCTTCTGGAACCCATTGCCTCCCTTAAGGTCACTGTTCCGGATAAGTTTACCGGTGATGTCATGGGCGACTTAAACCGCAGAAGAGGCCGCGTGCTGGGCATGAATTCCAACCACAACGGCAAGCAGGTCATTGAGGCTGATATCCCTATGTCCGAGCTCTTTGGATATAATACGGACCTGCGTTCCATGACAGGCGGTCTGGGCGATTATTCCTATGAATTCAGCCGCTATGAGCAGGCTCCCGGTGATGTGCAGAAGCGCGAGATAGAGGCCAGGGCCGCGGCTAAGGACGGCGAATAAAATTAAATATCACAGCTGCCCGGGTTATTTTGGGCAGCTGTTTCCATGCATGTTTCCCGGAAAATGTGGCAAATTAAATATTATATCAAAAATAGTTAAAAATGTTGCAAATGTCACAGAAAAACAGGAATAGTTATGATATAGTAATGACATCAAAGGAAATGATTCAAAACCAAGATAAATAATGTGTTAATTCAAGGAGGAAATGATAATGAAGAAATATTTATGCGACCCATGCGGATGGATATATGACCCGGAGATAGGCGACCCGGACGGCGGGATTGAGCCTGGAACTGCATTTGAGGATATTCCGGATGACTGGGTTTGTCCTATCTGCGGAGTTGGAAAAGATATGTTTTCTGTTATAGAAGAATAAGGTGCAGGCCGGCGCTTCTTCCCTCATAAAACCTGGGAAGAGGCGCCTTTTATTTGATTTACCCCTTGTGTATCATCTGGAAAGAGTTTACAATAAGGGAAGAGCGTTCAAATACTGTAAAGAGGATTTTTTAATGATGGAAGAACAGCAAAACTTATTTAAGGATACATTCCTGGCAGCTGTTTTGGACCAGATGAACACCAATTTCTATATAACGGATGCAGAAACGGATGAAATCCTTTATATGAATAAGGCCATGAAGGAAACCTTCGGACTCAAGGCGCCTGAAGGCTGCATTTGCTGGAGGGTACTTCAAAAGGATATGGATGAGAGATGCCCTTACTGCAGAATCAGGCAGCTGGAACAGATGGAGGATGATAAAGTCTGCGTCTGGCGTGAGACGAATTCCCTGACCGGCAGGAAATACAGGAATTATGACAGCCTGATTCAGTGGAAGGGAAAGGTATATCATGTCCAGAATTCTGTGGACATGACAGAATATGACCTGATTTCAGAGACAGCCCGCACCGATGAGCTGACACGGATGTTAAACCGGCGGGGAGGAAGCGAACGTCTCATCGAGGCGCTGAATCAGGGCGGCCGTGAGAATCAGATAGTGACCGTGGTGCTGTATGATATCAATGAGCTGAAATCAGTCAATGATAAATACGGACACAGCGAAGGGGACAGGCTGCTCCGGTATGTGGCCTCCATTGCCAAAGAGTGTCTTGGCAGGATGGACTTTATGTACCGTCTCAGCGGCGACGAGTTTGTTATGGTATTTTACGGACGTGACATAAAGGCGGCGGACGAAAGCATGAGGCGGTTTCTGAACAGGGCCAGGCAGGAACGAAGCCACCTGACTCAGGCGTACGATGTCTCCTTCAGCTATGGAATCACGGAAGTCTATCCCGGGGATATGGGCTCTGTGGAGGATATTATTTCCAGGGCTGATGAGCAGATGTACATACAAAAGAGGGGCTACCACATAAAACGGGCGAAGCGCAGGCTTGCAGAGGAATCCGGGGACAAGGATGAAACCTTTGAATATGACGGCGGACGCCTTTGCGAAGCACTGTCCGCCAGTACGGACGATTATATTTTTGTGGGAAATATGAAGACCGGGGTGTTCCGGTATCCCCAGGCCATGGTGGAGGAGTTCGGCCTGCCGGGCCAGGTGGTCAGGGAGGCGGCTGCCTTTTGGGGACAGCTGATTCATCCCCACGATGAGGCATATTTTTTAGAGAGCAATCAGAGCATTGCAGACGGAAGGGAAGAGTATCATAACATAGAGTACCGGGCCAGGAATGTGAGGCAGGAATGGGTATGGCTGCGGTGCAGGGGCAAGATGCTCAGGGATGAGAACGGGCAGCCGGAGTTATTTGCAGGCATGATCAGCAACCTGGGCAAGAAAAACCAGATTGACCATATGACCGGCCTTTACAACAAATACGAATTTGAGGGAAATATCAAGAAATACCTGGTAGACCGCAAATGCATGGATACCATTGGCCTTATGGTTCTGGACATGGATTCCTTTAAGAATATCAATGACCTGTATGACCGGTCTTTTGGGGACGAGGTTCTTCGGATTACGGCCCAAAAGGTGGCGTCCATGCTGCCACACAATGCCATGCTCTACCGGCTGGACGGTGACGAGTTCGGCATCCTCCTTCTGGGCGGGGATGCAAAGGCAGCGTTGCAGATATTTGACAAGCTGCAGCAGAATTTCTGTAAGCAGCAGGAGTATGGCGGAAGGAAGTATTTCTGCACCCTGTCGGCCGGATATGCTTCTTATCCGGAGGATGGAAGCAATTATCTGGAACTCTTTAAACGCGCCAACTATTCCCTGGAATATTCCAAGATTATGGGAAAGAACCGGATGACCGTATTTTCCAGGGATATCCTGGCCAGCAGAGAACGGCGCCTGGAGCTGATGGAGCTTCTGCGGGAGAGCGTGGAGCGTGGATTTGCCGGGTTTTCCATCCAATATCAGCCCCAGGTGGAAACCCTGACAGGCAGGCTCCGCGGGGCCGAGGCACTGGCCAGATGGCACTGCGCCAAGTACGGGGATGTGTCTCCGGGTGAGTTCATCCCATTGATGGAGCAGAGCGGCCTGATTATTCCTCTGGGACAGTGGATACTGCGCCATGCCATGGTCCAGTGCCTGGAATGGAGCCGTTTGAGGCCGGATTTCCATATCAGTGTGAATCTGTCCTATATCCAGCTTACCCAGGGGGATTTTATATCCTGCCTCAGCGCAGCTTTGAAGGAAATCAATCTGGCGCCGTCCGGGCTTATCATGGAACTGACCGAAACATACCTGGCTAAGGCGGAGGAGGATACCCTCCGCATGATTGCTCAGATGAAGGAACTTGGGGTAAAGATTGCCATGGATGATTTCGGAGTGGGGTATTCTTCCCTGTTTTCATTAAAAAACATCCCGGTGGATGTGGTGAAGATTGACAAAGGATTTGTAAAGGGAATCACCTCAGACCTTTTTAATGCCACATTTATCCGCTCCATCACAGACCTGTGCCACGATGTGGGCAGGAAGGTGTGTCTGGAGGGAGTGGAGACAAGAGAGGAGTATGAGGCTGTAAGGGAGCTGGGAATGGAGTATATACAGGGATTTTATTTTGGGCGCCCCATGAGCGCCCGGCAGATTGAAAAAACATTAAAGGAATAGGCGGACACAGCGCTTGTCCATCTCAATCAGGCCTTCCTCCTTCATACGTTTCAGTTCCCTGGTCATGGCACTGCGGTCAATGGAAAGGTAATCGGCCAGGTCCACCATGGTAAAGGGCAGACTGAAGGAGGAGGCCTTGGTCTGGGCGGCCAGCTGCATAAAGTAGCATATGAGTTTTTCCCGGATGGTGCGCTGGGACAGGACTTCCACCCTGCGGCTCAGGTTTAGGGCCCGCTCCGAAATCAGGTCCAGCAGATTCTGGGTCAGCTGGTGGTGGTGGGAGCAGGACTTGGTGCAGGGAGAGCTGATAGTGGCGTAGCGGATGAAAAGGATGTCACAGGGGGTGTCGCAGACAACGCTGATACCTGCATGTTCGCTGCCTTCGCAGGACAGAAGGTGGCCGAAGATGTCCTGGGGGCCCAGGCGTTCCAGAATGGTCCTGGCTCCGTTGTATTCGTAGCGGACCACCGAGGCGCTGCCCTTCCCTATGATGCCGATTTCATGGAAACCTTCATCGTAATCACATATGGTCTCCCCTGCCTTGAACTGTTTTGTCCTTCCATCCAGGCAGCTGAGAAGTTTTTTATATTCGTCAATGGAAATGTCTTTAAATAGGTTTTTCTGAAAATATTCTGTCATGTTTCTTTTACCCTACTATCTTTTATGGTATGATATTTAATATCATAATACTTTTTTGTTGCAATTGCAACACTAAAAAGGACTGTCCCCGGCAGTTCCTGCACAGTACAGTATGGCGGCAGAACCAGAGCAGTACTGTATAAGTTCCGATAAAGGAGACTGGATATTGCCTATGATATACGATAACGAAAACCGGGAAAAGGCCTGGGGGCCGGACCCGCAGATACAGGACCCTTACGGGCCGGATTCCCAGCAGGCAGCAGCTATGGAGCGGCGCCAGAGAAAGCAGTTTTCACATGTGGGGCTGGCGGCGGCAGCTTTCATGCTGCTCACCCTGGCCGCCCAGGTGGTGGCCATACTTTTGGTGGGGCTGCTTAATTCCCTGCTGGGGGATTTCATTGATTTTTACGGATTTACGGGGCGGATGCTTATGTCGTCCCTGCCCATGTACCTGGTGGCCTTTCCGGCGGTGGCCGGACTGCTTCAGCTGGTGCCGAAGTGCGGTTCGCCTCAGAAGGAACAGTGGGGATTCGGCAGATTTGCGGCTTTCTTTGTCATTGCAATGGGAATCGGTCTGGCGGGAAACATTCTGGGCAGGCTGGTCGGGATTTTACAGCCCTCAGGGCCGGATTCCGCAGAGCTGGACCAGCTGATCCGCAATTCCAACGTATGGGTCAATCTGCTGACAACGGTTATTATGGCCCCTGTGGTGGAGGAGCTTTTTTTCAGGAAGCTGGTCATGGACCGTCTGCTGGGATACGGCCAGAAGGCAGCCGTCATCATGTCCGGCCTTATGTTCGGCATGGCCCACGGCAATTTTTCACAGTTCTTTTATGCCTTTGGCATAGGGCTTCTATGGGCCTATGTGTATGCAAAGACGGGAAAGGTGGGATACACCATTGGGTTCCATATGCTGTTTAACCTGTTAGGCGGCGTTATCACGGTGGAGCTGTCAAAGGGAGCCCAGGGACTGACCAGAGGGCCGTGGATGATACGGCAGATAGAGCATATCCTGGGAGTTGATATGGGGTGGCTGGTTACTGCAGGCTCCTCCATCCTGATACTTGCATATCTGTTTTTTATGCTGGCCTGCCTTATTGCCGCCATCACCCTTATCATTGTGTACCGCCGGCAGATTACCTTCCATCCGGGACAATGGCCCCTGGGAAAGGGCAGGGCATTTAAGACAGCCTTTCTCAATATAGGGATGATTGTGTATTTTATCATATGCATCGGCCTGTTTATATTAAATTGGTGATTTACACGGATGCTTTGATGTGATAAAGTATTAGCATGTGACAGCGACGGACATGGCAGGGTCAACATAGACCACAACGCAAAAGCTGTGGCAACTACAATAAAAATGCTGGACAAATCAAATATTTTGTTTTATAGTAATAACCAACGAATGTAAGGGGGCAGGCGGAAATCCACAGCCTAGCCCTTTTTCATAAAATCAGACACCAGGAGGTAATGAAATGGTATCATTGTATGACAGCGGTATTTATCTGGTTAACGGCACTGAAATTGTACCGGAATCAGAGAGCGGAAAGGTAAAGGCACTGACCGGCAGGGATGCAGACCAGGCATCTGCCAGGAAAGGGACCATTGCCTACTCCATTCTGGAGGCCCACAACACATCCGGTAACATGGAACATCTGAAGCTGCGGTTTGACAGCATGGCATCCCACGACATCACCTTCGTGGGTATTGTACAGACAGCCAAGGCTTCCGGCATGGAGAAGTTCCCCATTCCTTATGTATTGACCAATTGCCACAACACCCTTTGTGCGGTAGGCGGGACCATCAACGAGGATGACCACATGTTCGGCCTGTCCGCAGCGAAGAAATACGGGGGAATCTATGTTCCACCACATATTGCGGTCATTCATCAGTACATGAGGGAGATGATGGCAGGCTGCGGCAGGATGATTCTTGGCTCCGACAGCCATACCCGTTACGGAGCCCTGGGAACCATGGCCATAGGCGAAGGCGGCGGCGAGCTGGTAAAGCAGCTTCTGAGGGATACATATGACGTGGCATATCCGGGCGTTATCGCAGTTTATCTGGACGGAGCCCCGCAGCCGGGAACCGGTCCCCAGGATATTGCCCTGGCTATCATTGGAGCTGTGTTTAAGAACGGATATGTAAAGAATAAGGTAATGGAGTTCGTGGGCCCCGGCGTGGCTTCCATGACAACGGATTACCGCAACGGCGTGGATGTTATGACCACGGAGACCACCTGCCTTTCCTCCATATGGAAGACGGACCAGGATACCAGGGCCTATCTGGCCAAACACCACAGGGAGGACGATTATAAGGAGCTGGCTCCCGCGGATGTGGCTTACTATGACGGCTGCGTATATGTGGACCTTTCCACGGTAAAGCCCATGATAGCCCTTCCCTTCCACCCCAGCAATACATACGAGATTGATGACCTGAAGGCCAATCTGGACGACATACTGGGCATGGTGGAGTCAGAAGCAGCCAAGGTATCGGGCGGCAAGGCGTCCTTTACTCTGAGGGATAAAATTGAAGGGGGACAGCTCATGGTGCAGCAGGCAGTCATTGCAGGCTGTGCAGGAGGCACCTATTCCAACGTGATGGAAGCAGCCCGTGTATTAAAGGGAAAGAACTGCGGCTGCGACGAATTCTCCCTGGCAGTATATCCGTCTTCACAGCCTGTTTTTGCTGACCTGGTGAAGAAGGGGGCTGTGTCCGACCTGATGGACGCAGGCGCCATCATACGGACTGCCTTCTGCGGACCCTGCTTCGGCGCAGGCGATACGCCGTGCAACAACGGTCTCAGTATCCGCCATACCACCAGGAATTTCCCCAACAGGGAAGGCTCCAAACCAGGCAACGGCCAGATGGCTGCTGTTGCCCTGATGGATGCGCGTTCCATTGCCGCCACAGCGGCCAACGGAGGAAAGCTTACCTCCGCATGGGAGCTGGATGGCTGGGACAGTGTGCCTGAGTATGAATTCGACGGCATTTCCTATAAGAACCGTGTATACATGGGATACAACAAAGGCGACATGGAAAAGGAACTGGTCTATGGACCGAATATTAAGGACTGGCCGGAGATGAGTCCGCTGGCAGACAATATCCTCCTGAAGGTATGTTCCAAAATCATGGACCCTGTGACCACCACGGATGAGCTGATTCCTTCCGGCGAAACCTCCTCCTACCGTTCCAACCCGCTGGGACTGGCAGAATTCACCCTGTCCAGAAGGGACCCGGAGTATGTGGGAAGGGCCAAGGAGGTGGATAAACTGGAAAAGGCCAGGACAAAGGAAGGCGCGGCAAAGGAGCTGGAGCTGGAGCCTGTTCTGGAAAAACTGTTTGACGCCATTCACGGCATTGAGGGAAATGAAAATGTGACGGTCCAGGATACGGAAGTGGGCGGCATGATTTACGCGGTGAAGCCCGGCGACGGCTCGGCCAGGGAGCAGGCAGCCAGCTGCCAGAGAGTCATCGGCGGCCTGGCCAATATCTGCAGGGAGTACGCCACCAAGCGTTACCGTTCCAATGTGATGAACTGGGGCATGGTTCCCTTCCAGATGGAGGAAGAGCCCTGCTTCGAGGTGGGGGATTATATCTATGTTCCGGGCATCAGGAAGGCCCTGGACGGCGATTTAAAGAATATCAAGGCTTATGTGCTGGGAAAAGAGGGCGGCAGCATAAGGACCCTGGATTTATATATTGCGGATATGACGGCTGAGGAACGGGAAATCGTTAAGGCCGGATGCCTGATTAATTATAACAGGGGCAGACACTGATGGGGATGTTTGAGAAAGGAGTATAGGCACATGGTTAAGGAAAGTTTTCTTGCACAGTTCTATGGGAAGTCGCAGAATTACACGGATATCCCTAATAAATGGTATAAAGAGTACAATGTAAAGAAGGGCCTCAGGAATGAGGACGGAACCGGCGTGCGGATAGGCCTTACCAGGGTGGCCGACGTTGTGGGATATGAGGAAGCAGAAGGCGGAATCAAGGCTATCCCCGGACGGCTTCTCTACCGGGGCGTGGATGTCCTGGACCTGGTAAAGGGAAAAGGGGAAAGCCATTTCGGATATGAGGAGACCTGCTTCCTTCTGCTGTTCGGATATCTGCCAAAGAAGGCTGAACTGGAGAAATTCTGCAATGTGGTGAGACACTGCTATACCATTCCGGATGAGTTCGTGGAAATGAACCTGCTGCGTCTTCCGGGAAAGAATCTTATGAATAAGCTTCAGGATGCAGTGCTTACCCTGTATAATTATGACGACGACCCGGATAATATTGATGTGTACCAGACTCTGGTCAAGGGCGTCAACCTTTTGGCTAAACTTCCTTCCATCGCCTGCTATGCTTACCAGAGCAAGGTACATTATTATGACAGGGAAAGCCTGTTTATCCATTATGCAAATCCGGAGTACTCCATAGCCGAGAACTTCTTAAGCCTGCTGAGAAAGGACCAGAAATTTACGTCCAAGGAAGCAAACCTTTTGGATACCATACTCATGCTTCATGCGGACCACGGCGGCGGCAACAACTCCACCTTTACCAATGTGGTGATTGCATCCACCGGCACTGACATTTATTCTACTGTAAGCGGCGGTATCGGTTCCCTTAAGGGTCCGCGCCACGGCGGCGCCAATATTAAGGTGGCGGAGATGATGGACGCCGTGCTTGCGGAAACCGGAGGCTATGATGCAGACGACAAGAAAATCCGCCAGGCAGTGGAGAAGCTGATGGCCGGGGAGCTCTATGACCGTTCCGGCCTTGTATATGGCTTTGGACATGCGGTTTACACGGTGTCCGACCCGCGTGCAGAGGTTTTGAGGGCCTGCTGCATGGAGGTGGCCAAGGAGCAGAAGCATACAAAAGAGCTGGATTTCTACATGCGTTTTGAGCGTATTGCCAAGGAAGTCATGGAAGAAATCAAGGGCAAGGCCCTTCCTACCAATGTGGATTTCTACAGCGGGTTTGCATACGGCATGCTGCGGATTCCAAGGGATTTGTACACCCCTTTGTTTGTGTGCAGCCGCGTTGTGGGCTGGGTGGCCCACAATATAGAGAACAAGTTGTATGACGGCCGTATCATGCGTCCTGCAACCAAGTATGTAGGCGACAATATGGATTATGTGCCTATGTCGGAGAGATAGGATGCCCGGTACTGCCATTCCGGTTTCCTGATACATGTGAATATGTAAAAAGACCTGATGCAGCCATTATGCGGCGTGTATCAGGTCTTTTTGCCTTAAAGGAAAAGAAGCGCTTACATGAAATCAAAGAGGCTCAGCTGCTTCATTCCGCTGCCGGGAACCTGGGCCTTTTCACTGCGGCAGGCCTCTTTGGGAAGCTCCTCCAGGAACAGGGAGGGTTCCTCGGAGGTGGTGAGAAGCAATTCGTCCCTGGCCCTTGTCATGCCCACATACATAAGGCGCCGTTCCTCCTCCAGGTCCACTGTTCCCTTGCCGGTTTTCAGGGGAAGGATTCCCTGTTTTAAGCCATAGAGGAAGATTACCGGGAATTCCAGCCCCTTGGAGGCATGCAGGGTCATAAGGGTCACTGCATCGGAGGGGCAGGAGTCCTGGCCGCTCCGCCTCAGGTCGTGTGCCTGTCCGAAGACCAGTGTGTTAAGCATATCCTCCATGGTCTTGTGAAAATAGGACATGCACACAAAGGTGTCCATGGACTTGTCTGTGCCCAGTCCCAGGCATGAAATCCAGTCCTCCAGAAGCTTCCAGGGCCTGTCCTTTTTTAGCCTGGGCAGGAAAGCTTCTGCCAGACCTCTGTAATCAGCGGAAGGGGAAATGCGTTTTCTGCAGAGCCGCAGCGTATCGCCATCCATTCCGGACGGCTTAAGCAGGGCGCTGAAAAAGGAGATGGTACCCTGGACAGCCGGATTGTCCAGATAATCCTCCCTTCCCGCCACCACGTAAGGGATTCCTTCTTTTTGCAGGCATTGTTCCAGCAGGCGGGCCTGATGATTGGTGCGGTAGAGGATGGCTATGTCTGCAAAGCTTCTGGCTGTGTCCCCCGGGCCGGGTGTCTGGCTGTGGGCGTCCAGCATATCGATGCCGCCCACCATGCGGTTGATTTCCTTGGCAATGAAGATGGACTCCGACAGGCTGGTTTCCGCTGTCACCAGCCGCACCGGACAGCCATGGGGGCGGACAGCCCCAAGTCTGCGTTCACCGCCCGGATTGCGGGAAATGAGGGGAAGGGCGGCAGAGAGTATCTCCGGCGTGGAGCGGTAACCCGTGGAAAGCCGTATGGTGCTGGTTCCCGGGAAATCCTGTTCCAGAAGGTTAAAGCACTGGCTGTCGGAACCGCGGAAACCATAAATGGACTGGTCCGGGTCGCCGATGACAAAAAGTTCCCGTCCGCCCTTATTCCACGCCTTGATAAGCCGGTACTGGACCGGATTTATGTCCTGGAATTCATCCACCAGCAGGTAGGAAAAATGCTGTTTCCTGTATTCTGCTTTCTGCTCCTGCTCAAGGAGCTGCAGCATGTTGAGCAGCAGGTCGTCAAAGTCCATAAGCTTCCGGCTGTCCAGGGCCTCCTTGTACCTGGCCTCTGCTTCCGGCGTCAGAGTAAAGGCGGATTCCTGCATTGTATGTTCCGGCATGCCAGCAGAGCCTTCCCCAGGGGACAGCCCTGCCTTGTGCAGTGATATGGCTGTGAGAAACTGCCTGGACGTACAGGCCAGTTCCAGGCTGGCTATGGTTTCCTCTGCGCATTCCTCTGCCTGGCCCTGGTCTGCCAGGGACAGCTCCATCCCGGCCTGGGCCAGCAGCCGGTAGCAGAGGGAATGGAAGGTGCCCACCTGCATCTGGTTCAGGCTGCGCTTGCCGGGCAGTGCCTGGCGGATTCTCTGGGTCAGCTCCTGCGCTGCCTTGTTGGTAAAGGTCACGGCTGTAATCTCAGAAGGCTTTACACCACGCTCTCCAATGAGATGTTCAATACGCGATACCAGTGTTTTTGTCTTGCCGGCTCCGGGACCGGCTATGACGGCTGTTACCGGCGATACGGATTCCACTGCCTGCTGCTGGTCCTGGTTCAGCACAGGGGCGGCCGCAGAAACAGTCAGTATGCTTGAGACGGCTGTTTCACGGGAGGAAGCTGTGTCTGCATTTGGCAGTCCGTTTATATCATCCTGCAAATCCCGGATTATTGCGCCGGGTTGGTTCTGGACCGCTGAAACGGATTGGATTTGGCCCGCTGTTTCCTGTAAATCCGGAGCCGCTGTCTCAAAGGTCATACACAGCTGCCCCTCCACATTGTCAAGCTCGGCTGACTGGAACAGCCGCATGGTCCCGTATTCGCCGTCATAGCCGGGTCTCCACTGGACCCTGCCGTCCCTGAGATGACGTATGCCCTCTGCTGTCAGGGAACCGGCCACATGGCGGATGTCCTCCAGGGGGGCCTGGCGCAGGATATAAAATTCATTGCCCAGCTCCTCCAGCAGGTGCTCATACTGCCTGGAAACCTTTACGCTGGACGGAGAGGAACCCACGGAAGAAGCAATGACCTCCCCAAGGGGCACCAGGTTCTCAAAGGGACGTCCCTGGGGCAGCAGAAAGTCCTCGTCCCGGTCAGCCAGCTGCTCTATCCGGTGCAGCACTCCCGTGGTCAGCTTCCTGCCGCAGACAGGGCATATGCCGTTATATGCTCTGGCCTGGGAGGGACTGAGGCAGAGATGGCATTTGCGGTGGCCGTCAAAGTGATATTTTCCCTCTTCAGGAAAGAATTCAATGGTGCCTTTAAGCCCCTCGCCCCTTTGTATGGCGCCGTAGAGCCCTGCATAGGACATGGGAATGTCAAAAAGGCTGGCCTCCCTGCCCAGCTTGGCAGGGGAGTGGGCGTCAGAGTTGGAGATGAGCTGGAAGGAATCCAGGGCGGACAGCCTCCAGTTCATGGCCGGGTCCGAGGACAGTCCTGTCTCCAGGGCATGAATCTGGGGCGTCAGCTCCTCATAGCACTCTTCAATGGTATCAAAACCGGAAAATGCCCCGAACAGTGAAAAATGCGGGGTCCAGATGTGGGCCGGAACATAGATGGCATCCGGGCATGCCTCCAGTGTTATGGCCAAAAGGTCGTGACAGTCCAGCCCAAGGATGGGGCGTCCGTCCGAATGTATGTTGCCGATGGCTTCCAGCCGCCTGGAAAGGACTTCGGCCGCTTCCAGGCTGGGCAGGAGGATAAGGCTGTGTACCTTGCGCACACGGCCGTTTTTCTTGTAAATGGAGCTGATTTCCCCGCTGATGACAAAGCGGGGACGGCTCTGGCCCGGTATGGACGGGCGCTGTAAGGAATATTCCTTTTTAAGTATATAAAGTCCCGGCTCGGCAGGCTCCAGCTTTTCAGCCAGCTCCGCCCTCCAGGCCGGATGCGTGAAGTCTCCCGTGCCCAGGATGTTAATTCCCTTTTTACCCGCCCATAAGTCCAGGTGCTCCGGCGTAAGTTCCTTGCTGGTTGCCCTGGAGTAGCGGGAGTGGATATGTAAATCACCAATGTACATTGCGATGCACCTGCTTTCCTTTGATAGTATTATTATAAAGGATTCATCCTAAAAAGAAAGCGGTTTTTTCTGCCATCATCAATTGGACAGTCCCTCCACTGCATCCACGGGCAGGGAAATTGCGACTGCATGTTCGCCGGTTTCCTTCATCACGGTCTCACATATGGCCTTTAGTATGGGATGTCTCAGGTCGGTGGGAGTCAGAATCAGCAGTATGGCTTTTTCCTGGGAAAGGGTCAGGCCAAACAGCTTTTTGCTGGCATCGGTGCCTATTTCCCTGGCTTTTATCAGGGTGCCGCCCTGGCAGCCAGCTTTTCTGGCAGCCTCCATGACCGGCGTGGCCAGGTCGGTGTGGATAACGGAAGCAATCAATTCATAGGAATGGGCATTTGCCATGGGGATATCCTCCTTGTGTTCTGCGGTATCGTTATTTTTGGCATCCTGGTCTCTGTGCCGGCTCAGGATGTCCATGGCGGCGAGACTGATGCCTGTAAGGGACAGGGTGAACGCGATGCCGTGGCCAGGCTTGTAGAATTCCATTTCCCTGCCAAGGGCATGGAGCAGACGGTCTGCACCGGACTGGGTTGACAGGCCCAGGACCAGGTCCTTTTCAGGCTCATCCAGCCCCAGACAGTCCATGACGGCCGAGCTGGCTGTACCGTGTCCCCTGACTGCCAGCAGTATTTCATGGTTGTATGTATGGAATATGGAAGCTGCCCTGTTACCGGCTCCCCGGTTTACGATGGCGGCTGCCAGCTTTATGCTGTTATGGCTCATAAGGCTCCTCCTCTAAATTTATAAATTCCTGGTTCATATCCACCACAGGATGTCTGGAGACAGCTTTTTCCCTGCGGGTCTTCAGCTCATAAAACAGGCCGATGAGCTGGATGATGATGAGAGGTGTCATGGCTACCATGGCCACGATGCCAAAGGCATCGGTCAGGATATTGCCGCCCAGGGCTTCGCAGGCGCCCATGCACAGGGGAAGAAGAAAGGTGGCTGTCATGGGACCGGATGCAACTCCTCCTGAGTCAAAGGCAATGGAGGTGAAGACCGGGGGGACCACGAAGGAAAGACCCAGGGCCAGGGCATAGCCGGGAAGAAGGAAGGCCATGAGAGGCAGCCCTGTGATGACCCGGAACAGGGATAGCCCCAGTGACAGGGCCATGCCGATGGACAGTCCGGTCATCATGGTCTTCTCGGATATGCTGCCGCCGGTTACATCCGCCACCTGCTTGTTCAGTACCTGTACGGCAGGCTCTGCCTTGACAATGTAAAAACCGATGAGCATGGCCACAGGCACCAGTATCCAGCGATAGGGAAGGGACGCCATCTGTTTTCCAAGATAGCTTCCTGCGGGCATGAAGCCCACGTTTACACCTGTGAGAAACAGGGTCAGCCCGATATAGGAATACAGCATTCCCACCAGAATCTTTACTACCTGGCGTTTGCGCATTTTCAGGAAAAACACCTGAAAGAGCAGGAAAAATGCCAGGATGGGGAACAGGGCCGTAAATACCTCCATTGCATATTCGGGCAGTTCGCTCTGGAAAGCCAGCCACAGGTCCTGGGAATTGCTGATGGAAGGAATGGTCATGGGCTCATAGGCGCCGGAAGATGACTGGAACAAAAGACCCAGAATCATGACGGACAGTATGGGACCAATGGAACAGAGGGATACCAGTCCAAAGCTGTCGCTGTCCGCATTTTTCCCCTGGCCGATAGAAGAAAGACCAACACCCAAAGCCATGATGAAGGGGACCGTTATGGGACCTGTTGTCACTCCGCCGGAATCAAAGGCTACAGCCAGAAAATCACCCGGAATATAGAAGGCCAGGATGAAGAGAATGATGTAGCAGACCAGAAGGATGTGGGAAAGGCTCCAGCCGAAGAGGGAGCGAAGGAATGCAAGTGCCAGGAAGAAACCGACTCCTGCGGCAACTGCAAGGATGAGCGTCATGTCCGGCACGGCCGGTGTCTGTCTGGCCAGGACCTGCAGGTCCGGTTCAGCCACTGTTACCATGGCCCCGATGATGATGCATGCAATGACGATGACCGGAAGCTTCTTTGCCTTGGCCAGTTGCGCCCCTACTTTTTCTCCAATGGGCATCATGGCCATGTCCACCCCAAGGGTGAAGAACCCCATGCCTATAATAAGGAAGGCAGCCCCCGCCAGAAACAGCATCAGAGGGTCCAGGGGAATGGGTGCAATGGTGATTCCAAGGATTAATACAATGCAGGTAACGGGCAGCACAGATGATAAGGATTCTGTGATTTTTTCTTTTAGCTTCTGATTCAATAAATTACCTCCTGTTGTCCGTTATTTATGTTAACACATATGTTTTAGCTTAACATAAGGACAAACGGAATGGCAAGAGAAGGGACCGTTAGAATTCCGTTAAGAAACACATTGAATCTCAAACAGCCCGGTAGTATAATGAAGCCAATGTGAGCATACACAGGTGCAGTGAGTGAAAATGAATAGGGAGAATGGAAGTATGACATTGTATGACAGAAATGGGATGCCTGCCGCATATATTGACAGTGACAGGGAACATATCTACCTGTTTGACGGCAGACCGGCGGCCTATCTTTACGAGGATGCGGTATATGGATTTGAGGGCGCCCAGTATGGATGGTTTGAAAAGGGATGGGTCAGGGACCTGGACGGATACTGCGTCATGTTTACGGACCAGGCCCGAATCGGGGGACCGGCAAAGCCTTCCCGCCGTGAGACGCCGGCCAAATGGGCCAGGGCAGCCAGGCCAACCAGACGTTCCAGGGAGACAAAGCGTTCCAAGACAGCCTATAAGGCCGCCTGGTCAGAGATTGCGGCAGGGGATTTTTTGTCTGGTAACAGTTGACACTGTCTGGGAAATATGTTAAATTAAGAGTCAGTGCAAATACGCAGATAGGGAAGAGTAGATAACCGGATGGATGCAGAGAGCCGGCGGCTGGTGTGAGCCGGTGACGGATGGTTGTTGAACTGGCCCTGGAGTAGCCTGCCCCAACGGGGATGGACCGCCGGAAACCGGGGTCCGGGGACTAGTAGGACAGGACGGAGACCTTACCGTTATAAGAGGATTAAGTGCATGCGTCAGACAGCATGAACCAGAGTGGTACCGCGCGGGGATATATAGCCTTGCGTCTCTAGCAGTAGAGGCGCAGGGCTTTTGTATTTCATCCGGAAAATACGCGGGGCCGGTATGCTGTCTGGATAAAGGGGAATCATCCCCTTAGATAACCAATGGAGGAATGAGATTATGGCAACACAGTACAACCACAGCGCCATTGAGAAAAAGTGGCGTGAGAACTGGGAAGAGAAGCCCATCAATGTGAACGATGGCAGGAAGGAAAAGTATTACTGTCTGGATATGTTTCCATACCCTTCAGGCAGCGGCCTTCACGTAGGACACTGGAGAGGATATGTGATTTCAGATGTCTGGAGCCGGTATCAGCTGTTAAAGGGCAAATATGTCATCCACCCCATGGGATGGGATGCATTCGGCCTTCCTGCTGAGAATTATGCAATCAAGATGGGCGTCCATCCGGCTAAGTCCACAGAGGCAAACATTAAGAATATCAAGCGTCAGATTAAGCAGATTGCTGCGATTTATGACTGGGATATGGAAGTGAACACCACGGACCCGGATTTTTACAAGTGGACCCAGTGGATTTTTGTACAGATGTTCAAAAAAGGCCTGGCCTATGAGAAGGAATTCCCCATTAACTGGTGTCCCTCCTGTAAGACCGGTCTGGCAAACGAGGAAGTGGTCAATGGCTGCTGCGAGCGCTGCGGCACCACGGTTACCAAGAAGAACCTGCGCCAGTGGATGCTTAAGATTACGGCTTACGCTGAGCGCCTGTTAAATGACCTGGATAAGCTGGACTGGCCTGAGAAGGTCAAGAAGATGCAGACTGACTGGATTGGCAAATCCTACGGAGCCGAGGTGGATTTCCCTATTGACGGACGTGATGAGAAGATTACGGTATACACCACCAGGCCGGATACCCTCTACGGTGCCACCTTCATGGTGCTGGCGCCGGAGCACGCCCTGGCCAGGAGTCTGGCAACCGATGAGACAAGGGAAGCAGTGGAAAAATATATTTTTGATTCTTCCATGCGCTCCAATGTGGACCGTATGCAGGCCAAGGATAAGACCGGCGTGTTTACCGGAAGCTATGCCGTCAACCCGCTGAATGGTGCAAAGACGCCTATCTGGCTGTCCGATTACGTACTGGCTGATTACGGTACAGGCGCCATCATGTGCGTGCCTGCCCACGATGACAGGGACTTTGAGTTTGCCAAAAAGTTCGGCCTGCCCATTGTACAGGTAATTGCAAAGGACGGCAGGGAAATCGAGAACATGACCGAGGCATATACCGAGGCCAGCGGCATCATGATTAATTCCGGGGACTGGAACGGAATGGAGTCAGCTGTCCTTAAAAAGGAAGCACCCCACATGATAGAGGAAAAGGGATTTGGCCACAAGACAGTCAATTATAAGCTGAGGGACTGGGTATTCTCACGGCAGCGTTACTGGGGCGAGCCCATCCCCATCATTCACTGCCCCAAGTGCGGCTGCGTGCCTGTGCCTGAGGACCAGCTGCCCTTAAGGCTTCCTGAGGTGGAGAGCTATCAGCCTACGGGAACCGGCGAATCACCTCTGGCCGGTATTGACGAATGGGTAAACACCACCTGTCCGGTCTGCGGCGCTCCGGCCAAGAGGGAGACAAATACCATGCCTCAGTGGGCTGGTTCTTCCTGGTACTTCCTGCGCTATGTGGACAGCCACAACAAGGAAGAACTGGTATCCAGGGAAAAGGCGGACAAGTACCTTCCGGTGGATATGTATATCGGCGGCGTGGAGCACGCGGTGCTCCATCTGCTTTACTCACGTTTCTACACCAAGTTCCTGTGCGATATCGGCGCCATTGATTTTGACGAGCCTTTCAAGAAGCTGTTCAACCAGGGCATGATTACAGGAAAGAACGGCATCAAGATGAGCAAATCCAAGGGCAACGTGGTGTCTCCCGATGATTTGGTGAGAGACTACGGCTGTGACTCCCTGCGTCTTTATGAGCTGTTTGTGGGACCGCCGGAGCTGGATGCAGAGTGGGATGACCGGGGCATTGAGGGCGTATCCCGTTTCCTGAACCGTTTCTGGAACCTGGTAATGGACAACAGGGACAAGGATGTAAAGGCGTCCAAGGAAATGATAAAGCTGCGCCACAAGCTGGTATATGACATTGAATACCGCTTCAACCAGTTCAGTCTCAACACCGTGATTTCCGGTTTCATGGAGTACAACAATAAGCTGATTGAGCTGGCCAGGAAGGAAGGCGGAATCGACAGGGAGACTCTTAAGACATTCGTGATTCTCCTGGCGCCGTTTGCTCCCCATATCGGAGAGGAGCTGTGGCAGCAGTTAGGCGGTACCGACAGCGTGTTCCATGCACAGTGGCCGGAATGCGATGAGGAAGCCATGAAGGACGATGAGATTGAAGTGGCTGTCCAGATTAACGGAAAGACCCGCGCTGTCATCAGCATCAGTGCGGACAGCTCCAAGGAAGAGGCCATTGCCGCAGGCAGGGAAGCTGTTAAGGAAAAGCTGACAGGCAATGTGGTAAAGGAAATCTATGTGCCTGGAAAGATTATCAATATTGTGTGTAAATAAACAGAATTCCCTTATTTCCGGGGGATGACAGAATGCCTGCACAGCCATTCACCATGGGCTGGGCAGGCGTTTTTGCGCATGGTTATGAATGGGCTGTGAATGGATTAAGCATGGGATATATGGGGGCAGCGGCAGCGGCCATTCAGCTGTCTGTTCCGGGAAATGTAAGAAAAAAGAAATAACATTTGCTGTTATTGCAGGTTATAATAGGAAATGGATAAAACATGAGATTGAGGTGCAGTGATGAGACATAGGAGCGGAATAGGCGGAGACAGCAGGGAATATAGAAAGAACGGAATATACGGAAAGACAGGCAGGGCTGCGGCAGCGCTGGTACTGGCAGGAGTTATGGCGGCTGCGGGCAGCCTTACGGCCCTGGCTGCAGCGGGCGGCACAGGAGCCGGGGCAGCTTTGAATCCGGCGGACCGCGGGCCGGGAGTACAGGCTGTTTCAGAAGCAGAGCCGGAGGAGACAAAGGAAGCAGAGGCAAAGGCGGCAGTGGTGAACGGAGTCATACAGCCCATGAACCTGGAAGGGGCAAAGGATGCGGACCAGCTGGTGGTGGTAGTGGGCACCGGCGGATGCAGCGCAGATGTCTATTATTATAAGAAGTCAGGGGAAGACTGGGAGATGGCCTGGAAGGAAGCCGGTATCGCAGGCAGGAACGGCATTACAGACCAGAAGGCTGAGGGAGATGGAAGCACGCCTGCCGGTACATACGGATTTACCATGGCCTTTGGTCTTAAGGAAAATCCGGGAAGCACCCTTCCCTACCATAAAATCACGAAAGGCGATTACTGGGTGGATGATTCAGCCAGCCCGTATTATAACAAACTGGTCAATACATCACAGGTTGCAAAGAACTGGAATTCCGCAGAGAACATGGCGGCTTCCTCCCCTTACTATAATTATGCCCTGGCATTGGATTATAATGAAGCTTGCGAGCCAGGGAAGGGGTCGGCTATTTTCCTTCATTGCTTTACCGCAACCCGGGACAACGGCTCCGCAGGCTGTATCCGCCTGCCTCAGGAAAGGGCGAAGGAGCTGGTACAGTCAGCCACAGAGCGCACTAAGATTGTTATTGCCCCGGATATGGAACGGTTAAAATAATGGAAATTTCCATAAGGCAGAGGCAGGGGCGCATCAGCGCGGCCCTGCCATTTTTTTGGAAAGCATTTTCAACAAATCAATTTTCTTTTTCTCAGAGGGAGGCATTCTGGCGCTGAGGATGTTGACTAATAAGTCTGTCTCCCTGTCGTTAAACTGTACGCCTTTTTGTCTGGCCTCCATGTTGATGGCCATGAATGCCTCCATCATGTTGCTCTTGTCTGAGTGCTCAATCCGTTCCGCAAATTCAGTGAGCATGGCCAGCTTATCTTTGTTCATGGCCTTGAGCCTGGGGTCCTGTTTCCAGCTGTTATCCATAATTATGTAGTCCTTTCTGTAGTGGGTTTCAGTGATGAGCCGTACTAGGCCATGGCCTGCATGGCAGTGACTATCATTTCCATGGTTTCAAAACGGGATTGCTGCTCCGGCGTCAGGAACCTGCGCAGCTGTTCCATGGGAGTCTGGCCTTCCATCAGGGTTTCGGCCATGTCAATCATATCCTGTTCCATGGGATTTCCATATGGACGGATGGCCTTCAGCAGGTCCCGCAGGGAACCGTTTCCCTGAGGACGCTCCAGGGAGCAGATGCCCATGGACGCTACCTCCTCTGTCTCAAAGAGTTCCACTGTCTTTCGCAGCTCCTGAGCCTTGACAAACAGGGAGATGGCCTTTTGCTCAGGTACGCCCAGGTAGGGCAGGGAGGCCTTAATCATCTGCAGATGGTGGTCGCCTATGAGATAGTCCAGGTCGGTCAGTTTATAGTCATCAGATGGATTCATGTATTTCCACCAGCCTTTTCTTTCTTTGATTCCAATTTATGCGGAAGGGGCCTGTTACATGCCACTTATTTTCCGGTGCAATGAGCCAAAGCATGGACACTGCATATATTATAAGTATGGAAGGAGAGTGAAATCCATGTACAGCCGTTTGATTATAGATGGAAATGCAGTATATGAAATAGATGAGGAGTGCTTAAAACAGAGACAGGGAAGAAAGGGGTATGGAGGAAAGAACCGGGGCACAAAAAGTCCGTTTTCACCCGGGGAGGCAGGCGAGGCCGGCAAATAAGCCCGGCTTCCCTGCAAGAAAAAACAGGGAGTGATGAAGCACTCCCTGTTCCTTTGATTCTTTGGTGAAGGATTTCTTAGAGGTGGGAATTAGCAGCAGAAGCCGCCGCCACCGCCGCCGCAGCAGCACAGGATTAAGATGAGCCAGATAAAGTCTCCGCATCCGCCTCCACAGCTGCATCCACAGCCACAACCGCCGCCGCAGTCGCTATGTCCGAAGCCACCGCCGCCTCCACAGCAGCACAGAATCAGGATAAGCCAGATGATATTGCATCCGCATCCGCTGCCTCCTGTTCCACATCCACATCCACAGTCACAACCGCAGTTTGTTGCTGCTACATCACTCATGTTAGTTCCTCCATATAAAGTTTAATTACACTGTATCATATGAGGCCCTGCTTGCTCATGTTTCCACAATTTGATAAAATTTAGAAAATTTTTGTTGGTACAAGGATGGTATATATAGTATAATGTCGGCAGGCGCTGCAACGCAGGCATGATAAGGCCAGGGGCCGTGCCGCGGACGCGATACTGCGCGCGCCGGTTCCGGACAAGGGAAGGAAGACACGGGCCGGGACAGCAGATGAAAATGAAAAGAGGCTTTGAGAATGGACAAAAGCAGATTATATTACCAGATACCCTATGTAAAATCGTTTATGTGTACCGTGGAACACTGTGAGGAAAGCGGGAAGGGAACCTGGCTTGCGACTCTGAACCAGACTGGTTTTTATCCGGAGGGAGGGGGACAGCCCTATGATACAGGAACCTTAAACGGGATTCCCGTTCTGTCCGTCCATGAAAAGGGGGACCAGGTGATTCATGAACTGGCGCAGCCCATAGAAGAGGGAACCCTGGCAGAAGGGATAATCGACTGGCAGCGCCGGTACGACAACATGCAGCTGCACACAGGGGAGCATATTCTGTCCGGGCTGGTGCACAGGCGCTTTGGCTACGATAATGTAGGCTTCCACATGGGAGCCGAGGAAGTGACAGTGGACTTTAACGGCATTCTTGAGCCGGAGGACCTGGACCGTCTGGAAGACGAGGCCAATGAGCTGGTTTATGCCAATGTTCCTGTAAAGGTGCTTTATCCCACTGGGGACGAGCTCAGGACTATGGAGTACAGAAGCAAGAAAGAGCTGTCCGGTCTGGTGCGGATTGTGGAGGTGCCGGGCGGGGATGTGTGCGCCTGCTGCGGCACACATGTAGAAAACACCGGAGAAGTGGGCATCATTAAGATAAGGACCATGATTCATTACAAGGGCGGCGTGCGCCTGTCCATGCTTTGCGGCCGCAGGGCCCTGCTGGATTACAGGGACAGGCTGAAGGATGAAATCAGGATTTCCAACCTGCTGTCAGCCAAGCTGGTCCAGGTGCCGGATGCAGTGGAGAAGCTTAAAAACGACAGCCAGGACAGGGAGTTCCGGATTGGAAAGCTGGGAAGCAGCCTGATGGCGCTGAAGGCAGCGCAGTTCCGGGAGAGCACAGACCCCCTGATTGTATTTGAGGAGGATTTAAACCCGGTCCAGGTCCGCCAGTATGCCACCCTTCTCTACGAACAGAACAAGGCGGGAGTGGCTGCTGTCTGTTCCGGAAACGACAGGGAGGGGGAATATCACTATGCCCTTGGCAGCAGCAGGATGGATATGCGGGCGCTCAGCAAAGCCCTGAACAGCCGTCTGAACGGCAGGGGCGGAGGCAGCAGCCTTATGGCCCAGGGGACCTTCCGGGCGGAGCGGGCAGCCATTGAGGCGGCGTTCCTGGAAGAGACAGACATATAAAGGATGGTATAATGGAATTAAATCGCGATACAATTAAAAAAATCAGAGGACTGATTGTCTTTACCGTGGTGGTTGTGGTGGCGGGTATCAATTACAGGCGGCTGCTCGATGTGGCAGCCGGATTGATGCACATTGCCTGGCCTTTTATTCTGGGGGCGGCCATAGCCTTCATCTTAAACGTGCCCATGCGCAATATTGAGAGGCATCTGACTGTATTTGGAGAGGGCAGCAGGCTGAGGCGGCCTGTCAGCCTGGTGGTGACTATTTTACTGGTCACTGGCGGCCTGTTCCTGGTCATTTTTGTGGTGGCGCCTCAGCTGGTTAAGACGTTTTTGAATCTCCAGAGCAGCATCCCCGTATTCTTTGCAGGGGTACGGGATGAGGCGGAACGCATCTTTGCCAGCAATCCCCAGATACTGGAATATATGAACCAGATGGAAGTGGACTGGCAGGAAGTGTTCCAGAACATGGTTGCATTTTTAAAGAACGGGGCAGGTACCATGCTGAATACCACTTTTTCGGCAGCTGTGTCCATTGTCAGCGGCGTATCCTCCTTCCTGATTGGTTTTATCTTTGCAATCTATATTCTTTTGCAGAAGGAAACTCTGAGCAGGCAGATGAAGAAGGTGCTGGAGGCATTTCTGCCGGAACCGGTTGTGGGGCGGATTCTGGATATCACGGCCCTTACAGAGCGCACCTTTTCCAATTTTCTTACAGGACAGTGTGTGGAGGCTGTGATACTGGGAACCATGTTTTTTGTGGCGCTGACCCTCATACGTCTGCCTTATGGTCTGCTGATTGGGGTACTCATTGCTTTTACGGCCCTGATTCCTATTTTCGGTGCGTTTGTGGGACTGGCAGTGGGCGTATTTCTGATGCTTATGGTAAATCCCATGGACGCCCTGATTTTCACCATTACCTTCTTTGTGCTGCAGCAGATTGAGGGAAACCTGATATACCCCTATGTGGTGGGAAATTCAGTGGGACTCCCGTCCATATGGGTGCTGGTAGCCGTGACTGTGGGCGGAAGTATGATGGGTATTGTGGGAATGCTTATATTTATTCCGCTGTGCTCCGTGCTGTATGCCCTTTTGAGGGACGGGGTCAACGGACGTCTTGGTAAGAAGGGCGGGGAAATACCTGCCTGTGAGTCAGGATGCGGCCCTGCCTGTGAGGAGGATGCGGACCGGGAGAAGCGGGATTAAAAGCGGATAGGGTCAGAGGACCGGATGATAATATTAACACAGAAAACAATATTAATACAGAAAAACAAAACAGCCCGGAACCTGCCGCCATGCGGTTCCGGGCTTTGCTCTTGGCTGTAACGCCTGCCTGTCATTCCAGGCTTTTGTCTTAGGCTTATTCTCCCTGATACATATATTTGATTAAACGCTCGATGTCTTCCTTCTCATGAGCAACCAGGTCTAATTCCTTGATATATCCGTTGGAGAAGATGGTGGCCATAGACAGATACTGGGCTAATTTGGACTTCAGATTGATGCGGTCGCCTTCCGGAGATACAAGCTCCACAGTTCCCTTGCACTGGTCAATGACAGAGAAAAACTTTTCTACGTCTGTGATATTCTGAATCTTCATGGCATATCCTCCTGTGTTTGTATGCTTTTTCCTGAAATGGAAAAGGCTGGTTAATTTTTTAACATATATGATTATAACAGAAGGGCGGGGGAAGGGCAATTATGATTTTTCATAAAAATACAGGGTTTAAAGGGTGTTTTTTATCGCATCTAACAGCAGGGAGGATACCCGCAGGCCGCCCCGGCCTGTCCCTATGGAAATATCTGGTTTATTGCTTCCATGAAAATCGGAACCGCCTGTGGGAAGCAGACCGTGCCGTGCGGCCATTACCTGGAGCTTGGCGCTTTCCAGGCGGTTGTGGGAGGAATGGTATACCTCCAGGCCCTTCATGCCCAGACCGGCCAGGTAGGCGATAAGTTCATCTGTGGCCCTGTCCCCCAGTTTGTATTGGAAGGGATGGGCAAGGGCCACAAATGCATGGCTGTCCAGCAGGGCTTCCATGACTGCCTCCGGGGGAAGGAATTCTTTTGGAGGGCAGTAGGGGCCTCCGTATTTCAGATATTTTTTAAAAATATGGTCCAAATCAGGGCCCAGACCCTTTGCCAGAAGGGCCCTTGCCACATGAGCCCTGGTGATGACCGTGTCGGGGTTCCCTGCGCACAGTTCTTCGGCGGTAAGGCGGATGCCGTGGGCGTCAAATCGTTCCAGCATTTCCCGGTTTCGCTGGTCCCGGCGCAGGCGGAATTCCTTCAGGGCAGCCTGAAGGGAGGGGGAAGCCGTGTCCGCGAAAAGTCCGAGAATATGGATTTCATGGTCCCTAAAGCTGCTGGACACCTCGATGCCCGGCACCACTTCCAGCCCCAGTTCCTTACCTGCGTCCATGGCTTTGGCAACTCCGGCCGTGGTGTCGTGGTCCGTCAGCGCAATGGCAGAGAGTCCGGCCTCATGGGCCAGGCGCGCCACCTGTTCCGGCGGCAGGGTGCCGTCGGATGCATTTGAGTGGACGTGTAAATCAACAAAAGACATGATGTGACCTCCGAATCATAGGATGTAAAAACCTTGAAAAGGCTTGTAATTGATTTTTAATAATTTAATAATACTTACTTTATATATAGTAACATGAAATTCACAATAAGTAAAATTGGGCTGAAAAAAACAAAAAAGACGGTTCCATTTTACATAAAGTATGTTATACTACAATCTGTGAATAAATCCATAGGCAGAGATGACAGGTGAACAGAATGAATCAGTTAGAGAACAATCAGAGCAGAAGAAGTTCCTCAGCAGGCAGAAGCCGGGGCAGGGGTTCAGATAAAGGCACGGGACGGGGAACGTCCAGAAACACAGGCAGAAGCAGTTCGTCAGGAAGCGGTTCAAGGAGTTCTTATTCCTACCGTTCCGGACAGGCCGGCAGGATGAATGCGGCCCAGACAGCCAGACGCAACAGCCCTCACAGAAGGAAGAAGGGGCCGGATTATAAGAAGATAGCCATAGCCGGCGTCATCCTTATTATCTTAATTGCGTGCGTATCACTGGCCATGAAGTTCAGGGGAGCCGGGGGAAGCGAACCGGATAATACCACGGAAGAAACGACTGAGACGGAAATCATGAAGGAAGTCAAGGTAGACGGAATCACCATCACCGGTATGTCCAAGAACCAGGCCAGAAATGCAATCCTGAAGGAATACCCATGGAGCATGACGGTTACTTATGACGGGGATACATACGAGGTAACGAACCTTGCGGCGGAAAAGGTGGATGCGCTGCTGGATGAAATCTACAGCGGAGAACCGGCTGAAAGTTATACACTGAGCATGGACGGGCTGGAGGAAGCTGCTGCCAAGGAGGCGGAAAGCTGCGCGGCCAAATGGAATAAAAAAGCCAAAAACGGTTCCATTGACAGCTATGACAAGGAAAAGGGCGCCTTTGTGTTTGCAGGGGAAGAGAATGGTTTTGCCATTGACCAGGAAAAGCTGGCGGCAGACATACTGAAAGCACTGCAGGACAAGAAGTTCGATGCCTCCATCACAGCTGCGGGAAGCGAGACAGCGCCGGATATCAGTGCGGCGGCTGCCAAGGAAAAGTATAAAACCATCAGCACCTTTACCACCAAGACAACAGCCAACAAGGCCCGAAACACCAACATCAGGCTGGCTGCGGAGGCACTGAACGGCACAGTGGTGCATCCGGGAGAGGAATTCTCCTTTAACAGCGCAGTGGGACAGAGGACAGAGGCAAAGGGGTACCAGGGAGCGGCAGCCTATAACAACGGGGAAGTGGTACAGGAAATCGGCGGAGGCGTATGCCAGGTATCCACCACCCTGTACAATGCCGTTTACCGGTCGGGCCTGGGAGAGGAGAGCATTACCTTCCGGCGTTCACATACCTTTGAACCCAACTATATCACACCGGGCCAGGATGCCACGGTGAGCTGGGAACAGCCTGATTTCCGATTCAGGAACACATCCAGTACCTCTATCGGCATCAAGGCCAGCTACGCTGACCAGAAAATGACGGTTTCCATCTACGGAATCCCCATTCTGGAGGAGGGAACAAAGCTGGATTTGGTATCCGAGAAAGTGGAGGAGCTGGACCCGCCGGCGCCTACCTATGAGGAGGACCAGACCCTTGAGCCGGGAGTTGAGATTCAGAAGAGCGCAGGCAGCAAGGGAAGCAGGTGGATTACTTACAAGGTAGTATATAAGGATGGAAAGGAAATTTCCAGGGAGCAGGACCATAAGACCACATACAAGGGCCATGCCCCTGTTATCCGCCGCAATACCACCGGCGTGGTGCTGGCGCCTGAGGAAACCACCCTTTCCACAGAAACCACAACGCCAATCATTGACGGAATGCCGGACGGCTATATTCCGGGAGATGAGACGGCGGCCATACCTTCCGGGAGCGGTTCCCAGGAGAACGGACCAGGCACAGTGACCCAGCCGGCAGCGCCCACCACGGCGCCTGCAGCAGCACCTAATCCCACCCAGGCGCCCCAGCCCTCCGAGACTGCGGCAGCAGGGCCGGGCGGGGATAATCCGGTGATTGCACCGCTGAAACCGGAATAAAATGAGCAGATAAAAGAAGAGGAACCTTAAACAAGGGTTTCTCTTTTTTTGTTGCACTTTATATATTTTTGAAAATTGACATTGTATTTTTTGCCGTAATTTCGATTAAGCATTTGCAATTTGTTAAATAATTGCTATAATAGTAGACAGGTCAGTCTGCATAGGGTCGAAGCGTGTTTATGACATGCCAGGGTCCGGGGCAGACTTACATGTATACCATTACATATTCACTATTTGTAGGAGGAAATCAAAATGGCAAGAAAAATGAAAACCATGGATGGTAACCATGCAGCAGCACATGCGTCATATGCATTTACTGATGTAGCGGCTATTTATCCGATTACCCCATCCTCACCTATGGCTGAAGCCACAGACGAATGGGCAACTGACGGAAGAACCAATATCTTCGGTCGTGAAGTGCAGATTACAGAGATGCAGTCTGAGGCTGGTGCAGCAGGCGCTGTACATGGTTCTCTGGCAGCAGGTGCTCTGACCACCACCTACACAGCATCACAGGGTCTTCTGCTGATGATTCCTAATCTTTATAAAATTGCAGGCGAGCAGCTGCCAGGCGTATTCAATGTATCTGCACGTGCTCTTGCAAGCCATGCATTATCTATTTTCGGTGACCACTCCGACGTTTACGCATGCCGCCAGACCGGATGCGCCATGCTGTGCGAGTCCAGCGTCCAGGAAGTTATGGACCTGACTGTTGTTGCGCATATGGCATCCATCAAGGGCAAGGTTCCATTCATCAACTTCTTTGACGGTTTCCGTACATCCCATGAGATTCAGAAGATTGAGACCTGGGATTACGAGGACTTAAAGGAAATGGTTGACATGGACGCAGTAGATGCTTTCCGCAAGCATGCACTGAATCCAAATCATCCGTGCCAGAGAGGTTCCGCTCAGAATCCGGACATCTTCTTCCAGGCAAGAGAAGCCTGCAACCCATACTATGACGCTCTTCCTGCAATTGTTCAGGAATATATGGACAAGGTTAATGCCAAGATTGGCACTGACTATAAGCTGTTCAACTACTACGGCGCTGCTGATGCTGAGCATATCATCATCTCCATGGGTTCTGTCAATGACACCATCGAGGAGACCATTGACTACATGGTAAAGCAGGGACAGAAGGTTGGTGTTGTTAAGGTTCGTCTGTACAGGCCATTCTGTGTACAGGCCCTGATTGACGCTATTCCGGATACCGTTAAGGTTATTTCCGTATTAGACAGAACAAAAGAGCCAGGCGCCATCGGCGAGCCTCTGTACCTGGATGTTGTTGCTGCTCTTAAGGGAAGCAAGTTTGACCAGGTTAAGATTCTGACCGGACGTTACGGCTTGGGTTCCAAGGATACCACACCTGCTCAGATTGTAGCTGTTTACGAGAACACAACCAAGTCTCCGTTTACCGTTGGTATCGTGGATGACGTTACAAACCTGTCCTTAGAGATTGGCGCTCCTTTAGTTACCACTCCTGAGGGAACCACAAACTGTAAGTTCTGGGGTCTGGGCGCTGACGGTACGGTTGGTGCAAACAAGAACTCCATCAAGATTATCGGTGACAATACAGACATGTACGCACAGGCATACTTTGATTATGACTCCAAGAAGTCAGGCGGCGTTACCATGTCCCACCTGCGTTTCGGACACAGCCCAATCAAGTCCACCTATTTAATCCGTACAGCTAACTTCGTTGCCTGCCACAATCCTGCATATGTACGCAAGTACAACATGGTTCAGGAGCTGGTTGACGGCGGTACATTCCTGTTGAACTGCCCATGGGATATGGAAGGACTTGAGAAGCATCTGCCAGGACAGGTTAAGAAGTTCATCGCTGACCACAACATCAACTTCTACACCATCGACGGTGTTAAGATTGGTATTGAGACCGGCATGGGCCCAACACGTATCAACACCATTCTTCAGTCCGCATTCTTCGAGCTGACCGGCATCATCCCTGCTGAGAAGGCAAATGAGCTGATGAAGGCTGCTGCAAAGGCAACCTACGGCCGCAAGGGCGAGGATGTTGTTCAGAAGAACTGGGCTGCTATCGATGCAGGCGCTAAGGGCATGCACAAGGTAGAGGTTCCGGACAGCTGGAAGAACTGCGAAGACGAGGGTCTTGACTATGCAGTTGTAACCCAGGGAAGAAAGGATGTAGTTGACTTTGTTAACAACATTCAGACAAAGGTAAGCGCTCAGGAAGGAAATTCCCTGCCTGTATCCGCATTTACAGAGTACGCAGACGGTTCCACACCATCCGGTTCCTCCGCATACGAGAAGCGCGGTATTGCTGTTAAGGTTCCTGTATGGAATCCGGACAACTGTATCCAGTGTAACTTCTGTGCATATGTATGTCCTCACGCTGTAATCCGTCCGGTTGCCATGACTGCCGACGAGGCTGCCAAGGCACCTGCAGACATGAAGATGAAGGATATGACAGGTATGGCCGGCTACAAGTTTGCCATGACCATCTCTGCCCTGGATTGTACGGGATGCGGCTCCTGTGCAAATGTATGCCCAGGCATGAAGGGCAACAAGGCTCTGGTTATGGAAAGCCTTGAAGCTAACCTTGGCGAGCAGGCTATCTTTGACTTTGGTCAGTCCCTGCCTATCAAGGAAGAAGTTCTGGCTAAGTTCAAAGAGAACACCGTTAAGGGCAGCCAGTTCAGACAGCCTCTGCTTGAATTCTCCGGCGCTTGCGCAGGATGCGGCGAGACTCCTTATGCAAAACTGATTACCCAGCTGTTCGGCGACAGGATGTATATTGCCAACGCAACAGGATGCTCCTCTATCTGGGGCAACTCCTCACCATCTACACCTTACACCGTTAATGCCAAGGGCCAGGGTCCTGCATGGGACAACTCCCTGTTCGAGGATAACGCTGAGTTCGGTTACGGTATGTTACTGGCTCAGAACGCAATCAGAGACGGCTTAAAGGCTAAGGTTGAGAGCGTAATGGCTAACGAGAAGGCTACCGACGAGATGAAGGCTGCCTGCAAGGAATGGCTTGATACCTTTGGCATCGGCGCTCTCAACGGCACTGCTACCGATAAGCTGGTTGCAGTTCTGGACGGCGTTGACTGCGATGTTTGCAGAGATATTGTTAAGAATAAAGATTTCCTGGCTAAGAAGTCCCAGTGGGTATTCGGCGGTGACGGATGGGCTTACGATATCGGCTTCGGCGGTGTAGACCACGTGCTGGCATCCGGTAAGGACATCAACATCATGGTATACGATACTGAGGTTTACTCCAATACAGGCGGCCAGTCTTCCAAGGCTACCAAGACAGGTGCTGTTGCACAGTTCGCTGCAGGCGGCAAGGATGTTAAGAAGAAAGACCTGGCCAGCATTGCAATGAGCTATGGTTATGTGTATGTTGCACAGATTTGTATGGGCGCTGATATGGCTCAGACTGTTAAGGCAATTGCCGAGGCAGAGGCTTATCCGGGACCATCCCTGATTATTGCATACGCTCCATGTATCAACCATGGTATCAAGAAGGGCATGGACAAGGCTCAGACAGAGGAGAAGCTGGCTGTAGAGTGCGGTTACTGGAACAACTTCCGTTACAATCCTGCAGCTGAGAAGAAGTTCAGTCTGGATTCCAAGGCTCCTAAGCTTGAGACCTATCAGGACTTCTTAAAGGGCGAGGTTCGTTACATGTCCCTGGCTATGAAGAATCCTGAGAGAGCAGCTGAGCTGTTTGCACGTAACGAGGCAGAAGCTAAGGAGCGCTACGCTTACTTAGAGAAGCTGGTTACACTGTACGGCAACGACTAATCTAAGTCAGAATTGAATATTTGATAGATAAATATGGACCCCGGAGGGCTTAGGCTCCCCGGGGTTTTGTATATTCTGTTTCCAGAAGGGGATAATACTGGAAGAAAGGATGTGTGATACCAGTATGTTAGAAGAGAAGGCAATGGTTCAATTTCTGAACCGATTTACAGATTATCCCTTTTTGGTAAAATGGAAGGACCATGAAGACCGGGTAGGCCACGGCAATCCCATGTTTGCCGTTGATATCAGGGAAACCATACCGGTGAAGAAGCTGATGGACAGCACCTCCCTGGCCTTGGGAGAAGCCTATATGAAGGGCAAACTGGAGGTGGAGGGGAATCTGTATGAGGCCCTGGACCATTTCCTGGGGCAGATGGACCGTTTTTCCGTGAACAGCCTGCATCTGAGGAAACTTCTTCATCCCTCTAATTCCAGGAAGAACCAGCAGATGGAGGTTTCTTCCCACTATGATATCGGCAATGATTTTTATAAGCTGTGGCTGGACGAAACCATGAATTATTCCTGCGGATATTTTAAGACGGAACATGATTGCCTCTATGAGGCCCAGGTGAACAAGACGGACTATATTCTGAAGAAGCTGGCGCTGAAACAGGGCATGAGCCTTCTGGATGTGGGCTGCGGCTGGGGATTTCTGCTAATCAGGGCCGCTAAGGAATACGGAGTCAGAGGAACCGGCATCACCCTGAGTACGGAGCAGTATGAGGGCTTTAAAAAGCGCATAGAAGAGGAAGGACTGGAGCATCTTCTAAATGTGCAGCTCATGGATTACAGGGATTTGCCGAAAAGCGGCATGAAATTTGACCGCGTGGTCAGCGTGGGAATGGTGGAGCATGTGGGCAGGGAAAACTACGGCAGGTTTATGGACTGCGTGGACAAGGTGCTGAATCCGGGCGGTGTATTTCTCCTTCATTTCATCAGCAGCCAGAAGGAACATGCAGGTGACCCCTGGATTAAGAAATATATCTTTCCGGGCGGGGTTATTCCCAGCCTCAGGGAAATTATTTCCCTGATGGCAGAACATGATTTCCATATCCTGGATGTGGAGAACCTGAGAAACCATTACAACAGGACATTGCTGTGCTGGGAAAAGAATTTCAAGGAACATGAATCGGAAATAAAGGACATGTTTGATGAGGAATTTGTCCGGATGTGGGATTTGTATCTGTGCTCCTGCGCAGCTACCTTCCACAATGGAGTCATTGACCTTCACCAGATACTGGTGAGCAAGGGCGCAAACAATGAGCTGCCTATGGTGCGGTGGTATTAGGATTGGGACATGCGGTGCGCGGAAATGGAGGAAGGAGGCCATTTCTGCGCTCCGTGTTTCAGAGTATGGTTTTATAGATCTATATCTGATATAATTTAGGAATGTAGGGCTGGGAGAGGCTGGATGATTGGTTAAGGAGCAGGAGAAAATGAGAACAAAAAAAGATTTGATTACATACTGTCTTACCTATAAAGACGTATATGAAGACTACCCCTTCCGGGACCATGAGTGGACTGTTATACGCCACCGGTCCAACAAGCGGGTATTTGCCTGGATATACAGAAGGGAGGGTCAGGTCTGCATTAATCTGAAATGCGCGCCTGAGTGGATTGAGTTCTGGCGCAAGGCATATTCCGGTGTGCGTCCGGGATATCATTTGAATAAGAAGCACTGGAATACAGTCATACTGGATGGCAGTGTCCCGGAGGAGGACATCAGGCGGATGATAGGAGAAAGCTATGATTTGACAAGGGACCGCAGTAAAGAACAATAATATATGACAGGAGAACAGGGATGAATAAGCAGAATGAACACACAGGAATTGGCCCCGGCACAATTGTCAGGCATTTTAAGCGGGAGACCTTATCTGCCGGGGAAAAGAAAACCAACCGTTACCTTTATGTTGTCAGGGATATGGCCCACCATACTGAGACAGGAGAACTTCTGGTCATCTATCAGGCGCTGTACGGAGAGTTCAGAACCTTTGCCAGACCGGCAGAAATGTTTTTCTCTGAGGTGGACAGGGTAAAGTATCCGGAAATCAGGCAGCGCATGCGGTTTGAGGCGGTGTGCAGTTAGAGACGGCTTCTGAACATGATAAAGAATAACGTGCAATCAAAAAACGGCAGAGACAAAAAACAATGCCGTTTTTTTAATTGCTTGATTTTGATGTGCCCCTATGGGAGAGGGCAGCAGGGATGAAGGGCTATTTGATTAAATCCTTGTATTCCGGATGCTTTTCAAACCATCTGACAGCATAGGAACAGGTCAGAACAGCTTTCTTGTCCTGGGAGCGCAGATGCTCTGCCAGTGCTTCCATCAGTTTGCCGGCGATTCCCTGGCCGCGGAGAGAGTCGTCCACAAAGGTGTGGTTGATATCTGCTGCGCCATCAGCAGTGTCCGGAAATGTTACCTCAGCCAGCAGTTTATCCTGTTCATCATATAGGGCAATCTGATTTGGATGATAAGTGAAATTCATGGCAGGTCCTCCTGTATAGTGATTTTGGGACTGAACGTCCCGCTGTCATGTAATTATAGCACTGGGGACCTGGTTAAGCAACAGGCAGATGGAATTGCCATGGCTTCCGGAAGTTCTCCGGAGATTATCCGTAAGCTGTTAAGAAAATGGCAGCAGGAATTCCGGTATGCCGCTGGAATAGGGGGCAATATCGTACTGCTGGTAGTAAATGACAATCCCCCTTGGTGTCAGATAAAAATTTTCCGGATGAAAGGAATTGCGAAGGAGTTCAGGGTAATTGTCAAAATAGGTGCTGGGGTTGGCTTTCAGCCTTTCCGAAATCTCAAACTGAATCCAATTCTGGATATCCTGGATATAGGAGGGATTGTCTTGATAAAAGTCGCTGAGTGTTAATTGTTTTCCATACTCAGCATCCCATGTCTCAGATGTCCGCAGTGTGGAGCCATGAGCTCCTCCTGTAAATGTATACTGCTCTGTATAAAGACTGAAAATACAGTCCTGGTTATAAGTTACCACATAACTTACATTAAATTCATATGGAAAGAACGGAAAATTCCGGACGCGGCTGTAATTTGCTTCTTCGGCCGCTTGGGGATACAATACGGTCCGGCAGTATTTGCCTTTTTCGGCTGCCTGTGTGGCATAATACTGGTTTATGGTCTGTATGGCTTCCTGATTACAGGAAGCATCAAATTGCGGGTAACGAATCTGACAGTTAAGCACAATAGAATCCTGGTAATCCATCTGGTCTGTCAGGATATGTTGGGTTATGGTTTGCATAAAAGCCTCATATGTTATGTTTTTACAATATATGTGCATGGCTGGCCATGTATGATTGATTCATGATTCCGGTGGGACATTCCTAAGTTTTGTTTTCAATCTTGACACGAACATATGTTTGTGATATGATTGAATTATAAAAGAACATATGTTCTTAAACGGAATTTAGGGAGTCAATCTCTGAAGCAGAATCATAAAATACAGGAGGTAGCCATATGAAAATCACAAAAGACAATCTGAATGAAGTGTTATTTGAGAACCAGGATGCCAGGCTTTTGATTGAAGATGTTGTGACCCATACCAGTGCTAACCTCTATTATTACCATGATATAGAGATAACGGTTCAGAAGGCACTGGATATCTGGTATAAGGCCCGGGAGGCAGACGAGGAAGAGATTGGATTTTACAGTGTGTCCTTCCTGGATTTTTCAAAGAAAGGGATGCCGGTGCCGGCAGGCTTGCAGCAAGCGTTCTCATAGCTTTTTTGCAGACATAGTTTTCAGAGACAGGATTTTTAAGGCTGTTATTAGAAACCCATTCCAGGGCGGACTGATTTCCGCTATATAAGAGAATGGGTATCAAAGAATACCTGACATCATGATAAAACAGAAAGGTGGTTTTATACAAATGGAAAATGGTTGCGGGATTAACCTGGAACAGGAGATGACGATTGAAAACCTATATTGTTTCATAAGGGCATCCCTGCAGGCATTACAGAACACAGACGGATACGGTGAGGCGGATTTTGTATGTCCTCTCTGTGGAAGAAAGGCCCATATAAAGCGCTTAAAGGGTGAGATTTATAATACAGGTGAGATTGAGTGCAGATGCGGGTACTCGTTTCACTTTTAACAACAAGCAGATACCTGTGATTTCGCTGCTGTCAGTACATATCATCCGTCCCATAGGTGTAATTGGTTTGCTTTCATCCGCCAGTCCTGCTATAATGGCATAAATGATACTAAAAAGGAGTATTGTATGACCTTAGGACAAATAAAAGAGAGGCTGCAGACCCAAGAATATGATTTTTTAAGAACGGATGCGCACCTGGGCCGTCATGTTATACTGCTGACACTGGGAGGAAGCCATGCCTACGGGACCAGCACAGATACCAGCGACCTTGATATTCGCGGGTGCGCCCTGAACAGTAAGAGGGAAATCCTGATTCATGAGGATTTCGGGCAGGTAACAGACCAGGATACTGATACCACTATCTATGCCTTTCATAAGCTGATTCCCCTTCTGACCAATTGTAATCCGAATACGATAGAAATGCTGGGCAGCAGAGAAGAACATTATTTATACCTATCGCCAGTGGGCAGGGAGCTTTTGGACCATGCCCACTTATTCTTATCCAAAAGGGCGGTCTATTCCTTTGGGGGATATGCAAACCAACAGCTGCGCAGGCTGGATAACAAGGCTGCCCGCCTTGTGGGACAGGCGGACAATGAGAGACACATACTGAAAACCATAGAGCATGCCTCCTTTGACTGGAAGAACCGGTATTTTTATATGCCGGAGGACAGTATTAAGCTGTATATTGACAAAGCCGTCCAGGAAGAATATGATAGTGAGATATTTATGGACATTACGCTGAAGCATTATCCCCTGAGGGATTATAAATGTCTGTGGTCAGAGATGCAAAGCATTGTAAAATCCTATGCAAAGGTGGGAAAGAGGAATCAGAATGCCATCGGCCATGGTAAGCTGGGCAAGCATATGATGCATCTCATCCGTCTTTACATGATGTGCCTGGATATCCTGGAGAAAGAACAGATTGTGACTTATCGGGAAAAGGAACACGACCTTCTTATGGATATAAGGAATGGCCGGTATCTGGATGAAAACAGGCAGCCTGTGCCGGAGTTTTTTGAGATGGTGGATGAATATGAAAAGCGCCTGGATTATGCCCGGAAAAACACATCCTTGCCGGAAGAACCGGATATCAGGAAAATCAATGATTTTGCAGCCAGCGTAAATGAGAGGGTGGTAAAAGGTGAATTGTAATCATGATGTGCCGGTATCTGCGGCCTGCATCATAAGGGAACTGGAACACAGAGGATGGGAGCTGACAAAAGCCCAGACTTTGAATGGGGATAACTGGGAGGATATCCTGTTTACCCTGGTACCGGAACTCAGAACCATGTGCGGATTTCAACAGAATAATCCCTACCATGTATATGATGTATGGAAGCATACGGCAGAGGCGCTTAAAACGGCAGGAGATGACACCATTGTGGCCTTGACCGTATTGTTTCACGATATTGGAAAACCCCAATGCTATACGGAAGATGAAGACGGAAGAGGGCATTTTTACGGACATGGACCTGTAAGTGCCGGGATTACCAATCTGGTGATGAAACGGCTGAAATTTGATGAGCAGACCATTGATACAGTAGTGGAACTGGTAAAATACCATGACGCTGACCTTCACGAAAAGCGAAGGAGTATCAGGACATGGCTGGACCGGTTGGGAGAAAAACAGTTCCGGCGGCTGCTTGAAGTACGCCGGTGTGACGTGAGCGGCCAGAATCCTGCCTGCCTGTCTGAACGGCTGGCCAGAATCAACCGTCTGGAGGCCCTTCTTGATGAGGCAATGGAGCAGGCCGGACAGTTTCACATTAAGGATTTAGATATTGATGGAAGTGATTTGATACAGATTGGTTATGCGCCGGACAGCTCTATTGGAAACACGCTGTCTAAGCTGGCAGACCAGGTGGCAGAAGGCGTCACGGAGAACAAAAGGGATATATTACTGCGGGAAGCAGGCCGGTGGCTGATACGTGAATAAACTGGGCCGTCACTATGTGGCGGTCTTTTTTTACCAATCATTACCTTAAATATGTTTGGATTGCTAAATTTGGGACAGAATATAATAGAGAATAAATACCATGGGCAGTTGGCGGGTATCTGACTCAGGGCAGTTCAAACATTTTAAGGAGTAAATTATGAAACGAATCGTTATATTGGGAGCCATGGCCCTGACCATATCACTGGCAGTGCCTATGACAGCGCAGGCAGAAGAAAAGGGGACAGATATGGTACTCGCCGCACAGGGTGTGGTGAATGAATTCAAGACAGCCCTTCGGGATGCGGCCCATAAGACAATCAAATTTGCTAATCAGGATGGAATCAATATTTATAAGGAACCCAGCACAGAGGCAGTGGTTTTGGACCAGGCATTACTGAATACATCCTTTGAGGTTTTGGGGGAATACGGCGATTGGTCAATGATAACAACAGAGGCAGGACATGCATATATTGAAACAAAATGTCTGTCAGGAATTGAGATACGGCGTCCTTCTTATTCAGAAGAGGACCTTTATATACTGGCTCATGTAATCTGCGGAGAGTCGCAGAACTGCCCGGATGAGGAGCAGCTGCTGGTGGGCTCCGTGGTATTGAACCGGGTGAATCATCCCCAGTTTCCCGGTACCATCAAAGGAGTTGTATTTGCACCGGGGCAGTATTCCTGCACCAGGGATGGTAATTACTACCGTGAACCCACGGCAAGCAATTGGGCCAATGCAAAGTGGCTTCTGGAAAATGGAAGTATCCTGCCGGGGAACGTGGTCTGGCAGTCAGGAGGCAGACAGGGCAGGGGAGAATACCTGAGGACCCGATATCACAGTTATTGTTATTGATTGGAGCTGTGAATAATGTTCCATATAAAATCATGCAGGGCGCTTGCGGGCGCTCTGTTTTTTATCCGGTAAATTGGATTCACGGAGGAGACTCGGGAAACAGTATCCATAAAATGTCATAAAAAGATTGACGTTGTAATTTCAGGTGGCGTATACTTTAAGTAGCAACAGCCAGTCCGAGGTAAAAGGAAAGCCAGGCTTGGAGTTGTGAAAAATAAGAAGGATGTGATACATAAAAATGAAACGTATTGTTTTGGCATTAATCAATCTGTACCGCAATGGTTTAAGGTTCAGAGGACGGTTATCAAGAGCCGGATATTGGTGGGCGGTTCTGGGGTATATAATCATTGCCCTGTGCCTTGCCTTTATTCCAAACCGGTTATTTTACGATATATTTGGTTTGGTTTCCGTTATTCCATTTATTTCGGCATCTGTAAGAAGATATCATGATACGGGCAGAAGCGGAAAGCAGGTTGCCGCCATAGTATTTGTAACAATGGCGTCAACTGTGGTAAATATAGTGGTTGCTATTGTATTTCTAAATGGATTGGCGCTGAGAGCTCTCAGCGTGTATAACGGAGGCGGTTTGAATGAGATACAGGGTCCGTCAGGCCATTTTCTCCTTTTTATCGTGGCGATTGTAAATGTTTTTATTATATTAGGGGTCTGTATATACAATATCGTCATTTTATCTCTGCCTTCTCAGCCCGGAACCAATGTTTACGGAGAATGGATACCGTTTGATGCGAAGGCGGTCCGGGACTGCCGGTGAGAAAAATAGGATGAGGAAAATAGGGTGAAAGAGGTACAGAATATACCGTAATATGAGAGGGGCCGGCATAATAGAATTATGCCGGCTGAGTATGAGAGAAATCTATGTCAAAAGGAGTAATTCCTTGTTATGAAAAAGAGTATACATGGAAATTGTGACTAAAGTTTGAGCAGAAACTAAATTAAGAATAAAGTTCCTTAAGGATTAAAAGAGACAGATTTAACATTTTATTATGCGGTTGTCAATTTTCAAGAAGTTTTCAAAAAGTATGAATAATTGGAAAAATAGTACTTGATTTTCATCTGGATTTATGGTATTATTTACGAGTGTTGGGGCATTAGCGCAGCTGGGAGCGTGCCACACTGGCAGTGTGGAGGTCACGGGTTCGAATCCCGTATGCTCCATTGACTAAGTATATAACAAGAAGGTTTTTTCGGATATCGCTTAACTGTAGTTGTCCAGAACTTACCGGAAAGTTGCCCGATTATAATTAAATAAAAATGCTTTGGATTTTTAAGTAGCCTAATAGGCTGCTTTTTTCTTATATAATTTAAAGTCCCTGTTATAGACAAAGGTTGATGGTTAAGCGTCTGCTGGTTTCTATCAAATTTTTGCTATGGCACTGATTATATATACATGGTACACGGTGTTTACAAGCGGTGTGCCCGCATCATGGGTAATTGCCTCTTGCAGTATTCTCTTTATGACTCATAGGATTAGGTGCATTCTATATGACGTAAGCTGTTGCATTTTTGGTATATATGTCTTTTTGTCTGAGGCATTCCCAAGCAGTCCGGAAGGCTTTAGATTATTCCGGCGTCAATACTTATCTGCAAGATAATTTAAATAATTGATTATAATGCCAATAGGTGGTATATTTATATACAGTAGAATAGGTGGGGGATGTTAATTCCGGTATTCTTTATTAATGATATCATTTAAATTTGCTTTTTATTAGTAAGCACGATATAATAACGAAATAGTTATGTGTAGGAGGAAAGATTTTGGAGAAATATGACTTCTCCAATTTCCAAATAAATATGTTTGAATTCAGAGATGAGGGTATTGTTCGAAGCCAGGCATTGCATCAACAAGTATATGACTATATTAAAAGAAAGATTATATTTGGTGAAGTTAAATGTGGTACTAAAATTATAGAAAGTCAGTTGGCCAAGGAAATGCATATAAGTAGAAGTCCTATTCGCGAGGCACTTAGGATGCTTTGCGCAGATGAACTGCTTATACCCAGCAATGGGGGGATTATTGTAAATCCAATGGATTACCAGACTACAATTGAGGCATATGAATGCAGGATTGTAATGGACCCTTTTGCGACAAGATTGGCAGCAGAACGTATTGATGGCAGTACTCTGGAAAATCTGAAGGATTGCTTGGTTCAGACAGAAAAACTTAAAGGAAAACATACAAAAGAGAATTATCAGAAAATTATTGAGTTGAATTCCAAATTTCATGCGCTGATTATATATGCCTGCAAGCATCATCATATTCAACGATATATCGAGAATAATATGGCATTAATTACGCTTGCAAGGATTAATGAGTTTTATTTGTATCACCAAGATGATAGCTACATAAGTGACCATACATTAATTTACAATGCATTGTGTGAGCATGATGGTGATAAAGCTGAAGAATGCATGAGACAACATGCCATTCATGATTATGAATTTTATAAAAGTCAGTACAAGAATAGGGTACAAGAATAATTGATTTAAGAAGTTTAATAGAGAATATCCAAGGACCACTCCATGTTCTTGGGATATTCTCTATTTTTGTATCATGACTTGGTATAATTGTACAAAAAATAGTTAAAACTTTAATGTTTTTGTATATTGAATTTGCCTGAAATATAATGTACCCTAAAGATGTAGACGGTCGACGGTCGACAAAAATAACAGGAGGGGTATATATGCTTGATTTAATTATTAAAAATGGAAGTATTGTTAACGAAGATGCAACTATTAATGGAGATATCGCTATAAAAGATGGGAAAATCATAGCAATTGGTGACAGCAGTTACTTTGCGGATTCGATAAAGACCATTGATGCCTCCGGCAAACTTGTAGTGCCAGGTCTTGTTGATTCTCATGTACATATCAATATGGAAATGGGAGAATTCAAAACAACAGATACCATGGAAAATGCCACTGTTGCGTCTGCTTTTGGAGGTACCACATCTATTATAATGTTTGCAATACCAGTTGGTGATGAACGTCCACTTACAGCGATGGAAAATACCAGGAATCTCGCAAAGGACCATTGTGCTGTTAACTATTCTTTTCATGCTGCAATTACCAGGGCAAATGAACAGTCCATACATGACATATCTGATATGCTGTCTGACGGAATACCATCAGTAAAAATGTTCTCCATATATAAATCGTCAGTTATGCTGCCTTCCATAGGTATACACCGCGTATTGAATGAAGTGCAAAAGCATAATGGCATTGCATTGATTCATTCCGAAAGTGCACCATATATTGATGCACTGATTGATGAGAAAATTTCACATGGAAAGACAACTCCATATGACCACATGATGAGCAGGCCGCCATTATCAGAGGCGATGGAGGTATCTAATCTATTACCAATGATTGAATTATCTGGGGCTACTACTTTATTTGTTCATATGACAACTTCTATGGTTCGAAATAGTATCGAATATGCAAAGAATAGGGGGCTGCCAGTGTTTACTGAATTATGCCCTCATTATCTTACATTAACAGATGAAGCCTATTCCAGAGAAAATGGACAGGATTTCGTATGTAGTCCGCCGTTACGTAGCAAAGAAGATGTGAGGAAAATGTGGGGAATGATTAATGATGGCCTGGCTGATATTGTGAGTAGTGACCACAGTGCTTATACGAAAGAGCAGAAGCTGGTATATAAGGACTTTTTTCCTAAAATGCCAAATGGACTCCCCGGTATTGAAACAAGAGGTCCTGTTATGTTTTCAGAAGGTGTTTCCAAAGGGAGAATAAGTGCGAATGAATTTGTCCGTTTATGTTCTTCCAAATCAGCAAAATTAATGGGTATATATCCAAATAAGGGAATTATAGCACCCGGTGCAGATGCAGATATTGTATTGATTAATCCTTCGGTTGAATATGTTATGACGACATCTGAATTACATATGATGACAGATTATACGCCCTTTGAAGGTATGAAAATGAAGGGTAAGTTTACTGATGTGATTGTAGGAGGTAAATCTGTAATTGAAAACGGAGTATACAGTGGGATGATAGCAGGAAAAGAGATTATAAGGCATGCGCCGATTTTGGATTAAGCATTTGCTGGTTTAAGTCACACGAAAGGGGGAACTTATATGAAAGTTAATACAGAGGATACAATTAATCAAGAGGCTAACTTATACTTAGATAATCCTGAACTAGCTCCATCAACAGATAGTAAAAGGGATGTTACTTCAGTTACATTTCTGATGATGTGTGTTGGGTTTTATGTACAGTTGGTTTCTTTCATATCAGGTGCACAAATGTTTCCAACACTCTCACCTTTGACAATTCTAATATGTGTTACTGTAGGTAATCTTGTTGTATGGCTTTTTTTGGTTTTGACTGGGGACATTGGACTTCGACATGGAATTCCATATTCCGTATATATGAGGGCACCATTCGGATATCGTGGCGCTTACTTTCCAGGTATTGTGCGAGCAATACCAGCTATTTACTGGTTTGGCTTCCAGACTTGGATGGGGAGTGCAGCTATCAATGCAATTTTAAAATATTTATTTGGTTTTGATAATCTTACTGCCGTCATTATCCTTTTTGGAGCAGCTCAAATTCTTAATACGGCTTTAGGCATTAATGCAATTGCTAAGTTTGATTGGGTTGCAACTCCGGTACTTACTATTACTACAGGATATATTCTGTATTATTTAATTACCCAATATAATATTACTTGGGACATTTTTAATCAGCCTGGCAATGGCAGTATGAGCTTGCTTCTTGCAATCACGACATTTGCTGGAGTACAGATTACGATGGCAGTTAATATTTCTGACTTTACCCGGTTTATGAAACGTCCTAAAGCAGTAGGTAACGCTGTGACAAATAAGACTCCATTTTTGTCACTTAATAGTGGCAGTATGTGGTCTCAGTTCATTGGATTAATTGTTCCAATGGTTGGATTTACTGCTGTTGGAATGGTTAGTGGAATTGCGACTGGCGAATGGAATCCTATTAATGTCATGACAACGGTTTTCGCAGATAATCCTATTATCATGATATTAGTTCTTTTATCATTTGTTGTGTTTGCGCAGATATCATCAAATACAGGGCAGAATCTCCTGCCTCCGGGTTATGTGCTGCTTAATATTTTCCCGCATAAACTTACATTTGCAAAGGCTGTTATCATATCTGGCGTAATTGGTCTGGTTTGCCGCCCCTGGGTATTTGCAGACCAAATCAACACAGTTCTTTTGGTTATAACGTGTATGTTAGGGCCGATAATCGGTATTATAATCTGTGATTATTATTTTATACGGAAGAGAAAAATAAATGTTACAGAGCTATATAAGGTGGGCGGACAATATACCTATTATAAAAATTATAATCCGGCGGCTTTAATAGTCTTTATCCCTTCAATAATTTTGGGATTGATTTTTTCTGACTATGCGCTTTTTGTTGCACTTGGCGTAGGCGGAATAACATATTATATATTGATGAAGTTCTGGATATTAAAAAAATATCCTCAGGATGATATCGAATAGGGAGATTTCCAGATTTTGGGGCACTGCAGATTGCATTAGGGTCATGCAATTGCACTGTACATGGGGTAAAGGAGATATTTACCGTTCTAAAATGGAAACGTAAAATGGAATAAGATACAAAAACGAGCAGGCTGGTAAACGTAGTACGTCTCCCTTCTTTTACCAGCCTTTTCCGTCCTTTCATTAATTAGAATATGTTTTCAAACAATTAACAGACGTTTGCCAACAGGTCCAAATTTTCACGGCCGCTGTTATACCGGTTTATATCTGGCATTAATAAACTCATTTACCTTATGTGAATGAGTTTTTTTACTGTATCCAGGCCCCATCGCTGCCCACATAATAACCATCCGGAGTTGTACCATTGGTCAGCATGGCTCCGCTGGTGCTGCAGTAATACCACTGGCTGTTCCAATACACCCATCCGGTGACCATATATCCGTATTCATTGAAGTAATACCAGGTATCATCAATATACTGCCAGTTGCTGACCGTATAACTTTTATCGGCATTACAGTACCACCAGCCCGTGCCGTCCCTGAGCCAGGCTCCGTTTCCGCTGCTGCTGGGGCCGGAGCCGTTGGCGGCGGAGCTGCCGGAACTGATTTCACCGGCTTCATCGGATGATACATACCAGGAGCCGGATTCCTCCCAGCTGCCTTTGTTGGAGGAATTGTAGACACCGCGTACTTTGAAGGTATAGTATCCGCTTTTTGTAATGTAGCTGGAAAAATCATAGCTGGTATTGGAGGTAGTCAGGACTGAAGTCACGGAGCTGCTGCCTCTGTAAAGTCGGACTTCATATTTATTGGCATCCCCGCTTTCGCCCCAGCTGGCAATGCCGCTGCTTTCATCCCATTCCGGCTCAAACACATCCAGGTCGTAATCACTGTCTTCGTCCTCCAGCGCATCCAGGGTCACATATACAATCAGAGTGCCGCTGCTGCGGCTTACCGAGGTGACTGTGCCGCCGTCGCCGCTGGTGGACACATTGCTTTTGGAAAAGCCGGATGCAAAGTAGTAATCATCGCCGGCCTCCAGTGTAATCTTGATTTTGGGCTTGTCGCCGTCTTCCCATTCATCATCCGGTTCATTGGTCACTTCTACGTCCTCCACGCTGAATTTGCTGGAGCTTGAGGTGACAGTCACATCGCTGCCGCTGTCCCCGGCTTCAATTTCAGAAGAAATCTTAAGTGATACACTGCTGATTTTTGTTCCTGTTGCAGCCAGCGAAGTTGTGGGCACTGACAGAACCAGCAGGGCTGATAAAAAAGCGGAAAATCCTTTCAGCATATGCATATTCATACCTCCTTTTTTAATGCATTTCCTGTTCCTGCATCTTTCCTGCATCTTAACAGCTGAAACTGAAATAAACCTTAAAATTCTGCTCCTGTACCGTGATTCACAAAAAAATCAGAATTCTGTTTCGGCAAGACATTAAAACCAGCTGGCGCTGACTTCCTGTCCGGACTGGAAGAAAATACAGATAAGAAAAACGTAATAGATTCTTCAGCATATGTTATTTGACATTCAGTATACAGCATGCTATAATTTATCCCAATAAAAGGGAGTAGCGAACCACCGGAAGGTGGATTTTAAATCGTCATCTCGGTGCCATGGGCACCCGTATAAAATGAAATGTGCAAGACTTTTATTGTGGCAGGCAGCCGCTGTAAAGGTCTTTTTTTCTCTGATGCAAAGCTGGCGGTAATACCTGCCCCGCACAAATGCAAGGTATTGTTTACCACAGAAAGGAGAACAGGATGGAGAGAAAAAGCAGACAAGAAGAAATCAATGAGGCCTTAATGGCGGCGGATATGGCATCCATGAGCCTGCAAAAGGCGGAAGAGCAGCTGCAGAAGGCCAGCAGCTGGGGAATATGGGATATGCTGGGCGGAGGATTCTTTAGCACCATGTTCAAGCATAACCGTATGGACGATGCCCAGGCAGCTATGAATGTGGCAAGGGGACATCTGCGCAGACTAAAGAAAGAGCTGCTGGATGTGAACCTGACCGGGGATTTGAAGATGGATGTGGGGAGTTTCCTGACGTTTGCCGATTACTTTTTTGACGGTATCATAGCTGACTGGATGGTACAGTCCAAGATAGGGGATGCACTGAACCAGGTAAGAGAGGCCAGACGCCAGGTGGGCGGCATACGGAAACGTCTCCGGGAGATGCAGCAGACCCTGGAAACAGAACAGGAGGGAAGGTGACGTATATGGGATGCCTTGGAAATGTATTGTGGTTTATATTCGGCGGATGTATTAGCGGCTTATCCTGGCTGCTGACAGGCTGCCTGTGGTGTATAACAATTATTGGAATACCGGTAGGGCTTCAGTGTTTTAAATTTGCAGGTCTGAGCTTCTTTCCCTTTGGAAAGGAAGTGGTCTACGGCGGGGGAGCGGCATCCCTGCTCCTTAATATTATCTGGCTGCTGGTTTCCGGTCTTTTGCTGGCCATTGAGTCAGCCATTATCGGGGTACTGCTTTGCATTACCATAGTGGGCATACCCTTTGGCCTTCAGCAGTTCAAATTGGCGAAACTGGCGTTAATGCCCTTTGGAAGCCAGGTTATTTAAAGGTTCGATATAAAAAGACCGGGGTATTTTTGCGATAACAGAGGACAGAATGCCTCAATTTTGATATACTAATAATTAAGAGATAGCAGGTAAGCAGACGCAGCTGTCCGAATGCCCGATATACAGGGTATGCTGGGAGACTGCGTCTGTCGTATTCCCGGGACTGACAACAAATGAAAGAGAAGGGATGGAAATGTCACCAAGAAACATTACCATGGATGATATCGCCAATATGGCAGGGGTTACCAAGAGTACGGTATCCAGATATTTTAACGGAGGCAGTGTAAAGGAATCCACCAGGGAACGGATTCAGGAAATCATAAGGGAGTATAACTATGAGCCCAATGCGTTTGCCAGATTAAAGGCCAAGGAAAGCAATGTGATTGGGGTGGTTCTTCCTACCCTTAATTCCAAAGTTTCCAGCCGGGTGGTGACCAGCATTGGACGTTATCTGAGGGAGCAGGGATATGAAACCCTGATTAAGGATTCAGACCACAGCGTGGACCTGGAACTTAAGAACATCCAGAGACTGATTACGCTGAAGGTGGATGGTATCATACTGAGCGCCATTACCATCACAGAGGAGCACAGAAAACTGATTCAGGGAAGTCCTGTGCCTGTGGTGGTGCTGGCCCAGGACCATGACGGGGGAATCTGCATTGTCCACGATGATTACGGGGCGGGAAAAGCCATGGGAATCCGTGTGGGAAAGGCCGGCCCGGTCCGGGTTGGATACATGGGAGTATCCGTTCTGGATGTGGCTGTGGGTATCAACCGTAAGCAGGGTGTGCTGGACGGTCTGAATGGATGCGGCGTGGAAGATGTGGTAACGGCCACCGGGGATTACAGCTACGCCAGCGGAATCCGTATGGCAGAGGAAATCCTGGACCAGGGCCCGGTGGATGCAATCATATGCGCCACGGACCGCCTGGCTTTTGGGGCATACCATGTTCTGGGAGAGCGGGGGCTGAGGATTCCTGAGGATGTTTCCGTGGCAGGCTTCGGGGGATATGACGAGAGTACCCTGTTAAAGCCTGAACTGACAACCCTGCGATTTGACTCCTACGGTCTGGGCTATCTGGGGGCGGAGACCATTCTGAAGATGATACACCAGGAACCGGTGCCAAAAAAACAGATAGTGGATTACAGGATGATTGAAGGCGGGAGCGTGAAAGAATAAAGGGGTTTCGAGTGTACAGGAAGAAATAGAAGAGAAATTGTGAAAAGTGCACAAATTTCGAATCTATTTTTTTACATTGAATAATGGAACCGGTGCCAATAAAATATTGACTTTTGGGACTTAAAGTCTTATTATATAAGTATGGAACCGATACCAAAACGTGTAGGAAAACATAGTTGAGAAGAGGGGAAGGTAATAGGATGGATTATGCAAAAACAGCAAGCCTGGTCATTCAGTACGTAGGCGGAAAAAGCAACATTAAGTCAGTTACCCATTGTGCCACCAGACTTCGTTTCCAGCTCAGGGACAATGAGCTGCGGGACGAGGAGGCAATCAGCGACCTGGAAGGGGTAAAAGGTGTGTTTCTCACACAATCCCAGTTCCAGATTATATTTGGTTCCGGTACGGTGAATATGGTCTGCGATGAAGTACAGAAGCAGCTGGGGGCATTGGAAGAAAAGCCGGAGGAAAAAGAAGAAGCAAAGGGGAATGTGGTCCAGCGTTTTATTAAAATGCTCAGCGATATTTTCGTGCCCATCATTCCGGCCATAGTGGCAGGCGGTCTTCTCATGGGACTTAACAACCTGCTGACCTCCCCGCTTATAAACGGGCAGTCCATTATTGAACTGTATCCCGTGTGGCAGGGACTGGCTTCGGCCATCAACACCTTTGCAAACGCTCCCTTTACGTTCCTGCCGGTACTCATTGGCTTCAGCGCCACTAAGAAGTTTGGCGGAAATGCGTTCCTGGGTGCTGCTATGGGCATGATTATGGTCCACCCGGATTTGCTGAATGCATACCAGATTGGTCTGGCACAGCCGCCGGTATGGGATATCTTCGGCTTTCAGATAGCTGCCATCGGATATCAGGGAACTGTACTTCCTGTTCTGGCTGTTTCATGGATACTTGCCAATATTGAAAAGCGGCTGCACAAGGTGACGCCATCCTGGCTGGATAACCTGACAACACCTCTTTTATCCATCCTGGTAACCTCTTTCCTGACCTTTATCTGCGTGGGACCTGTGCTCAGGGAGGCCGGCAATCTGCTGGCTGCCGGCATCACATGGCTGTACAATACACTGGGGCCTGTGGGCGGAGCTCTCTTTGGGTTTGCGTATGCCCCCATTACCATGACCGGTATGCACCACAGCTTTATTGCCATTGAGACCCAGCTTCTGGCTGACAGCGCCCATACGGGCGGCAGCTTCATTTTCTCAACTGCAAGCATGAACAATGTGGCCCAGGGAGCAGCTGTTCTGGCAGTGCTGCTCATGACAAAGAATGATAAGATGAAATCCATCTGTTCCGCCTCCGGTATTTCTGCCCTGTTAGGCATCACGGAACCGGCTATGTTCGGTGTGACATTGAAATTGAAGTATCCATTTTATGCAGCCATGGCCGGTTCAGCGGCAGGCAGCGCCTATCTGGCAGCCACCAAGACTCTGGCCCAGGCATTGGGCGCGGCAGGACTTCCGGGTTTTATCTCCATGAAGCCTGACCACTATATGAATTTTGCTATTGGAATCATTTTGTCCATGGGCGTTTCCTTTGCCCTTACCATGGTGTTCTGGAAAAAGTTTGCCCTTGACCAGCAGGACGGTTCGGAGAAAAAGACGGGAAGTAAAACAAAAGGAAGAGAAACGGAAGGGAAAGAAACTGAGGGAAGAGAAGCGGTTCAGAAGGCAGCGGCGGGCCGGGAAACCATTACCGAGCTTTACGTTCCAATGAAAGGCCAGGTCCTGGATGTGGAGCAGTCGGCGGATGCGGTTTTTGCATCCAAGGCCCTGGGCAATGGCGTGGCCATTAACCCGGCGGAGGGTATGGTGTGTGCGCCGTGCGATGGTACCGTAAGCCTGCTGTTTCCCACAAAGCATGCAGTGGGAATCACATCTGAGACAGGTGTGGAGGTGCTCATCCATATCGGAATCAATACAGTGCAGCTGGATGGACAGGGATTTGAGGCTTTTGTCTCACAGGGAGATAAGGTTAAGAAAGGCGATAAACTGATTGCCGCTGACCTGGACTTGATTCGGGAAAAGGGAATGAATCCCCAGACTATGATGATTCTGCCTGAGGGCGGGAATCTGGATGTGACCGTATATCCGGGTGAACAGGCAGATGCCGGAGATGTGGCGGTAAAGGCAGTGAAGACAGAATAAACATGGCAGCGGTAAGGAGGAAGAAGCTTGAAAAAATATGAAAAGGTCCGCAGGGAGGATTATGAAGCATGGTACCGGGAGAACAGGGAGTACAGGGAAAGGGTCAAGGCGGATGACAGCCGCCTGGCCTACCACCTGATGCCTGAAACCGGCTGGCTGAACGACCCCAATGGTCTCTGCCAGTTTCAGGGACTGTACCATATTTATTATCAGTATACACCCTTTGAGCCTACAGGGGAGATTAAGCTCTGGGGTCACTATACCACCCGGGATTTCATCCATTATAAACAGGAGGAGCCGGTTCTCTTTCCGGACCAGGACATGGACGCCCATGGCGTATATTCCGGTTCAGCTTATGTGGAGGACAAAACCATTCACTATTTTTACACAGGCAATGTGAAGCTGTTTGACCGGGATGATTACGATTATATCATGGGCGGCCGGGTGAGCAACACCATTCATATTACCAGCCGGGACGGATATCATTTTTCTGCCAAGGAACTGGTGATGAATCATGACGATTACCCGGCTGACATGAGCTGCCACATAAGGGACCCTAAAGTGTATAAAGAAGGGGAGTTTTATTATATGGTACTGGGGGCAAGGGATGTGCACAGCAAGGGAATGGTCCTCCTGTACCGGTCAAAGGATTTAAAAAAATGGGAGTATTTTAATAGAATTACTACAGACGAAGACTTTGGCTATATGTGGGAATGTCCGGATTTGTTCTCCCTGGACGGGCAGCTCTGTCTGGTCTGCTGTCCCCAGGGCGTGAAGCCGATGGGTACAGAGTACCAGAATGTGCATCAGTGTACGGTCTTCTGCCTGGACTATGATTTCAGGGAAAATACCTGCAAACTGAAATCCCAGCTGCCTGGAATGGTGGACAGGGGATTTGACTTCTATGCGCCCCAGACCTTTCTGGATGAAAGGGGGCGGCGTATTCTAATCGGCTGGATGGGGATTCCGGATGCGGATTACACCAATCCAACGGTGAAGGCCGGATGGCAGCATGCCCTTACCATGCCGCGGCAGCTCCGTATGAGGGAAGGGCGCCTTTTGCAGCAGCCTCTGGAGGAGATGCAGGAGCTTCGCAGGGACAGAAGGGATTACGATTTTGGGGAGCTTGCAAAGGGCGTGGAGCCGGGGCTTGTGTTTGAAGGATGCATATCCTTTGTAACCTGCCATAACATGTGCCTGACTGTCAGAGAGGATGTGACCTTATCCTATGAAAATGGCCTGCTGACCCTGGATATGGGAGGCAGCGGAAGCGGCAGGACCAGACGGAGCGTCCGGCTGGAGCGGCTTACGGATTTGCATATTTTTTCAGACACCACTTCGCTGGAACTATTTGTAAACGAAGGCCGGGAGGTCTTTACCACAAGGGTATATGGTTCCCATCCGGGGATGCGGATGGAAGGAGATTGTTCCGGAAATGGGATTGTCTATGGATTAAATGGTTTTATATATGAATAAGCCAGCGCTCGTATGATGAATGTCAGGGCCTGCCCGGAATGGTTCCGGGCGGCCTCTTTTAATATCGGGATTCCGGGGGCGGAAGAGTGGGGAATGAGATTGCCGCTGTGGCGAAAAAAGTAAAGCATGAAATGCGAAAATATGGTATCCTGTAGGTGAACGGGATAAAAAGATGCAAGGAGCTGCAATATGAGAAAAAAGAAATTTATTTTGTATGTTACAATGATAGCCGCCGCGGCAGGCATTAATCTCAGCGCATGTTCATCCGGCACAGGAGCAGAGCAGGGGACTGCGGCGCTCCGGTCATCAGGTCAGGGAACCGGGAGCGTCCAATCATCCGTACAGGGGACAGATGTAAGCAAGGCGCCGGGACAGGAGATGCCGGGAGAAGGCGGGACAAAGGATGAGACCATATCGGAACATACACTTAAATCAGAAAGCGCCCGGAACCAGGAAAACGCCCGGAACCAGAAAGATGCAGAAGGCCCTGTTCTGCGCCTGGAACTGCCGGAAGACCAGGGGTTATGCAGTGACCCATCCTTCATTCAGCAGGATGATAATACCATACAGATTCTGTTTCATGATGAAACCACACAGTCTGATGCCATTGCGTGGGCTTCCCTGGAGGCAGCAGGAGGACCTTCGGAAAATTATGTGTTGGACCAGCAGGGGATGGAACAGCGTGAGATTCTGGCAGGAGAGAATGACACGGTGGTACTGACGATACGAAAGACAGTGGAAAATTCCGATATCCACGGTATACTGATTTCCTGGGAACAGGAAGGGGTGTTCTATGAACTTTGGGAGGATGATGCCAGGGAGAAAAAGGAGGCGGTGGTGGACATGGCTTCTGCCATTGCGTCAAGGAGCCGTTAGGTTATGCTGTGTGCATTGAACTGATTGAGGAAATATGAGGTATTGGTTTTTTATGGAACTGTGAAGCCGGGCGGCCCTGGAGGATTTTCCTCCAGGGCTTTTTTTGAGGCTTGAACGGCTGGAAACGGAATTGCCGCATTATTTATCTGAATGAGGTGTAATTCCCATTGTTTCAGAAGTCCATTTTGTATCGCTGCCAGACCATGTTCGCAGCAGCAGAACAGCGGGTGTAACAAAAACAAAAAAATTATAAGGGATTAACTGAGTTGTGGTGACACCCAGAAATTCTGAGGCTACAACAGCGCTTAAGCTCCAGGGAATCAGTACTGTCATAGCGGTACATCCCACACCCAGTGCCCTCATCAAATTTTCTTTTTCCAGACCGCGGGCTTCGTAGACTGGCGCCATGATATTTCCGGCAAAGGCATAGGCGAAATTCATTGAAGCTCCGACCAGAGTGCCTAAGACAGACATAAGCACGGTGGCAGCAACCAGACTAAGCTTGGAATGCAGGCGGTTGACAATCGGTTTCACAAAAGCATCTACAATACCGGCTGCATTCAGAATTCCGAACAGGCCGAATGCAAAAAAGAACATGATTGCCGTGTTGGTCATGCTGGTTATTCCGCCACGATTGAGCAATGTATCGACAAATGCAACACCGGTATCAATCCGATAACCATTCCAAAAGTAGGAGATAATATCTGCCGGGCAGACGCCTTGATACAGGTACGCTACCACCCCGCCAAAGATACCGCCGCCTAAAATCGCAGGTATGGAAGGCATTTTAAAAACAAGAAGCACAATGACAAAAAGCATGGGAAGAAATGAAGCCATACCGGTTTTGAAATTTTCATCAATACAGGAGACAACAGTCCGAATCAGGGAATTGTCCGTGCCGCCGCCCCTGTATTGAAAACCGGCAAAAAAGTACAATGCCATGCAGATTAGAGCAGATGGTATAGTAACCTTCGCCTGATGGCGGATACCTGTAAAAAGGTTTACACCGGACACAGCGGCTGCTATGTTTGGACTGTCAGACAAAGGGGAGATTGTATCCCCGAAAAATGAACCCCCGCAGACTGCGCCGGCCGTAACAACCGGGTCTATGTTCAGACTTACACCGATACCAGCCAGCGCCAGACCAGCAGTACCGAAGGTTCCCCAGGAGGTACCGGTGATTAGCGTGGTTATAACGCATAGAAGAAATGCTGTGGGAAGAAAAAATTGTGGTGAGATTGACCGGACCCCCAAACTGATGATGACAGGCACGGTTCCGGCTGCATTCCAGGTTCCTACCAGCGCGCCCACACACAACACAATCATGGCTGGTACAATCGCCTTTGAACAGTTGACAATCAGACCGGCCTCCAGTTCCCTATAGGTAGCCCCCACAGGGATACACAGCAGTATGGCCACAGCCCAGCCGATTAGGAAAAGCGCATTGATTTTTGCCCCCCAACGCAGTGCGGGGTACATAATGCTGAAAAACACGGCGGACATGACAAACAGAGAGTAACCGAAGCTGGGACCATCTACAATCCGTTTCTGGTTTTCCATTTTGAACCTCCCATTAAAATCCTTTAAATTGTATGTAATACAGCGCTGTATGCAAGCTCATTATAGGAGGAAAAAAGGGAGAACACAATAAAGAAAAATTTTTCAATCGGCGTCTATTGCGGATTTAATCTGATGGGTCAGTTCCCGGGCCAGCGTCTGGTCGATAATCAGCACATCTACATATCCGCCTTTGACAAAGGCTCTGATGGTCCGGGCTTTAAAGGCTCCGGCGGCCACGATGATTTTAGTGGGGATTTTTTTGTAGGTTTCCAAATCAATTCCCAGATGGCTGTTTTTCAGGGAACTGTTGCATTCATTTCCATCCTTGTTGATGAAATGGAGCATCAAATCACCGTAAACATCCAGGGATGCAAGTTCACTAATCTGCTCCGGTGTCAGCATTTTTGGAATTGGGGAATCCAGAAATGGATAAAAAGAGCCTGCCCCGCTGACTGAGATTGTGCACTTTTTGAAACAGTCAAGGACTTTTTTGACCTGGACCTCCTGTTTGCGTGTTTCCAGAACCGTGCAATCACTTAACAGTCCTTCTGAATAGAGCATATGTCTGCCTCCTCCGAATGACATGGCGATACGATTTGACAGCGCAGCCGGGTCCAGTTCTGCGTCGCTTTCTGTGATGCTTCCGTGCAGAGTAATAAACGGGACATTTTTTTTCAGGCATGGATTTAAATAATTGATAAGCAGCCGGATAGTGCGTCCCCAGGCGATGCCCAGTGTATCATTTTCTGTGATTAGGCGCTGCAGATATCTGGCACCTTCCAGAGCCACATCCTTTTTTATGTTTTCAGTGTCCGACCGTGCAGGGCAGACAATAACGTCCCGAATGTCCAGTGTGCTGCGGAGAAAATCTTCCAGTATCAGGCACTCGGAATAGGCTTCCGGTATCACGAACTTTATTATACCGTGCTGTTTGGCTTTTTTTATGAGTCTGGATACAGTGGGAACCGAGATATCCAATTGCTTTGCGATTTCACTTTGGGAGAGCGATTGAATATAGTGCAGATGAGCTGCTTTTATAATTAAATTCAGTGATTGCTCAAATGAGTTTGACGCCATTGCATTACCCCTTTCCTTTATTGGTTAAATTATAGTCGTTATTTAGACTATATGTCAATATACCTAAATTCCATTTTATTCCATAGACGAAACTTTTTTGCAGTTGTTTTTACATGGTAGATTATAACAATAATTGTGTTGGATACAGATGATAAAAAAATGATGGCAGATAAAATAAAAAGTTATTTTGAATGGATAATTTGGATAAAGTGAATGAAAAATTTTTCAATATTGTACATATTTTGGATATTTTGTAAACTTGTAATTGTAAGGAGTAAATTGACAGATACAAAAAAGATGAAACATGCTTCGGCCTGCCGGTGCTTTGGCCGGACAGCGTGGTATTGTTTCGGAGCAGAGGTATTTAATGTTGGATATGCAGTTATTTTGTTTGCCGGAGGAAATACAATTAAGGGATTTTCTTCTGGCAACCTATTACATGAAACTGTCAAGGGATACAGATGTGATGGGTAAAGCGACTAAATTTGCCGTTGGCCAGACTGTTGGTACCTGGGTTAAAATTCCTGGAATCACGAACGAGATGCAGGAACGGTATATGGGGCGTGTGATACGTATTCTGGACTGCCCTCCCTGCGAGCTTTCCACACAGCGAAAGGAAGATGAAATCAGTTATTTTATTCAACTGGCCTTTCCGAGTGAAAACATCGGTGAGGGGCTTCCTGGGCTGCTGACAATGCTATTGGGCAATGACGCCTCCACTTCCAGCCAGGCTAAACTGGTTGACCTGCAATTCACGGACCGTATGCTGGATTCCTTTTGCGGTCCCAAGTTCGGTATAGAGGGGATTCGAAGTATAACTGGAGTTTATGGCAGACCGCTGCTTCTCAGCATGATTAAGCCATGTACAGGTATTACACCGAAACAGGGGGCGGAGATATTCTATAAAGCGGCTAAGGGTGGGTTGGATATCATTAAAGACGATGAATTGTTGGGCAGCACGGTATTCAGCCGGCCGGCGGACCGGGTGAGAGCATATCAGAAAGCTTCCAAAGCCGCATTTGAGGAAACCGGAAAACAGAGTCTCTATGCGGTAAATATAACCGATGGGGCCAGCAGAGTGTTGGATAACCTGAATGCGGTGCTGGATGCGGGGGCTCAGGCAATCATGATTAATTTTGCCGCTGTAGGGTACAGCGTTGTCCAGGAGGTTGCGGAAAAGTGTCCTGTGCCTATACTGGGACATTGCGCAGGTGCGGGAATGTTTTATGAGGGAATAGAAAGCGGCATGAGCAGTCCCATTGCGGCGGCGCGTCTTCCGCGTCTTAGCGGTATTGATATGCAGGTGGTTAATACTCCTTATGGTGGATATCCTCTGGAATATTCAAAGTATATACGGCAGATTCATGAACTGGTGCTTCCGCTGCGCAGTATACGGCCCTGCATGCCGGTCATTGGCGGCGGTGTCCATCCGGGTACTGTCTGGCGTTATGTGCAGGAAAACGGCATGGATATGATATTGGGGGCAGGAGGAGCAATACACGGTCATCCGATGGGGCCCACGGCAGGAGCGACTGCCATGAGGCAGGCGGTACAGGCAGTTGTAGACGGACTGTCACCTGGGGACGCAGCAAATCAGTATCAGGAACTCAGAGCGGCATTTAAAGCTTTTGGATATCCTGAAAAATAACGAGAGAAAAGGAGAAAAGAGATGGCGGTACAGTTTAGCAGAACAGAAATCCGGGCGAATCTTGAGCAGTGTATAAAACGGAAGCAGCCAATTGTAGTGGCGGACGTAGGAATGGGAATCACAGCAAAATTTTCAGAAGCCGGCGGCGCGGATATGATTAGCATTGATTTAGCAGGTCTGTTTCGGGTGGATGCTGTTTCCTCTATTGCTGCGATTATGCCTTATGCCAATGCGAATGAGAAGGTTCTGGCCAGGGCGAAAAAGATAATGCCTCATGTAAAAAATATTCCTGTTTGTGTAGGAATCAGTGCAAGCGACCCCACAATTGATTCCCATTACCTGCTGAAATCGTTGCATCAGATGGGAGTATCTGCTGTGGCCAATTCCCCTTCTACAGGATATTTCATCAACCGTGAACGAAATGACTTTGAGGATGCAGGGATGGGGGGTATGCGGGAAGCAGAGGTCCTGCATATGGCACAGGAAATGGGCTTTTTTACAGTTGGCTATGCATATGATACGGCCGGCGCACGGCTGATTGGCCGGGCAGGACCAGATGTGTTGGTATGCGATTTCCGCGTTACCTCCGGCGGGACCATCGGAATTGAATCTGCATATACGGAAGACGAGGCCATCACACTGACTAAAGAATTGGCAAAGGCCGCTAAAGCGGAAGAACAGTCCATGTTTGTGCTTATCCACGGAGGACCGGTGATATCTGCGTCTTCCACCAAGCGGTTTTACCAGGAAACGCCGGCAGTGGGAGTTTTGGGCGGCTCCATCATTGAGCGGCTTCCGGTGGAGGAAGCGATTAAGGAAGCTGCACAGCGATTTAAAATGACCACAATCCGCAGCGGAGGAACACAATGACAGCTCCGAATATTATTGTAGCGGGAATTCTGGATACCAAAGGCAGAGAGATACAGTATTTGGCAAGCCGTGTGGCGGCTGCCGGCGGCAGTCCCGCCATTCTGGAATTGAGTGTGGGGGGTGAGGTTGGATGGGCTGATATCGGTTTATCCCGGGTTTTAAAGGCAGTGGACCTTCCAATGGAGCAGTTTTACCAGATGGACCGCAGCCACCGCGCCCAGGCATTGGCGGAGGCCGCTTCACGGACAGTAGTACGTTTGAATCAGGAAGGCTTGTGCGACGGCATTATAGCTTTCGGGGGCTCTATGGGCGCGACAATTGCAGCCACGGCAATGCGGGCATTACCTATAGGCGTTCCTAAAATGATGCTTAGCACAATCAACGGCCAGCTGCGTTCATATGCCGGAACTAGAGATATCTGTGTAATGTACTCTGTTGCGGAAGCCGGACTGAATCGGGTTACCCGCAAAATCCTGAGCAATGCAGCTGGCGCTATTGTAGGAATGGCGGGAGCTCCATTACCGGACCCAGAGGAAAATAAGCCGTTGGTGGGCTGCATGATGTTCGGCGTCACCACTCCCTGTGTGGTAAATGCTGCCCAGTACATGGAAAAAAATGGATACGATGTAATCATTCATCATGCCACCGGCTCCGGAGGAAGGTCGTTTGAGGACATGATTCGGGAGGGGCTTCTCTGCGGAGTGCTGGACATTACCACACATGAGGTGGTTTCCGACCTCTATGGCACACGCGATACCGCGGGGCCGTCCAGGCTGTGCAGTGCGGCGGACTGTAAAATTCCTCAGGTAATATCCCTGGGAGGGGCAGACTTCTTTCTGTTTGAGGATGACGAACCTGTACCGCGGCACTTAATTGAGGAAGCGGGAACCCGGGGGAAGTATATTCATAACGCTTCCGTGGTTAACTATGGAATCAATACTCAGGAGGCATACGAGATTGGGTGTGAATTTGCCCGCCGCATTAATCCGGCCTGTGCGCCGGCGGTACTGTGTATTCCCATGCGTGGATGGTGCGCCAACGATTGTAAGGACAACGGGGAGGGGAAGCCGGGGGTGCTCTGGCTTGGGGATGAAAAGAGACCGGAGGTGTCGGCCAGAAGCATTTCATTCTGCCGCGGCCTGGAGAATACGCTGAAGGATAGAGAAAACCAGAATCTGGAGGTCCTTATAGTGGACCGTCATATCAATGACAGGGAATTTTCGCAGCTTATGGCGGAATTGCTGACCGAGATGCTGGCCGGCAGATGGCAGAAGGGCAGTCATACGAATCTGGCCTATGTCCGGAGCCTTCGCAGTCAAACATTAACTAAATTGGAATAGGGGGATGAAAAATGTCCAGATATTATACCAGAGAAGATGTTAAAGCACTTGTTTCCGATGTACTGGCAACTGGTCATCCGGTACTTATTACAGCGGCGGGCACCGGGATGTCCGGATGTTATGCTGAACTGGGCGGGGCGGATATGATTGGAATTTATAATTCCGGAATGCTGCGTATGGACGGCAATTCCTCCTCTTCCGGCGATATTGCGCTGTGCAATGCCAATGACGCAGTGCTGGAGCTGGCTGGCCGGGTGATGCCCAGAATTGAACGGGCCCCTGTTATTGCAGGAATATCCGGCAGTGACCCCACCCGTGAGATGCGTCCATTTCTGGAACTGCTGAAATTCTATGGATTTTCTGCTGTCATGAACTTTCCCGGCACTGGCTGCCTGGATGGCATTGTGCGCAGACAGTTGGAGGCTGCCGGAATGGGGGTGAAAAAAGAAATTGAAACCCTGACTCTGGCAAAGAAGGCAGGTCTTTATACTCTGGCCTATTGCTATGACGAGGATACAGCCCGTCTGATTGGGGAGGCGGATTTGGATGTGATGATTGTCCATTTGGGACTGACTAAGGGCGGAAGCATCGGCTGCCGTTCCGCGGAAGATTTCCCGCTTGAGGCTGCCGCCGACCGTGTCAATGCTATGACTGCCGCGTTGCGGGAGAAAAGTCCGGATACGATTGTGTTTGCCCATGGAGGACCCATATCCAGCCCTGAGGATACCCAATATATATACAATCACACGGAATCCGTAGGCTTTCTTGGCGCTTCCAGCGTAGAGCGGATTCCCATTGAAATACCAATACGCCAAGCAGTTCAGGCATTAAAGGAAGTCCCGCTTCCTTGAAATAAAATAAACAATCAGAGGAAAGGTGATTCGTTTGTCCATCAATTATAAACGAGAACAGGTGATTCGGCGGCTGCAGGAGCGCATCAGGCAGAATCAGAGTATTTTGATGCTGGGCAGCGGCAGCGGCCTGAGCGCTGTCAGCGGAGAGCGGGGAGGGGCGGACCTGATTGCCGTGTATTCTACCGCTGTTTTGAGAATGCGAGGATTGCCTTCGATGATTTTTACCCTGCCCTATTACGATGCGAATGCGATTACGCTGGAGGCCGCAGAACAGATTGCGCCTCTGGTACGCGATACCCCAATTATTCTAGGGTTAGGAGCCCATGACCCGTCAGTTGACTTGGAACGGCTTCTGGATGCCGTGCAGTCAGTAAACTGCTGCGGTGTGATGAATGAACCATTTGCCGGTATCTATGGAGACGCGTTTGCAAAGCGCCTGGAGCAGTCGGGTTTGGGTTTCTCACGGGAGCTTGCATTGATTGCAAAGGCCCGTGGACGCGGCATGTTTACACTGGGATGGGCAGTTTCACCCGGTGAAGCGGCAGCTATGGCGGATGCCGGAGCGGACTCTGTGGGCGCCATGATTCTGGATGACGGACCTGAATTTCAGGGAGTCTCTCCGGAGGAAAGACTGAATGCGGCGGTTGAGAAGGTCCAGCAGATTTGTGAGGCTGCTCATGCTGTCAACCCGCAGGTGATGGTATTGAGCCATGGAAACCCGTTCTACAATGCAGCGACCGCCGGTGCGTCCATTGAACGGACAGACGCGGTGGGGTATGCCTCCGGCTCCAGCGGGGAGCGTTTGCCGGCGGAAAGAGCTATAACGGAAATCACACAAAGCTATCGAGAGATTACGGTTAACAGCAGAAAGGATATGTGAGATGAGAGAAAACCGAATTTGCAAAGTATTGGGAATTGAAAAGCCGGTTATTCAGGGCCCTATGGCGTGGGCTGCAACGGCACCTCTGGTTGGAGCTGTGTCGAAGGCAGGAGGCCTGGGCGTTCTGGGTGTTGCGTTTGCTGATTATGATTTTATCCGCCGGCAGATTCGCATGGTAAAAGTTATGACGGACAGGCCCTTTGGCTTCAACGCTATTTTGGCAAAGGACCAGAATCTGGACGCGCTGACCCAGCTGATTCGTGAGGAGAAGCCGCCGGTAATCCATCTGGATGCATTGCAGGATGTGGATTTTGAATTTGCCAAAAAATATTTTACTATATGGCATGAGCTGGGATTAAAGATTATTGCCAAGGTATTTACCAGACAGGACGTGGAAACCGTGAGCCTGGCCGGTGCGGATGCCGTTATTGTGAAGGGCTGGGAAGGCGGTGGTATTAACACAGCGCAGTCCACCATGATTCTCGTTCCCATGGCTGTCTCCGCAACTGAGACGCCGGTTATAGCTTCCGGCGGAATTGTAGATGGCCGGGGTATGGCGGCTGCCTTTTGCTTGGGAGCGGAGGCAGTGGAAATGGGTACGCGTTTTCTTGCGTCAGAGGAGGCGGATATCAGCAGTGAGGCAAAGCAGGCATTGCTCTCTGCCGGGGATATGGATACGGTGATTACCGGTTCCACCACAGCCACACCCTGCCGTCAGATATACAACAATCTGGCAAAACGTGTTTTGGAGGCTGAGGCGGAGTACAGGCCAAGGGATGCGGCTGTGCTGGTTGACCAGATGACCAGTGGTTCCTCAAAAAAAGCCTTTGTGGGAGGTGATATTGAGAATGAGGGTGCGATTCTGGCGGGACAGGGAGTTGCGATGATTGACTCCATCAAGCCGGTGGCTGCGATTATTGATGAGATGATGGCGCGGTGTGAAAAGGTGCTGGCAGGCACGAAAATCTACGGTTGGGAGGAGAAAAAACAATGATATGTACATTGGTCCGGTTCCATATAAAACATGGATGCGGGGATAGATTTCTGGAACTGGCCAGGACTTCCGTGGAACAAACACGCCTGGAAAAGGGCAATATCAGCTACGATATGGGACCAGAGCTTGGAAAGACGGATACGTTTATCTTTTTTGAGCGCTGGAAAAATCAGGAAAGCGTGGATATTCATGAGTCGCAGACCTATTTTCAGTCCTTTGACAGAGCAGCAGGTGAACTGATGGATGGTCCTGTGGAAGTATTTAAAATGGAACCCCCATTTTGATGCCGGAGAAGCCGGGAGTTTCCACCGTTAAAAGCAGCCGATTGGAGCGGCGGAAAATATGAAAGTTTGGGAGGAGGAACAAAATATGAGAAGAAGCAGTAAGTTATTGACAATAGTCCTGATATTGGGAATGGTATCCGGGTGCGGGGGGAATGGCACCGGAGCTGCCGCTTCCGGGGGAAGTACGGCGGCCAATACCGTTTCTGAGCCGTCTGTTGCTGCAGAAACTTCAGAAAAACGCGATTTAGTGATTGTAGGTATTACGGAACCCAGTGAACTGGTACCGGATTTATCCACGGATTTGACAGGAAAACAGATTTTTGTGAATATCTATGACAATCTGATGACGATTGACAGCGAAGGTAACTATGTGCCCTGCCTGGCAACCGAGTATACGATTTCTGATGACCAGCTGACAATTGTTTTCAAGCTGCGGGAAGGTGTGACCTTCCATAACGGTGAAGCCTTTACGGCGGAGGATGTCGAATATACTCTGAACCGGTATGCGGCCAATAAACGGATGTCCAAATATTACTTATATATGACTGATGTGGAGGTAATAGACGATTACACAGTTGCCCTGCATTATTCCCAGCCGAACAGCGCGGCGCTTGAATGCCTGTTCAGTCCGCGGGGTTCCCTGATTCTGGACAAGACAACGGCGGAAGACCCCAATGTGGATTTACTGGAAACACCCATTGGCACGGGGCCGTTTAAGTTTGTTTCCCGTACCACCGGCGATAAGATAGTATTGGAGCGATATGATAATTACTGGGGCGATAAGCCTGCCTTTAAGGATTTGGTGTATAAGGTCGTAAATGACAGCAATGCGGCTATTATTGCCCTGGAGACAGGGGAGGTTGATTTGGTGTACAGTGTAGATGAGATACATCGTGCGAACATTGAATCCAATGACAAACTGTCACTGTATTCCGAGCTGATAGCCGGAACCTACTATCTGGCTCTGAATACAACTGATGAGGTGCTCTCCGATATCCGCGTCCGCCAGGCCATCAGCCATGCCATCAACAAGGAGGAGCTTCTGACGGCATGTGAGCAGGGATACGGCTCTGTTTCCACCAACATTCTGGCCTGGAATGCCAAGGGTACCCCCTCTGATTTCCAGGATACTGCATACGATATTGAGAAGGCAAAGACTCTTCTGAATGAGGCCGGATATCCGGATGGTCTGACTATAAGCCTGCACACGACCCAGGAACGGCCAATTTATTACAATATTGCCCAGGTTCTTCAGGGTCAGCTGGCAAAAGCAGGCATCACGGTAGACTTAAATGTGACGGATTATGCCACCATGGTTGAATCGGTTAATACCAAACACGATTATCAAATGAATATAAATATGTACTCCCTGCTGGCCCAGGATAACGCAACATTTATGCCTCAGTTATGTCATTCAGAGCAGATTCAGACACAGACAAACTATGCAGAATATAATAATCCTGAGGTTGACAGGCTTCTGGAGGCGGCTCGGGATGCCTCCAGCGCAGAGGAAATGGAGAATGCATATAGGGAATTTGCCGGGATTATCCGGGACGAGGCCCCCTATATTCCTTTATATGCCAATTACACCAACGTGGTGGCCAATTCCAGCCTAAAGGGGGTAACGGCTAACTCCATGTCCATCATGTATTCCATTGACTGGTATTGGGAGTAAGCCGCCCGGGACCGGATATCCAGTCCGGCAGCATTGAAATTTAAAAAGGATACTCCCTGCTGGCATATTTCGGAAATAGACAGACAGGGGGTATTTTTCAAAGAGGAGGCACCTATGTATAGATTCATTGGAAAAAGACTTCTGATGATGATTCCGATTATCATTGGCATATCGTTTCTGATTTTTTTGATTATGGATTTGACTCCCGGTGATGCGGCCAGTGCTTCCCTGGGAGCCAGCGCTACCCAGGAAGAAATTGCGGAGCTGCGGGAAGAACTGGGACTGAATGACAGTATACTGGTTCAGTATTTCCGTTATATAAAGGGGGCGGTACGAGGCGATTTCGGCATATCCTACCGCACGAAAAGTGATTTATGGCTGGAGATTGGGCCGAGAATTCCTGTTACGATTAATCTGGCATTTTGGGCAATGATTATTATGGTGTGCGTGGCAGTGCCCATTGGCATCATATCCGCAGTTAAGCAGTACAGTATCCCGGACCGTGTGATAACGGTTCTGTCCATGCTGATTACATCCATGCCGACCTTCTGGCTGGGCCTTATGCTGATGGTAGTATTTGCTCTTAAACTGGGCCTGCTTCCATCTATCGGCATCGGCTCATGGAAACACTTTATTCTTCCGGCAATTACCTCGGCTATTGCAATGACGGCATCTCTGCTGCGCATGACACGCTCTAACATGCTGGAGGTAATACGTTCTGATTATATCAGAACCGCCCGGGCCAAGGGGGCCAGTGAAGGCTCTGTTATCATGAACCATGCGCTGAGAAATGCCTTGCTTCCGGTAATTACGCTGATTGGCCTGGATTTCGGAGGGATGCTGGGCGGAGCTATGGCTACTGAGTCCGTTTTCTCAATACCTGGATTGGGAACCCTGCTGATTACGTCGGTCCGCTGCAAAGATTCACCGACGGTTGTAACCATTGTGGTTTTGGCTGCAATCTCAATCAGTGTTGTGAACTTGTTGGTAGATATACTGTATGCGTTTATTGACCCGAGAATCCGGTCACAGTATGCAAAATCTTGAGAGGAAGACTGATATGACAAACGAAATTACTGCGGCGCAGCAGATTGTAAAAAGAAGTCAAATCCAGATGATATGGAACCGCTTCCGCAAAAATAAAACAGCTGTGCTCGGCTTGTTTTTACTGTCGGCTATTATTCTCATTGCACTCTGCGCCCCTCTGCTGGTGGATTATAAGGTGGATGCCCTGGAACAGAACATCTCCGAGCGCCTGCTGTCCCCTGGCAGCGGACATCTTTTAGGCACGGACCAGTTTGGACGCGACCTTTTCGCGCGGATTATCTATGGTGCCCGCATTTCACTTTCACTTGGATTTGGGGCTATTTTTATTTCTGTAACAATAGGGATTTTATTGGGGTCTGTGTCCGGTTATTACGGCGGTAAAATAGACAACTTTATTATGAGGATTATGGATGTATTCCTGGCTATACCGCACGTTCTCATGGCGATGATTATTGTGGCTGCTCTGGGGGCAGGGACGCAGAATCTTTTAATCGCAATGGCGATTTCAAGTACGCCCCAGTTTGCGAGAATTGTCCGCTCCGCCATTATTACACAGCGGGATTCACTGTATATAGAAGCATGCAAGGCATTGGGAACAAGGGATATGCGCATTATAGTCAAACATATTATTCCTAATGCTCTTGGACCGATTGTGGTTCAGGCTACGCTGAATCTGGCCAAAACGATTCTAAATATCTCCTTTCTGAGCTATCTGGGATTGGGGGTTCCGTCTCCCACACCGGAATGGGGGGCAATGCTATCAGAGGCAAAGGATTTGATGCTCTATTATCCTTATCTTATTATGGTTCCCGGCTGCGCGATTATTATTTCGGTGCTCTCCCTCAATCTGCTGGGAGACGGACTTAGAGATGCGCTTGACCCTAAATTAAAGAACTGAGAGGAGAGGGGATTATGGAAGACAAATTGCTTGAGATTCAAAACCTGGCGGTTGATTATTTCACTGATGAGAGCGTGGTTCACGCCGTCAGGGGATTAGACATCAGCGTAAACCGGGGCGAAACGTTTGGGCTTGTGGGAGAGACAGGAGCAGGGAAAACAACGGCGGCCCTGAGCATCCTGCGTCTTCTGCCGGAGCGCATCGGGAAAATCTGTCAGGGAAGGATTTTATTTGAGGGCAAAGACCTGGCTAAAGTCTCCCAGACAGAAATGCGGCAAATACGAGGAAAAGATATAGCCATGATATTTCAGGATTCGATGACCAGCCTGAATCCGGTGATCCGTATTGGGGAGCAGATTGGAGAGGTTTTGAAAATCCATGATGATTCAATGTCAAAGGAGCAGCGGAATCAGCGGGTGGATGAGGTTCTTCAGATGGTTGGAATCAGTCCGGAGCGGCGTCATGAATACCCTCACCAGTTTTCTGGCGGAATGCAGCAGCGTGTGGTCATCGCCATGGCTCTGGTCTGCGGGCCTAAGCTGATTCTGGCGGATGAACCTACGACGGCGCTGGATGTGACAATTCAGGCGCAGGTTTTGGAGATGATGCGTGATTTAAAGGAAAAGCTTAATACTGCGATGATGCTTATCACCCATGATTTGGGTGTGGTAGCTCAGACATGCGACAGGGTAGCTGTCATTTATGCCGGAGAAATTGTGGAGATGGGCACCACTGCCAATCTTTTTGTTGGTAAGGCACATCATCCATATACCAGCGGCCTGTTCGGCTCCATTCCGGACCTCAACTGCGACAGCCCCAGGCTTTGTCCAATTCCAGGTATGATGCCGGACCCGACGCAGATTCACCGGGGCTGTGCATTTGCCGACCGTTGTCAGAGGCGTATGGAAAAATGCCGGAAACAGGCCCCGGTCCCGGTTTGGATTGGTTCCCACATGATTCGGTGCCATATGTATGACACGCCGGATTTTGACCAGATGAAGGAGGAAAAGCAGTGACTGAACCTTTAATTGAAGCGATTGAGTTGAAAAAGTATTTTAAAAGTCCTAAGGGAATGGTACACGCGGTTGATAATGTAAGTTTCCGGGTGGAAAGGGGGAAGACACTGGGCGTGGTTGGAGAGTCAGGCTGCGGCAAGTCAACATTGGGAAGAGCTGTCCTGCGTCTGCTGGAACCTACCAGCGGACGGATTATATATGGGGGTTCAGATATAACGAAGCTGAGCAGGCGGAAAATGGACGCGATGCGGTCAAACATGCAGCTGATTTTCCAGGACCCCTATGCTTCCTTAAATCCCAGGATGACGGTCAGTGAACTGATTGCGGAAGCCCTTCTTGTGTGTAAAACCTGTGAAACGAAGAGTGAACGGGATTCCAGAGTACATGAGCTGATGGATGTAGTGGGGCTGGCGCAGCGTCTGGTGAATACATATCCCCATGAGCTGGACGGCGGCCGCAGACAGCGCATCGGTATAGCCCGTGCTTTGGCGGTTAATCCGGAATTCATTGTTTGTGACGAACCTGTTTCTGCCCTGGATGTATCAATTCAGGCTCAGATATTAAATCTATTAATGGATTTACAAGAGGAACGAGGTTTCACATATATGTTTATTACCCATGACCTGAGCGTGGTCAGGCATATATCCGATGACATTATGGTAATGTATCTGGGGCAATGCGTGGAACGGGCGCCGTCAAAGGAACTGTTTGATAATCCTATGCATTCCTATACAAAGGCATTGTTAAGCTCTATCCCCAAACCGAGTATCCTGCCGGAGGACAGACTCAGACGGGTAATCAAAGGGGAGGTGACCAGTCCCATCAATCCAAAGCCCGGATGCCGTTTTGCTGCGCGCTGCCCCAATGTCTGTGAAGACTGCATGAAATATGATGTTCCGCTTTGTGAGGTGTCGCCGAATCACTTTGTTGCTTGTGCCCGTATTTAATATTAAGAATAAAGGAGGGAGGATTATGTTTTGTCTACACATCCGCTGCCGTATTGCTGCCGGTAAGATGAACGAATTACGGGAAATTGCTCTGGCATTGATGGAAGAGACACGCCGGGCGCCAGGCTGCCTCAGCTATGAGATTGGTGTGGAAGAATCCGGTGTTGCGGCCTGGATTGAACGGTGGGAAAGCGAGGAAGACCTTGAACGTCACAAGTCTGCAGAATATTTTTTAAGAGCGGAGCAGGCAATGGACGGATTGATTTGCGGACCTGTACTGGTACAGCGTTTGGAGCCGTTTATAAAATAAGGGTGATAAACAGGAGCAGAAATTCCTATGGGTTCATAATACCGTCCAGAGTATTTCCTGAAAAGGGACTCGCACAGTGAAAAGGAGAAAAGGGAAAGGAGCCCTTCTAAAGAAACTGGTCATTTTCAGAACGTTTATAGGATATGATGTCATTGATATCGCAATCCAGGATGCGGCAGAGGTCATTGAGCGTCGTGGTGCTTAAAGGTTTATTTTTCCGGAGCCTGTCTATGGTGGAGCTTGACAGGTTATGGTTATAAATCAGGGTGTAGGTGGATTCATCAGAATTCTTGAGCGTGTTCCAAAAAGGTTCATATGTAATCACGGTGTATCCTCTTTTCTTACGTGTATATTATGTAACTAGAAAAATAAGGTAATTTTAGTTTACCTAAAAAAATGGTTCATTTCCCGGATATGCAGAATATGCCTACAAAAAAGGTGAAAAATACCATTTGTCCGTAAGGGGAGAAGGGGATGGATGGATATCAGAGGGACAGAATCCATTGCCCCATTGCCCTTCATTTTCTTTAGAATCTATTTAATAAACGCTGGAATCCGGTTATTTCCCCCTTTTGGAAAAAAATTCTAAGGCAGGAAAGAACGTTGAAATACAGGGCTTTTAAGGAAAATGTAAGACAGTGTAAGAGGAAAAGGACTTGCTTTTTTCATGAAAGTTTGTATAATGGGATAACGGAGTGAAACTAAGCATGTAATTTTCATTTATCAGGCTTATGAATCCAGGAGGCAGAGTAGAATGAAGGTCAGGAAGGTACTGGGCGGCTTTGCATGGGCCATGCTTGCGGCGACGCTGATTTTGGTGAATGCAATGGCGGCTAACGGGGATGATTTGTTTGACCAGACAGAGAATTCCAATGTTTCAGCGGTGGTACAGTATCAGCGGTGATTCAGCAGCGACGCAGTATTTTTTGAAGTTCAGCAGTTATTATCAGGAGAGACCGGCACGGATGCTGGTCTTTTTTAATGTGTGAAACCCTCTGTGAAATGCAGGCTCCATTGTTTTTAACAAAACAGGCGATGCTGACAGCAAGTTTTGCAATGCATTGAACAAAAAGGGATATGGATTATTCGCCCTCCGGGTGGTAATATTAAATCATGAAATCAACGAACACAGGAGGGAATGGTTATGCATTTATTAGACAGTGAACTGAGAAATAAGGAAGAGTGGGAAGCAGCGGGAATAGAACTTCCGAAGTTTGACAGGGAAGCCATGAAGGCAGCTACCAGGGAATGCCCGCAGTGGGTGCATTTCGGTGCAGGCAATATCTTCCGCGCATTTCCGGCAGCGCGTCAGCAGAAGCTGCTGAACGATGGGGTGGAAAAAACCGGTATCATTGTGGCTGAAGGATATGACTATGAAATCATCAAGAAGGCATACAGGCCTCAGGATGATTTAAGCCTCCTGGTTACGCTGAAAGCCAATGGCACCATTGAGAAGACCGTGATTGGAAGCCTTGCGGAATCCCTGACCGTGGACCGTCAGGATGAGGCTGACTGGAACCGGCTGAAGGATATCTTTGCCAGCACTACCCTGCAGATGGTCAGCTTTACCATCACGGAAAAAGGCTACAGCATTACTTCGGCAGACGGCTCCTTCCGCCCGGACGTAGCAGCTGATTTTGAGGCTGGCCCGGAGCTGGCAGACAGCTATATCGGCAAGCTGGCAGCCCTGTGCTACTGGAGATATACCCATGGGGCGGCTCCTCTGGCACTGGTAAGCATGGATAACTGCTCCCACAACGGCGATAAGCTGTATGCGGCTGTGGATGCCTATGCAAAGGCGTGGACGGAGAACGGCAGGGCTGATAAGGGATTCCTGGAGTACATTGAGAATCCGGCCAAGGTTTCCTTCCCATGGAGCATGATTGATAAAATCACCCCACGTCCGGATGACAGCGTAAAGAAAATGCTGGAGGAGGCCGGCTTCACGGATACAGAGAGCATTGTCACCAGCAAGAACACATATGTGGCTCCTTTTGTAAATGCAGAGGAGGCCGAATACCTGGTTATTGAGGATGCGTTCCCCAACGGACGTCCGCAGCTTGAAAAGGCAGGCGTTATGTTCACTACCAGGGATACGGTTGAAAAGGTGGAGCGCATGAAGGTATGCACCTGCCTGAATCCGCTTCACACCACCCTGGCTGTATATGGCTGCCTTCTGGGCTATACCAAAATCAGCGAGGAGATGAAGGACGCGGACCTGGTGAAGCTGGTGGAAATCATTGGATATAAGGAAGGACTTCCTGTGGTTACGAATCCGGGCATCCTTTCTCCTGAGAAGTTCATTGACGAAGTTTTACAGATTCGTGTTCCAAATCCATTCATGCCTGATACGCCCCAGAGAATCGCCTGCGATACCTCCCAGAAGCTGTCCATCCGTTTCGGAGAGACTATCAAGGAGTATATGGCAAGACCTGAGCTGGATGTGAAGTCCCTTAAGTTCATCCCCATGGTTCAGGCCGGATGGTGCCGTTATCTGTTAGGAGTGGATGATGAGGGCAATGCCTTTACCGTAAGCCCGGACCCCATGTATGAGGAACTGGCAAAGAAGCTTCAGGGCGTTAAGGTAGGAGAAGCCTGCAATGTACACCAGGTGCTGCAGCCTATATTAAGCGACGCCAGGATATTCGGAGTGGACCTGTACGAGGCAGGACTGGGCGAATATGTGGAGAGCATTTTTGCCGAGCTGATTGCCGGCAAGGGAGCTGTAAGGGCTGCTCTTCAGAGACACCTGGCAGAGGCCTAGGCATATTTGGTTCATGGTAAATTGATTCATGGCAAAGTGATTCATGGATTACGGTAAAATACGTTCCGGCTGCCGGCCGGTGCGCGTCCGGACAATGGCGTACAGCTGCTGTCCGGGCGTTTTTTATTGACTGAAGGAATAGGATAGATTTACAAAAAGTGGGAGAAATTAATGAATTTGTAACAAAAAAGTCATATTTTATATACAAAACAGGAAGAATATGGTATCATAGTGGGAACGAACGGATGTTTATGTCTGATTCACTGAACTTACAGGCATTTGCCTTTTTGATATAGATTAAGAATGGAAATGGTATTTTCCAGGAATCATAAGATAATTGAGAAAGACAGAGGTTACGTATGAAAAGGTGGATAGCAGCGGGCATATTAATCCTAGCATTGACAGGATGTTCCCGGTATGAACCGGCAAAGGAGATGACCAGGTCACGGAACGGGGCCGCCCAGTCTGAAGCGCAGCAGCAGGCCGGACAGGAAGGGCAGGAGACGAAAGAGGCTGAGGCGGCCGATTCAGACGTCATCACCATTTCTTCATATCCGCCCAGGAACCCGGTGAAGGTAAAGGGCATCTATGTGTCCGCCTATGTGGCCGGCACCGGCGATATGATGGATAAAATCATAGAGGAGATAGACAGGACGGAGCTCAATGCAGTGGTCATTGATGTAAAGGATGACCAGGGAAGGATTACCTATGCCATGGATTCCCCAACCGTGGATGACATTGGGGCGTGCCAGGTTTTTATCCAGGACATGCCGGCGCTCATGGCAAAGCTTAAGGAGCATGGAATCTATACCATTGCCAGGGTGGTGGCTTTCAGGGACCCCTATTTGGCGGAGCAGAAGCCGGAGTGGAGCCTTCATGTGGCGGATGGCAGGATTTACCGGGATAATAAGGGCCTTGCATGGGTAAATCCTTATAAGAGGGAAGTCTGGGATTATCTGGTCGAGGTGGGGAAAAAAGCAGGTGAAACAGGATTTGATGAGATTCAGTTCGATTACATCCGGTTTGCAGTGGACAGGACCATGAACGATGTTGTATTTGACGATGCAGATACACAGGGGCGTGATAAGACCCAGGCAATAACGGAATTCATAAGCTATGCACATGATGAGCTGGCAAAGGAGGGACTCTTTGTTTCTGCTGATGTGTTTGGCACCATCATGCGCAGCGAGGAGGATGCGGCTGCCGTGGGCCAGGAATACGAGGACATGGCGGAGCAGCTGGATTATATATGTCCCATGATTTATCCATCCCATTACGGGCCGGGAAATTTTGGAATAGAGTATCCGGATACCCAGCCTTATGATACAATATTAAATGCACTGAATGGTTCCAGGGAGCTTCTGGCTGCATCTGCAAAGGAAGACGCGCCCCAGGCCGTGGTAAGGCCGTGGCTTCAGGACTTTACAGCCTCCTATCTGGAGCATTATATTAAATATGGCGATGAACAGGTGAGACAGCAGATACAGGCTGTTTACGATGCAGGCTACGATGAGTGGATTCTCTGGGACGCAGGGGTCAGCTATCACTACGGCGGACTGCTGACCCCGGAGGCGGCCGCCAAAGAGGATGAGCACATAGCCCAGTCCAGGGCTGCCGCAGAACAGGCCGGAGCTGCTGCGGAGAATGCAGGCGCCGGGGATGCGGCGGCAGAGCAGGCAGGCACAGAGAATGCAGAAGCAGAGGACAGCGGGGCATAAAGCCATATGAAAGGGATGGTGAAAGGTATTGTTTGATTTAGAGGAAGAACTGAAGAAACTCCCGGCCAGCCCGGGAGTTTATCTTATGCATAATGACAGGGATGAGATTATATACGTGGGCAAGGCCATCAGCCTGAAAAACCGTGTCAGGCAGTATTTCCAGAGCAGCAGGAATAAGACGGCAAAGATTGAACAGATGGTGTCCCACATTGCATGGTTTGAATACATCCTGACGGATTCCGAGCTGGAAGCCCTGGTGCTGGAGTGCAACCTGATTAAGGAGCACAGGCCGCGGTACAACACCATGCTGAAGGACGATAAAAGCTACCCCTATATCAAGGCAACCATGGGTGAGGATTTCCCCCGCCTCCTGTTTGCCAGGGATATGAAAAAGGACGGCAGAAGCCGTTATTTTGGTCCCTATACCAGCGCGGGGGCCGTGAAGGATACGCTGGATTTAATACACAAGCTGTACCGGATCAGGACCTGCAACCGGAACCTGCCAAAGGATACGGGAAAGGAGCGTCCGTGCCTCAATTACCACATCAAGCAGTGCGACGCCCCCTGCCAGGGATATATTTCCAGGGAGGAATACCAGTCCAATTTCGGCCAGGCCCTGGACTTTTTGAACGGCAGATACGACCCTCTCATAAAGAGCCTTCAGGAAAAGATGCAGGCTGCCTCCGACAGCCTGGAATTTGAGCGGGCCATTGAGTACAGGGAGCTGCTAAACAGCGTGAAGCAGGTGGCGCAGAAACAGAAGATTACCAGCAGCGGTATGGAGGACCGGGATATTGTGGCCATGGCCAGGGATGAGAAGGACGCGGTGGTACAGGTGTTCTTTATCCGGGAGGGCAAGCTGATAGGCAGGGACCATTTCCATATATCGGCTGCCATGGCTGAAAATGAGGGCGAGATTCTGGACAGCTTTGTAAAGCAGTTTTATGCGGGTACGCCCTTTATACCAAGGGAGCTGTGGCTCCAGCATCCTCTGGGGGACGAGGAGGTCATCAGCCAGTGGCTGTCTGCGAAACGGGGGCAGAAGGTCAGGCTGGTGGTTCCGAAAAAGGGAGAAAAGGAACGGCTGGTGGAGCTGGCGGCCAGGAATGCAGCCCTGGTGCTGTCCCAGGATAAGGAGCGGATTAAGAAAGAAGAACTTCGCACCATCGGAGCCCTGAACCAGATTGGGGAGCTGATTGGCATTGGCGGAATCCGCCGCATGGAGGCATATGATATCTCCAATACCAGCGGCGTGGAATCCGTGGGCTCCATGGTGGTATATGAGGACGGCAGGCCCAAGCGCAGCGATTACAGGAAATTCCGCATCAAGACCGTCCAGGGCCCCAACGACTACGCATCCATGAATGAGGTGCTGACACGCAGATTCTCCCACGGCATGAGGGAGACGGAGGAACTGAAGGAAAAGGGGGCTGACGTAAGCCTTGGCAGCTTTACCAGGTTCCCGGATTTAATCATGATGGACGGCGGCAGGGGCCAGGTGAACATAGCCCTGGAGGTCCTTGATAAGCTGGGGCTTTCCATTCCTGTGTGCGGCATGGTGAAGGATGACAACCACAGAACAAGGGGACTCTACTATAATAATGTGGAGGTGCCCATTGACCGTCACTCCGAAGGATTCAGGCTTATCACCAGAATCCAGGATGAGGCCCACCGGTTTGCCATTGAATACCACAGGAGCCTGAGGGGGAAGGGCCAGGTGAAATCCATCCTGGATGACATTCCCGGCATCGGACCGGCCAGGCGCAAGGCCCTTATGCGCCATTTTAAGGATATAGAGGCAGTGAGAAGCGCCTCCGTGGAGGACCTGGAGCAGACGCCCCAGATGAACCGCAGGTCGGCTGAGTCCGTGTACCGCTTCTTCCACCCGGAGACGGGCAGCCCCCGGACCAGCGGGCAGGCCCCTTCACAGAATAATGACCGGCCCGGCACCAGCACAGGCCCGGAGAACGGGACAGAAGCGGACTTCCAGAATCTGGAAGGACAGCGATAAAAACACATGACAACCGCATCAAATTATGATAGTATGATAGAAGTTAAACGAGAAGTAAAACCAGGTCAAGGGGGTATCATCATGCATGGAGTAACCATATCGGAATTAATTGAGAAAATGAAGCTTAAAAACACCACGCCGGAGATTGACACGGACAAGATTGTGCTGACCCATCCGGACGTGAACCGCCCGGCCCTGCAGCTTACGGGATTTTTTGACCACTTTGACAGAGAGCGGGTTCAAATCATCGGATACGTGGAGCAGGCATATATTAATACCATGGACCAGGAACAGAAGCGCCGGATGTACGATAAGCTCACATCCAGCCAGATTCCCTGTCTGGTGTTCAGCCGCGACCAGGAGCCGGATGAGGACCTGCTGGAATTCTGCAACTACTATGGCGTTCCCTGCCTTGTGTCCGATAAGACCACCTCTGCTCTGATGGCAGAAATCATCCGCTGGCTCAATGTGAAGCTGGCCCCCTGCATCAGCATTCACGGCGTGCTGATTGACGTATTCGGCGAGGGCGTCCTGATTATGGGCGAAAGCGGCATCGGCAAGAGCGAGGCTGCCCTGGAACTGATTAAGAGGGGACACCGTCTGGTGACGGATGATGTGGTGGAGATACGCCGGGTCAGCGATGACACCCTGATTGGAAGCGCGCCTGACATCACCAAGCATTTCATTGAACTGCGGGGCATCGGCATCATTGATGTGAAGACCCTGTTCGGTGTGGAGAGCGTTAAGGATACCCAGTCCATTGACATGGTTATCAAGCTGGAGGACTGGAGCAAGGATAAGGAATACGACAGGCTGGGCCTGGAAGACCAGTATACGGAATTCCTGGGCAACCAGGTGGTCTGCCATACCATTCCCATCCGTCCGGGACGTAATCTGGCTATTATCGTGGAGTCCGCGGCTGTCAACTACCGCCAGAAGAAGATGGGCTACAACGCAGCCCAGGAGCTGTACAACCGGGTACAGGCCAATCTTGGAAAGGGCCAGGAAAATTAAGTCTTAAGCGAGGAATGTATTTTGAATCTGGAACATATGTTGAAAGAGGTGCTTGTATCAGAGGGGGCGGTGTGCCGCTTCATGGAACCCATGAGCAGTCACACCACCTTCCGCATCGGGGGACCGGCTGAGGCCTATGTATGCCCCGGCAATGAAGAGGAGCTGGGAAAGGTCATCTGCCTTTGCAATGAGCATGGTATTCCCTGGAGGGTGCTGGGAAATGGCAGCAACCTCCTGGTCAGCGATAAGGGAATCAAGGGCGTGGTCATTGCCATGGAAGGAAACTGGTCCCATGCCAGAACAGAGGGAACTGTCATCCATGCAGGGGCAGGGGAACTTCTGGCCCGGGCGGCCCGGGCCGCCCGGGACCACTGCCTGACCGGTATGGAATTTGCAGCAGGCATACCCGGCAGCGTAGGCGGCGCCCTGGTGATGAACGCAGGGGCCTATGGTTCTGAGATGAAGGATATCCTCAAATCAGCCAGGGTTATGACGAATCAGGGACAGGTTCTGGAGCTCTCCCTGGATGAACTGGAACTGGGGTACCGCACCAGCTGTATTCCCGACCGGGGATATACGGTGCTGGAGGCGTCCTTTCAGCTGAAGCCGGGCAGCCGGGCAGACATTGAGGCCCGGATGAAGGAACTGGCAGACAGGCGCAGGGAGAAACAGCCCCTGGAATATCCCAGCGCAGGCAGCACCTTCAAACGTCCCCGCGGATATTTTGCAGGAAAGCTCATAGAGGATGCCGGTCTCAGGGGATACGCCATGGGCGGAGCCAGGGTATCGGAGAAGCACTGCGGCTTTGTAATCAACGGCGGAAACGCCACTGCATCCGATGTCATGGCCCTGTGCGGGCATATCAGGAAAACAGTCATGGAACAGTCCGGCGTGGAGCTTGAGATGGAAGTCAAGCGCTGGGGCGAGTTCTGACCGCAAGGCCGATTATACGTAATCGAGGTGGATGGATGAAGCTTGTAATTGTAACCGGAATGTCCGGGGCAGGCAAGACAATTGCACTGAAAATGCTGGAGGATTTGGGGTTCTACTGTGTGGATAACCTGCCCATATCCCTGGTAGATAAATTTGCCCAGCTGGCAGCGGCCGGCAGCGACATCAGCCAGGCCGCCCTGGGCATAGATATCCGCAGCGGCGAGGAACTGAACCAGCTGGATGCTATATTCAGGGGATGGAAGGAACTGGGGATGGATTACCGGATACTGTTCCTGGACGCCAATGACGGGGTCCTGATTAAGCGGTACAAGGAGACGCGCCGCAGCCACCCCCTGGCCGGGACAGGCAGGCTGGACAAGGGAATTGAAAAGGAACGGGCCAAGCTGGCCTTCCTTAAGAAGGACGCGGATTTCATCATTGATACCAGCAAGCTCCTTACCAGGGAGCTGCGGCAGGAGCTGGAAAAGATATTCCTGAAACACCAGGAGTACAGCAACATGTTTGTCACGGTTTTATCCTTTGGCTTTAAGTACGGCATTCCGGAGGATGCGGACCTGGTCTTTGACGTGCGTTTTCTGCCCAATCCCTATTATGTGGAGGAGCTGCGCCCCCTGACAGGGGAGGACCAGGTCATCCGGGATTATGTGATGCAGGGAGGCGCCTGCGCGCAGTTTTTGGACAAGCTCTATGATATGGTGGATTTCCTCCTGCCGGGTTATATTAAAGAAGGAAAGAACCAGCTGGTGGTGGCAATCGGCTGCACCGGCGGCAAGCACCGTTCCGTGACGGTTGCCAAGGCCCTCTACGGTTATCTGGCTGCCAAGGCTGAATATGGAATTAAAATAGAACACAGGGACATCGACAAAGACAATAAAAGGAAGTAGCAGACATGTCATTTTCTTCCAACGTAAAAGACGAGCTGTCCAGGCAGATGCCTGGGGCGCGCCACTGCCAGATAGCAGAGACAGCAGCAATCCTGAGCCTGTGCGGAAGGGTAAAGATATCGGCTTCAGACCATTTTTGGATTGAAATCCATACGGAAAATGTGGCAGTTGCAAGAAAGTACTTTACATTATTGAAAAAAACATTTAATATAAGAACTGATGTCTCGATTCGCAGAGGGGGGAACCCCGGGCGGAGCATGACATACATCGTAGCAGTCAGGGAACATGAGGAAGCCCTCAAGGTCCTGCAGGCAGTGAAACTCATCAATTCCCAGGGGGAAATCGGCGAAAACCTTTCCCTGATTCGGAATGTGGTGCTTCAGAATGCCTGCTGCAGACGGGCTTTCATACGTGGCGCCTTTTTGGCGGCCGGCTCCATCAGCGCCCCGGAGAAGTTCTACCACTTTGAAATCGTGTGTCCCACTGAACCTAAGGCGGAGCAGCTTAAGAACATCATCGCCACTTTTGATATCGAGGCCAAGATAGTGCTGAGAAAGAAGTACTATGTAGTCTATATCAAGGAGGGCAGCCAGATTGTGGACATCCTTAACGTGATGGAGGCCCCGGTATCCCTTATGGAGCTGGAGAATATCCGCATTGTCAAGGAGATGAGAGGCAGCGTGAACCGCCAGGTCAACTGCGAGACTGCCAATATCAATAAGACCGTGTCAGCTGCGGTAAAACAGATAGAGGACATCCGTTTCATCCAGTCTGTTGCCGGTCTTTCGGGTCTTCCTGAGAACCTTCAGGAGATGGCCCGCATACGGCTGGAACGGCCGGAGGCAACCTTAAAGGAATTGGGGGAGGCCCTGGAACCGCCTGTGGGTAAATCAGGCGTAAACCACCGTTTGAGGAAGTTAAGCCTTATGGCCGAAGAACTGCGGCAGCAGTTTCCGGACCGTAATACATCAAGTTTGCAATAGTTTTATCAAGTACGAATCAGTACGGGCACCGGAATGGCAGTCAGGATGCGGCCAGATTGGAACATGACCATTGGAACGTATCAGGGGCTGTGAACCATTCAAAGGAATGAGGAGGATTATTATGGTAAAGAAATTGATTACAGTTGAATTGGCATCAGGACTTGAGGCAAGACCGGCAGCTATGTTGGTGCAGGTAGCCAGTCAGTACGAAAGCGCGATTTACCTGGAAGCAGAGGCAAAGCGTGTGAATGCCAAGAGCATCATGGGAATGATGACTCTCTGTCTGACCGCGGGCGAATCCATCTTGGTGGAAGCCGACGGAAAGGATGAGGAGGCAGCTGTAACTGAAATTGAGAAGTATCTGAAAAACCAGTAACTACCAGTCCGTTTGTTTGGAGAGATAGATAATGGGAATCAGGCAGGACTTGCCTGGTTCTCTTTTCTTTTATCCGGATTTATGATAAACTGTTACTCGAACGGCAATTTATACCGAAACGATAAGGAGAGAATAGGGAATGGCATTTACCCATTTGCACGTCCATACGGAATACAGCCTTCTGGACGGCTCCTGTAAAATCAAGGAGCTGACAGCCAGGGCAAAGGAGCTTGGCATGGACAGCATGGCTGTCACGGACCATGGCGTGATGTATGGCGTGATTGATTTTTATAAAGCAGCCAGGGAAGCCGGCATCAAGCCGATTCTGGGATGCGAGGTCTATGTGGCCCCGGGGTCCCGCTTTGACCGGGAGACAGTAAGCGGCGAGGACCGGTATTACCACCTTGTGCTGCTGGCGGAGAACAACAGGGGCTATGAAAACCTGATGAAAATTGTGTCCAAAGGATTCGTGGACGGATTTTACTATAAACCCAGGGTGGACTACGAGGTCTTAAGGACCTACCACGAGGGAATCATTGCGCTCAGCGCCTGTCTGGCAGGGGAGGTGCAGCGCTACCTGACCAGGGGAATGTATGAGGAGGCGGTCAGGGCATCCGGCCGGTATGTGGACATATTCGGAAAGGACAATTTCTTCCTGGAGCTTCAGGACCACGGGCTGCCGGACCAAAAGCTGGTAAACCAGGGCCTTATGCGCATGAGCAGGGATACGGGCCTTAAGCTGGTGGCAACCAACGATATCCACTACACCTATGCCGAGGATGAGAAGGCCCACGACATCCTTCTGTGCATCCAGACCGGCAAGAAGGTGGCGGATGAGGACAGGATGCGCTATGAGGGAGGCCAGTATTACTGCAAATCAGAGGACGAGATGCGGGCCCTGTTTCCCTATGCGCCTGAGGCCATTGAAAATACCCATATGATAGCGGAGCGCTGCAATGTGGAGATTGAGTTCGGGGTTACCAAGCTTCCGAAATACGAAGTTCCGGAGGGCTATGATTCCTGGACCTACTTAAACCATCTGTGCAGGGAGGGCTTTCAGACGCGGTACCCGGATGATGACGGCACCCTGAGCAGCCGCCTGGACTATGAGCTGGAAGTTATCCGTTCCATGGGATATGTGGATTACTTCCTGATTGTGTGGGATTTCATCAATTACGCCCGCTCCCGGGACATCATCGTGGGGCCGGGGCGGGGCTCTGCAGCAGGAAGCATTGTGTCCTATACGCTGGGAATCACCAACATAGACCCGGTGCGCTACAACCTTCTCTTTGAGCGTTTCCTGAACCCGGAGCGTGTGTCCATGCCTGATATCGACATTGACTTCTGCTACGAACGGCGTCAGGAGGTAATCGACTATGTGGTGCGCAAGTACGGCAAGGACCAGGTGGTGCAGATTGTAACCTTTGGTACCCTGGCTGCAAAGGGCGTTGTCCGGGATGTGGGGCGTGTGCTGGACCTGCCCTATTCCCTGTGCGACACCATCGCCAAGATGATTCCCGGGGACCTGGGCATGACGCTGGACAAGGCCCTGACCATGAACCCGGACCTTAAGAAGGCCTACAATGAGGATGAGCAGGTCCATTATCTCATCGACATGTCCAGACGTCTGGAGGGACTGCCCAGGCATACCTCCATGCATGCGGCCGGGGTGGTGATTGGCAGCAGGTCCATTGACGAGTTTGTACCCCTTTCCAGGGCCTCTGACGGTACCATCACCACCCAGTTTACCATGACCACCATCGAGGAGCTGGGACTTCTGAAAATGGATTTCCTGGGCCTGCGGACCCTTACCGTCATACAGAACGCGGTGCGGCTGGCCGAGAAGGACTACGGCATATCCATTGACATTGACCACATTGACTTTGACGATAAAAAGGTACTTGAATCCATCGGAACAGGCAGGACCGAGGGCGTGTTCCAGCTGGAAAGCGCGGGGATGAAAAGCTTTATGAAGGAGCTTAAGGCGGAGAACCTGGAGGATATCATAGCAGGCATCTCCCTGTACCGCCCCGGCCCCATGGACTTTATACCCAAATACCTGAAGGGAAAGAACGACAGGGCTTCCATCACCTATGACTGCCCTCAGCTGGAGCCCATATTAAGCCCCACCTACGGCTGTATTGTATACCAGGAGCAGGTTATGCAGATTGTGCGTGATTTGGCCGGATACACCATGGGACGCAGCGACCTGGTGCGCCGCGCCATGAGCAAGAAAAAGACGTCTGTCATGGAAAAGGAGCGCCGGAACTTTGTATACGGCAACCGGGAGGAAGGGGTCAGGGGCTGTGTGGACAATGGAATCAGCGAGCAGACGGCAAACCATATCTATGACGAGATGATTGACTTTGCAAAGTACGCCTTCAACAAGTCCCACGCAGCCGCCTATGCAGTGGTTTCCTACCAGACGGCCTATCTGAAATACTATTATCCCAGGGAATTCATGGCCGCCCTTATGACATCGGTCATGGATAATGTAAGTAAATTTTCCGAGTATGTGCTGACCTGCCGCCGGATGATGGGCATTCCCGTGCTGCCTCCGGATATCAATGAGGGAGAAAGCGGTTTCTCCGTGTCAGGGGACGCCATCCGCTACGGCCTGTCCGCCATCAAGAGCGTGGGCAAACCAGTGACAGAGGTAATCCTGGCGGAGCGGGAGAAAAACGGTCCCTTCCGTTCCATGGAGGATTTTGTGGGGCGTATGAGCATGAAGGAGGTAAACAAAAGGACCCTGGAAAATTTCATCAAGTCAGGCGCCCTGGATACGCTGCCGGGCACCAGACGGCAGAAGATGGCCGTGGCTCCCACCATGCTGGAGGTTAAGGCCAGGGAGAAAAAGTCCATGTTCGAGGGTCAGTTAAGTCTTTTTGACATTGTTGGTGAGGAAGACAGGAATGAATTCCAGATTACATTTCCCGATGTGGGGGAATACTCAAAGGATGAGCTTCTTGCTTTTGAGAAAGAAATACTGGGAGTTTACATCAGCGGCCATCCTCTGGACGACTATGAGGAGACATGGAGGAGGAATATAACAGCCACCTCCGCCCAGTTTATTGTGGATGAGGAGACGGACAAGGCCGGGGTGGAGGACGGATCCAGGGCAGTGATAGGAGGGCTGGTGGCAGGCAAGACCGTGAAGACCACCAGGACCAACCAGCTCATGGCATTTATCACCCTGGAGGACCTGCTGGGACCTGTGGAAGTCATTGTGTTTCCAAGGGATTATGAGGCCAACCGGGAACTGTTCACCGAGGACTCCAAGCTGTTTATCAAAGGAAGGGTATCCATTGGCGATGACCCGGTGGGAAAACTGGTGTGCGAGCAGGTGATTCCCTTTGAGAGTATACCTAAGGAGCTGTGGCTCCAGTTCCCGGATATGGAGACGTATCAGGCCGGGGAGCAGCGTCTGCTTACCTCCCTGCGGTCCAGCGAGGGAAAGGACCGGGTGGTCATTTACCTCCAGAAGGAGAGGGCCAAGAAAGTCCTTCCGGCCAACTGGAATGTCCAGGTTACGCCCGGACTTTTGAAAGACCTGGGAGAAGGACTTGGTGAAAAAAATGTCAAAGTCGTAGAAAAAGGTCTTGAAAAGCTGGGGAAAATGAATTAGAATAGCGTTGGGTATAGATGAGAGAATGAATGATTGAGAGCAACGTCAGCACAGGCGGAATTTGCATGTGCTTAATACAAGGAGGTAAATTGCTATGGCAAAGGCAGTGAAAACCATTGGAGTACTTACCAGCGGAGGCGATGCGCCGGGAATGAACGCGGCAATCCGCGCGGTTGTAAGGACTGCTATCAATAAGGGCCTTAAGGTAAAGGGCATCATGCGTGGATACGCAGGCCTGCTGGAGGAGGAAATCGTGGACATGGAGTCCACCAGCGTGTCTGACATCATCAACCGCGGCGGTACCATCCTTTACACGGCAAGATGTAAGGAATTCACCACAGCGGAAGGCCAGCAGAAGGGCGCTGATATCTGCCGAAAGCATGGCATTGACGGAATGGTGGTCATCGGAGGCGACGGTTCCTTCCGGGGCGCGGGAAAGCTGTCCGCCCTGGGCATCAATACAATCGGCCTTCCGGGAACCATTGACCTGGATATTGCCTGCACCGATTACACCATTGGTTTTGATACGGCTGTCAACACGGCCATGGAAGCAATTGATAAGATTCGTGATACATCCACATCCCATGAGCGGTGCAGCATCGTGGAGGTTATGGGGCGCAACGCCGGATACATCGCACTGTGGTGCGGCATCGGAAACGGTGCGGAGGACATCCTTCTGCCGGAGCGCTACGACGGCAATGAGCAGGCCCTGATTAACCGGATTATCGACAACCGCAGACGTGGCAAGAAACATAACATCATCATCAATGCAGAGGGAATCGGCCATTCCGGCTCCATGGCAAAGCGTATTGAGGCTGCCACGGGCATTGAGACAAGGGCCACCATCCTGGGCCACATGCAGCGCGGCGGAACGCCTACCTGCAAGGACAGGGTATACGCCTCCATCATGGGCGCCAAGGCAGCAGAGCTTCTGGCCGCAGGCAAGAGCAACCGCCTGGTAGCCTATAAGCACGGTGAGTTTGTGGATTTCGATATCCAGGAAGCCCTGAACATGACAAAGGACATCCCGGAAGAGCAGTACGAGATAGCCAAGATGCTGATTCGTTAATCCGGGAATGTGAGAACATAAACAATGATAGAATGGAAAGTCCGCCGCCTGTCACAGGCAGCGGACTTTTGTGGAGAGATGAGATGAAGGATACGACAGTGCTCTGCGGAGCCAATTCCTATGAACAGAAATATTATTTTAACCAGGATTTTAAATCCCTGCCCCAGTCCATAAGGGATGAGCTCCAAATCATGTGCGTGCTCTATACAGAGGATGTGGGCGGCGTGCTGACCATGGAATTTGACGAAAAAGGAAACCTGGAATTCAGGGTGACCTCAGAGGAAACGGATTATCTCTTTGACGAGATAGGAAGCGTCCTTAAAATCAAGCAGTACCAGGAAGAGAAAAAAGAAATGCTGGAAGCGCTGGAACTGTATTACAGGACATTTTTCCTGGGCGAGGACATAGATATAGAGGATGACGGGGAAGATTAAATGAAACTGAGGATTGGAAATACGGTTCTTGAGAATAATGTAATACTGGCGCCCATGGCAGGCGTCACGGACCTGCCCTTCCGGGTGCTGTGCCGGGAACAGGGAGCCGGATGCGTGGTGACTGAGATGGTCAGCGCAAAGGCGATACTGTACAACAACAGGAATACCAGGGAGCTGCTTCAGATAGACCCGGCCGAGCGGCCGGCGGCAGTGCAGCTCTTTGGGTCGGAGCCGGATATTATGGCGGAGATTGCAGCCAGGCTGGAGGAAGGGCCCTATGATTATATTGATGTAAACATGGGGTGCCCTGTGCCGAAAATCGTCAACAACGGCGAAGGCTCCGCTCTGATGAAAAATCCCAGGCGCGCCCAGGAGGTGCTGACTGCCATGGTGAAGGCCGTAAAAAAGCCTGTGACCGTGAAGTTCCGCAAGGGATTCAACGACCTCTCTGTCAATGCAGTGGAATTTGCGAAAATGGCGGAAAGCTGCGGCGTTGCTGCGGTGGCTGTCCATGGGCGCACCAGGGAGCAGTACTACTCCGGAAAGGCGGACTGGGACATCATCCGCCGGGTAAAGGAGGCTGTAAGGATACCTGTTATCGGAAACGGGGATATCTTTACGCCGGAGGACGCCGGAAGGATGCTTAAGGAGACAGGGTGCGACGGCATCATGGTGGCCAGGGGAGCCAAGGGAAATCCCTGGCTGTTCGGCCGGATTAACCACTATCTGGATACCGGCCAGGTTCTGCCCGGTCCGTCCATGGCTGAGATAAAGGCCATGATTCTGAGGCACGGGCGCATGCTGGTCCGGTTCAAGGGGGAGGGGGTTGCCATGCGGGAGATGAGAGGCCATATGGCCTGGTATACAAAAGGAATGCCCCACTCAGCAACGCTCAGGAATGAAATCAACCAGGTGGAGACATTGGAGGGATTCATAGAGCTTCTGGACAGGAAAATCCAATCTTGACAATGGACACATTTTCCTATATAATACTCAGAATGTGTGGACATTAAGAATGATACTCAAGTGAAATCAACATAAATTAAGAATGTAAGGAAGGAAGCGGGTAAGATGGCAGATAAGAAACATATTTTGACATATGCCGGACTCAAACAGTACGAAGATGAACTGCAGAATCTGAAAGTTGTCAAGAGAAAAGAAGTTGCGCAGAAAATTAAGGAAGCAAGAGAGCAGGGTGATTTGTCCGAGAATGCAGAGTATGATGCGGCCAAGGATGAGCAGAGGGACATTGAACTGCGTATCGAGGAACTGGAGAAGCTTCTTAAGAATGCAGAGGTCGTGGTAGAGGATGAAATCGACCTGGATAAGATTAATATCGGGTGTAAGGTAAAGCTTCTGGATGTGGAGTATGACGAGGAGATGGAGTTCTATATCGTTGGTTCCACTGAGGCCAACAGCCTGCAGAATAAGATAAGCAACGAGTCACCGGTAGGCCGCGCCCTGATTGGCAAGGTAGTGGGTGACTGCGTAGACGTGGAAACCCAGGCAGGGGATATCCAGTATAAGGTGCTGGAAATCCAGAGGGTTTCATAAATCTGACACAAAGGAGCTAAGGACGTGGGAGAACAGCAGAAGGTTAATCAGGCAGATACAGATTTAAATCATGTGCTGAAGGCGCGCAGGGATAAGCTGGCGGAGCTTCAGGCAGCTGGAAAGGACCCTTTCCAGATTACAAAATATGATGTGACTGCCCACAGCATGGATATCAAGGATAACTATGAGCAGTGGGAGGGGAAGGAAGCAGCCATTGCAGGCCGTATGATGTTCAAACGCGTCATGGGCAAGGCTTCTTTCTGTAATGTACAGGATTTAAAAGGCAACATCCAGGTCTATGTGGCCAGGGACAGCGTGGGTGAGGAGCCTTACAAGGATTTCAAGAAAATGGATATCGGCGATATCGTGGGCGTAAAGGGAACTGCTTTTACCACCAAGACAGGCGAGATATCCATTCATGCAACGGAGGTAACCCTTCTTTCCAAGAGCCTCCAGGTGCTTCCTGAGAAGTTCCATGGCCTGACGGATACGGATATGCGTTACCGCCAGCGCTACGTGGACTTAATCATGAATGCGGAGGTAAAGGATACCTTTATCAAGCGTTCCAGGATTCTGGCAGCCATCCGGAAATATCTGGGCGGCCAGGGCTTCATGGAAGTGGAGACCCCTATGCTGGTATCCAATGCAGGCGGCGCTGCCGCCAGGCCGTTCGAGACTCACTTCAATGCCCTGGACGAGGATTTAAAGCTCCGCATATCCCTGGAGCTTTATCTGAAGAGGCTGATTGTAGGCGGGCTTGAGAGGGTATATGAGATTGGGCGTGTGTTCCGCAACGAAGGTCTGGACACCAGACATAACCCGGAATTCACCCTGATGGAGCTGTATCAGGCTTATACGGATTACAACGGGATGATGGACCTGACCGAGAAGCTGTACCGTTTTGTGGCTCAGGAGGTACTGGGCACCACCACCATTACTTATAAGGGCGTGGAGATGGATTTAGGCAAGCCCTTTGCCCGCATCACCATGGTGGATGCGGTTAAGAAGTATGCCGGAGTTGATTTTGACCAGATTCATACCCTGGAGGAGGCAAGGGCCGCTGCCAAGGAAAAGGGTGTGGAGTTCGAAGGACGCCATAAGAAGGGCGATATCCTGAACCTGTTCTTTGAGGAGTTTGCAGAGGAGCACCTGGTTCAGCCCACCTTTGTTCTGGACCATCCGGTGGAGATTTCCCCGCTGACCAAGAAAAAGCCGGGCAACCCGGATTATGTGGAGCGCTTTGAGTTCTTTATGAACGGCTGGGAGATGGCAAACGCTTACTCTGAAATCAATGACCCCATTGACCAGAGAGAACGGTTCAAAGCCCAGGAAGAGCTTCTGGCCCAGGGGGACGAGGAAGCCAACCATACGGACGAGGACTTCTTAAATGCCCTGGAGGTAGGTATGCCTCCTACGGGAGGAATCGGATTCGGTATTGACCGTATGGTCATGCTGCTGACGGATTCACCGGCAATCAGGGACGTTCTGCTGTTCCCAACAATGAAGTCTATTGATAAGTAAGAATGCAGGAAAATCAAGGGTTTCAGCACTTGGATGTACTAAAATATATAGTTGGTCAAGGGGTTTTGACTAAGATTTGACCAATTTTTGGCATAGTCAAAAAAAGATTAGTACAGGTTAGTACAGATTGCTTAGTCTGAAAAATTAAAGATTGTATTACTTAGAGGACATTTTCTAAAGAAATTTAGAAGATGTCCTCTTTTTGCGTTATAGGAACAATTGAAATACCGAAAGGAGAATAGCATGGAACACACAAAGGCATATCAGGAATTTAAGAAGAATGGTAATACAAAGTTTGTAAGATATAGCGAAGGAGCAGAAATGTATCATATGGGCGTATCAAAGTTTATGCAAATGGCTAAGGATGCCAAAGCAATCTATAAGTTAGGTCAGTTAGTACTTGTGAATTTAATAATATTTGATGAGTACCTTGAGACATTCCATATAGTTGATGATGAATTTTATAAGTAGGTGAAAAGGATGGTAACACAATTACAGCCAGATGTTAGGGCTTATCTTCATGGTGGGGAGGTAATAAAAAGATACATAAAGGTCGAAGAGGTGGCTTATGAATATGGATTTAGTGTTGAGGAAACTGAATATATAGCTAAGGCTGCAAGTTCTTTATACAAGCTTACCCGTATTCATTTGGTAAAAAAGGAAAGGTTTGATGAGTTTATGAAACACATATATAAAGTGCCGGGAACAAATAAGCAGATAATTAAAAAGTTTGCGAGAATTGGAGAAGCTTCAATTATATACAGTATTGGCAGACATAGATTTATCGAGTTGGCTAGAGCAGCAGGTGCAACATATAAAATAAATGAGGGAACAGGGGGGACTGTGTTAATCAATTTGGAAATATTTGATAATTATATGGAGCAATTCAGACAACCTGCAAGACCTTTGAAAGAGCCGTTATATGGGCAGGAAGAAGGTGAATTGAATGAGTAACTCATATAAGTTCTATTCAGATACAAAAGACATTATGAAAAAATATGTAAATGCTACTGAGGGTGCCATTATTTATGGCATAAGTAAATCAAGGATTATGGTTTTGGCTTCTGAAGCAGGGGCAGTGTATAAGGTTGGAAATTCAGCGTTGATTAACACTGATATCTTTGAGATGTATTTGGAAAAATTTAAGGAACCAACAAGACCATTGCCCAAACATATTTGGAATAAATTGTCAAGCGAAGATAAAAAAGACCACAATAGTACCTGTTTTGATAAAAAAGACCCGTGATTGTCACTTTCGGCATTATAGAAACTAATGTAATATATGGACATTCCAAGAAAAACTTGGGATGAACAATTTAATAATCAGTTACAGATTTGCAAAGTAGTTTGCACTGCAGAGTATCTGTAGGTAGTAAATTTACGGGGCATGTACCTGGAAGATGAAAGTCACAGCTATCATATTAGTAGCCTGATGGATCGAAAGATGAAGGGTGAGAAGTTGGATGGAAATCTGGTAAAAGGGCGCAAGAGATCCGGTGGATCTCTGCTCTGCGCGGACCGAAGCGAAGCGTAGACCGGCATGTTGCGTAAGGATAATCAACCACAGAGGGCGAGAAGTTTGTCCTTATCCTCAAAAGGCTAAAAGAGGAGATAGTGCTTCTGATAATTCAGAAGGGCGTCGTGAAACACATTTTGTGGCTCGTCTGTAACTCCCGGAGGTGAGAACACCTCTTTGTACACGGGGCGATATAGGAGTCTAGAAGACTGGCGTGTACCTACATGCTTAGCGTTAAGCATAGCCATGTAGACTATATCACTTCCAAATTCAAATTCTGTCTATATGGCAACTAATTTGAAGGAGGATAAAGTGGTGATGGGATTTAGCATAGCATTAATAATTATTGTTCTTATCGTATTGTATTCGTTAGCTAGGACGGCAGGAGAGTCGGACAGGACAATGGAACAGATAAGAGAGCAATCACTCCTTGGAAGGGAGGAGAGCTCTGGTGGGAACAGTTGAAAAAAGAGATAAGCATAAGAAACGCAGGTTTGTATCTCCAGAAGAAAAGCTTGAAAGAGAATTAAAAGATTGTATGCATTGTAGATTCTTCTGGGGACATAACAACAGATGTGCCAATGGAACATGTTGTAAACCATCTAAGAAAAAAGAACAGAAACTTCCGACGGAATGTGTCGGATGTCCATATTATCAAGGGAATGGTTATTGTTTTCCTTGTATGCGAAAGCTGATAGGAAAGTAGGTGGTTAAGATGTTCAAGTGGCTGTTTAAGAAGAAAGGATGTGCAAAACATATGAATAACAAGTTAGAAGTAATCGGCATTGATCATGGTTGGTCAATGATGAAAACAATCTCTCAGGTATTTGTTACAGGAGTTAAGGAGATTACAACAACTCCGGCACTTTTCGGCGATGTACTTGAGTATGAAGGAAAGTTCTATAAGGTTGGAACTGTGAGGCAGGAAGTAAAGGATACAAAGGTCGAAGATGACAGCTTTTATCTTCTCACTCTTGCAGCAGTTGCTAAGGAACTTAAAAGAAGAGGTCTTGCAGAGGCAAAGGTATTCCTTGCAGTAGGACTTCCACTTACAAGGTTTGGAGCAGAGAAGAATGATTTTATTAAGTACCTGACAAAGAATAAGCGTGTAAGCTTCAAATATGAGAATGAGCCGTATTATATTGAAATTGATGATGTGGCAGTATTCCCTCAGTGTTATGCAGCAGTAGTGGACAAGATTCCTACAATGGCAAAGAAAACGCTGATAGTAGATATCGGTAGCTGGACAATCGACATTATGCCGGTAATCAACAAGTCACCGGATGAATCAAAGTGTGTGACGATACCAAAAGGTCTTATTACCTGTATGCGTTCTATCAATGAACAGTGTGTAAGACAACTTAACGGAGAGGTAGACGAGTCAGAGATACAGAACATCATGCGATATGGCAGGTCAGATATTGATGATGAATACTTTGCCATTATTAAGGCAGAGATAGAGGATTTTGTTGATAAGGTATATAACTCAATCCGTGAGTTTGGGTATAACTTAAAGACTACACCGATTGTATTTGTCGGAGGCGGGGCAGTTGTGATGAAGAATTTTGGTAGTCATGATGCTAAGAACATTTCCTATAACCTTGATGTAAAGGCAAATGCAAGAGGATATGAGCAGCTTGCCACAATGGGACTTAAAAGCACTAAGCGATTATCATAAGGAGGCAGATGATGGGAAGAAGACTTGAATATGAAGTAAAAACTTCTGTCCGCCTCAACATGAGCAATCCTCAGCATGTGAAAATCAATGATGTGATTCAGAACCTTGATCCGAAGATTTTCAAATCTAAGAACCAGTTCATTATAGATGCGATTCAGTTTTACATTGATAATTATGGAAAAGAAACTTTTGTTATCAAGAAGAAGGAAAAAGAGAGGGCTGAATATATCCGGTCAGAAGATATTGATGACATTAAGGAAGAAGTCATTGAAGCAGCAACCAATGAGGCTAGGAAAGAGGTCATAAGGCTGTTAGGCGGAGTGATATCCGGGATGAATGTTGGTCAGCCGGTAATAATGCAGGCAGCCAATAGTGAAGCACAAGAACCTACAGAAGATGTTATGGACGATGCAGATGTTGCAGGACTTGCAATGGGATGGATGTCGAAAGGAGACTGATTATTATGAGAAGAGTTATGGGAGCCGTAGGAACAGTAATTTTAGAGATACTCAAGTGGATATTAAGGATAATTCTTGGAGCGTTGAAGCTGGTCTTAGGACTTGCCAGGATAATTCTTCTTCTATTCGCTATGGTGGCAAGGATATTTCTTTCATTCGTAAGAATGGGCACATTCTGAGAGGAGGTGAGCGTATGCAGGTAAAGGGTTTATTCTTAAATTACAAGAAAAACAGAAGACTTATGCAGTATTTCTTTAAAATAAGAGAGCTGGTATAATGAAAGGAGTTTAAGATGCACAGAATACGGGACAGTCCTATGTGTCCCGTGCATTACAGATAAATAGTTCACCGCAAGGGTGGATGGCACGGAACACAAAGCCCGTCCCTCTTGCGGAGAAGGGATGGGTGATTACTATGAAGAAGATAAGTATTATCTTATTATCCGCAGTACTGGTCTTTTCAATGGCTGCCTGTAATGGTGGTAAGGAAAAGGCTGATAATCAGACAGAGAAACAAACGGAAAGCGTAAAGCCAACTGAAGAAGTAGCAATGGCAATGGAAGCTGTCACAGAGGTCACAACCGAAGCTGGAAGTGAAGAGACAGAGAAAGATATTGCCGAGGTTAAAGATTCAGAAGAGAAGACTGATAAGGAAGATAACCGGTCCACTGATAATGAAACTGCTTCAAGGCAGGAAGAAAAGCCAAAGCAGAATGACGAGCCGGAACAGAAAGCTTCTGTAAATGATAATGAGGAAGCTGGCGGAAATCAGAGTAATGCAGGTAATGGTGGTCAGACTACAGACAGTCCGAAAGACAATGTGAGCAATTCACAGCCTGCATCCGTGGCGTACAGTCCACAGAATGTTGTGTCACTTGCAACAGCAAAGTGTCAGGCAGGAGGGATGATTACCACACAGCAGAATTTACAGAATCATTTGAATGACGGCAGTATCACGCAGGAAGAGTACAATGAGTATTATCCTTACGATGGTATGGAAGGCTCTTATTATAGTGTGTTTGTAGAGACAGACCTCAACAAAGCAAGTACCATTGATGGACAGCGGTTATCATCTGAGGATGCAATCGCAGAATATATTGCAAGTATGTTACTTTTGGAAACAGATCCGGTATTCTACATCAGTTATGATGGAGTTTACACGACAGGCGGCACAGACTATTACGAGTTTCGATGTCACAGATAAATAAAAACGAATAGAAGCAGAAGGAAGAAAGATGTAAGCCATAAACTTATGTCTTTCTTTTTTATGCGTAAATTAAGGAGGAAAGAGCACATGAAACAGAAACTAAAGCGTTTTATGGCAGGATTTATGGCTATGCTCACACTGGTTGGAACACTCTTTACGAATGGAACAACAGCATTTGCAGCCAGTCCGCAGGCAAATATTGCGTTCTGGAATGCGTCAGTCAAAAATTCCGGAGAAGTAAGTGAGCTGAAGCCCGGATATAATCATGGCAAGATTCTGTATTCAATTCTTGACGGAAATTCTGCATATTGTATGAATTTCGGATTAAGAGCAGATGGCGGTCAGCTTATGAACAGCTACGATGATGCGAGCACATCAATGTCAGCACAGCAGAGAAAGCTTTTAAGTTACTGCCTTTATTATGGGTTTAACAGTACACAAAAGGCGGCACCAAGCAACAGCCAGTGTGATGAATATATCGCAACACAGGCAATGGTATGGGTTATTGTAGCAGATATCTTTGGAACTGGAAGTGGTGATTCAGCAGCAAGAAAGCTCTGTAACACAGCACCAAGTCCTGATTCTTCATACAGCTATTATGAGAGGCTCAGAGACAATATCAGCAGTTCCTACAATGCAACGCTTCCAAGTTTTGCATCACGCAGAACCAGTGAGGCACCAACTTATGAATTAAAGTGGAATGAGGGAAGTCAGAGATTTGAAACAACATTATCTGACAGCAATGGTGTTTTATCGGATTTTGATTTTGGCATCAGCGGATATTCTGTTGATAAGAATGGCAACAGTATTACAATCTCTTCAATGAGCGTGAATACTACAGCTACAACAGGAACATTCACATCCAATGCTGGCAAGGTTGAGACAACATCAAGCTGTGTATTCTGGCTTACAGGAAAGAGCGGATATCAGGAGTTTATTTCTGAAAGACCGACAGCAGATCCTGTCAAAGCATATATCAAGGTCAAGACAGAGAACATCGGATATGGTGAACTTACAAAGACAGATGAGTCAAGCGGAGTGAAGCTTTCCGGTGCAGTCTATGGAATCTATTCTGACAGCGGATGCACAAACAGAGTACAGACCATGACAACAGATGGAAACGGATATGCAAAGTCAGCTGCACTTGTCGCAGGCACTTATTATGTAAAAGAGATTACCGCACCAAAGGGATATGTCCTTTCCGGTACAGTTCATACACTTACTGTAAAAGCAGGACAGACAACGGGAATCTCTGCAACAGATAAAGAGCAGCTTGGAGCAATCACAATCTATAAAGAGGGTGAGGTGCTTAGCTCATGGAATGGAAGCAATTTCACTTATGAGAAAAAGAAGCTTTCCGGAGCAACCTTTAAGGTAACTGCCGGAGCAGATATCTATAAGGCAGATGGTACAAAGGTGTATAGTGCTGGCGATGTTGTGGCAGAAAGCCTTACAACAGGAACTGACGGACAGGTGGTATTATCTGACCTTCATCTTGGAACTTATGTGGTAACTGAGATTAAGAGCATTGACGGGTATACAATCAATACCACACCTCAGACAGTAGCAGTTGAGTATAAGGACCAGACTGTGACAGTACAGTATGAATCAACTACGATTGAGAATACAAGACAGAAAGCGGATGTATCTGTCGTAAAGAAGGACTCTGACACAGAGAACCCTCTTGATGGTGGCAAGTACACACTTTATGCCGGAAATGACATCAAAAACTATGCCGGACAGGTTATCGTCACAAAGGGTACAGCTCTTGAGACAGTAACTACAGGTGAGGACGGAAAGGCAAGCTACAGCGTGGATCTGCCAATCTCTAACGGATATTATATCCAAGAGACACAGGCACCATATGCGTATATCAGAAACAGTAAAGATGTTTACAGCTTCAATTTCAATGTATTACCTGAAACACAGGCAAAGGCATCATTCAGTTACACATTTGTAAATGACAGAACCACAGCAAAGATTCATATCTACAAGGTAGACAAGGAATCAGGCAAGGCAGCAGCCCAGGGAGATGCAAGCCTTGAAGGTGCAGTTTATGGTCTTTATGCGAGAAACGATATCGTGCATCCGGACGGAGCAACAGGAGTCGTATTCAAGGCAGGAGACCTTGTAGCAACACTTACAACAGATAAGAATGGCGAAGCAGAGGTTAATAATCTTTACCTTGGAAACTATTATGTAAAAGAGATTACTCCATCAGAAGGGTATCTCTTAGACGAAGAGGAGCATGATGTGGTATGCGACTACGAGGGCGACTTAGTAGCAGAGGTATCAAGAAGCACAACCTCAGCAGAGCAGGTCATCAAGCAGCCATTCCAGCTTATCAAGGTATCTGACAATGGCGATGATACTGAAGCAGGACTGCTTGCAGGTGCAGAGTTCACAGCATACTTAAAATCTTCTTTATCCGTAAAGGCAGATGGAAGTTATGACTTTGATAAGGCTACTCCTGTGGTAATCGGGGAAAACGGAGCAACAACAATCACATCCGATGATAAGGGACATGCAGTTTCCATTGCAATTCCTTATGGAACTTATGTGGTAGTTGAATCAAAGACTCCGCATAACATGAAGACAATCAAGCCATTTGAGGTAAAGATAAAGGAGAATCATCCAACAGAGCCTCAGACATGGAGAGTTTTCTTGGACAGAGAGTTTACAGCAAAGCTTCGTGTAATCAAGAAGGATTCCGATACAAAGCAGACAGTACTTGTACCAAACGCAGAGTTTAAGATCTTTAATATTGATAAGAACGAATATGTAAAGCAGTACACAACTTATCCGTCAAAGGTAGAGCATACTTCATTCTTTACTGATGAGGACGGAGATTTAATCTTACCGGAAGCACTTAAAATCGGTAACTACCGCATTGAGGAAGTGTCTGCACCATTTGGATATGTTGTAAATGATAAGTATGTCAACATTTCTGTTGATACTGACACAGCATTTGAGACAGATGGTGATACAAATGATGCCATCATCACAGTGGAATATTCCGATGCCCCTGCAGTCGGAGAGCTGACTGTAGAAAAGAAGGGAGAGGTACTTGACGGATTCAAGGGTGGACTTCTTGCAAGCTCATATGAGAAAGAGTTTGTTTATAAGGAAGGCTCACTTGCCGGAGCAAAATTCAAAGTTTATGCTGCCGAGGATATTTACACAGCAGACAACCAGAAGGATGCAGACGGAAACCGCATTAAGTATTACAGCAAGGGAGACCTTGTGACAACTCTTACAACAGGTAAGGATGGAAAGGCAACAGCTAAGAATCTTCCTCTTGGACAGTACAGAGTTGTGGAAGTGGAAGCTCCATACGGATATGTATTAAATCCGAATGAGCAGAAAGTGACATTCACATATGTGGATGATAAGACACCTGTTATCAAGGAAAGCCTTACTTTCTCAGATGACAGACAGAAGCTTGATATGTCAGTGACTAAGCTTGATGCAGAAGATAACACACCGATTGCAGGTGCAGTATTTGGTCTTTATGCAGATGAGGATATCAAGAATGCTGATGGCAGAGTTATTATCGAGAAAGGCACACTTCTTGAGAAGGCAACATCTGATGAGAATGGAAAGATTGCTTTTGTTAAGGATTATCCATTCGCAAAATATGTTGCAAGGGAGCTTGTAAAGCCAGCCGGATATGTGACAAATGAGGAAGCAGTAAACTTTGATACAAAATATCAGGGACAGGATGTTAAGACTGCTGTATATAACAGCGAGTATAAAAACACTCCTACAACCTTTGAGTTTACAAAGACAGATATCACAAGTGGTGCAGAGCTTACAGGTGCAACACTTACTGTACTTGATAAGGATGGAAATGTGGTAGACACTTGGACATCTGATGCCAAGGAAGCACATGTGATCAAGAAACTTGTCGTAGGAGAGACTTACACACTTCGTGAGGAGTTTGCTCCATACGGATACCTGAAAGCAACCGATATTCAGTTTACAGTAGAGGATACAGGCGATGTGCAGCATGTCGAGATGAAGGACGAGGTTCCGACAGGTTCTATCGTAATCAACAAGGATGGTGAGTTTGTAACAGATACCACTCTTATGAAGGGACACTGGTATGATTTCATTTTCAATTACTTCAAGGATAGTCTCGCAGGAGTAACCTTTGATGTATATGCAAAAGAGGATATCGTAAGTGCAGACGGACTTGGAACTGTATACCACAAAGCTGGTGACAAGGTAGCAACCATTGTTACGAACGATAAGGGCATTGCAAGAATTGATGACCTTCCACTTGGCAAGTATTATCTTGTAGAGACAAAGACATTAGATGGATTTGTGCTGGATGATACACCGATTGATGCAGACCTTTCTTATATCGACCAGAATACAAAGGTTGTATTTGCGGGAATGGATGTAACCAATGAGAGACAGAAGGTGCAGATTACTGTCACAAAGACTGATTCAGAGACGAAGAATGCTCTTGAAGGTGCAGTATTCGGCTTATTTGCGAAAGAGGATATCGTAAATAAAGATGGAAAAGTCATTGTCAAAGCAGATACACAGATTGAGAGAGGTGTTACTGGAAAGGATGGCAAAGTAACATTTACCTCTGACCTTCCGCTTGGACAGTATTATGTCAAAGAGATTGAGGCACCAAAGGGCTATGTGAAGTCTGATAAGATTTTTGATGTGGATGCTTCATATCAGGGAGATAAGGTAAAGGTTATCGAGTTTAAGGCAGCATTTGAAAATGCACCGATCAAGGTAGAAATTTCAAAGACTGATATCACAGGCAAGAAAGAATTGCCTGGAGCAAAGCTTTCGGTTATTGATGCTGATGGAAAGCTTGTTGAGAGCTGGACATCAGAGGCAGGAAAGACTCATATGATTGAGAGACTTCCTGTCGGAAAGTACACACTCAGAGAGGAATCTGCACCATATGGATATAAGGTGGCAAGTGATGTAACCTTTGAAGTAAAGGAGACAGCAGAAATCCAGAAGGTATCCATGAAGGATGAGCAGGCAGTCGGTAAGATTGTCATTGAGAAAACTGACAAAGTAACCGGAAAGCCGATCGAGGGTGTTGTATTTGAAGTAAGGGATAAGGACGGAAAGGTGCTTGATACACTCACTACTGACAAGAATGGTCATGCAGAGAGCAAGGAGCTTCCTATCTGTACTTACAATGAGGATGGTTCATTTAAGGAAGATATCCATTATACAGTAGTTGAGACAAAAGCAGCTGACGGATATATCCTTGATGAAACAGCTCACGATGTAACTCTTCGATATGATGACAATGCACCGGATGTTGTTGTAGCAACTCTTAAGCTTGCCAATGTACCGACAGAGCCTAAGCTTCCACAGACAGGCGACAATGCAAATCCGCTTCTTTATCTTGGAATCGGTGCACTTGCACTTATTACAGGTGTTGGAGTCGGACTTCGTGGAAGAAAGAAAAAGAATAAACAGTAACAATTAACCTTGTGGGGAATGTAAGCCAGTGACTTATGTTCTCCGCTTTTTTGATTTGGAGGACAAGCAGTGGTAGGAGAAAGAATCAGATATTACAGAAAACGACAAAAAATGACACTCAGGGAACTGGGCGAGAAAAGTGGTTTTGAAAATAGAGGTGATGTAAGAATTGCCCAATACGAAAATGGTTCAAGAGTTCCAAAGACGGGAACGTTGAACAGGATTGCAAAGGCACTTGGTATTCCGCCAGAAGAATTATTCTGTGAGAACTGTAGAAAGTGCATGTTTCTCAAGAATTATTACAGAAAGAAAAGAAAATCTCATACCATTTTTGATAGGGGAATCGAAGAAGACAACAGTTACAGAGAACACAATAATCCCGATGATGAAGGAATTTTATATGACAATTTAGATTAAGGAGGAACCGTAATATGATGAATTACGAGATTTTTAAGGAAGTAGTAAAAGAAAAGTTTATGGATTATATGCCAGAGAAGTTCAAAGGAATGGAGCTTGTGGCAGAACCCGTGGAAAAGGTGAATGTGACTCTTGATGGCATCATCTTAAGAGAAGAAGGAAGGAATATTTCGCCTACGATTTATATCAATGACATGTATAAGAAGTATCAGGACTGTAGTGATCTTGAGGAAACACTTATGGCTGCATGTGACTTTATGGAAAGGGCATATGAGCAGGCTCCGGTTGTTGATGTGGACAGCATTATCAGGGATGCAAACGAGAAGATTGTATTCCAGCTCATCAATACAGAGCAGAATAAAACATTTTTGGAACAGGTGCCTCACAGGGAGTTCCAGGATCTTTCTATTGTGTACAAGGTGATTATCAGTGCCGATAAGGATGCGGTGCAGAGTTCAAAAATTACAAATGAATTTGCAAAAAGACTTGGAATGAGTGAGGAACAGCTCTTTAAGTGTGCAGCGGAAAACACGAGAAGACTCTTCCCGCCTGTCGTTCGTAGCATGAATGACATTATAAGAGAAATGTTCGCAAGGGATGGGATGCCACAGGAGATTGCAGAGATGATGATATCTGAGATCCCACCGGAACAGACGATGTGGGTGATTTCCAATGAAAAGGGTATCAATGGTGCAGCATCCATGCTTTATGAGAATGAGCTTCATGAGCTGGCAGAGAGTTTAGAGAGTGACCTTTATATTCTCCCTTCGAGCGTGCATGAGGTTATTGCAGTATCTTCAGATATGGGAAGCCCTGAGATGCTTGCACAGATGGTAGTCGAGGTAAATATGCAGGAGGTGTCTTTGGACGAGAGACTTTCCAATCAGGTATATCACTATGATAAGGATTTAAGAAAACTCACCCTTGCAACTGATACACCGAACAAGAGGCTTGATGGTATCGTTGCAGAACCTCCCCTTGTATATGATGCGAAGGAAAAGTCTAGATAGGAGGCAGTTATGGAGCAGGAACTTACAATGGAAGAACTCATTGCTCTCATAAACAGCCAGAAAGGTGACTTTGTTATCCGTGTCGAGTTTGGAGAGGAGGCGGTGTCTGATGCCAAAGAAGAATGACTTCAAGCTCGATGTGGTTTCGGTAAGACTTGTAAAGGATGCTCCGATTTATTCGGAGCACACCTTTAACAATCCGGCGGATATAGCTGCTGTCATGGGAGACTGTATGTGCCAGTTTGACAGGGAAGTAGTGTGTGTGGTCAATCTAAGGTCAGATTTGAAACCTATCAATGTGCATTTTGCAAGTGTCGGCTCTTTAAATGAGGCAATGGCACATCCGAGAGAACTGTTTAAATCAAGTATCTTAAGCAATGCTGCAAGCATGATGTTAATTCATTGTCATCCATCCGGGAACGTATTCCCAAGCAAGGCAGACACGATGATGACGGACCGCATGAACAAGCTGTGTGAGTTGATGGGAATACCGCTCATTGACCATATCATAGTTGGTGGAGACAATCGTGAATTTTTCAGTTTCAGGGAAAAAGGCATGATTGATAATCCTAAGATTACCCTGAGCACTGATTATCGGACACTTGATATCAAGTCACCGCTTGTAGCAGAGCAGGGAAAGGCAAGGTGAAAGCATGGATGGAAGATTTACGGATGAAGAGCTTGCCATAGCAAAGAGTGTTGACCTGTGTGCAGTTGCTGAAAGCCTTGGGTATACAGTAAAGAGGATTGGCAAATACCACACTTTAAAGGAGATGGATTCCATCCGTATCTATAACAGAAGCCATTGGTACAGATGGTCAAGGCAGTTTGACAAAGGCAACAATGGCGGCTCACAGATAGATTTCTTACGGGTATTTTGTGGAATGAGTGTAAAAGAGGCTGTGTTCTGGCTTTTAGATTTTGCAGGGTACAGAAGAATTGAGAAGCCTGTAAAGCAGCCTCTTGTTCATCAGGTAGCGAAAAAGCAGGCTGATGAGAGAAAGCCGTTTGTACTACCAGGACCGGCAGGAGATAATTCCTATCTTATTTCATATCTGAATCAGGAGAGAGGAATCAGCAGGGCAGTCATAGATCTGTTTTTAAAAGAAAGACTGATTTATGAGAGCAGGCATTACCATAATGTTGTTTTCAAGGGAAACGATAAGAATGGAGTGACAAGGTTTGCAAGTATGCGTGGAGTGTTTGATAAGCAGGGCAAGCCATTCAAGTGTGATGTCATAGGCAATGATAAGAACTATGGATTTAATGTGGTAAATGAAAACAGTACAGAGCTTGTAGTATTTGAGGCTGCAATCGACCTTATGAGTTATGTGGATATTTTCACAGATTACGAATCGAATAAACTGGCACTTGGGATGCTTGCAGATGCCCCACTTGAGACTTTTCTTCGGGAACATCCGCAGATTACTTCAATCCGGTTCTGCCTTGATGGAGATGAGCCGGGGAGAAAAGCAGCAGCTGAACTTATGAGAAAGTATTATGAGCTTGGATATGAGGTAGAAGACTGTCCGCCACCTGCCGGATATAAGGATTACAACGAGTGGCTTGTAGCGGCAAAGCTTAATCTGAACAAGATGAATCAGAGAGCAGATGAACCAGTCAGGGCATGAGAAATCGGATTTTGATGTGTGGGGGCAGAAAGCGCCCCCAAAACAGCAAAGTGGGGGCAGAAAGCGCCCCCAAAATGTCAAAGTGGGGGCAAAAAGTGCCCCCACAATTTGGACACGACAAAATCCGGACGAAAGTAAATATAAAAGTGGGGGCAGAAAGCGCCCCCAAAATAGCAAAGTGGGGGCAGAAAGCGCCCCCAAAGTAGCAAAGTGGGGGCAAAAAGCGCCCCCACTTTCATAAACAGAGGGTTTTAGGGAGATTTTCTCCCTAACTAGATGGCATTAGGACAGAGATGTCTCTAATGCGTATCTAGCAGTCGCCGGGGACTAACTGGAGACTGGAGCTTTGGTGAATATTTACTAAACACGGATAAGGAGGTGCAAGGAAGCAATGGATGCAGAAGTTACGCTATTTTCAAAACCAGAAGAACTGATTGCCTGGGCAGACACATTTGATATCTTACTTAACCCTTCGATAGAAGATGCTGCAATATTGCTTAACTATATGGAAGGTCATGATTATGCTATTGGCATAGATTCTGATGGGAAGATGTACAGACAGGATGTAGCTGAGGAGAATGGTGAAATTGAACCATACCCGATAGATGATGTTATAGATACTGTTTGTGAATGGAACTATGAACTGATACTTGATGCTGATGCACACAGGAATGATCCAAAGGATTTTAAAGATTACAGTGAGTTTCAGGATAAGTATGACAGTTTGAAAGCAGATGAAAAGAGGCTGGACAGGTTGTTTGAAAAGACCTGTTATGCAAAGGAGATTGATGAAATGGCGGCTGCTTTGGTGGAATCATTCATTAGCCATCTAAGTAGCAGGGATGATTTGGAAAAAGCTGCGGTGACAGTTGCAGAAGGAATTAAGGGTTATAGTACGGGTAAGAGAGGAAGGTGAGTCTATGGCAGATAAAGTTCATTGTATTAGGAAAACACTAAGACTAATGCCAGAGGAAGCCAAGATGCTTGCAAAAAAGGCATGTGATAATGGAATGAATGAGGCTGAGTATATCCGTCTTCTTATCAGTCAGAAACCAAATGATTATCCGGAAGTAAGGAAGATTCTGAAGGAACTCATTAATGAAGTCAACAGAATTGGAATAAATATCAACCAGATAGTATTTAACAATAATGCCGGGCTGTATTCCAAGGAAGATAAGACACAGCTGATAGCTTATATGCGAAAACTGAATCAGAAGGTAGATGAGGCGGTGGTAAAGATTGGCAATCAGTAAAATCCTTAATATGAAGGATTGTGGTGGGCATTTTCACGGAAAACATCTGAAGAGATCTCTTGATTATGTGATGAATCCGGAGAAAACACAGGATGGAAGGCTCGTTGGTGCAATCAACTGTCAGGTCGATTCTGCTTTTGAACAGATGAAAGCTACAAAACGGAAGTTTGGAAAAGTTGATAAAAGGCAGGGATATCATATCATTCTCTCATTTAAGGAAGATGAAGTGAATCCTGATACGGCATTTGAGATAACCCGCAGATTCGTGGAAGAGTATCTTGGAAAATCATATGAGGCAGTATATGTGGTGCATGATAATACAGCACATGTTCATTCACACATTGTATTTAACAGTGTGAGTTTTGTGGATGGGAAAAAGTATCGCTATGAAAAAGGAGACTGGGCAAAGTATATCCAGCCAATCACGAATAAGCTGTGTCAGGAATATGGTCTTTCGATCATTGATGTTGATGATGGCAGTAAGGAAAAAGAGCATGAAAGCTATAAGGACTGGAGCGAATATCGTGAAGGCAGTTTTGTATGGGCAGATATGATTAAGAGAGACCTGGATTCCTGCATACTGCAGGCAGGAAATTATGAGCAGTTTCTGGAGCTGTTATCTGACAAAGGATATGAGGTCAAGCAGGGAAAGTATCTGGCGGTAAAGCCACAAGGAATGACGAGATTTCGCAGATGTAAGACATTAGGTGACATGTATTCTGATGAGGTAATCCGGGAAAGGATAGAAAAAGAGGATATTTCATTTTACCGGGAACAGCAGAAAGAAGTACAACCGGTTCTTTGTAAGTGTAAGGTGAGAAGATACCGAAGGGCAAAGATGTCGGGGCTTCAAAAGAGATACTATGCAAAGCTATACCGGATAGGAAAGCTGAAAAAGAAGCCATACAGTCAGGTATGGAAGTATAAGGATGATATCCGTAAGATGCATAAACTGCAGGAGGAGTATTTGTTCCTTGTAAATCATGACATTCATTCAGCAGAGGAGCTTGTCAGTGTAATCAGCTCATTGACAGATAAAAGAAAAGAAGTTTCAGCAGAGAAAAGCCGCATTTATAAGGCTAGGGAGAGAAGTCGAGAACTTTTTGATATAGCAGATGATATGAAAGAGTTAGAACCTGCTGAGAAGTCTTTCCTCCAGGGAGATGAATTTTTTACGGATGAGCATCTGCAATGGGAAACTTTGAAACAGAAGCTTTTATCACAGGGATATAACCTTGAAGAGGTGGAAGCACTGCGTAAACATTATAAAGAGGAGTATTCCAAAGCATGTGCAAAAGAAAGGGCAGTATTCAAAGAGTTGAATATTGGTAAATCTATATGGAAGAGTCTTATTCCAGACAGCGTATCAGATGGAAAAGATGCACAGTACAACAAAGAGACAATACGAGACAGGAAAGAGCAGCCAGAACGTTAGGCTGTTTTTTTAGTAGTTAGGAGGCATATATGGAAGAAAACAGAGAACCGCTTAGTGCGATAGCAATCGAGAAAAAATTGCAGCTTCTCCGAAATAAGCATTTTAGTGAAGATACGATTGCTCTTGTAAAAAGTGATTATGAATATGGACTGAAAGAGGAGGAGATCAGCCTTTATCTCAATAAGTCATACGACATTGAACAGATGAAGATTTTATCGGAATGTCTGCACAAGGATGTTCCAAAAGATGTGATTGATATTATCAAGAATACCAAGTATTCGGTTCATCAGATGCAGGTGTCCCTTGAATTTTATGAAAAGGGTGTACCTGTTCAGACAATTAAGGAGGTTATGGACAAAGGGGAAAAACCTATTACCATGCGACGATTATATGAGGAAGTTCTGGAACAGCTGAATAAAGTCAAGAAACAGATTCCGGAAGAGTCTGAGTATGTGAAAGCACTTATTTCTCAGATGGATGAAGTGGTTGCAAAGATAAATCATCAGAATGAAAGGTATGATGCCTTGAATAAGAAGCTTTCTGAAATAGAAACGTCCAAAGATGACGAGGAAGTCAGGGAGCGTCTGGTCAAGGAGAATCAGGATAAGGATGCTCTTATCAACAGTCAGCAGAATGAACTGAATAAGGCAAGCAGTACGATTGCAAGACTCAGGGATGATATTGAGAAAAAGGATAAGGAGATGAAGCGTATGGGAGACAGAATAGAGTCATTGGAAGATAAGATCATAAGTGTTGCCACAGAGAATAAAAAAGAAGCAGAAAGTAAGGCAGAGCCGCAGGAAAGCCAGTCCGTATCACAGGCAGATAAAAAGATGGTTGATACAGTTGCAGTTCCTCAGAATATGCAGGCTGTGGCAAACGGGATTCCGGTCTATTATCAGATTCCGGTAGTTGATGGTACTGGAAATGTGGTGCAGAGACTTCCGATTGAGAGAAGTGTGAGAAAGAGCAACAACAGCGGAGTGGTGAGCCTTTTTGCAAGACTGTCATTTAAGAAAAAGTCAAGGGCAGACATTGTAAAGCTGGTTGCATCGGGAGACCTTGTTCCGGCGCAGCTTGTGCAGATTAAGAGTGCAATAGAAAAGGGACTTACTGAGTCACAGCTTGTAGAGCTTATAAACAACAACATTTCAGCGGAAAAGATGAAGGAGATCATTGAGATTGCTGTGCTTGAAAACAGCATGGCAGATTAGGAGGAACTTATGAATTTAGCAGTAGTAAATGAAGCAGTAACAGAGATGAATGGTGTGGAGCATCAATTTACAGAGGAAGAGAAAAACTTTGTTGTCCAGTTCGCATTCAGAAGCGGCAGCAAGGAAGACACGATTTCTCTTATTGAAGCTTTGGCACATTCAGCGGATAAGGCTGAGTCGGACGAGATTATGGTCACATACAGGGCTAAATATGATATGAAGCCTGCATGGGTGGAACAGGTGGAAAACCTGCTTGTGGCACTTGAAATGTATCGTGTCGAGGAGGAGAAAGCAATCAATCATCTGGCAGATATTTTGACTGCTTATGGTATTGATGTATCAGCCGAGGAAATCCGTACTACAGAGACAGAAACGCTTAAAACAACAGTCAGAGAGAAAGTGGAGGTGCGATAATGGCAGAAGAGATTCAGGAAGCGGTGCAGATCATCCGTGTAGCTTATGATGGCATTGAGATTGCCATGAAGGTAGGAAGCGGCGGCATTGCTGCCATGCAGAAGGCAATAGATTTCTTAAAAGGGATGCTTGATTATGAAAAGTCACTTGGCAAGACATCCATGAGAAAGCTGATCTTAAAAGGTGGCGATTTACAGGTGTTACAGTTTAATACCGAAGATATGAAAAAGGTTGAAAAGATGGCAAAGAAGTATGGAATACTCTATTCAGTACTTCCGGACTGCAACAGGAAAGACGGACTGAGTGAGGTAATCTTTCATACAGAGGCAGTTCCACGTGTGAATATGATGATACAGAAACTCAAGTTTGGCAAGATTGCCACATTTGACGATTATCTGAAGAATGGAGATGAAAAATCCCTTGGCAAGCTGATGGATTTTTTGAAGAAACAGCAGGGAAACGAGAAAAGCCACACGATAGAAGGGGATAAGGTAAATTCTGCCATTGACGGACTGATCGAAAAGGTCGGAATGTTTGCAATGGAAAAGAAAGCTATCAGTGTGGATCAGGTCAAGGAGAATTTCAGTATCAATGGTGAGCAGGCTGAAAGTGTTATCAGACAGCTTGAGACAATCGGTGTGCTTGGCAGTAAGAATGAGGATGGCACCCATACAGTCATGATGGACAAGGATGCATTTATCAACCGTGTCAGAGGCTATCAGGACCTTGCTGAGAGAATGAGGGCGGTTGCGGCATCAAAGAATGCGAACCTGTCAGATGTGACTATCAGCAAGAAGCTGATTATAGAAGAGAATGACCATGCTGTTAAGACCAGAGTTCCCGGCACATGGGGAGAAGAGGCAAAATATGTATGGCTCCGTAAGGAAAACATCATGGAGATTCATGGTGGAAAGACAATGCTTACCTTCCTTGATTCAACCAAGGATTATAAGCTTTACGATGAGCAGAATCGTGTGGTGACAACTCAGAAAGGAACCGAGCTTTATACTCACTATGACAAGGTGGAGTCATCTGTCAGGGAGCGTTACGAGAAAGTACAGAAGCAGCAGAAAAAGACAGCACAGAAGAAAACTGTTACCACGAAGAAAGCGAGGTAGCAGCCCATGCAGACAACAAAGAAAAAGCCTTCACTGATATTCATTCTTGTGGGTGCAGTGTTAGCCGGGTATCTTGGTTATCTGATAAATGGTGCGTGGACGGAAGGGATTGCCTTTAATGAATTTATGGACAGATTCAATGAGGTATGTGCTGTTCCCTTTGCCAACTATTACAATTCCAATACAGTAAAAGCAGTAGCCATTGCATTAGGTATCTATGCGATGGCTATTGTCATGTATTATACCAGTCAGAGAAACTATATGCCCGGTAAGGAATTTGGTACGGCAAGATTTGAAAATCCGAAGCAGGTCAACAAGATACTTGCAGATAAGGATGAAAATTTCAACCGGATACTCAGCCAGAATGTGAAGATGTCGCTGGATTTCAGGAGACTCAAGCTCAATGGAAATATCCTTATCTGTGGTGGTTCCGGAGCAGGAAAAACATTTTATGAAGTAAAGCCGAATCTGATGCAGATGCCGCATAACTGTTCCTTTATCTGTACCGATCCAAAGGGAGGTGCGCAACGTTCCGTTGTGAAAAGCAATGGCACAGTTTGCGCTGAATTATAAATTATATAGAATTCAGTTCAACTGGAGAACTGAACACATGAATTGTCGAATGACAGGGTAACGCCTCGAAAGGCATCCTTAATCCTCCGACTTGCATGAAAATGAGTAAACATTGAAATGTAAGAAGCTCGGTGAAGTCGGCAGAAAGGCACCGTAACAGTTAGGCTGACGAAAGCTACCCAGAGGTGGGCGGTGTGTCTGATATGCCGGAGGTCTATAAGTTATCTATGGTTAGAATGGGGAGCAGACAAACTCTTCTGACGAATCTTCGAATGTACGGGTCTATATCGGGACTATGTAGAAATGCATAGTGACACAAATAGTGTCGCTAGTGTGGGTGAGTAAGACTCCGCCTTTATGAAAGTCCATGCATTGTTAAAGGCAATGGCAAGCTAGCAGGCTCATAGAAGAAACCTAAGGGTAATATGTTAAAGATAATGTGTTCGGAACGTTGGAAGCTGACAACGTGGAGAATTTACTTTCTGTGAAGCGTATCGAACGGGAAAATCACGCAAGTGATATAAGGGAGATTATGTCAGTGAAAGCGGAGGTATGGTACCTATGAAGCCATGATAATAAGTGGTGGAGGGAAGACCTCTAGTCGTGTAATTAGTAAATCAAAATCGAATTGGTATGGGTTCGTGTAAGACTAAGAGATGTACTCACTCCTAGATTGGAGGATATAGACCATGCTAAAGAAAGCCAAGCTACGTTATAACGAATACTATGATATGCAAAAAGTATTCGATTCCCTATACGCAGCTAGCAAAAATGGTAACAATTTTTACAAGTTACTAGAGATTATCGGTTCAGAAGAAAATATTCGTTTAGCATATCGTAATCTGAAAACAAACAGTGGTAGTAATACTGCTGGAACTGATGGGAAAACCATTGAAGATATTAAAACTCTTACAGATAAGGAAGTCATTGATACAGTTAGAACTATGTTAGATGATTTTAAACCAAAATCAGTAAGAAGAGTGTTCATTCCAAAGCCAGGTAGTGATAAAAAGCGACCTCTAGGAATTCCTTGTATATGGGATAGGCTAGTCCAACAATGCATTCTGCAAGTGTTAGAGCCAATATGTGAACCAAAGTTCCATAATCATTCCTATGGATTCCGTCCTAACAGAGGAGCAGACCATGCAATTAGCAGAGCTGTGAGTATGGTTAATATGTTTCGTCATTACTATTGCGTTGATGTTGATATAAAAGGATTTTTCGACAACGTTGACCACGGAAAGTTATTAAAACAGATATGGACATTAGGTATCAGAGATAAAAGGCTGATTTGTATTATCAGCAAAATCCTAAAATCAGAGATAGAGGGAGAAGGAATTCCGACGAAAGGAACGCCACAAGGTGGCATTATTAGTCCGCTACTGTCTTTGATAGTGTTGAATGAATTGGATTGGTGGGTAAGTGACCAATGGGAAACATACCAACCAAAAAGATTCAAATCCAAAAAGAGTTTTTATTCTTATGCAAGAAATTACACCAATTTAAAAGATGGATTCATAGTCAGATATGCAGATGATTTTAAAATTATGTGCAGGACATATGATGAAGCTCAAAGATGGTATTATGCTACAGTTGATTTCTTGAAAACAAGGTTGAAGCTAGATGTCAGCCCAGAGAAATCCAAAGTAATCAATATGAAGAAAAACTCGTCAACATATTTAGGATTCAAGATTAAGGTTGTACCAAAAGGGAAAACAAGATACGGATTTATTGCAAAAACAGATATGAGCGACAAGGCAATCAGGAAAGCCAAAACTAACCTGAAAGCTAAGATTATTAACATCCAAAAGCATACCTCATATATAGCCATAGAGAATTATAATTCAGCGGTGAGAGGTATACAGAATTATTACAGTATTGCAACAAATGTTTATAACAACTTAACGGATGTGAGTTACGCTCTTTTACCGACCATTAGAATACGTCTAAGAGATATCAGTAAAACAGTCCCATTTAGGGAAACAGATATCGAATTTCAGCGAAAGGCAACTGGAATCAGAGATGAAACAAAGATTGTAAAAATAGGTTCACAGACATTACTGCCTATTACGGCGGTACGTCACAAAAGTCCTATGAATTTCTCACAAGACACAACGAATTACACAGCTAAAGGAAGAGAGAAAATTCATAGCAATCTGGAAAAAGTTACTGAATTAGAATTTGAAGCACTTGCAAGAGGCAGAGACCCCAATGAATCTGTTGAATTTAATGATAATCGTATATCTGCATTTGTAGTTCAACAAGGGAATTGTTATATAACAGGTCAGAAATTAAATGCCAATGATATGAAATGCATAAGGAAAATACCACTGATTCAAGGTGGAACGAATAAGCATGGAAATATCGCATTTGTAGAACCAAGAGTTTTTAATTTGATATTCAATGACAACATCAATGAAGCAAAAATCCAATTAGCAAAGCTGAAGCTAGAAGAATCAAAAAGAAATAGACTGAACAAAATCAGACGTAACTATGGTTACCAATCAATATAGATAATCTATGATTTACAAAAGCACGATGGCACGCCGTATGAAGCGAAAGTTTCACGTACGGTGTAGAGCGGGGGAAAAGGTGGAGATAACATCAAAGCTTTACCTATCGCTATAAATCCTTAGAAGCTGCGGGCAGATGTTAAAAAATAACGGATATAACCTGAAAGTCATTAATCTGTTAGAGATGGATAAATCAGACTGTTACAATCCATTTTCCTATATCAGAGAGGAAACAGATGTGGTCAAGCTGATTACAAACCTTATCAGCAATACGACACCAAAGGGAGCGACACCAAGTGATCCGTTTTGGGAAAAAGCGGAAGGATTGTTCTTACAGGCTATCTTTTATTATGTGTGGCTGGAGGTACAGCCGGCAAAGAGAAACTTTGAGACAGTACTTAAACTTCTTGGAGAGGCAGAGGTTACAGAGCAGGGGAAGGCATCAAAGCTGGATGTGCGTATGAAGTTTTTAGAGGAAAGTTCCCCACTCGGAGCCAATCATCTGGCAGTCAAGCAGTACAACAAATGTATGAGAGGTGCAGGAGATACCGTCCGTTCCATTATCATCAGTGCCAACTCAAGACTTGCATTTCTTGAAAATAAGCAGGTTTTACGATTACTCTCCAAAGATGAGCTTAATCTGTCCGATATCGGTATTGGTGTAAACGGAGATGGGGAGACAAAGACAGCACTCTTTTGTGTAATCCCGGATAGTGACAAATCTTATAACTTTATTATCGGTATGCTTTATACGCAGATATTTCAGGAATTGTACTATCAGGCAGACTTTAATTGTGGTGGAAGGCTGCCAATCCATGTGACATTTATGTTAGATGAATTTGCGAATGTCGCATTGCCCGATGACTTCTGTTCCCTGTTATCGACAATGCGAAGCCGTGAGATTTCAAGTATTATTATCATTCAGAACTTTGCCCAGTTAAAGGCACTTTTCAAAGATACCTGGGAGACAATTCCCGGCAACTGCGATACTTTCATCTATCTCGGTGGAAACGAGCAGAGTACGCACAAGTATGTGTCAGAGCTGCTTGGAAAAGGCACGATTGATAAGAAGTCAAGTGGAGAGACAAAGGGCAGACAGGGAAGCTCTTCAAGAAATTATGATGTTTTAGGTCGAGAACTTTTCACACCGGATGAAGTCCGAAAACTAGATAACAAAAAGTGCATTATCTTTATTAGAGGATTTGATCCTATCATGGATAATAAGTTCATACCATTCAATCATCCGATGTTTAACCAGACAGCAGATGGCAAGGGAGAGCCTTATGTTCATCAGATAAGAGGAGCAGATAATCTTATCGGTCCGCCATTTGAGATTCTTTCAGACAAGGCAGTTAAGTATTATGAAAAGCTGAGGGATAAGGGCGAGAATGTGTATATAGATTCTCTTACCTATGAGCAGTTTATGATGCTTGGTGATGCGGAGTTAAGCAGAAGATTCTCCATGCAGGATGAGGCAGAGCAGAAAGCAAAGATTGACAGGGAGCAGGCAAATGAGCTTGAGTATGTCGATGAGTCACAGAAGTCTGATACTACAGAATGTGCTAACTCTTCTAATGGAAGTGCTGGTACTAAGCCTGTAAGGAATCCTGAGAGGGAAAAGCCTAAGTGGGAGGATACAATCACAAACCGAATGCTGCACTGGTCATATACACCGGAGCAGAAAGAGGAAGTGAAGAAGGCACTTGCGGCAGGAGTTCCGAAGGCAACGATTCTTACTTACTTTTATCCGGAGGTTACTGTGGAGAAGATGAGTTCATATCGAAAGAAGCAGTAATGTTTTTAGATATATTACAGAGTATATGATATAATTTGCTCACATGGTATGCTTCAGCTTATTGGACTACTAACATGTGAGCAGTTACAAAAGACAGAAATTATTTTATATTGGAGGTACAGGATGAATACGGAAAAGACTTTTGCAGATAGATTAAAAGAGTTGCGTAATATACGAAACTATACACAGGAAGAGCTGGGTAAGATAACAAATATATCTGTTCAGAGTATACGACGTTATGAACAAGGTAGACTCAATGAAGAGCCAAGTGCGTATAATCTTTTACAACTAGCAAAGGCACTAGATGTAACACCTGAATACTTATTGATAGGAGATAATAATATGACAAGTTACACGGAGGCAATTAAGAGAGAATTGAAGCAACTTAATGACTATGGACAAATATCTGAAATTAAAGAAACCGAGTTGAATTCCACGATTTTATCACATCTTGAGATGAGTAATGATTTAGTAGATGCTGTAAAGACGGATTGGAATGCAAAAGGCATATTTAAGAGGATAGAGAAAGAGGAAGATAAACAGATTGTGGTAGACAGTTATTGTACAAGACCTTATGTACAGGATGTCATATTACGATATTGCCAGAATAGATCTATATTTAAGACAAAGTTTGCAATAATTGATGGAATGCTTTTAGAATAAAGCAAATTTGAGAGTAAATTAGCACTTTAGCCATATGGTTAAGGTGCTTTTTTTCATACCTTGAAAGGAGATGGTCACAGCAAAAACGCATCGGGGAAAGCCCGATTAACCAGTACAACAGGCATTGCCTGATTATCATAGAGTAACTATCAACAGGACAGAAAGGAATGCATATATTCCGTTCGGAAAGCTAGCCGGATTGGAATATGTGTATTCCTTTCTGGCTTTTTCCGCTTCTGTCACTTCAAAAAAGGAGATTAAACAACATGAGAAAAGAACAGGTTATTTCAACAACAAACAACAATCAGATGGAGGAGAAAGGCATGAAGAGTAGATTCATTCACTTAAAAAAGAGATTCGTTCCGGCATTATCCGGAGCACTTATGGGAGTGATGCTTATGAGCACTACCTGTTTTGCAGCAGGTACAGGTACTTCCGCAGTAACACAGCCGCTTGAGAATTTAAAGACACTTATCATTGCAGTCATTGGTGCGGTTGGTGTCATTATTCTTGCAAAGAATGTTATGGAGTTCGCACAAGCCTACCAGCAGCAGGATTCATCTACCATGAACTCTGCACTGAAAGGAATTGTAGCAGGTGTCATGATGGCTGGTATTTCAACAGTACTGACATTCTTAGGCTTCTAAGATGGGGGAAAAAGTTCCCCTTTTAGTAAAAGGAAAGAGGTGAATAACAAGTATGGATATTTTTAAGCTTGGAGACAAGATCCTTGCACTTCTTGAGGCGGTGTTTGGGTTTTGGAACAATCAGATATCCCTGGTCTTTGCAATGCTTGGACAGTCACCGGTCAGTTTCAAGGGCGGAGGTCCTTGGGCAGTTATTGAGGGTATTGAGCCGGTCTTTGTAGCGGTCGGTTCATCCCTCGTTGTGCTGTTCTTTGTTATCGGTTTCTGCTCGGAAAGCATAGATGTAAAAGATGAGATGAGGTTTGAGTCTATATTTCGTATGCTTATCCGACTGGGACTTGCAGAATGGTTTGTTGCAAATAATGTCACGATCATGAAAGCGTTTTTTACTTCCATAGGAAATCTGGTAGGACTTATATCTGCCGGGACAACGACACAGCTTGCTATTGACAGTACACAGGCAGATATCATTAAGGAACTTGGATTTGGTGAAAGTCTAGTAATGCTGATACTTACAGCTTTGCTTGCAATCATCATTATTATCTGTGGATTTTTCATCATTTACACAGTGTATTTCAGGTTCTTAAAGATACTGATTATTGTGCCGCTCGGTGCGATTGCCTGCTCCACGATGGCAGGAAACAGAATGGTCAGTCATACAATGGCTACCTACTGCAAATATTTTCTTTCGTGTGCGTTTGAGGCAGTAACGATGGCACTTGCGATTGTGGTATGTAATGCATTTATCAATGCAGGGCTTCCGGCATTTACAGGAAGTTATGCTGACTGGGCACAGACGCTTATATATCTGTGTGAAATGACATTTACGATAGCAATGACTGTTGGAAGCGTGAAGGGTGCACAGACACTTACAAGCAAGGCATTTGGATTATAGAAGGAGGTAGAAATGGATAATGAAAAGAAACAGGTTACTTATAATTCAAGTATAACCGGAGAAACGCAGGTGACATTTGATATCCAGCAGTATATGAATAACAGGGCAATGTTTATTGGTCTTATGTGTAATGAAGATGGATATGAGGAACCTTTTGGGGATGTGACTGTGAATTTGTCGGTTGCAGCACCAAATTACTGCGGATATCTGAATGTGAATGACATGCCGGATATTGAAAAGTTTATTACAGATAACGACCTTGGAGAGTTTACAGGATTTACGCAAAGGAGTGGTTTCTGCGAATATCCGCTTTATCTGTTCAATGTAGATAAGCTTAGAGAACTGTGTCCGGATGGAATGGATAAGTATGAGGCGAATATTGGAATGACAAGAAAGCCGGAGACAAAGGATTTATCAAGATAGGAGGCAGGGACAATGGTAATCGAAGTAAACAAGGATATTGACCGCTATCAGGAATCGGTTGCGATGGGACTTACTGCAAGGCAGCTTATATTTTCTATTGCAAGCGTAGTAGTCGGTGGCGGTATCGTCCTTCTTCTTTACAAGTATATCGGTCTTACGGGTTCTGCTTATGTGGCAATTCCCTGTGTGGCACCGATTGCACTTGGCGGATTCTATTCCTTTAACGGGATGAATTTCTACGAGTATATGGGAAAGAAACTGCATTTTATGTTTGGAAACAAGGCACTTACCTATGTATCAACAGAAGGAGAGCCTGCAATAAAGCAGTTAGAAGTAGAGCAGAATGAACAGGTAAAGAAGAAAGGCAGAAAGGCTGAACCGGAGACTGTAACAGCTGATTCGGCTGTAAAGAAGCAGGAGGAGTTTGAAGCAATGAAGAAAAAGACGAGAAACATGCTGCTTGGACTTGTCGCAGTCATTGTGGCGGCAGTAGCAGGCATTGCAGCATATAAGGCAATGCATTAGAAACGAATAGTATCTGACCGCAAGGTCGGGAACACAGCCCGCAGGGTGAAGTTCCCGGCGGGCTTTCATTATAAGAAAGCGAGGTTAGAGACATGGGTTTATTTACAGACGGATTTAAGTTACTGAAAAAGGCGAGTGAGCCTTTGTATAAGACACCTAAATCCATTCAGGAAACCATAGAGATTATGGCGGTGGCTGAAAACGGCATTTTTGAAGTAAGCAAAAATAAGTATTCCAAATGCTACCGCTTTCAGGACATCAATTACACGACAGCAACCGAGGATGAGCAGATCGGTATTTTCGAGAGATACTGTAAGTTCTTAAATTCGCTGGACTGTAATTATAAGATTACGATCAACAATAAGAACAAAAACATGGATGAACTCCGTGATAAGGTTCTGATTGCTGAGAAAAACGATGGCTTCAATAATTATAGAAGTATCTACAATGACATCATTGAAGAGAAGATTATTGAGGGCAGACAGGGGATTGAGCAGGAGAGATACCTGACGATCACGATTGAGAGAAAGAACTTCGAGGAGGCAAAGGCACAGTTTGCAACTCTTGAGGCAACGATACACAAGGCTTTCATTGAGCTTGGTGCAGAGATTGTACCACTTAATGGCAATGAGAGACTGAAAGTGCTCTATGACTATTATCATCTTGGAGATGAGGGCAGCTTTGATTTTAATATCAAAAAGGCTAAGAAGGTCGGGGCAGATTTTAGAAATGATCTATGTAATGGAATGGTGAAATATTTCCCGGACCATTTTGAGGATGAGAGTAAATTCTGCAAGGCACTTTTTATCAAAAAGTATCCGAGCAGTTTATCAGACAGATTCATCAATGAGATTACTTCCCTTCCGGTTCATTCCATCACGAGCATTGATGTGGTGCCTGTGCCAAAGGATTTGACTACAAAGGTGCTTCAGAAGAAATACCTTGGTATTGAGTCGGATATCATTAAGCAGCAGAGAGTCCGCAATAAGAATAACGATTTTTCTACGGAAATCTCATATGCAAAGAGAACGGAGAAAAAGGAGATTGAGGAAATCATGGATGATGTCCGTGAGAATGACCAGTGCCTTTTCTTCGTAGGAGTTACCATTATTCTTATGGCAGAAAGCAAGAAGGAGCTTGAGAGTGTATGTGAGACTGTGGAGACTATCGGAAAGCGTAACAGCTGCACGATTGATACACACTACTTAAAGCAGAGGGAGGCAATCAACACAGCGCTTCCGATTGGTGTAAGACAGGTGGAGACAATGCGTACCCTTCTTACCCAGTCACTTGCGGTGCTTATGCCATTCAATGTGCAGGAGCTTAATGACAGCACAGGCAATTACTATGGTATCAACCAGATCAGCAAGAATGTGAATATCGGCAACAGAAAGAAACTTATCAACGGAAATGGCTTCGTTTTCGGAGTGCCGGGTTCCGGTAAATCCTTCTTCTGTAAGATGGAGATGGGCAGCGTATTCTTGTCGGGAGATGATGAGATAATCGTCATAGACCCAATGAACGAATACTTTGATATTGCTGAGACCTATGGTGGAACTGTAGTAAATATGTCTACTTACACGGATAACTATGTGAATCCGCTGGAGATGGATGTATGGAGCCTTGATCCGAATGATTCCAAGGGAATGGTAAGAGAAAAAGGCGAGTTCATGCTTGGACTTTGTGAGCAGTGTATCGGGGACAGCTTAAATTCAAGACAGAAGTCAATCATTGACCGCTGTGTGAGAAAGCTGTATATCGATATTGCAAGAAGCAAAGAGAAGTATATCCCGGTGATGAGTGATTTTTACGATATCCTTATGGCACAGCCGGAGGACGAGGCAAAGGACATTGCATTGTCACTAGAGCTTTTTGTAAATGGTTCCCTAAATATCTTCAATCACCAGACAAATGTGGATGTGGATAACAGATTTACAGTATATGGTATCAGGGACTTAGGTACAGAGCTTAGTCCTATCACAATGCTTGTTATGATGGAGTCCATTCAGAACAGAATTGTTGAGAATGGTAAGCGAGGCAAGGCAACATGGCTCTATATTGATGAGTTCCATGTCCTGCTTAATTCCGAGTATTCTGCAAAATACTTGCAGCAGCTCTGGAAGAAGGTAAGAAAGCAGGGAGGTCTTTGTACCGGTATCACGCAGAATGTCGTCGATTTGTTGCAGAATTACACAGCAACTACAATGCTTGCAAACTCAGAGTTTGTGGCACTTTTAAAGCAGGCGAATACAGACAGTTCCAAGATGGCAGAGGTTATTGGAGTATCAGAGGCACAGCTTAGATTTGTAACCAATACCGCATCGGGAATGGGGCTTATCAAGTGTGGCTCTGTGGTGATTCCATTTGATAATCAGATTAGTAAGGATACAGATTTGTACAGGCTGTATAATACCAACATTCATGAGAAGATTGCAGAACAGAAGAAGCGTGAAATGCAGAACAATGTCGAATAATGTTGATAGAGGTCGCAATTTGCGACCTCAAAGCATAGCCATCCGGGAAGCTGGGTGGCTGTTTTGCATTTTGAGAGAAAGAAGGTGAGAACATTGAAGATAAAGAAAGTGGATGACAAGCCGATGATCATTCACACCAAGGAGAAAGCCAAGATTCATGCCCACGAACCAAAGGGAGCTAAGATTAAAGGCAGCAACATCTATACAGTAGAGAGAGGTCCTAAGACTATCGGCGCAAAGGTATCTGATGATAAAAAGAAGTCCTATCGCAAGAGTACCATTCATCAGTCGGAGGCTAAGGATAAAGGTCTTTCTAAGTTTAAGCGTAACATCAGAGAGTCAGGAACTTCAATCAAGACCAAGAATACCAATCTTCACATTGCAGGAAGAACAGGTGCACTTGCAGCCGGGGCAGTAACAGAGCAGATGGAAGGCGGGCAGGAGGTATCGCAGGCAGCATATCTTGCATATGAAGCAAGCCGCCCTGTTACCGGAACTGCTTCTAAGGGGGCTGCACTTTTCAGGAAAAAGGCGGCAGCCGAGGCAAAGAAGCGTATCAAGAAGGTAGAGGCAGGAAAGAAGCTGGCAAAAAAGACAGCAAAGAAAGCTGCCAAAGATACTGCCAAGACTGTAGCTAAAGAGACGGCAAAAGAAACAGCAAAGACTACTGCCAAGGTTGCAACAAAAACTGCTACAAAGACAGCTGCTACAGCGGCAGGAACAGCGGTTGCACCGGGAGTAGGAACTGCAATCGGCATGGCAGCCGGATATGCTGCAGGTGTGTCCATAGAGGTCAAGGATGAAAAGATGACCAACCGGAGCAGGAAGATAAAGTTCTTTCTAGATAAGATGAAAGCACAGGAGAATCAGACGGATAGCGTGGCAAAGCTGGTAAAGGATCTGATTGTGCGAAAAGCGATTACCTGGGTAAAGGCAGCTGCACCGATTATCGGATTGGTGCTGTTGTTACTTGTTCTTGTAGTTGCCATGATTGCTGTTCCGGTTATAGCGGTGATAGCAATCCTTTACAATTCTCCATTTGCTTTATTTCTGCCACCACTTGAATCAGGAGATACCGTGCAGACAGTAACGAGTGCTTATGTGCAGGAGTTTAACCGGGATGTGAATACGAAAGTGAATGAGCATACCGGATATGACCTTGGAGAGCTTGTATATGTGGATTATGAAGGTATGGAAGAAAACCCAAGCAATTACTATGACATCATGGCAGTCTATATGGTCAAGCATGGTATCGGAGATACTGCAACAGTCATGAATGACATTTCAAAAGGCTGGCTGCAGGCAGTAGTAAATGATATGTGTTCATACACCACAAGCACAGGAACAAAGGATGTGGAAGAAACAGATGCAGACGGTAATGTAACTACTGTCACGAAGTCGGTTCTGTATGTGAATGTCACACTGAAATCGTACAGAGATATGATTTCGGTCTATGGATTTAATTCTGATCAGGTGGAAATGCTTGAGCAGATCATGAGTCCGGAGTTTATGGGACAGCTTGGATATGCCGGAAGCGGAAGTGGCGGCGGAGGCGGAAGTCCGGGAGTAAGCTCCATGACTGAGGATGAAATCAATGCCATCCTTAGTGGAATTACAGACAGCAGGCAGAAAACAGTCTGCTCCTATGCACTTCACAGAGTTGGCTTCCCTTATAGTCAGGATTTAAGAGACAGCGGTAACTATTATGACTGCAGCTCCTTAGCCTATTATTCATGGAAGGATGCAGGCGTGGATATTAGTTTCGGCGGTGCAACCACAGCGGCAGCGGAGGCACAGGGACTGGATGAAGCCGGAAAGACAGTCTCCTTTGATGAGTTACAGCCGGGAGACCTTATCTTTTATAGTTTTACAAGCAATGGAAGATATAAGAACATCAGCCATGTGGCAGTATATGTCGGAAATGGCAAAGTGGTAGAGGCACTTAATGAAAGTCTTGGTGTGGTTTACCGGGATGTGGCAAGCACAGGAAAGATTGTTGTGATAGGAAGACCATAACAGGAAATTTGCAGAGAGGGCATAGTCTCTCTCTGAGACTGGAGGTAAGAATGGATTTAAAAGATATGATACTGGTAACAGAAAACGACAGGGGAACAGAGACAAATATGCTGATGACTCTGGATGATTATAAGAGTTTTATAGCAGTTGATGACATGTCAGAGCTTGCAGACAATTTGTTGCAGCTTGGAAGGACGCTTGGTAAAGCAGATAACTTCACAGAGTATTACAGGGCAGCAAATGTAACGGTATCTGCGAGATTCTGTCTGGATGATATTCAGCTGGGACACTTTCTTCAGGGATTTTATAACGATTCCAAGGAATTCCGGTTTGATAAAGAAGCCAGTTCTTCTGAATGTGTTGCAAAGCTTAAGGAGATTGGAATGACCGATAAGGGCTGGGTAGATGATTTTAACCTGCATTATGAAAGTGTGGACAGATTATTTGAAAGGGGACAGACATTCCATAACTTCAATGACCATGATTACATGGTGCTTGAAGCATTATCACCAAGAAATCTTGTGGTGATGGATATGAAGTCAGGTTCTCTTACAATCGCCCTTGGTGCGACAGAGTATAAGCGTTATCCGAAGGAAGAGAAGCCTTCAAAGGATAATACCACAATCGGGGTAGCGTGGGAGCATGGCATTTATCTTGGTTCCACACTCTCAACCACGAATTTCAAGGCATATAAAAGAGAGTATGGCACACCGGAAAAGATAGAGGATATCTATGATTACAGGGCAAAGCTAAAGCAGAAGTTCTATTTTTATCAGGATATGTCAAAGGATGATGATGTACCAAAGAAGCTGCAGAATGACTTCCTTCACCAGATGTATGAGGATTTCGGAACGATTGAAGAGGATTGTTTTTACGACAGGCTGGAAGATGGAAAGTACGATAAGGGCTTTAAGGAAAGACAGGTAAAGGAAGAAAAGAGCCGGTGATGAGATTTTTACAGGAGGCGATATCATATGGAACAGGAATTTGATGTTGAGATAAAAGAAGTGCTTTCACGAGTACAGAAAGTAAAGGCAGAGTCGATTGACGATGCCATCAATAAGGCAATGGATATGTATTATGCAGAGCAGATAGTCCTTGGAGCAGAGGACATGAAGGGAGTTGATTTTGCGCCTATCAGCGAAGGTCAGCTCCCTTCTTCATTAAAAGAAAACGGAGGAAGAGCAAGATGAAAAGTGATTCAACAACAGTAATTAAGAACATGGAGTTTTTAGTAAAGGAACTTCATAAGGAGTGGGACAGATCGGGTGCTTCTAAGGCATCCGTTATTATTTCCCTTGAGGAAGTAGATGGTATCAATGATAAGTTAAAAGAGATTATCTATCAGACGCAGAAGTCAGTCGATGAGGATGAGCTGACCTTTAAACAGAGCATTGTAAAGTCAAAAGAGTGCTATGTACTGCTTCGTGTGGTGCGTAAGATTGCAAAGAAAAAGGATAAATGCGAAAAACAGGCAATCGACAATGAATTTGCAATCGAGCTGGATAAGGATGAGTTAAAGCAATTTAAGGGATTGTTTGCAGAGATGTTTAAGTAGAGGAGGACAAAGGTATGGGCGTTGATATGAAGGTCAAAGCGATATACGATTCTGAAATTGGTAACATCACCAGATCAGAAAAGAACTGGAAGGATGTGTTAAAGGTCGCAGGTCAGTTATACCGCTATGAATTTGACAATATCGTTATGGTAACAGCTCAGAGACCTCCGGAAAAAAGCACACTCATGGCAGATTATGATACCTGGAAAAAGGTGGGAAGATATGTAAAGCGTGGTGCGAAAGGCTGCGCCATCTTCCCGTCAAGGGCACTGAATCCACGCATGAGATATATCTTTGATATCAGTGATACCGGAGGGAAGAATGTCAAACTGACATGGGACCTTGAGGGAGAAAATCTTAAGGATTATGTGGATTTTCTTGTGTCAGAAGGTCAGATTGAGCAGTACGATAACAGCGACAGGGAGTCTCTAAAAAATATATTAAAACAGTTTACAGGAACAGATGTTTGGCTTATAATAAAAGAAGAGTTCGGAGACCGAATGACCGAGCTTATGCAGCTATCAGGTAGTGTGATAAAGGAAGAAAGTAAGAAACGCAATGGCTTACAGCAGGAAATGGACATGGAGCAGCTTGTATATGCAAGTGTCATGTATGCTGTAGGGACGAGATGCGGATTTGACTTATCTGTGCAAGAACAGGATTTTAGTCAGATCGTAAATATCAAAGACGAAGAGATCATTTACCGTCTTGGTTCCATTGTATGCGATGTCTCCTGTAGTGTTCTTAGAGAATTTAGTCGTAACTTAAAGGCAATCGAGAGCGAAAGGAGAATTGGATATGTTAGAAAAAATGACTTACAAGGAAGTGGACGGACTGCTTTATCCGCAGATAGAGATGCCGGACGAGACGGAGGATCTCACGAAGCTGGGCAAGTACGGAAGGATGGCGATGAGTTATCTTCAGGAGAACGAGCCGGCAAGATACAAGACTCTGATGAGATTCGGGAAGATGTACGAGAAGATGGCAGCAGTAGAGGAGGAAGCGAACCAGTTGTACGACCAGCTGGAGATGCAGTATCTGGCGAAGCACAAGCCACAGAATCCGTCATCGACAATGGAGATGTGGAAGATAAGAGAGCAGGCGAAGATGCAGGCAGAGGAAGTGGTACTCCATCAGATAGTGATGCGATTCCACTAGAATCAGATGATACAGAACTGAATAGGGAACTTGATGAAATCAATTCATTGGGTGTTAGTAAGGAAGCCGAATATACACAGGCTTCCTTTTTTTTCGACCAGAACGGGCAGGCAAGCATTGGCACCATTCATACTGAGGATGAAAATAATAATCAGTTTATGCGTCAGTTCGAGCAGGACAGAAAAGCTGCATTAGCAGGTAAATACAATTACCTGAATCCCAAAAAGTCTCCAACAGTACCAAGTGAGTATATCAAACAGGTGCTTATGAGAGGTACAGGTTTTATCGGTGGTAAGGGCAGGGTATGCAAGATTTTTGAAACAGAGATTGATGCAGGAACCAGAGCAAAGCGTATCAAAGCAGAATATGGTCAGGGAGGTGCAGGCTGGCCGGTTGACGGACTGGGACTGCACGGATATGACACATTTCATGGGAACGGACTGCGTTTTCAGTGGCGAGATGAGGATGGAGAGGTTGAAGGATATGTTTCATGGAAAGATATCGAAAAAGAGCTTGGTGTCCTTATTCTTACAGGGGAATACCAGCCTGAGACACCTCGTATTGATGAGCTTGCGATGGACGGACTCCGTGAGGATGATGAGGTCATTGATGCCGAATACCGGGAAGTGGAACCGGAGGAGGCAGAATCAGAGATTGATGATTATGCAATACCGGATGAGCCGGAGAGCTATGCTTCTAACAGAGATTATGTAAGTGCAAAAGGCATGACACCACAGGAAACTGCCGATGAAGACCGCATGGTAACACATGCAGAATATGGTGCAGAGATAGAAGCTGAAACAACTGAAAAAGATCCATCAGAGCTTCAGTATATTACACCGATTGATTATGCCAAGCGTATTGATGAGCTTGATGAAGACCTGCGTGATGCGGCGGAGATTCTTGTAACAGATTGCAGCTGCTACACTCCGTTTAGGGCATTCCTTATGGATGTGGTGCAGTCTGATTTTGCATTTATGCCCAATAAACTTGACCTTATCAGGGATATTGCATTAGGGACAGATAATGCAGAAAGAAAAGCATATTCCAACAATAAGTATGGTCTTGTGGAGTACTCAATCAGAAGCGGATATGTGAAGATCAGCTATAAGAACAGGAATGGTGTGCGAAAGGAAGGTGCTCTCGACTGGCGTGAGTTATACGAGATTTTATCCTATATGGTAAAACAGCCATTTTACTGCGGAGAAGACCAGAAGAAGTATTATCAGGAGACAAAGCAGAAGGCTGACAGGGATAAGATGAATCCGGTCTATAAGAGATTCTTTGATATCGAGGATAGTGTAAAAGCCAATCGTCTTGAAACCAGGAAAAGAGCAATAGCGAATGGCTGGGAAACCAAGATTGATGAGAATGGACATGTAGTTTCAGATGATGTGGTATCAGTATCTGTGGATGATATTCAGGCTGATACAGAATCACAGGAAACTGTAGATTTTACACCAAAGCAGGAACCAGTACAGCAAGTAGAAAGTCTTGAAAATGAGAAGAATGTTGCCGGGCAGACGAAGCACAACTTCCACTATAATCTCTGGGAAATGGAAAAAGGCGGTCCCAAGACCAGATACCAGTGGAATATGGATGCAATCCGTACTTTAAAGCAGATTGAATCAGAAAACAGGCTTGCCACACCGGAGGAACAGAAAGTTCTGTCGAAGTTTGTCGGATGGGGCGGACTGTCACAGGCATTTGATGAGGAAAACGCAGGCTGGAGCAAAGAATATGCAGAGCTGAAAGACCTTTTATCTGATGAGGAATACGGTGCAGCTAGGGCAACAGTAAACAATGCCTTTTACACTTCACCGGAGATTGCCATGTGCATGAACTCGGCACTTGTCCAGTTTGGTTTCAGAGGCGGCAATGTATTAGAGCCATCTATGGGTATCGGTAACTTCTTTGGAAGTATGCCGGCGCCTATGCAGAGAAGTAAGCTGTATGGGGTGGAGCTTGACAGCATTTCAGGAAGAATTGCAAAGCAGCTTTATCAGAATGCCAATATCAGTATCACAGGATTTGAGAATACCACATATCCGGATAACTTCTTTGATGTGGTTGTTGGAAATGTGCCATTTGGTGATTACAAGGTATTTGATCCAAAGTACAACAAATATAATTTCCGTATTCATGATTATTTCATGGCAAAAGCACTCGATCAGGTGAGACCGGGAGGCATGGTTGCGGTGATTACCACGAAAGGAACACTTGATAAAGCCAATCCTACCATCAGAAAGTACCTTGCAGAGAGGGCTGAGCTTGTGGGAGCGGTAAGGCTTCCTAATACTGCATTCAAGACAAATGCGGGAGCAGAGGTGACAACAGACATTCTGTTTCTGCAGAAGAGGGAGCGAAAGATTGATATTGAGCCGGATTGGGTGCACCTTGGTATGACAGAAAACGGCATAGCGGTCAATTCTTACTTTGCAGAACATCCTGAAATGATGCTTGGGTCTATGGAATATGATACAAGGATTTATGGACAGGACAGCAGATATACAGTCTGTGTGAATAATGACGAGAACTTCAATATGTATGAAGCATTAAACAAAGCTATCAGTAATATCAAAGCACAGATTACAGATTTTGAGAGAGTGTCAGATGAGGCGGAGCAGACAGAGGAGGTTATACCTGCTGATCCGGATGTGAGAAACTACACTTACACATTTTTTGAAGGAAAGCTCTATTACAGGGAAAATTCCGAGATGGTAAGAAAAGAAGTATCACAGACTGCCGAGGAGCGAATCAGAAGCCTTGATAAAATCAGACAGATAACAAGAGATCTGATTGATATCCAAATGGATGGCTGCAGCGAGGAGGAGCTTTCTGATAAGCAGAGACTTCTTAATGTAAAATATGATGCCTTCGTAAAGCAGTATGGAGCCATTACTTCAAAAGCAAACAGAATAGCATTTCGAGATGACAGCGATTACCCACTTCTTTGTAGTCTTGAAGAAGTAAATGAAGACGGGGAGGTGAAAAAAGCGGATATGTTTTATAAGCAGACGATTAAGGCAAAGACTGTCATAGACAGGGTTGAGACTGCTGTGGAAGCATTAAATGTATCCGTCAATGAATTTGGATATGTAAATCTTGCCTATATGCTTTCTATCTATGAGCCGGATATTACTAATGCAAAGGAAGAGCTTGCAGAAAATTCCGGACAGGCAACGGATGAGATAACGCTAAGTGATGATGCTTTGGCAGAGCTTAGAAGGGCAGTTCTTGTGGAAGAGCTGGATGGATTGATTTTCTTAAATCCCGACCGCTACAACGAGAATAATCCGGACATCGGCTGGGAGACAGCAGACGAGTATCTTTCCGGCAATGTGAGAGACAAGCTTCGTGTAGCAAAGGCTATGGCAGCGGATACAGGCAATCCGCAGGCAGAAAGATTTGCAGGTAATGTGGCAGCACTTGAAAAGGTGCAGCCGGAGTGGATTGAAGCCTCGGATATTGATGTAAAGATTGGTACGACATGGATTGAGCCGCTTGATTATGAGCAGTTTATCTATGAGCTTCTCAATACACCAAGGCGTGCAAGAGCAGTCAGAAGCCAGTTTTACAATACAGGCATTCAGGTACACTTAAATAAGATGAGCATGGAATGGTTCATCGAGAATAAGAGTATGGATAAGCATTCAGTGGCAGCTACTAAGACTTATGGTACAAGCCGCATGGATGCTTATTCTATTTTTGAGGATACGCTGAATCTAAAGACTGTAACCGTCAGGGACAGGATTGATGACGGAGATGGCAAATATCATTACGAAGTCAATAAGAATGAGACAATGCTTGCAAGGGAAAAGCAGAACATGATCAAGGAGAAGTTCAAGGAATGGCTGTTTGCAGAGCCGGAGCGAAGACAGAAATATGTGGAGTATTACAACGAGACATTCAATAACATCCGTCTGCGTGAGTATGACGGAAGTCACTTACAGTTTCCGGGAATGAATCCGGCGATTGAGTTAAAGCCACACCAGAAAAATGCAGTGGCTAGAATCCTTCTTGGAGGAAACACACTGCTTGCACACTGTGTCGGTGCCGGAAAGTCCTTTGAGATGATGGCTGCCTGCATGGAGCAGAAGAGACTAGGACTTGCCAATAAGACAATCATGGTTGTTCCAAAGCCACTTATCGGGCAGACTGCATCAGAGTTTTTAAGGCTTTATCCGTCAGCAAATATCCTGGTTGCCACAGAGCGTGATTTTGAAAAGAGCCGCAGGAAGCAGTTCGTATCAAGGATTGCAACAGGTGACTATGACTGTATCATCATGTCGCACTCGCAGTTTGAGAAAATTCCAATCTCAGCAGAGAGAAAGGAGAGAATGCTTAACGAGCAGATTGATGAAATCAGCTATGCGATTGATGAGATGAAGGAGCGTAACGGAGAGCGATGGACTGTAAAACAGATGGAAAGCCAGAAGAAAAAGCTGGAGGAACAGCTGAAATCTCTATCTGATGAGAGCAGGAAGGATGACCTCATTACCTTTGAGGAGCTTGGTGTAGATTCTATCATGGTAGACGAGGCACATAATTTTAAGAACCTTGCAATTTTTTCCAAGATGAATAATGTGTCAGGTATCAGCAGTAGCGGAGCTAAGAAGTCAACGGATATGCAGCTTAAATGCCAGTATCTATCAGAGATAAATGATGGCAGAGGCATTGTATTTGCGACAGGTACACCGATATCCAATACCATGTGTGAGATGTATGTCATGCAGCTTTACTTACAGAAAGCGGCACTTGAAGAGATGGGGATTTATCACTTTGACTCATGGGCAGCGAACTTTGGTGAAGTGACAACAGCACTTGAGCTTACAGTAGAGGGAAGCGGATTCCGTTTTAAGAGCAGATTCAATAAGTTTACGAATCTGCCGGAGCTTATGAATATCTTCCGTGAAGTAGCTGATGTGCAGACTGCAGACATGCTTGACCTTGATGTACCGGCTCTTCGTGGCGGTAAGCCTATTATTGTGGAGTCGGAGCCTGACTGGTATGTAAAGCAGGTCATGGAAGACTTTGTTGTGAGAGCAGAGCGTATCAGAGGCGGTGGAGTTGATCCAAGCGTGGATAACTTCCTGAAGATTACCCATGAGGCAAGACTTCTCGGAACAGATGCAAGACTGATTGATAAGGATGCACCAAACAATCAGGATGGAAAGCTCAATAAGGTAGCAGAAAATGTCTGGAAGGAATATGAGAAAGGAAATGCCAACGGTCATATAGGCTGTCAGCTTATTTTTTCGGACATCGGCACACCGGGACCGGATAAGGACTTTACCATCTATGATTATCTGAAGGAAACTCTTATCCAGTATGGTATTCCGGCAGATGAGATAGCTTTTATCCATGATGCCAAGACAGATGCACAGAGGGATGCACTTTTTAAGGAGATGAGGACAGGTAAAAAGAAAGTTCTTATCGGTTCAACAGATAAGTGTGGAACAGGTGTCAATGTGCAGACACACCTTGTTGCAATGCATCATGTGGACTGTCCTTGGAAGCCTTCCTCCATTGAACAGAGGGAAGGACGAGGTATCAGACAGGGCAACGAAAATGAAGAGGTGGCAATCTACAGATATGTCACCAAAGGAACATTTGATGCATACAACTGGTCGCTGGTTGAGAATAAGCAGCGATTCATCAGTCAGGTAATGACAAGCAAGGCGGTAAGCCGAAGCTGCGAGGATATCGACGAGGCAACACTTTCCTATGCAGAGATTAAGGCGGTTGCCACCGGTAATCCTTTGATCAAGGAAAAGATGGAGATTGACAATGATGTCCAGAGATTAAAGCTCTTAAAGGCATCCTATGACAATCAGAGATATGGACTTCAGGACAACTTTATGATTAAGTACCCGAAGCTCATTAAGACAGCAACAGAAAAGCTTGCCAATGTCCGTGAGGATGTAAAGGCAAGGGATAAGGAGCTGATTGATAATCCAGAATTTGCCATTACCATAGGCAAAGCAACTTATACTGAGCGTGTGGATGGTGGAACCATGATGCTTGAAGCAATCAGCAAGTGTAAGACCGGAGAGACAACTGCAATCGGTAAATTCCATGGATTTGAGCTGCTTGTGGAAAAGAACTTCCTTGACATCAATTATATGGTGCTTCGTGGAAAGACAGAGTATAAAGCAGAGCTTTCCACCAGTCCGGTCGGCAGTATGGTGAAGCTTGAAAACCTGTTCAATGGACTCCATGAGAACATTGATTTCTTAGAAAAGAAGATTGAGCAGTACCAGAATGACCTTGAAGCATCAAAGACTGAGTATGATAAGCCATTTGCATACAGCACGGAGCTGGAAGAAAAGCTGGCAAGACAGTGTGAACTGAATGCCCAGCTTGACCTTGAGAACGCAAAGGCTGTGGATGCAGACCTGAGCGGACCGGAGGAAGAAAGAGAAGCAGATGACAGGATGGAAGCTGCAGCAATTGTAGCTGAGGATAAAGGCACTTATTCAGCCGACAGAGAGGGCAGAACACGATAGGAGAGTGAATAATATGAGCATAAGAAAAGTGGTCGCAGGACTACTGATTACAGCAGGGATTGCCATTATGGCAGTCCCTTTTTTCTGGCGGGCAACCGGAGAAAAACAGACAGAACAGCTCATAAGTGAATTTGAGCAGACATTGGAGGATGATTACGATGAAGAAACAGATGTGGAGGAAGAGCAAACCTCCATTAGTAAAGAGGATGAAGCCATTCTTAAAGAAGGCGGTGTTATCGGCATCATTGAGATACCGGGCTTAGATATCAGGTATCCGGTAATGGAGGGAACCACAAGTAAAGTACTTAATGCCGGGATTGGTCATATAGAAGAAACAGCAGGAATCGGTGAGAGTGGCAACTGTGTATTGTGCGGTCACAACGGCAGCAGATATGGCGCATTTTTTACACCACTAAGTCAGATATCCATAGGCGATGAAGTGATGATAACCGACAAAAAGGGGCTGAAGCATATCTATGAGGTAACAAAGACAGAGATAGTAAATCCGTATGATAACAGCATCAAGATACAGGGTACAGAAAAAGAATTAACTCTTTTTACCTGTTCCCAAAAAGGAACCATGCGTTTTGTGGTCAGATGCATTTATAAGGAGGCGGTGATGGATGAATAAGAGATACCGGTTAGGAGAGATAGAAGAGACAGTAGCAGAAATGGAAGAGCTAATTGACATCGAGGATGATATTGCAGAGATTGATGATGAATTTCAGATAGTCGTAAGCGGCTGGTCTGTGTATGTCGAAAGCCTGAATCTGACACTCAGACAGGGAATAGCCTGTGTATGGGATGCAGAGGAAGGATTATTTATGCCTGATTTTGATGTGACCATCGTGTATGAGGGGAACATTGAAACACAGGAGTGGCTCTACTATGAGCAGGACGGAATGGTCGTTACACTTGGCAACTGGTTAAATGGCAGATTGTCTTGTGAACAGATAGAACAGCTTTGGTGTGAGTTTATCATACCGGAGCAAAACAAAGAACAAAAAGAAAGCGAGGAATAGCATATGAAGTATTCAATTAAGGTAAACGAAGTAAGGGCAAAAGAGGGCAGCAATATCAAAGGATTTGCAACAGTGGTATTCGGTGATTCATTTAAGATCACCAATATCGCAATCCTTGAGAATAAGGACAAAGGAGAACTTTTCGTATCCATGCCAAGATACCGCTCCAATGAGCGTGATGAAAGCAATGGCGTAATCTATAAGGATGTGTGCAATCCTATCACAGCAGAATTTCGAGAGGAACTCTATACCAATATCCTTGATGCTTATGCAAGAATCAAGGAACCGGAGAAAGAGGAGATACAGAAGCAGGACAGAACACAGGAAATGCCTGAGTTTTCCGTAACTGTGACACCTTATGAGAGGGAAGGCAGTAACATCAAGGGACTTGCACGTATTTATTTTGAAAACAGTTTCATCGTAAATAACATCAATATCGTGCAGGGCAAAGAGAAAATCTTTGTATCAATGCCCTCATATAAGACAAAGCAGGTGGATGAGCAGGGCAAGCCAATCTACCAGGATGTCTGTTATCCGGTCACGAAGGATTTTAGGGAAAAACTCTACAATGAGATTATCTTTGAATATGAGAAAGCAAAGGATAAGAGCAACGAAAAGGCGAGGGAGAGTGCCGAGAAACATCATGGCAATCCCGATAAAGAGAAGGACAAAGAGGCAACGCCCTTTCGATAATTGGTAATCATGTTACAGGGGCGGCCAAGGCTGCCCCATTTACAGAATGGAGGAAACAGAATGGATATGGAAGCAGGAAAAACACTTACCAATGAGGAGGTTATAAGGGAACTTCTCGACTTATTAAAGAAGAATGCCATGAAAGAGCAGGCAAACGATGTATTTGAGATATGCAGCTATGTGGATGGACTGGAGAAAAAGATTGATTCCATGACGGAAGAACTCACCAATATGCAGAACCAGATTAAAGAAATGCATGAGGATACCCTTGTCAATAATGCTAAAAAGGCATTGTCAGAAGCACAGGAGCGACTCAATGCCAGATGTGAGCAGATAAAGTCACAGGTATTGGAAGTGAAAGCACAGGTCAAATCTACAGCAAAGAGCATAGTTGATGAAGCAAAGGCAAAGGGAAGAGCTGCATTATACAGGGTGTCTGAGTTCTTAGAAATTAAGAAAAAACTTCTTGATATCCGAGAGAATGTAAGAGGTGCAATCAAGACCACGGATAAGGATATAGCAAAGACAGCACTTCTTGCAAAAGGATTTCGTGAAGCAGGGCAGACAGCAGTCAATGCATTCCGCACTTTTGCTGACAAGCCGGAGGTGGATTATTCACAGAAAGAGCAGAAACATCCCATTACAAAGGCGGTGCTTGCACCTATGAAAGCCGTGAAAAAGATGCTTGTAACAATGGAGCTTCATCTGGATGCTTCGATTGATAAGCTGGATAATCTGGCTATGAATGTGCAGATTGATAAGGAAAAGCATATGGAGAATGCTAAGGTGCAGGAACAGACGGAACCGGAGAGGGCAGAAGCTGAGCGAGTGGAAGCAGAGATTGTATATTCACCGATGGTCGCTGAACCGCAGGAGTATCAGTATAATGCAGATGCATTTGAAAATTATTTGAGAGATAATGCTGCAAATGATAATAAGAACAAAGAAATAATAATGCAAAAGGATAAAAATGTACGATGAGTAGGCATAATTCGTAAATTAATTGCCACTACGTTTTTGAAATAGCATTGAAGTGGTATCTACGATGTTTTGATGTGAAATGGATTCTGCGGTATACACAAGGAATACAAATTGACTTTTCCAGGTTGGTGTTGTAAACTATGATTAGCATTGACTAACCATAAGGAGGGCGCTCATACATGACAAATCAATACATGAATAATCTTTATCGTGATCTGCTCTCTAATTCACCGCAGACGATCACCATAGATATTCCGGCAGACATGGGAACCGGTCAGATTTCGCAGATCGTCACGAAACAGGGAGCAGTTGTTTCAGACTGGAGAATGAATTACTTTTCGGATATGAACGTGCAGGGAGTGAGCAGTGAAGAATACATACAAATGCTGTTCTGCTTCAATGACGGTGTTTCCTGGAATATTGCAGACAACCGGCAAAGTGCCAGCATACAAAAGGGTGAATCCTGTATTTATCGCGGCCACGGGAAAATGGAATATATGTGCTATTCTAAAAAGAGCGATTTCCTTTTCAAAAATGTGAAAATACCTCTATCCTATTTCTATAAGATTCTGAATGACTACTTTGAGGCTGGTGAGATCGAGGTCTATCGGAAAAAATTATTGGACGGCATATCAAAGGTGAATATCACGCCCTATATGGAACACATTTTTGCGGAGCTGCAAGACTTCACGCAATATCGTGGCGGGTTGGGATACCTGTTTCTGGAAAGCAAGGTCTTTGAGCTGCTATCGGTATATTTGAGCGAGGTCCTGGAGCTGAGTATTCTCGCGTCAACCTACGTTGCAATTTCCAGAAGTGACCGAGATTCCATCATAGAGGCAAAGCGAATTATTGACAGCCAGCTTGCCCTGGCTCCGAGCTGCGAGGAATTGGCGCGGCAGGTCAATATCAGCACTTCAAAATTGACGAAGGGCTTTTCCTCCCTGTTCGGAACATCGGTTCATGCGTATGTCATCGACCAGCGGTTAGAAAAGGCGGCAAGCCTGCTGTTAGAAAGTAATTTGAATGTCAGCCAGGTGGCTATACTGGTGGGATATTCAAAAGCGAGCAATTTCGCAGCGGCGTTCAAAAGGAAATACGGAGTGAATCCGAAAAACTATAAAGCAGAAGCTACGATTGGATAAACGCAAAAATACTGATTTTGGGTAGAATAAAATTGGTTTTGGGTTGGAATCGTGGGTGCAAATTGTTATTATATGTGGTGTGGTTAGAAGAAGCTAACCACACCACATTTTCATTTTCTCAGAGATAAGGAGGATACTGGTATGAGTTCCCAGAAAAAAAGTTCCCGGCTTGAGGGAAAAGATTTAATTACTATCGGCATCTACACCGTCATCTATGTCGTGATTGTTATGCTGGTGGCGATGCTTGGCTTCATCCCCATTTTTATTCCGCTGATGGCGGTGCTGTGCCCTTTGATTGGCGGCATCCCCTATATGCTGTATGTTACAAAGGCTAAAAAATTCGGGATGACTGCAATCATGGGTTTCCTGATTGGCCTAATCATGGTGTTCTTCGGCAACGGCTATCTTACCATGGTAACTGGTCTCGTTGGCGGCCTGTTGGCCGACGTGATCCTGAAAAAGGCGGACTACAAAAGTGCAAAGAGTACAGTTCTTTCCTGCGGTGTGTTCAGCATCTGGGTGTTTGGCAACTTTGCTCCCATTTTCCTGAACCGTGAAAGCTATATGGTAATGTTGACTGAAGGATACGGCGCTGAATATGCAGCTACCCTTAATACATATATGCCTATGTGGATTGCGCCTATTCTGCTGGTTGCCTGCTTTGCGTTTGGCCTTGTCGGAGGTATGATTGGGAAAGCCATTTGCAAAAAGCACTTCCAGCGTGCCGGTATTGCATAATGGCGCGGGAAATTCTGCTCAGCAAAAAAACAGAACAAGGGTTACGGCTCGATCCGCGTACAAAACTGTTGCTCATCTTCATCATAAGCATTTTTGTCATGGGCGGAACAGGCGGAGAAGCTATGGGGCTGATCCGCCTTGCTCTTTGTACGGTTCCGGCTATATTGCTGCTTACCTCGAAGCAATGTGTAAAAGCTGTGGGCTATATTGCTGTGTTTTCTGCTTTTTATGCTGTTCAAATTTATGTTTTGCCGCACCTTACGGGGATATTGAATTTCCTCGTTCTGTTTACAACCGGATTCTTCTGCCGAATCCTTCCCAGTGTTGCGATTGCTGCCTATGCAGTGAAAACAACAACGGTCAGTGAATTGATTTCCGGCATGGAAAGAATCCATATGCCTAAAGAAGTGACGATCCCCTTAACGGTCATGTTCCGCTTCTTTCCAACTGTCTTTCAGGAGTCAGAAGCAATCAGTGACGCTATGAAAATGCGTGGGATTAAACTTGGAGGGAAAAAATCTTCAAAAATATTGGAGTATAAGCTGATCCCGATGATTACCTGCTCCGTGAAAATCGGTGAGGAACTTTCCGCTGCGGCAATTACCCGTGGCCTCGGCGCTCCTGTCAAACGCACAAACATTTGCCAGCTTAAATTCAATTTTGCCGATGTGGTTCTGATCTTGTTTTGTTGCTTTGTAGTGTTTTGGGCGATTGCTTCCCCGATAATTTCCGCAGGAGGGATTTTGCCATGATAGATTTTCAAAATGTTTCTTTTTCTTATGGTGAAGAATCCAGCGGCGGAGGGATTAGAAATGTCAATCTCACCATAAACACAGGGGAATTTGTTTTACTCACGGGAGAATCCGGCTGTGGGAAAACAACGATTACCCGTTTGGTAAACGGGCTGGTGCCTCATTATTACGAGGGCAATTTAGAGGGCGATGTCCTTCTGGACGGAAAAAGCGTATCAGATACGCCGCTTTATGAATTGGCTGCTATGGTGGGATCTGTATTCCAGAATCCCAAAAGTCAGTTTTTCAACGTGGATACGGATAGTGAATTAGCCTTTGCTTGTGAAAATTTAGGCTATCCTCAGGAGGATATCCTGAAAAGGATTGACCGGACAGTTTCCGATTATCATATTGAAGATTTGATGGGGCGAAGCGTGTTTGCTCTGTCCGGAGGCGAAAAGCAAAAAATAGCCTGTGCTTCATCAAGTGTATTGCTGCCGGGAATTATGGTCCTGGACGAACCATCTTCTAATTTGGATATGGCTGCTATTGATGACCTGCGGCAGGTCCTGAGCCTCTGGAAAAAGCAGGGCAAAACAATTCTGATTGCAGAACACCGCCTCTACTACCTTCACGATCTTGCAGATCGTGTGCTGTATGTAAAAGATGGGGAGATTGAACGGGAATACACGCCTGCTGAATTTGACAGCTTATCGGATGGCACTCGAAAAGAAATGGGGCTGCGGCCGTTTTCTCTCTCGAAGTTGAAGCCTGCGAATCAGTATCAGGCGCATACAGCTAAACATATGGAATTTCAAAATTTTTGCTTTGCGTATAAAAAGCGGGAACCGGAAAGTCTCCATATTCCGAGTGCAGAACTGCCTGTTGGAGAAACGATTGCCATTATCGGTCTGAATGGCGCTGGAAAATCTACTCTGGCCCGCTGTATTTGCGGACTGGAAAAGAAGTGTGGCTTTTTGCAGGTTGACGGGAAAACCCTTGATTGGAAAGCCCGGCTCAAACATTGCTACATGGTAATGCAGGATACCAGCCATCAGCTATTTACCGAAAGCGTGGCGGATGAAGTGCTTCTGAGCATGGACAACAAGGATGAAACTGTTGTGGATAAAGTCCTTAAACAGTTTGATCTGCTGGAATATAAAGACAGGCACCCGCTTTCTCTTTCTGGCGGGCAAAAACAGCGGGTAGCGATTGCGTCTGCCATTGTGAGTAACCGGGAGATCATTGTGTTTGACGAACCAACAAGCGGGCTTGATCTCAAACATATGCGGGAAGTTGCGCGGAGTTTGAAGTCACTCGCGGATCAGGGCAAAACGCTTCTTGTTATTACGCATGATCCGGAGTTGGTGATGGCGGGATGTTCGTATGTAGTCCATATGGAAAAAGGGCAAGTAAAAGAAAGCTATCCATTGGACGAATCCGGCAGTAAAAAGGTTTTGGATTTTTTCCGAATCCGCCAGTGAATTTTAGAAATTATGAATGTCAGGGCCGCCTTGACTGGACAGAAAGATAATGATAAGAGGCCGCTTTACTTTGGCGGCCTCTTGTTTTTGAAGCACAGACAGTACGGCTCAATATAAGGAGGGCTTATGTTCAAAAAAATCTTTGAGTACGCAGGGCCATATAAGAAAAATATGTATGTGGCCACGGTTGTCGTACTGGTCAGCGTTCTTATGGGCATCCTGCCTTTTGTGCTGGCCTATCAGGTCATTTCGCCATTGGTTATTGGCGATTCTGTTGAAACAGAATTTGTTTTATTCCGTGTTATAGGGGTTTTGATCTGTCTTGTTTTGCAGGCGTTTTTTTATGGATGGGGATTATCAATTTCTCATAAAGCAGCATATAACACATTGTTCCGGCTGCGGGTATCTCTGCAAAAGAAGTTTGAGAAACTTCCCCTTGGCATTGTGGAGGAAAAAGGGACAGGGACAATCAAAAAGCTGTTTGTCGATGATGTGGACAGCTTGGAATTGCTCCTTGCTCATTCAGTCCCGGAGGGTATCGCAAATTTACTGATCCCGCTGATGATTTATGTTGCTATGTTTTGTGCGGACTGGAAACTGGCTCTTATGTCTTTGGCCTCTATCCCGATCAGCCTGCTCTCCATGGTCATTATGTACTCTGTTGGAATGAAGCGCATGGGTCCCTACTATCAGTCTGCACAGAAAATGAACAACACGATCATTGAGTACATCAATGGTATGGAGGTTGTCAAGGTTTTCAACCGGGAGAGTGAATCTTACGAGAACTTCCGCAAGGATGTAACGGACTATCGGGATTATACCTTGGCATGGTATAAGGCCGCCTGGCCCTGGATGGCGATATACGGAAGTCTACTGCCCTGCACTGTTATTCTGACTTTGCCTCTTGGGGCATGGTTTGTTCTCTGTGGCATAAGCACTTTACCTGATTTGATTTTAGTCCTCTGCCTTTCCCTCAGCATTGGGATTCCTCTCCTGAAAGCACTGGGCTTTATGGAGACGATTCCGAATCTGAATTATAAGATCACGGCACTTGAACAGATGTTAAATACGGCACCGCTGCAAGCTGCTGAGGATGATTTCCACGGACAGGATTTTAACATTTCTTACGATCATGTTTCCTTTGCGTATCAGACGACACAGCCTGGCCCAGATGGGAAACCGATAATAGCGGAAAACGAAGTCCTCCACGATATTACCTTTGTGGCACAAGCAGGACAAAAAACTGCCCTAGTTGGTGAATCCGGTTCTGGCAAGAGCACCCTTGCAAAACTGTTGATCCACTACTATGACCCGCAGAAAGGGAGCATTTCCATTGGCGGGCAGAAACTTTGTGATATGAGCCTGGAGACATTGAACAGCCGCATTTCCTATGTGGCTCAGGATCAGTACCTGTTTAACACCTCCCTGCTGGAAAATATCCGTCTTGGACGTTTGGATGCTACCGATGAGGAAGTAATGCAGGCGGCGAAGAAAGCCCAGTGTATGGAGTTTCTGGAAAAGCTGCCGCAAGGTATTCACTCCATGGCGGGCGATGCGGGGAAAATGCTTTCCGGGGGGCAGCGCCAGCGGATTTCCCTGGCGCGGGCAATATTGAAGGATGCCCCGATTGTAGTGCTTGACGAGGCCACGGCCTATGCTGATCCAGAAAATGAGGAAAAAATGGAGGCTGCTATTGCGGAGCTGGTGGAGGGAAAAACCTTGGTAGTTATCGCTCACAAACTTCCCGCTATAATGAACGCAGATCAAATATGCGTTATGGATCACGGAAAGATGGTGGCAACCGGAAAACATCAGGAGTTGATTCAAGCTTGCCCAGAATACCAAAAGTTGTGGAAAGCGGCTCAGGACAGCACCGAGTGGAAAGTATCTACTGCAAAGGAGGGAAGATAAATGTTTGCATTGATTTCAAGAATCCTGAACCTCTCCGGGAGGTATAAAAGCCGTATTCAGGCTGCATTTCTATGTGCATTTGTCGAGTCCATTCTCTCCAAAATGCCGATCTTCATGGCGTTTATCGTCTTGGCCGGGTTTGCTGATAATACGCTGACTGGAAAGACCTGTCTGTTTGTCGGACTTGGATTATTAGCTGTTGTAGTGGTTCAGACAGTGGTTCACTATTTGAGCGACCGTCTGCAAAGTGCCGCTGGATTTATGATCTTTGCTGATAAACGGATGGAGTTGGGAAATCATTTAAGAAAAATGCCGATGGGTTACTTTACATCGGGGAATATTGGCAAAATCAGCTCTGTTCTCAGTACGGATATGGTATTCATTGAGGAAGTTTCTATGAGTACCATTGGCAACATGATGAGCTATATGCTGTCTACTTTGGTTTTAGCTGTTTTTATGTTCGTACTGGATTGGAGACTTGGGCTGATTGCGGTAATCATTACCTTGCTGGCATCACTGGTTGCAAAATATATGAATAAGGTTTCCTTCAAGGAGGCTGTCGGGCGTCAAAACCAAAGCGAGAATTTGACGGATGCGGTCTTGTCTTTTGCTGAAGGAATTGGGGTTATCAAAAGTTACAATCTGCTCGGAGAAAAATCTGACGAATTAACGGAAAACTTCAAAAAATCAAGGGATGTCAATACGAAGTTTGAGCAGAAAATGACACCGTGGACCACTGGCTTAAACATTCTCTATGGCGTGGGTATTGCCGCTATCTTCGGTTTATCCGTTTTTTTACATCAGGAAGGCGTACTCTCCCTGGCTTATCTTTTGGGCGTGCTGCTGTTTGTCTTTGATCTCTTTGGACCTCTGAAAGCTCTTTATGGAGAAGCAACCCGACTGACCGTGATGAATGCCGCATTAGACCGCATTGAAGCTGTTTTGGACGAGCCCGAACTTCCCGATAACGGAAATCAACATATTCTGTCACAGGCACAGCCAGATCAGCCAGAAGTACAATTTAGCGATGTGGGCTTCGCCTATCAGGACAAGGAAGTCCTGCACAACATCAGCTTCTCTATGCAGAAGAATACCATGACCGCACTTGTGGGACCGTCTGGCGGTGGCAAATCCACGATTGCGAACCTTCTGGCGCGGCTGTGGGATGTGAAATCCGGCAAAGTGACAATCCGCGGTACAGATATTCGGGATATACCTCTCGCCGAACTGATGGAACAGATCAGCATGGTTTTCCAAAGGGTGTACTTGTTCCAGGATACCATTTACAACAATATCAGCATGGGTAAACCGGACGCTACCGAGGAAGAAGTCTATGAGGCTGCAAAAAAAGCCCGCTGCTATGATTTTATCATGGCGCTGCCAGATGGATTCCAGACAGTCATAGGTGAAGGCGGCGCTACTCTGTCCGGCGGCGAAAAGCAAAGAATCTCTATCGCCCGATGCATTTTGAAGGACGCACCGATTGTCATTCTGGATGAAGCGACTGCAAGTGTTGATACCGATAATGAAAGCTATATCCAGGAGGCAATCAATGAGCTGGTAAAGGGTAAAACATTACTTGTGATTGCACACCGCCTGAATACCATCCGTCAGGCAGATCAGATTTTGGTGATCTCTGATGGACGGATCAGCGAACAGGGAACCCATGACGAGCTTATGGCAAAAGCCGGGATTTATCAGGATTTTGTAAATATCCGTAAAAAGGCTTCCGGCTGGAGCCTTGCATAAAGGAGGAACCGATGAAGATTCATGCGTCCGGGGAGGATTATCTGGAGGCTGTGCTGATTCTTCAAAAGAAGCAGGGCATGGTCCGCTCCATTGATCTTGCTCGGCACATGGGCTTTTCAAAGCCGAGTATCAGTCATGCGGTGGGCGTTCTGCGGGATGGCGGCTTTCTGACAATGGACGAGGATGGATTTCTCCACCTGACCGATATAGGCCGGGAGGTGGCAGAGAAAATCTATGAACGCCATCAATTCTTTACGGAGCAGCTTGTGGCTGCTGGCGTAGACAGAGAAACGGCGGAGCAGGACGCTTGCCGGATAGAACATGTAATCAGTGATACATCCTTTCAGAAGTTAAAGGAAAAAATGCGGGGAACCGATTAGCGCACACCGGCTCCGCTCTGCATAATAAGTTATCTGCCCCGTCCGGGGAAAGAAAAAAACCGTTGACTGGGGCAGATAATTTCGTGCGCTATTTTAAGGTTTGAACTCAATCGGCGGTTTTGAAGGACAATTTCAGAGCCGCCGTTTCTTTGCGTTTACACAAACTAATGACGACTTGCAGGGACACGGTAGCCGCTTGGAGGTTATTTGCCGTGTCTCTTTTGCTTTTTCAAAGCTCCCATGATCTACATCAATTAAAAAAAGCATTGCCCCTCCTCCGGGCAAGTATAGCATTGCATCGGCATTATCGTTCCATGTGATTCAGCATAATAATGACTGTTCTTGTTGCGCCAGTTTCCCATTGTGTGGAGCTGGCGCTTTTTGCTGTCGATTTTTCGGGAAAGTTCCCGAAGTACGTCGCTGCCGTTCCCCACCTCCATTCGATTCACCCGTCAATCACCCGTGAATCGAAATGGAGGTACATAATGAAGAAAATTAACCTTCGGGAGCTTTATCCTGATGTTTATACAACAGACTTTTTTGTAGATGTGACAGAGGAAGTAATGGAGACTATTCGAGCAGCTGAACGTGCGGAGGCTGCGTATGAGCGAAAGATGTATCGTTATAAAGCACAGTATTCTCTGGATTGCGAGAATGGCATTGAAAATGCAGTGCTGTTGAAGCCGCAGACACCGGAGATGCTTCTGGAGGAAAAACAGTTTCAGGAGCAGGTCTATGCCGCTGTGATGAAGCTGCCGGAGAAACAGGCAAAGCGAATTTATGCCCGATACTATCTGGGAATGACGGTAAATGAAATTGCCGAAGTAGAAGGTGTAGATTCAAGCCGTGTTCGAGACAGTATCCGCCGTGGCTTAAAGCAGCTCGGAAAATATTTTTGATAAAGTTTCATTTGATGCGCCTGTTTTTTGCTTTTTTTGTCAGTGTTAATAAGAAGGACAAGTTTTCCTCCTTCATCAAGTACATTGACAATCGAATAGGGAGGCTAGCAGTTTTATCCGCTCATCTATGAGCCGTTTTTTATTCTCTGTGACATAAAAATTCATCTGGATATTCCGTTTCCGGTTCGCCATGCGCTGCCTCCATTCTTCATAAGAGTTTGAGATTATCTCAACAAACATTTTTCATTTTCGGTCAAGAGATCTGAAAATACGAAAAATCGCAAGCGGGTACTCGCTTGCTGTGCTTGTTATCAAGCCTTACCTTCTATTTTTCTCTCTACTAATACTACAATTTGGAAAGGGGAAAATGGCTATATCCGTAAAGAAAAGCAGAAAAATGCCACGACTGAAACTCCGTTGTAGAGTGATCTGTCGTGGCATTACATTGTGAATTTATTTTTGCTGAGCCATTTTCCGATATTCAATCGGCAGGAGGCCTGTACTCTTGCGAAATAATTCCGCAAACCGGCTAGAAGTAGAGTAACCGATCATTTCCGCAATCTGTCCCATTGTGAAATCCGTATCGATCAGCAAATGCTCTGCCTGGCTCATGCGGCGCTGTTGAATGTACTCTGTGATCGTGCAGCCTTGCAGCTGCTTAAAAGATGTTTTCAGCTTAGTGGTTCCCATACAGGCGATTTTTGCAAGACGTTCTAATGGAATATCAAAAGCATAGTGGTCATTGAGATAAGCAATCACATTTTTCAGTTGCGCCACATCCTGCTCGGACAAACGTTTCTCTTTACGGGACAGAATTTTTTTCTGTTCTTCCACGACAAGAGATACGGCCTCGGCTACTTTCGCTTCATAGAATAATCCTGCGGCAATCCCATCCCCACGGTAGACCTTTACTTCATGGAGCAATTTAGCCATAGCTGGGAAATCTGTTGTCTGATCGATCTGCCGGAAAGCTGCAAGCGGGCTGATATAATCCCCTGGATATTGCTTTTGGAGATAATCCTCATAGTATGCCGGCATGACTTCGATACCGATGGAACGGATGGGGATTTTTTTGTGGATCAGCGCCTTGTATGGCTTATAACCGCCGATAAAGGCTTTAATACATCCGGCAGACATCTGCCGATAGGGATTTAATTCCTCCCCGGAGATAGATTCATACTGGGTAATGCTTAAGGCTTCTGGCAGGTTAAATTCCATGAAGAAATCTTCGTGAAAATAGAAATCGTGGATTTTAATGTCGTACAGGTCTTTTTTCGCATAGACCCAGTAAAGGCCTTCCCCAAATTCAGGCGATAACCGCCAGCATTGTCCGGCAGAATTGAAGCGGTTATTGCTATCTACCGGGATAAAATGGTTATCTGTTAAAAGCGGCTCATAGTAATCCGCAATAATGCTATTGTTCAAATGACGGCCTCCTTTGAAACGATTGGACGGAGCTTTGCAATGAAAGGACGAAGATGCCCGGAACGTATTGCAGACCGCCCGGAAAGTTAGTATCATATAGACCGTGGTTAGCAGCAACTAATCATAATATAACAGATTTCAGGCGGTAGGTCAACCGTTCTTGAAGCAGGAGGAAAAAATATGAGTAATCAAGTAAATGCAAAGGCAGGATTGTCCGTCAAGGACTTAGTAACAACAGGGATTTTCACCGCACTTTTGTTCGTATTCATCATGGTGGGTGGCGTCTTTTTTGCTACCAACCCGATGCTGACCTTTTTCATGCCCGCCGGGAGTGCTCTGCTTGCCGGGCCGGTTTATCTGCTGATGATCGCAAAAGTACATAAGCGCTGGAGTATCACGATCATGGGCGTTATAATGGCCATCATCTGGTTTGTCACCGGTATGCACTGGGCGTTTGCGCTGGGCTATCTCATTATGGCCGTCGTAGCGGATTTTGTCGCCGGTACAAAGCAGTACAAGAGCAAGAAAATCAACAGCCTGTCCTATATCCTTTTCTCCCTGGGCGGAACAGGGTCGTACCTTGTTTTCTTCGCTGATCCCCAGGGCTGGGCACAGACCATGTTGGGAAATGGAACCGAGCAAAGCTATATCGACACCATGCAGGCGACCGCAAACGCGGGAATCTTTATTGCCATGTTTGCCGCTCTCCTTGTAACAGCTTCTATCAGTGCATTTGTGGGCTGCAAAATGCTGAAGAAGCAGTTTGAAAAAGCAGGTATTACAGCATGATGGGTAACACCGTCCAGAAAGGGCTTTGGCTTGACCCGCGGGCCAAGCTCTTTCTTATTTTAATGTGCGTACTGTGTTCCATGTTCGCACCTTCCCTTTCGTATCAGTTTGCACTTGTCCTGCTGATTGCTGTATTGGGAGTGCTTTGCGGAAAGTGGAAATATTCCATAAAAGGGGTTTGCTTTTATGCCGTGGTCTGTGTACTGACGGTCTGGATCATGGCGGCCATGACGGGGACGCTACGGACCATGTTTGTTGCGTTCCTTGGACTGTACCATAAAGTTTATGCTTGTGGGATGCTGGCAGGGATTGTCCTGTCCACAACGAAAGTCAGCGAGTTTTTATCTGCCATGAACCGCATCCATGCCCCGAAAAAATTTGTCATTACATTTGCGGTCATGCTGCGCTATATTCCAACTATCCAGGAGGACTGGCATTTTGTTAAGGACGCCATGCGGATGCGGGATGTATCGCCCTCCCTGGGCGGATTCCTTTCCCATCCGGGGATGACGGTAGAGTGTATTTATGTGCCGCTGATGATGATGGCCTCCAAAGCAGCGGACGAGCTTTCCATTGCCTCTGTTACTCGCGGGATTGAGAATCCCAATCCCCGGACCTGCCTTGTCCAGATAAAATGCGGGATTGCAGATTGGATGGCGATGTTGATTGCTGTTGCTTTCTTTATTTTTGAATTATGTATGCGGGGAGGTGTGACCGGGTGATTGAATTTGAAAATGTATCATTTTCTTATGAGGGACAGGAGCATGGCGGTCTGCATGGAATCAGCCTGAAAATTGCAGACGGGGAATGTGTCTTGTTCTGTGGCCGTAGCGGGTGTGGAAAAACAACGGTCACAAGGCTGGTAAACGGCCTGATTCCACAATTTTACCAGGGAGAACTTCAAGGGCGTGTGCTGGTGGACGGACAGGAAATCAGCAACCTGCCCATGTATCAGATCGCCGCAAAGGTGGGCTCCGTCTTTCAGAATCCCCGGACGCAGTTTTTCAATGTGGATACGGACAGTGAGATTGCGTTTGGAATTGAAAATGAAGCCAGGCCGGTAAAGGAACTGGAGGAACGGGTAGAACAGACAACAAAAGATTTGCATATTGAAAAGCTACGGAACCGCAATATTTTTGAATTGTCCGGTGGGGAGAAACAGAAAATCGCGTTTGCGTCTGTCTATGCCATGAACCCGGAAATCTATCTGCTGGACGAACCATCCTCGAATCTGGACATGGCTTCTATCCAGGAATTGAAAGAACATCTGCGGCTGATAAAAAGCCAGGGGAAAACCATTTTGATTGCGGAGCACAGACTCTATTATCTGATGGAGCTGGCAGATCGCATTGTTTATCTGGAAGATGGAGAAATAGCAAGGATTTTCACGCCGGAGGAATTTCTCCGGCTGCCCGAAACCGAACGGGAACACATGGGGCTGCGGGCGGTTGATCTGGCAAGGGTGCTCCCTCCGGCCAGTCATCCGCCTGTTTCCTCTCCCACATTAGCACTCCATGATGTTACTCTGCGCTATAAAAAACGGACGATTCTACACCAGATTGCTCTTTCTGCGGCAAAGGGGGAAGTCATTGGGGTGGTCGGTCATAATGGAGCCGGAAAGACCACGTTTTCCCGCGCCCTGTGTGGGCTTCATAAAGACTGTGAAGGCGCGTTCCTTTGGGACGACCAGCCGATGGAACACAAGGCGAGGTTGAAACGCTCTTATATGGTTATGCAGGATGTGAACTATGAATTGTTTGCGGAGAGTGTGGGGGCAGAATGTTCCTTCGGAATCCGAAACCCGGATCAAGATTTAGTAGAGGAAACCATGAAGGAATTGGGGCTTACAGCCTACCGGGAACGCCATCCCAACACGCTTTCCGGTGGACAGAAGCAACGTGTGGCTGTGGCAGTCAGCATGATCTGTGGAAAAGATTTGCTGGTGTTCGATGAACCCACCAGCGGCCTGGACTTTGACAGCATGGCGCAGGTAGCAGGTCTGATAAAACGGTTATCCGAACAGGGGAAAATCATTTTTATTGTCACCCACGATTTTGAATTTGTCTGCCGTACCTGCTCCCGTGTCCTGCATTTTGATGAAGGGGAAATGCCGGATGACATCCCTGTTGTGATGGATTCCCTTCAAAAGCTCCGGGAACTGTTCTCTGTTTCAGAGAGAAAGGAGATGTGAAGTGATGAAACAGAAAAAAGAAAACAGGATTGCACTGCTGCTTCAATGGGCCGGTGAGCAAAAAATCTGGCTGCTGCTGGCAATCCTGCTGGCCATGGCAAGCGGCCTGTGTATCATTGTCCCGTATATCGGGATTTATCGCCTGATTGATGCCGCTTTCCAGCATATCTGCACAAAAGAGCTTGTCGTACAGACGGTAATGATGATCTCCGTTTCTGTGGCCCTGCGCTTTGTTTTATTCGGGTGTTCCGGTGTGGCGGCCCATAAAGGTGCTTACGGTGCTTTGTTCAAGGTGCGCTGCATGGTGGCGGAACATCTGGCAAAAGTCCCCCTTGGTACATTGAATGAGCGGCGGACCGGGGATATTAAAACGGTTCTGAATGAAGATATTGAAAAGCTGGAGTTGTTTTTAGCCCATAACCTTCCAGACCTTGTGTGCTATATGGTAGGGCCGGTAGCAATTTTCATTTATTTGATGACAGTAAATATCCCATTGGCACTGGTTTCCCTGGTGCCGTTGATTTTGGCCGTTGTGGTAATGGGGGTTATGTTTCGGAATACGGACGATTTGATGGACCGGGCGAACCGATCCATTACAACGCTCAATTCCGTTATGATCGAGTATATCAGCGGTATGAAACTGATTAAAGCGTACAACATGGGGAGCAAATCGTTCCAGAAATTTTCCGGTGCGATCCAGGAAGAGAATGCCATGTGGAATGAAACCTCCCGGAGAATGGGGCCTCCTTACGCAACCTTTGTGGTTCTGATCGAATGTGGGATGTTGCTGATGGTTCCCCTGGGCGGGATGTTCTTTCTGAAAGGCTCCCTGGCGGCCAGTGCATTTTTGCTGTTCGTCTATGTCGGCTCCATGTATCTGACGGAGATCCGGCCTTTGCAGGAATTGGGGACAAACTTTGCGAATGTCCTGGGTGCCATTACCAAAACAAAAGAAATATTGGACGTTCCTGTTTATGAAGGCGGAATGGACTTCCCGGAAAACCATGATATTGAGCTTAAGAATGTGCGTTTTTCCTACGATGGGAAAACGGATGTCCTGCAAGGCGTCAACCTCAAGATCAGGGATGGGGAACGCATGGCACTTGTGGGACAGTCCGGCGCGGGCAAGAGTACCGTGATTGAACTGATCTCCCGGTTTTATGATGTGCAGGAGGGGGAGGTGCTGATCGGCGGGATCAACGTGAATGAACTGAACTACGATACCATCCTGAAGAATATTGCCATTGTATTTCAAAAGACATTCCTTACCCGTGACAGTGTACTGGAAAATATCCGCATGGGTTCAGACGCCAGCCTGGAGGAAGTACGGGCTGCCGCCAGGGAGGCGCAGATTGATGACTTCATCATGTCGCTGCCGGATGGTTATGACACAAAGGTAGGCAGCTTCGGCTCCCGTTTCTCCGGTGGGGAAAAACAGCGGATTGCTATTGCAAGGGCGATCTTGAAAAATGCTCCCATCCTGATTCTGGACGAAGCGACAAGCGCCTCTGACCCGGAAAATCAGATGGAAATTGATAAGGCCATTCAGAACCTCTGCAAAGGCAGGACGGTCATTGTGGTAGCGCACAGGCTGAGCGCCTTGAAAATGTGCGACCGTGTGGCGGTGGTAGAGAATCATACGATCACCAGCGTCGGTACCCATGAGGAAGTGCGGAAAGAGAACGCTTATTATCGGAAAGCATGGGAGGACTACGAAACAGCGAGGGGAATTACTTATCAACTGGAAGGAGGCGGGCAGAATGAATCCAAATAACGTATGGAAGAAGAACCGGGAGTTTTATATTGGCGTTGCAGGGACTGTCCTGGAGGGACTGTTCTCTGGTAGCCTGTTTATGCTGCTTTATTCCGTCATGCGGTTTTTATGGGACGGTCAGTTTGATATGAACCGTGTACTGGTCCTGACAGGTGTTATTGCATTTATCTTTCTGCTCCGTATTTTGATATACAGCTATGGCTATACCAAAGCACAGATCGGCGGCGCAAAAGTCAGTAAAAATATCCGCTTGTTTATGGGCGACCATCTCAAGCGTATCCCGCTTTCCCGGTTTACACAAGGGCAGACAGGCGATTATATCAACACCATTACCAGTGATGTAAATAACTATGAAAAAATTCTGACCCATAAGATCGGGGACATTGCAAAGAGCTTTGCCCTGTCGCTGATGTTGATTGTTTTTGTGATGACGATCTACTTTCCAGCCGGGCTGATCCTCCTGATTGCCGACCTGCTTTTGATCCCCGGATTGTGGCTTTCTTTCCGGCAGGTAGCGAAGTATGGCAAAGAGAAGAACGATATTTGTGCAGAGAATGTCAGCAGCATTGTGGAGTATGTATCCGGTATCCAGACTTTCCGGGCCTATGGCGTTGGCGGTCTGAAAAACAAAACCGTGATCCATGCCATGCAGGAGTTTAGCAGGATCAGCTTTGTGTATGAAGCCAAGGTTCTCCCGATAGGTGCGGGATTTGGTATTTTGAGCTGGCTGTCCTGCCCGGTTGTGATCTGGACGGCCTATGGCCCCTGGGCAGCCGGAACTTTAGATACCGTGTCCTATCTTTTGATTTGTATGCTGCCTTTGTTCTGTGCGAAGCTGGCAAATTCCATTTTTGTAGACCTCACCAGCTATAAGAATCTGATGATCTCGAAAAATAAAATCATGGCTGTGATGAAGGAACCGGAAGAAACCGGCAGCATGGAGCCGCTACAGGCAGCCTCCCATGAGATTGTATTTGACCATGTGAACTTTTCTTATGTTCCTGGGGAACCGGTGTTAAAACAGGCTTCCTTTACTGTGCCGGATCAGAAGCTGACCGCCATTGTGGGGGATTCCGGCTCCGGCAAGTCTACCATCCTGAACCTGATTGCAAAATACTATGAAGTATCTGGCGGCACGATTTCCATAGGAGGCAGACCGATCAATCATATAGCTGCGGAACGGGTATTAGACCAGATTTCTATGGTGGACCAGGATGTGTTCCTGTTTGATGATACAGTGCGGGAGAATATCCGCCATGCCCGTCCGGATGCTACGGACGCAGAAATTGAAGTGGCCTGCCGAGAGGCAAACTGTGACGGCTTTATCCGCAAGATGGAGAGGGGTTATGATACGCCGATTGGGGAAAATGGAAATCTCCTGTCCGGCGGCGAACGCCAGCGCCTTTCCATAGCACGTGCCATTTTGAAAAACAGCCCGATCCTGCTGCTTGACGAGGCGACGGCCTCCCTAGACATTGAGAATGAATTGGCGGTAAAGCAGGCGATTGCGAATCTACTGAAAGAGAAAAAAACCGTGGTGATGATCGCACATACCCTATCCATCGTAAAAAATGCCGATCAGATTCTGGTGGTTTCCGATGGTCGGATCACCGAAGCTGGTACACACGAAGAATTGTTAGCAAAGGATGGAAAGTACGCTGCCATGTGGAACGCAGAACAGCAGCTTTCCGCCTAAAAGGAGGCTACGATGAAGATTCATGCGTCCGGGGAGGATTATCTGGAGGCTGTGCTGATACTCCAAAAGAAGCAAGGCATGGTCCGCTCCATTGACCTTGCCCGGTACATGGGCTTTAGCAAACCGAGTATCAGCCATGCGGTAGGCGTTTTGAAAAATGGAGGTTTTCTGACCATGGATGATGATGGGTTCCTTCATCTGACCGTCATAGGTCGGGAGATTGCCGAGAAAATCTATGAACGCCATTTGTTTTTTATGGAGCAGTTTATCGCTGCTGGCGTCGATCAGGAAACAGCGGAACAAGACGCCTGCCGGATTGAACACGCCATCAGTGATACATCTTTCCGAAAGCTGAAGGAGAAAGTACAAGGAACCGATTAGCGCACATCGGCTCCGCTCTGCTCTGCATAATAAGTTATCTGCCCCGTCCGGGGAAAGAAAAAAAACGTTGACTGGGGCAGATAATTTCGTGCGCTCATTTTAGAAATGTGATGCTCTATCGGCGGTTTTGAAAGATCAGGGCGCCGTTTCTTTTGCCCTCAAAGGGAATGACGTGCTGACGCTGGCGGATACGGCGGCTTACTGGAGGGAGCCGCTATGATACAACCTGACCGCAGACAAATTCTGACGATGTTTGCACTATCGTTAAAAAAGTCAGACCGCCCAACAGGAACAGTCTGACGACGATTGCGAAAATCGTCGCTTTTTAAAATTTATGTTGAAAGTAGATAGTAATAGAGCTGGGTATCATGTGCCCAGCTCAATCTTCTACATGGAAGACATCTTCCACCATCATATTAAAGTATTTTGAAATCCGCAGCATAAACTCTGCGGATGGGGTGCTTTCCCCACGTTCTATTCGACCGATGGTTTTGGTACAGTATCCGGTAGCTTCAGCAAGTTCATCCTGGTAGATGCCACGCTGCTCACGGATTTCTTTGATATTGTTGACAACCGCCATAAAAATTCCTTCTTTCAGATTCTGATTTCTTAGTGTTAATTATGCAAGAACATGTGTCCAATAAAAAGGACTTGCATTAATTGGCACTGGTCTTATTTGTAACTCTTAGCAATATCAGCAGGATTACATTTTCCGAGAACCTTACCAAATATATCTAAACGATCATCTTCTCCGACGGGGATAGGTGCATACTTTTCATTAAGCGAGATAAGGAAGATTCCGTCTTTATCGTTTTGCAATTTCTTGATGTAGGCTTCTCCGTTTAGAGCGAAGATGCCGATTTCTCCATTAGCAACAGATTCCTGTTGTAATACCCATGCAATCTGACCATCAGAAAACTCAGGCTCCATACTGTCGCCACTGATACGGACACCAAAAGTAGTATCTTCCGGTAAGATAGATTCATCTATACATACAGTCTCTTTTGGTCCGTCTACAAGGAAGTTACCGGTTCCGGCTGATACAGCATTTTCAAAAATATCAATGCAGCGGAACGGAATAATTTTGGCAGTCTGCTTTTCATATAATCCGGACGCATGGAGAAGATTAATATAATCCATAGCTTTTTCCCTGCCTTCATCAGTAAGTGATGAAAAAGGATCAGCAGGATTTACTCCAAAATATGCTTCATACATATTAGTAATACCAAGGATTCTACACACCTTGTAAAATATGGTAACGCTTGGTTCAGCAAGATTTCTTTCCCAGTTAGATATAGCTTTGTAGGAAATGGTAACACCTTCCTTAGCTAATTCATCAGCGAGATCCTGCTGGAGCAAGCCTTTCTTTTTTCTATATGATGAAATGATTTCTCCGATTGAGTACATAAATACGCCTCTTTTCTTTCATTTTGTTGATTTCTAATGTCTCTTTTCACTCCATAGTATATAGCAACAGTACCAATTATTCAAGCTAAAAATCCAATATAATGAGAAAAAGGACACATATGTCCGTTGACAGTCGATTATTCTTGGGGTTATACTATGCACTGTAAGAAACATTACTCATATACTTGGACTAAAGGTTATGGTAGAGACTGATTAAATACAGGAGGTTATGCAGATGGGAGACAGGGTAATACTTCATTCAGATATCAACTGTTGTTATGCTTCGATTGAACATTTGCATCATCCTGAGCTTGCAGGAAAGCCATTGGCAGTAGGCGGAGACCCGGAGGCAAGACATGGGATTGTCTTAACAGCTGACTATATTGCCAAGAAGTACGGTGTGAAAACAGGAATGGCACTCTGGCAGGCAAAGCAGGTCTGTCCGGACATAACATTTGTATCACCAAGAATGGACTTATATCTTCGGTTCTCAAGGATGGCTCATGAGATATATGCAGAATATACGGACAGACAGGAACCATATGGGATTGATGAGTGCTGGCTTGATGTGACAGGAAGCAGTTCCCTTAAAGGGGATGGATTGCTTATCGCACAGGAAATCAGCAGGAGAATGAAGTCAGAGCTTGGCATCACAGTGAGTGTTGGTGTTTCTTTCAATAAGATATTTGCAAAGCTGGGTTCTGACTACAAGAAGCCGGATGCTATCACTACTATGTATAAGAGTGAGTTTAAGCAGAAGGCTTGGTCGCTTCCGGTGGCAGATCTTCTATACGTTGGCAAAAGTACGAACAGAAAGCTTGCATTATTTGGTATTAAAACCATAGGTGATCTTGCAAGAACAGATGAAGATGTGCTTAACAGTCACCTTGGAAAGATGGGCAGTATCTTATGGTCATTTGCTAATGGCTATGATGATTCACCTGTCAAGCTGGAGAATACCCACGCTCCAATCAAATCGGTGGGAAACAGCACAACGACACCAAAGGATTTAGTATGCGATGAGGATGTAAAGATTGTTCTTTATATTCTGGCTGAGAGTGTTGCAGCAAGACTTCGTGAGAATGGATTCCGGTGCAGAGTGGTTGAGATAAGTGTCAGGGATAATGAATTATTCTCTTTTACCCGTCATAAAAAGATTGACCATGCGACAAATATTACCGGAGAAATAGCTGCATACGCATATCAGATATTTAAGGAAAACTATAACTGGAGCAAACCAATCCGTAGTGTTGGTGTCAGAGGTGCAGATCTGGTAACAGATAATTATTGGGAGCAGATAGATTTGTTCTCAAGTGTGGAGAAACGGGAAAAGCAGATGAAGATGGATAATGCTGTGGATGAGATTCGCAGAAGATTTGGATTTTACAGCATACAGAGAGGGCTTATGTACCGGGACAGGATTCTGTCGGCAGTCAATGCAAAAGAAGAACACACAGTACATCCACATGGGTACTTTTCAGGTTAGCAACGAGAAGTGCCAATAGAGTAAAGAAGAGGGAGGCGGAACATGAGCGAAGCAGCAAGAATTAATCTGGTAGACAGAGCACCATTGACGGAGAAGCAGCAGAATGTGTATGAAAGCATTATGCAATATCAGCGTGTGAATGGCTATGCTCCTACTATCAGGGAGATATGCAAGATGGTAGGGGTGGCATCGACTTCAAGTGTTTATGCACATCTGAAAATATTAGAAGAAAAAGGCTATATAGCAAGGAAGATGGATGCTTCCAGAGCAATAGCAATCTTGTAAGGAAGGTGATTACATTGAGCAATAAGGTATATGTTGATGTACTTGCAGAGTTTTCAAAGGACGGACTGCTCATTCCCAAAGAGATAACATGGGAAGATGGCAGAAAGTATGAGATTACACGAGTAAAAGACAAGCGTAGAGCAGCCAGTACAAGGGCTGGTGGCGTTGGAGAGCGTTATACCTGCGTGGTAGATGGAAAGGAAATATTCCTTTTCTATGAAGATAACAATATGTGGTTTATGGAAAGAGCCGGAGCCTGATGTGATTGTGTGCTTACAGCACAATTCATATCAGTTGGCTTTAGATCAGCAAAGCCGGGGAATGTGCAGACATTCATCGGAACTCTCGGCAAAAGGCTTGCAAAGGTGATTTCCCTTTCCTTTACGAGTACAGAATTGTAGATTGATGATTTTGTATGAATAAGGAGCGAACTGAATTGAACAAAGAAAATGTTATAGAAATTAGATGTAAAAAATGCAACAAGTTAATGATGGAATATTTTGTATGCGGTGATGATTCCGCTGTGGCACTTCAGAATATTGGAATTAAGTGTGACAGATGCAAGCGAGTGATGATACTCAAGAAGTATTCCGAGGGAATGATGAAGGAACATTCTGAGAATGGAACTTTCAGAATATAACGATTGAAAATTAAATTATAGCCCACCTGATAAGGGCACATCAAAAGATGGAAGCACCAGAGACGCAGGGGAAACGAACAGTATTTATGATACTGGTTTCCTCGTGCGTCTTTTTGTGCTGTAAAGGTAATCCGACTTGTTCGTTTCCAAGGGCGGCAAGGAGGATTTATGAGCAGTAAAGCACAGACAAGAGAAAAGGATTATGAGAGAGGAATACGAATTGCTGATAGAAGAAAGGAGATAGGATTATCACAGGATGAGTTAGCTCATAGAGTAGGTATAGGCAGACAAGCATTATCTGCGATTGAAAATGGTGGAGATTTTAAGACACAGACATTAGATAATCTAGCAATCGTACTTGGTGTATCTGTTGATTTCATAATGTATGGAAAGAATGAAGAAAAGTCGGAACTATTATCTGAGGCAATGGATGTTCTTTCAGATATGGATGAATTGCAGATAAGACAGTGTCTTGCAATGATGAAAGCAATGAAAAGCGTGTCAGTTGAAAAGTGATTGTCGTGTTTACACGACATAATTGTCGCCTGTACACGGTCGGCAATTAAGGTGTGGCAGATTACAATATACTTGTGCTTGAGATACAGCACACCACGAGAGTGGAGGCGCCAAAACTCTCCAATACGAAATCGTAAAGGAGATAACAAAATGAAAAAAAGAGATTTTAACTTAGTAGGAAACGAAGGTACAGATAATCAGGAGCTTGCAAAGGGTATTGCATTTGTAAAGTCACGCAGAGCGGAACTCAATGTAGTCCAGATGGTTGAAAGTATGCGTGATCAGGCAATACCTAATGGAGTAATAATAAATGATGCGTATTGTGATCGCTCAATGACAAGGGACTATGACAGAGAAGCACTGAATGCTTTCTTTGCAACACTTAAAGAGGAAGATTTTGAGGTTGTAGTAGTCAGAAGCCTGAATGAGATCACCGATGACATTTATGATCTGGAGGAATTTGTGAAGACCATCACAGATATGGGCATATGGCTCTATTCTCTTGAAGTCGGTCCAGTGCCAATTACTGTATCTCATGCAGAGGACTTTGGATGCTAAAGGAGTCCTTTGGTAGATCGACAACAGAAATTCATTCCGGTCGGGACAAACAAGTCCCGGCTGTGAAGGATTGCAGATTTACGCAGACTGCATTCGGAACAGTAGTACATGATTCGAGAGGGAAGTGGCTTGGTCAGTATGAAACAGAAGATGCAGCTGTAGAGATGTTAAGAGAAATGGCAAAGGACGATGGAGGATATAGCGATGAAATATGATGGTTATCAAGTTGGAATCGTGATTAAGTCGTTACGAATCCAAAGAAATCTTACAAAAGAAGCCCTTGCTGCTGAGCTTGGTATTAGTGAGTCAACTATCAAAAAGTATGAGAATGGAGAACGTGCATTAAGTATCACAAATCTATTTAAGATAATTGATTATTTCAAAGTAGATGCTAATACAATCCTGAATGTGGCAGAGGGTAAGAAAGAAAATTCAATAGACTCTAGGTTGGAATTAATGGATTATAGCAGGAAGGCATATTTTCAAAAGATATTTAACGAGATGCTTGATAATGCAGAGATGCTTGTTTCATAGGAGGTTTGGCTATGAGAAGAAAGAAAAAGACGATTGAATGTATAGAGTATCTGTCAGTAAGTGCACCATTGGATATAGTGGATCGCTTAGAGGACAAGCAGAGTAAATATATTCATGAGTATGTAAAAAATAAAGAATACATGATTGTTGGCACTGAACGCCGACATGGATTTTCACAGAATGATGTGGACAGACAGTGGCATCAGATTGTGGATAAGATTAGAAAAAAGCAGGTAGATGGTGTAATAGTCGCAAACATGAGTGTTATTACAGACAATCTTATTGACGCATTTATAAAAGTAGCGCAAGTTCAGGCTGCCGGAGGAATTATTGTTACAGTAGATGATGGCAGGCTGGCTATGCAGTTAAGGGGGTTTTAGATTATGAATAAGAATAAAAAACGATATGACAAATATAAAAAGTTTGATGTTGTATATGCAGATTTTGGTCGAAATCCGCATGGTGTGCAAGGGGGAATAAGACCGGGAATTGTAGTCTCGTGTGATGCAAGTAATCATGGTGGTGCACCTCAGATTTCAGTTGTTCCATTATCATCAAAACTGAAAGATAATCCTGTGCATGTGATAGTTGAGCCTTCAGAAATAAGAGGGCACTCATTGAGCAACAGATCTGATTTTATGCCGGAGGATATTCAAACTTTAAATAAGGGATGTGTCCGTTTTAAGTCGGGGTACATTCCGGGAGAATCGGAGATTAGGGAAGCAATGGATAGAGCGATGATAATGCAGCTTAATCTGTTACCTGTAGCACGCAAGATGGTATTAGAGGAATTGGAGATGAAACAAAATGGATAACAGAACGAAGAAAACAAATAACAAGAGATTTGTCAGATATCCAGAGGGTGCAGAGATGTACTCAATGAGTTTATCAAAGTTCCAGCAGTTAGCTAAGGATGCGAAAGCATGTTATAAGATGAATAGACTGGTGCTTGTGAACCTTGATATTCTTGATGAATATCTGGAGACATTTCATATAGAAGACGAGGAATTCTACAAATAAATTGAAAAGAATATGAAAGAGTTTGCATTAATATACTTGACTTTATGTCTGACATAAAGTATACTATGTTCAGATGGAGGTGATATATTGGCAAAGATGGGACGACCAAAGGCTGAAAATCCTGCTGATAAGAGGATTACAATCAGACTGAATGGTGAAGAACATGAATTGCTGCTTGAATACACCAAAAATCATAACATGACTATGACGCAAGTAGTTAAAATGGCAGTGTTAGAGAAACTAATGGCTGACCAGAAGTAATGCAGGCTCTTTTCTTTTTGAGAAAGGAGAAAAGATGGCTTGTAGAAAAGATGGTAAAGGAAGAGTATTACGAAAAGGAGAGCATTATCGTAAAACTGATGGTAGGTATTCATATATTTATACTGATCCATTGGGAAAACAAAGGACGATATATGCGAAATCTCTTGTAACACTTAGGCAGAAAGAAGACGAACTTGTTCGTGACCAGATGGACGGGTTAAATGTATATGTTGCTGGAAGTGCAGATGTAAATTTTTTGTTTGATAGATATATTTCTACCAAGACGGAGTTGCGAAGCACTACAAAAGCAAATTACTTATATACATGGGATCATTTTATCAGGGATACGTTCGGAAAGAAAAAGATTAAGGATGTGAAGTATTCTGATGTCTTATTTTTCTATACGGATTTGATTACGAACAAGGGATTGCAGGTAAATACTTTGGAGAGTATCAATACTGTATTGCGACCTACATTTGAGCTGGCAGTACGAGATGATATTATAAGAAGAAATCCTGTAAATGGAGCTTATGCCGAGGTGAAAAAAAGAAACGGTGGTGCTAGAAAGAGTCGAAGAGCACTGACAGTAGAGCAACAGAGAGAATTTATTGATTATGTTGCAAAGAATCCGTTTTTCTTCCATTGGTATCCGTTTTTTGTATTTCTGCTTGGAACTGGATGCAGAATCGGTGAGGCAATAGGCATCAGATGGGACGATGTTGATATGAAGAAACGAACAATCAATATTAACCATAGTCTTACTTATTACACAAGATCTGACAATTCATTTAAGTGTGAGTTTCGGGTTTCAGAACCTAAAACAGAAGCAGGAATAAGGACAATTCCAATGATGGGACCGGTGTATGAAGTGCTCAAGTCTGAATATCAGCGTCAGCAGGAAGAAGGTTTTTGTGTTGCAGAGGTTGATGGAATGACAAACTTTATATTTACTAATCGGTTTGGAAATCCACATAATCCGCAGGCAGTAAATCGTGCAATCAAGAGAATCGTTGATACTCACAATGCCGAAGAAGAGGTAGAGGCAAAGAAAAAGAAGAGAGAACCTATAATGTTGCCCAGGTTTTCATGTCACATTTTTAGACATACATTTGCTTCGAGGTTTTGTGAGAACGAAACCAATGTAAAAGTTATTCAAGAAGTAATGGGACATGCAGATGTCAGCACAACCATGAACATTTATGCGGAGGCAAATCCGGAGGTTACTAGAGAGGCTTTGGAGAAACTTGCCAAGAACATGGATGTGTTTTAGAAACAACAATATAATATAGAAAAGAGTCCTCTGATTTGAGGGCTAGGCAATTGACCAAAAAAATTTAATATGACTAATATATGACCAAAAAAGGCTGCGAATTTGGTTATTTTAGTACAGCTTGCTAAAGAAAATATTGTAATGATTTAAAGAAATGTAAATCATCTTACAGCTCTTTACAGCAGGAGCGAAAAAGCTCCCAACGATGAAGACGCTGGGCGGTTCCGATGCTTCCAAGAAGGAAGGAAAGGCGGCTGCACCTGCTGCGCAGGCCGTGGAGCCGGTAAAGGATATTGATTTTTCAAAGGTAGAGATAGAGCCACTGTTTAAGGATTTTGTGGATTTTGAGACCTTTGCAAAGTCCGACTACAGGGCTGTGAAGGTAAAAGAGTGCTCGGCAGTGCCAAAGAGCAAGAAGCTTCTCAAGTTTGTGCTGGACGACGGAAGCGGTGAGGACCGTGTGATTTTAAGCGGAATCCATGAGTATTATGAGCCCGAGGAACTGGTGGGAAAGACAGCCATCGCTATTACGAACCTGCCTCCCCGTCCAATGATGGGCATTGATTCCTGCGGTATGCTGATTTCTGCGGTTCATCATGAAGAGGGCCAGGAACGTCTGCATCTTCTGATGGTGGATGACAGGATTCCTGCGGGAGCAAAGCTGTATTAAATTGAATCTATGGTTTTCAGATAATGACCGGGGCGGGAGTTAAAAATCCTGCCCCGGTTTTTTGGCGGAAAAAAGGCAGCATAAACGCACTTTTTATTAAGACAACCCGGATTTCTCCTGCTATAATAAAATGAACCAGACCAGGAGGTGGCATAATGAAACAACAAAAGGATATAGTGGGAAAGGTTATTGATTATATTGAGGGACATCTAAAGGAGGAACTGAACCTGGAGCAGATAGCAGAGCATGCAGGTTATTCCAGGTTCCATCTGAACCGGATGTTCATGGAAGAAACCGGGTGCACGATTTATAAATATGTGCAGGAGCGCAGGCTTACCCTGGCGGCAGAGAAGCTGGTGGATACGGATATGGACATCGCACAGATTTCTTATGATGCGGGATACCAGTCCCAGCAGGCATTTTCCCTTGCTTTTAAGCAGGTATATGGGTGTCCTCCGGGAACCTACAGAAAGCGGGGAATCCATGTGCCTGCCAAGAAACGGATACAGATGCATAATATATCCTGTTTTTCCGTATCCGGAATGTATGGAAAATTATCGGGGAGGATTGCGGCGTGAGCACCATACCTTATGTAATTGAACAGACGGGAAGAGGAGAGAGAAGCTATGACATATATTCCAGGCTTCTGTCGGACCGGATTATTTTTCTGGGGGAGGATGTGAATGACACGTCGGCCAGCCTGATAATAGCCCAGATGCTGTTTCTGGAATCCGCTGACCCGGACAAGGATATACAGCTGTATATCAACAGTCCGGGAGGTTCCGTGACAGCGGGCTGGGCTGTTTATGACACCATGCAGTATATTAAATGCGATGTGTCAACCATCTGCCTTGGGCTGGCAGCCAGCTTCGGGGCCTTTTTGCTGGCAGGCGGAACCCATGGAAAGCGCATGGCCCTTCCTAATTCTGAAATCATGATACACCAGCCGGCCATCCATGGAAATGGAATCCAGGGCCCTGCCAGCGACATCAAAATCATGTCGGATTATATGCAGAAAAGCAGGCAGCGCCTGAACCGGGTCCTGGCGGCCAATACAGGCCGTTCCGTGGAAGAAATCGCCAGGGATACGGAACGGGATAATTTCATGAGCGCCAGTGAGGCGTTGGAGTACGGCCTGATTGATTCTGTCCTTACAAGGCGGTAATACATGCACAGGCCGGCCGCGGCCTATATGCAGTTCCCCATGGAAAGCCCATATGCAATCCCGCATAAGGTGTCGATACCGGAGGAATGCCCGATGCCCGAAAATACGTTCAGAATTGTTTCGGAAGAAGGAAGGCCAATCAGGCTGCTGACAGCCGGACTGAAGTGGCGCTGTACGGAGCAGTCCAAAAAAGCGCGGCTGATATCATTGGTGTCAGACCGGCGGGCTGCTATCTCTTGGCAAAGACACAGGGCAAAGGGATGGTTTTCCTCTCCGCAATAGGTGAGTCCCGCCAGGACTCCGCATAAAAAATCATCTCCGCTTGGCGTAAGCCCTATTCCAAGTCCTATAAGCCCTGCCAGGTTTTGGGCCGCTGCCTGGTACATGTCCTGTTCCAGGCATATGCTGCATTGGCGGATATGGTTTTGGGCCGCAGTCAGAATGAGGCGGCCTTCTTCCCCTGCCTTTATCCCGCTGCCGTCCCGGACATCGCTGAACAGCAGCCGGAATATGCCTGCCTGTGAACCGGCGACGGCCTGGCGGACCCGCGTGAGAAGCTCTCTGCAGGGAAATTCCCCGGGAGGGGAGGTTAATTGGGTGCAGAGGACTTTTCCGGGCCGGTACAGAAAGGTTACAGGGCGTTCCGGTGAGGATATGAGAAGCCGGCTGCCGGTAAAGGACACCGGCTGCCCCGGCTGAACAGGAAGCTCCTCAAAGCATTGTGCATCCATGTCCGTTATCATGCTGATGGGGGACATGGGCGAAGAGGCTGCCTGGAGAGCCAGAAGCTGTTCTCCGGACCGGATATTTACTGTTTTTTTGTAGACCGAGTGGACGGTCCAGGAAGGATACAGGCTCAATTGCTGTTCCACGTATGTGGTAATGGCTGTGACTGCATGGCTCATCAGGTTTCTCCCAGTGTTAAATAGATATACAATAAAATAGAATGGTTTTAACATAATGGCGTTTCCGCTCCATGGCGGAAACGCTATTTTTGTTGTTTAATGCATTTGTAACAATGCCTCAACAATAGATTTTACCAGATTATTATAAAAAACACAAAAACAAATTTCAAAATATGAAATTTTTATACATGGTAGACAAAAAAATAGGATTTTTCCCCGTTTTCTCGTCATTGTTTTATGACTGTGTATCAAATAAAATACAACGTAAGTATTGAAACGGTCAACGGTTTACAGTTTGTAAGGAGGGTAAAATGTACGATTTAGTGGTAACAAACGGAAGGCTGGTAACCCCCGACAGGATTTATGAAGCCGATATTGCAGTGAAAGACGGAGTCTATTCCGCGTTTCTTGCACCGGGGGAAAAGACGGAGGCAAAGGAAGTGATTGATGCAAAGGGATGCTACGTATACCCGGGAATCATTGACTGTCATGCCCATTTAAATGAACCGGGATTTGAATACAGGGAAGATTTTGAAACCGGCTCCAGGGCGGCGGCAGCAGCGGGCTGCACCTGCCTGATAGACATGCCTCTGAACAATGAACCGTCTTTGATGAACAAGGAGATATTTGACCTGAAGATGGGACGCATCAGCAAGCACTCCTATGTGGATTTTGCCCTGTGGGGAGGTATTGTGGGTGACTATGACAGCCGGCCCGGTTCGGTGAAGAACAACATGGCCGACCTGGTGGATTTACATCGCTGCGGCGTGGCTGCATTTAAGGGATTTACCTGTCCCAACGGCGATTTGTTCCCCACTGTAAACATGGGAAATGTGAGAAAGGCGCTGGAAATCCTAAAACCATACGGAGCCCTGTGCGGCTTCCACTGTGAGGAGTTCGGCCAGGTTCTGGAACGTGAAAAGGAGGCCAAGGCCAGAACCGGAAGGACAAGGGAAGAAAAAATCAGGGATTTCCTGGATGCCCATGATGTCTGGACCGAGTATGTTGCCACCAAAAATGTCATTGATATGGCCAGGGCCACAGGGGGAAGGGTGCATATCTGCCATGTGAGCCATCCCATGGTGGCGCAGGCGGTTAAGGATGCCATCCATGAAGGGCTCCCCATTACGGCTGAGACCTGTCCCCACTATCTTGGGTTTACAGAGGACTTTGTCTTTGAGAAGGGCGCTCCGGCCAAGTGCACACCGCCCATGCGCAGAAAGGAGGACATGGAGCGGCTGTGGGATTATGTTCTGGACGGCACCCTGTCCTGCGTGGGCAGCGACCACTCGCCGGCTGCGGATGAGGAAAAGGACAATGCCACAAAGGATATCTGGCATGCATGGGGCGGCCTTAATTCCATTCAGTTTTTCCTGCCCATGATGTTTGACATGGTGGTGAACCGGAAGGGCTTAAGCCCCACCCTGATTGCCAGGGTGATGGATTACAATCCGGCCAAGGTATTCGGCCTTTACGGCCGTAAGGGGGCCTTTGAGCTGGGATTTGACGGGGATATTGTTATTGTTGACCCGGAGAAGGCCTGGAAATGCAATCAGAGAGAGCTGCTGACCAAGGGGCATGTGTCCTGCTTCGACGGTCTGGAAGGGAAAGGCGCTCCTGTGTGCACCATCATCCGCGGCCGGACGGTTGCGGCCGGGGGAACCTTCAGGGAAGACGCTTCGGGCTATGGAAAATACGTGACTCCGGTACAGGGCTGTTAACAAAGGGAGAAGAAAGTAAAGGGTGACATTATGAGTGATGTAAAGAATGAGGTAAAACAGCAATCAGATTCATTGGCGCCGATTCAGGACAAGGACCGCATCATGGGGTGGGGGTCCTACCTGATGCTGTGGCTGGGAGGATGTATCTCCATCGGCACGCTGACCATGGGTTCCGCCCAGTTAGACAAGGGGCTGAACCTGATGCAGGTATTTATGGCAGTGCTGATTGGTTCCACCATACTGGTTATCGGCATCTGTGCAAATGACCGTTTCAGCTACAAATCAGGCGCGCCCTATGCGGTCCAGCTTAAGAGCGCATACGGTACAAAGGGAAACATTGTGCCTGTGATGATTCGTGGGCTTCCGGCTATTGTGTGGTATGGCTTCCAGACCTGGCTGGGCGGCTCCGCCATCAACCAGATATCCATTGCTATATTCGGATATGACAATGTGGTGCTGTACTTCCTGCTGTTCCAGGTGATACAGATAATATTATCCGTAAAGGGGTTTCATGGAATTAAATGGGTGGAGAATATCGGGGGCGTGGTTATTGTCAGCGCCATGCTCTACATGCTGTTTGTGTGCGTGACCCAGTACGGCGGCGTGATTGGCGATAAGCTGGTCAGCAGAAAGGGGTCCTGGGGAATGCCATTTGTAGCTGCCATCATTGCATTCTTCGGCAACAGCACCACGGTCATGCTCAATGCGGGAGACTATTCCAGGGAGCTGAAAGGCGGCTATTCCGTGGGAAAACGCGGCGTTGCCTACTTTATCGCCATGGTTCCCACCACGGTTCTTCTGGGGCTTATCGGCGCAATGGCTTCCACCGCAACAGGGATAGCCAATCCCATCAATGCCTTTTCCCAGATGGTGCACAATAAGGTCCTGCTGGTGGCAACCCTTGGATTCATCCTGTTTGCCCAGATGACAACCAACCTGGCCAGCAACGTGGTGCCGCCGGCCTATGCATTTATGGATGCGTTTAAGATGAAGCACAGGACAGCCGTTATCCTGGTGGGTATCCTGGCCGTATGCACCTGTCCCTGGATTCTGACCAATGACAGTTCCGCGGCAGGGCTGGATTTGTTCGTTAAAATTTATACCGCTTTCTTCGGCCCGATTTTCGCTGTGCTGATTACGGATTATTATATCCTGCACAGGGGCCGGATGGAAGGGGAGGCGCTGGATGACCTCTACGATGACAATGGAGAACATGCAGGCATTAACTGGGCTGCCATCATAGCAACAGCAGTGGGCGCGGTCATTGGACTTATCAATGTGGATGTTTCCTTTTTCACGGCAACCATACCCACGGGACTGGTGTACTATCTATGCATGAAGCACATGCCGTCCTGCTGCCGTTTCAGGAAAGGAACTTCTTTGGAGAAGTAAACAGGAGGCAAAGCTTATGTATGATTTGTTAGTGAAAAATGGAAGGATTGTCACCCCGGAGACAGTGGAGGAGGGGAATATCGGTGTAAAGGACGGCAGGATTGCAGCCATACTCGCTGCGGACCAGGAGCCGGAGGCGGCAAGGGTAGTGGACGCAAAAGGAAACTATGTATTTCCGGGAGCCATTGACACCCACGCCCATCTCAACGACCCGGGCTATGAGTGGAGGGAGGATTACGAACACGGCACTGCCGCTGCTGCGGTGGGCGGTTACACCACGGTTATCGACATGCCTCTGCAGAACGAGCCGGCCATGACAAATGCGGAGATTTTTGACCGGAAGGTGGAAAAGGTGGACTGCAATGCATATGCGGACTACTGCTTCTGGGGCGGTCTGGTGCCGGATAATTTTGACGAACTGGAAGGACTCCATGAGAAGGGCTGCGTTGCCTTTAAGTCATTCATAGGGCCTGTGTCGCCGGATTACAGCTCCTTAAGCTACGGGCAGGCCTATGAAGCCATGGAGCGAATCAAACAATTCGGAGGCCGCGCCGGCTTTCACTGCGAAGATTTTTCCATGATTAAATGGCAGGAAGCCAGGATGAAACGGGAAGGGCGCATGGACTGGCAGGGATTTCTGGATTCCAGGCCTGTGATTGCGGAGATGGTTGCAACCGTGGATATGATTGAGCTGGCCAAAGCAACCGGATGCAAATTACATATCTGCCATGTGAGCAGCCCTGATGTGGCGCAGAAGATAAAGGAGGCCCAGCAAGAGGGCTATGATGTGACGGCGGAGACATGCTCCCATTATCTGAGCCTTACGGACCGGGATGTGCTGGAAAAGGGTCCCCTGTTTAAATGCGCGCCTCCCCTGCGCTCCAGGGAGGACGTGGACCGCCTGTGGGCCTATGTGGAGGACGGAACCTTCAGCGGCATAGCCAGCGACCACTCGCCCTGCTCCTATGATGAAAAATTCAAGGAGATTCTGGGCAATAAGATTGAGAATGTATTTGATGTCTGGGGAGGCATCAGCGGTATCCAGAGCGGATTCCAGGTTGCCTTCAGCGAGGGCTGCGCAAAGCGGGGACTGAGTCCGGCTGTGCTTGCAAGGGCCATGGCCCTGAACCCGGCCAAAGCATTTGGCATATACGGCAGAAAGGGGGATATACGCCCTGGATTTGATGCGGACCTGGTGATTCTGGACCCGGAAAAAGAGTGGGAGATTACAAGTGATTCCCTTCTCTACGTAAACAGGATTTCCGCGTTTGTGGGGATGAAGGGAAAGGGGCTGCCTGTATGCACCATTATCCGCGGCAATCTTGTGGCTGAGGACGGAAGGATTACAGCAGAAAAAGGCGTGGGAACCCTGGTCAGGAGACTTCAGTGAGTTCCTGTTATGTGGAAAAGGAGGAGGTATAAGCAATATGGTAGAAAATATGAATCTGAATCCGGAACTGGTTAAGAATGTGGACCCGGACCTTCAGCCTGCGAAAAAACGTATTATGGGGCCTGTTTCCTATGCGGCCAGCTTTATGGGAGGGTGCGTGTCCATCGGCACCTTTTCCATGGGCGCCGGCCTGATTGGAGCACTGACAGTGGGTCAGGCCATTCTGGCCATGGTTATCGGATGTCTGGTCATTGCGGTTGCGCTGGTGGTTATCGGCAACTGCGGACATAAATACGGCATTCCCTATACCATACAGCTCAGAAGCAGTTTTGGCACCACCGGGGTCAAGGTGCCCGGACTGCTGAGAGGCATTCCCGCCATTATCTGGTTCGGGTTCCAGAGCTGGGTGGGAGCAGGAGCCATCAACAGCTGTCTGAGCATCCTGTTCGGATTCAGCAACCTTCCCCTGGTCTATGCCCTGTTCACCATGCTGCAGGTTGCCCTGGCCATCAAGGGATTTGAAGGCATCAAGTGGCTGGAAAATATTTCCTGTGTTTTTATCATTGCTATTCTGGCCTACATGCTGTATGTGGTCAGGACACAGTTTGCAACTGAGATTGACGATGTATTTTCCGGAATCAAGGGGACCTGGGGCATGCCTTTCTGGGCAGCCACCACCTCCTTCCTGGGAATCTATTCCACCATGATTATCAATGCATCCGATTATTCCCGCAACTTGCAGGAAAAAGTGGGGCCCGCCTTTACCGGAAGCATCTACACCATAGCCATTCTGCCTGTAACGCTGTTCATGGGACTTATCGGCCTTCTTGTGACAGCGGCAACCGGCAACAGCGACCCGGTTGTGGTGTTCTCAACAACCATGGGAAGCAAGTTCCTCACTGTGGTGACACTGCTGTTTATCGCATTTGCCCAGGTTACCACCAACGTGCTGAACAACATTGTTCCCCCATCCTATGTGCTGATGGAGTCATTCCACATGAAATGGTCCCACGCCACTGTACTGGTGGGAATACTTTCTGCCTGCTGTATGCCGTGGAAGCTGGTAACCGATGATTCCGCCGCAGGTTTGAGCCTGTTTACCCAGTTTTACTCCGCGTTCCTGGGGCCCATCTTTGCAGTGATGGCGGTGGATTACTATATTCTCCGGAGGAAGAAGCTGGACATCAATCAAATGTATGACAAACAGGGCGTGTTTAAGGGAGTCAACTGGGCGGCCATCATTGCCATCATCATCGGCTCCCTCTGCTCTCTGGTCATAGTCCAGCTGTCCTGGTATGTGAGTCTCCTTCCCACAGGACTGGTATATTACTTCCTGATGAAGACCATGAAGAGCGCAAAGCCCTTTTGTACAGGGACTATTTTCCAGAGCCGGGAGAGCTGATGTTCGAATGCAGGAATGCCAGAGTCTCATCCAGCAGCTGCTTCGTAAAGGGGCTGCCCTCATCCCGGTCAAAGTCGTGGCTGCCGCAGGAGGCAATGAACTGCCGCGGATGGAAACGGTTTGACAGTTCCAGGAATTCTGCATAAGGCACATCGGTGTCCCCCGTACTGTGGGCGCAGAAAAGAGGACAGGGCAGTGCAGTGCAGGCGCGCAGGGTGTAGTCCAGATAGAAATATTTTTCCCGGCCTTCATACAGAAGGGAACGCCAGGCGCCTGCCTGTCTTGCATATACATAGATGCTGTAGTGGGTGTCCAGGGCTCCGGCGGTGTGAGGGACGCCTCCTGTCTGTTCCAGGCAGGAGGCATCCACAGCCGGAAGGGACCTGTAATATTCGCTGGGCGTCTGAAACCAGTTATCACACAGGAATCCGTATCCGTAATAGGAGAGGATTCCCGCAGGAGCCTGGGGAAGGTTTCCCCGGGCAGCGGCCAGAAGGCAGAGATATGCCCCGGCGGAACGGCCCCACAGGAAGAAGGGCAGCTTTTGGCCGCAGTACAGTTCGGGATTATTGATGTAATGGGTGATGGAGGAACATACATCACCTATTATGGTATCCAGCTTTGCGGCGGGGGCAAGGGGATAATCGTAGGAAATAATGATATATCCTGCATGGGTCAGGGTCCGGATGTGGAGGTCCGGCAAATCCTCCCGGTGTCCGTACAGCAGACCGCCTCCGTGGAAATAAAGGACAGAGGCCTTTGCCTCCGTGCCCCTTTCCGAATATATAGTTGCATACTTTGGATAAGAAGGATGGTCCAGGCTTATCTCTTTCTTTTCCGGCATAATGGTTTTCTCCTTTCGGCAACAGTTGAATTTAACTAAAGATATTATAGCACGGAACCTCAAAAAAGAGGGGCGTTAAAAATTTAGCAATAGGGTATAAAATGGATAAAAATCATAGGAAGATTTGCCTAATTAGATAATTGAAATAAAGAGGCTGTTTTGCAATAATGTAATTATAAAAAAGCTGACCGAAACGGCCCAAAAAGAATGAAAGAGAGGAAGTAGAAATGAGTTATTTAAATGAACAGATAGGATACCGCGAGGAATTATTGACAACACGTTCCGTAATCAAGAAGGAAAATTATGTGCTGCTGGAGCCGGACGGGCTGGTTAAGAACAGCATTCCCGGTTATGAGAACTGCGATGTCACCATTCTGGGCTCCCCGGCCATGGGAGCCACCTTTGCGGATTACCTGGTTACGGTAAAGGAAAATGGAAAAAACACAGGAATCGGCGGCGAGGGTCTGGAGACATTCCTCTATGTGCTGTCCGGCGAAGTGACTGTGAAGAACGAAGACAAGGAAGCAGTCCTCACCCAGGGCGGTTACATCTACTCACCGGAGAGCAACAAGGTTTCCTTTGAAAACAAGAGCGGCAAGGAAGCAAAGCTGTATGTATACAAGCGCAGATACGAGAGAATCGAAGGGTACAGTGCATTTACCGTGGTGGGAAATGCCAATGACCTTCCATGGGTGGAGTATGAGGGCATGGAGAACTGCCACATCAAGGATTTCCTTCCCGCAGCAGGCAACTTCGGGTTTGACATGAACATGCACATCCTGAAATTCAAGCTGGGCGCATCCCACGGCTATATCGAGACTCATATTCAGGAGCACGGAATGTATTTCCTGTCAGGCAAGGGCATGTACAGGGCCGACAGCGACTGGGTGCCGGTAAAAGCAGGAGATTACATGTTCCTGGATGCATACTGCCCCCAGGCATGCTACGCAGTGGGACGCGAAGAGGATTTTGCGTACATTTACTCCAAGGATTGCAACAGAGACGTACAGCTGTAAAGAAAAATGAAAATAAACGGGGTGTAGATATGAAGCTTTCCCATGATGAATTAAAGGGGTTAATGAAAAATAAACTGATGCAGGCAGGGCTTAAGGAAGACCATGCGGATAAGACGGCAGAGATTCTTACCTGGTCTGATGAAAGAGGCTATCACTCCCACGGCGCCGTGCGGGTGGAGTATTACGCTGAGAGGATAGCCAAGGGCGGAATTACGGTTGAGCCCAAATTTGAATGGAAGGAGACCGGGCCGTGCTCCGCTGTCTTTGAAGGGGACAATGGCTGCGGGTATGTGGCATCGGTCCTGGCCATGGAAAAAGCCATAGAGATGGCCGGAAAGGCAGGGGTTGCCGTGGTGGGCATCCGCAATATATCCCACAGCGGTTCCATTGGCTACTATACGGAGATGGCAGCCAGGAAAAACATGGTGGCCATTGCATTCTGCCAGTCAGACCCAATGGCGGTGCCCTACGGAGGGACAGAGCCTTATTACGGAACCAATCCAATCTCCTTTGCAGCTCCAACGGCGGACGACAGGACCGTTGTCTTTGATATGGCAACCACGGTCCAGGCATGGGGCAAGATACTGGATAAACGTTCCCGGCATGAAGCCATTCCGGATACCTGGGCAGTGGATGAGAAAGGCCGGCCGGTTACGGACCCCAACCTTGTGAATGCCCTGGTTCCCATTGAGGGCGCCAAGGGATACGGGCTTATGATGATGGTAGACATCTTCTGCGGCGTGCTCCTGGGGGTTCCCTTCGGCAAGCACGTAAGCTCCATGTACCATGACCTGTCCAAGGGCAGGGAACTGGGACAGATGTTCATTGTCATGGACCCGTCCAGGTTTGTGGGCCTGGATGCGTTTAAAGCGTCCATGTCCCAGTCCCTTGACGAGCTGGGAGAAATGCCGGCCGCCCAGGGCTTTGGAAAGGTCTACTATCCGGGAGAACGCGCTGTCATGAGGCGGGATAAAGCCTATGCCACAGGCGGCGTGGAGATTGTGGATGAGATTTATGAGTATCTGAAGAGCGATGATATACACTTTGACAAGTACGACCACAAAAACAGGTTTGCCGAATAAGGAGAAGGGAAGCGTATGTTAAAAACCATAGTAAAAAAGGGGAGTTACCATGATTCTGTTGTCCTCATGCTTTTGACCAACCAGATTTCCGCCATAGAAGGTGTAAAGAAGGTTTCCATCATGATGGCGACGCCTGCCAATAAAGACATATACAGACAGAGCGGTCTCAGCACCGGCGAGCTGGAGGAGGCATCAGCCAATGATATGGTGGTGGTTGCCGATGTGGAGGACGAGGGACTGCTGGACGGAATCATGGAGGAAGTGGAAGCCTTCTTCAAGAAGCAGTCCACTGCAGAGTCGGATAAAAAGGGAGCAGAGGCAGTGCGGTCCTGGGAAAAGGCTCTGGGCAGGCTTGCGGATGCCAATCTTGCGGTTATCTCCATACCAGGCGCTTACGCTGCGCTGGAGGCGGACCGGGCATTGGACGAGGGCATGAACGTGTTTATGTTCAGCGACAATGTGACGCTGGAGGATGAGATTCAGTTAAAAAAGAAGGCCCATGAAAAAGGTCTGGCGGTTATGGGGCCGGACTGCGGCACAGGCATCATCCAGGGCGTTCCCATTGCATTTACCAACCATGTGGCTCCGGGGCCCATCGGAATCATCGGTGCGTCGGGAACCGGCATCCAGGAGCTGACCACGATTATAGACCGTCTGGGCGAGGGCGTAAAAAACGCCATTGGCACCGGAGGAAGGGACCTGTCCACTGAGGTGGGCGGAATCACCATGATGGATATGATTGAGGCCATGGAGCAGGATGACAGCGTAAAGGTGCTGATTATCATATCCAAGCCGCCTGCAAAGGCGGTGCGGGACCGGATTTCCGACCGCCTGAGCAGCTTTAAGAAGCCGGTGGTCACCCTGTTCCTGGGTGAAAAGCCGGAGTACCATGAGGAAAACTTCTACCATGCCTATACCCTGGATGAAGCGGCCCGTCTGGCTGTGGGACTGGTGAGGGGACAGGAAATCGGGGAAGGAACCGTGGAGACGGACAGCTCCTGCTTCTTTAAGGCAGAGGAAAAGAAAACCATCAAGGCCTATTACTCAGGAGGCACCCTGGCAGGGGAAGCAGCCATGCTGATTAAGGATGCCCTGAACCTTAAGGTGCCGCCCCAGAAGGCGGAAGGCTTTATGCTGAAGACGGACGGACATATTGTGGTGGATTTGGGAGACGATGTATACACCCAGGGCAAGCCGCACCCCATGATTGACCCTGCCAAACGCATTGAGTGCATGCAGGAAGCCATCGACGACCCGTCCACAGGCGTGATTCTTCTGGATATCATGCTGGGCTACGGTTCCCATGAGGATATGGCGGGAGCCCTTCTTCCGGCAATCACCCGTCTGCGGGATAGGGCAAAGGAAGAAGGACGGAAGCTGTTCTTCGTGGCAACTGTCTGCGGAACAAGAAGGGACTTCCAGGGCTATGACAAGGCTGTGGATACGCTGAAGGAAGCGGGCGTCATTGTGTGCGAAAACAATAAGCTGGCTGTACATACGGCTGTCCGCGCCATTGGCCTGGATTTTGACGAGCCGGAAAAGGCTGTCCGTCCCAGGAAAGTGGCCGGGATTGAGAAGACAGAGGCGTCCGGGAAACTGCTGGAGCTTTTGTCTCAGAAGCCAAGGGTCATCAATGCGGGCCTTAAGAGCTTTGCTGAGGTCATTGAACACTTTGGATGCGACGTGGTTCAGTATGACTGGGCGCCTCCGGCAGGCGGCAATGTGGAGCTTATAAAAATGCTGAATTTCCTTAGAAGCTGTCCTGAGACGGATATCGACCAGGCCAACCGCTCGGTTATCGCCAGGGTGGTGGCCAGCCAGCCGGTAATTAAGGATGTGGTGCCGGCCAGGTCAGTGATTCGGGAGCTGAATGACGGCAAGGTGATTCTCCATGCAGGGCCGCCCATCCGGTTTGAAAACATGCCGGACCCGGTACAGGGCTCCTGCGTGGGTGCAGTCCTCTTTGAGGGATGGGCCGGCACGGAGGAGGAGGCAAGAAAGCTGCTTGCATCCGGGGAAGTGACCTTTATTCCCTGCCACCATGTAAAGGCCGTGGGCCCCATGGGCGGTATTACCTCCGCCAACATGCCTGTGTTTGTGGTTGAGAACCAGACCCACGGCAACGAGGCTTACTGTACCATGAACGAGGGCATAGGAAAGGTGCTGAGATTCGGAGCCTATTCCAAAGAAGTGGTTGACCGTCTGCTGTGGATGCGGGATGTGCTGGGACCAACCCTTGGAAAGGCCATCCGTTCCATGGGAGGATTGAATGTGAATCCCCTTGTGGCCAAGGCAATTGCCATGGGAGATGAATTCCATCAGAGGAACATTGCGGCTTCCCTGGCCTTCCTGAAAGAGGTGAGCCCGGTAATCACCAGGATGGAGATGGATGAGAAGGACCGCTACGACGTTATAAAATTCCTGGCCGACACAGACCAGTTCTTCTTAAATATCATGATGGCCACAGGCAAGGCTGTTATGGACGCGGCAAGACAGGTTACGGACGGCACCATTGTCACCGCCATGTGCAGGAACGGCGTGGAATTCGGTATCCGTATCAGCGGTATGGGGGATGAGTGGTTCACGGCTCCGGTCAACACGCCCCAGGGACTTTACTTTACCGGGTATGACGGGGAGGACGCCTGTCCTGATATGGGAGACAGCGCCATCACGGAAACCTTCGGCGTAGGCGGAATGGCCATGATTGCCGCCCCGGCCGTTACCAGGTTTGTGGGAGCCGGCGGGTACGAGGACGCGCTGCGCACCAGCACAGAGATGACGGAGATAACCATTGACAGGAATCCCAACTTCATTATACCTAACTGGAATTTCCAGGGGACCTGCCTTGGAATCGATGCCAGACTGGTGGTGGAAAAAGGCATTACACCGGTTATCAACACGGGGATTGCCCACAAGGTGGCCGGCTACGGCCAGATAGGAGCCGGCACCGTGCACCCGCCGGTGGCCTGCTTTGAAAAGGCTGTTGCGGCATATGCAAAGAAATTGGGGTTTTCTTTGGACTGAGTCAGGACTAAATAAGGGAGAGGGCTTATGGATAAAAAACGGGTTGTGATTGCTCTGGGCGGCAACGCCCTGGGCAGGGATATAGAAGAACAGAAGCAGGCAGTGGCAAAGACGGCTGAGGTAATCGTGGACCTGGTGCAGCAGGGCATGGACCTGATTATCACCCATGGCAACGGCCCCCAGGTGGGGATGATTCAAAATGCCATGGACCGGCTGGCCTGCAGCTATGAGGATTATAAGGAAACGCCGCTGCCTACATGCGTGGCCATGAGCCAGGGGTATATCGGAATTGACCTGCAGAATGCCATTAAATACGAGCTGTACAAGAGAAACATGGATGTAAAGGTATCCACAATTCTGTCCCAGGTGGAGGTGGACCCGGAGGATGAAGCGTTCCGCAATCCCACCAAGCCAATCGGCCGGTTCCTGACTGAGGAAGAGGCAAAGAAGAACATGGAAAACGGGATTCCCTGCATGGAAGACGCGGGAAGGGGCTACCGCATTGCAGTGGCTTCCCCCATGCCCATGAAAATCCGGGAGCTGAAAACCATAGAGACGCTGGTGGATGCCGGCCACATTGTCATAACCTGCGGAGGAGGAGGGATTCCGGTGGTCAATGACAACGGAAAGCTCTCAGGCGTCAACGCAGTCATTGACAAGGACAATGCCAGCAGCCTGCTGGCAGCGGAGCTGGAGGCTGATTACCTCATCATCCTGACGGCCGTGGAAAAGGTGGCCATCAATTTCGGAAGGGAGAACCAGGAGTGGCTCAGCGACCTTACGGTGGCCCAGGCAATGGAATACATTGCCCAGGAACAGTTCGCCAAGGGGTCCATGCTTCCAAAAATCGAGGCAGCCATCCGCTTTGCCCAGTCAGGCGAAGGCAGGCGTACCCTGATAACCCTGCTTGATAAGGCGGCGGAGGGAATTGCCGGAAGGACAGGAACAGTAATACATAAGTAGGCGGGAGATAAATTATGAACATACCAACAAATCTGTTTATGTGGATAATGGCATGTCTGCCAATCATTGTCCTGCTGCTGTTAATGATCCGGTTCCAGTGGGGGGCTACGGAAGCAGCCCCCGTGGGACTGGCCATCACGATTGTTACCGGCATTGTATTCTATAAAGCGGATATCAGGCTGCTGGCAGCCGAGAGCGCAAAAGGCATATGGAGCGCGCTGATTATCCTTCTGATTGTATGGACTGCCATTCTTCTGTACCAGGTGGCGGATGAGGCCCGTGCCTTTCTTGTAATCCGCAACGGGATGAGAAAGCTTCTGCCCAACGAACTTCTGATGGTTCTGGCCCTGGGATGGATACTGGAGAGCTTTCTCCAGGGAATCACAGGCTTCGGTGTACCGGTGGCAGTGGGAGCGCCCCTGCTCATGGGCATCGGCGTGGTTCCTGTATTTGCGGTCATCATACCTTTATTGGGGCAGGCGTGGGGCAATACCTTCGGAACCCTGGCAGCTGCCTGGGATGCCCTTGCCATGTCCACGGGACTTGTGCCCGGAACACCGGATTATCTGGCGGCAGCCTTCTGGGCAGGGGTGTTCATCTGGATGTGGAATGTGGTGATTGGCCTGGTGATTTGCTGGTTTTACGGAAAAGGAAAGGCTGTAAAGAAAGGGCTTCCCGCCCTTCTCATCCTGTCCCTGATTCAGGGCGGGGGAGAACTGCTTCTGACCAGGGTTAATACAACCATTGCCTGCTTTCTTCCGGCCTGCGTATCCCTGGTGGCCCTGTTCCTGATAGGCAGGATGAAGATGTACAGGCAGGAGTGGAGCGTGGAAGACAGCCGGCTGATGGACCGCAGGAACGCGGCCGGGACATCGGACGGGGCGCCGGCTGACATGACGCTGGTGCAGGCCTTTGTGCCCTATATCCTGCTGACCGCGGTCACCATGGTGGTGCTGGTGGTACCTCCGGTGAATCATCTGCTGAACCAGGTGTCCATTGGATTTTCCTTTCCGGAGACATCCACCGGGTATGGATTTGTGAACCAGGCATCGGAACTTTTTTCGCCTTTGCGGCCCTTCACCCATGCAAGCATGTTCCTGTTCCTGTCATCCATTGCGGGACTGGTATATTTTGGAAGGCACGGATGGATTCGGCCGGGAGGGGTTAAGCGTGTGTTTGTGCGCTCCGTAACCATGTCCATGCCTTCGGGAATCGCCATCATCGGTCTGGTCATCATGTCCAAAATCATGGGAGGAACCGGGCAGACCAGCGTGCTGGCGGACGGAATTGCAAGGGTTCTTGGCAAGACCTACGTCATATTGGCTCCCCTGGTGGGAATGGTGGGGTCCTTCATGACCGGAAGCAATATGTCATCCAATATTCTCTTCGGGGAATTCCAGGTAACCACTGCCGGCCTGCTTCATCTGAACCAGGCGCCAATCCTGGGAGCACAGACAGCGGGCGGTTCCATCGGAAGCGCCATCAGCCCCAGCAATATCATCCTGGGGACCACCACGGCGGGGATCCTGGGCAGCGAGGGACAGGTGCTGAAGAGAATCATTCCCTTCACCACCATTATGACGCTGGCAATCGGTATAATTGTGTTTCTGACAGTGGCTGTCTCATGACACGCAGGCAGCACAGGGGGAAAGAGAGGATACTGTATGGAGACAGAGAAGTTTTTTAAGACAAAGGGGGGCAGGCTGACCGTGGCCTTTGCAGCCATCCTGGCGGCGTTTGCCCTGATTCTGACAGAGCTTAGGATGCCGGGAGACGGGTCGTGCCTGTCCGGGTTTATCCTGCTGGTAGCGGCCATGCTGTACTCGCCGTTTAAGGTATATGTGATAGACAGAAAGAAGTCAAAAGAAATAAAATAGAGGGAATGGAAGGGCGTTCCCAAAAAAGAACAGAGAGGGTATAGGAATGGTAATTGAGGATATAACAGGCAGAATTGCCAGGGATTTGGAGCATTTAAAACAGTATACTGCAACACCGGGGAACGGCTGCACCAGACTTCCGTTCACAAAAGAAGCCAGACAGGCCGTGGAGTATCTGAAGGAGCTGATGACAGAGAGCGGGCTGCAGGTGCGGGAGGACGCTGCCGGCAATGTGTTTGGGGTACTGCAGGGCGAAGACCCTGACGCTCCCTGCGTCATGATGGGCTCCCACTATGACTCTGTGTACAACGGAGGGGATTACGACGGAATAGCGGGCGTTATATGCGCCATTGAGGTGGCCCGTCTCCTGACAGAGGAGGGAATCAGGCCCAAAAGGGATTTTGTGGTGGCAGGGTTCTGCGATGAAGAGGGAACCCGGTTCGGAACAGGATACTTTGGTTCAGGAGCCATCCTGGGGCACCGGGACGTGGAATACACCAAGAAATTCCGGGATAAGGACGGCATATCCATCTATGAAGCCATGAAGGAATACGGGATGGACCCGGAGCGGATTGGGGAGGCTGTCTGGGAGAAGGGCAGGATTGGCTGCTTCCTGGAAGCGCATATTGAGCAGGGACCGGTCCTGGACACGGAAGGAACCGAGATAGGGCTGGTAGACTGTATTGTGGGCATCCAGCGGTACATGGTGACCGTACACGGCAGGGCCGACCATGCGGGAACCACTCCCATGGATATGAGGATGGACCCTGTGGACGCAGCTTCAAAGGTTATCTCCAGAATCGCGGACTGGGCCAGGGAAAAGGCGGACGGAACCGTTGCCACCGTGGGATATGTGAATACCATACCGGGGGGAATGAACATTGTGGCGGATACAGCGGAGTTTACCGTGGATATCCGTTCCAGGAATAACGACAACATAAACGACATTGCAGCCAGGATAAGAAAAGCCCTGGAACGGGCTGTAAAGGAGTACGGCGGCAGCTTTGACATGGAGAATAAGCTGACCATTACACCGGTGGAGCTTTCAAAGGAAATGCTGGACGTGATGGAGGAAGAGTGCAGGAGCCGGGGCTACAGCTGCAGGCGCATGTTAAGCGGCGCAGGCCATGATGCCCTGGAAATCGGGCAGGTGCTTCCCACGGTCATGCTGTTTGTTCCGAGCAAGGACGGACGGAGTCATTGTCCGGTTGAGTTTACCAGATACAGCGACCTGGCCAAGGCAGCGGTGGTCATGGAAAGGCTGGCGAAAGAAAAGGTTTTGGCATAACATATAAATATAGAAAAGACACAGGCGCAAGAATACTTGTATGCGTCTGTGTCTGTTCGTGTTATAATGAATGGTAACGTTGACCGGGCAAATAAAGGCGGTGGGGATGAAGATGGGATTAACGGTAAGAGAACTTCTTTTGACAGATGAAATGAAGGAAATAAAGGTACTTGGAGGCAGCAGGGGACTGGACAGGGAAATCAAAGGCGTGACAATCATCGAGGCGCCGGACATTGTAAAGTTTATTGACGGAGGCGAGGTTCTGCTGACTGGTTTGTATGCATTCCGGTCCTGTACGGTAGAAGAATTCCGCACATATATTAACGAGCTGACAAGAAAGAGCGTCAGCGCCCTTGTGTTAAAGCGGGGCAGAGAGGTGGACAATGCAGACACCAAGATTGAGCTGCTGTTTGCCTTTGCAGAGGAACATGACATCCCGGTTCTGGAGGTTCCTTTTGAGGTTTCCTTCAGGGATATCATGAGCCTGATTATGGAACGGCTGTTCAACGAGGAGGTAACCAGGCTTAAGTATTTTAAGACCACCCATGACAATTTCGCCGCCCTGGCCATTGCGCCTGATTCCACGGGAAAAGGGGTGGATGAGATACTGGATGTGCTGTCAAAGCTGATTCGCAATCCGGTGGCGGTTTTCAACCAGAACCTGTCCTGTCTGGCAGCCACGGACCAGGCGTCCAGGGAATTTGCTGTCAGCAGGGACGCAGTGCCTTTTGAGCCGGGTACTTATTCAAACTACACCTATATGAGACAGACAGGGGAGGTTTCCCAATGTCTGATTCAGGTAAAGATGAGTTTCCGGGAAAAGATATACCTGGTAGTGACAGAGTTAAACCAGCCCTTTGGGACCATGGACTGCATTGCCGCGGAGAGCGCCATCACGGCCCTGCGGTTTGAATTTTCCAGGCAGTATGCGGTGACGGAACTGGAGAAGAAGTTCCAGAATGATATTATACACAATATTCTGAACGGAAAAATACATTCCATGGGAGAGCTTCAGAAGAATACCAGCCTTCTGGGGGTTGACATCAACGGCAGCTACCGGGTCATTGTATTCGGAATGACAAACGAGAGCATGGCCAGAGGGGATTTTAAGGCAAAGGTAAAGGATATCGATGTATTGAGCGATTTAATCCGGAGCCGTATATCCAAAGCTAAAATTCATAACGACCTTGATAAGATTGTAGTGATACAGGAGGTGGACCGGGAACAGACCCAGGAAGAATACCGCAAAAACATTAAAAAGATAGCGGAACAGGTCCAGGGGGATGTGGCTAGATATAACAAGTATCTCAAGATTAAGGCAGGGGCAGGGAGAGTGGTGGACGGCATCATCAATCTTCCGGAGAGCTTTAAAGAGGCTAACGAGGCATTTATGTTTGTGGATGTGGCGGGAGAGACGCCGGAGGACGGCAGCCCCCAGATTATGCTGTTTGCGGACCTGGGTATATTTAAGCTGCTGTGCCAGTTAAGCGACCCGTCCATGCTGCTGGAGTATGTGCCGGAGGGACTTCAGAAGCTTTATAACTATAAAAAGCCCCAGAGGGATGACCTGATTATTACCCTGAGGGCGTACCTGGACCGGAACCTGAACCTTTCCAAGACAGCCCAGGACCTTTACGTGCACTATAAGACCGCTGTCTACCGCATTGAAAAGATAGAAAAAATAACCGGAATTGATTTTGACAATGCCAACGAGGTGCTGGCTGTGCGGATTGGTCTGGTGGTGTATAAAATGATAGAGAATTACAACAAGGACTTCATATAGAGGCAGGAGAGATAGTTTATCCAGACTAGATAAATTATCTCTCTATTTTTATCTGTTTGCTCCGATGTAATCCGTTAAAATATTATCTATAATGTGCAATATAGATAAGAAGTACAGAAAAGAAATATAGGGCGTGTACAAGATTGCCAACAATCGGAAGCAAGGAGGGGTTAAATGGATATCAATTTAGACAGGATTCTTAACCGGCTGGAAGAACTGTACCAATGCGGGGCCCAGGAAGACGGGACATTCACCCGTATGGCCTATTCGCCGGAGGACAGGAAAGGACGGGAGACTTTTATAGGATATTTCCGGGAACTGGGAATCGAATCAAGAATGGATGCAGCCGGAAACCTGATTGCCAGACTGGAGGGAGAGGACCCGGACCTGCCGGCTATTATGACAGGCTCCCATCTGGACACGGTGCCGGACGGCGGAAGGTATGACGGGGCCCTGGGCTGCGTGGCCGGACTGGAGGTGTGCCAGACGCTGCTTGAGAGCGGCAGAAAGCTGCGCCATCCCCTGGAGGTTGTGGTATTTACGGATGAGGAAGGCTTCCGGTTCGGAAGCGGTATGCTGGGAAGCGGCGCCATGTGCGGCCAGGACCTTCACGTCAGCGGGGAAGACCAGGACATGTACGGCCAGTCCAGAGAGGATGTGCTTAAGGCCTGCGGATTAAAGGTGGCGGACCTGGGAAATGCCAGGAGGTCCGCTGAATCAGTACACTGTTTCCTGGAGCTTCATGTGGAACAGGGGGCCTCCCTTTACAAGAACCGGATTCCCGTGGGCGTGGTTACATCCATTGCAGGGGTGAGCCGGTTTGAAATCAAAGTTACGGGAGAGGCCAACCATGCGGGAAGCACGGTGATGGAGGACAGAAAGGATGCGCTGGTGGCTGCCGCCAGATTCGTGGCCCAGGTTCCGGAGATAGTGGCCATGTACGGCAATCCGTTTACAGTTGCCACCGTGGGAACCATGAAGGTGGTGCCCAACTCCGTGAATGTAATTCCTGGGGAGGCCGGCTTCCACCTGGAGATACGTGACCAGGATGAAAAAATTATGGAGACCATAGAGCAGAAACTGAGGGAATGCCTGGATGAAATCTGCCGGGAGATGGGGGAGGAGTACAGCTTCAACCGGTTCTCCTACCATGAGCCTGCGCCGATGACGGAATGGGTAAGGGATGCCGTTGAGGCGTCCGTCAGGAAACTGGATATTCCGTATGCCAAAGTCCCAAGCGGGGCCTTCCATGATTCGCTGCTCATGACAACGGTTTTCCCCACAGGAATGATATTTGTTCCGAGCGTGGGCGGAATCAGCCATTCCAGACATGAGTTTACAGAGGGAAAGGATATTGGGCTGGGATGCAGGGTGCTGCTGGAGACAGTCCTTCGCGCAGACAATCTATAAGCACTGTAAAAAACAATAAAAATAAAATGTGAAAGGCAGGTAATGTTATGGAAAAGAAAAGAATTGGTATTATTGGCGGAGGTATTTCAGGAACATGTCTCGGATATCATCTGAGCCTTTATGACAATGCTGAGGTCATTGTATTTGAGAAGGATACCATTGGCGGGGCTTCCACGGCCAAGTCCGCAGGAACCGTATGTCTCTTTGATGATTCGCTGAGAAACAGATACTGGGACGTAAGGTTATATGGTTTTGAGTCATATCTGAAGATGGAAGCAGAGGAAAAGGGCTCTGCCGGGTTTGACAAGACAGGAACCCTGGTGGTTGCAACCGACGAGAAGGTAGAGGCTACCATTAAGACCGGCATTGCGCTGGCAAAGGCAGCCGGTTATACAGGCGAGTACATAACGGACAAGGACAGGATTAAGGAAATCCTTCCTGATATCTCCACAGACAATATCCTGGGCGCAGGCTACACACAGGATGACGGATACTTTGACGGAACCATGATTTCCAATACCTATGCAAAGAAGATGCAGAAGAACGGCGGCGTTATCAGGACCGGCGTGAAGGTGACGGAGGTTCTGAAAGAAGGAAATAAGATTAAAGGCCTTAAGACAAACGACGGCCAGGAATACGAATTTGACTATGTGGTGGACTGTACCGGTCCATGGAGCAAATTTACCGGCGAGATGGTGGGCATGGACGTGCCGATTTGGCATACAAAGGCAGAAGCATTCTTTTTATGCCCTCCTGGAAAGAAATTAGGATATACCTTCCCGGTGCTGAAATATCCGGCCTTTTACGCCCTCCGCGCAGGAGACAATATCTTTATCTGCAAGTCCCATCTTTCCATGGACCTGAACAATCCCATGCATGCGGGACAGTGGAATCCGGACAAGCTTCCTGCCACAGGCGGAACCGACGATTACTTTATTGATTTCCTGTTAGACCAGCTGGAGTGCAGGGTGCCGGGCATTGTGGACAGCGGACTGGTATCATCCTGGCTGTCATACCGTGCAGAGCCAAAGGACTTCCTTCCCATTTTAGGCGAGACGCCGGTGGAGGGCTATATCCTGGCAACCGGTTACGGCGGCAACGGCGTTATCGAGGCGCCGGCTGCCAGCAGGGACCTTGCAAAATTCATTATGCGGGGGGAGAAGACACCGCTATTGGAAGACTGGGCATTTGAGCGTCTGTTAAAATAAGAAGGCAGCGGAGAGGAGAAAATATGGATATAGCGGTTCTTATAAAACAGGTTCCTGTTTCCAATGATGTTTCCGTGGACCCCGTGACCCATGCCCTGATTCGTTCCAGTTCAGAGGGCATGATTAACCCTGCGGACCTGAACGCAATTGAGGCTGCCATGGTTTTAAAGGAACAGACAGGCGGCAAGGTGACCGTATTCACCATGGGACCGGCTGATGCTGAGAAGGCGTTACGGGACGCCATGGCTCTGGGATGCGATGAGAGCTGCCTCATCACGGACCGGTGTCTTGCAGGAGGAGATACCATTGCAACGGCCAGGGTGCTGGCAAAAAGCATTGAGAGATATGGAACATTTGACCTGCTCTTAAGCGGTGCGCTGTCTGCGGACGGCGCCACCGGACAGGTGGGTGCCATGGTGGCGGAATATATGGGCATCCCCCATGTGGCTGAGGTACAGGGACTCTTATACGATGAGGGCGGCAAGGACTGTATCACGGCTGTGAAAAAGTATCAGGGCATGGAGTGGAAGATTAAGGCGTCCCTGCCTGCCCTGGTGAGCATATGCTTCGGAAGCAATGAGCCGCGTCTGGCAACCCTGCGCTCCAAGAGGGCGGCCAAGAACAAGCCCCTGGAGGTATATACCAATGCAGAGCTTCAGCTGGCGGCGGAGGAGATTGGCCTTCCCGGCTCTCCCACAGAGGTAACGGATTCATTCCAGCCTGAGAGCACCAGAAAAGCCCGGATGCTTACGGGCACGCCGGAGGAGCTGGCGGCCAGACTCAAGGAGCTGATTGAGATTGAGAAAGGAAAAGAATAGATGGCGAACGGAATTTGTGTTTTTGCAGAAAATTATAATGGGAATTTAGAACCCGTTGTGGCAGAACTGGTCCGCGCAGCCCATTGCATCAAGGAAACCACCGGTGAAAAGATACAGGCCGCTGTCCTGGCCAGGGACGGTAAGAACCTGGTGGCCCAGCTGGAACAGCTTGGGGTTGATGAGATATATGTGGTGGAGACAGACAGGGACTGCCTGTTCCAGGATGACGCGGTAAGCCAGGTGATGGCGGAAATGCTGAAACGCATGGAACCTTCCAGCGTGCTGATTCCGGCCACTCCCACAGGCCGCTCCGTCTTTTCCAGAGTGGCTGCCCGTCTGGGCTGCGGTATGACGGCGGACTGCACGGAATTAGCCGTGGACACCAGGGAGGACGGCAGCTTTTACATCAAGCAGAACAAGCCCTCCTTTGGGGAAAATGTATTTGTCACCATTGTGACAAAGAAAGGGGTCTATCCCCAGATGATGACAGTAAGGCCCGGCGTGTACACTCCCTATGAGGCGGAGGAGGGCAGAAGGGCGGATGTTGTATATTATAAAGACATCGCCCTCCCGGAATCCGGGATTCAGGTAATGTCGAGCGCGCCTGCATTAAGCGATACGGACAGCATCCTGGCAGCAGAGGTTGTGGTGGTCGGCGGACGCGGCGCTGAGAGCGAGGAAAACTTTACGCTCTTAAAAAAGTTTGCCGAAAAGCTGGAAGCTGCAATCGGAGGCACCAGGCCGCTGGCAGATACCGGATTCATTCCATTTGAGCACCAGATTGGACAGACCGGATTCACCATACGGCCCAAGGTCTGCATCTCCCTGGGCGTATCCGGAGCCATCCAGCACACGGAAGGCATAAAAGACACCAAGCTGTTTGTGGCAATCAACCAGGATGAAAGCGCGCCGATATTCAATATTGCGGATTACGGCATGGTCTGCGATATGAAGGATGTGCTGGAAGCTTACATGAAGCTGTAAGCCGGAGCCGCGGTATGCACCGGCAGAAAGGAAGGGACCATGGACTTATTAGAGATTATGAGGAAGAGGCGCAGCATCAGGAACTACAGCAATGAGGCGATTCCGGAGGAAGACCTTAAAAAAGTGCTGCAGGCAGGCCTTTTATCTGCGTCTGGCAAGGCAAAACGTCCCTGGGAGTTTATCGCCGTGCGCAGCAGGCAGACCCTGGACACTCTCTCCGGATGCAGGGCAGGAGGCGCGAGCATGCTCAGGCAGGCCCAGTGCGCCATAGTTGTCATTGGCGATGAAAAGGAGCAGGACGTGTGGATTGAGGATTGTTCCGTGGCCATGGCAAACATGCATCTGATGGCATCCAGCCTGGGGATTGGCAGCTGCTGGGTCCAGGGAAGGCTGAGGGACGCGGACGGAAAGACCACGGAGGAATACGTAAGGGAATGCCTGGGATTTCCGGAACATTACAGGCTGGAGGCCATCCTGGCCCTTGGAATGCCGGCGGCAGAGGCGCCTGCGTATCAACTGGATGAACTGCCCATGGAAAAGATAAAATGGGAGAGGTATCAGAATTAAATTTAAGAAGGAATACTGTCAGAGGCAGCACTCCGCAGAGGAGAAAATGACAGGAGGGGAAAAGCCGCCGGGCCAGATTGGGTCCGGCGGCTTTTCCAAGTCTTGTAATATGGGCGGGGATGTTGTATATTGTTAATACAATGCCTGAAACAGTCTGACAGCAGGTGCTTATAGGAGGAATGTATGGAGGAAAAGGGAAAGAATGTGGCCAGCCGTATAAAGACCGAAACACAGGATAAGGGCAGGGAAAAGGATAAGAAGGCCTTAAGGCCGGACTGCCTGGACCACCTGGCCCTGCCCCGCACCGTTCACCTGGTGCCCATGGACTATGTGGAAGGATATGCGGTCAGGCCCGGGTTCTATGAGATAAACGGCGCTACCGCCATACCGGGAGGCGTCAACTTTACGGTGTACTCACATGGGGCCACGTCCATTGAACTGCTCCTGTTCAGGCGGACGGAGGAGGAGCCCTACGCGGTCCTTCCCTTTCCAAAGCATTACCGCATCGGCAATGTGTATTCCATGATTGTATTCCAGCTGGATATCGGTGAATTTGAGTATGCGTACCGGGTGGACGGCCCCTATGAACCGGAAAAGGGGCTTATATTTGACAAGACCAGATATCTGCTGGACCCCTACGCCAAAGCGGTGACAGGACAGAGCCGGTGGGGGGACCCGCTGCCGGGCTGCCAGCATTATAAGGCCAGGGTGGTCAGGGATGATTTTGACTGGGCGGATATGGCACAGCCCCTGACCCCGATGGAGGATTTAATTATTTACGAACTGCATGTCAGGGGATTTACCATGCATGGCTCCTCGGCCGTACTTCATCCCGGAACCTTTGAGGGATTGATGGAGAAGCTCCCTTATCTCCTGGAACTGGGCGTGAACGTGGTGGAGCTGATGCCTGTATTTGAATTCGACGAGATGCAGGATTACCGGGAGGTGGACGGCCGGAAGCTTTATAATTACTGGGGATACAACACAGTAAGCTTCTTTTCGCCCAACACCAGCTACACTGCCGGAACGGAGTACAACCGGGAGGGGAATGAACTTAAGAAACTAATCCGGGTGTTCAACCAGCACGGGATTGAGGTCTACCTGGACGTGGTGTTCAACCACACGGCGGAGGGGAATGAGGACGGGCCTTTCTTCTCATTTAAGGGATTTGACAACAATATATATTATCTGCTGACCCCTGAGGGATATTACTACAATTTCAGCGGCTGCGGCAATACCATGAACTGCAATCACCCCATTGTACAGCAGATGATTGTCAACTGCCTGCGCTACTGGGTCACGGCCTACCGGATTGACGGGTTCCGTTTTGACCTGGCTTCCATTATGGGACGCAGCCAGGACGGCGCTCCCATGAGCAAGCCTCCCCTGCTTGAGGCCCTTGCCTTTGACCCCATTCTGGGCGATGTAAAGCTCATAGCCGAGGCCTGGGATGCAGACGGACTTTACCAGGTGGGCACCTTCCCGTCCTGGAACCGGTGGGCGGAGTGGAACGGCAGGTACAGGGACGACATGCGCCGCCATATCAAGGGAGACGGGGGCATGGCCCAGGCAGCCGCCCTGCGCATCGCCGGTTCCCGGGATATCTATGCGGACCGTGACAGGAAGAACGCTTCCGTGAATTTTATTACCTGCCATGACGGATTTACCCTTTACGACCTGTTCTCCTATAATGTAAAGCACAATGAGCCAAACGGATGGAACAATACGGACGGTGCCAATGACAACAACAGCTGGAACTGCGGCGCAGAAGGGGAGACAGAGGATTCTCAGGTGGAAAAACTGAGACGGCGCATGGTGCGCAATGCGTGCGCCCTTCTCATGTGCAGCCGGGGAACGCCCATGTTCCTGGCAGGAGATGAGTTCTGCAACACCCAGTTCGGCAATAACAATGCATATTGCCAGGACAATGAGATTTCCTGGCTGGATTGGGGAAGGCTGGGGCAATATAAGGATATATTCCGGTTTTTCCAATATATGATACGGTTCCGCAGGACCCACCGTCTGGTACGGGCCAATGTGAGCGGCGGGGCCTGCGGCTTTCCGGATGTGAGCTTTCACGGGGTAAAGCCCTGGTGCAGCTCCTTTGCGGAGTATGAGCGATATGTGGGAGTCATGTTTGCCGGACAGGAGGAAGGAAAAGGCCCGCAGACCGTGTACATTGCTTCCAATGCATACTGGGAGGCCCTGGACGTGGAGCTGCCGGCCCTTCCCGGCGCAATGGCATGGGAGGTGGCCGCGGATACCTGGGAGGAGCTGCCGGCTCCAGGTCCCCTGGAGGGCGGAGGATTCAGGATTCGTCCCAGGACCGTGATGGTGCTGGTGGGAAAATAGGAGTGCCGCCCAGGGGAAGGGGGCGTATGATGGCGCCGGTTCCCCTGGTTTCTTAAGCTGAATTCCAGTTCCTTACAAAATCATAAAAATTGATTTATAGTGTCGCAAATCTGAAAAAGTTGTGGTATACTAAATTGATATGTTATGAAAAAGCGTAAGAGGTACCTGTATGCTGAACGAAGAAAAGGTCAGATATATGACTGGTCTGGCCATATTTGAAAAGAATGAGGGCAGGAAGATATTTCCCATTAACCGTTATTTTAAAAAGGATTATGTCGGCGGACAGATGTTCCGCTCCTTTTTCGGTTATACCTTCTGCTATCTGCTGGTTCTGCTTCTGTGGATACTCTACAAACTGGACGTGCTGCTGGGCGGCATGAGCATAGAAGAATTGCTGGAGTGCGGCAGGAACTGGGGAATCCTTTATGTGGGGGGACTGGTATTTTACCTGTTGGTGACCTGGATTGTATATTCCAGAAGATACGACTATGCGTCGCGTTCCCAGACCATGTATGCATCCAGACTGAGACACCTGGTCAAGAAATATGACAACAAAGACAGGACCGACAGGACCAAGGACAACAGAGGAGGAAGGGTTCGATGACAAGTCTTCTGCTATGGAAAGAACATCTGAAACGATTTTACAACCGCTACAGTTACGGAATACAGCCGGTGGTGCGCTTCCTGTTTGCGCTCTGCACCGTCATAAGCCTTAATACGAATATCGGATATATGGCAAAGCTAAAAAGCCCTCTGGTTATTCTTCCGGTCTGTCTGGTCAGCGCATTTCTGCCCTACGGAGCCATTGTGTTCCTGGCGGGCTGTCTGATGATTGCCCATGTATACGCGGTTTCGCTGGAGATGGCCCTGATTGCCATTGTGCTGATACTGACCATTGCCATCCTCTATTACGGATTCAAGCCCGGGGACAGTTACCTGATGGTTTTAACGCCCCTTGCCTTCCTGTTTAAGATTCCCTATGTGGTCCCCCTGCTGGTGGGACTGGGAGGAAGCCTGGCTTCCGTGATTCCCGTTGGCTGCGGCGTGTTCCTGTACTACCTGCTCATATATGTGAAGCAGAATGCAGGCATCCTGGCTGCCAGCGACGGCTCTGTGGACATTGTTCAGAAGTACAGCCAGATTCTCAAATCCGTGCTCTTTAACCAGACCATGATGGTTATGATTGCCACCTGTGCGGTGGGCATCATCGTGGTGTACCTTATACGCAGGCTGTCCATGGATTATGCATGGGTGGTTGCCATTGTGGCGGGCTCTGTGGCGGAGCTTCTGGCCATTTTTGTGGGGGATTTTGTGTTCGGGGTATCTGTTCCCGTGGGACAGATGATTCTGGGACTGGTTTTATCGGCAGCCATAGCGGCTGTATTCAATTTTTTTGTCCTGTCCGTGGATTATACCAGGACCGAATATGTGCAGTTTGAGGACGACGACTATTATTATTATGTGAAAGCGGTGCCCAAGATGACCGTGAGCACCCCGGATGTGAAGGTACAGAAAATCAGTACCCATAAACGCGGCACAAGGGAGAGAAACTCGTATTAATGAAAAAAAGTGAACGTAAGGAGGTGAGAGTATGGCGGAACTGCTGGTAAAGGTGACATCCTGGCTGTCGCTGCTGCCAAGGATATCAGTGGGAAATATTCTGGAAATCGTGATTATTTCCTTTCTGGTCTATGAACTTCTGGTGTGGATTAAGAACACCAGGGCCTGGAACCTGTTAAAGGGACTTCTGGTTATCCTGGTGTTTGTGCTGTTTGCCGCCGTGCTTCATCTGACCACCATATTGTGGATTCTGGAGAATACCACCACCATTGCGGTGACAGCCCTTCTGGTCATATTCCAGCCTGAGCTGCGAAAGGCCCTGGAACAGCTGGGAAGCCGCAATTATATGTCCTATCTCTTTTCCTTTGACGAGGGCAAGGATAACCAGGGTTTTAACGACAAGACCATCAACGAGCTGGTCCGGGCCACCTTTGAGATGGCCAAGGTAAAGACCGGCGCCCTGATGGTGATTGAACGGGGTTCTTCCCTGAAGGAGATAGAGAGGACGGGAATCGAGATTAACGGGCTGGTGACCAGCCAGCTGCTTATTAATATTTTTGAACACAACACGCCCCTTCATGACGGGGCGGTGGTTATACGGGGCAACCGCATCACGGCTGCCACCTGCTATCTGCCGCTGACCGATAACATGAGCATCAGCAAGGACCTGGGCACGCGCCACAGGGCGGCTGTGGGCGTAAGCGAGGCCACGGACAGCATTACCATCGTGGTGTCGGAGGAAACCGGAAGGGTATCGGTAGCAGAAGGAGGAATGCTGTCCAGGATACCAGATGCAGAAAGCCTCAAAAAGGTACTTTCCAATGTCAAAGAGGAGACTGTTTCATTGAACCGATTTAAAATATGGAAGGGAAGGCTGAAGAATGGAAAAAAAGCTGTCTAACAATATTGGGCTTAAAGTACTTTCTGTCTTCCTGGCATTTTTTGTCTGGCTGGCAGTGGTGAACATCAACAACCCGGAAGACTCGGATTCAAAGGAAGTTCCGCTGGATATTGTCAACGAGGGCATCCTGACCTCCAACGGCAAGACATATGAACTTCTGACGGATAAGGAGACTGTTACGGTCAGCTACCGTGTAAGGACACTGGATAAGGCGGGCATCAGCTCATCTGACTTCAGGGCCTATATTGACCTGGCTGATATATATGAGCCCACAGGCGCAGTGCCGGTGAAGATAGAGGTCAAGAACAACAAGCGGCTTTTGGAGACACCGGTGGCAAAGCCGGGGGTTATCCGCGTTAAGACAGAGGATTTGCAGCGCAAGCCCTTTGAACTCACGCCAAAGGTGGTAGGGGAGGTGGCCGAGGGATACGACAAGGGCATTCCTTCTGTTTCACCCAATTATATCTATGTCAGCGGCCCCATGTCTGTGGTGGGCCAAATCAGCGCGGTGGGAATCGTGATTGATGTGGACGGAGCAGACTCCAACCTGGCAGACAGCGCTCCTGTGGTGTGCTTTGACGCCAATGGGAATGAGATACCAACCGATGAGCGCGTCACATTCAGCCGTTCCAGTGTGGATTATACAATGCCTATTCTGAAACGCAAGAGCCTTGTCCTGAATTTTGAGACAGAGGGCAGGGTTGCGGACGGATACCGGTATACGGGGATTGAGAGCAACCGCAATTCAGTGGCTGTCAACGGACTGAAATCCGACCTGGCCAGCATTAATTCCATTACGATTCCAAGCTCTGAGCTGAATATGGACGGAGCCACAGGGGATAAGGAAGTTACCATCGACATCAGCCAGTACCTGCCGGAGGGTGTTTCCCTTTCGGACGAGTCATCCAATGAGGTGAAGGTTGTCATCAAGGTGGAGGCTCTGGAAAGCAGGACATTTGAGCTTAGGACCAGCCAGATTAAGCGGGTGGGAGCCCACAGCGATTATGAATATCAGTATGACAGGGATTCTGTGAACCTGGTTATCAGAGGTCTGAAGGAAGACCTGGACCAGCTTTCGGTTACCGCATTAGGCGCTGAGATGGATGTGGAGGACATGGTTCCGGGAGAGAACAGCGGGGAGATTACCTTCCAGCTGGGAGATGCCTATGAACTGGTCAGCTACGACCGCATCCAGGTGACGGTGACGGAAAAAGGACCGTCTGCCGACAGTACCACGGCCAGCGGGGATGAGAGCCGGGATGAGACGGAACGTGAGACATCAGAAGGTCCTGCCAGCACGTCCAAGGCAGAACCCGGTCAGTAACAAAAAGCAAGGAGAGAGGTATAATGGTAAGCAAAACAACAGTAATCAAGAATCCGTCCGGCCTGCATCTGAGGCCGGCGGGAGTCCTCTGCAAGGAGGCATTGCGCTATAAATCAAAAATATCCTTCAAGGTGCGCACCACCACGGCCAATGCCAAGAGTGTATTAAGCGTCCTTGGAGCTTGCGTGAAATCTGGAGACGAGATTGAATTCGTCTGCGAGGGGCCAGATGAGAAGGAAGCACTGGAGGCCATGGTTGGTATTGTGGAGGCCGGGTTAGGAGAGTAGATTGACGGCAACCAAAGGTTGTGAGTATAAATGAATTTTTAATAAGGAGGTACAAGAGTATGTACAAGGGAACAAGCGCTTCTGCTGGAATCGGGATTGGAAAAGCAGTGATTGTGGAGGAGGCCGAACTGGTGATTGCCAGACAGACCGTAAGCGATGTGGAAGGGGAAGTGCAGCGTTTTAAGGGAGCGCTGGATGAAACCATGAAAGCCACGGAAAAGCTGGCTGAGGACCTGGCAACCAGAGTGGGAGAGAAGGAAGCTGAAATCATGCAGGGGCATATGATGCTTCTGGCAGACCCTATGCTGACAGGCGAGATTGAGAACTCCATAAGGAACGACAATGTGAACGCCGAGTTTGCCATTGAGAATGTGTGCAATATGTATGCGGATATGTTTGCCTCCATGGGAGACGAACTGATGCAGCAGAGGGCAACGGACATGCGCGACATCAAGACACGTATGCAGCAGATGCTTATGGGAATCCAGTCCGTGGACATCTCATCCCTGCCCGGGGGTAGTATTATTGTTGCGAAGGACCTGACTCCGTCCATGACAGCCGGAATTAATCCGGCCAATGTGACCGGTATTGTCACGGAGCTGGGCGGCAAGACCTCCCACAGCGCAATCCTGGCAAGGGCTCTGGAGATTCCGGCCGTGGTAGCTGTCACCGGCTTTCTGGACGGCGTGAAGGACGGGGACCAGGTGGTGCTGGACGGCAGCACCGGTGAGGTGTATGTGAACCCGGACCAGACTGTGATGGCTGATTACGAGGAAAAGAGAAGGCAGTTCCTGGTGGAAAAGAAGGAGCTGGAGCAGTATATCGGCAAACCGTCCGTCACCAAGGACGGCGTGCAGGTGGAAATCGTGGCTAACATCGGAAAGCCTGAGGACGTGGACAAGGTACTGCAGTATGACGGCGAGGGTATCGGACTGTTCCGCACTGAGTTCCTGTTCATGGACCGGAGTGCCATGCCTACGGAGGAAGAACAGTTTGAGGCCTATAAGAAGGTGGCTGCTGCCATGAACGGCAAGCCTGTTATCATCCGCACACTGGATATCGGAGGCGACAAGGAGATTCCATACATGGGCCTGGAAAAGGACGAGAATCCATTCCTGGGCTACCGGGCCATCCGTTTCTGCCTGGATCGCAGGGAGGATGTGTATAAGCCGCAGCTGAGGGCGCTTTTAAGGGCAAGCGCATTCGGCAACATCCGGATTATGGTTCCCTTAGTGACCTGTATTGAGGAGTACCGTCAGGCTAAGGCTCTTGTGGAGGAAATCAAGAAGGAACTGGATGAAAAGGGCATTGCATACAACAAAGACATCCAGGTGGGCATCATGGTGGAGACAGCAGCAGCTTCCCTGATTGCAGATATCTTTGCAAAGGAAGTGGACTTTTTCAGTATCGGCACCAATGATTTGACCCAGTACACCATGTCGGTTGACAGGGGCAATAAAAAGGTGTCCTATCTGTATTCCACCTTTAACCCGGCAGTGCTCAGAAGCATACGGCATATCATTGCCTGCGGCCGTGAGGCCGGCATAATGGTAGGCATGTGCGGCGAGGCAGCAAGCGACCCAATGATGATTCCGCTGCTTCTGGCATTTGGACTTAACGAGTTCAGCATGAGCGCGTCCGCCATCCTGAAGGCCAGAAAGATGGTTACACAGTACAGTGCAGAGGAACTCCAGGCAGTGGCTGACAAGGCCATGAGCTTTGCCACAGCAGCAGAAATAGAACAATACATGAGAGATTTTGTGGAGAAGGTTACGGATTAATGGCAGTTTATCTGGTTTGTTATATCATAAGCTTTATATTGGCCCGGCAGCATTTTTATATGCTGTCTGGGCTGGTTTTAATTACAGCAGCCTTGTGGCTGTATGGCAAGGATTACAGGGAGACAGGCAACCTGATTCATTTGAGGGGGCTTTTCTGCCTCTTTTTTGTGGGCGGACAGGGCATTTCCTGCTTTAAGCTCAGCCGGCTTCAGACGGATTGGAGCGTCATGACATGGGTCTGCCTGGGCCTGGCTGTGGCTGCTTTCTGGATTGCCTTTGAGGTGCTGCACCGGATATATGACGGCTGGAGCGCTGCGGACATGCAGTCTGTCTACCGCTTTTACGCCTCGGCTGAATCGCCGCTGCAGGCTAAGAGGCTGCTTCATTCCATGGCAGGGCTGGTGGCCGTGTCCTTCCTCGCCTTTTTCTTTGAGGCGTGGAAGCTGGGCTTTGTGCCGCTGTTTTCATACGGTGTGCCCCATGCCTATTCCTATTTTCATGTCAGCGGAGTACACTATTTTACGGTGTCCTGTGTGCTGGTGCCCAGCCTGTTTGTGGTTTACAGCCTTATGATATCCCGCAGGGGAAGGGGACTGACCAGGGACCAGGGCTTCTGGCTGGGACTGCTTCTGGTGGTGCTGTCCCTGGCCGTACCGGTGCTCTGCGTGTCCAGGTTCCAGCTGATACTGGCAGTGGGCATGGCTGCGTTTACCTATATTTCCATGAGCGGCACCTTCAGCCTGGTCTATGTGGGTGTTCTGATGGCCTGCATGATTCCGGCCTACCTGTTGCTGACCATTATGCGCAGCCACAGCGTGGAATACCTGAACGGCATTTTTGAGATGAAGAACAGCCGCATGCCCATTTTTATTACACAGCCCTATATGTATATTGCCAATAACTACGATAATTTCAACTGTCTGGTGGAGCAGCTGGCCTCCCACAGCTTTGGGCTCCGCATGCTGTTTCCGGTCTGGGCCCTGACAGGCCTTAAGTTCCTGTTTCCGGTCCTGGTGAGCTTTCCGCTTTTTGTGACCAAAAAGGAGCTGACCACCCTTACCCTGTTCTATGACGCCTACTATGATTTCGGCGTCTTTGGCATGGTGCTTTTTGGCGGGCTTTTGGGGGCTGCATGCTATTGGCTGGTAAGGCGCAGGCGGAAGATGACATGTCCTGCGGGCCATGTGATTTATGCACAGATTGCCATGTATATGATGCTGTCTTTTTTCACCACCTGGTTTTCCAACCCGGCCACCTGGTTTTATCTGGCTGTCACAGGTATTATTTACATGTATGTCAAGTCCTGACAAGGGTTGTGTGGGGAATTGTGACAAGGGGAGTGGGGGTAAATATAAAAATTATATAAAATATTGTTGACTTTTATCTTAAGATTTGCTATGATGCTGTTAGTGAAGTAAATCTTTGGAAGTTACAATTAAATAATTAATAAGGATTGTTACTGTTCGGCAGGCAAAACCAAGTTTGTTAAGGGGATGATGAGTACCCGCGTGTACGCGTAGATGGGTCTCTTTAACAAAGTTGGTTTTTTTGTTTTCATCAGGAGCAATTATGAAAATAGCGAAAATAATTAATAATAATGTAGTGAGTACCTGCGATGAAGAGGGCAGGGAAATTATCGTCATGGGAAGAGGCGTTGGCTTTAAGGCAAAGGAAGGCAGTCCTATTGATGAGGAGAAGGTGGAGAAGATATTCCGCCTGGAGAGTCAGAACACCATGGATAGGTTTAAGGAACTGCTTGTGAATCTTCCCATGGAGCATGTACAGATTTCAGCAGAAATCATCAGTTATGCCAAAGAGGTCCTCAACAGACCCATTAACCCAAATGTGTATATCACCCTTACGGACCATATAAATTTTGCACTGGAACGTTACAAACAAAAGATGATGTTTTCCAATCCCTTAATCAGGGAGGTCCGCAGCTTTTACCACGCGGAATACCTGATTGGCGAATATGCCATTGCCATGATTGAAAGGGACCTGGGAGTAAAGCTCCCGGTGGACGAGGCAGCTTCCATTGCCCTGCACATCGTCAATGCAGAGTATGATGCGCCCATGGGTGATACAATTAAAATCACCAATCTGATACAGCAGGTATCGGAGGTGGTCAGGGAGTATTTCAATATAGAGCTGGATGAGCAGTCCCTCAGCTATGAGAGGTTCATCACTCATCTGCGCTTTCTGGCACAGCGGGTATTTACAGGGGAGCATATGAATCTGGATAACCTGGAATTCCAGGAGGTCATCGACCGTCTCTATCCGGAGGAATATGCCTGCAGCCAGAAGATACAGGCGCTCATCAAGCTGCAGTACGGGCATCAGGTGACAGAGGAGGAAGTGGCTTACCTGGCCCTGCACATCAAACGTATCAGGACTAAATAATTTTTTTGCAGGGTCCCTGAGTGGACATGAAAGGAGAGCAGTAAGGATGTTTGGAACATTTAAGAAGTTATTCGGGGGAGAAGAAAAGGAAGAGAAGATAATTGCAGCGCCTGTGAACGGAACAGCCATTCCCATGAGCCAGGTAGCCGACCCCACCTTCAGCCAGGAGATTCTGGGCAAGGGAACAGCAATCGTGCCGGCAGACGGCAGGGTGGTTGCGCCGGCAGACGGACTGGTGACCATGGTATTTGACACAAAACACGCCATCAGCATGCAGACGGACAACGGCGCAGAGCTGATTATCCATATCGGACTGGACACGGTACAGCTTAAGGGACAGTATTTTGAGGCCCATGTGGCTGCGGGAGATAAGGTAAAGCAGGGCGACCTTCTTCTGGACTTTGATATAGATAAAATTAAGGAAGCCGGCTATGATGTAACCACACCGGTCATCATCTGCAATACGCCCCAGTTCCCGAAGATGGAATGTGTGTCCGGGATGGAAGCAAAGGCAGGGGAGACCGCCATCATCAAACTGTAACGAATAAAGGTGGGTATGAGTTGATTGAGCGGAGCTTTATCTTAAAAGACGAAATGGGGCTTCACGCAAGACCGGCCGCCATGCTTATGGTCAGGATGCTGCGCGTTAGCTCCTCCGTGGAAATCATCTGCGGGGACCGCAGGGCGGACGGAAAGGATGTCATGAGCATCATGGCCATGAATACAGTGGCTGGAGATGAGGTCATCTTCCGTATAGAAGGACCGGACGAAGAGGACGCCATGAAGGAAGTGGAGGCTGTCCTGTCCGCAGATGCCTGATGTCCGGTCCGTTGGATATGCGGGTGCGGACCAGCCGGCAGGCTGGTCCGGGAAACAAACAACAGTGATTTAAACCCGGGAACGGGTTTGAATAGAGTATTTATCAAAATGTAATTCAGAGTACTCCTACGGGAAAAGTATAGAAGGAGTCTCTAAAAAAGAAAGGGGATTTATGTTATGATGAAGTATTTGCAGAAACTAGGTAAGGCCATCATGCTTCCTGTTGCCGTTCTGCCGGTTGCAGCTATTATGATGGGTATCGGCTATGCCATGTGTCCTTCCACCATGCAGGGCGGTGACGTAACCGGTATTATCCAGGTAATTGGTTTTGCGTTGGTGAAGATTGGAAGCGCCGTAATCGACAAGCTGCCCATGCTGTTTGCAGTTGGTGTGGCAATCGGTTTATCAAAGGACCAGCACGGTGCAGCAGGTCTTGCAGGTCTGGTTGCCTTCCTGACCGTTACCACTGTACTTAACAGCGGCGTTGTTGCCACTATGATGGGAGTTGAGGAAGCACCTCTGGCCTTCTCCAAGATTGACAATGCTTTTATCGGTATTATTTCCGGTATCACGGCATCTGTCTGCTACAATAAGTTCAGCAGCGCAAAGCTGCCCACCGCACTGGCTTTCTTCTCAGGAAAGCGCTGTGTGCCCATCGTTACCTCCTTTGTAATGGTTGCAGAGTCCGCCATCCTGTACTTTGTATGGCCGGCACTGTTCAATGCCCTTGTGTGGGTTGGCGAGCACATCATGGGACTTGGCCCTGTAGGCGCTGGTATCTATGCATTTGCAAACCGTCTCCTGATTCCCACCGGACTGCATCATGCACTGAACGCAGTATTCTGGTTTGATATTGCCGGCATTGCCGACATCAACAAGTTCTGGGGCTTCGCAGAAGGCGGAATCAAGGGCGTAACCGGTATGTACCAGGCAGGTTTCTTCCCGGTTATGATGTTCGGTCTTCCTGCTGCAGCATTTGCAATGTACCAGACAGCAAAGCCGGAGAAGAAGCAGTATGCAGCAGGTATCCTGATTGCAGGCGCAGTTGCATCCTTTGTATCCGGCGTAACCGAGCCCCTGGAATTCTCCTTCATGTTCCTGGCTCCCGGACTGTACCTTGTACACGCTGTTCTGACCGGTATCTCCGTAGCAGTAGCAGCCGCATTCCACTGGACTGCAGGCTTCTGCTTCAGCGCAGGCGTCACTGACTTCATCTTCAGCTGCAGGCTGCCAATGGCCAACCAGCCATTCATGCTGTTGGTACAGGGCGTTGTATTCGCAGTTATTTACTACGTAGTATTCCGCGCTGTTATCACCAAATTCGACCTTCCGACACCGGGACGTGAGAAAGAAGATTTAGATGCGGAAATGTCAGCTGTACTGGCAAACGACGATTTCACCAAGGTGGCTGCCATTGTATTAGAAGGATTAGGCGGCAAGGGAAATATCGTATCATTGGATAACTGCATTACAAGACTGAGATTAGAGATAAAAGATTACACATTAGTAGATGAGAAAAAGATAAAATCCGCAGGCGTAGCAGGCGTCATGAGGCCAAGCAAGACCTCTGTACAGGTAATAGTAGGAACCAAAGTACAATTCGTAGCGGACGAGATGCAAAAAATGCTATAGCAATGAGCCGGGCAGATATGCGGCCGAAAAAGCCCCGGGGAAGAGACCTTTCTCTTTCCCGGGGCCTTTTTTGCCGTATGCTTATTATCCCTATATTATCCCTGTCCACCCTCTTGTTCCCCCGCCCCAAATATGCTATCCTATAATTTAAGGCATAATATAATGTACCCATCAACCCAAAGAAAAAGGAGGGTGCCGGTAAATGAAGCAAATTATCCGCAAGCGTCTGTGTATGGTAATCCTGACAGCCATGTTAATCACTCTCCTTATCAACTATTATGTAGAAATCCACAACGCCCGAAACGAAATGTATACCAGCGCCCGGGAAATGTTCTGGCAGGTTGGCCAAATCCTGGACCAAAACGAAAACGAGGCGGAAAAAGAAAGAGAAAACCTAAAAGAGCAATGCTTTATCCGCGCCAAAGCCATTGCCTACATCCTACAGGACCGTCCCCAGGTTACAAAAGACCAGCAGGAGATGCAAAAGATAGCCCGCCTGCTGCAGGTAGACGAGTTTCACCTGTTTGACACCCAGGGAAATCTCTACGCTGGTTCCGAACCCAAATACTTTGGCCTAAACTTCAGCTCCGGCCGGCAGATGCAGTTTTTCCTGCCCATGCTGAAGGACTATCATCTTCAGATGTGCCAGGATATAACCCCCAACACGGCAGAAGGAAAGCTGATGCAGTATGCAGCGGTCTGGCGTGAAGACCGGAAGGGCATTATCCAGGTAGGGTTAGAGCCCACAACGGTTTTAGATTCCATGAAGCGGACCGAGCTTTCCTACATATTTTCCCTGGTGACCTCAGAAAAGGATTCCACCATATACGCCATAGACCCGGAAAGCAGCGTCATCCTGGGGTCCACGGACGAAAGCCTGGTGGGAAAACAAATCCAGGAAATCGGGCTTCACCCAGAACAGCTATCCATTACCGACCGGGGAGTCAGGGCAGTCATAAACAGCGAAGACAGCTACTGCGTCTTCGGACGGAGCAGCTCCGCCATACTGGGCCTGTCGTCAACCAGTGCATCCCTGTACCGGGAAGTAAACCGCAGCACCCTGATGGTAGCAGCATACCTTATGGGCATATCGCTGCTGATGATTCTGTTTATATCCAGGGACATGGACCATTATATCTTAACAGGGATATCCTCCATCCAAAAGAAACTGGGGAAAATAACCGGAGGAAACCTGGACACCCGTGTGGAGGTGGACAGTACGCCCGAATTCAGGGAACTGAGCTTCCAGATAAACAAAATGGTGGAAAGTCTGCTGGATACCACCAACAAAATATCCCGCATTCTGGAAATGGCCAAAGTACCCATAGGTGTATACGAATACAACCGCGACATGAAGCGTGTTATGGCAACCACCCGTCTGGCGGATATCCTCCGGCTAAAGGAGCAGGAAGCAGAAGAACTTCTGGCAGACCATCATCTGTTTGAGGAGAAGCTGGGCGAACTCAGGAATCATCCCCTGGACCGGGAGAACGGGATATATCAATTGGAGGGCACTGCCCCGGGTTATATCCGTCTGGAATCCTTTGAACGGGAGAACAGCGTGCTGGGCATGATAGTGGATGTCACGGATGACATCAGGGAAAAGAAAAAGATAGAGAGGGAACGGGACATTGACCTTCTGACAGGCATGTACAACAGAAGGGCATTTTACTGCCGTATGGAACAGTTGTTTGAGGAACCGGAAAAACTGGGCCGCGGCATGATGCTAATGGCCGATGCAGACAACCTGAAGCAGGTCAATGACAGGTACGGCCATGAAAACGGGGACCGGTATCTGGCAGCCATAGCAGCCCTGTTAAAAAGCTGCGGCAGCCGTCAGTGCATTGCAGCCCGTCTCAGCGGGGATGAGTTTGCCCTGTTCCTTTACGGATGCACCTCAAAAGAGGAATTAATGGAATACGAATTAAGTCTCATAAAAGCCATGGAAACATGTACGGTGGAGTTGGGAAACAAGGAGCATATCCCGGTTCGTTTTTCAGCCGGATACGTTTTTTATCCGGAGGACGGCATGGAGACGGCCATTTTGTTAAAGAAGGCGGATGATGCCATGTATGAGGCAAAACGGGCCTGCAAGGCGGCGTGGGTCAGGGAATAGCAGGGGCAGGCTGACGCTGATTCAGACAGTGAGGAGGACAGGTTTACATGAAATATAATAAAAAGAAATGCATGGCAGCCAGGTGTCTAAGGGGTATGCTGGCCCTGACCGTGCTGTCCGCCATGCTGGGTCTGGCGGCATGCCGCACAGAAACCGGGGACATGGATAATACAGAAGCATCAGGAAACAATCATACGGCCGGCTCTGTCAGCCAGGAAGACTCCCGCCCGCCGGACAGTGCTGCGGACCAGACCGCGGCGGACGTGCCAAAGCGTCCTCTGACGCAAGAGGAGCTGCGCGGCTTTGAGGAATATCTGAACCGGGCTGACAACTATGGATTTCTTTTGTCTGATTACCGGAGTCCGGAATATATTAACCTGGATGAAGTGTTTTATTCAGGCGCCGGCCTGGAACAGCCCCAGCTTACAGAGGATGAACGGGATATGTATCTGGAAACCGTTGGACAGCCAGAGCTCTATACGGACATGGTGAGGCTGGAAACAGAACAGATTGACGCGTTCCTGGCAGAGAAGACCGGCCTGACGCTTGACCGTATGAAAACAGGTCTTCAGTGGGTTTATCTGCCCCGGTATGACCGGTATTATGCCGAACACGGCGATACCAACATGAGAAGCTTCTTTTGCGCCAGAGGTGAGACGGATAGCGGAAAATACAGGATATGGTGCCTTTCAGACGGATACAGCCAGTTTAATCTGGAAAGCATTGTGACCCTGAAAAAGGTATCGTCGGGATACCAGTTCCTGTCCAACGAAATCATATGGGATTATCTTGGTATCTGCAAGGCGGATGCCAAGGCCCCTACGCCAGAGGCCCTGCATTATGTTATATCGGCCTATAAAAAGGAAGTGGAGCAAGGCGGAGCCGGCATATATCCTGTGGGAGAAGTTCCCGGTAACTATGATTCTCCTGTCTTTGATTCCGGCACCAGATATTATTCCATGGAAGAAATGCAGCAGATAAGCTGGAGGCCGGAGCTGATACCGGTGTTCCGCAATGAAATTTACGCCCGTCATGGATATATTTTTAAGAATGAATTCTGGAATGAATTTTTCAGTACATTTACATGGTATTCAGGTGAGTGTCCTGCCGATACCTTTGATACAACCCTTTTTAATGAATATGAGAAAGCCAATCTGAAACTGGCGGTTGAGATGGAAAACCAGACAGAGTAACCCAAAAGCCTGTATCCATTGGATTATCAGCTGGGGCTGACAGCGTGGGAGGAAAACATATGCCCGGGATATATAACCGGAACGCATTATGTTTTCCTCCTTCTTGACATATATCAGAAGGTTTGGTATAATACATTTAGATATTTAGAAAAATATCTAAATGATGATACACCAGATAAAGAACCGGTGCCGCAAGTTACTCTGTATAAGCAAGTTACCCTGTACAAAATCAGGCAAAGCGAAAGGAGGCATGCCGTCCATGTCCTTTGGTGATACATTTAAGGCCCTGTCCGACCCCACCCGCCGGGAGATACTCAATCTGTTAAAGCAGGGAAGCATGACCGCGGGGCAGATTGTGGAGCATTTTGACACAACCGGTGCCACCATTTCCCACCACCTGAACATACTCAGGCAGGCAGGTCTCATAGAGGACCGGAAATCAGGAAAATATATTTATTATGAGCTGAATACCACCGTATTCCAGGAAGTCCTTTCCTGGCTGCATTCATTAATGGAGGAAGACAAACATGAAGAAGATTAACAGAAAAATATCCAAGTGGGATATATTATACTGGATGCTGGCCTTTGTGCCCTTTCTTATTTCCCTGCTGTTTTATAACCGCCTGCCGGAGCAGGTTCCCACCCACTGGGGTTCGGACAATGTGGTCAACGGTTATTCCAGCCGCAACATGGCGGCGTTTGGCATACCTGCCTTTATGCTTCTCATGGCAGCCATGGTAAATGTAATTTACCGGATTGACCCCAAACGGGAGAATATCAACCGTTCCATGGAATTAAAACAGATTTCGCGGTGGTTCGTGGTTCTGCTGGCCGTAATGGTCCAGTTTGTGATTGTCCTGTCCGGAATCGGTATGGACATTGACGTGGGCAGTCTGGTAAGCATCCCCATAGCACTGATGTTTGTGGCGGCAGGCAATTATTTGCCCAAATGCAGGCAGAATTATACTATGGGCATCAAGCTTCCATGGACTCTGGCAGATGAAGATAACTGGAACAGAACCCACCGCATGGCAGGGTATGTATGGACGGCAGGGGGCATACTGATGCTGGTTATGGGCTTTTTTCATCTGGCGTCTTTGTTCTTTCTTGTTTTCATGGCAATGGTCCTGATTCCAAGTGTGTACTCCTATCTGATTTACCGCAAGAAGCAGAAAGGGATTTAGACGGTTACGTTATTTAAAATTCATGGAATCATATAAACGGCCCTGCTTTGTGCAGGGTCTTTTGTAATGTGCAGAATATCTGTAATACCGGGAGGAAATGCTGGCTGAGGAAAATTTAGGCATGGTGCCGTCACATACAGGATTGAATAAATGGAGGGTTTGAAGTATAATAAACGGGATAATGAATCAGAAGGAGGACATCATGGCAGTATCAAATGTATATTACACCAACATGAGGACCACACTTACGGAAAATCTCCTGCAGAAGCTGGAGAGACTGGTGAAAAAGGCCGGCATGATGGATATTGACTTTAACAACAAATACACTGCAATCAAGATTCACTTTGGTGAACCTGGAAACCTGGCTTATCTGCGTGCCAACTATTCCAAGGTTCTGGTGGATTTAATCCGGTCCCAGAAGGGCAGGGTATTTCTGACCGACTGCAATACCCTCTACGTAGGGCGGAGAAAGAATGCATTGGACCACCTGGACGCTGCTTATGAAAATGGCTATAATCCCTTTACCACGGGATGTCATATTATCATTGCCGACGGCCTTAAGGGAACGGATGAAGCCCTGGTTCCCATTGACGGAGAGTATGTAAAGGAAGCAAAGATTGGCCGGGCCATCATGGATGCGGATATCGTCATTTCCATGACCCATTTTAAGGGCCATGAGGCCACCGGGTTCGGCGGAACCCTTAAGAACCTGGGCATGGGCAGCGGCTCCCGAGCCGGTAAGATGGAAATGCACAATGCCGGCAAGCCGTTTGTACATACGGATACATGTATTGGATGCGGCGCCTGTCAGAGAAACTGCGCCCACGGCGCCATCACGGTCCGGGAACGCAAGGCTTCCATTGACACAAACAAGTGCGTTGGATGCGGACGCTGCATCGGCGCCTGTCCCGTAGACGCAGTGGATTCCATGTGTGATGAGGCCAATGATATCCTGAACCGGAAGATTGCCGAATATTCCCTGGCAGTGCTGAAGGGACGCCCTAATTTCCATGTGAGCCTGGTGGTGGACGTATCCCCCAACTGTGACTGCCATTCGGAAAATGATGCCCCCATTGTGCCTAACGTGGGTATGTTTGCCTCATTTGACCCGGTAGCCCTGGATATGGCCTGCGTGGATGCGGTAAACCGCCAGCCCGTGCTTGCCGGAAGTTTCCTGGCGGAACAGGACCATCATAGCCATGACCATTTCATCAATACACATCCGGATACAAACTGGGAGACCTGCATTGACCACGCTGTGAAGCTGGGACTTGGCAATAAGGAATACAATCTCATTACCATCTAAATTACCATTCAGAACCTGACCATAAGGAGGATACAGGAAATATGAGCAGACAATCATTAGACACAATCTGTTTACAGGGAGGATGGGAGCCGAAGAACGGCGAGCCCAGACAGCTTCCTATCTACCAGAGCACAACTTTTAAGTATACAACCAGCGAGCAGATGGGCCGTCTTTTTGACCTGGAGGAGAACGGTTATTTCTATACCAGGCTGGCGAACCCCACCAATGACGCAGTGGCATCAAAAATCTGCCAGCTGGAGGGCGGCGTGGGAGCCATGCTCACTTCCTCAGGTCAGGCAGCCACATTTTATGCAATCCTTAATATCTGCCAGGCAGGAGACCATGTAATCAGCTCCTCCACCATATACGGCGGTTCCACCAATCTGTTCACTGTTACCTTCCCCAAAATGGGAGTGGAGTGCACCCTGGTGAATCCGGATGCAGACGAGGAGGAACTGGCAAAGGCATTCAGGCCAAACACTAAGGTGGTATTTGCGGAGAGCATTGCCAACCCCGCCCTGACCGTGCTGGATTTTGAAAAGTTTGCACGTCTTGCCCACAGTCATGGGGTGCCTCTGATTGTGGATAATACCTTTGCAACCCCCATTAACTGCCGTCCCTTTGAGTGGGGGGCGGATATTGTCACGCACAGTACCACAAAATACATCGACGGCCATGCAGCTACGGTGGGCGGATGTATTGTGGACAGCGGCAACTTTGACTGGGAGGCCCATCATGACAAATTCAAAGGTCTGACAGAGCCTGACGAGTCTTATCACGGCATTGTGTATACCCGGAAATTTGGCAGGCTGGCCTATATCCAGAAGGCCACAGCCCAGCTTATGAGGGATTTGGGTTCCATCCAGTCCCCGCAGAATGCATTTCTCATCAATATTGGCCTGGAAACCCTTCATTTAAGGATGCCAAGACACTGTGAGAGCGCATTTAAGGTGGCTTCCTATCTTCAGTCCAGGGAGGATGTGGCCTGGGTGAAATATCCGGGACTTCCGGGGGATAAGTATTATGAGCTGGCCCAAAAATACATGCCGAAGGGCACCTGCGGCGTTATTTCCTTTGGTTTAAAGGGCGGGCGTCAGGCGGCTTCCGTGTTTATGGATAAGCTGAAGCTGTGCTCCATTGAAACCCATGTGGCTGATTCCAGGACAGCTGTGCTTCATCCGGCCAGCCATACCCACCGTCAGCTTACGGATGAACAGCTGGTGGAGGCGGGCGTGGACCCGTCCATGATTCGTTTCAGCGTTGGACTGGAGTCTGCCGATGATATTATTGAGGATATCCGCCAGGCGTTGGAAGATTAAGAGGTTTGAGAAAGCAGAGTCCGGCAGGGTTTAAAACCTTGTGTGGCTAACATATGTGACAGACAGAAAGGGAGCTGTCCGCTTGCAGTAACGATGTAAGCGGACAGCTCCTTTGGCAGTTGGGATATTGTGTCTGCATTTTTCAAGAAGAGGATGGCTTAACGGCAGGTTGATGTTTACTGATGGCCAGTACTTTTTGCCGGATACAATCAGCCGTAACATGAACCGATAATAAGTCAAATAAAATGCTTGACAAAGATAACTGTATCATGTATAGTTACAGTATGAACTGTAACAAACGATATTACATATAGATAAGGAGAATAGCGATGAAGGAGAATATGAAGGAGAACAGGACAAAATACGATGCAGTTATAATCGGCTTTGGAAAAGGCGGAAAGACCATGGCAGGAGCTCTTGGGGCGGCCGGGAAAAAGGTGGCGCTTATAGAGCGGTCTTCAAAAATGTATGGCGGTACCTGTATTAATGTGGGCTGTATTCCTACCAAATCACTGGTGTACAGGGCAGGGCTGGCAGCGGCCAAGGGCGGATCCTTTGAGGAGAAGGCCGCAGCCTATAAAGCAGCCATGGAGCAGAAGGAAGACCTGACAGCGCGGCTTCGGGGAAAGAATTACCAGAAACTGGACAGCAGCCCCAACATTACAGTGATTGATGGAACCGCCAGTTTCCAGTCACCTCATGTGGTGGAAGTGGAGAAAGACGGAAGGACCTTCCAGGTGGAAGGAGAGCAGATATTTATTAATACAGGCTCATCCGCTTTCATACCTCCCATCGAGGGACTGAAAGGAAATCCCTATGTTTACACCAGCGAAGGCCTTCTGAACCTGACCCGGCTGCCGGCCAGGCTGGTTATCATCGGCGGCGGCTACATAGGCGTAGAATTTTCTTCCATATATGCAAGTTTTGGCTCAAAAGTGACCATACTTCAGGATGGAGATGTATTCCTTCCCAGGGAGGATGAGGAAATTGCAGGAGCTGTCAGGGAGTCCCTGGAGTCCAGAGGCATCCATGTCATGACCGGGGTCAGGGTAAAGGCGCTGGAACAGGCCGAAGGAAGGGCCCTGGTGGTTGTGGATACAGGAAAGGAAGTTCAGAAGCTGGAGGCCGAGGCTGTCCTGGTAGCCACAGGGCGCAGGCCAAATACAGCCGGACTTAATCTGGAAGCAGCCGGTGTCCAGGTAGGACCCAGAGGCGGGATTGTAACGGATGATTCCCTGACCACCACAGCGCCTCATATCTATGCCATGGGCGATGTGAGGGGCGGACTGCAGTTTACATACATTTCCCTGGATGATTTCAGAATCGTGAAGTCCAAGGTTCTGGGAGATGGAAGCTACACATTGAAGAAAAGAGGCGCTGTGCCTTACAGTGTTTTCCTGATTCCGCCTTTCTCCAGAGTGGGATTAAGTGAAAAAGAGGCAGTGGAAAAGGGTTATAAGGTAAAGATAGCCAGACTGGCGGCGGCAGCCATTCCAAAGGCCCAGGTGCTGGAACAGCCGGCCGGGCTGCTTAAGGCAGTGATAGATGAGGAGACAGGACTAATTCTGGGAGCCCACCTGTTCTGCCAGGAATCCTATGAGATGATTAATCTGATTAAGCTTGCCATGGATGCAAAGGTGCCATATCAGGTGCTGAGGGATACCATCTACACCCATCCGACCATGAGCGAGGCCTTTAATGATTTATTTGCAGTATGACAATGTCACAAAAAAAGATAGAATATATGACACAAAACATCACACATAAAAAGGAGACACACCTATGGGATTTTCATTCGATATCAGCGTACCGGTTCTGACGGTATTCATACAGGGACTGGTCAGCTTTTTCTCTCCCTGCGTCCTGCCCCTCATACCCTTATACATCGGGTATCTCTCCGGCGGTACCGGGAAGCGCGGTGAGGACGGCCGCATGCACTATGAACGGAGCAAGGTAATGCTTCACACGCTCTGTTTTGTCATCGGCGTCAGCTTTGCCTTCTTCCTGCTGGGACTGGGATTCTCCACCCTGGGAACCTTCTTTAAGAGCAACCAGCTTTTCTTTGCCAGGGTGGGAGGAATCCTGGTGGTGCTCTTTGGATTTTATCAACTGGGATTTTTTGGTAAGAGCGGAGCCATGGGAAAGGAGCACAGGCTGCCTTTCAAGCTGGATATGCTGGCCATGTCGCCGGTGACTGCCCTGGTTATGGGCTTTACCTTCAGTTTTGCATGGACGCCCTGTGTGGGACCGGCCCTTGCAAGCGTTCTTCTCATGGCGGCATCTGCCAGTACAAAGGCATTGGCCTTTGGCCTGATTGGAGTTTATACACTGGGATTTGTACTGCCGTTCCTTGCAGTGGGATTGTTCACCACTTCTCTGCTGGAATTCTTTAAGACCCATGGCAATGTGGTGAAATACACGGTGAAGGTGGGAGGAATCCTGATGATTTTCATGGGCCTTCTGATGTTTACCGGAAGAATGAATGCAGTGACAGGATACCTTTCCAGGTTCCAGTCCCAGTCTTCGGTCCAGGGCAGCCAGGAGCCGGGAAAGGGCGGCAAAACCCCGGCGGCTGCTGATACGGAGTCCGAATCCGGTGACAGCGAATCTGAAACAGAAGGTATTAAGGCTCAAACCAAAACCGCAGATGGGGCAGAAGAAGCAGATACCGCTGAAGAAAAGACCGCAGGTGCAGTGAATCCGTCTGACACACCGGATACAAATAAAGCCAATGCAGCAGACGGAAATGCAGGGGAAGAAAATGGGACGGACCAGTCCGGCGCCGGAGAACAGGATGTGCTTCCAGCCGTTGATTTTACGCTTAAGGACCAGTACGGCAATACCCATTCCCTGTCAGATTACAAGGGAAAGACCATATTCTTAAATTTCTGGGCCACATGGTGTCCGCCCTGCCGGGCAGAGATGCCGGATATACAGAAAATATACGAAACCTATGATACGGAAGGGGATGACGCCCTTATTGTACTGGGGGTGGCCGGACCGGGATATGGCAATGAAAAATCGGAAGAGGGAATCAAAGAATTCCTGGAGGAAAACGGATACACATATCCGGTGCTCATGGATACCACGGGCGAGCTGTTCAGCGCATACGGCATCTATTCTTATCCCACCACGTTTATGATTGACAGGGACGGAAACGTATTCGGATACGCCAGCGGACAGCTGAACGAGGACATGATGAAAAATATCATAGAACAGACAATGGAAGGAAAACGGAGATAGAAAGATGAACAGAAGCAGAGCCAGAGCCATAAGAAGAAAATACCATAGAAGGACAAGAGTAACGGTCCGTAAGGCATGGCTCCTGTCAGCTCTGGCTGCGGCTGTCATAATCTACGGAGCAGCAGCACGAATCAGGGAAAGGGGACGGGAGGCCAAAGGAGCCCAGGTAAGCATAGAAACACCGGGCAGCACGGAAATGACAGGAGCTTTGGATTCAGGACGTCTGGGAAACGTATCGGTTGGAAATATAAAGCTGGACGGACTGACCATGGAACAGGCTGCATCCAAGATAAGGGAGGCATACCGCTGGGATATGAAGGTCCGGGATGGGGAAGAGAGCATTGCCCTGGAAGACCTCACAGGTCCCCAGCTGGATAAAATACTTGAAACCATAGAACACGCGGATAGGGATAAGCCCCAGAGCTATGAGCTGGATTATGACCGTCTGGAACAGGCATTTGCGGGACAGGCAGCGGAGCTGGCCCAAAAATGGGACAGGGGGGCGGCGGATTCCCAGATGGAATCCTTTGACAAGGACGCAAAGACCTACCGCTATACCCAGGAACAGTATGGACGCAGCCTGAAGCAGGAGCAGCTGGTGGAGGAACTGATGGAGGCAGCCAGAAAGGGTGAGTTCCGGACGGAAATCCAGGCGGCCTTTGATTCCATAGCGCCCAAACGGACGGCTGCCCAGGCCAGGGACCAGTACAAGGTAATTGGTACCTTTACCACCACCACAACGGATAATAAGAACAGGAACCAGAACATCCGTCTTGCATCAGATGCCATAGACGGTGTGGTGTTAAAGCCCGGGGAGGAATTCTCCTTTAACCTGGCCACAGGCAACCGCACCAGCGAAAAGGGCTACCAGCCCGCCGGTGCCTACAGGAATGGTGTCCTGATAGAGGAACCGGGCGGCGGCGTGTGCCAGGTTTCCACCACGCTGTACCATGCCATCATCAATTCAGGATACAAGACAACGGAGCGGAATTTCCACAGCTTTGCGCCCAGTTATATTGATAGGGGACAGGATGCCATGGTTAGTTTTGACGGCTATGCAGGACCCGACCTTAAATTTGTCAATACCCAGGACACTGCCATTGGCCTTAGGGCGTCCTTTGACGGAAAACAGCTGAAGCTTTCCATTGTCGGTCTGCCCTTGCTGGAAGAGAATGAACGCATTTCCATGCGTTCAGAAAAGGTCAGGGACCTGGAACCGCCGGAGCCTGTTTATGAGGAAAACCCGGAACTGGCATACGGGGAAGAGAAGATAGTGGAGCAGGCCCAGCCGGGCTCGGTCTGGAAATCATACCGCATTCTCACAAAAGACGGTCAGGTGGAGGAAGAAACCTTTCTTTACACCAGTACCTACAAAGCAAAGCCCGCTAAGATACAGCATAATTCAGCTGCCCTGCCGTCTGCAGGGGACCAGCCCCAGGCAGATGCAGGAGAAAACAATCAGGAAGGACAGACAGCGGGAACAACGGAAGGAACGGCCGGGGAGGCAATCATTCCGTTTGGCTCATGATTGGGTCTGGTCAGCGGGAGTTGACGCTGCACAGGCTGTGATATAATGTATGATATGAAAAAACAAGTGCATTTTCCTGTGAAAAATGGTATGATTTAGGGTAAGACAGCAGCAGGCTGTTACAGGTAGGAAAGGGGAATCGGAAAAGTGACAAGTGAATTTACCATTGCGGTGCATGCGCTGGTTTTTTTGAATCACAAGGGGACTGTGTATTCCAGCGAAGGACTTGCAGAGAATGTCTGTACCAATGCTGCCAGGATACGTAAGGTCATGGCAAAGCTTAAGAAGGCGGACCTTGTGAAGACAAAGGAAGGGGTGGACGGCGGTTATCTGTTCCACCGTGACAGCAGGGACGTGAATCTGTCCATGGTGGCTGAGGCCCTGGATACGCCCTTTGTGGCTGCTTCCTGGAAAAGCGGCAATCCTCACATGGCCTGTCTCATATCGTCAGGCATGGCAGGAATTATGGATGAGCTCTATGGAGAGCTGAACCAGTGCTGTCAGGCATATTTAGAGAAAGTGACCATTGCTGATTTGGACAGTAAGATTTTCACCGGTACACAAAGGGCTGAAACGGCCGTATAAAGACAAAGGATTACCCCTGAGCGTGTTTGAAAATTCATTCCCGGCGTTTCCCACAAAGTGGGACGCACAGCTGGCGGAACGCAATTTTCTGACACGCTTTCGTGAGTCACACCGGCCGAGGCCGGTTTTTTGCCAGGGGTTTTTAAGCGACGCGAGAGGAGAAAAGGGACAGGATGAAGAAACTAAGGGGATTATTCCGGATTATATTTGGAAGGACGGCCTTTGTGGTTCTGTTCATGGCCATACAGGTGGGAATTCTGTTTGGAGCCTTCCGGTGGCTGGAAGAGTACATGCACATTGTATACGCCATATCCATCCTTCTGAGTGCGGCTGTCATCATCTATATTTTCAATGAACCCATTAACTCCAGCTTTAAGCTGGCCTGGATTGTGCCGGTTCTGGTGATTCCGGTGTTTGGCGTCCTGCTGTACATCTTTGTGCAGATGCAGTTCCAGACAAAGCTTCTGGCCCGCCGCCTGAAGAAAACCATAGGGGACACAGCTCCCTATCTCAGGCAGGATGAGGCGGTCCAGGAGCGAATCAGGGAGGCCAGCAAGAGAAGCAGCCACCTCATTGACTACATGAAGGACCATGCAGGGTATCCCGCCTACGGCAACACCCATGTGGAATACTTTCCTCTGGGAGAGGATAAGTTTGAGGCGCTCATGAGGGAGCTTAAGGGGGCCCGGCACTTTATTTTCATGGAATATTTTATTGTGGAGCGGGGATACATGTGGGACAGTATCCTGGAGGTGCTGGAGGAGAAGGTTAGGGAGGGAGTGGAGGTCAGGGTCATGTATGACGGTATGTGCTGCCTTATGCTCCTGCCGTACCATTATCCCAGGGTGCTGGAGAAAAAGGGCATCCGCTGCAAGATGTTCTCGCCCATTAAGCCCACCTTATCTACCTATCAGAATAACAGGGACCACAGGAAGATTGTGGTCATAGACGGACATACGGCCTTTACAGGCGGAGTGAACCTGGCGGACGAGTACATTAACCGCAAGGTGCGGTTCGGTCACTGGAAGGATACGGCCATCATGCTGAAGGGAGATGCGGTTCAGAGCTTTACCATGATGTTTCTGCAGATGTGGAACGTGACGGAAAAACAGCCGGAGAATTATGGGAAATACGCTGTTCCCGCAGACTATGAGCATCCCCTGGCCGCGGACCATTCCGGCTTTGTGCTGCCCTATGGGGACAGTCCCATGGACCGTGAGCAGGTGGGAGAGCGGGTCTATCTGGATATCCTGAACCAGGCCAGGAATTATGTCCATATTATGACGCCCTACCTGATTCTGGACGATGAGATGGTCAATGCCCTGAGTTATGCTGCCAAGCGGGGCATTGACGTAAAGCTGATTATGCCCCATATACCGGATAAGAAGTATGCCTACATGCTGGCCAGGACCTATTATCCCGATTTGACGCGGGCCGGCGTGAAAATCTACGAATACACCCCGGGATTTGTCCATGCAAAGGTATTTGTCAGCGATGATGAGAAGGCGGTGGTTGGCACCATTAATCTGGATTTCAGAAGCCTGTACCTGCATTTTGAATGCGCGGCCTACATTTACCGGAATCCGGTGGTTTTTGACGTGGAGCGGGATTTCGAGGAAACACTTAAAAAATGCAGTCTTATCACCATGGAGGACTGCAAAAATTACAGTTGGATGGGGAAGAAGCTGGGACGTCTTATGCGCCTTATTGCCCCGTTAATGTAGTTGTCAATGACGAAAACCAGAAAATATGTCTGTGGAAAGCCGGAATTCATCTGTGCGTTCACAGGCATTTTTTAGTTGCTGATTTTGTTCCCTTATCACAAAATGAACACATTACTGTGATAGAGTATTAAAAAATAAAGGATAACACCATTGATTTGAGAGGAGCAAAAGCAATGAAAAGACCATATGCAGCCTGCCGTTACATATGCGGTTCCCTGGCAGCTGTTACTGCAGTGACCTCAGCTCTGCCTATGACCGTTATGGCCAATACATCATCCGCAAACTTTGATATGAGAAAACAGGTGGTGAACCTGACCGGCATTCTGAATGTGACGGACTACACGGGACAGGTGACCCGAGGTGATTTTGCCAGGATGCTGGTAAATGCCTCCAGCTACCGGGAAAACCTTCCTGCCTCCAGCGTGTCCGTATTTGCGGATGTGCCGGGCACCCATCCGGATGCCGTCTATATCCGCATAGCGGCGTCCCAGGGCTGGATGACCGGTTTCCTGGGAGGGCTCTTTAAGCCGGAGGAATACATTACATATAAGGACGCGGTGAAGGCATTGCTGACCATGCTGGGCTATTCAGACGAGGATTTCACCGGAGACCTGGCATCCTCGCGCATTTCCAGATTCAACTATCTGGAACTGAACGAGGAGGTGAACCGCCAGCCGGAGGAAGTGCTGAACCAGACAGACTGCATGAACATATTCTACAACCTGCTGAAGACTAAGAAAAAGGGCAGCAGCGAGATATACGGGACTGTTCTGGACTGCGAGCTTAACTCTGACGGGGAAATCAATCCCATTACCATCCTGGATGATGAGCGCAAGGGACCCATCCTGGTGCGCAAGGGCTTCAGCGTAATTCAGTCCGTGCCCTTCGGTTCGGAAAACGCCAATGTGTTTTTAAACGGAACAGCCAGCACACTGGAGGCAGTGAAGACATCCCAGCAGGATGCAGGCTTTGCCGTTGTCTACTACAATGTAAAGTCCAGGACCATATGGGCCTACACCACCAGGGGGTGGGATGACGATGACCTGGAGGGCAACAACGCCTATGTGCTGTTAAAGGGCGAGGTTAAGAACATTTATTATAAGTCCACGGACGTGATGACCCCCACATCCATCCGCCTGGAGATTGATGACGACAATTCGGACGGTGATTTTGGGGAGGATGGAATTGACGAGGACGGATATCTCACCATCAGCCTGAATTCCTCGGAGCTTCAATACCTGTTTTCCATCTATGGCAGCATAGAGGTAGGAGACGAAGTGGTCATGGTATGCAATAAGAGCGGCAGCAGCTACACAGCAGTTGACGCCATAGAATATTAAGGGTGAGGTGCGGTATGGAAGAGAAGAAGAAAGGCATCCTGCGCTTTTTAAAGCCCTCTCCGGGCAAAATTCAGAAAGATACAGCGCCTGGAGCCGCTGCCCAGGTAAGGAAGGGCGGAAACGGAAAGAAAAAATGGGTAAAGCCCGTTGTGTTCCTGCTGATACTGGGAGCCGGGGCCGCCGGGGCCATGACCTTAAGAGGCATGAAGGCAAAGGCAGCCACTGCCCAGGCACAGTCCCATAATACGGCTGCGGTGGAACGCAGGGATATTACCTCGGAACTGTCCTCATCGGGAACCCTTAAGGCCAAAGACACATACAGCATTACTTCCATGGTGGAAGGAGAGGTATTGTCCGCTGGCTTTGAAGAGGGAGACCAGGTGGAGAAGGACCAGGTGCTCTATGAAATTGACAAGTCCAGCATGGAGTCCCAGCTGACCAGCTCAGTTAATTCCCTGGCCAGGTCCCAGTCCTCCTATGAGGATGCCCTGGAAGATTATAATGACGCCCTGAGTGATTACAGCGGAAACACATACAAAGCCACCGACACAGGATATATCAAGGAACTGTATATCAGCCCCGGGGATAAGGTGAGCGGCAACACCAAGCTGGCTGACGTTTACAGCGATGACGTGATGGAAATAAGAATCCCTTTTTTATCCGGGGAAGCAGCTGTTATAGGAGCCGGAATGCCTGCGGCAGTCACCCTGACGGATACGGGGGAACAGGCGGCGGGAACGGTTAAGGCAGTGGCAAACCAGGAAACCGTCCTGACAGGCGGACGGCTGGTGCGGGTGGTTACCATACTGGTTCCGAACCCCGGAGGTTTGACCACATCCATGAAAGCCACGGCCAGGATTGGGGAATTTACAGGCAGTGAGGATGGGGTGTTTGAGGCATCAGTGGACACTACCATGAATGCCGACCTGTCAGCCAGCGTGGAGGTGGAATCACTTCTGGTAAATGTAGGCGACTATGTTACCAGGGGAACACCTGTATTTAAGATGACAGATAAATCAGCGGATAAACTGATTCAGAATTACAAGGATGCGCTGGACAAGGCGGAGGAGAGCGTGGAGTCGGCCCAGAACAAGTTGGACAGCACCCAGGACAGCTATGATAATTACACCATAAAGGCGCCTATCTCCGGTCAGGTTATTACAAAGAATTTTAAGGTGGGAGACAATATAACCAAGAACAGCTCCAGCACCACAGTATTGGCCACCATTTATGATTTGTCCAGCCTGACATTTGAGATGTCCATAGATGAGCTGGATATCAAGAAGGTAAAGGTGGGCCAGAAGGTGGAGGTTGCGGCCGACGCTTTTGAGGGTCAGACATTTTCAGGCACAGTGACCAATGTAAGCCTGGAGAGCACCTACTCCAACGGGGTAAGCACCTATCCGGTGACCGTTACCCTGGATGACATGGGGGATTTGCTGCCCGGTATGAATGTGGACGGGGTCATAACCCTGGAGGAAGCGGATAATGTGCTGGCCATACCGGTGGATGCGCTGATGAGAGGCAACCAGGTCTATGTGAAGGACGACACAGTGACTGAACAGCAGGGACCTGTGCCTGCCGGATTCCGTTCCGTCAAGGTGGAGACAGGTCTGGCAAGCGATACATATGTGGAAATCATAAGCGGCCTTTCGGAAGGCGACGTGGTATATGTGTCTGAATCCAGCAAAAACAGCACCAGCAGCGTCATGATGATGATGGACGGCGGCATGGGCGGTCCGCCCGGCGGAGGCGGAAACATGGGCGGCGGAAACCGCAGCGGGTCCGGCGGGGGAGGAAACCGCGGAGGGACCGGAGGAAACCGTTAGACCGGGCAGGTAACCGTCAGGCGGAGAAAACGTTACGTACGTAAGTCCGGCCTGAATGGGACGTGAACAGGACAGAGAGGAATTGGTGGCAGATGGACAAAACCAGTCAGGAAGAGGCTCTCATTGAGCTGAGACATATCCATAAGATATATTATCTTGGAGGGGAAGAGGTGCGGGCCAACGACGATATCAACCTGAAGATAGACCGGGGCGAGTTTGTGGCCATTGTAGGCAAGTCGGGAAGCGGCAAGTCCACCCTCATGAACATCATAGGAGCTCTGGATGTGCCCACGGACGGCGAATATCTTCTGGGAGGCGAGGATGTGGGAATCATGGATGACAAACAGCTGGCGCGCATCCGCAACAGGATGATTGGTTTTATTTTTCAGCAGTACAACCTGCTGCCCAAGCTTAACATACTGGAGAATGTGGAGCTTCCTCTTCTGTATGCAGGGGTGGGGAATGCAGAGCGCAGGGAACGTGCCATGGCTTCCCTGGAAAAAGTAGGGCTGACGGAAAAATGGAAGAACATGCCCAACCAGCTCTCCGGCGGCCAGCAGCAGAGAGTGTCCATTGCCAGGGCCCTGGCCGGAAATCCTTCCCTGATACTTGCTGACGAACCAACCGGAGCCCTGGATTCCAAGACCAGCCGTGATGTGCTGGGATTCCTCAAACAGCTCAATGAGGAGGGAAACACCATTGTGATGATTACCCATGATAATGCCATTGCCATGGAAGCCAGGCGGGTGGTCAGGATAAAGGATGGGCAGATTAATTTTGACGGAGATGTAAAAGACTATGCTGCAATCATTTAAGCTGGCCCTGAAAAGCATTTGGGGCAACAAGATGCGTTCATTCCTGACCATGCTGGGAATCATCATCGGCGTGGCCGCGGTTATCATACTGGTAAGTCTGGTCAACGGATATATGGGCAGCGTGGTGGAAAGCTTTGCCAGTATGGGAGTGAACCAGATTAATGTAAATGTAACCAACCTGGCCTCCCGCTCCCTGGATGTGGACCGGATGTATGCATTTTATGAGGAACATACAGACCTGTTCGGGGAACTGAGTCCCAATGTGACGTTGTCCTCCACCATCAAATACGGGGATGAATCCATGACATCCACATCCGTGGCGGGCCGCAGTGAACAGTATCTGGAAATCAAGTCCTATGACCTGGAGACGGGCAGGAACATCGCCTATTCGGATATTGTCTCCCGGCAAAAGGTGTGCGTCATAGGCGCGTATGTGGCAAATGAGCTTTACGGCAGTGCGCAGAACGCCATTGGGCAGACCCTTAAGATAGACGGCTACGCCTTTAAAATCATAGGTGTGGCGGAGGCACAGGACGAGGATAACATGGAGGACGGGGGAACCGATGATTTTGTGTGGATTCCCTACAGCGTGGCTGTGAAGATGTCCAGAAATGCAAACATTAACAACTACACATTCACGGCTCTTGACACCAATAAGGCGGACCAGTGCACTGCGGTTATCAAGAATTTCCTGTACGAAACCTTTAAGGATGAGGACCTGTACCGTGTGACGGCCATGAGTGAGATGCTGGATTCCCTGAATGAGCAGATTGCCATGATGAGCGGCATGTTAGGCGGTATAGCGGGCATTTCCCTGCTGGTGGCTGGTGTGGGCGTCATGAACATCATGCTGGTATCAGTGACGGAACGGACAAGGGAAATCGGCATCCGCAAATCCCTGGGGGCGGATAAGGGAACTATTATGCGGCAGTTTGTTATTGAGGCGGCGGTGACCAGTTCCATGGGAGGCGTTATCGGAATCCTGGTGGGCTGTGTTGCCACCACCGTGGTGGGAGCTGCCGTGGGAGTGTCGGCCACCCCCACCTTATCAGCCGTTATCATATCCTTCAGCGTATCCGTTGGAATCGGGCTGCTGTTCGGATATATGCCGGCCAGCCGCGCGGCTAATCTGAACCCAATAGACGCACTGAGAAGCGAATGATGAACAGCTGCCGGGACTGAATCCGGCAGCTGCTTTTGTATTAGATTGGAAACATGGCGGAAAACAATTGATATGGGGCCGTCCTTTCGCTATATTAAAAAAGTATTAACATTTTATAAACACGAAAAGGATAAAGTTAAAATGAAGACGCTTACACCCCAGCTGTTTCTGTCCATGAAACAGTACACAAAGGAACAATTCACAAAAGACGCAGTATCAGGAGTTATTGTGGCCATCATTGCACTTCCCCTGTCCATTGCCCTGGCCCTGGCTTCAGGGGTCACACCGGAACAGGGGCTTTATACAGCCATCATAGCCGGGTTTGTCATCTCGTTTTTAGGCGGCAGCAAGGTGCAGATAGCAGGACCCACAGCGGCCTTTGCCACCATTGTGGCAGGTATCGTCATAAAGAACGGAATGGAAGGGCTGGCAGTGGCCACCATCCTGGCAGGCCTCATTCTCATTATCATGGGCTTCCTGCGTCTGGGCAGCCTGATTCGGTTCATTCCGTATACCATTACCACCGGATTTACCACCGGAATTGCAGTGACTATTTTCATCGGGCAGATTAAGGATTTTCTGGGACTTACCTTCCGGGAATCACCGGTGGAGACCATGGAGAAGCTTATGCAGGTCATCACCTGCATAGGCACCCTGAACACTCAGGCCCTGGCAGTGGGAGCCGTATCTTTGATGATTCTCATCCTGTGGCCCAGGTTCTTTAAAAAGGTGCCGCCGTCCCTGATTGCCGTTGCCACGGCAGCGGTGCTTGTAAAGGCATTGGACCTTAAGGTCAACACCATAGGGGATTTGTATACCATATCCTCCGGACTGCCCGCCTTCCGTCTGCCTGCTGTCAGCTTTGGTCTGGTGCAGAAGGTAATGCCGGACGCCATTACCATAGCTGTGCTGGCAGCCATTGAGTCCCTGCTTTCCTGCGTGGTGGCAGACGGAATGATAGGCGGAAAGCATAATTCCAATATGGAGCTGGTGGCCCAGGGAGTGGGCAATGCGGCGTCAGCGCTTTTTGGGGGCATTCCGGCCACAGGCGCCATTGCGAGAACAGCCGCCAACATAAAGAACGGGGGACGCAGCCCGGTGGCCGGCATGGTCCATGCGGCTGTGCTTATGCTGATTCTGGTATTTCTCATGCCTTATGCCGCCCTGATACCCATGCCTGCCATAGCAGCCATCCTGTTTATGGTGGCCTATAATATGAGTGAGTGGCGCTCCTTTGCCGATGTGGTGCGGACTGCTCCCAAAAGCGACACCGCAGTGCTGGTGCTGACCTTTTTCCTCACCGTTGTGTTTGACCTGGTCATGGCCATTGGCGTGGGACTGGCCCTTGCCTGTCTGCTGTTCATGAAACGCATGGCGGACGTATCTGACATATACGGATGGAAATATGCAGAGGATTACGAGGAGAGCACGGACGGGGAGCGCATTGACCTGAAGCCGGTGCCCAGACAGGCCATGGTGTTTGAGGTGAACGGACCCATGTTCTTTGGCGCTGCGGACAAAATCGGACAGATTCCGCTGGATTCGGACAAGAAGGTGCTGATTCTGCGGATGAGGAGTGTTCCGGCCATGGATGCCACTGCACTGAACAGCCTTAAGAAGCTGAATGAGAGGTGCCGCAAGGCCCGCATTGCCATGATTCTCTCCCATGTAAACGAGCAGCCCATGTCCGTGATGGAGAAGGCGGGATTTGACAGGGAAATCGGAAGGGAGAACATAGCGCCCCGCATTGACGATGCAATCAGCCGCGCAAGGGAAATCCTTTCAGGGGCAAATCCGGCCGATTGACAGAAGCAGACAATCAGTATAGACTGGAACATAGTGTGGGGGAACCGAATATTTCCGGCTGCGCGGGAATAAATTGGGAATACAAAAGAACAGGAAAGAGGACAGGGGTTATGAAGGTTGTGGATATGCACTGCGATACCATCGCGGAAATTTATAAGGACCATAAGAAGGGAGGCAGGGTATCCATACTTGAAAACCAGCTGATGCTGGATTTGAGAAAGATGCAGGCCGGGGATTACGGGCTGCAGAATTTTGCCCTGTATGTCAATCTGGAACAAGCCATGGGAAGGCCCTTTGAATACTGCATGGAGCTTCTGGACACCTTTTACCTGGAGATGGAGGCCCATGAGGATATCATAGGAATCGTCAGGTCCTATGAGGATATCCGCAGGAACTGGGAGCAGGGAAAGATGTCAGCCCTCATCACGGTGGAGGAAGGCGGAACCTGCCAGGGCAAAACCGCGTTTCTGCGGGATTTTTACCGGCTTGGGGTGCGCATGATGACACTGACCTGGAACTATCCCAACGAACTGGCATATCCCAATGCCAGGATAACCCGGGAGGACGGTACCTTCAGGATGGCGCCGGATACAGAGCATGGTCTTACGGATACCGGAATCGCCTTTGTGGAGGAAATGGAGCGCCTGGGGATGGTGATTGATATCTCCCACCTGAATGACGCGGGCATATGGGATGTGTTCCGGCATACCGGAAAGCCCCTTGTGGCCAGCCATTCCAATGCCAGGGCCATTGCCTCCCATCCAAGGAATCTGACAGACCACATGATACGTACTCTGGCCGGGAGGGGAGGCGTTATGGGCATCAATTACTGTACCGCCTTCCTGCGGGATTTCGGACCGGGGGAAGAACCGGTCAGCCGCATATCCGACATGGTTATGCACATGAAGCACATAAGGAATATTGGCGGCATTGGCTGTATCGGACTGGGCTCTGATTTTGACGGAATCAGCGGAACGCTGGAGATGAGGGACGCCGGCAGACTGCCCATGCTGGCGGATGCCATGGAAAAGGAGGGCTTTACAGCCTCGGAAATAGAAGCTGTGTTCTATAAAAATGTGCTGCGGGTGTATAAGGAAGTCCTGTAGCGGGAAAAGCTTTACACAAGTTTTACATTCCCATGAGGTGGATTTTACTTCTGTCTGGTATGCTGTTTACATAGGCTGGTATGCCGGGAAAGGCGGTATTTGGATAATGGAACGGATTTATATTATAGAGGATGACGAAAACATCAGGAATCTGTTGAAAATTGCCCTGGAGGGCTTTGGCTATGCAGCGGAGGGGTTTGAGACAGCAGAGGAAGGCCTGGCCAGAATGAGGGAGGAAAAGCCGGACCTGGCAATCTTTGACTGGATGCTTCCGGGGATGGACGGGACAGAGGCCATCAAGGAGGTAAGGAATACGGAGCAGCTTAAGTATGTGCCCATCATGCTTCTGACCGCCAAGGAAAAGGAGCTTGACAAGGTGGTGGGCCTGGACTGCGGGGCAGATGATTACATGGTAAAGCCCTTTGGAGTGCTGGAATTGTCGGCCCGCATCCGCAGCCTGCTGCGCAGGACGAAGCGGGAGGAAGACCGGGATGTGCTGTCCTACCAGAGCATCCAGGTCAACCGGAAGACCAGGGAGGTGTCCAGCGGCGGCCGCCTGACAGAGCTTACCCTGAAGGAATTTGAACTGCTGGTCTACCTGCTGGAAAACCAGTCCAGGGTGGTGACCAGGGATGAACTGCTCAACCGCATATGGGGATACGAGTACGACGGAGAGACCAGGACCCTTGACATGCACATCCGCACCCTTCGCCAGAAGCTGGGAGAAGAGGGAGGCGGCTGTATCAAGACAGTCCGGGGCGTGGGCTACCGTATGGTGAAGTGACCGGCTGCGGCAGCCGGGTGAAATAAACAAGGTGGGACAACATGACAGGAAACCAAGGAGGAAGATATGCGTAAGGCATTATTGGAACGATTTATCCTGGTACTTTTGGCGGCGCTGTGTATTAACAGCGTCATCTTTTATATTGCCAGCAGCGAGATGATGCTGAGAAATTCCAAAAATGATATGACCTACACCATTAAGGCCGTGGACAGCATTCTGGATTATGACAGGGACCTGATGGAGCAGATGGAGCGGCTGGAGGCGTTTACGGACCAGGATTCCAGCAGGGTGACCCTCATAAGGACAGACGGTACAGTTGTAACGGATTCAGACGCGGACGCAGAGTACCTGGACAACCACCTGGGACGGGAGGAAGTGCGGGCAGCCGTGGAGCACGGGGAGGGGTATGCCAGGCGCTATTCCACCACTCTGAGAAAGACCATGCTCTATGTGGCCTGCCGGTCTGATTATTCGGACATGGTACTCCGGCTGGCCGTTCCCTACTCCGGCATGCAGGAATACCTTCCCATGCTGTTTCCGGCAGCCATTTTAAGTTTCCTCATGGCCATGGCCTGCTCCGTGGTGACCACCCGGCGCTTTGTGTCATCGGTCACCAGGCCTCTGCGCAATATCTCAAAAGCAGTGATGAAGGTAAAGGGGGATTACACGGAGCTTCAGTTTGAAAGCTGCCAGTACCCTGAAATCAACGTGATTGCCGAAACCATTATGAACATGTCAAAGGACGTGAAGGAATATTTAAGCCAGATAGAAAAGGAAAAGCAGATACGCCAGGAATTTTTCAGCAATGCATCCCATGAGCTCAAGACTCCCATCACCTCCATCCAGGGCTATGCGGAACTGCTGGAGAGCGGTATGATACAGGATGAGGGCATGAAGCTGGATTTTGCAAAGAGAATCAAAAAGGAGGCAGCCGGAATGACCGGGCTTATCAACGATATCCTGATGATATCCCGGCTGGAATCCATGGACGCCGAGGTGGTGTTCTCCGAAGTGAGAGTCAGCGTGCTTCTCCAGGAAATCATGGACAGCTTAAAGCCCCTGGCCGCCTCCTGCCAGGTATTTCTCCATGTGGACTGCAAGCCCCTGTGTATCCGGGCAAACCTGCAGCAGATGAAGGAGCTGTTTACCAATCTGGCCACCAATGCCATCAAGTATAACCGGCCCGGAGGCCAGGTGTGGATTACGGTGGGTGAGCAGGGAGGAGACATGGTGGTAAAGGTAAAGGACAATGGTGTGGGAATTCCCAAGGAGAGCCTGGACCGCATATTCGAGCGCTTTTACCGGGTGGATAAGGGCCGCAGCCGGAAACAGGGCGGTACGGGACTGGGGCTTTCCATTGTAAAGCATATTGTGGGTTTCTACCACGGGACCATCCATGTGACCTCTGAACTGGACAAGGGCACTGAGTTTACCGTTGCCATTCCTCTTGACATGAAAAAATAATAAGGTAATTTCTGTAAAAAATAGCAGTTTTTCACTTTATTACTTTAAAATCACAGAAATTTAAAGTAATAAAATTGACGAGGCAATTTTTTTGTAGTATGATAGGAAAAGTCCCGGCAGGGGACGAATTCTTAAGCGGAAAGAGGAGATAGTATGATGAAAAAGACATCGAAACTCATGTCCCTGGTTATAGCGGGCGCCATGGTTCTGTCCATGACTGCCTGCGGAGGCAATACGGCTGAAACAACGGCAGCCGCCACCCAGGCCCAGGAGACAGCAGCAGATACGGCTGCACAGGCAGAGGAGACAACAGCGGGAACAGAGGACGGGACCGCTGCACAGGCAGAGGGAACCACCTATAAGATTGGCGTGCTCCAGCTGGTACAGCACACAGCCCTGGACGCTGCCAACGAGGGCTTTATCGCAGCCCTGGACGACGCAGGAATCGCCTACGAGGTTGACCAGCAGAATGCTTCCGGCGACCAGTCAGCATGCCAGACAGTGGCGTCCAAGTTTGCAAATGAGAAAAAGGATTTGATTCTGGCCATCGCAACACCGGCTGCACAGGCCATGGTGGGCGCTGTGGAGGATACGCCCGTCCTGGTGACCGCAGTGACGGACCCGGCTGAATCCGGCCTGGTTGACACCAATGAAAAGCCGGGAGCCAATGTAACAGGAACCTCTGACCTGACTCCTGTGAAGGAGCAGATTGACCTGCTTAAGCAGCTGGTTCCGGATGCCAGGACAATTGGCGTGCTTTACTGCTCCGCAGAGTCCAACTCCAAGATTCAGGCTGACATGGCCAAGGAAGCCATTGCAGCAGCAGGCATGGAGAGCAAAGAATATACGGTTTCCAGCTCCAATGAGATTCAGACCGTGGTGCAGTCCATGGTAGGCGCCGTGGATGCAGTGTACGCACCTACGGACAATGTAATTGCAGCAGGCATGGCTACCGTGGGAATGGTGGCAGGAGACAACAACCTGCCTGTTATCTGCGGCGAGGCTGGCATGGTACAGAACGGCGGACTGGCTACATACGGAATTGATTACTACCAGCTAGGGTACATGACCGGCCAGCAGGCAGTAAAAATCCTTACTGAGGGAGCGTCACCGGCCGATATGCCCATCGAGTACCTGCCGGTTGAGAAGTGCGAGCTGACAGTGAATGAGGAGACAGCCCAGACCCTTGGGATTGATGTATCCGGCTTAAAATAATCAGTCAGGCAGCTCAGACCATACAGGCGGTGCTGCGGGGCAGAGACGGCGGAAACCGTTCTGGCCTGCAGCACCCTCTTTTCGGTCATTGGATAAAATGGTATCCCGCAGGCAGGTAGATGGTTTGCTCAAGCTGTAAGGCCCGGAGGAACGGCGGTTTGGGCAAGCTATTTACAAAATCGAATCACACAAAGGAACAGAGACAGGAACGGAGGTAAATATAAAATATGAATATTGCGAATCTGATGCAGGGCATGGGTCCGAATCTGCTGGATGCAGTGGGACAGGGCGTGCTCTGGGGAATCATGGTGCTGGGGGTGTACATCACCTTCAAGCTTCTGGATATTGCGGATTTGACTGTGGACGGAAGCTTTGCCCTGGGAGGCTGCGTCTGTGCCACCCTGATTGTGAACAGGGGAATGAACCCGTTGGCGGCCCTGGCCATAGCCACCCTGGCGGGAATGCTGGCCGGCTTTGTTACAGGCATCCTGCACACGGTCTTTGAGATACCGTCCATTCTGGCGGGAATCCTGACCCAGATATCCCTGTGGTCCATCAACCTCTGGATTATGGGAGGAAGCAGCAACATCCCCCTTCTCAAGTCCAAGTCCATGGTAACCATGGTTTCATCTGCCACCGGTTTCAACCAGGCCCAGGCATCCCAGGTCATTGGAATCGGGGCAGCCATCCTGATGGTGGCGGTTATGTACTGGTTCTTTGGAACGGAGATTGGAAGCGCCCTGAGGGCCACGGGAAACAATGAGGACATGGTCCGCGCCCTGGGCGTCAACACCAAGTGGACAAAACTGCTGGCGCTGATGCTCAGCAATGGTCTGGTGGGCATGTCCGGCGCCCTGGTATGCCAGGGCCAGAAATATGCGGATATCCAGATGGGTACCGGAGCCATTGTCATTGGCCTGGCAGCCATTGTTATCGGTGAGGTGCTCTTTGGCTGGTTCCGCAATTTTGCCCTTAAGCTGTCGGCGGCAGTCATTGGTTCCGTTATCTATTTTGTCATCCGTGCCTTTGTCATCAAGATGGGCATGAATCCCAACTATATGAAGCTTTTGTCTGCGGTGGTGGTTACACTGGCCCTCTGTATCCCGGTGGCTGCCAACAAATGGAAGACCTACAAAGAATACTCGGAAGGAGGGAATGCATAATGCTGGTAATGACAAATGTGCGAAAAACGTTCAACAAGGGCACCATCAATGAGAAAAAGGCGCTGAACGGCATTGACCTGACCCTGAACGACGGGGATTTTGTGACGGTAATCGGCGGAAACGGCGCGGGCAAGTCCACCATGCTCAACATGATAGCCGGCGTGTATCCCATTGACTCCGGAAAGATTGAGATTGACGGCGTGAACATATCCAGGCAGCCGGAATATAAGCGGGCCAAATACATCGGCCGGGTGTTCCAGGACCCCATGAAGGGCACGGCAGCCGGCATGGAGATACAGGAAAACATGGCCCTGGCATTCAGAAGAGGCCAGAGAAGAGGGCTGGGCTGGGGAATCAGGGCCAATGAAAAGGACTATTACCACGACCTGTTAACCAGGCTGGGCCTGGGCCTTCAGAACCGCATGAGCAGCAAGGTGGGACTGCTGTCAGGCGGTCAGAGACAGGCGCTGACCCTGCTCATGGCAACCCTGCAAAAGCCAAAGCTGCTTCTGCTGGATGAGCACACGGCTGCTCTGGACCCGCAGACAGCCAAAAAGGTGCTGGACCTGACCAATGAGATGGTGACGGAGCAGAACCTGACAGCCCTGATGGTAACCCATAACATGAAGGATGCCATCCAGATAGGAAACCGCCTTATCATGATGAATGACGGCCATATTATCTATGATGTGTCCGGCAGGGATAAGCAGAATCTGACCGTAGAGGACCTTCTTGCCAAGTTTGCAGAGGCCAGCGGCGGACAGTTTGCCAACGACCGCATGCTGCTTTCAAAGTAATCCGTATAAGCCGCTTAAATTGCCGGTTTCCGGGGCATTTCACGTAAATACTTCGGGGACCGGCAAAATTTAAGAAATTTTTCACATTTTCGAGTCTGTTTTTATGATATACTTTACGCTATATGAGCTTTTATGGCGAAAAATGAGTTGGAGACTATTATAATCATGCTTGAACATAAGGATTATCTATCGAGCCTGAATAAGGCCAGAAAAAAACGGAATCAACAGCTGGACCCCAGATACCTGGTGCTCCTGCTGGCTGCCATTGTGGCAGTGGGAATCATCGTGTTCGGAGTAAAGGCAGTCAAAAAGCCGGTTTCCGGCAGAGCAGCGGGACCGGCCCCCACGGGACAGGCGCAAAACGCCACCCCGGCCCAGGCTGTTCCGGCCAGTGTTTCTCCTGAGGAGGAAGCTGCCCGTAAGGAAGCCCAGGAGATTGACCATGTAATTGATTCCTACAGCAATCTGGGAATCGTGCAGGTGTCCGGCTATCTGAACATAAGGGAGGCTCCCAGCACAGACGGCAAGATTATAGGAAAGCTGTCAGGGGACGGAGCCTGTGAGATTCTGGCCACGGAGGGGGACTGGTCCCACATTACGTCCGGCGGAGTGGAGGGTTATATCAGCAACCAGTACCTTCTGACCGGGGATGAAGCCAGGGAAAAGGCCAGGGAGCTTGTGAAGCTGCGGGCAACGGTGACGGCCGACAACCTGAACATACGCCAGGCTCCTGCCCTGGACCCGGGCAATGTCATCGGACAGGCACTAAAGGGCGAGCGCTACGTGGTCAAGGGACTGGAGGACGGCTGGATTCAGATTGAGGAGGGATATATTTCCTCTGAATATGCTGAGGTGGCCTATTCCCTGAACGAAGGACGCAAGCTGGATATGAAGGCCATGGCTATTAACCAGTATGACAACCTGGTCATATCCAAGGTGAACAACTACCTGAATGTGCGCCAGGAGCCGAAGGCAGACGGCAAGATTATCGGTAAGATGACCAGCAAGGCGGCGGGCGAGATACTGGAGACCCTGGACGGCTGGTATAAGATTAAATCAGGACCCATTATCGGCTATATTTCCGCAGACCCCCAGTACACGGCCACAGGCCAGGAGGCAAAGGACATAGCCATGCAGAATGCCACCCTTAAGGCGGTTATCAACACGGATGTGCTGAACGTCCGCACAGAGCCCAACACCGATGCCAAGATTTGGACCCAGATTGTGAAGGATGAACGTTATCCGGTTGTGGCTCAGCTGGACGGCTGGGTGGAGATTGATTTGGATTCCGTGGATGAAGAGGACGGAAGCAAGGTGGACAAGGCATTTATTTCCACCAGGGACAACAACGTGGAGGTGCGCTATGCACTGAACGAGGCCATCAAGTTCTCACCTGCCGAAGTGGCGGCCAACAATGCTGCCTCCAGGCGTTCCAAGGTAGTGAACTATGCCCTTCAGTTTGTGGGCAACCCGTATGTATGGGGCGGAACCAGCCTGACAAAGGGCGTGGATTGTTCCGGATTCACCATGCAGGTCATGAGGCAGTTCGGCGTATCCCTGCCCCATTATTCCGGCTCCCAGGCCAAGATGGGCAAGGCGGTAACCTCCGGCAACATGCGTCCGGGCGATTTGATATTCTACGCAGGCAGCGGCGGGCAGGTGAACCATGTGGCCATCTACATCGGCAACGGCCAGGTAGTCCACGCAGCCAGCCGGAAGAGCGGCATCAAGATTTCCACCTGGAATTACAGGTCGCCGGTGGCTATCAGGAATGTGCTGGGCGACTAGGACGAAACCGGATTTCAGGCCGGGGATGTTACGGGCAGTCGGACTTAAAACATTATATTTATTTAAAAAGCCGGTCAGCAGTCTATGCTGGCCGGTTATTTTGCGCTGAAACTATGTGAAAGACAGCGCATATTTTATGGTTCCCGGAGCAGACTATCCTTAATTGAAGAATGTTCACGAAAGGGTGGTTTGATTATGGGACAAGGAAAAAATAACAGAAAAAAGAGAGACAATCAGGTGGAGGACGGAAACGGCCAGGTACGCCAGCAGGACGACGAGGCCAAGAAGCTTGAAAAGGAAATAGAGGAAAAGGAAGACAATAAGCTGGAAGAATACGGCCAGGTTATCCTGGAGGACAACCGCAGGCAGAGGAAAATCCATCTCATTACCATTATTGGGGAGGTGGAGGGACATGAGAATTCCTCCGGCAGCAGCAAAACCACGAAATACGACCATATACTGCCGAAGCTGGCCGAAATAGAGGATGATGACAGTGTGGACGGACTTCTGGTTCTGCTCAATACATCGGGAGGGGACGTGGACGCAGGTCTTGCCATCGCGGAAATGATAGCGTCCCTCAGCCTTCCCACCGTATCCCTGGTGCTGGGGGGGAGCCATTCCATCGGAGTTCCTCTGGCCGTGTCCACGGACTATTCCTTCATCGTGCCCTCCGGGACCATGATGATTCATCCGGTGCGGATGACAGGAATGGTCATAGGCACCTCCCAGACCTACGAATATTTCGAAATGATACAGGACCGCATCCTGACCTTTGTGTCAAACCATGCCGATATTGCCTATGACCAGCTGAGGGAGCTGATGCATAATACAAAGATGCTCACCAGGGACCTGGGCACTGTGCTGGTTGGTTCCCAGGCAGTGGAGGCAGGCCTTATCAACCAGGTGGGCGGCATCAAGGAAGCACTGGGGAAGCTCTATGCCATGATTGACGGGCGGGAGCGCGGGCAGCAGAAATAACCGTTTAAAATCTGTATTCAGGCCCTTTTTCGCAGACATGCGCTATGGGTTTTGGAGGCTTTTGGAACAATCCACTTGAATTTTGATCTCAAATATAGCATAATACCTGTCTTTCGGAGTTGAACTAAAAAAATGGTGCTAAGCCATGGGTTAGAACCTATGACTTAGCACTCTATTTATGTCTTCGTTTCCAAGAAAATAGGACGTAAGTGGAAGCGCAGTTTTAGCAGCCAGTTGTTTTATGAAGCATGAATTTCTGGTTAGATTTATGTACTTTCGATCGGATACTTTTACTACTCTAAAATCACGTATAAAATCAAAGATTTCTTCTGTGCCATATTGATCTCCCAGAACGTATATCTGTAATAGTCTTGTCAGCAGTACAGTGAGATAGCAGATGAGGAAATGTCCGGTAATCGTTGCTTCTTTTTGCAGATATACCGGTCTCGCATCCAACTGTGATTTCATAATCCGGAAAGATTCTTCTATCCTCC
>NZ_SPHO01000020.1 GCF_005845215.1 Clostridium sp. 1001271st1 H5
TCGAACCGATACCAGCTAATGTTTTATAAGGAATACCCAAAGTCCAGAAAGAACCTGTACGATATACAGCGCTTCTTTTTTTCCTGTTCTTTTGCCCAGGCATTGACTTTTGGACGGGAATCCATTACTCTTAAAAGAGGGCCGGATCCGGCCCGCAGAAAGGAAATTATCATACATGGCAACTTTGGGTAATCCGAAAAATACCATTGAAATCATACAGAAATACCAGTTCGCATTCCAGAAGAAATTCGGTCAGAATTTTCTTATTGATACCCATGTGCTGGACAAAATTATAAGCGCCGCAGGGATTACAGAGGCTGACTGTGTGCTGGAAATCGGACCAGGCATCGGTACCATGACCCAGTATCTGGCAGAACACGCAGGAAAAGTAGTGGCAGTTGAGATTGACACCAATCTTCTTCCCATATTGGACGAGACCTTAAAGGGCTATTCCAATGTGACTGTCATCAACAGTGATATCCTGAAGATAGACATGAACCGGCTGGTGGATGAGTATAATGATGGAAGGCCGATTAAGGTGGTGGCCAACCTGCCCTACTACATCACCACGCCCATTATCATGGGATTGTTTGAGAGCAATGTACCCATTGACAATATTACTGTCATGGTGCAGAAAGAAGTGGCGGACCGGATGCAGGTGGGGCCAGGCTCCAAGGACTATGGCGCCCTGTCCCTGGCGGTGCAGTATTATGCAAAGCCTTATATCGTGGCAAATGTACCGCCTAACTGTTTTATTCCGCGTCCCAATGTAGGTTCTGCAGTTATCCGCCTGACCAGGTATCAGGAACCGCCGGTGCAGGTGGACGAGCCGGGGGTCATGTTCCGCCTTATACGGGCTTCATTTAACCAGCGCAGGAAGACACTTCAGAACGGACTGAATAATTCACCGGAGGTTCCGTATACAAAGGAGCAGATTGCTGCTGCTATTGAGAGCCTGGGAGTTCCTGCCTCTGTCAGGGGGGAAGCACTGACACTGGAGCAGTTTGCCGGCCTGTCCAATTATTTTACCCGGACAGCGGGAAACGGGGCCTGCGGTTCATAATGTTATGCCAGGAGCACAAAAACGGGGGTCTGCTGTGTATTTCAGGCGGATAAAGGGAATAATCCTGGAAGGACAATTATCTGTATCATCAGAGAATTTATATATAAAACAGAAAGGAAGGTAAGTCGATGAACAAGAAAGTGGGTAAAATCCTGACAGCTGCGGCAGCAGGAGCAGCAGTGGGTGTGGCAGTGAAAAAGCTGCAGGACAGCCGGAAGGAAAAGGAAGATGAGAGGGTTGCCGCCATTGAGGAAGCGGTGATGAATAACCGGGATTACGGCGACAGGAAGGCGTATCTGGTGGGCGGCGGCCTGGCCACCATGGCAGCGGCGGCGTATCTGATTCGTGACTGCAAGTTTCCTGCCAACCAGATAACGGTTTACGAAGGTATGCACATACTTGGGGGAAGCAATGACGGCATTGGTACGCCGGAGCAGGGCTTTGTATGCCGCGGGGGACGTATGCTCAATGAGGAGACTTATGAGAACTTCTGGGAGCTCTTTCGTTCCATCCCATCCCTGCGCCAGCCCGGACACAGTGTGACGGAGGAGATTCTGGAGTTTGACCATGCCCATCCCACCTGCGCTAAGGCAAGACTGGTGGATAAGGACGGCAACATTTTGGATGTGAAATCCATGGGCTTTAACCAGGCTGACCGCATGGCCCTTCTGAAGCTGCTGATGACAGACGAGAAAAAGCTGGACAACCTGACCATTCAGGACTGGTTCAAGGAGACGCCCCATATTTTCGAGACTAATTTCTGGTATATGTGGCAGACTACTTTTGCGTTCCAGAAGTACAGCAGCCTGTTTGAATTCAGACGGTATATGAACCGCATGATTTTTGAGTTCAGCCGTATCGAGACACTGGAGGGAGTTACCAGGACGCCGTTAAACCAGTACGACAGCGTGATTCGCCCTCTGGAGACCTATCTGAGAAAGGCAGGGGTCAATTTCCGTGAGAACTGTGAAGTGACGGATATAGATTTCACGGACGGACCTGGAATTACGGTGAAAACCCTGTATCTGAAGAAGAAAGTGGAGAGTACAGAGGACTCAGGTGAGGATGCAGACGGGCCGGCTGAGGTTTCTTATGTGACCGAGGAGGTCCAGTTAAACAAGAGTGATATCTGCATTATGACCAATGCGTGTATGACGGACAGCGCTACCCTGGGAAGCCTTTACAAACCAGCACCTGCTCCTGAGAAGAAGCCAATCAGCGGAGAACTCTGGACCAAGGTGGCCGGGAAGAAGCCGGGGCTGGGGAATCCGGAGCCATTCTTTACCAAGCCTGAGGAGACTAACTGGCTCAGCTTTACCGTTACCTGCCGGGGCGATGATATCTTAAAGACCATTGAGAACTTTACCGGCAATGTGCCCGGCAGCGGCGCCCTTATGACCTTTAAGGATTCCAGCTGGCTTATGAGCAGCGTGGTTGCGGCACAGCCTCATTTTGTGAACCAGCCGGCAGACCAGACTATATTCTGGGGATATGGACTGCACACAGAAGCCATTGGCGATTATGTAAAGAAGCCAATGAAGGATTGTACGGGACAGGAGCTGTTAAATGAATATCTCCATCATCTGCATATTCCGGAGGACAGGATTGCAGAGCTGATGAAGACGGTTATCAATGTAATTCCATGCTATATGCCTTATGTGGATGCACAGTTTGAACCGCGCAAGATGAGCGACAGGCCGCCGGTGATTCCGGCAGGCTCCACCAACTTCGCAATGGTGAGCCAGTTTGTGGAGATACCGGAGGACATGGTATTTACCGAGGAATACTCAGTACGCGCGGCACGCATTGCGGTGTACGGCCTTATGGATGTGAAGAAGAAGATTTGTCCGGTGACGCCTTACAACAGGCAGCCTAAGATACTTCTGAAGGCACTTAAGAAATCTTATCTGTAGCAGGGGATATACTCTGCCGTATGGTTTTTAATATTGGGCCGGCTTTTGCCGGCCCGGACTTTTGGAATACATACAAGCGCAATATAGGCAGGATAGGAGATAAATTTAATGATATTCATAGGAGGAATCAGCCAGGGCCAGAAAATACTGGATTATGTGAAGACTGTCATATGTGACCGGTGCGGCGGATACGGGCGTTACCAGGTATTTATGACCTATATGTATTTCAGCTTTTTCTTTATTCCCCTGTTTAAATGGAATAAAAAGTTCTATGTTAAAATGTCCTGCTGCGATGCTGTTTACGAGCTGGACCCGGAGGTGGGAAAAGCGCTGCTTCACGGGCAGCAGGTGGACATAAGAAGTTCCGACCTGACCCTGGTACAGGAGGGGAACCGCCGGGGCTATTATGACAGCGGGGCTTATAAGACCTGGAGAAAATGCAGCAATTGCGGATATGAGACGGAAGAAGAGTTTGAATACTGTCCTAAATGCGGCAGGAAACTGTGATGGAGTGGGATGTGCAGCCGGAGGCAAGGTGCATATCCCATTCACGGTTTCCTGCCGTCTGCATTAGAGCGTGTTGGAAAATTGCGTTCCGTCAGATGGGCGTTGCGGTTGGAGGGGCATATGGCTGGCCGTTTAAACCATTTAGGTCCTTTGGCAGATTTCTGATGGTATCCGCATGTCCGCAAATGAAATATGCGGTTTTGTATATCACGGGATAATGAACCAGGAATAATATAATTTTTGAAATTCAATCTGGAAATAGACCCTCCGGGATAGTATAATAGAGTTAGCCTTTACGGTGCATCTGATATTTGGAGAGGTGTTGGATGCTGCAATGGATATCGTCATTGCATAAGAGAAAGGATGAGGAAATGACAGAAAATCAGAAAATGGATTTGATTCTTCAGAAGTTAGGGGGAATCGAGGGCGGTCTTGTCTCGGTAGGTGAGGATGTGCAGTCGCTGCAGGGGGATATGCAGGTGCTGAAAGGAGACGTGCAGGTACTCAAAGGAGATGTGCAGGAACTGAAAGGTGACGTGCAGGTACTCAAAGAAGATGTGCAGGTGCTGAAAGGTGACGTGCAGGTACTCAAAGGAGACGTGCAGGAACTGAAAGAGGACGTGCAGGAACTGAAAGAGGACGTGCAGGAACTGAAAGAAGACGTGCAGGTACTGAAAGAAAGGGTTACAAACATAGAGATTACATTAGAAAATGAGACGAACAGGAACATCCAGCTGATTGCAGAGGGACATTTGAACCTGGACCGAAAGCTGGATGAGGCTTTAAAGGAATTGCATCCTAATATGATGTACCATTTAAAGGTAAACCACCTTGATGGAGAAGTCACGAAGATGAAGCGCATTCTGAATATGGCATAAAACTATTTTCCGGATTTTAATTCAATAATCCAAAGTAATCAAGAGGATTTTGCAAGGCAGACAACAGCTGCGTTGCAGAATCCTTTTTGTATTTTCAGCATTCAATATAAGCCGAATCCATTATTCCATATATGAACAACCAGTAAGATTTATTGGTTTTACCTCCATTTTACGCGAACCTGCTTTTGGATTTTACCTGGATAATTTAGAATCTATAGGTAGATTTGCAGGAGAGAAAGGGACGGACGAGGGAGGCAGCCCGAATCCTGGAAATAGGACTTAATTGATGCGGACGGATGGGATAAAACACAGATTGAACCTAACATTGCTGCGTATTATACTGTAGGTGATACATTATATTCCATGCCCTTTAACTCTTCCACGCCCCTCCTTTACTACAACAAGGATATGTTTGAAAAGGCGGGCATCATGCAGGCGCCCTGCTCAGTGTATTCCCTGAGGCCAGGCAGGTGGTTGAGACGGAGATAGAGAACATGCTCAACAATGGAGTAAGCCCGGAGGAGACTGCTTCCAAGATGGCGCAGCAGATTAATAAGGCAATTGAGGAATATAACCTGCTCAATGAATGATAATTATGGATTGGAGGGTATACTGAGTATGAAGACACAGGTTTGGGCCCACAGAGGCGCTTCGGCTTATGCGCCGGAAAATACGCTGGAGGCATTCCGGCTGGCGGCGGAAATGGGGGCTGACGGCGTGGAGCTGGATGTACAGTTAAGCAGGGATAAAGAGCTGGTAGTGGCCCATGATGAGACCATAGACAGGGTGAGCAGCGGCACGGGGTATATAAAGGATTATACCCTGGCCCAGCTTAAGGGGTTTTCTTTTAACAGACTGTTTCCGGCATTTAAAGATGCCCGGATTCCCACGCTTAAGGAAGTCTATGAACTGTTAAAGCCCACAGGGCTGACCGTGAATGTGGAGCTTAAAACCGGCATCATACTCTACCCTGAGATAGAGAAAAAGGTACTGGCGCTCACTGCGTTCATGGGGATGGAGGACAGGGTGATTTATTCATCCTTCTGCCATCCCAGCCTGGTAAAAATTAAGGAGTTGGACGGTAACAGCAGGACGGGCCTCCTATACTCGGACGGCTGGATTGACGCCGCGTCCTATGGACGTCATACGGTTGGGGCGGACGCCCTGCATCCGGCCCTGTATCACCTGCAGGATTTATCACTTATACCGGATGCCAGAAGGCAGGGGCTGGCAGTGAATGTATGGACGGTGAATGAAGAGCAGCATATGGAAATGCTGGTGCAGCAGGGAGTGGATGCCATCATTACCAACCGGCCGGACCTGTGCAGAAGTGTGGTTGACAGGTATACGCAGCTATGACAGAATATTTGACAGAAGGCAGGAATATATGATTAAACTGGTTGCACTTGATATGGATGGCACCCTTCTGCGCCCTGACGGGCATATTTCAGAGAGGAATGTGCGTGCACTGAAAGGGCTTATAAGTACGGGAGCCGAGTTTTTGATTTGTACGGGACGCAGTTATATAGATGCACTGGAACCCCTTAAGGAGGCCGGACTCAGGGCGCCTGTGGTGTGCATGAATGGAGCTGCTGTGTATGATTGGAACGGAAGGCTTATGGATGAAATACGGCTTTCTGAGGAACAGGTCAGAGGAATTCTGGAATGCTGCCAAAAGGAGGACATCATCTTTGATTTCATGACGGACAAAGGCAGTTACACCACGGCAGATGAGGCGCAGTTCCGGGCATGCTTTGAGAGGAACGTACTGCTTCCCATGGCGGAGTTTACCTATGAGGGAGTGCGGGACCGGTTTTCTTTTGCGGAGGAAAAGCAGCTTTTTGAAATGGGACTGGCATTTTATAAAATATCGGTCATCCATGAGTCCCGGAAGGTCCTGGGCAGAATCAAGGAGAAGCTGTCAGGTATACCGGACCTGGCGGTTGCGTCCTCCTTTGCCACCAATCTGGAGCTGACCCACAGCTGTGCCCAGAAGGGCAGGGCCCTGGCATTTTATGCGTCGGCCAGGGGTGTGGGACCGGACGAAATCATGGCCGTAGGAGACAGTGAGAATGATTATTCCATGCTGTCCATGGATATAAAATATACGGTTGCAATGGGAAATGCCATGGAGAGCATCAAACGTATTGCCAAATGCCAGACCCGTTCCAATATTCAGGATGGGGTAGCCTATGCCATAGAGACACTGGTGCTTACCAGGGAGGCCAGGGCATACTAAGCGATTTACAGGTTCAGTAAAGAAAATAGTTCACAGGTAATAAGTATAGAGTCCGCAGGTTCTGCCCATAACGTCCGCAGGCGCAGAACCCGGCCGGAAAAGTCCGGCCCCAGGCTCTTTTTTAATTGCATTTGGCAGGTAATCATGATATTATGGGTATACTTCAGCGGAGGTTCCTCCGCAAAAGGTCTTAGTGCTTGCCCGGCAGTTCGCCGGAATTTTCAGCGGTGTTATGGTGCAATATCTTTTTTGGGATGTGGGGACAGGGGGAATGTCTATTGTATGTGTGACAGAAGTTCATGCTGTTGTCATTTTAGAGAGGGATGATTACAATTATTTCCTGCCCGGTCTGATAGCGGTGTGTGATGGGAACAAAATAAAAAAGAACGGATACCACGGCGCCCCGGACCTGGTGGCGGAGGTTGTGTCAATAAGCAGCAGGAGCCTGGATTATATCAGGAAACCGGTGAAATATGAGCAGGCTGGGGTCAGGGAGTACTGGATTGTGGACCCGCTGAGAAATGTGGTTATGGTTTATGATTTTGAGGCCGTTGGTGGGGGGGGGGGTAAATTCATTTGCACTGCCTCTCTCCCGCCAGTCATGTCTGTTATCATCCGGCTGATATATGCTTCGTCTATATGTTGGTTCCGGTCTGCCCAGATTCAAAACCGGTTCAATCATTCATTACCGATTGACAAATAAATATTCCGGTGCTATGCTAGATGACAACAGGGAGCTTGTGAAGCAGGCTGAGAGGAAGTAATCAAACTTCGACCTATCGCACCTGATTTGGGTAATGCCAACGTAGGGAAATATGAGACATGTATGTGTATTGAATGCATAATTTAAGTCCATATCCTGCGCGGTATGGGCTTTTTTTGCGGCCTTTTGCGCAGCTTGGCCTTATTATGAAGATTCACTGTGCAGGTGATACGCCGCTTATACGGTCAATATGCTGCTGTGCAGGCAGAAGACCGCTGTACAGAAAATATGCCTCTTCACCAGGAAGATAGGCGGGCTCCGAGTAAAAACATGGAGGTATGACTATGAAAGTAAACATTAAGAAACTGGCGGTAAGCGCCATGCTGACAGCGGTGGCCGTATCCTTATCCGGCTTTTCCATTCCAATAGGGGCATCCAAATGTTTCCCGATTCAGCATCTTGCCAATGTATTGGCCGGCGTATTCCTTGGGCCGTGGTACGGTGTGGGTATGGCGTTCTGCACATCCTTTATCAGAAATCTGCTGGGAACAGGCAGTCTGCTGGCGTTTCCGGGCAGTATGGCAGGCGCATTTTTAGGAGGATATCTGTACCAGCGTTTCGGCAGGCTCACACTGGCTTATTTTGGGGAAGTGTTTGGCACCGGCATACTGGGAGGAATCCTCTGTTATCCGGTGGCAACACTGGTCATGGGGAAGGAAGCAGCTGTTTTTGCCTATGTAATCCCATTCCTTATGAGTACCATGTGCGGTACGGTCATTGCCGCGTTTCTGATTGGGGTGCTGTATAAATCCGGGGCATTTCAGTACATGAAGCGTATGCTGAATCTGGATGTACAGCCCGGCAAAGCCGTGGGAAGATAACATAAAAGGATAAAGTGATGATGCAGAGACAATGGATGAAGGACTTGAGGGAACGCTCTCCCAGGGTCCACTGTATAACAAATTACGTTACAGCGGGAGATGTGGCAAACCTGGTCCTGGCAGCAGGCGGCTCCCCTATTATGGCTCAGGGGCTCCATGAGGTGGAGGATGTTACCGCCATCTGCAGCAGCCTTGTCCTGAACCTGGGAACTCTGGATGAGAAGACCATACCAGCCATGGCGGCGGCGGGAAGGAAGGCTGCTGCCATGGGACACCCCATTATTCTGGACCCGGTAGGCGTCACTGCGTCGCGGTTCCGCAGACAGGCTGCCATTGATATCATCCGCCAGGCCCCGCCATCTGTCATCCGGGGAAATGAGGCGGAAATACGGGCCCTGAACCTGGAGCTGAGCGGTCATGAGGCGGGCAATACCTGCGGCGTGGATTCAGAGAACCAAGGCACGGTCCGGAGCCGTATGGAAATTGCCTGTTCCCTGAGGGACCTTACCGGAGCAATTGTGGTGATGACCGGAAAAGAGGATGTGGCTGCAGGAACAGAAAAAGAGTACATTGTCAGAAACGGTCATCCCTGGATGACCAGGATTACAGGCAGCGGCTGTATGCTGGACGGGCTTGTGGGGGCATTCTGCGGGCTGCATGGAGAACAGGGACAGGCAGGCTTGTTGGAGGAATCTGTGGTCATGGCACTCTGCGCTCACGGACTCTGCGGTGAACTGGCGGCCGGGGAGACCATGGAGCAGGGAGGCGGGACTGGTATGTTCCGCATGCACCTGATGGATAAAATGAGCCTTCTGGATGACGAGACATTGGAAAGAGGTAAAAAAATTGAAATTCGATAGGAAACATCTTTTAATTTATGCAGTAACCGATAAATCCTGGACCGGAAAATACTCCCTGGCGGAACAGGTGAGGGAGGCATTAGAGGGCGGTGCAACCATGGTCCAGTTCAGGGAAAAGGAACTGGACAAAGGCAATTTTGAGGAAGTGCTGGAAACTGCCTGCGCCATCCGCAAAATTACCGCAGAATATAACGTGCCTCTTATGATTGATGACAATCTGGAGCTGGCACTGGCCTGTCATGCAGACGGACTCCATGTGGGACAGGAAGATATGGAGGCATCTGAGGCCAGAAGGCTTCTGGGACCTGACCGTATACTGGGTGTTACGGCAAAGACAGTGGAACAGGCCAGAAAAGCACAGGCAGCAGGCGCGGATTATCTGGGAAGCGGGGCCATATTCGGAACCAATACAAAAGCAGATGCCCGCCCCATGACTATGGAGACCTTAAATGCAATCTGCGACAGTGTGGATATTCCTGTGGTGGCTATCGGGGGAATCTGCCTGGATAACATAGGCCGGCTGGCCGGCAGCCATGCCGCAGGAGCAGCCATTGTGTCAGGTATATTTGGGTCGCCCCATATACGGGAAACCACGGAAAAGCTGGTTAAGGCAATGGGGGAAATAGTCGGATTGTCCTCACCGGACAAGAGTAAGAAAATGGAAAATATTTAAAAACTTTGAAAAAAACCATTGACATTTGGAAATGAGCTGATTATAATAAGCTCAACATTCAACGAAACATATAAAACCGTTGAGTAGGAGTAAGTAAGATTGTAATTCCAGGCGCAGAGAGCTTCCGGCCGGTGTAAGGGAGCATTGGATTAGAGTCTGAATGGACCTGCGAGGGCAGCTGGAAACCAGAGGCATAGAGATAGGGCTGATGGGAGTATGGGCTGACGGGTATCCCACCGTTACCAGGGAGAACGCATGATGGTGCGTTGCAGAGCGGGCGTATTTTATTTCTTTGTTCGATGACACAGCATCAGGTTAAATTTAACTTGATGCTTTTTAATTTCCCATACCACAGGATGGCAGGGAATGCAGGTCACGGATAAGCGCCAACCAGGGTGGTACCGCAGAAGCCGGAAGAAGCTTTTGTCCCTGCTGATTACAGATGTAGTCGGCAGGGATAAGGGCTTCTTTTTTTATTGAATGTGATGCCCGGACCCGGAACTATTGAGAGGTTGAAAATAAACAGCCAGCATGAAGGAAAGGAGTTAACGTAAATGATAATCCCAGCTTGTGATGAAATCTTAAGCCTGTCAGGAGAATATGATATCATCCCCATATGCCGTGAGGTTTACGCGGATGTGGTGACGCCCATAACCCTGCTCAGACGTATAGCAGAACGGAGCAGCCGCTTTTATCTTCTGGAAAGCATAGAGGGCGGCGAAAAGTGGGGACGCTACTCCTTTCTTGGATATAATCCGGTGATGCGTGTTACCTGCCGCTGCGGTAAGGTGAAGATTGAGAGCAGTATCAGCCGGTTCCCGTCAGGGGAAATACAGACCGCCCGTCCCATGGATGTGCTTCGCGGGATATTGGCGCAGTACAGGGCGCCCAGGCTGAAAGGACAGCCGCCCTTTACCGGCGGATTTGTAGGGTATTTTGCATATGCCATGATTGAGTATGCAGAGCCAACCCTCCATATCAGCAGAGGCCAGGCCAATGATTTTGACCTGATGCTCTTTGACAAGGTTATTGCCTATGACCACCTGAAACAGAAGATACAGATTGTGGTTAACATGAAGACCGGCAGGACAGAAAACGCGGGAATAAAGGACCGGGAACACGGTGAGGGCCGGCAGCACTGTGAAGGACAGAACTACGGTGGAGGCCGGGGAAATGGGAACAAATCCGGCAGCCTGGAGTATCTGATGAAGGAATACGGAAGAGCCTGTGAGGAAATACAGGAAATGGCCTCTCTTATCAATGACACGGCGCCTCTTAAACGGCTGTCCTCACCGGAAAAACCATCCTTTTCCTGCAGCGTTTCCAAAGAAGCGTTCTGCAGCACGGTGGAAAAGACAAAGGAGTTTATTTTGGACGGGGATATCTTTCAGGCAGTTATATCCAGACAGTTTACCAGCTCCTATGAGGGCAGCCTGCTGAATGCCTACCGGGTTCTCAGAACCACGAACCCATCCCCTTACATGGTTTACATGAACATAGACCAGGATGAAATCATCAGTACCTCCCCGGAGACCCTGGTACGCCTTGAAAACGGGCGTCTCACCACGTTCCCGGTAGCTGGTTCCAGGCCCAGGGGTGCAACGGATGAGGAGGACAAAAGGCTGGAGGAAGAGCTTCTGGCAGATGAAAAGGAGCTTTCCGAGCACAATATGCTGGTGGATTTGGGACGGAATGATATTGGACGCATTGCAGAGTTCGGGTCCGTGGAGGTGACGGAGTACAAGATGATACACAGGTATTCCAAAATCATGCATATCTGTTCCCAGGTGGAAGGAAATATAAAACCCGGACTGGACGGCTGTTCGGCGGTGGAGGCCCTGCTTCCGGCAGGCACACTTTCGGGTGCTCCCAAGATACGGGCATGTGAGATTATAGAAAAATTGGAGTCTGTTCCCCGGGGGATATACGGCGGGGCTCTGGGATACCTGGATTTTACAGGAAACCTGGATACATGCATCGCCATACGGATGGCAGTAAAACAGGCAGGAAAGGTCACGGTTCAGGCAGGAGGCGGAATTGTGGCGGACAGTGTGCCGGAGCTGGAATATGAGGAATCGGAAAACAAAGCAAAGGCCGTCATTCAGGCCATCCTTCGGGCAGGGGAGGTGGATGACAGATGATTGTATTGATTGATAATTATGACAGCTTTTCCTATAACCTGGTACAGATGATTGGAAGCATTGAGCCGGATATACAGGTGGTCCGCAATGACCAGGTTACGGTGAAAGATATAGAGAACATGAAACCAAGCCACCTGATTCTGTCGCCCGGACCAGGATATCCGCGGGATGCAGGCATTCTGGAGGAGGCAGTCATAAAGCTGAAGGGAAAAATGCCGATTCTGGGCGTGTGCCTGGGACATCAGGGAATATGCGAGGCATTCGGCGGAACCATTGCCCATGCAAAGAAGCTGATGCACGGCAAACAGAGCAATATCCGGCTGGACTGTCATATAAAGGAAGATAACACTCCGGGCAAGGCAGATGCATCCGGAAGGACAGGATACGGATGCCGGCTGTTTGAGGGACTGCCGTCCGTTATACCGGCAGCCAGGTACCATTCCCTGTCCGCGGTTTTGGATAGCCTGCCGGAGGAGCTGGAAGTGGTGGCCAGGGATTGCATGGAGGGGGAGGTCATGGCGGTGCAGCACAGGGATTATCCTGTATATGGGCTGCAGTTCCACCCCGAATCCATATTGACGCCGGATGGAAGGAAGATACTGGAGAATTTTTTGAATATCAGAGCAATGTAACGGAATGTGGCCTGTGAAAACCAGAACAGAGCAGGAATATAATATCAGGGTTTAAGTAAAAAGGAGAATGACTATGATACAAAAAGCAATTCACCAATTGGTAGAAAATAAAAATCTGGATTTTGATACAACAAAGGAAGTCATGGACGAAATCATGAGCGGAAACGCCACCCAGGCACAGATATCCTCGTTCCTCACAGCACTGAGGATGAAGGGTGAAACCATTGATGAGATTACGGCCTGCGCAACTGTTATGCGGGATAAGGCGGTAAAGCTGTCGCCTCCCTTTGCGGTCATGGACATAGTGGGAACAGGCGGGGACGAGGTGGGAACCTTTAATATTTCCACCACCAGCGCATTTGTGGCGGCGGCCGGAGGCATACGGGTGGCAAAGCACGGCAACCGCAGCGTATCCAGCAAGAGCGGGGCTGCAGACGTACTGGAGCGGCTGGGAGCAGAGCTGTCGCTGACGGCGGAACAGGCAGAGACTGTCCTGGAGGACACCGGTATGTGCTTCCTGTTTGCGCCGGCGTACCATTCTTCCATGAAATATGCGGCCCCTGTGAGGAAGGAAATCGGAATCAGAAGCATTTTTAACATCCTGGGCCCCCTGTCCAATCCGGCAGGAGCATCCATGCAGCTCTTAGGCGTGTACAGCCGTGATTTGGTGGAACCGCTGGCGCAGGTGCTGGCCAACCTGGGAGTTACCAGGGGAATGGTGGTATGCGGGGGAGACGGACTGGATGAGGCAACGCTGACCGGTCCCACCCACGTATGTGAAATCCGTTACGGAAAACTTACGGCCTATGATATGACACCTGAGGAACTGGGCTTAACCGTATGCAGCCTGGATGAACTTATAGGAGGCACGCCTGAGGAAAATGCGGAGATAACAAAGAACATTTTATCCGGCAGCCTGAAAGGACCAAAGAGAGACGTGGTGGTTCTGAATGCGGCCATCAGCTTATATCTGGGAATTGATGACTGCACAGTGAAGGACTGTGTGAAAAAGGCCCGGGACATCATTGATTCCGGAGCAGCCATGGCCAAGATGGAGGAGTTCATCCGGGCCACAAAGAAAGCAGCGGGAGAGGTAAAAGCATCATGATACTGGATACGATAGCCCTGTCCGCCAGGAAACGGGTGGAGCAGAAAAAACAGGTAAAACCACTGGAAGAAATGATGAAGGCAGCCTATGAGTGCAGGGAGAGGGAGGGCATTAACCGGGAGGATGGAGGGAATGAACCCCTTGCTTTTAAAGCAGCCCTGTCAAAACCAGGCATTTCCTTCATTTGCGAGGTCAAGAGGGCGTCGCCTTCAAAGGGACTGATTGCTCCGGATTTCCCTTATGTGGAAATAGCCAGGCAGTACCAGGAGGCTGGTGCGGATGCGGTATCCGTGTTGACGGAGCCGGAGTTCTTTTTAGGGGCTGACCGTTATCTGGAAGAAATCCGCAGGGAGACAGACCTGCCGCTGCTGCGGAAAGATTTTACTGTGGATGAGTACCAGATTTATGAGGCAAAGGTGCTGGGCGCATCCGCTGTTCTGCTGATTTGCTCCCTTTTGGACATGAAGCGGCTGAAACGGTATATGGGCATTTGCGGCAGTCTGGGGCTAAGTTCACTGGTGGAAGCCCATACCGACGGGGAGGTGGCCATGGCGGCGGAGGCAGGGGCCGGTATGATTGGAATCAATAACCGAAACCTGGGGACCTTTGAGGTGGATTTCACAAACGCACTCAGGCTCAGGAGACTGGTGGACCGCGGCACCATATTTGTGGCGGAGAGCGGAATCAGAACGCCTGAGGATATAGAGCTTCTGGCAGAGAACCAGGTGGATGCGGTTCTTGTGGGAGAAACCCTGATGCGGGCAGCAGACAAAAAGAGTGCCCTGCGGGAACTTAAGTCACGGATTGGGTAGAGACATACATGTGCAGGGACCGACATGTGCAGGTACAAAGATGTGCGGCACAGATATAGGAAATAATGCAGGGGGATGGATTATGAAAACATGCAGGCTTAAGATTTGCGGTCTCAGCCGGTTTGGAGATATCCTGGCGGCCAATGAGATTCAGCCGGATTATATCGGCTTTGTATTTGCCGAGAGCAGCCGCAGGGTTACGCCTGATAAGGCAGCCCAGTTAAGACAGGTTCTGGATAAGAGAATCCGGGCCGTGGGCGTATTTGTCAATGCATCCATGGAGGAAATACTGGAGCTCGCCGGGAACCAGGGGACCGGCAGGGTGATTGATTTGATACAGCTCCATGGAGACGAGGATGAGGCTTACATCAGACAGCTGAAGCAGCACACCGTACTGCCGGTTATCAAGGCAATACGGGTCAGGAACAGGGAACAGATTTTAAAAGCCCAGGAGCTGCCCTGTGATTACCTTCTTCTGGACACGTATGCAAAGGGTAAGTACGGGGGCAGCGGCACCCAGTTTGACTGGGATATGATTCCCGGGCTTACAAAGCCTTATTTCCTGGCAGGAGGCATACATCTGGGCAATATAAGGCAGGCAGCGGCCCACGGACCCTACTGCATTGATGTCAGCAGCGCGGTGGAAACAGGGGGCAGGAAGGACCGGAGAAAGATGGAGGAGCTGGCCCAGGTCCTGCGGGGGCAGACGCAGAGCCCGGACTGTCCGCTTAATAGCTGCATTTAACATGACTGTATAAAGAAATTGTATCAGAAAAGGAGACACAGCAATGTCAAGAGGAAGATTTGGAATCCATGGCGGCCAGTTTATACCGGAAACACTGATGAGCGCTGTCGCGGAACTGGAAGAGGCATATGAGTACTATAAAAAGGAGCCGCAGTTCATGGCCGAGTTAAAGTATCTGCTGGAGGAATACACCGGCCGTCCTTCGCGCCTCTATTATGCGGAGAAGATGACAAAGGACCTGGGCGGAGCAAGGATTTATCTCAAAAGGGAGGACTTAAACCACACAGGTTCCCACAAAATCAACAATGCGCTGGGGCAGGTTCTTCTGGCAAAGAAAATGGGAAAGACCAGGGTCATTGCAGAGACAGGGGCCGGACAGCACGGCGTGGCAACAGCCACGGCAGCAGCCCTTTTGGGACTGGAATGCGAGGTCTATATGGGAAAGGAGGATACGGACCGCCAGGCGCTCAATGTATACCGCATGGAGCTGTTGGGGGCAAAGGTACACCCGGTGACCAGCGGGACGCAGACATTAAAGGATGCTGTCAATGAGACACTCAGGGAGTGGACCAACCGCATTGCGGATACACATTATGTTATTGGCTCTGTCATGGGCCCCCACCCATTTCCCATGATGGTAAGGGATTTCCAGAGCGTAATCAGCAGGGAAATCAAGGAACAGCTTATGGAAAAGGAGGGAAAGCTTCCGGATATGGTTATTGCCTGTGTGGGAGGCGGAAGCAATGCAATGGGAGCTTTCTATGAATTCATCCATGAAAAGGACGTGAAGCTGGTAGGATGTGAGGCGGCAGGACTGGGCGTGGAGACTGAGCAGACTGCAGCCACCATAGCCACGGGCAGGGTCGGCATTTTTCATGGCATGAAATCTTATTTCTGTCAGGACGAATACGGACAGATTGCACCGGTGTACTCCATATCCGCCGGGCTGGATTATCCGGGCATTGGACCGGAGCACGCGCAGCTCCATGACAGCGGCAGGGCCCAGTATGTGCCTGTGACGGATGATGAGGCAGTGGACTCATTTGAATATCTGTCGCGTATGGAAGGAATCATCCCGGCAGTGGAGAGCGCTCATGCAGTGGCCTATGCCAGGAAGGTGGCAGGCTCAATGGATAAGGACCAGATTATTGTTATCAATCTTTCCGGCAGGGGAGATAAGGACGTGGCTGCAATTGCCAGATATAAGGGGGTAGAGCTCTATGAATAGGATACAGCAGGTTTTTGAGAATAAAAAGGCATTCATACCTTTCATAACAGCAGGCGACCCGGACCTGTCAGTGACAGAGGCGCTTGTGCCTGCCATGGCAGAGGCCGGGGCGGATTTGATTGAGCTGGGAATACCCTTTTCCGACCCGGTGGCAGAGGGAATCGTCATTCAGGAGGCAGACCTTCGGGCACTGGCTTCAGGAACCACCACGGACAAGATATTTGATACAGTGCGCCGGATTCGCCAAAAGACAGATGTGCCGCTGGCGTTCATGACCTATATCAACCCGGTGTTTGCATATGGCGTGGATAAGTTTATGAAAAATGCCTCTGATTGTGGAATAGACGCCCTGATTGTGCCGGATATGCCCTTTGAAGAACGGGAGGAACTGCTGCCGGCTTGTAAAAAGTATGATATGACCCTGATTTATCTGGTGGCGCCCACCTCCAGGGAGCGGGCCCAGGCCATTGCCAGGGAATCCCATGGGTTTGTATACTGCGTGTCATCCCTTGGAGTTACCGGTGTCCGAAGCGAGATTACCACCAACATTAAGGAAATGGTGGACACTGTAAAGCAGGGAAAAAATGTACCCTGTGCCATTGGATTCGGCATCTCTACCCCGGAGCAGGCCGGCAAAATGGCTTCCCAGGCAGACGGAGTCATTGTCGGAAGCGCCATTGTTAAGCTGGTGGCCAGGTACGGTGTAAACTGTGTGGAACCTGTCTGCAATTATGTGAAGCAGATGAAGGCCGCAGTGGGGGTATAGATGGGCAGGAGATGAAAGGGGGAGGAAAGGGGCTGGGCGGAAGATTCTGAAGAGCGGATATACTGCAAGGCGGATATACCTAAGACTCCCTTTCCTTCGGGCCTTATAACAGCCGGCATTTACCACCTGTGTACAGATTTAAATGAAGTTCAGCCTTCTGGCTTCCGTATGAACAGCCTTTCTGATTAGGCTGTTTTTTCCATGAAATGAAGGGATGCTTAAATTCAGGGGGAATTTTGTGCTATAATCGGATAAAGCACACAACTGCCGGAAGGGAGTTCGTATTATTGCAACTTTCGGCGTAAGCCATCATATTGAAGATGACAGGATTGAGGCAGCGGCAGAGCCCTGTCCCAACCGCTGGACCCACCATGTAATTGCCAGGAGTGTGGCCGAGATAGATGACAAGCTGATGGGGCGGATTAGGAAGGCTTATGAGTTTGCGTTGGTTAAATAGGATACAGTGTAATTATGGAAAATTAAAGTATGGAAGTGATATGCGGTTTGTCCGGCAAGGACAGCCGCATATCTGCGTTTTTGCCGAAAGTGAGGGGGTGTATGTCCCAAAGAAAACAAAAGTTTTCAAAAGATAATTAATTTAACTGTAAATAATAAAAATCTATAATGAATATACCAGAAAACAGTCAGAAACATAGAAGGAGGAAAGATATGAGAAGAAAAGGCCTATGTATGGCAGCGTTATTATTGGCAGCAGCAATGTTATGCTCAGGGTGTTCAACAGATGCGTCTCCATCCGGCAATACGACGGCAGGGCAGCAGTCCAGCTCATCCCAGACTGAAGCGCCTGTAAAGGAGGAAACGGTTGCCGGCAGCGAAAAAGAAACGTCTTCCCAGGACGGCGGAGGAAAAGCAGTGAATGCGTCTGATTATCTGATTGGATATTCACAGCTGGCAAATACAGGCACATACCGGATTGCCGAGACTAACAGCATGAAGGATGAGGCGGAGAAGCGGGGGTTTAAGCTGATTGTCACGGATGCCCAGGATAATACGGCTAAACAGGTATCTGATGTGGAAGACCTGATTGCCCAGAACATTGACTTGCTCATACTGTCTCCCAGGGAGTTTGAGGGATTAGAGACAGCATTGCAGACAGCCAAAGAGAATTCTGTCCCGGTAATACTGGTAGACAGGCTTGCCAAGGGCGAGCCAGGAGTGGATTATGTAACCTATATTGCCACGGATTTTGTATGGGAAGGACAGGCAGCAGGCGAATGGCTTAAGGAAAAGACCGGGGGAACCTGCAATATCATTGAGCTTACAGGAACAGTGGGGTCTTCTTCTGCCCAGGACAGGGCTACAGGGTTCGCAGGTGTGGTGAATCAGAATGAGGGAATGAAGATTATCGCATCACAGACAGGAAATTTTGAACGGTCTGAAGGACAGAAGGTTATGGAGAATCTGCTGCAGGCCCATGGCGGTGAGGTGGATGCAGTATTCTGCCACAATGACCAGATGGCTCTGGGGGCTGTGCAGGCCATTAAGGCAGCGGGCTATAAGCCAAATGAGGATATTCTGGTAATAGGAATAGACGGGGAAATGGATTCATTTAAATCTGTCATAGCCGGTGAGATGTCGGCAACTGTTGTCAGCAGTCCCATGTATGGGCCTATTACCTTTGACACGGTAGAAAAAATCCTGGCAGGTCAGGAGGTTCCGGAGCAGACCATCATGGAAGGCGTGGTGGTGGATGCGGGAAATGCACAGGAAAATATGGACCTGGCATATTAAGCAGAGAGGTATGGGTGAAGGAACGGCCATGGAGAATCGGTATTTATTAGAGATGCAGAACATATCCAAAGGCTTCCCGGGTGTACAGGCAATCAAACAGGTGGATTTTAAGGTCGGATATGGAGAAGTACATGGACTGATGGGGGAAAATGGAGCAGGAAAATCCACCTTGATGAAGATTCTGAATGGTCTCTACAGCAGTGACAGCGGAAGGGTCCTGTTTGATGGGAAGACGGTTCATCCCCAGTCTTCCCTGGAGGCCCAGAAACTAGGTATCAGTACTATCTATCAGGAGTTGAATCTTATACCGGAACTGAGTATATGTGAAAATATATATATTGGCAGAGAGCCTATGGGAAAGTGGGGAATAGACTGGAAGGCGATGGAAAGAAATGCCAGGGAACTTCTGACAGGTATCGGCCTGGATTATGATGTAAAGCAGCCCCTCAGCATACAGGGAGCTGCTGTGGCACAGATGGTGGCAATTGCCAGGGCATTGGCCATTCAGTCTAAGCTGGTAGTGATGGATGAACCTACATCCTCCCTGGATAACCAGGAGGTTAAGATTCTGTTTCAGGTAATCCGGAGACTTAAGAGCCAGGGAGTATCCATTATTTTCATATCACATCGTTTAAATGAGGTCTATGAAATATGCGACAGGGTTACGATTTTGAAGGACGGTGTATGTGAAGGTGAGTATGGTATCAATGAGCTGGATGAGATATCCCTTGTCTCTAAAATGATTGGACAGAAGGTGGAAAACAGTGAATCGCGTTTACAGGATAATAATTATCACTGCGACAGCCAGCCAATCTGCGAGATGGAAAATATTACCAATAGCAAGCTGAAAGGGATATCGTTTAAAATGAACCCGGGAGAAGTATTGGGATTTGCCGGATTGCTTGGTTCCGGAAGGACAGAACTCATTAAGGTACTGTTCGGGGAGGATACGGATTATAGGGGAACCATTGTGATAGACAAAAGAAAAATCAGATTTAAAATGCCATCAGATGCCATCCGGCAGGGAATGGCGCTCTGCCCGGAGGACCGCAGAACCGAGGGAATCATACCAAACCTGTCGGTACGCGAGAATATATCCATTGTCCTTCTCCCGAAGCTGACCAGGATGGGAATTATATCAAGAAAAGCCCAAGAGAAAGTGGCAGCAGAGTTCATAAACAGGCTGGGCATCAAGACACCTGACATGGAACAGAAAGTCAGGAACTTAAGCGGCGGAAACCAGCAGAAGGTATTGCTGGCCAGATGGCTGTGTACCTCTCCCAGGCTGGTTATCATGGATGAGCCCACCAGAGGAATTGATGTGGGCGCAAAGGCGGAAATAGAAAAAATTGTGCGTGACCTGGCAAAGCAGGGAATGAGCGTTGTCATGATTTCATCGGAAATCAGCGAGGTGGTAAGGAACAGCAACCGGGTGATGGTGTTGAGGGATGGGCGTAAATTAGGTGAACTTACTGGCGGGGAAATCAGCCAGGAAGAAATCATGAAGAGGATAGCTGACAACAAAGTATTCAGTATGTGAGGATAAGAGGCGTGATATGAGTAAATTATTGAAAAAATACGGAGTATACCTGGCCCTCTTTGCAATGGTAGTGTTTAATAGTCTGGTTACCAGGAATTTCTTCAGCCTGAATACCTGCTGGAACATCATGATTCAGAGCACGACCGTAATGTTTGTCTCCCTTGGAATGACAGCGGCCATTGCTTCAGGCGGAATTGACATTTCCATTGGGCCCGTTATGGCCTTAAGCGCCATTGTGTTTGCCAGACTTTTAGACGTTTCGGTAATCGGTGCGTTTATAAGCGCGTTGGCGCTGGCTATTTTCTGCGGAGCAGTAAACGGGTTCATCATTGCCAGATTTTCCATACAGCCAATGATTGTTACCCTGGGAATGATGAACATGGTCCGGGGGTTTGCGGAACTGGTTAATGATGGAAGGACATATTCCTTTTCCCATCCAGTTATATCAAATCTTGGATTTTATAAGGTTTTTGGCTTAGTGCCAATCCAGGCCCTGTTTATAATAATGGCAGTTGGCGCCATGTACATATTGATGAAGCGGATGCGCTTCGGCGTTTATGTCGAAACCATAGGAGACAACCCGAAGGCAGCCAGGCTCTCGGGAATCAGGATTTCAGGCATGATGGTCCTTATTTATATGCTCAGTGGTTTTCTTGCCGGTGCAGCCGGATTGGTAGAGGCCCTGCGTATGTCCGCGGCAGACCCCATTAATTTTGGACTTCAGATTGAAGTGGATGCCATTGCCTCTACTGCAATCGGTGGTACCAATATGGCAGGGGGGAAAGCAAACCTGGCAGGAACCGTGGCCGGTGTGTTCATTATGCAGATAATAACAGTAATGGTGAATATGAACAATGTGCCGTATTCCTATTCTCTGGTCATCAAGACGCTGGTTGTCATCATTGCGGTCTGTGCCCAGAACGGAAAATTTACAAGATTGGCAGGATTTAGGAAGAGGACGGAGGTAAATACATGGGCGGTTCAAAAAAATATATAGTCTGGATACAGGAAAAGAGCGCGGTGGTTGTATTCCTGATGCTTTTCCTCATATCAGCCCTGCGGTATAAACAGTTCTTTACCCCCATCAATCTGGTAAATCTATTCAGGCAGTCCAGCATAATAGGAGTCATAGCTGTGGGGATGACATTTGTTATCATAACAGGGTGCATCGATTTGTCGGTAGGTTCCACTGTAGCTGTGTGCGGTATTCTGGCAGCACGGATGTGCTCGGTGAATATTGGGGCTGCCATTCTGGTTCCTCTGTGTGCGGGAGCACTGATTGGAATTATAAACGGGACCTTTGTAACCAAACTGGAAGTACCGCCCTGGATTACATCCCTGTCCATGATGATGTGCCTCAGAGGGATAGCCTACATCATGACCAATGAAAGCTCGGTGGATGTGGAAAAGGTTTCTCCGGCCTTTCAGATGATTGGAAGGGGAAAGATACTGGGGCTGCCGGTTCCCGGAATCCTGTTCCTTCTCTTTGTGCTGATTGGGGCCTACAGCCTTAAGTATACCAGATTTGGACGGAGCGTATATGCCACAGGAGGAAACAGGGAAGGAGCCAGGATGATGGGAATCCGGATTGACAGGACTATCATCCTATCATATATGCTGTGCGGCATCGGCGCTGCCATGTCAGGTCTGATTCTCGCCTCCAGGCTGGGGGCTGCCCAGTCTACGGCGGGAGAACTTTATGAGATGCAGGTTATTGCAGCAGTGGTCCTTGGCGGAACGCTTCTGACCGGAGGCATAGGCCATATGGCAGGCACGTTGTTTGGTGTGTTTACCATGAGCATGATAGCAAATATTTTTAATATGCAGGGAAATATCAGTACATGGTGGCAGAATGTAATCATGGGATTTCTTATTCTGGTGATTGTTATTATGCAGTCCGGACTGGAACAGATAAAAACGAAAAAGAGTGAGGAGGAAGCTATATGTTGAATTACAATCCATATACCGTTGGATGTCAGGCCGGGTGGAGGAAGTATGAGCACAACCCTGTTATTGGGGAAGACGGGGATTTTTGTTTCGACAATCATGTATTAAAAGCAGGAGACAAGCTGAGAATGTACTTTTCCTGGAGGACACATTACAGTATAGCATACACAGAAAGTGAGGATGGCCTTCATTGGGGGGAACGCCATGTGGTGTTAAGTCCCAGACCGGAGATTCCATGGGAGGAAGATTTAAACAGACCAGCCATTGATTACAGGGATGGAATGTTTCGTATGTGGTATTCCAGCCAGACAACCGGAGGATTTAATCAGAAAAAATGGGTGGACTCATATATGGAGGCATCTAAGGAGGATAAAGGCGGGTCTGTCATAGGGTATGCCTGGAGCAGGGATGGAATCAGTTGGGAAAGACTGGAAGAGCCGGTACTGGTACCAAATCAGACCTGGGAAAAGCGTTCCTTAATGTGCCCCACTGTTCTGTGGGACCAGGAGCGGAAAATATATAAGCTGTGGTATTGCGGAGGAGGGTGGTTTGAGCCGGATGCCATTGGCTATGCCGAGAGCCAGGATGGAATTGTGTGGGAAAAATGCGGAGGGAATCCGGTCTTTACGCCTGATAAAAAGAATCTTTGGGAACGGGCCCATGTGGCCGGCTGTCAGGTGATAGAAATGGATGGCTGGTATTATATGTTCTATATTGGTTATGAGGACTTGTTTAAAGCCAGAATCTGTCTGGCCAGGTCAAAGGACGGTGTAAGCGGATGGGAACGCCATCCCATGAACCCCATTATTTCGGCCGGACTGCCGGGGGCATGGGATTGTGAATCCATTTATAAGCCATTCCTGTATTATGATAAGGATTATGACAGGTGGCTGATGTACTTCAATGCCAGAACAGGAACCACAGAGCGCATAGGAATCGCAATACATGATGGACGGGACTTCTGGAATTGCTGATGGTTATATGGTGAACTGCATAAATTTTATGAAAGGCAGCAGGTTTAAGAGAACACTCCAGGCTAAGTTTGGAGCGTTCTCTATACCTGCTTTATGGGATTCATGAAAAAAATATACGCTCATATGATGAATTATAAACTTCACACCAGGCTGATGATATACTTTTCAACTATGGTAATTGTGGCCATGCTTTTGGTGGCGGGTATATCCTACATTGCATCTTACCGGATTGTGGAGGAACTGGCCTATTCCTTCAGCAATCAGTCGGCGCAGTCTGTGGCGGATAATCTGAATGACATCTTCAATGAAGCGGAAAACCTGTCAGGTCTTGTGGAGAACAATTCGATTTTCCAGAGCATCCTGAACGCAGAGATGCCGGAGGATATCAGAGATAGATATGCAACAGAGCTGAAATATGATTTTGAGTTGTACCAGCTGGCAGGATATACAATTAATGAGTTCGGAGGCTTATATGTGCTGGGGGATAATGGTTTTAACTTTAAGTCCCATAATGTGGCATTTCAGGAAACAGATTTTAGGAAGGAAGAATGGTACCGGCGCATCCATGAAGCGGATGGGGTCGTGTGGTTTGGGCCTAAGGTTTATTCCAGGACAGTTAAATCCATTGACCGGTCCTATGCTGCCATGGGATGCCCGGTGATAAATAAGGCCAATGGAAACAGAATCGGCGTGGTATTGGTGGAAATAGAGGCTGATTCTATTGAATATATCATCCGGGAATTCGGCAATATAGAAAACGGGGTCATTCAGGTACTTGATGGGGAAAATACTATTCTGTTTCAAAAAAATGGTACTGGTAATGATTCCGGTGAAGCAAAAAGCCATAAGGACAGGAACAGGAACCATTCCGTATTTTATTATACAGAGACAATGGATAATGGATGGACTGTGGAATCCTATATCCCCAAGGCCATTCTGCTGGGAAGGATTATTAACCTGGGAATCTGGCTCGGGCTGGTGATATTTTTGATGATACTGCTGGCGGTTAAGGTCACCAGCGTCATTTCCGGTACAGTGACCAATCCTATCAATAAATTAATTGACCTTATGGAACAGGCGGAACAAAAGGAATTTGCTGTTCAGATGCATGTGAAATATAAGGACGAGCTGGCGGTTCTGGGCAATAAGTTTAACAATATGATGGATTTTACAAGGCATCTGATTGCGGTCAATAATAAGGAACAGGAAAATCTGAGGGAAGCAGAATTAAAGACACTTCAAATGCAGATTAATCCGCATTTCCTGTATAATACCCTTGAAACCGTAATATGGCTGATACGGTCCAAAGAAAATGAAAAGGCAATCAGCGTGATTACATCACTCTCCAAATTTTTCCGTATTGGGTTAAGCAGGGGACGGAATATCATAATGCTAAGGGAGGAACTGGAACACGTCAGGGAATACGTTAAGATTCAAAATACCAGATACAGGGATAAAATCAATTTTTCCATCCATTTAACAGAGAATACCATGCTGGACTGTCCCATACCTAAGCTGACCCTGCAGCCATTGGTGGAGAACGCTATTTATCACGGCATCCAGGAAAAACCGGAAGGCGGGCATGTTTTGATTGAGATTGCCCGTGAAGCACAAGACAGAATCAGGATAACAGTCGCTGATGATGGCATTGGAATGACACCGGCTCAGTTGGAACGGCTTCAGACCGGGTTAAAGGAAATGGGGGAAGTGGGTTTCGGTATGTATAATACGAATCAAAGGTTATGTAATTATTTTGGGGAAGAGTCTGCTTTGAAGATTGAGAGCCGGTTTGGGGAAGGCACCAGGGTGTCATTTAGCATCAACGACAGCAGGAGGGAGGGAAAAGTGTATGATTAAGGCCATTCTTGTGGATGATGAAGATATCATCAGGGAGGGACTGTCAAACTTTATAGACTGGACTGCTTTGGGTCTGGAACTGGTGGGACAGGCATCCAATGGGAGGGAGGCTGTGGAGCTGGTAAGAATGATGGCTCCGGAAGTGATTATAACAGATGTGAAAATGCCTATGATGAATGGAATTGAACTTCTGGCCCTGGCAAAGGAACAAAGGCCGGACTGCGTGGTTATCATGATTAGCAGCTATGACCAGTTTGAATATGCCCAGCAGTCCCTTAATCTGGGCGCCTTTGCGTATCTGCTGAAACCCATTGATACGGATAAGCTGATTCATCTGTTAAAGGAAGCTGTTTTAAAAATACAGAAGGTCAGGTCAGGAGAGAAGATATTAAATACATACAGGAATGTGCTGGAACAGACCCAGAAAAATATATTAGATAATAAAATTAAGCTGATGGCACTTGGAGGAAGGGTGAATGCCCTGAATGAGACTGAGGCAAAGTATCTGGAACAGTTTACAAAATTCTGTGTGGCTTCGGTAAATGCAGAGAGACCTGAATACCAAGAAGAGTCCTTTATGGAGGAACTGGAACGTCACCTGGAAGAATGGAGGACCGGACACGCAGATGCAGCAGACATAAAACAATTCCAGAACCAGAACCGGATGACCGTGTTCTGTGTCATGATGAGAGGGGATAAAGAGATAAGCTTTCGTAAACTGCTGGCTATCTATTCCCGGTATTATACGGAAACCGTACTGGGGATAAGCGATACCGTTGATTCTGTCAGGGAACTATCGGCTGCTTACCGCCAAAGCCTGGAAGCTGTGGAATACCGTTTTTTTACAGACAGAAGTCTGATTCGCTACCGCACTGTCCGGGAGGAAATACAGCCATCCTTTAAGGATATGCCTGACTGGAACCGGAACCTGGAAATGTGTCTGAAGGATGGGAGAGAAAGTGAGGTTAATACATTTACAGATGAATTTCTGTCATATGTTTACCGGACGAAACCATCCCCGGTAATTATACGTACCATGGTTTCAGCTATTCTGCTGGAGACAATCCGTACGTTGAGAACAGCGGGAGGTAAACCAGAGGATTTGTTTTTGTCAGTATCAGACACCATTGCCGCTGTTTTGAATGAAAGCAATCCTGAATTCATGTCCAGAAAACTCAGGGAGCTGTTATGGAGCGTGTCTGATTATATTGCCAGGCTGGAAAAGCTAAGACCTAACTCAGTGGCGCAGAAGGCCAGGAAATATATAGAAGAGAATTATCAGAACCCTGATTTGAGGCTGGATGATGTGGCTGGATATGTCTATATAAATGCCAGCTATTTCAGCTCTGTTTTCAGTAAGGAAATGGGAATATCCTTTGGGGATTACCTGACCAAGGTGCGTATTGAAAAAGCAATGGATTTATTGAAAAATACGCATATGAAGGTATATGAGATTGCTGAATGGGTGGGATACCAGAATCCCTCCTGGTTCAATGTGGCATTTAAACGGTATACGGGACAGAAGCCAGGGGATTTTAGAAAATAAATACCACACGCTGCATAATAATAATTCTGATGGGAAAAGCCGGCCCGGGTGAGCCGGCTTTTTAGGTTGGCAGTTTTAATTGCTGGTTTTGCGGCAGCGGCATAAAAACTTGCAAATGTTGTAAAAAAACCACAGCCACACAGGGAGGGGGAATAAAACCAGCAGTAATATGGATGTAAATAACAAAACAAGATAAAAATTATCGCGTAGTAAAAGAAATATATTCAATTATATCAGAAAATTCAAACCAAAATAAAAAAATCACAGTTAAAAACATATCAAGAAACGCAAAAAAATCAGGACAAAACAGAAAAAAAGGTACGATAGAATATGATATTATTTCTAATAGACAGAGACAGGAACACAAAAAAATATACAAATTACATAAAAATGGGGGATATATGGAGAGTAAGAAGGTATTAGTGGCAGGTTCCATTGTATTGGATATTATTCCTGAAGTATATATTCCGAAAGGGCAGCCCGTACCGGAAATATTCCTGAGCGAGGGCAAAACCACGGAATGTTCTTATACCCATATATATTTGGGCGGGGAAGTAGGGAATACAGGTCTGGGGTTAAAGAAGCTTGGATGTGATGTAAGGCTGGTCAGTAAAATCGGAGACGATTCCGTAGGGGAAATCGTCAGGGAAATTTTAAACCGCTATGACGCGGATTATACGCTGATTGAGATGATGGGGGAACAGTCCTCGGCCAGCGTTGCCATTGCCCTTCCGGGTAAGGATAAAATGACGCTTCACAGCAGGGGGGCTTCCCAGCTTTTCAAGGCAGCGGATATTACGGACGAAATGCTGGAAGGGGTAAAGCTGTTCCACTTTGGCTATCCTCCCAGTATGAAGTACCTGGTGGAACATGAGGGCGAGGAACTGGAGGATTTGTTAAAGAATGTAAAGTCCAAGGGAATCACTATTTCTCTGGATATGAGCCTTCCGGATTTAAAGACATTTCTGGGACATGTGGACTGGAGACCAATTCTGCAGCGGATACTGCCCTATGTTGACTTATTTTTACCAAGCCTGGAGGAAAGTATATTTTTCCTGCACAGGGAGGATTACGTTGAAATGGTGCGTAAAGCAGGGGCAAACGACCTTCTGGATTATATTGATATAAGAGGAATGGCTGAGAAACTGGCGGATGAGCTTCTGGAAATGGGCGGCACCGTGGTTATGCTGAAATGCGGGCATGAGGGGATGTATCTGAGAACAGCAGGGAAAGAGAGGTGGGGAAATATGGGAAAGGCTGCTCCGGCCAGCCTGACTGGGTGGTATGACAGGAAAATCTGGCAGAAGCCCGTAAAGGTCAAACGGATTTTGTCCAGGACCGGAGCAGGGGATATTGCAATTGCAGGATTTTTATCCTCGTTCCTGCATGAGGATAATGCAAAGACAGCTTTGGGGATAGCTGCATGGGCCGCGTCCATCTGTATTCAGTCATATGATACCATAAGCGGTCTGTGCCCGTTAAACGAGTTGTAAACAAAAGAGAAGGAGTAGGAGGTATTTCATAATGAAAAAAGGTTTGGCAAAAATGACAGCATTGGGATTATGCGCATCAATGGTCCTTTCCATGGCAGGGTGTTCCGGCGGGGGAGGTTCCGCTTCCACGGAAAAGGCGGCTGAGAAGACAGCCGGGGCAGCGACGGAGAAGGCGGTGCAGGACGGAACGGAGGGAAGCCAGGAACCCATTGAACTGACATACTGGTACTGGGAGGACGAACAGGGTACCATTGAGAACATGCTTAAGGACAAGTGGGAGGCCTATGCAGGGGACCGCATTAAGGTTAACTTTGAATCCGTACCCTCTTCCAGCTTCCATGATAAACTTATAACTGCCATCAGTACCGGTACAGGGCCGGATGTGTTTATCTGTAAGCCCATGTGGGCCCCGGAGCTGTACGGAATGGGCGGCCTGATGAATATGGAAGATGTGTTTGAGGGCTGGGAGTACGCAGATGAGGTGGACGATTTCATGCTGGAACAGATGAGGGCGGGGCTGGATAAGCTGTATCTGTATCCGCGTACCACCATTGTGATGTATCTGTATTGCCGTAAGTCCATGTTTGAGAAGGCGGGAATCGATTATCCGAAGACCGTGGATGAGTTCTTTGATGCCTGTGAAAAGCTGACCGTGGATACGGACGGGGACGGCAAGACAGACCAGTACGGATTTGGTATGCGCGGCGGCAACGGCGGCCATTACATGTGGTCATCCTTTGTATTCAGCGCATTGAAGGATAAGGATTACTATGATGGGGAGGGGAAGGCGTCCCTGGCAGACGAGAAGCTGGCTGAGATGAACCAGAAGTACATTGACCTGTATCAGAACGGTTATGTGCCGCCCTCAGCCATTACGGACGGATTCAGTGAGGTCCTTACTAATTTTAAGTCAGGCGTCACAGCCATGCTGTATCATCACATAGCTTCCATAACAACCATTAAAGAAACCTTTGGCGATGATTTTGAGGTGATACCTGTCCCCACAGGAGAGAGCGGGCAGGCATTCGGCTGTCAGGAAATGACGGGATGGGCCATCAATCCTAATTCCAAGAACCTGGAGGCAGCGGAGGAGTTTGTGAAATGGGCGTCTTCACCTGAGATTCATGATGTGCGGTGTGAGAAGCTGCAGCAGGTGCCGTTCATGTCTTCCGTACAGGCATTGGACAAGTACAAAAATGACCAGGCATATAAGGTATCCATGGACAACATGCTTTCCGCCCATACATTGCCGGTAGGACCTGAAATCACAACTTATACAGAGGAAATATGGGCACAGACATTCCAGAGAGCCCTGATGGGAGAACTGAGCAGCATGGAGATGCTGGAACAGCTGGACAAGTGCCTGAACGGGGAAATGTAGGACTAAAACCATGAGAGGGTGAGCGTATGAATCGGGGAAAAGCAGCCGGAAAAAGGCGCAGGAAATCAGACATATATGTTCCCATTATATTGTTAATGCCGGCATTTCTGCTGGTGGTGGGAGTCATAATTTATCCAATCTGCTATGCAGTGGGACTCAGTTTCCAGTATTATAAATTGACGGATTATGTAAACCGCCAGTTTATCGGTTTAGAAAACTACATATCTGTCTGGAGGAATGAGACATTTCTGGCTTCCCTGGGAAATACGGTAAAGTGGGTGGGAATCACTGTTGCCTGTCAGTTCCTGTTTGGACTGGTGCTGGCCATGATTCTGAACGTCCCATTCAAGGGAAGGGGCATCATCCGTTCCATTACGCTGATGCCCTGGGTCACCCCGGGCGTTGTAATTGCGCTTATGTGGGTGTGGATTTATAACGGCAATTTTGGCGTCCTGAACAAATGTCTGACGTCCTTGGGCATCATCAGCAAAAATGTCCCGTGGCTGGGCTCATCCCGGACAGCGCTGTACAGCCAGATTGTAACCATGATATGGCAGGGAATTCCTTTCTTTGCCATCATGGTACTGGCAGCGCTGCAGACCATATCCGTGGACCTGTATGAGGCAGCGGATATAAGCGGGGCCAATTCCTGGCAGAAATTTGTGTATATCACGTTGCCGGAGCTGATGCCCACAATCATAACTACCTGCATGCTGAGAATCATATGGGTCTTTAATAATGTGGAGGTGCTCTATCTGATGACCGGAGGAGGACCGGGCCACAGCTCCATGACTGTATCCCTTGTAGCCTATATCAAGGCGCAGAAATCCCTGGATTTCGGACAGGGGTCAACCATAGCAATCTACGGCACCCTGTTTATGATTCTCTTTATGACCATATATTTAAAGCTGACAAGGCGGGGGGATGAAGATGAAAAGGACTAAACGAATTCAGAAGCTTGTAATGCTTATTCCGCTTATTCTGATAGTGTGTTTTGTGATATTTCCTTACATATGGACATTCCTGACCTCCATAAAGCCTACAGATGAACTGTATACCACCAACATAAAAATACTGCCCAGGGCAACGACCTTCCAGAATTACGTGACACTTTTTACGGGTACGGATTTCCTGGCCAGTATGTTCCACAGCATTGTGATTGCAGTCATTACAAGCTGCATCTCCATGCTGGTGTCATCCATGGCATCCTATGCCTTTGCCAGGTACAGGTTCAGGGGGAAGAACCTGGCGCTCAGCGGTATCCTGCTGTTATATATGTTTCCGTCGGTCCTTTACCTGACTCCGCTGTTTGTGGTGTTTAATAAGATGAAGCTCATAGGCTCTCCTGTTGCATTGGTGGTTTCATACTGTACGTTTACCATACCCTTCAGCATATGGCTTCTCACCTCATATATGAAGAGCATTCCTCTGGAGTTAGAGGAGGCGGGCAAGATAGACGGGGCCAATGTCCCACAGCTATTATATTATGTGGTAATGCCGCTGCTGAAGCCAGGGCTTATTGCTACCGGCACCTATGTGTTCATCAATTCCTGGAATGAGTATTTGTTTGCAGTCATGTTCACGACTTCCAATAACAGGACGCTTCCTGTCTCATTGGCATCCCTGGTAGGAGAGTATGACCTGAGATGGGACATCATATCAGCAGGAGCAGTGGCAGCCATGATACCGGTGGTTATCCTGTTCATGTTTATACAGAAGAACCTGGTGGCAGGTCTGACTGCCGGTTCGGTAAAGGGGTAAAAATGAAGAATCAAGCAGCATTTTTGATAGATAAACAGAGATTAGAGATTATGGATTGTGAAATGCCGTCCGTTTCCGATACGGATGTGTTGGTTGAAGTGGCCCATGTGGGAATCTGCGGAAGCGATATGCACATATTTGAGGACCCGTATTATGCGGTAAAAGATATAAAGCTTCCGGTAGTGCTTGGCCATGAATGCGCCGGACGCGTAGTGGAGGTGGGAAAGAAGGTAGAAGGAATCGTACCAGGCGACCGTGTTGCGCTGGAGCCAGGCGTACCCTGTCAGACCTGTGAGTTTTGTATGAGCGGACGGTATAACCTGTGTCCGGACGTACGGTTTCTGGGGGCCAGACCATGGCTGAACGGCGCATTCAGCCGTTACGTCAGTCATCCCGCCAGATGGACATTCAAACTGCCCGATGCAATGGACACAGTGGAAGGAGCTTTGCTGGAGCCGCTTGTGGTGGGAATGCATTCAGTAAACCGGGCCAATCCCGGGACCGGACAGGCCGTGCTGATACTGGGAGCAGGGTGCATCGGGCTTATGACCCTGGAGGCATGTCTGGCCAGGGGAATCACAAATGTGACCATATCGGATTTATATGAAAACCGGCTGAATATGGCCGGCACCATAGGCGCCAGACATACGGTCAATTCATCAAAAGAGGATATTGTGACAAGGACCGCGCAGATAACCGGCAATAAAGGATATGACGTGGTATTTGAGACTGCGGGAAGCCAGAGAACAGCCGCATTGACAGCGGACCTGGTGAAACGAGGGGGAAAAATTGTAATGGTCGGGAATGTGTTCGGGGAAACTCCATTCAATTTTTTCAAAACAAATTCAAAGGAGGCGGACATACTGGGAGTATTCCGTTACCGGAACCTGTATCCGGCAGCCATAGAGCTTTGCGGCGAGGGGCAGGCGGAACCAAAGAAGATAGTGACCAATTATTTTGAATTTGAAACCATGCAGGCAGCCATGGAGTATGCCATTACAAAAAAACAGGAAGCTGTCAAAACAGTGATTCGGATGTAGAAAGACGGGGACAGGAACATATGTATACAGATGTGAAGACAATACTGGATGACGCATCCAGAAATCATTACGGCGTATTGGCTGCATCCGCCATCAACCTGGAATTGGCAAGGGGGCTGATAGCGGCTGCTGATGAACTCCAGGCGCCGTTAATCATTCTTATGGGTCAGATGCAGATGACCAGACATGCCAGGGCGGATGTGATGGTGCCTCTGATAAAGACGCTGGCAGAGGAGACCAATGTCCCGGTGGCCCTGATTCTGGACCACGGAAGGGACTGGGATGTGATTACACATGCATATAGGAACGGTTTCTCCTCTATCATGATTGACGCTTCTGCTTATGAGATGGAGGAGAATGTAAAAAGAACGAAAAGGGTCATAGAGCTGTGTCATCCCCAGGGAGTGGCGGTGGAAGCAGAACTGGGCCATGTGGGACAGGCTGCCCTGGGAGACCAGACAGATGATTCCTGCTATACGCGGCCTGAGGATGTAACGGAGTTTCTGAGCCGGACCCATGCAGACTGCCTGGCCATTGCCTGTGGTACGGCCCATGGACAGTACCCAAAGGGCGTTACCCCTGAAATACGTTTTGATATCATACGGGCTGTCAAGGAAGTGACGGATGTGCCCATTGCTCTTCACGGAGGTTCCGGTTCAGGGGATGAAAATATAAAAAAGGCAGTGGAGGCAGGTATAAACAAGGTGAATGTCTGCACGGAAATATTTAATTATGTCCGCGATGAAATCAGGAAGACACTGGAGGAGACGCCGGAAATTGACCTGTTAAGCCTGATGTCCCTGACCGAGCAGGCGGCCAGAAAAATTGGAAAGCATTTCATTGGCCTGACCGGCTCCCAGGGAAGGGCAGCTAATTTCCGGAGAAGGTCAACCTTTCAGTATGGCTTTGCGCAGACAGAGACGGATGGGGGAGAATAAGAGGAAAAGGCCGGAAAGAAAATATACAGGTATAACGATGAAGGAAAATGAACAAGGGTGGAACCGATACCAGAGGTTTCCACCCTTATTTCCGTTTAAAATCCTCCGCCTGTTTGAACTTAGAATATTGTTTTGGACTGAGACCGGTGTGCTGTTTGAAGATACGGCTGAAATGGGACAGGTTTTTATAACCGACAAGACCGCATACAGAATCTACGGGAAGATTTTGTGATAGAAGTTCCTTTGCCCTCATGATACGGCAGCTGATGATATACTGGTTTGGTGAAGTACCTGTCACATTCTTAAAAAGATTGCACAGATAAAATTTGTTAATATAAAAAGTGGAGGACAGCAGCTCCAGGGAAAGCTCGTCGCTCAGGTGCGTATGGATATGGTTGATGACGGAGTAAATCAGGCTGTAGGACGAGGTTATGGTATCGGATGATATATTATGGTACTTCCGGTACAGGTTATTTATAAAAATCAAAAATTCTCCCAGAAGGAATTTGACTTTCAGGTCGTAGCCGTAATCCTGTTTGGTGGTATCATCATTGCATGCAACCAGCCGTTTTAGCTGGGCCAGACATTCCTCTGCCTGGGAAATGGTCAGCGGCAGGATATATGGATTTGAGAACGGCCTTAAGAAAAAACATTCCAGCAAATCCGTTTCCTTGGAGGACAGGGATTCAATGTATTCGGGTTTAAAGGAAAGCGTATACCGTTCAAAACGTTCGCGGGTATTCAGGGTAATCTTATGCAAATCCATATTATTGAATAAAATAATACTGTTTTTGGGAACCTTCCAGTTTTTTTCGCTTACATGACAGACCGTATTGGGCGTGAGCATAAATATGATGTCAAACTGTTTGTGGGTATGATATTCATGCTGCTCCGGGCCGTAGGTCACTTTGTATTTGAACGAAAAATCCTCGGAAAAATGGGGGGATATGGGTGTTTTAGCGGGCATAATCTTGAGCAGGTCACCTCCCTTGCAAGTTCTCATAATTCCAATTATTGTACATAACATACCAGGATTTATGCAACTATTTAATTAAACATCAAAAGAAATGCAAAAAACACAGAAAGAATAGTAAAAATCCATTGTGAGTAACGCATAAAAGGCGCATCATGGAATTTGGAAAAACTTTTGAAGAAAACAACTGCTTTCTGTCAATATTATGGTAATAGAAAGCAATGGAAAACTGTTAATATAAGATTACCGAAGGGATGGCAGGGCGATGGAACAGGAAACAGGAGGGAACATGATGCAGGAACGGCAATATAAAATTCTGAAGCTGCTGTACAGGTCAGATGGATTCGTGACTGTAGAGTATCTGGCGGCAGAGATGCAGTGTTCCCTTAAGACTATCAGGAACGATTTGAAGCAGCTGGGAAGTTTCCTGGAAGAACACGGGCTGGGAAAGGTTGTCTCTAAGAGTAACAAAGGCGTCTGTCTCATGAAAGAGAAGGACTGGGCAGCTGCAAAGCAGGCATGGAACGATGAGAACCAGATGGAGCTCTACGGCACGGACAACCAGTTCCAGATACTGGAGCTGCTGCTGAAGCAGAGAAGCATACAGAAGATGAAGCTGGAACAGAGGCTTCTCATCAGCAGGCTGGACGCTGAAAAGGCCACCAATCAGGCGGCCGCATGGCTGGAGGCCCATAGGATAGCCGTTACCTGTAAGAGAGGACAGGGGCTGCAGATTGAGTGCAGCGAGTACGATTGGCGCATGGCCATATGGGTGCTTTTTGCGGATATATCCAGGAAACGCCAGGAGTTTGGGGACCAGTCGCTGAAAAACCAGACAGAGAAGTTTTTGTGGGGCTTTGATATGACCGGGGTTACAGGGGCCATCGCAGGGCTGGAACGGGAATTCGGGATACACTACAGTTTTGACGGGTACCAGCAGCTTTCCTTCCTTCTCTCATTATGCGTTATACGAATCAGGAAAAAGGAATTTGCGGAGATTCCGGCTGCGGATTTTGAGTATGGGGCTAAAGAAAGGCAGGGTTCAGAAAGTCAGGGTTCAGAAGGGCAGGGCTCAGAACATCAGCGGCATATGCGGACCTGCATGGCGTACCAGGGTGTGGAATACGACCGGAATATGGGAGAAATATGCATAGAAAGCCTTAAGAAATATTATAGCATCAGCTTTCCTGAGGGCGAGAAGCAGTTTGTGGTACTGGCTTTGGGGATTGCAGAAATACAGGAGTTTACAGGAGAGGCATCCAGGCGGACCTTTATGGAGGCAAACCAAAACATCTGCCGGGTGACGGATAAAGTGATTTCCATTACCGGCAATATCCTGGGGCAGGGTCTTGGCAGGGATGAATACCTGTTTGACAGCCTGCTGCTGTACATGAAATCCAAAATCCTGAAGCTGGGGTACAACATACCGGAGGAAAATCCCCTGAAGGAGGTTGTGAAGTCCAAGTATCCCAATATATACGCAGCCGCCTGGTCAGCCAGCCTTGTCATTGAGTCTGAGCTGGGGGTGAGAATCGGGGAGGACGAGGTGGCTTACCTGGCATTATATATAGGCGGGGCCATTGAACGCCTGAATGTGGGAGTGGAGGTGTGTATCCTGTGCAACCACGGTATCGGTATATCCAGAATCCTCAAGGAACAGATTGAGCGCTCCATACAGAACATACATGTGGTAGATGTGCTGACTACCAGGGATACACTCAAGATTCAGAAGAGCCGGTGTGATTTTCTCATATCATCTGTTCCGGTGGGAAATGTATTTGCGGGAAAGGATGCGGTACAGATTGGTAATGTGCTGCAGCCCTGGGACATACAGCAGATTCAGAATAAAATGAAACTGGTCCGGAAAAAGAAGATGAGGCGGATTGCGGCGAAGGCGGAATACTCCGAGTATCAGCTGTTTCATTCCTCCCTGATATACCATTTTCCGGGAAAGACCCATAAAAGGGAAATCATATCCTTTCTGTGCGCCAGACTGGCGGAGGCAGGCTATGTAACGGAGGATTATGAGCAGACCGTACTGGACCGGGAGGAAACCACATCCACTGTGCTGGACCTTGGAGTTGCCATTCCCCATGGAGCTGCTTCCTGCGTCTGCCACCCGGTGATTGCAGCCGCCATATTGGAGGAGCCGGTGGATTGGGGCAGGGACAGGAGCGTGGACCGGATATTTCTTCTGGCCCTGAATCTGGATGAACGGTTTAAGGCAAAGGGACAAATCATCCGTTTTTATTCCGCCATTGTCACATTGCTGGATGACAAGGAGGCCTATGAGGAATTCCACGGCCTCAGGGGACAGGAAGAAATTACAGATTATTTAAATTCTATGGTAAAAGGAGACAGGAGAGCATGAATCTGCTGGAAGTAATCAATGAAAATGCAGTGGCCGTCAATGTAAGGGCGCAGAATAAGGAGGAGGTGTTTGAATATGTGTGCGACCTTCTTTTAAAGGACGGCAGCATTACATCCAAGGAAGCGTTCAAGCAGGATTTATATATAAGGGAGTCACAGGGAAAGACAGGCATTGGGGACGGAATCGCCATTCCCCATGGAAAGTCGGCGGCTGTGAAACGCAACTGTATATCGGTCCTTAAGCTGGAACGACCCATACAATGGGAGACTCTGGATGGCCTGCCTGTGCAGGTGTTTATCGTATTTGCCATCAATCAAAGGGATAAGGATGACTACTTCCTGCGCCTCATGGCCAGCGTTGCCAAGAAGCTGGCACAGGAAGGGACATGCAAAAAACTGATGGGAAGCAGCACAAAGGAAGACATTCTGGAAGCATTTTGTTAGGCTGCTTCACTGGATTCGCGGAATACAGGAGCAGCGTGTTTATGACGAACAGGAGGAAATAAAGGATGAATATAGTAGGGGTTACGGCATGTACGGCGGGCATTGCCCATACATACATTGTCAAGGAAAAGCTGGAGCAGGCAGCCAGGAAGCTGGGATACACATGCAGAATCGAGACACAGGGAAGCATTGGAATCGAGGAACAGCTGACACCGGAGGAAATCCAAGCTGCCGATGTGGTCATTTTGGCCATTGACGTGAAGATTTCAGGGGAAAACCGGTTTAAGGGAAAACCAGTGGTGCGCATGAGCACGGAGAAGGCTATGAAAAATACCGGAGCGCTGCTTCAGAGCATTGAGGAAGCGCTGGCAAAAAAGAAAAACGGAGGGGATTAAGATTATGGGTGGGTTTAAATTATCAGAGATTAAGAAGCATGTGATGACAGGAATATCATTCATGATTCCCATTGTTGTGGGCGCAGGCTTATGTATGGCACTGGGAACCGCCATTGGAGGGACCAAGGTATCCGAGGCAGAGGGAACACTGATATGGTATATCTGGAGGACCGGTAAGGTTGGTATGGGCTTTGTGGTGCCTGTGATTACGGCTGCCATTGCGTATTCCATTGCGGACAGGCCGGCTATTGCACCTGGATTGATTCTGGGGTCCATTGCTTCGGAGATTTATACCGGATTCATCGGAGGCATTATAGCAGCCTTCCTTGTGGGCTATACAGTGCTGTTTCTGAAGAAATATCTGAAGGTGCCCAAGACCATGCAGGGTCTGGTTCCTGTACTTATTCTTCCGTTCCTGACCACATTGATTTGCGGTGCCCTTATGTTTGCTGTTATAGGAAAGCCGGTTGCTTTTGTCATCAATGCATTGCAGAATTGGCTGATAGGACTTCAGGGCGGTTCCAAATTCATTCTGGGAGCCATTGTGGGAGGCATGTGCGGCGTTGACTTTGGCGGTCCCATCGGCAAGACAGCTTCTCTGTTTGCAAACGGCCTGCTGGTGGACGGCATATACGGTCCGGAGGCAGTGAAGCTGGTTACATGTATGATTCCTCCTATGGGCGTAACCCTTTCCTACATTCTCACCAGGAACAAGTACACAAAGGCTGAGAAGGAAGCTGTAAAGGCTGCGTTCCCAATGGGTATATGCATGATTACAGAAGGCGTGATTCCGTTGGCCATGAACGACCCGTTGCGTGTAATCGGATCTTCCGTGATTGCCACATCCATAGCAGGAGGACTCACCATGGTGCTGGGAATTGAGAATTATGTAACGGCAGGCGGATGGTTCATTATCCCGCTGTCCAATAAACCTTTGATGATGGCTGCCATGGTAGCCATGGGAGGCGTTATCATGGGAGTTATACTTTCCCTGTGGAAGAAGGTGGTCACGGAAGACGATTCCATGGATTTTGGCATGGAGCAGGAAAACGGGGAAACCACCACCGATGGAATGACATTTGAGAACTTTTAGCGACATCACAGATATTGTCTGATAGGAGGATAAAAAATGCTGCTGAATCTGCAGAAAATACTGGAGCCTGCTGTAAAGGGGAATTTTGCAGTGGGAGGGTTCAATGTAACAGAAAGCACTATGTTCAAAGCTATTGTGGAGGAAGCGGAACACTTGGAATCTCCGGCTATCATCCAGGTTTCCCCCAATGAATTTCAGTTTTCGGAGCGGGAACTGTACCTGTACTTTTCGGTCCGCCTGCAGGGCAGCAGGAATCCATTTGTGCTTCACTACGACCACAGCAAGTCCTATGATGGGTGCATCCGCGCCATTCAGGCAGGCTTTACCTCTGTCATGTTTGACGGCTCGCAGATGGAGTATAACCAGAACGTGGAATGCACCCGCCGGGTGGTGGAGGCAGCCCATGGGGCCGGCGTGTCGGTGGAAGGGGAAATTGGGACCATAGGGGAGACAGCGGACTATGCCGGCGGCACGGTCCGGGATATGGTATACACATCACCGGAGCTGGCCAGACGGTTTGTGGAGGACACCGGAGTGGATGCCCTGGCGGTTTCCATCGGCACGGTGCACGGCATTCTTCCAAAGGGATATGTGCCCAGACTGCAGCTGGAGCTTCTGAAAGAACTGGCTGCCGCGGTGCCGGTGCCTCTGGTGCTTCACGGTGGTTCCGGCACGCCCCATGAGGAGGTTGCCGCTGCCTGCAGGACAGGGATTCACAAGGTAAATATATCCAGTGAGTTCAAACATGCCTATTACCAGAGCGTAAGGGAGTTTGTGACAAATCATCCCACCCAGGTCAGTCCCACCCTGGTTCTTAAGGATGCAGTGCAGGAGGTAAGGAAGGTGGCAGGGACAAAGATGCAGGTACTGGGCTGCGCCGGGAAGGCATATTGCTACATAAAATAATATCAATTAAGGGGAGTACATAATGTATACAGACATCAAAACAATTCTTGACGATGCAAATAAAAACAACTATGCCGTTCTGGCTGCATCCGCATTTAACATGGAGCTGGCCAGGGGACTGATAGCAGCCGCGGATGAAATGCAGGCGCCCTTAATTATCCTGATGGGCCAGGCCCAGATGACGAAACACGCCAGGCCGGAGCTGATGGTACCCATGATACGGACGCTTGCAGAGCAGACCAATGTGCCGGTGGCCCTGATTTTGGACCACGGCAGGGACTGGGAGAAAATCACCTGGGCTTACAGACAGGGATTTTCCTCCGTTATGGTGGATGCTTCGGCCTATGAGATAGAGGAGAACATTGCCAGGACGAAGAAGGTAGTGGACCTGTGCCATGTACAAGGGCTGGCAGTGGAGGGCGAGCTGGGCCATGTAGGGCAGGCCGCCACCCTGGACGGATGCGACGAGGCGCTGTATACAAAGCCGGAGGAAGCAGTGCGCTTTGTGCAGGAGACAGGGGTGGACAGTCTGGCCATTGCCTGCGGCACTGCCCATGGAAATTACCCCAAGGGCTTTGTGCCAACCATTAACTTTGATGTCATAAGAAGGGTGAAACAGGCGGTAAACATGCCCCTGGCACTACACGGCGGCTCCGGTTCAGGGGACGAGAACATCCGAAGGGCAGTGGAAGCAGGAATCAACAAGGTGAACATTGCCACTGAGATATTCAATGCGTGCAGGGATTACGTAAAGACCCGTCTGGACCAAAAGCCGGACCTGGATTATATGTCCCTTATGATGGAAACGGAGCAGGAGTGTAAGAAAACAGTAAAGCATTTTATCGGCCTCACAGCATCTGAGGGAAAGGCAGCCGGTTTCCGGAAGAAGTATGCATTCTGCCACGGAATCAGCCAGATTGATACAGGGATTGGCGAATAAGGGGACACGCCCTAATCCGTATGCCTGCGTCTGTACTGGATGGGGCTGCAGCCGGCCTGCTCCTTAAAGACACGGGAAAAGGAGCTGAGGTTGGTGTATCCCACGGCCTGTCCAATCATTTCCACGGAATAATCCGTGTTGATGAGAAAATCTTTTGCCCGGGTGATGCGGTATTCTGTAATATAGTCGCTGACTGTCATGCCGGAGATTTCCTTAAAAACATTATAAAGCTGGGTCTTGCTGACTAAAAACAGACGGGACAGGCTGTCCGTGGTCAGATTTTCACTGTAATGGCCTCCGATGTATTCATAAATATCATATACCAACCGGGCGTGCTCCCGGTAGGCAGATGTGCTGAGGGGGCCAAACCGCTCTGTGTAGAGCTGGTTGGCCAGCAGAAGAAATTCGCCCAGCAGGAATTTAAGGTGCAGGTCCCTTCCATAAGCAGGCGCAGGGTCCCTGCCTCCATCCGGCCTGTTATAATACTCCATCCTGGAAAGGACGGAAAGAAAGGCTCCCATCTGCCGGTCCGGCACCGTGAGGACCACGGGCTGGTTGCCGGGGCGAAGCAGGAAGCACTCCAGCAGATTAACTTCCGGTGTGGAGAACTGGGATATGTAACCGGAGGAAAAATACAGCACATAGCGGTCGCAGATTCCGGACCCGTTCTCTGAATAGATATAATGCAGGTCCATCTGGTTAAACAGAATCAGCCCATTTCTGGGAATATCAATCACCCCTGTTTCAAACTTACATTTTAAATTGCCGGACAGGGCAAACACAATTTCCATCTGTCTGTGCAGGTGGAAATTTCGCTTTTCTGTTGTCCCGGTTATCTTGTGCCGAACTGAGAATTCTTCCGGCAGCTTTTCCGTATAGCGTGAAAATGGAATGTCCATGGCGCCTCCCAGGGTATCTATGCAATCATATGAAGCACTTCTTAGTATAGCATGGTTTGAAGAAAATGCAAAGTATATGGACAATCTGCAAAAAAATGTAGAAACACATGGTATATAATACAAAATGTAAGGAAAACAAGGAAAAGTTAAGCCGGTATTCATGGAAAATATAAGGAAAAAGTCAAAATGATTGATGAAATTGTAAAGAGCACAAGGGAAGCCTGCGCCGTGCTGGAACGTATAAAATCCATGCCGCGTGAGGAATTGGAAAAGGCAGAAATTCTGCCGCTGCTGAGAAATGCCGTGAACCTGAAGCTTATGATTCAGGAGGATACCCAGACAGATATCAGAAAGCTTGTCATCATGAGCATCAAGCGCCAGGATTTGCAAAAGGGAAACCTGCCGGATGATGTGATTCAGAGGGAGATAAAGAAATACGACTGTCATCAGACCAGCCTGGCGGCACAGAAAAAGGTATTGCTGCTTATGTTTATTGAGAAGGAGCTGGGGATTGTAATGGGGGATGATGAGGCCACGGATATAGAGAGTCTGGATGAATTGGCTGAAGCTGTTATAAGGCACCTGAAAGGGGGAGGATGATATGGATGCAGATAAAATCCGCAGGGATTTTCCGATTCTGGACCAGGAGGGTGGGCCCTTTGTCTATCTGGACAACGGGGCAACCACCCAGAAGCCCCAGGCTGTCATTGACCGTCTGTGCAGGTATTATTCCCAGGAGAATTCCAATATCCACAGGGGAAGTTATCCCCTGAGCAGCCAGGCGTCCCGCATGTATGAAAGGGCCAGGGAGACGGTCCGGACATGGGTGGATGCAGAGTATGCGGAGGAAATCGTCTTTACCAAGGGGTGTACGGAGTCAGTCAATCTGGCTGCCGCGGCTGTATTTGAGACATATGTCCGGACGGGGGACAATGTGATTGTCACTGAGCTGGAGCATTCCTCCAACTATTTCCCATGGAAAAGCCAATGTGAGAAAAAGGGCGCAGAGCTTCGGGCAGCCTTGGCAGAGAGCGATGGAAGCCTGAGGGCGGACGATGTGCTGGAGCTGGTGGACAGCCGTACCAGACTGATAGCCGTCACAGCCATGTCCAATGTGACGGGATTTTGTCCGGATGTGAACCGGATTATAAAGGAAGCCCACAGAAGAGGCGTACTGGTTCTGGTAGATGCTGCCCAGGCCATTGTGCACCAGGTCATATCCGTAAGGCGTATGGACTGTGATTTTCTGTGCTTTTCCGGTCACAAGCTATACGGGCCCATGGGAATCGGGGTACTGTATGGAAGGAAGGTATATCTGGAGGAAATGGCCCCGTATCTGTACGGCGGGGACATGGTGGTAAAAGGCGACAGGGGAGAGATTTCATATAAAAGGTCCTCCGGAAAATACGAGGCCGGCACCCAGAACATTGCAGGGGCACTTGGATTGGAGGCAGCCCTTGTGTATCTCCAAAGTCTGGGCATGGAGGAGATTCTTCGGTATGAGGCGGAACTGGGCGCATATCTGAGAGAGTGTCTGGAGGCGGTTAAGGGGGTACACATAATCGGGGAGTATGAAGGGGCGCTGCAGGTTCCGCCCATGGCAGTGTTTGAGGCTGATAACCTGGGAGCCTATGACATAGGCGTTCTGCTGGCCAATTACGGAATAGCGGTCCGCTGTGGTTCCCACTGCGCCTACCCACTTATGAAGCGCATGGGAAAGGAAAGCCTCTGCCGCGTATCCCTGGCTTTTTACAATACAAAGCAGGAGATTGCATATATGGCTGAACGGCTGGAACGTATCTGCGGGAGGGGAAGTTAATGGATGGGAGATACCAGAAGGATATGCATCAGATAGATATGCATGAAATGGACATGTTCCAGGCTGAGGCAAAACATATTGACAACCTTATCCAATTACAGGACCCAGGCTCCCAGTGCGAGTATCTTCTTATGCTTGGGATGGAAAAGCTTCCTTTGGACTCCCTGCGCGGGGACCGGTACAGGATTGGAGGATGCAGGACCGCAATCTGGGTCCGGGCAGAGAAACAGGACGGGAGGGTGCATTTTTCCAGTGACAGTGATTCCCTGCTGGTGCGGGGCGTGCTTTCCATTTTAGAAGAGCTGTACCAGGGAAGAACGCCGGAAGCCATAAAATCCCATCCCATGAAATTCCTGGATTATATATCCGACGATGTGATTTATCCTGAAATAAAGGAAAATGGATTATCAAAATGTTATGGGATATTAGCACATATGTAAAATAAAAAAACAATAGAAGCAATGAAAAAGGTATAAAAGGAGAAAACAATCATGAAGTATGCAATGGACGTTAAAGTTAACTTAAAACCGATTTTCAGCAATCTGGTACACACTGACTGGTGGGAAGGCCCTTGCCGGGTAGGTCCCATGGAAGAGGGGACGCCGGAGTTTGAACGCAGGGTAGGAAAGGAACAGTTTAAAATCTGGTACGAGGAATTACAGAACAACCTGGATTTGACCCGCTGCCATCTGATGGAGCCGGCCTACCTGGAATTTGACGAGAGCTTTGTGATGCGGGATTCTGAGTTTGACAAGCTGATGCCTGAAAACCATCAGGTGGATTTGTATCTGATTACATACCGCGTACCCGGAATTGAGCGTTTGAACAAGCCCATTTCCATGATTAATCTGGGGCCTACCCCCATCGACCTTGTGGGTTATTACAGGGATATCGGACTTGAGGCATATATGGCCCATGACTACGAGGAGTACAACCGCCTTCTGACCTGCCTCCAGGTGCGTAAGGCGGTTGCCAGCACAAAAATACTGATTCTGTCCAATTCCGAGCAGACGCCGGCGTCGGTTAATACCAGCTGCTGCGACCTGGTAAGCCTGTTTACACGGTACGGCATCCGCCATAACCGCATTGACTTCAGGCAGGTGTTTAACTATTTTGATGAGATACCGGCTGACGAGGGAATCCATCAGGAGGCCAGGGCTCTGATGGAAGGGGCGGATAAAGTGGATATCACAGAGGAATACCTGTGCAACGACCTGAGGTATTTCCATGCGGTGCGCAGCATGATGGAGCGCTATGACTGCAATGCATTCACCACCCCGTGCAAGGAGCTGTGTGCAAGCCGGCTGCCCCAGAAGAATAAATGTGTTCCCTGTATTACCCATTCCCTGAATAAGGATGACAGGATTCCGTCTGCATGTGAGGAGGACCTGGCTGTATGGATGGCCATGATGATGATGATGTACCTGACACGCCAGAGCGTGTTCATGGGGAATCCGGTGCTGGTGCTGGCAGGGAGCAAGACCCTGGAACAGCTGGGAATGCCTAAGCTTCTGACACAGCCCGGCCAGGTATTTGACCACGATGTGCTGGAAATCCACCACGCTGTGCCGGTGCGCAGGATGCGGGGTTTTGACCAGCCGGAGCAGAGCTATGAGCTGGCGCATTTTACCACCCAGGGCTGGGGCGCCCATTACCATGTGGATATGGCAGAGGAGGACGGACAGGTGGTTACATTTGGCCGGTTTAACCGTCAGGGAACCAAGATGATGGTGACTGTCGGCCATACACTGGGATGCGAGTTCCGCCCCGTATACTGCAGTCCTGCTGTGTATTACGAGGTAGAGGGCGGAGCCAGGGAGTTCCGCCAGGCATTGGCAAAGGGCGGTTACGGACATCACCAGGCCATTATTTACGGCAATCATGTAAAGGAATTACAGGAGCTGGGCGAAATCGTTGGTTTTGAGGTGGAAGTATTCCACTAATCAGGGAGAGGAACATGGCTTATTATCAGAGAAAGCAGGATGTAAACGAAATTGCGGCAGGAAATGGCCACGGTTCCTTTCCCCTTTTGGGAGAGAAACAGGGCTGTACCAACGGCTGCTGCGCCGGAATCAGCTATTATTCCCGCACAGAGTATACGCCGCCAGCAGTCCATGAGGACCAGGAGGGCTTCATGGTCCTGTCAGGACAGGGATGGGCCAAAATCGGGGAAGAGGAATTTTTCGTGGAACAAGGAACTGCATTTATAGCGCCTGAAGGTATGCCTCACCAGATGAAGAGCGCGGACAGCGGGGAACCCCTCACCCTGTTCTGGTTCCATGCCCAGCCTTAAGCGGATACATTCATTAAATTTTTAAAACCCCCTTGACATTTCCGAAAAAAAAGGATAAACTCAATGAAAATTCATAATGAATGCGGAACAGCTCGAAAGGGAGTAGTTTAGATATATTGTCAACAACCTCGGTTCCACCGGAACCTGGCAATATATGCCTTTACGGTTACAAGACTTTTATGCGTGGTTTGCAGATATGTTACATATCCTGGCAGCCATCCATAGAAGTCTTTTTTTGTGGGTTTCCTGGCAAAGGAACAGAGCAGATAATTGTTTTCTGCTGTGCTCCGGGCATTTTGGCGCAGGGATACGCGCATAATAGAGACTAAGTACTCAATAATGAGGAGGAAAGTACATGAAAGAATGGTATCAACAGACAAAAGAGGAAATACTCAGCCAGTTTCAGGTAACGGAACAGGGGCTGACCTCTTCGCGGGCAGAGGAAATCCTGGCTGAAAAGGGAGAAAATGTCCTGGAAGAGGGAAAGCGCAAAAGCACCCTGCAGGTATTTTTAGAGCAGTTCTGCGACCTGCTGGTGGTAATCCTGGTGATTGCAGCCCTTATTTCCATGGTGTCGGGCAATGCGGAGAGTACGGTGGTCATTCTGGCCGTCATCATCCTTAACGCCATCCTGGGAACAGTACAGCATGCAAAGGCAGAGAAATCCCTGGACAGCCTGAAATCCCTGTCATCTCCCAATGCCAAGGTGCTGAGGGACGGACAGAAGGTGGAAATCCCGTCTGCCAAGGTGGTTCCGGGCGATATCCTGTATCTGGAAGCAGGCGACCTGGTGGTGGCCGACGGAAGGATTTTGGAAAATTATTCCCTCCAGGTCAACGAAAGCTCCCTGACCGGAGAGTCCACCAATGTGGATAAGAGCGACGGTACCCTTCACACCGACTGCGCCCTGGCTGACCGGGCCAACATGGTATATTCCAGCGGCCTGGTGACCTACGGACGGGCGGTGGTGCTGGTAACCTCCACGGGCATGGATACGGAAATCGGCAAAATAGCTGCTCTTATGAATGCCACCAAGGAAAAAAAGACTCCGCTGCAGGTCAGCCTGGACCAGTTCGGCAGCCGTCTTGCTATGGCCATCATGGTCATATGCGCCCTCGTGTTCCTGCTGAGCCTGTACCGCAAGATGCCTGTGCTGGATTCCCTGATGTTTGCGGTGGCCCTGGCAGTGGCAGCCATACCTGAGGCGCTCAGCTCCATTGTGACCATAGTACAGGCCATGGGTACCCAGAAAATGGCCAAGGAACATGCCATCATCAAGGAACTGAAGGCTGTGGAGAGCCTGGGCTGCGTCTCTGTTATCTGTTCAGACAAGACCGGTACCCTGACCCAGAATAAAATGACGGTACAGAATATCTACACCAATGGACAGACCATTACCATAGACCAGCTGAACCTGAAGAACCAGCTTCACCGTTATCTTCTCTACGATGCCATACTTACCAACGATTCCTCCATTGTGGACGGAAAAGGTATAGGGGACCCCACTGAGTTTGCCCTGGTGGAAATGGGAAGAAAGGCAACTGTGGACGAAAACCTGCTCAGGGAGCTGATGCCCCGTCTGGAGGAGATACCCTTTGACTCAGACCGGAAGCTCATGAGCACCAAGTATGAGCTTCACGATGTGCCCACCGTACTTACCAAGGGCGCCCTGGATGTGCTTCTGGACCGCACCGTGAAAATCCGCATGGAGGAGGGAATCCGCGACATCACCCAGGAGGACAGGGACGCCATCCTTCAGAAGAATCTGGAGTTCTCCCAGGAGGGCTTAAGGGTACTGGCCTTTGGTTATAAGGAAGTTCCCGAAGATTACACCCTGTCCCTGGACAATGAAAATGACTTTATTTTCCTGGGCCTGATTTCCATGATGGACCCCCCGAGGGAGGAGTCTAAGGCAGCGGTTGCAGACGCCAAGCGGGCCGGAATCAAGCCGGTCATGATAACCGGCGACCATAAGATAACCGCCACAGCCATTGCAAAGCAGATTGGCATTTTTGAGGATGGGGATATTGCCATGACGGGCCGTGAACTGGACGCCATGCCGGAGGAAGAGCTGGACCGCAGGATTACGGATATATCCGTCTATGCCAGGGTCTCGCCTGAGAATAAAATCCGTATTGTGGATGCATGGCAGAGACGCGGCTCCATCACGGCCATGACCGGCGACGGGGTCAATGATGCGCCTGCCCTTAAAAAGGCGGACATCGGAGTGGCCATGGGCATCACCGGCACCGAGGTCTCCAAGGACGCGGCGGCCATGATACTGACAGATGACAATTTTGCAACCATTATCAAGGCTGTGGCCAATGGGCGCAACGTATACCGTAACATAAAGAACGCCATCAAGTTCCTGCTGTCAGGCAACATGGCCGGTATCCTTTCGGTATTGTACACATCCCTGGCAGCCCTGCCTGTACCCTTTGCGCCGGTGCACCTGCTGTTTATCAACCTGCTGACGGATTCTCTTCCGGCCATAGCAATCGGTATGGAGCCGGCTGAGAAGGATTTATTGTCAGAGGCGCCCAGAAACCCGAAAACAGGCATTCTGACAAAGGATTTCATGACTACCATCCTGACACAGGGCGGAATCATAGCTGTCTGTACCATGATTGCCTTCCACACAGGCCTTAGAAGCGGCAGCGCAGCCACAGCCAGCACCATGGCCTTTGCAACCCTGACCCTGGCCCGTCTGTTCCATGGATTTAACTGCCGCAGCAAGCACAATATATTCAAGCTGGGCTTTTCTTCTAATTGGTACAGCCTGGGAGCGTTTGCAGCCGGCGTAGTCCTGCTGGGCATTGTCATGTTCGTTCCGTTTATGCAGAACCTGTTTTCCGTAACACCGCTGACCCAAAGCCAGATAATAGATGTCTGTCTCCTGGCCGCAGTACCTACGGTGCTGATACAGATATTTAAGGTCATGAGAGATATTAAGCATAGGAAATAATGGGTAATTGTGGTATAATGTCCAAGTAGGCAATGAGCGGTGTACAGCGGCCCGGACCGGCCGGAACTCATCCTACCCAAAACAAACCAACCAAAGGAAAGGGGCGGTGCTTAATGGATAAGGTCATAACAGTAAGCCGCGAATTCGGAAGCGGAGGCCGTGAACTGGGGGTAAAGCTGGCTGAAAAGCTGGACATCCCGTTTTACGACAAGGAGTTAATCTCCATGGCTGCGGACGATATCAATATTGCAGAAGAGGCATTCCAGAATTACGATGAGCATATTGTGATTCACGACCCGTTAGACAGGCAGTATTACCATGCTTTTTCTGACATCTACAAGGTTCCCATGTCGGACCAGATTTTTGTGGCCCAGTCCAATGTCATCCGCAGGCTGGCTGCCCACGGTCCATGTGTTATTGTGGGACGGTGTGCAGACATGATTCTGGATGACAGCATTAACCTGTTTATCTACTCTAAGATGAGGGAACGGATAAAGCGTATGCTTGTCCTGGAACCAGGGTCTGATGAGAAGGAGATGGAGCGCCGTATCCGGGAGGTGGACCGGAAACGCAAGGAGTATTACCAGTATTACACCGGCAACACATGGGGCCGGGCCCAGAACTACCACTTATGTCTGGACAGCGGACTGACAGGGGTGGACGGCTGTCTGAGGGCGGTGCTGGCATATCTGGGAGAGCTGCCCGGGTAAACCCGCAGGGCAGGGTACGGTATGGATAAAAGTACCGGCGTTTCGGCTAAAACGAGAATTAAGCAGGACATTTTAAATTTCTAATAATTTAGGAGGCAGAAGATGAAACAGGATATGATTGTAATTCTTGACCTGGGAAGCACAGAAAACACAAAACTGGCCAGGGACATCAGGGAGATGGGGGTGTACAGTGAGATTTATCCCCACGACATCACAGCCAGCGAACTGAAGGAACTTCCCAATGTTAAGGGAATCATCATCAACGGCGGCCCTAACAATGTTGTGGACAAAATCCCCATAGATGTGCGCCCGGAGCTGTATGAGGCAGGATATCCGGTAATGGCGGCAGGCCATGCCGCAGCAGCCTGTGAGCGTTCCATACAGAGCTGGGATGAGGCTGACAGCGCTCAGGTTCTCCGTTCCTTTGTGTTCGATACATGTAAGGCCCAGGCTAACTGGAATATGAAGAACTTCATTTCCGACCAGGTGGAGTTAATCCGCCAGCAGGTAGGGGATAAGAAGGTGTTACTGGCTCTCTCCGGAGGCGTGGACAGTTCTGTGGTAGCTGCCCTGCTTATCAAGGCCATCGGAAAACAGCTGACCTGCGTCCATGTAAATCATGGTCTTATGAGAAAAGGAGAGTCTGAGAGCGTTATCGATGTATTTAAGAACCAGATGGATGCAAATCTGGTGTATGTGGATGCCGTGGACCGTTTCCTTGGCAAGCTGGCCGGAGTGGCTGACCCGGAGCAAAAGCGCAAAATCATCGGCGCTGAATTTATCCGCGTGTTTGAGGAAGAGGCCAGAAAGCTGGAGGGAATTGAATTCCTGGCTCAGGGAACCATATACCCGGACATCGTTGAGAGCGGCACCAAGACAGCCAAGGTGGTGAAATCCCATCACAATGTGGGCGGACTTCCTGAGGATTTGGACTTTACCCTGGTGGAGCCCCTGCGTCAGCTGTTTAAGGACGAGGTACGCGCCTGCGGACTGGAGCTGGGACTGCCTCACGCTATGGTATACCGCCAGCCCTTCCCTGGTCCCGGATTAGGCGTGCGCTGTCTGGGAGCCATAACCAGAGAGCGTCTGGAAGCTGTAAGGGAATCAGATGCCATTCTCCGTGAAGAATTTGCAAACGCCGGCCTGGACAAGACTGTATGGCAGTATTTCACCATTGTGCCGGACTTTAAATCAGTTGGAGTCAGGGACAATGCACGCTGCTTTGATTACCCTGTTATCATTCGAGCAGTCAATACAGTGGATGCCATGACTGCCTCCATTGAGCGCATAGATTACGATGTGCTGCAAAAGATTACAGACCGTATATTGAAGGAAGTCAAGAATGTAAACAGGGTGTGCTATGACCTGAGCCCGAAGCCTACGGCTACGATTGAGTGGGAATAACCGTTGAAACGGCGCAAACCCGCCCTGCTGAACGACAAATTCAGCAGGGCGGGTTTTACATACCCCCGGAGCCACAAGCGATTTATTGAAGATGGGGCTGATTAGAAGCGGCTATACTGACCTAACCCCAGAAGATGAAGTGGAAATGGCCAGCTTTATCTGGCCGATTGTCAGAGGAATCATCAGGACTGCGATTGAAAATCACCAAAAAGACCCCGGCTTGAAAAGGAGAAATACTGTGAATACGCCCAAAATAGAAACAGAACGTTTAATTTTAAGGAAATTTACAGGAGAAGATATTGAAGCACTGTTCCTTATCCTTAAAGATGAAGAAGTCAACAAATTTTTGCCTTGGTATCCCATGAAGGACATTGAGGAAACAAAGAAATTTTATATGGAACGATATGCTGCAAAGTATGCCCAGCCGCAGGCTTATGCGTATGCAATCTGCCTTAAAAGCGATAATTTTCCCATTGGCTATATTAATGTTGATATGGAGGAACATCACGATTTCGGTTACGGACTCCGAAAAGAATTTTGGCATCGGGGTATTGTTTCCGAAGCGGGCAAAGCTGTTGTGGAGCAGGTGAAAAAGGATGGCCTGCCGTATATTACCGCAACCCATGACAGAAATAATCCGAGAAGCGCAAATGTGATGAAAGCTTGCGGTATGAAGTATTGCTATACATACGAAGAACAGTGGCAGCCGAAGGACTTCCCCGTGCTTTTCAGGATGTACCAGCTCAATTTTGACGGCAATGAAGATTTCGTATATAAGAAATACTGGAATATGTACGAAAAGCATTTTGTTGAAGAAATATTTTAAAACCAATCCTACGTACAAAAATATCTTGTCAAGCAGAAAATTAGATAAGTTTAAAAAAAATATAAAATTAACTAAAATTCTATAAAAATTAAATAAATAATTATTGAATTTAAGGGTCGAATATGATAAAATAAAAACAATCTATAAAAATTCCTTTTTCTAACAGCGCTGGTATAGTTTTTTTCTTTATGAATAATCTAGTACCATGCTGGAGGATTCAGGGAAACTCCGGGGAGTTTCTGTGAGAGCGCGAAAGCGCAGGACAGATATAAGCGTCCATAAAATCTTCCATGCTCACAGGCAAAAGGGAGGCATACTTTCCCATCTATGGTGGGTGTCCCTATTGTATGTTTACATCCCGCTCCTTGGAGCGCTGATTATATCAGCACAAATAAAAATGCCGCGGTATGCGGCCAATTAAACGTATAGGGGGAATTAGGAATGGACGTTATTACAAATCTCGTAGCAAAAGGTAACAGTTTTCTCTGGAGTTTTCTGTTGATTGTTCTTCTGTGCGGCACTGGTATCTACTACACAATCCGCCTGAGATTCATCCAGGTGAGAAAGTTTACTGAAGGCTGGAAACTGGTATTCGGGCACCTCAGCCTTAATGGTGAGAAGCACGAAAAGGGTGAGATGACACCGTTCCAGTCAATCGCAACTGCAATTGCAGCCCAGGTTGGTACCGGTAACCTGGCAGGCGCTGCCACGGCTCTTTTAGGAGGCGGACCTGGCGCTATTTTCTGGATGTGGGTAAGTGCGTTCTTTGGTATGTCAACCATTTACGCAGAGGCAACTCTGGCTCAGAACTTTAAGACTGAGGTAAACGGTGAGGTAACCGGCGGTCCTGTTTATTACATAAAGGCGGCCTTTAAGGGCACCTTCGGCAAGGTCCTGGCGGGCTTATTTGCAATCTTTATTGTGCTTGCCCTGGGATTCATGGGCAACATGGTTCAGGCCAACTCCATCGGAGCTGCATTTACAGAAGCATTTGGAGCATTTAACATAACAATCTCACCAGTCATCATAGGCGTTATCGTGGCAGCTATTGCAGCATTTGTTTTCCTGGGCGGGACACAGAGGCTTGCATCCGTTGTTGAGAAGGTAGTTCCCATCATGGCAGGCGTGTACATTGTGGGAAGCCTGATTCTTATTATCATGAATATTGCCAACGTTCCTGCAGCCATTAAGATGATTTTTGTAGGAGCATTTGACCCGCAGGCTGTATTAGGCGCAGGCGCAGGTATTGCAGTAAAAGAAGCCATCCGTTTCGGCGTTGCCAGAGGTCTTTTCTCTAACGAGGCTGGTATGGGTTCCACACCTCATGCACATGCAAGGGCTACTGCGGAGAATCCTCATAAGCAGGGACTTTGCGCTATGATTAGCGTATTCATCGACACGTTTGTAATCCTTAACCTGACTGTATTTTCCGTACTGACCACGGGCGCTCTTGAGTCCGGAAAGAACGGTACTGCTCTTACACAGGCAGCTTTCATGAGAGGATTCGGCTCCTTTGGTATTGTATTCGTTGCAGTCTGCCTTTTCTTCTTCGCATTTTCTACGATTCTGGGCTGGCATTTCTTTGGCCTTATCAATGCGAAGTATCTATTTGGCGATAGTGCAGCAAAGATTTATTCCTTATTGGTAGTGGCTTGTATCATAATCGGTTCCGCTCTGAAACTGGAGCTGGTGTGGGATTTGGCAGACTTCTTTAATGGTCTGATGGTTATACCCAATGCCATGGCCTTGCTTGCCTTAAGCGGTCTGGTGGTACAGATATGTAATAAGTACAGTAGTAAATAACACCTGATACAGTAAAATAAATGGTATTTTTGCGGCAGCTTTTCCGGAATATCCGGGGGAGCTGCTGCTTTTTCTTTTCCTTTTTGCAGCGAATGAAAAATTTAGTTATTGGGAAGTATTTATGGTAAAAGAGAAAGCAGAAATGAGGAATTAAATCATGATTGACTCCATTGCAAAGATAACGCTGTATGTGAAAAATCAGAATGAAGCCAGGGATTTCTGGACAGAAAAAATGGGATTCATCGTGCGTCTGGAACAGCAGATGGGAGCTGGACAGAAATGGCTGGAGGTAGGGCCGGAATACGGAGGCGGGACATCCTTTGTCCTGTATGACAAAGAAATGATGAAGGCCCAGAATCCTGAAGTAAATGTGGGCCACCCTTCTGTCATCTTATGCACCGGGGACCTTGAAAGCGCCCATAGGGAAATGAAGGAGAGGGGGGTCCTGGCCGGGGATATCATGAGGATGCCTTACGGCAGCATGTTCCAGTTTTATGATATGGACGGGAATGTGTTTTTGCTGAGGGAGGAAGTCGGTACACATTAAGTTTCCGTGTAATTTCCAGGCCTGTTTTTCTGCGAAACGCCGTGCATGTATTTGTAAACCGGTATAAAATATGTTAGAATAAGTAGCATTAGAGCATACGGCGATAACCGGGAAAGGATGTAGTCAGGAGAATGCAGAAGTCCAACAAAGGAGAACTGTCCAACCTGAAAAGCAAACTGCTGGCAGAACAGGTTCAGGAGCAGATATATCAGTATATATTGGATACACCTATAGCAGTAGGCGCTAAACTTCCCAATGAATTTGAATTGGGAGACAGGTTCAGCGTGGGAAGGAGTACTATCCGGGAGGCGGTAAAGCTTTTGATTTCCAGAGGAATTCTGGAAGTCAGAAGAGGCTCCGGCACGTATGTGGTCAGCACCACGCCCATGGATATGGACCCCCTGGGCCTGGGCGCAGTGGAGGACAAGATGGCCCTGGCCCTGGATTTGGTAAATGTCCGTATCATCCTGGAGCCGGGAATCGCTGAGATGGCAGCGCTCAATGCAACAGAGGAGGACGTGGAGAAGCTGCGGAATCTGTGTGACAGCGTGGAGCGGAAGATAAAGATTGGGGACAGCTACATAGAGGACGATATTGCCTTCCATACCTGCGTGGCCGAATGCTCCAAGAATAAGGTGGTGGAGCAGCTGATTCCCATTATTGACACAGCCGTCCTTATGTTTGTCAATGTGACCCACAAAAAGCTGACGGACGAAACCATCATGACCCACAGGGCAGTGACAGATGCCATTGCAGAGCATGACCCCATTGGCGCAAAGACAGCCATGATGATGCATATGACCTTTAACAGGAATATGATTCGGCAGCTGATGAAGGATGGGCGTGAGGCATAGGGGTGGGTATATTGGAAATCGGCGATATGAAATATGAGTGACATTAAAAATCAGAAATATCAATAAGCAGTAATACCTATAAGATAAAGTATCTCCCGGAAACAGATAAAAGGGAATACTTATACTTATAGGTATTTTTTTGGTTAATTGAAAGAGGAAAATAAATACATCTGACGACTTTTTACGCTGACGTAAGACGCACAAGGCAAAAAAATAAGAAAAATGGGATATACTGGAAATTCAGCAGCGCGAAATTGTGTATAGTGCACAATTTTGCTAAATTCTTTTGACAATTAAGTAGAAAACAGGTCTGATGACTTGAAAGAATAATCCAGAAATGCTACTATAAAACTACAAAGAAGTCAGACGTCAGATGTGAAGAGAAAGAGGAGGCATTTTATGGAACTGAACAGTCAAAGAGTAAGAGCGCTGGCACCGGAGAACGACCCGTTAAAAATCGGCATGGGGTGGAAGGTGGAAGACCTGGACAAGCCGCAGATTATGGTTGAGAGTACATTTGGGGACAGCCATCCGGGCAGCGCCCATCTGGACCGGTTTGTAAACGAAGCCATGCGTGGAATTACGGATGCAGGCGGAAAGGGAGCCAGATATTTTACCACCGACATATGCGACGGCATTGCCCAGGGACATGACGGCATCAACTATTCCCTTGCACACAGGGACATGATTGCCAATATGATTGAGATTCACGGCAATTCCACTGGATTTGACGGAGGTGTGTTCATTGCCAGCTGTGACAAATCCGTACCGGCTTGTCTGATGGGACTGGCAAGACTTGATATGCCGTCCATCGTGGTAACCGGCGGCGTCATGGATGCAGGCCCTGACCTTTTGACCCTGGAGCAGATTGGCGCTTACTCTGCCATGTGCCAAAGGGGTGAGATTACAGAAGAGAAACTCACCTATTATAAGCACAACGCCTGTCCATCCTGCGGGGCCTGCTCTTTTATGGGTACTGCCTCCACCATGCAGGTCATGGCCGAATCCCTGGGTCTGATGCTCCCTGGCTCTGCGCTGATGCCTGCAACCTGTGAGGATTTGAAGGAAATGGCTTATAAGGCCGGACTTCAGGTTATGGAACTGGCCAGAAAGGGGCTTAAGGTAAGCGATATTGTTACCATGAAATCATTTGAAAATGCTATCATGGTGCATGCAGCCATATCCGGCTCCACCAATTCCCTGCTCCATATCCCTGCTATTGCCCATGAGCTGGGGCTGGAGATTGACGCCGACACATTTGACCGTATGCACAGAGGCGCCCACTATCTGCTGGATATCCGGCCTGCCGGGAAGTGGCCCGCACAGTTTTTCTACTATGCAGGCGGTGTTCCTGCAGTGATGGAAGAAATTAAGTCCATGCTCCATCTGGATGTGATGACAGTTACAGGAAAGACTCTGGGAGAGAATCTGGAAGAGCTTAAGGCCAATGGATTTTATGACAAATGCGACGGATACCTGAAAAAATGGGGTCTTAAGCGCACCGATGTTATCCGGACCTTTGAGGAGCCCATTGGAACAGACGGAACCGTGGCCATATTAAGAGGAAATCTGGCGCCGGAGGGTTCCGTGGTGAAACATTCAGCTGTTCCCAAGGAAATGTTTAAGGCGGTCCTGAAGGCAAAACCCTTTGACTGCGAGGAGGATGCCATTGAGGCAGTCATCTCCAGGAAGATACAGCCGGGAGATGCTGTGTTTATCCGGTATGAAGGACCTAAGGGGTCGGGAATGCCGGAAATGTTCTATACCACAGAGGCTATTTCCTCAGACCCGGAGCTGGGCAAGACCATAGCCCTTATCACGGACGGCAGGTTCTCCGGGGCATCCAAGGGACCGGCCATCGGACATGTATCGCCTGAGGCAGCGGACGGAGGGCCCATTGCACTGGTGGAAGAGGATGACCTTATCCGGATTGATATCCCGGAACGCGTACTGGAAATCATAGGCGTAAAGGGGAAGGAGCTTCCTATGGAAGAAGTGGAGCGGATTCTTGCAGAGCGCAGGAAGGCCTGGAAACCCAGGGAGGCCAAGTATAAGAAGGGTGTTCTTAAAATCTATTCCCAACATGCCGTATCCCCGATGAAGGGCGGATACATGGTCTGATTGCCGTAGCAGGAAAATATTAAGGTAAACATATAGGGAAAATAGGGATATTGTGTGAAATTATAGGAGGGTAATAAGTATGACAACAACGACTGCTGCAGCTCTGGACCCAACCAGACTGATTATCGCTGCCCTGGCAGGGCTGGTAATTCTGCTGCTTTTAATCATCAAATTCAAGGTCCAGGCAATGATTTCCATTCTGGTCGGTGCAGTGGCCATCGGCCTGATTGCAGGTATGCCGTTTGCAGATATCATCAGTTCTGTCAATGAAGGAATTGGCAGTACACTTAAGGGAATCGCCCTGCTTGTGGGCCTGGGTTCCATGTTCGGCTCCATATTGGAGATATCAGGAGGCGCCCAGACGCTGGCCGTTACCATGGTGAAGAAATTCGGCGACAGGAAGGCTGCCTGGGCCCTGGGAATCACGGGTCTTGTCATCGCCATGCCCGTATTTTTCGACGCAGGACTCATCATCCTGATTCCTCTTGCCTTTTCTCTTGCCAAGAGAACCAAGCGCTCCTCACTGTTTTACGCCATTCCCCTGCTGGCCGGTCTGGCGGTAGGCCACGCATTTATCCCGCCCACTCCAGGTCCGGTGCTGGTGGCCACCATGCTGGGCGTGGACCTGGGATGGGTCATCATGATAGGCATTGTGTGCGGTATCTTTGCCATGATAGTGGCCGGCCCCATATGGGGAACCATCTGCGGAAATAAGTACGATGTTCCGGTTCCGGAACATATTGCAAACCAGGAGGATTTTGACGAATCCAAGCTTCCTAAATTCGGGACAATTGTGGGAATCATATTGATTCCATTGGTTCTTATCATTCTGAATTCCATTGCAAAGGTGGTTCCTGCCCTTGCCTCTGTACAGCCTGTATTGGGATTTCTGGGCGAGCCCTTTGTGGCCCTTACCATTGCAACCATTGTGGCCATGGTTCTTCTGGGGTACCGCCACGGATACAGCAATGAGGAGCTGGAAAAGGTACTGACAAAGTCCCTGGAGCCTACCGGACTGATTCTCCTGGTAACAGCCTGCGGCGGCGTGCTCCGGTTCATGCTTCAGAACTCCGGTCTGGGTGATGTGATTGGCAATGCAGTGTCCTCAGCATCCCTTCCGATTGTGGTAGTGGCGTTTGTGGTGGCTGCCCTGGTGCGTATCTCTGTGGGTTCTGCGACCGTAGCCATGACCATGGCTGCCGGTATCATTGCAGCCATGCCGGAGATTGCAACCCTTTCCCCTCTGTACCTGGCCTGCGTCACGGCAGCAGTAGCAGGAGGCGCAACGGTTTGCTCCCATTTTAATGACTCTGGTTTTTGGCTTGTGAAATCACTGGTAGGGCTGGATGAAAAGACCACTCTCAAGACATGGACCATCATGGAGACACTGGTGGGCGGTACCGGATTTGTGGTAGCCCTTATCATATCCTTCTTTGCATAAGGATGGATGGTGTGGTTATATACGGTCGTTCAGATATGAAATGAGATATTTAGGGGGAGGCAGTCTTCAGGCTGTCTCCCCCTTTCAGCGCGCCGCTATATGCCCGGCGGGTCTTCAGGCTGGCTTAATAGTTTTTGCATCTGGGACAACAAAGAGTATTTGTTGTCAGGCAGTTGTCCTAAGAAGGTGTATTTGTCCAGGACCGTGGTATCTGCAAAGGCGCAGTGTTCCAGCTCCAGGCCACTGAGCAAATCGTGGGCTTCCTCCAGGCGTTCAAGAGGCGAGAGAGGGGTGAAAGTACCCTCCCTGCACATAGATGCCAGGCTGGTGTTAGGCCATACCCTCAAGCCTATGAACCATACCCTTGCAGGCTGTACTTTATTCAGGAAAGCAATTGTGTCATTCACATGTTGGCCGGAACATTCTTTCCCGCCCAGTCCCGGAATGACGTTGAGGGAAAATGGGATACCGGCCTGGCGTAAGCGCAGACAGGCCTCTTCCGCCTCCTGGGCCGTGATTCCCTTATTCATGAGCCGCAGCACCTCGTTGCATCCGCTTTCCAGACCAATATACAGATGGGTCAGACCGCGGCGCATGAGGACGTTAAGCTGCTGCAGGTCCTTTCTCAATATGTCGTCAAACCTGGCATACATGCTTATGCCTTCCATCCATGGCATATGGGAATGCACGATGTCAAAGATGGACAGCAGTTTGGGAGTGTCCATCACAAAGGGATTCTCACCCAGAAGGAAGACAGAGGTTTTGCCGGTTGAATACTGCGCTAATATAGCGGCTTTTTTTTCTATGTCGCCCAGAGAAAAAACAGAAAACTTATCGTTGGAAAAGTCACAAAAGGCACACTTGTGCCAGCTGCACCCCAGGGTAGTCTCTAAGAACGCACTGTCATTTTCCCAGAAGGGGCGGTAAATTTCTTCACCAGTATACAATGATATATTGTCCATAATGATTCCTTTACTCGGATATTATGCTGTCCGTACAGTTGGGAGCTATCTCTATCTTCAGTAAATCCAGAGCTTTGCCGACCATGTGCCAGCGGTAGGTACGCTCCTCCTTCAGGCTTAGTTTGGGATCCCCGAAAACATGGCAGATATCATTACCGCGCAGGATGCGGCTCACCCCCACGCTCTCGGCAATCTTAGTCAGGTTTGTCACCTGTATTACAGGTATGCCAAGACGCTCGATTTCTTTTCCAATCAATGCACCGCACCGGGTGCTGGTCCCGCAGGTGGAGGACAGGACAACAGCGTCCACATCGCAGTCCCTTAGTGATACGGCAATTCGTTCTCCCAGGGCAGTACCGTTTTCAACCGATGTCATTACGCCGGCCGTGGTGTAGAAAATATCAAATAGCCGCCCTATCATACCCTCACGTTCCGCCCTTCGCAAGGCATCTATGGGTAAAAGCCGGTTGGGGTCCTGTTCTATATATTCGGTATTATAACCCTGATGACTGACCTCGTAGTCCTTGGAGAGAAGCATTTCACTGCCGCTCAGAGAATACATGCAGAACTTCTGTGAATTTGTTGGGTTGAGATTATCCGGGTTTCCTTTGGGGACAAGCCCGCCGTCTGTAACAAGAGCAATCCTGGCTTTTGCCAGTTCCTTTTTCAAGTTAGGCATCAGTATCTCCTGAAAAGGCTTCGCGGGTACTTCTGTCTCGAAATTCTGTTTATGATATTTGGCTAGCAGCATGTCTATGCCACGTTTGCTGGCAGGAGTTGCATAGTCAACATTTTTGATTGATGGGTTTTTGGAGTTGTTATCCAAACATAATCACCAGCTTTCTATAACCTGTTTCTGTAGAACATGATAATACGGTCTTTCTTACATCATATAGATTTCGATAATATATGTCAAGATGCATTTTGTGCACGTTGTACACGGGGGGACAGGAGGAATATTATAATTTGACAATAGCTGCTAATGGACATATAATAGATAGATATTATTGATATATTTGTAACTATTCAGTTGTTTTATCTATGTGTGTACCAAGTTGAAGTTAATGAATGCAAAGGAGGAGATGTTCAACGTCCAGCAGCGATATAACTAAAAAGGCATTTGCGGATGCAATCAAACATCTGCTTAAAAAAAAGTCATTAGCCAAGATTTCCGTAAAGGATATAGTTCAGTATTGTAATATCAGCCGAAATACTTTTTATTATCATTTTAAAGATAAATATGAATTGATAAACTGGATTTTTTATACAGAAACATTGGCAGAAGTCAACTCCTTCAATGACCCCAGCAAGTGTCAGGACAGTTTTATAAATCTGTGCAGGTATCTGCATAAAAACCGGAGTTTTTACCTGAGCTGTTTCCAATATGTGGGCCAGAATTCCCTGAGGGATTATTTGCAGAATTTTTATTATGAGTTGATTCGCATGAACCTCAGTGTTCAATATTCAGAGGCAGGAATCAGGCTGTCAAGTGATGAACTGAACCTGATGGCGCGTATGGAGGCTTATTCATATGTAGGCATTGTTTTTGACTGGGTCAGGGATGGCATGAATAACGATTATGGGCGGTATTTCGACCATCTTGCCAGTATACGAAAGATTGAGATGTCCTATAATAAAATGACTGAGAAAAGTATGATGCAGAATCATTGACAAGCCAGTAAGAGGATGGCGCAGCTGTGTTATACCCGTGATATTCCGGCAGAAAACCACCGTTTTGGAGGTTTTCTGCCGGATTTTTAATGCAGTCCTACCATATGGCCTGTATGTGACTATTGTATGCCTTTGACGGAATAAGTGTATTACACTTTGTGAATAATGTAATATTTTTGCGCACTGTAGCAAGTCTGTAAATTGATTATGGTGGTTATCCATACTACACTGAAAGAAAAAGAAATGGGGGTACCGAGGAATGAATGGTAAACAGGAAACAAACAGGTGGGCGATACTGGTGTACGGTATGATTTGCATGTTGATTATGGGCATATGTTATACATATAGCTTATTTCAGCCCTATATCATGGACCACTTTTCCGTGGCAAGTGCGAGTGCAAGCCTTCCATACACGATTTTTATTGCCGTGTTCTGTGTGGGAAACTTTTTCGGAGGCGTCATGCAGAGAAAGATGTCCTTGAAGACAGTGCTGATTATTGGGTATGGGCTTATGTTTTTAGGGTGGTTCGCCTCAGCAGTTTTGCCGCCGGACATGTTCTGGTGCATGTTTTTGACATTTGGAGGCCTTTTTGGAATCGGAGACGGCATTGTATATAATGTTATCGTTGCACTGATGCCAAAGTGGTTTCCGGACAAAAAGGGACTGGCATCCGGGCTCACGCTTGCCACTTTGGGAATCAGTGCAACGGTATTTTCACCCATAGTAAGCTCCTGGCTTACAAATTATGGTTATATGAAATCGTTCATGATAGTCTCAGGAGTATACATTGCAGTTGGAATATTCGGGACCATTACAATGAAGGCACCTCCGGCCGGATTTATGGAGGATTATGTATCTGCCGGAGCCAATGTCAGCTCTAAAAAGCAGTATACATTAAAAGAGGCGCTGCATGTAAAGGAATTGTATACAATAACCGGATTATATTTCTGTGCGGTACCAGCTTATCTGCTGCTTAGTGCGATTTTTGTTACATATGGAGCGGATAAGGGACTTACATCAGCCATGGCAACCCTGGGCGTCAGCATTGCCTCATTGTGCCAGGTTGGCGGACGCTTCGTCATTCCTACCTTAAGTGATAAGATAGGACGTAAGGCAGCATTTGCCATTTCCTTTTTCATTACAGCTGGAGGGGTTGCATTATTGACAGTTGCAACGGGAAATCTTTATATGTTCTGCTTCTGGCTCCTCAGCTTGTCTTATGGCGGCTGCCAGGCCTGTTTCTCACCGATTGCAGCAGACCGGTTTGGAACAAAGAATGTGGGTGTTATCCTCTCTTTCACCATGATTGGCTTTGGCGTGGGCTCCGTAGGTGCATCCCTGCTTGCAAAGGTGGTAGGTATCTCTACTGCATTCATCGGTGCCGGAGTAGTTGCGCTGCTTGGAATTGTCCTGGTATTTACGCTGCCTGGCAAGAAAAGTGCTGAGAATGCATGATAATATATTACATGTTTGACATAGGAAAGGAGTGCTTAAATTGAGCAAAAAATTGCAGATTGACTATGTAAGGGTAAAGAAAGTTCAGTTCGGGGACAAAACAGTTTTAGAGAATGGGATACTGACAATTAACAAAGAGGAATTGATTGACACGGTAAAGAGTGAGATGTTCGGGAACCTGGATATCAAGATAGCAGTGCCTGGGGAGAGCTGCCGCATTCTGGCCATACATGATATCATGCAGCCCCGCTGCAAGGCGGATGCGCCGGAGACCTCCTATCCGGGTATCTGGGGAAAGCTTGCTCCTATGGGGGAGGGACGGACGGTTGCTCTTAAGGGCGTGGTGGTATCAGACATCTACTATGCAAAGTGTAATATTAAATATTATATGGATATGGGCGGTCCATGCGCCAAATATACCCACTTTTCAAAGCATTATCATGTGATTCTGGATGCAACGCCGGCAGAGGGCGTAAGCGATGCAAGCTATGCAGAGGCATTAAAATATGCGTCCCTGACAATCAATGTATATCTGGCAAAGCTGGGAATCGGCCTTACACCGGATGAGACAGAAACCTTTGAATTGGGACCCGTAGGACCGGGGCCTGATGGAAAGCCTCTCCCCAAGGTGGCGTATCTTGTTACCCATATGGCTTCCCATGATACATGGAACTTCCTGGTATATGGGCAGAGCGCACTGAACTTTTTGCCAATCATTCTCCAGCCCACTGAGATACTGGACGGAGCCATGGTATGGAGATACTGGGAGCCTAATTACTATCTGCAGAATGAGACATACATCAAGGAGCTGCTGAGAAGGCATGGAAAGGACCTGGAATTCGTAGGCCTTGTATTTGCCAATAATGTGATGAAGATTGACGGCAAGGATGCCATGGGAATGATGGCGGCCACCTTGTGCAAAGAGACATTGAAAGCAGACTGCGTTCTTGTCAATAAGTCCGGCATGGGACATTGCCAGCTGGATTCGGCCCTGGCCTTTAACTGGTGCCAGAAAATGGGGATGCCTTGCGTCATGAATCTGTCTGCTGTTTCCAATGATGTTCCCGGCGATATGCTGGTTATCTCTGACCCTAAGATTGACGCAGTTATAAACAGCGGAAGGAATTACGACCTGCAGCATCCCAAGGTGGACCGTGTGATTGGTAAAGATGCAGGTGTTCCGAGTCTGATGGGATATAATGTTGAGGGACCATTTACACACACAACAAACTTCGCTTATCAGGGAATCTGGTCTCAGCTGGGTGATTGTTATGTGACAACAGACAGCGATTTGCCGGATGTCCCGGACACTATGTAAACAGGAGGGAGAAGAAATGTCTGATAAGATTCGTGTGGTTCACTATATCAACCAGTTTTATGGCGGATATGGCGGGGAAGACACCGCCAGCATGGGAATCGTGGTAAAAGAAGAACCCGTTGGCCCCGGGCTGTATCTGCAGTCAGCATTGGGAGACAGCTATAAAATAGTTGCAACTATTATTTGCGGTGACAATTTTATTGCTGAGAATATTGAGAACGTGTCAAATGAGGTTGCTGACATTGTGGAAAAATACAATGCCCAGATGTACATAGCCGGCCCCGGATTCAACGCAGGGCGGTACGGTCTGGCCTGCGGAGCCACTACGGCAGTTGTTACTGAACGGCTTAAAATACCTGCAGTCACCGGCCTATATACGGAAAATCCGGGCACAGACCTCTACAAGGACAGGGCCTATATCCTGCAGACTGAAAACAATGCGGCTAAGATGAAGGAGGCACTGGAACGACTGGCTGGTTTTGCATCTCGTTTGGCGGAGGGCGGTTTTATCAGTGATGGAAAGACAGAAGGATACTTTGGTTCTGGTCCTGCCGTAGATATTGATTATGGCACACCTGCAAGTACCAGGGGCATAAACATGCTTCTCAACAAATATTTCCATCAGAATTTCAGAACCGAGGTGGTCATGCCGAACCATGAAGAGATTCCGGTTCCGGTTCTGGAAAAGCCGCTGAGTGAAGCAAGAATTGCGTTGGTTACGGACGGAGGCCTGGTTCCCAAGGGGAATCCGGACCATATGGTTCCCACCAACTCCAAGTATTTTAAATCTTATAATTTCGGGGATACAGACCACCTGGATGCATCTGATTATGAGGTCAGCCACCAGGGATATAACAATGCGTTTGTATTGGACGACCCCAACCGCCTGGTACCTGTGGACGCAATGCGTGCCCTTGAGAAGGAAGGAAAGATAGGAAGCCTTCTGGACACCTATTATACCACGGCCGGTGTCATGACTCCCATGGAGATGGGGAAAAAGTTTGGTGAGGAGATTGCAAAGAGCCTGAAGGACCAGAATATTGATGCGGTCATACTTACCAGCACCTGAGGGACCAGCTCTCGCTGCGGTGCAGTGATGACAAAAGAAATCGAAAGGGCTGGAATACCTATTGTGCAGGTTACCAATTTGACTAAGATTGCAGAGGGCATTGGTTCCCACCGGATATTCCGCGGCAACAGCGTACTCCATGTGTTTGGCAATCCGTCCCTGCCAAAGGAGCAGGAGGTAAAATACCGTAAAAAACTGGCGGAAGAAGTGCTTACCATGCTGGAAGAGACGCCCGGAGAAGGGGAGTCCAGCATGATACGCGAGGAATAGAAATGTGCTGACAGAAACAGGATAGAATCATAATGATAGAAGGGTTCCTTTTCGCAGATATTATAATAAGGAAAGGGAACCCTTTTTGCGTATCTTCCGGATTTATACCGCTTGTTTTTTGTGTAAAAATGATAAAAACTATTTACATCTGCTTATCTTTGTGGTAGTATTATATATGTAACCGGTTACAGATTATTCTGGCACGGTTACAGGAAAAAGAGAGGGAAAGGGCCATGAACATTAAAGAGATTGCACGCCGGGCAGGTGTCTCTTCCGCTACGATTTCCAGGGTCCTCAATAATTCGGGATATGTGAAGGAGGAAACCAGGCAGAAGGTGCTTAAGGCAGTGGAGGAGTACAACTATGTGCCCAGCGCCATTGCCAGAAGCCTGAGTATCCAGGACAGCTTAAGTGTGGGAACCATTATCCCGGATATTGAAAATGAGTTTTTCTCCAAGGTCATAAGCGGAATCAGCGAGGTGGCCGAGACATATCATTATAATATTGTTTTTCTGGGAACCAATGAGACATTGGACAAGGAACATGACTTTTTAAAAATCGTGGAAAGCCAGAGACTGAAGGGCGTAATCATTACGCCGATTTCAGAGACGGACACGGTTACCAGGGATAATCTGCTCCGGCTGGAGGAATCCGGCATACCGGTGGTGCTGGTGGACCGTGATGTGAAGGGAGCCCAGTTTGACGGCGTTTTTGTGGACAACCAGAGGGGTTCCTATGACGGGGTAATGGAATTAATAAAGGCAGGCCATGAACGGATTGCCATCATAACCGGACCCGAGACTTCCAAGCCTGGCAAGGACCGGTGCCAGGGCTATATGCAGGCCATGGAGGACAGCGGGCTGGCTGTGCCTGAGGCGTATGTTGCCTGCGGCGATTTTAAGATTGCCAAGGCATATGAGTGCACCGGACGGCTTCTGGGACTGAAGGAACCGCCCACAGCCATCTTTACATCCAACAACCTTTCCACCCTTGGGTGTCTTAAGTATCTGACGGAACACAAGGTGAAGATAGGAAGGGATATTTCCCTGATGGGATTTGATGACATTGATGCCCTGCGGATGATTGACTACAGGATATCCGTGGTGGACAGGGATGCCAGGGAACAGGGGCGGGAAGCCATGAGGCTTCTTCAGGAGTGCTTTGAGGATTCCGGGAAGAACCGCCAGAGAGGAAAGCGGATTACCATTCCTTATCAGGTAATCCTGAGAGGGTCGGAGCAAAAGAAAACAACCTGACGATTAGGTCAGATTGTTTTCTGCACAAATCTGTAACCGGTTACACACAGAACAAAAGCCATTCTATTTTTTTACTGAGATGTGTAACCGGTTACAGAAAATATATATTACAATTTTAACCTATATAAGCTTCAAATGGAAAAGGAGAATGAAAATGGGAATTGCACACATGATTGACCACACGATGCTGAAGGCAGATGCCGGTAAGGATACCATCATTCGATACTGCAGCGAGGCAAGGGAACATAAATTTGCCTCTGTCTGTGTCAATACCTGCTTTGTGCCCCTGGTGGCGGAGCAGTTAAAGGGAAGCGGGGTAAAGACCTGCTGTGTGGTAGGGTTCCCCCTGGGAGCCATGCTTACCACAGCAAAGGCCTTTGAAGCCTCAGAGGCTGTAAAGGCAGGGGCGGACGAGGTGGATATGGTTATCAACATAGGCGCCCTTAAGGACGGGGACGATTCCTTTGTGGAGGAGGATATCCGGGCAGTGGTAAAGGCTTCTGCAGGCGCAGTGGTAAAGGTCATCATAGAAACCTGTCTTCTGACGGATGAGGAGAAGGTAAGAGCCTGCCGGCTGGCAGTGAAGGCAGGGGCTGATTTCGTGAAAACCTCCACCGGATTCAGTACAGGCGGGGCAACGGCAGCTGATGTGGCGCTGATGCGCAGGACGGTTGGAGAAAGTGCCAGGGTAAAGGCCAGCGGCGGTATCCGTACGCCGGAGGATGCTGCGGCCATGATTGAGGCCGGGGCAGACAGAATCGGAGCAGGCAACGGGATTGTGCTGATATAGCGGGCACACAGCCAGGATGGATTAAGGAGAGAAATCATATATGGAACATTTGGGAAAGAAAGTAACGGTATTCGGCAGCTTTGTGGTGGATTTGATGGGCAGGACGCCGCACCTGCCGGCAGCAGGAGAGACGGTGAAGGGAACCGTGTTTAAGATGGGTCCCGGCGGAAAGGGATTCAACCAGGGAGTGGCGGCCCATAAGGCAGGAGCGGATGTGACCATGGTGACAAAGCTGGGTCAGGATGCATTTGCAGACATTGCCCTTAATACCATGCATGAGCTTCACATGGATTCGGGAAGAGTACTGTATTCCAAGACAACGGAGACAGGATGCGCCCTGATTATGGTGGATGAAAACAGCAGCCAGAACGAAATCGTGGTCATACTGGGGGCCTGCAATACCATTACGGACCAGGAAGTGGATTCCCTGGAGGATTTGGTGGGACAGTCCGAATATCTGCTGACACAGCTGGAGACTAACGTATCCTCTGTGGAACGCATTGTGGACATGGCATACAGGAAGGGCGTCAAGGTCATTTTAAATACAGCTCCTGTGCAGCCTGTCAGTGATGAGCTTTTGGGCAAGATTGACCTGATTACGCCCAACGAGGTGGAGGCGGAGATTCTCACAGGAATCAAGGTGGACAGCGAGGAAGCAGCGGATAAGGCGGCGGACTGGTTCTTTTCCAAGGGCGTAAAGAACGTGCTGATTACACTGGGGCATCGCGGCGTATACATAAACACGGGAGAAAAGAAGGGAATCATACCTGCCTATAAGGTGGACGCAGTGGATACCACCGGCGCCGGGGATGCATTTAACGGCGGCCTTCTGGCAGCGCTGTCAGAGGGAAAGGATTTGTGGGAGGCAGCTGATTTTGCCAATGCCCTGGCGGCGCTGTCCGTACAGAAAATCGGCACCACGCCCTCCATGCCGGTCAGGGAAGAGATTGACGCATTTATGGCAGCAAACCATTGACATCAGTAACAGGAGAAGGGGAAACGAACATGTTAAAGACAGGAATATTACATCCACAGCTGGCCAGGGTGCTGGCGGAACTGAGACACAAGGATACCATTATTATCGGAGACGCAGGGCTGCCCATTCCCAGGGGAGTGGAGCGCGTGGACCTGGGCTGGAGGCCCGGTGACCCGGCTTACCTGGATGTACTTGAAGAAATACTTAAATATATCGTGGTGGAGGGAGCCGTGTTCGCGGATGAGGCTCTGACTGTGACTCCGGACTTCCACAAGAAGGCGCTGGCCCTTCTGCCCCAGGGCCTTCCGGTGGAATACATTCCCCACACAGAGCTTAAGGAGCGCAGCAGGGATGCCAAGGCCATTGTCCTTACCGGTGAATTTACCGGATACACCAACGTGATATTAGTGGCTGGATGCGCTTACTGATACAGCCCTGGTAAAAGGGGTGCTCTCAGGAACTCTTAGCAGCAAGGGAGGGGTAACATGGAAGAAAAATTAGTATTGCAGATGGATTCAATTGTGAAGACATTTCCGGGTGTAAAAGCCCTGGATGGAGTCCATCTGGATGTGAGGAGGGGCGAGGTGCACGCCCTGTGCGGTGAGAACGGCGCAGGCAAATCCACCCTGATGAAAATCATAGCAGGAGCCCAGGGATATACTTCCGGACACATGTATGTCAATGGGGAGGAAGTGGTGTTCCACTCCACCAAGGATGCGGAGCGCAAGGGAATCGCCATGATATACCAGGAATTCAACATGGTGCGGGACCTGTCCGTGGCGGAGAATATGTATTTGGGAAGGCTTCCGAAAACTTCCTACGGCGCAGTGGACTGGAAGAAGCTGTACAAGGACGCCCAGGAGGAGCTGGACCGTCTGGGTCTTAAGTTTGACTGCCGCACCAAGGTGCGCAACCTGTCTGTGGCTGAATCCCAGATGACGGAAATCGCAAAGTGCCTGACCATAGGCGCCAAGGTCATCATCATGGACGAGCCCACGGCTGCCCTGACAGATGAGGAAATCCGTATCCTGTTTAAAATCATAGCGGAGCTTAAGGAGAAGGGGATTTCCATTCTGTATATCTCCCACCGAATGGATGAGATTTTCGAGATTTCAGACCGCCTGACCGTGTTCAGGGATGGAAAATACATAGCGACCAAGGATATAAAGGACACCAACTATGACGAGGTGGTTTCCATGATGGTGGGTCGCAGTGTTACCAACCTGTACCCTGAGAGGGATTACAGGCAGGATGAAACTGTGCTGGAGCTTAAGGATATCTGCGGCAAAGGCGTCCGCAACGTGAACCTCAGCCTCCGCAGGGGCGAAATACTGGGAGTGGCCGGACTTCTGGGCTCAGGCACCATAGAGCTGTCTAAAATCGTGTACGGGGCGCTTCCCATGGAGTCCGGAGAGATTTACATAAACGGGGAAAAGAAGGACTGCTCCAGCCCAAAGAAAGCGTTGAAGGCAGGAATCGGATTTGTGTCCGATGACAGGAAGCAGGAAGGGCTGGTGCTCATACGCAATATCAGGGAGAATGTTTCCCTGTCATCCCTGGACAAGATAACCCATTTCATTCATCTGGATAAGAAGCTGGAGACAAAACAGATTGACGCGCAGGTCAGGAGGCTCAACATTAAAATCAGCAGCCTGCAGCAGCTGGCAGGTAAACTCAGCGGCGGCAACCAGCAGAAGGTGGTATTTGCCAAGGTGCTGGAGGCCAACCCGTCCATCCTGATTCTGGACGAGCCCACCCGCGGCGTGGATGTGGGGGCCAAGGCGGAAATCTATCAAATCATGGATGAGCTGACCAGGGCCGGAAAAAGCATTATACTGATTTCCACGGACCTGCCCGAGGTCATTGGAATGAGCGACCGGGTGGTCATCATGAGGGAAGGCCGTACGGTCCTGGAAATACCCAAGTCAGAAATGAATCAGGAAATTATTTTAGCCCATGCATCCGGAGGTGTCAGCGAAAATGAATAATATAAATAAGAAAAAATGTATCGGCCAGCTCAATATTTACCGTTCCGTACTGATTTTACTGGTAATCTGCGTATTTGCAACCATATTGTCCCCCAGCTTTTTAAGCGTGGCCAACCTGTTTAACGTGTTTAAGCAGATTACAGTGGCCGGTATTGTGGGATGCGGCATGACCTTTGTCATCCTCACCGGAGGAATCGACCTTTCCGTGGGCTCCATCCTGGGCCTGGCAGGCGTTCTGGCCTCCGGCATCCTGGAATCCACGGGCAATGCGGGCGCGGCCATTCTGGTGGCTCTGGCTGTAGGCATAGGATGCGGCGCTGTAAATGGTTTTTTTGTGGCAGTGTGTGAGATTCCTCCCTTTATCTCCACCCTGGGCATGATGACCCTCCTGCGCGGATGCATCCTCGTTTATACAAAAGGCTCCCCCATTCCCATTAAGGTGGATGCCTACAAATTTTTTGGCAAGGGTACAGTTGCCGGGGTGCCGGTACCTGTCATCATCCTTATCATCCTCTTCCTCATTGCCCACTATGTGCTGACACAGACCAGCTACGGCCGCAGCATCTATGCCTTTGGGGGCAATCGGGAGGCCGCGCGCCTGTCCGGTATTTCCGTCCGCTTCACGGAGTGGATGGCGTATACGCTCAATGGGCTTATGTGCGGAATCGCAGGCGTGATTCTGACGGCCAGACTGGGTTCTGCCCAGTCCACCAGCGGCACCGGCATTGAGATGGACGCCATTGCGGCCGTTATCCTGGGCGGCACATCCTTAAGCGGCGGCGTGGGCTTTGTGCTCCCCACCGTGGTGGGCGCCATGATTATGGGTATTATTGATAATATCCTGACACTAATGAACGTAAATCCCCATGCCACCAACATTGTGAAGGGTGCTGTCATACTGATTGCAGTCCTGGTGGACAAGAAGGTGAAGGATTTGTCTGCCAAGGCAGAATAGAACATGCCCGGAACCGGGCGCAGAGGATATGGTACCTATGGTCTGCCATACCGCCCATGGTGCGGCGGGCTGTTATGCAAATTTCATAAAAGAAAAGGAGAATGTATTATGAGGAAACAAATTGGGGCAACTGTACTGGCAATGGCAATGGCGTGCTCACTGATGGCTGGATGCAGCTCAGGTTCAGGGGACACCACCGCAGCGGCCGCAGCCGCAGCGACTGAGGCAGCAAAGGACGAGGCAAAGGATGAGGCCAAGGAGCCTGCTTCCGAGGCGGAGAAAACCGGCTCAGAAGAGGGAAGCGGAAAGAAATATGTGATTGGCCTTGCCATGAACACGCAGACCAACCCATTCTTCGTGGATGTAAAGGACGGAGTCCAGAAGGCTGCGGACGAGCATGGAATTGAGCTCTACATTACCGATGCGCAGGACGACCCCACCATCCAGATGAAGGACGTGGAAAACCTGATTACAAAAAAACCGGACGCCATCATCATCGATACCTGTGATTCCGACGCCATCGTGTCCTCCATCGAGGCATGCAATGAGGCGGGGATTCCGGTATTCACCATGGACCGCGAGGCCAATGGCGGCGAGGTCATTTCACATATTGGCTATGACGCTATCAAGTCGGGCCGTATGGCTGGACAGTACCTGGTTGACACATTAGGCGGAAAGGGCAAAATTGTTGAGATTCAGGGCATTATGGGAACCAATGTTGCGCAGAACCGTTCCCAGGGCTTTAACGAAGTCATGAAGGACAATCCTGATATGGAAATCGTAGCCTGCCAGGTAGCTGATTTTGACAGGGCCAAGGGCATGAGCGTTATGGAGAATATTCTTCAGGCTAATCCGGAAATCGACGGACTTTACGCTGCAAATGACGAAATGCTGTTAGGAGCGCTGGAGGCAATGGAAGCAGCCGGAAGAACCGATGAAATCGTAAAAATCGGCTGTGACGCCATCGATGATACCCTGGATGCAATGAAGGCTGGCAAGGTTGACGCTACCATCGCAGAGCCGCCGTTCTTCCTGGGCAAAGCCATCCTGAACACTGCCTATGATTATCTGGAAGGCAAGCAGGTCGAGCCTTATGTAATCCTGGACAACCAGCTGGTGACACAGGAAACAGTGGACAGCCTGGTAACAAAGGAATAATTTACCGGCAGTTCTTGCACACAGGAAACAGAATAATTTCAGGCCATCGGCTCATACTATGAGGGTACAAAGGAAGTACGAATCAGAAACAGGTGAGTCCATGGAAAAACCCGGTAAGAAACTGAAGAAATTATTAATTATAACAGGAACCACGGGAGCGGTGTATGCAGGATTTAAATACCTGCTGCCCCTCGTGGCTCCTTTTTTCGTGGGTTATATCCTGGCCCTGCTGCTGCGGCCTTCGGCCAGGTTTCTGTCCTACCGCATGAAAATAACGGTAAGGGGAAAACGGCATCATATGCCCATCGGCGTCATCGGCGGCGTGGAATTTCTGGCAGTGCTGTCCGTCCTGGGAGCAGTGCTTTACAGAGGCGCCCTGAAGCTGTGCGCAGAGGGCAAGCTGCTTATGGTACAGCTGCCTGTGTGGCTGGAACAGTTTGATGTGTGGCTCACAGGAAACTGCCACAGGATGGAACATGCCATGGGGCTGAGGGCCGGCTGTGTGGCGGACATGGCAGGGGACATGCTCTATCATATGGTAGATACATGCAAAACAGCCGCCATGCCCTTTCTCATGGCCAACTCCATGTCTGTAATCAGCTGCCTGGCAAAAGGAGCCATTGTAAGCCTTGTGGTGTTCCTGGCAGCCATATTAAGCCTTCAGGAAATGGAGGACCTGCGGGACCGCCGGGACCAGTCCGCCTTCCGCAAGGAATTCAATATGATTGGAAGCCGCCTGGTACAGACAGGGAAAGCCTGGTTCAGGAGCCAGGGAATTATTCTGTTCATAACAACGGGACTGTGCATCGGGGGAATGTTCCTGCTGCGGAATCCATATTATATCATGGCAGGCATCGGAATCGGCATACTGGATGCCCTTCCCATCTTTGGGACCGGTACGGTGCTTATACCATGGGCGGTCCTTAAGCTGGCCGTGGGGGACTGGAAACAGGCGTTGATTCTCACGGCCCTTTACCTGGTGTGCTACTTCGTGCGTCAGATTCTGGAGGTGCGTATGATGGGCGGCCAGGTGGGTCTGTCTCCTCTTGAGACATTGGCGTCCGTGTATGTGGGGCTGGAACTGTTTGGATTTTTTGGGTTCATACTGGGGCCTTTGGGGCTGCTGCTGATTGAGGATATGGTGGAGGCATGGACGAAAGAGGAAGAGATGGAGACATAGGGGGATACAAGGAATGATTTGTCTGCCACAGAAGCGTCATATGGCGATTCTGTGGTTGACAAAGTCCCAAAACTGACGTAAAATCATTCTTACATAAAGAGATGACCAATTCATAGAAATGACATGGAAAGGGAACAGTAAGCGTGATTGCACGTCACAGAGAGAGGACCGAAGGTGAGAGGTCCTTACGGTTGGCAGATGCTGAACCCACCCTGGAGTCCTGCATGATGAATGCAGCGTATGCCGGCGTTAACGGATTATGAGAGAACCATGAGGGCGGACAGGGCCCTGAGGTTAATGAGGGTGGTACCGCCGAGTCATTCGGTCCCTTGTGCATAGAGCGCAGGGGACAGGGTGGCTTTTTTAGTTTCATAATGTTAGATATGCAAGGGTCAATGTAAATAACGAAAAGGAGAAGAATCATGGCAGACAACAAGAAAATGGTAGAGGCCATCACATCCATGGATGAGGATTTCGCCCAGTGGTATACGGATGTGGTAAAGAAGGCGGAGCTGTGCGATTATGCCAGCGTCAAGGGATGCATGGTGATTAAGCCGGCCGGCTACGCAATCTGGGAGAACATCCAGAAGGAGATGGACAGAAGGTTTAAGGAGACAGGGGTGCAGAATGTCTACATGCCTATCTTCATACCCGAGAGCCTGTTGGAGAAGGAAAAGGACCATGTGGAGGGATTTGCCCCTGAGGTGGCGTGGGTAACCCATGGAGGACTGGAGGAACTGCAGGAGCGCATGTGCGTCCGGCCTACTTCTGAGACACTGTTCTGCGATTTTTATGCAAAGGACATCCACTCCTACCGCGACCTTCCCAGGGTCTATAACCAGTGGTGTTCGGTTGTGCGCTGGGAGAAGACCACGCGTCCCTTCCTCCGCTCCAGGGAATTCCTGTGGCAGGAAGGTCATACAGCCCATGCATCAGCTGAGGAAGCTGAGGCCAGGACAATCCAGATGCTGAACCTGTACGCTGACTTCTGCGAGGAAGTGCTGGCCATTCCTGTTATCAAGGGCCAGAAGACGGATAAGGAAAAGTTTGCCGGAGCAGAGGCAACCTACACCATCGAATCCCTGATGCACGACGGAAAGGCCCTGCAGTCAGGTACCAGCCATAACTTCGGAGACGGGTTTGCAAAGGCATTTGACATCCAGTTTACGGACAAGGACAATACATTAAAGTATGTACACCAGACTTCCTGGGGCGTGAGCACCCGTATCATCGGCGCCATCATCATGGTGCACGGCGATGACAACGGCCTGGTGCTTCCTCCGAGAATCGCTCCGGTCCAGATTATGGTTGTTCCGGTGCAGCAGCAGAAGGAGGGCGTGCTGGATAAGGCATACCAGCTGAAGGAGCGTCTTACCAAGGCAGGATTTGCCGTAAAGGTGGATGATACGGACAAGAGTCCGGGCTGGAAGTTTGCTGACTGTGAGATGCGCGGCGTACCCCTCCGCGTGGAGATAGGACCAAAGGATATAGAGAAGAACCAGGCCGTGCTGGTGCGCAGGGATAACCATGAGAAGAGCTTTGTATCCCTGGATGAGCTGGAGTCAAGAGCAGGCGAAATGCTGGATACCATCCATGACTCCATGCTGGAGAAGGCAAGAAAGCACAGGGATGCCCACACCTATACAGCAGCCGGATGGGATGAATTTGTGGATACCGTCAACAATAAGCCCGGCTTTGTAAAAGCCATGTGGTGCGGCTGCCTGGAGTGCGAGGAAAAAATCAAGGAAGTGGCCGGCGCCACATCCAGATGCATCCCCTTTGAGCAGGAGAAGCTGTCCGATACATGTGTCTGCTGCGGGAAACCGGCGAAGAAAATGGTTTATTGGGGCAAGGCGTACTAGGGTTGTATATAAAAATATATATGGAAATGGCAGATGCAGGATTAGACCTGTATCTGCCATTTATTTACTGGGAAAAGCTGCAGCTTGCTGTATTTGCTTCCTCGTTGGCTGCGTTGGCCTTCTTGCGGTTCTTCATGTAAAAATAAAGCGGAGCCACTACAACCATTGCGCCAAGTCCGGCCACAAGCTTTGGTAATTCCGTGTTAATCAAAAGCCAGATGCTGGCAATGACTGCCACGGCAGGAATCACGTTTCCAAAAGGAACCCTGAAATTTGCTTTCATCTCTGGATGGTTTTTCCGCAGAAAGATGACGGCCAGGCATGTGGGGATGTACTGGCTGAACCGGCTGACCACGCTAATCATTGCCAGTTCGGTAAAGCTGCCGCTCAGGGACAGGAGAATGGCCAGCACTCCGGTTACAACCACTGAAACATAGGGTACGTTATGACGGTTCCGCTTTGTAATGGATTCCGGTAAAAGCCCGTCCTCGGCAAGGGCCTGGGCACATCTTGGGGTATTAAAGGAAGAACCGATGTTAATTCCGGCAATGGAAACAAGGGTACCGACGGTTACTAAAAGAGCGCCTTTATTTCCAAGGATAATTCCCATTGCATCCGCTACCGGGGTAGAGGTGCCGGATAGATTTTCTCCCAGCGTTCCAATACAGATAAACTGTATAAGGAAATAAACAATTGAAACAACGGACATGGATAAAATCAATGCTTTCGGCACATTTTTGGCAGGATTCTCCATGTCCCCCGCTGCAAGACCTGTATTTTCAAATCCTGTAAAAGCATAGAACACAGTGATAATGGTTGCGGAGACCCCTGCGGAGCCAAGGCCGGCCGGGAACAGCGGCGTAAAATTAGAGCCTTTGATGAAGAAAATACCCACTGTGACGCAGAGAACAAGGGGAACCAGTTTGGCTACTGTGGATATATTGTTCAGGTAGGCCATGATATTAATTCCGAACAGATTGATGATACTCAGGACTGCAATGATGCTGACAGCGGTCATCTTCTGGACAGCGGGATTTGCAAACAATGGGAACACTGCTGAAAGCGCAGTGGAAAATCCAACGGCCATGGTTGCCCATGCAATGATGCTTACAATCCATTTCATAATCCCCACTTCATAACCGGCAAAGGAGCCAAAGGTTTTCTGGGCATACAGATAAGGGCCGCCGGAACGCTCGAACATGCTTCCGCATTCAGCAAAACACAGTGCTATGGACATCACCAGGACAAGAACAAAAGCATAGGCAAGGAGACTCCCGGCTCCCATTGTTTTATAGGCATTTCCCGGCAGCAGGAAGATGCCGCTTCCGATTACCATATTGATTCCGTAGAGGATGACTGTCCCCAGACTCCATTTTTTTTCTTTCATGATTTATTTCCTCCTTCGCATAAACGGTCTAAAACGTATTGGGTGAGTACGGCTACGCCGGCGGCTATACATGTTTCATCAAAAATGTTTGAGGCGTTATGAAGGCCCAGACGGCTCCCGGGGTTATCATTGGCAGTACCCAGGAAAAACTGTGCGCCTTTGCTGTATTCCAAAAAGACTGAGAAATCGTCGGAGCCAGGGCTTGGAAATTCAAATTCCACTACCTTGTCTTCACCGAGCACTGTGTGGGCCGCATGGATGATATCGTCCACCACCTCCCCGTCATTGTACAGCGGCGGCAGGCTTCCCATTATTTCCACTTCTCCTTCCGCCCGCATGCCCTCGCAGACAGAATGGGTAATACGGCGTATGGCCTCGATATTTTGTTCCCTGCATTCCGGATAAAAGGTCCGAAGTGTTCCCAGTATGGTTACCTGGTCCGGTATGGCGTTGGAAGCCTGTCCGCCGTGAATGCTGCCAAATGTCAGGACAGTGGGTTTTACGGCCTGATTTTCCCTGGTTATGATTGCCTGGAGCTGTGTCAGCAGGAATGCCGCTGTCATTATCGGGTCCACGCAGCGGTAGGGATGGGCGCCGTGACCGCCCTTTCCGCGGATTGTTATTTTCAGATGTTCCACGCCAGCCTCCATGGGGCCCTTTCTCAGGCAGATGCTTCCGGCCGGTGTGTCGGGATGGGTATGGAGCCCTACCACAATATCATTTGGGGGTGTCAGGTCCATCAGTCCTGCCTTTATCATGGCTTGTGCGCCGTCGCATGGTTCTTCTGCGGGCTGGAATACGATTCTGACATTGCCGGCAAGGCTGTCTTTTCTTTCCTGCAAAAGTTTGGCGCAGTACAGCGCTATGATTGCGTGGATGTCATGACCGCAGGCATGGCTGATTCCATCCATTTCCGAGGCAAAGGAAAGACCGGTAGCTTCCTGGATAGGCAGCGCATCTATATCGTGGCGGATACAGATTGTTTTGCCGGGCCGCTCACCACGGATAATTGCGGAAACGCCGGTGGGCATTTGGAGCGGTTCCAGTTCAATGCCGGAATTCAGCAGCTCTTTCTTTAAGAACTCTGTTGTGTGAAATTCCTGATAGCTGAGTTCCGGATTCTGATGAAGCAGACGTCTCTGTGCAATCATGGTTTCTTCCAGCTTTTTAATTTCGTCGATTAGTTCCATTTTATCCTCCTTAAAACGCTCTTTGTTACAACTTGAACTCTTTAGCAAAAGTATACTGTTATCGTCAGGTCAAGTCTATTTTTTCTCATTTTTCTTACAAAAAAGCAGGGGTTGCCAGTAAATGTCCTTTCGGACCACTGACAACCCCTGCTCAAATCCGCCGGATTACCGTTTCAGAAAATACACCAGCTTTGGCCTGCCCATTCTGCCGTAGCTGTTCTGCACATCCACCTGTCCCTCCTTTTGCATGTACTGGAGATAGCGGTACAAGGTTTTCTTTTTGATACCCGTGATTTCCTCAAGCTCTTCAATCTCTTTGTATTCTTTTAATTCCCTCATTGCATCTTCCAGTTTTTTCAGCGTTACTGACCCAATTCCCTTTTCCGTATTATCGTAGTACTGGCTTTTCTCAGCATAGCTTAAATGGACTTTGATTCTGGCAATCAGGTCAACGGCCTTAATGGGTTTCAGGGCGTAGTCGTCAGCCCCTGCCTCCATGAATCTTTCCGCCACGAATTCCCGTTCTTCAATGGTCAGGACAATAATGGGAAGATGGGGAAGTAGTTTCCTTATGGTTTTTACCGCCGTGATGCCGTCCATATCCGGCATATGGTAATCCACAATGACAAGATCGATGGCGGATGTCCGGAGGAATTTTTGGGCCTGCACGGAATTTTCGGCAAGCAGAGGACGCCATTTCTGAAACTTGCAAATCTGTTCCATGGTATAGAGAATATCTTTGTTATCATCCCATATCAGTATTGTTTTCGCCATGCAAAGCAGCCTCCTTCATCCATATTTCAAAGTTGGTGTACTGTCCTTCTCCGCTCTGAATCTTTATGTCCCCTCCATGATTTTCAATTACCTGTTTTACAAAATCAAGACCAATTCCGGTGGAACCGGCTGCCGAATATCCCTTTTGCCAGATTTTCTCCTGGATTGCTTCCGGTATTCCGTTTCCATTATCCCAAATACGGATAATGACGGTCCCCTGTAATTCCCTGACCGAAATATCAATCAGGCCGTCCGGTTTTTCCTCGACAGCCCGGTATGCATTCTGGATGATGTTAATCACTGCCCGGGAAAAACGGATTCGGTTAACCTGAAGCAGGGCGCTTTTGGCATGGTTCCGGTATTTGATAATATTTCCCGGTATGCCGGCCTGAGCCTGGGCCAGTATGGTGCGGAACAGCTCGTCTGTCTGGCATAGCTCCCTGTGTTCTTCATAGAGAATATCTGAAATCATCCCGCTCATCCCTTCGGCGGATGCACTGATTCTTCCCAGATATTCCCGTATCTGATGGTCGGATTCCATCATTTCCGAGAGACTAATCAGGCCCTGCATGGCGGTGAGCGGAGATTTTAAATCATGCACCAGGCTCTGGACCTCGCTGGCGCTTCTGAGTTTCAGTGCGTCAATCTGGGCCTGATACAGCTGTTCCGTCATCTGTTTGTTCTGTTCCGTCATTGTTTTTAAACGGTGCTCTTTATAAAGAAGCCGTATTTGGATAAGCAGTGCAAACAAAAAGGAACAGCCCAGGGCGGCGGCATAAAAGCTGAGCGTCCATCCGTCTCCGTGTCTAACAGCGGTTTCTTTTATCAGGGACGACAGATTTCCGCGTCCAAAGCCGTATTTGCTGATAACAGGAATTTCATCCAGCCATTGGAAACAGAGCTGCATGGATATCAGCACAAAGATTTTATTGGAGAGAGGGATGGAAAATAAATTTAGGTACGTAAGCGCGAACACAGACAGAATCATGATGTGCGCTGTCAGTCCGAAATCGAACCGGATTCCGTGGATGAAGTAAATGCCCCTGTAAACAAGAAACAGCACCAGGTAGGTAAGCAGAAAATTAAAAATTAAGAACCGTTTCCCGCGGTATATCATGCGGATGGATTCACTCATCAGAAAAGCCCCCATATATTGGGGAATCGCCCTGATGCAATTCATCAGCACCATCTGCGCTGCGGATATCATGAGATAATATGTATTTCCTGTTTTCACATAAACATCCAATGCGCTTTCGATTGAGAAGCTTGTGGTTTTCAGGATTCCCGGCAGCGCAATGCCAAGGGCAGCCAGACACAGGCCCTGGAGCAGTTTGGTTTTGTCATATTCTGTTTGCAGGCTTATGTTAACGGTCTTGCAGTTCATCCGCAGTTCCTCCGCTGGTTCGTACCGCATCCATTTCATAGAATGTTGTCTGATGATACGTTAATACAATTATAGCATTTCGGGAATGGAAAACAAGCCGTTTTCCCTGTACAAAACAATCACGCGGCATAGGCAGCGGCCCGTAATTATAGTTTTGAAACAGTATAAGGAGAAATGGACCGTTTAGGGGTATGCAGTTAAAATATCTCTGGAAAAAGGCCGGAAGAACTGATAAAATAAGACCGTGGCAATGTAAATCATAAAATATTTAAAGTATGAGGAAGCAGACAGACATGGAAATCAGAATTCCTGCTCCGGCAGAGGAGATTATAAATAGACTGTACGAACATGGATACGAGGCGTATGTGGTGGGCGGATGCGTCAGGGATATGCTTTTGGGCAGGGAGCCGGGGGACTGGGATATCACCACCAGCGCCCTGCCCCGGCAGGTAAAGGAGGTATTCCGGCGCACCGTGGATACCGGCATACAGCACGGAACCGTGACCGTGATGATGGGAAAGGAAGGGTATGAGGTAACGACTTACCGCGTTGACGGGGAGTACTCTGACGGACGCCATCCTGACAGTGTGGAGTTTACGCCGGATTTGGCGGAGGATTTAAAGCGCCGGGATTTTACCATCAATGCCATGGCCTATAACAGCCGCAGGGGATTTGTGGATGAATTCGGCGGTGCGGATGACCTGGAAAAGGGCGTTATCCGGTGCGTAGGTGAACCGATGGACCGCTTTACGGAGGATGCCCTGAGAATACTGCGGGCCATCCGTTTTTCTGCCCAGCTGGGTTTTTCCATAGAAGAACACACCTTTGAAGCTATCAAGGTAATTGCGCCTAATATGGTCCATGTGAGCAAGGAACGGATACAGGTGGAGCTGACCAAGCTTTTATTGAGTTCCCATCCGGATTATATCTCGCTGGTGTATGAGACTGGAATCAGTCCCTTTGTGTCAGAGGGATTTCACAGGGCCGGTGTCATGGAATCAGGGGATTGGGCGGTGCCGCCTGTTCCGTCCGGGGTTCCGGCGGTAAAGCATATGCGGTGGGCAGCCTTTCTGAGGGAGTGCAGCGCTTCCCAGGCAGCGGGTATATTGAAGGATTTAAAGCTGGACAATGATACCATCTGCAAGGTGAGAACTTTGGTGGAGTGGCAGGGGAAGAGGGTAGGCTATAAGGAGGTTATGGAAGATGAAGGGGGAGAATCAGGAAAAAAATCATCCGGGGACGCGCCTGTAAAACCATCCAAGGCATTAATCCGCTGGGCCATGAGCCAGATGGAGCCGGAGCTGTTTGATGATTTGCTCACTCTTAAAATATGCCTTTCTGAGGCAGAATCCAATGACAGGGAAGTGGAATGGCTGCGCCAGGTCCGGGAATTGACAGAGGAAATCCGAAGGGACGGGGACTGCATCAGCCTTAAGACCCTGGCTGTGTCCGGCCATGACATCATGGAGGCAGGGGTGAAGCCGGGCAGGGAGGTGGGCAGTACGCTGTCACGGTTTTTGGATATGGTACTGGAGGAACCGAAGAGGAATACGAAGGAGTATCTTCTTTCCCTTTTAGAGTGAGCAGGCGGAGAGATACGTATCAGGGAAGGAGCGCCTGCTCCTTCCCCTTCTTGTATTCCCGCATCATTTCGCATACAGCCATCAGCAGGATGGCATCCTGGTGACGTCCATGGCGCCGTATATTTATATTACCTTTCATTGCTGCGGGAAATGTATAAAAAGAATAGCACGGTAAAAAATACAAAGAAGAATCCAGGCCCATCTTGCAACATCTTCAATTATCCGATATAATAAACTTTGGGGTTCGCGCATGTCGCGTGAGAATGAAAATCAATATAATGGGGAATACATATTGTACGGGCATTTCCCCTAAAAACAAGGAGGATTTAAAATGAACGTAATCAGCACAGAAAAAGCACCAGGCGCAATCGGACCATACTCCCAGGGATTTGAGGTTAATGGAGTAATCTACACGTCCGGTCAGATACCGGTAAATCCGGCAGACGGCAGCGTTGCAGAGGACATTGCAGGACAGGCTGAGCAGAGCTGCAAGAACGTAGGCGCCATCCTGGAAGCAGCAGGCAGCGGCTTTGACAAGGTATTTAAGACCACCTGCTTCCTGGCAGACATGGGCGATTTTGCTACATTTAACGAAGTATATGCCAAGTATTTCACTTCCAAACCAGCCAGAAGCTGTGTGGCAGTTAAGACCCTTCCAAAGGGCGTTCTGTGTGAAATCGAGGCAATTGCTGTTAAATAAGGATTGACCTGACATACGCAATAAAAGCCGCAAATCTCTGCATTTTGCCGGGAAGAGCGGCTTTTTTGACCCCGTCGGCGCTCCGTAAGAGAAGGAAGAGTGGAATGGATAAAAAAGCGATTCTGAAAAAAGCGGTTAAGGTACTTCTGGTATTGGGACTGGCAGGTTGTCTGGTCCTGTTCCTCGTTAACCTGTATATCATCAGGAAGGAAAAGCCGAATATCATCAGTGCAGATGATGCGGCAGCCCTTGGTGATGTGGACTGCATCATGGTGCTGGGCTGCAGCGTAAGGCCTGACGGCACGCCGTCAGGCATGCTCCGGGACAGGCTGGATAAGGGAATCCAGCTGTACGGGGATGGTGTATCAGACCGCCTTCTCATGAGCGGAGACCATGGGCGCAAGAATTATGACGAGGTAAACCGGATGAAGCAGTACGCCATTGACGAGGGCGTTCCTTCAGGGGACATCTTTATGGACCACGCAGGTTTTTCCACCTATGAGAGCATGTACCGGGCCAGGGATATTTTCCAGGTCAAGAAAATCATCATAGTCACGCAGCGCTATCACATGTACCGCGCTCTTTATGTGGCGCAGGCCATGGGTATGGAGGCATACGGCGTGGAATCAGAGCCAAGGCAGTATGGCGGTCAGAAGATGCGGGATTTGCGGGAGCTGCTGGCCAGGCCCAAGGATTTGCTCTACACGATAGTGATGCCCAAGCCCACCTATCTGGGCGACGCCATACCGGTCAGCGGGGACGGTAATGTTACCAATGATAAGGAAGAAAACCGGGATAAGAATAGGTCTGGCCAGGAGTAGGAAATATCCTGCCAGAAGCCAGATACATCCAGAGGACATGAAAATGCCCCTGAAAACAGCTTATGGGTATGAATCAGCTGTTTTCAGGGGTATTTTATATAAAAAGGAAAATAAGGAGGCTAAAGTTTGACAAAATAGCTGGCATCCTTGCCGCAGACCGGACAGATGAAGTCAGGGGGCAATGTCTCGGATTCCAGAATGTATCCGCATACGGTACAGCGCCATCCGGTCACCTTATCGGTGTCTGCCTGATAGGAAGGTGCCTTTGGCGGAGTGGTTCCGTTTTTCTTCAGATGGTAATTGGAATAGGTGAGGGCTGGTGTCTGGGAATCCAGGACTTCTGCTTCCACTACCTCGCCCACTATAAGCATATGGGTTCCCACGTCCATGGAGGATACAACGCGGCAGGTGAACCGTGCACAGACTCCCTCAGTGGGATATGGGCTATACAGACTGTCCCGTCCCTGTGCAATACCGTCAAATTTCTTTACATCCTTGCCGCACTGGAAACCAAAGCGTTTAATCAGGTCCATCTCCACATCGTCTGAAAGCACGACCGCGGAAAAAGTGCCGGATGTCTCAATCAGCCGGAAGGTATAGTTTTCCTTGTTGAGAGCAATGGATACCCTGGCGGGAGATGAGGTGACCTGGGTCAGTGTGTTGATGACGCAGCCGCTTTCCTTGCCGTCTGCGCTGGTGGAAATGATGTAAACGCCGTAACTTAATTTGAAAAATGCTTTTGAATCCATAAAATGTACCCCTCCTGTGTTTCATTTGCCTTTTCGGCTATAGTTTGATTTTACCACGTATAATTGATAATATGTAAGATATTTGTATTGTACCATAGAAATTCCATAAAATCAATAATAATTACTATTATTATAAAAAATATTGTACACAGATAGTTTCTTATTTGGAGCCTATCTGCTACAATCATAGAAAAGCAGTATGAGAAGTATCTAATACAGTATGATAAATCTAGTCAGCAGTATGAGGAATATGGATAACAGCATGTATGAAAGGCAGGCGGTGAATCGGTATGCTTACACGGGATAAGATTGTCATTATGAATTTTACAGGAGCCTATGAAAAACAGTCATTTTACAGGGGATTGAACGCTGTGTGGCTGGAGCTTAAAGATTTAAAGGGCACCAATTGTTACTGTGACCAGGAGGCGGAAGCAGCCATCAGGGAGAGAATCCGCTTTATGGAGCCCTCCGGAATCCATTTCCTGGACTCCGGGAATTACCATTATGTGAGTAAAATCTGGCTGGATAAGATAGAAGGGGAATTTGAACTGCTGGTATTTGACCACCATACGGACATGCAGATGCCTATGTTTGGAGATATCCTGTCATGCGGCGGGTGGATTCAGTCAGCTCTGGATACGAATCCGGGATTGAAAACGGTCTATCTGGCAGGACCGCCATGTATGGAGGAGGAAACTGACGGGGAACGGGTCATTGGAATCAGGGAAGAGGAATTGAAGATACCGGGGTGCATCAGCAGTCATCTGAAGAACTCCGGACTCCCCCTGTATATATCACTGGATAAGGACATCCTGGGCCAATCCTGGGCTGTCACAAATTGGGACCAGGGAGAGGTCCGGCTGGGGGATGTGCTGGCATGCATAAAAGAGGCTGCGTCCTGCCGCAGTATAATAGGGGTGGATGTATGCGGGGAAGACCCGGAGAACTTGGAACATGAGGGAAGCAGGGCTATTGGCATTAATCAGAATACGAACAGAGATATTGTTTGTAAATTATTGGAAGTCTGTGATATACTGTCTCTATGATAAGGGCGGCAGGACCGGATGATGCCGAACCAACATGGTAATGAAACAGTGTGACGATGAAACAGTGCGGCAATGAAACAGTGCGGTAATGAAACCGCGCGTCATAGGGTATAACAGCAATCAAGGAGGAACGTCGATGAGGAAGATTTTCAGGCAGTATATGTTACAGGCCATAATCTGTATGATTATCATGTGTGTATTGTTTTTCTGGCTTCGCGGCATACCTCTGATGGGACTGCCGGATGCGGATGAAATATCCAGTGTGGAAATTCTGGACAGAGATGCGGGGCAGGAGCCCCGTTTGTTTCAGACCCGGGACAAAATAGATTTGGCTTCAAAGATACCTGGTTTTCTGAACTATGAACTGGGAACCCCGGACAAAGGGGAAGCGGTAATTACGGTTACATATCATAAAAAGGATGGCAGTACTGTGGAAATCTCGGCCAATGAGTCTACTGTGTACTGACACGGGAGGGCATATAAGATTAAGGGGGAAAATGGCCGGACATTCATCAATGTAACAAGGGGAATATTTTTTCCGGATATATAGGATGAGATGAGGACAGCTATGAAGACGCAGTCATAAAGAGATGAGGTAAGTACACATGAAACGAGGTAAATACACATGAAGCCAGTGATAGGAATCATACCATTATATGACGAGGATAAGGACAGCATATGGATGGTGCCGGGATATATGGAAGGAATCCGCCGGGCGGGGGGAATCCCCATGATACTGCCGCTTGTATGTGGCGAGGCGGATTTACGCCAGATAAACAGTATGTGCAGCGGGTATCTGTTTACAGGTGGACATGACGTGGACCCATCCCTATACGGGGAGGAAAAGACCGCTCTGTGCGGACCTGCCTGTATGGAACGGGACAGGCTGGAACAAACCGTGTTTTGCATGGCATGGGAGGACCGCAAGGCGGTGCTTGGAATCTGCCGGGGCCTGCAGCTGATAAATGTTCTTATGGGAGGCACCCTGTTTCAGGACCTGCAGTCCCAATTTCAGGGTACCTGCAGCGTCGGGCACCACATGGAACCGCCCTACAGCCGGGCCTGCCATCAGGTGGAACTGACGGCTGACGGACCGCTATGTAAGCTCTTGGGAAAGAGTACCATGGGAGTGAACAGTTACCACCACCAGGGAATCAGGAAACTGGCTCCCGGGCTTAAGGCCATGGCTGTGGCAGAGGACGGACTGGTGGAAGGAGTATATGCGCCTGACAGGGAATACATACAGGCTGTACAGTGGCATCCTGAGTTCATGCCGCCGGAGGACGCAGATGCAGGAAAAATATTCCAATCATTCATAGAGGGATGTAAGAGACATGCATAGGGATTTGACTACAGGTTCCATCACGGGAACCATGCTGCGGTTCGCACTTCCCATGATAGCGGGGAACCTTCTGCAGCAGTTTTATAATATTGCAGATACACTGATTGTGGGCCGGTATCTGGGAGTGCAGGCATTGGCAGCAGTTGGCGCTGCCTATGCGCTGATGTCATTCCTTACTTCCATTCTCCTGGGTCTGTGTATGGGAAGCGGAGCTGTATTCTCCCTGCGCTTTGGAGAGAAGAACGAGAGGATGCTTAAATCCAGTATGTTTGTATCGTTCGTGCTTGTGGCGGCAGTGGCCCTGATACTGAATACAGCTGTATTCCTGTTCATAGACCCAATCATGCGCCTGTTATGTGTACCTGCGGAAATCTATGGGCTCATGAGAGAATATCTGTGGGTTATTTTCTTTGGTATCAGCGCTGTATTCTTGTACAATTATTTTGCGTGTCTTCTTAGGGCGGTGGGAAATTCCTTCATACCGCTGGTATTTCTTGGCATATCAGCCCTCCTGAATGTGGGACTGGATTTGGTGTTTGTTCTGGTCTTTCAATGGGGTGTGGCCGGCGCTGGTGCGGCGACTGTTATTTCCCAGTTTGTGTCAGGCATTGGAATCTGCCTGTATACATTTTTAAAAATGCCGGAATTCAGGATAAACAGAAGCCATATGAAAATGGACCGGAAGGTGCTGGCGGAAATATCCGGTTTCTCATTTCTGACCTGCGTCCAGCAGTCAGTGATGAATTTTGGTATATTGATGGTCCAGGGATTGGTCAACAGCTTTGGCGCGGCAGTCATGGCGGCGTTTGCCGCAGCGGTGAAAATAGACTCCTTTGCTTATATGCCGGTACAGGACTTTGGAAATGCATTTTCCACTTTCATAGCCCAGAACTATGGAGCTGGCAGGCATGACCGGGTGGAAAAGGGAATTAAAAGCGCTGTCGCTGCTTCCGCCTTGTTTTGTCTGGTGATATCATTCATTGTGTGTGTGTTTGCAAGGGAGCTTATGCTTATTTTTGTACAGCCACAGGAAACCGAAATATTGGCAGTGGGGGTGCAGTATCTTCGGATTGAGGGGACATTTTACTGCGGTATCGGCTGTCTGTTCCTGCTGTATGGCCTGTACCGTGCTGTGAGAAGGCCGGAGATGTCCGTGGTTCTGACGGTTATATCGCTGGGAACCAGGGTAGTCCTTGCCTACGTCCTGTCTGCGGTTCCTTCTATCGGTGTTGCAGGTATATGGGCGTCAGTGCCCATTGGGTGGTTTCTGGCGGATTGTACCGGGTTTGTGTATTATTGGATGAAGCGGAAGGTGATATTGAGCTAAGGGGAAGCTAAAGCCAAACAGGGACCAAACGTGAGCCAAACGTGAAAATTTTCTTGACTTGAAGTTAACTCCAGATGATAAGATACTGGAAGAAAGCTTAATGAGAGGAGATTTACATATGAGTAAAAAAGTATTGGTTTTATCAGCAAGTCCAAGGAAGGGCGGAAATTCAGACACCCTCTGTGATGCGTTTATCCGGGGAGCACAGGAAGCCGGGAACCAGGCGGAAAAGATTTTTCTGGCGGGTAAGAGTATCGGATATTGCAAAGGGTGCGGTGTCTGTAACACAACTCATAAGTGTGTCCAAAAGGATGATATGGCAGAGGTGCTGGATAAAATGGTTGAGGCAGATGTCATCGTGCTGGCCACCCCTGTTTATTTTTACACCATGGACGCACAGATGAAGACATTGATTGACCGTACAGTGCCCAGATATACGGAAATCCAGAATAAAGATTTTTACTTCATAATGGCTGCCGCGGATACGGAACAGAAGATGATTGAGCGCACCATAGAGGGATTCCGGGGATTTACGCAGGACTGTCTGACAGGAGCCAGGGAAAAGGGAATCATTTATGGAACAGGTGCATGGCAGGCGGGAGAGATTAAAGGGTCCCCGGCCATGGGTCAGGCATATGAGATGGGAAGAAATGTGTAGTTAAAATAAAATGCATGATGGCCTCAGGGTGCGTCATGCATTTTTTGATGCTTGTCTGGCGGTTGTAAATGCAGGGATTCCTTAACCAGATATGTTGTTTTAGGAAAGATAAACAGTGGATTAAAGTGGTTATGCGGTCGGGAATGATGAGTACTAGATGAATGTAATTCTCAGAAAAAATTCGACGAGTTTAGTCCGGACGAAATAAAATATTTGGAATGTATGGATATATGTGACTTATAGTCCGTTGATAAATAAGTCACACTCCGCTACGCTTACCTACAAGAGGTGAGTGCGATGGAGTTTTCTGGTGATATAAAAATGGAAGTTGGAAACAGAATACGCCAATTGAGAAAGGAACGATTATTAAGTCAAGAGGCATTGGCATTCAAGGCAGGTCTGGACCGGACCTATATTGCATCCGTAGAAAATGGAAAACGGAATTTATCAATTATGAGTCTTGAAAAGATTACAATGGCATTGGGCTGTTCCATGGCTGAATTTTTTGAGATATTTGAGTAAATATTCTATACTGAGGATGCAATATGAATGGTTGTTTAGAATTATATAGATAGTCTTTTAGTAACTACATGATAAAAAATCGGAGGGCTTCCCATGAGCCAGATTTGGTACGCTGCTTTCAGCGAAGATTTTGTAGAGCAGGCACAGCAGATATTCAAAAAATTGGATAAGGACGTAATTGTCACGGTATGGGACCCGGAGCTGGTTCCGGAAATGCTGAGGCGCGGGGTGAGCGTCATATTGGGGCGGGGGGCCACGGCTTTGCGAATCCGCAAGGTAGTGGACCTGCCGGTGGTGGAAATTCCCATTCCGTTTGAGGATATGGCAGACACCCTGATTGAGGCCAGCCATTACGGCAGAAACATCGGTGTTATTGGCTATAACAATCTTCTCAGCGGTCTGGAACGCTTAAACCCTATCCTGAATGTAAATATACGGCAGATATTTGCCGTGGATGCAGATGATACCTATCATCAGATCCAGAAGCTTAAAGATGAAGGGGTGGACGTGATTGTGGGCGGCCTTATCCAGACCCGTTATGCAAGGGAATTAGGGCTGCCGGCAGTCCGCATTGAGCTGACGGACAAGTCCCTGTCCTATGCGTGCCAGGAGGCAGAGAAACTGATTGCCACGGTCAAGGCGGCGACCAGAAAGGCGGAGGAGCTTAAGACCATACTGAATACCACCAATGAGAAGTATATAGCAGTTGACATAAAAGGAAATATTACCTGGATGAACCGGGTGGCCAAACCCTATCTGCCCAATCCGGGCGGCCGCGTTTATGACATGCCCATAACGGAGGTATTTCCTGCCTTTGAGGCGGTCTGTGACGTACTGGCGACCGGGGAGGAAATCATACAGGAGACAGGCTCCATCAATGGGGCTGATATTCTCTATGACATGATTCCCCTGACATATAAAAACGAGGAGATACTGGGCGCGGTCATCACCTTCAACGATGCGGGGACCATTACAAGAGGGGAACATAAAATCAGGGATAAAGGCATAAAGGGATTCCAGGCAACCTACTCCTTTAAGGACATATGCGGAAGCAGCCAGCAGATGAATCAGTGCATCCAGCATGCAAAGCGGTACGCCCACACGGACCTGACCGTACTTTTGCTGGGGGAGACAGGTTCCGGCAAGGAGATGTTTGCCCAGAGCATGCATAATGCCAGCAGCCGGAGGAAAGGGCCCTTTGTGGCTGTAAACTGTGCAGCCCTTCCGGAAGGAATTCTGGAGAGTGAGCTTTTTGGATATGATGACGGCGCATTTACCGGCGCCAGGAGAAGTGGAAAAATGGGACTTTTTGAGCTGGCCCACAATGGAACCATTTTTCTGGATGAGATAGGGGAAATGCCCATGTCCCTTCAGAGCAGACTGCTGCGTGTTCTGCAGGAACGTAAGGTTATGCGCCTGGGCGGCGACCGGGTCTTTCCCGTGAACATCAGGATATTTGCAGCCACCAACAAAAATCTCATTGAGCTGGTGAAGGAGCATAAATTCCGGGAGGATTTGTTCTACCGTCTGAACGTGCTGACCCTGAAAATCCCATCGCTGAGGGAACGGGTGGAGGACATTCCTGGCCTGGCTAATCTGTTTCTCAAAGAAGGCGGGGGAAAATGCTGCCTTACTCCGGCTGCACAGAAGGTGCTTACCTCCTACGGATGGCCGGGAAATGCCCGGCAGCTGAGACATTTTATGGAGAAGGTCCGTATCATATGCGATTCCTCCGTTATATCAGGGGAGGCTGCCAGCTATGTGATAGAGAATTATGAACCGCCTTGCGGGATGGAGCAGATTGGAGACTGGACTGCCAGCCAGGAAGGCCATGGAAATGGGAATGACAAGGTATATGGCGGCAGTGGGGATGGCGGCCGGGAGAGCCTGAGTCAGGAGAGTCTAAAGCGGATGGACCTGAGCCGGGAGAGCCTTAGTCAGGAGATAACAGAACAGCTTCTGATGCAGGCAATTGAACAGGCAGGTGGCAATAAAACGAAAGCAGCCCGGATTCTTGGTGTACACAGGAGTACGGTTTGGAGGTATATCAAAAAATATGGAGTAAAGTGATAGAGTATGATTTTGTATATTATGTGCAGTATGAAATATAGCGGTGAGCACCGGATACAGTGCCGCACATGATATCCCATAGGGTGTCGCATGAGACGTCGCATAAAATGTCGCAAGAGATGTTGCGTTAAATGATACGCCACACTTTTGATTTTGAAATGCGACACATGACATGAAACAGCCAAGGTAAGAATCAATTCCAACCGGAATAAATTTGTTTTTTCTACCTTTTTTCGAATCTGAAAACCCAAAAAAACAGCTATATTTTGCAGATATTAACATAAATATCTCTGAATATAGCTGTTTTTTCTCGTATTCCTGTACCAAACAAGAAAAATGGCACAAATATTGCTTGATAATACTGTATAACCATGTACTAGGAGGGAATGAAATGGTAGATTTGAGAAGTGACACCATCAGTATGCCAACCAGAGCAATGTTGGAGACCATACTGGAAGCAAAACTTGGGGATGACGGAAGAACGGATTCCAGAGGAAGGGGTGAGGACCTGGCGGTCAATGAGCTGGAGGACCTGGCGGCAGAGATGACAGGAAAAGAGGCCGCGGTGGTGTTCCCGTCAGGAACACAGGGCAATACATCTGCCATTCTTGCATACTGCAAGCCGGGACAGAAGGTGATGGTAGATGAGATGCAGCATATCTACTTAAGTGAAAAGGTGGTATTTGACCCATCCATCGGGCAGCTTGAGCCGGTTACCTATAAATTGGACCAGGACAATCTGCCGGACCTTGACGATATGCGCCGCATACTGGAGAGCCAGGAAATTGCCCTGCTGTGTATTGAGAATACCCACAACTTTTCGGGCGGTACCTGTGTCCCGCTGGAGCGGATGAAGGCGATTCGTGAACTGGCCCAGGAGTTTGGCGTGCCTGTCCATATGGATGGCGCCAGGATGTTTAACGCAGTGGTGGCCCTGGGTGTGGAGGCACGGGAAATGTGCAAGTATGTGGATTCCGTGATGTTCTGCATTTCAAAGGGTCTGGGAGCGCCTATCGGATCGCTGGTATGCTGTTCAGAGGAATTTTCCAGGAAGGTCAGGGATAAGAGGAAGCTTTTAGGCGGAGCCATGAGGCAGGCAGGTGTGATTGCAGCACCTGGAACGTATGCCCTTAAGCACAACATTGAGCGCCTGGCGGAGGATAATGCCAATGCGGCCTATGCAGCAGAGCAGTTAAAGGATTTAAAGAACACAAAGGTATACGGAAAGGTTATGAGCAATATCATTGTTCTGGATGCCAATGGACTGGGACTTACGCCGGGTGAATACTGCAGCAGGGCGGCTGAAAAGGGGTTATTGATTAAGCCGGTGCTGAAGGATAAGGTAAGACTTGTATTTTACAAGGATATTTCGAGGGAGGACACGGAGAAAGCGGTATCAATTATACGTGAACTGGATTCTTTACGATAAAGGGGGATTTGACATATGAAGATTGCTGGTAAAAAGGTAGGTTTATCCACGCAGATATTTGCAGCCATGTTGTTGGGAGCGATTCTGGGAATCGTTATCGGGGAACCAATGACCAAAGTTGGGTTTATTGGAACCATCTGGCTGAATTGTATTAAGATGATTGTTGTGCCAATGGTACTGGTTACCATTGTAACGGGAGTTGTTTCACAGAAGGATATGAAAACACTGGGAAGAATCAGCTTCCGTATCATGGCATATTATATTATCACCACACTGGTTGCCTGTGCCATCGGCATCCTGGTTACATCCATTGTAAAGCCTGGCACCATAGCCAATTTTACAGGGCTGGCGTCCAAAGAGGTAACAGGCAGCGCGGACATAACGGTAGCTGATTTCTTTACAGGCATGTTCTCATCCAATATCATCCAGACCTTTGCTGACGGCAATATTCTTCAGACGGTTGTCATTGCAATCCTGCTGGGCGTGGCGATTTTAAGAATGAAGAATCCGGAGCACAAGGAAAAGGCAATCAAGGGCATGAACGTGCTCAACGACATGGTATTTTCACTGATTAACATGATTATGCTGGTGTCCCCAATCGGTGTATTCTTCCTGATGGGAGATTCTTTTGGAAAGTACGGAGCCGGTATCTTTACAAGTATGGCGACCCTTGTAGGAACCTATTATCTGGCCTGCCTGGTACATGTGGTACTGGTTTACTGTACTGTTATCTGGGTAACTGCGGGAATCAATCCGCTTAAGTTCTTAAAGGACAGCGCGGAACTTTGGGTGTATACCATCTCCACCTGCTCCAGTGTGGCAGCAATTCCGATTAACATCAAGGTGGCAAAGGAAAAATTCAATGTTCCGGAAACCATTTCCGGTTTCACCGTGCCTCTGGGCTCACAGATGAACTATGACGGCAGCGTTATCCTGTACGGCTGTGTCATCCTGTTTATCAGCCAGACCATTGGTGTCCCGGTTACCCTGGGAACCATGGTGAAAATCATACTGATGTCTGCCATTCTTTCCACCGGCGGCGGCGGTATTCCGGGAAGCGGTATTGTAAAACTTCTGGTCATGGTTACTGCCTTTGGTCTGCCTACAGAGATTGTAGGTATCATCGCTGCATTCTACCGTCTGTTTGACATGGGAACCACAACCAACAACTGCCTGGGCGACCTTGCAGGTACTGTGTTTGTGTCCAAGCTGGAGGATAAGGCAGCTGCCAGAGCGAAATCAGCATAGGCGGATTCAATCTAAGAAAATGAAAAAGTCCCGGGTTCTGCATCATGCGGAGTCCGGGACTTTTCCGGTTGGTTTTATGGCTGCAGCTCAAATATGATGCCGTTCTTCGGTTCCATATTCGGTCCCGATTATGATTTTTCCGCAGATATCGCGAAATAGGCCTGTCTCCAATATGCCGGTCATGGCCTTGAGACGGTGGGCTGCCGCGGGATAGTTCATGTCTTTGCTTCCTGTCAGGTCCAGAATATGATTGCCGTTATCTGTGACAAATATATTTCCGTCTTTTAACCTCAGCTTTGGTATAAATCCTGCTTTCTTTACCTGCTCCTCCACATAAGGCACTGCAAAGGAAGGAACTTCCACAGGAAGCACACACCCGCCCAGGGATTTTACAAGTTTGCTCCGGTCCATAATCCATATGACCTGCCGGGCCCTGCATGCAATGATTTTCTCCCGGAACAGAGCGCCGCCCCCGCCCTTAATGGAATAAAAATCCGGGTCAATGGCATCCACACCGTCGATGGCCAGGTGTATGGTTTGTGCATCCCTCAGGGATATGAGGGGAATACCCAGATGCTGGGCCAATGATTCCGTTCCAAGAGAGGTGGCTGCCGCATGGATGTTCAGGCCGCCGCGGATTCGTTCAGACAAATTTTGAATGAGGTAATATACGGTTGAACCGGTTCCAAGGCCCAGTACCATATTATCGGTTACTTCCATGGCCGCCCGCCAGGCAGCCGCTTTTTTCTGCTCTTCTGTACTGTACATATTCTCTCCTCTGTGCCGGCCGTGCCTCGCCGATGTGCCGCCTTCCGCCGATGTGCCGCTTTCTTCCGATGTTCCGCCTTCCGCCGATGTGCCGCCTTCCGCCGATGTGCCGCTTTCCACCGATGTGCCGCCTTCCGCCGATATCCCGCCTTCTTCCTGCAGACCTCCTACAGCCAGCTATGCCCATGCTGCTCCAGCAGCCGGTCCGCTTCGGCCGGTCCATGGGAGCCTGGTTTATAAGGATACACCGGAAGTTTATTTCCTGCATAGAGTTCCTTCAGACAGCTGATGTAATTCCAGCTCAGCTCTATCTGGTCCCACTGGGAGAACCAGGAGCGCTCCCCCTTCATGCAGGCAGTGATGAGACGTTCATAGGCCTCAGGGGTATTGAGCTGATGAATCAGGCTGCAATTCTGGCAGAAGTCCATTTTGGCCGGGATGATATCTTCTGAGTCGCCGGGGCGTTTGATATTAAACTGCAGATAAACGCCTTCCGTGGGCTGAATCTTTATGATTAGTATATTAGGCTCCACCTCCGGATAAGGGCGGCGGAAAATCACGGCCAGTTCAATTTCGCGCTTTCCTGTCTTTTTTCCGGTCCGGATGTAAAACGGAGTTCCGTTCCAGCGTTCATTGTCAATAAAAAGGCGCAGGGCTCCATAGGTTTCGGTCTGTGAATCCGGTTTTACAAGGGGTTCGTCTTTGTATCCCTCATACTGCCCCAGGACCAGGGTGTTTTCTATGGATGTACCGCCGGCCGGCCGTAAACAGCGGAAGACATCCAACTGGGCGTCGTGCAGCCCCTTGGGGCTGAATTCCTCCGGCTGCTCCATAGCCATGATGGACAAAATCTGGAACAGATGGTTCTGCACCATATCCTTCAGGGCACCGCTGGCGTCGTAGTAACCGCCCCGGGTTTCCACGCCCATGTCCTCCAGAGCGGAAATCTGTACGGATTCAATATAGCGGGAATTCCATACATCCGTAAAAATGGGATTGGAAAAGCGGATTGCCTGGATATTACGGACCATTTCCTTTCCCAGGTAATGGTCGATACGGTAAATATGCTCCGGGCCAAAGAATACTTCCAGCTCTTTGTTAAGGGCTGTGGCAGCAGCCAGGTTTTCACCAAAGGGTTTTTCCAGTATAACCTTGCCGGAGGCGGAGCCGCGGACCAGCTTAAGCCCCTCTGTGATGGCTTTGAAAAAGCGGGGCGCCACTGCAAAATAAAAGATGTGTGACAGGATATCATTTTTTCTGTAATACTCATTCAGTCCCTGGTATTGTCCTAAATCAGAGAAATCCATCCGGTAATAATCTATTTTTTCTGCAAAACAGCCGAATGTATGTTCCTCAAAGGAGAGCCGGGTGAATTTCTCCACCCAGTCCCTGGCAATCTGACGGTAATGGCTGCTGTCATAGTCACGGCGCCCAATGATGGTGATACGGCTGTCCTGCGGAAGCTTTCCAGTGATATCCATGGTGTAAAGGGCAGGCAGGAGCTTGCGGAAGGTGAGGTCTCCGGTTCCTCCGAATATGGTGAGGTTAGTGCTGATTTTCATTTGCCCACCTCCATTCGTGGTGGAATACGCCTTCGCGGTCGGTTCTCTCATAGGTGTGGGCTCCAAAGCAGTCCCTCTGGGCCTGAATCAGATTGGCGCCTGCTGCCTTTGCCCGGAATTCATCCAGGTAGGACACTGCATTGCAGAGGGCGGGAATGGGAAGGCCGCTCATGACGCCTGTGGAAACGGCCTGACGCAGACTGTCCTGGTGCTCATTGATGCGTGACAGGAAGAAACGGTCGAATATCAGGCTTTCCGGCTTCGGCTCAGCTTCAAAGGCATGGGTGATGTCATTTAAGAAAACAGCCTGAATGATACATCCTGCGCGGAATATGGAAGCAATTTTTCCCAGGTCCAGATTCCAGCCGTACTGTACGGATGCATCCTGCATCAGTGAGAAGCCCTGGGCATATGCAATGATTTTTCCTGTATACAGGGCCTGGCGGACCATGGCTGCAAATGACGCCTTGTCAGGGGACAGGCTGATGGACGGGGAATGAATAAGCCCGGACGCCTTTTCTCTCTCATCCAGATGGTTGGACATGATTCGGGCTGTGCAGGCGGAGGTAATCATAGAGATATCCACGCCCTGTCTCAAGGCTTCTATGCTGGCCCATCTTCCGGTTCCCTTTTGCTTGGCGCTGTCTCTGATGCGGTCGATGAGCGCTCCGCCGGCCAGGTCATCAGCCTCCCGGAAAATACCGGCTGTAATGCCTATCAGGTAACTGCGAAGCTCCCCGTCATTCCAGGATTGAAAGGTATCGGCCATCTCCTGATTGGTAAAGCCGCCTACATATTTTAGCAGGAGATAGGATTCAGCAATCAGCTGCATGTCTGCATATTCAATGCCGTTGTGGACCATTTTTACATAATGCCCTGCCCCGTCAGGGCCGATATAGGCGCAGCAGGGTTCGTCCATGGCCCTGGCAGCAATGGCTTCCAGTATGGGACGAACTGATTGGTAAGCCCCGGCATCACCGCCGGGCATGATGGAGGGACCAAACCGGGCGCCTTCCTCACCGCCGGAGATGCCAACTCCAAGATAATGAATCCCTTTGTCCGCCAGCAGGGCTGCCCGCCTTCTGGTATCCTCAAAAAAGGAATTTCCTCCGTCCAGAATCATATCCCCTTTCTCGAGAAGGGGAGTCAGCTGTTCTATAACAGCGTCCACCGGTTTACCGGCCTGAATCATCAGCATAACCTTCCGGGGACGGGAAAGGGCATCTGTCAGATTGGCCAGGTCATAAAAAGGAATCAGGTTCTCATGGGGGTGTTCTTTCATTACCTGGTCTGTGACGGCGGCGCTGCGGTTATAACCGCCCACCTTAAAACCGTGGTCAGCCATATTCAGGGCAAGGCTTCTGCCCATAACGGAAAGTCCTATGATTCCAATATCAAGTTTTGTCATGCTATTACCTCCTATCAGGTGAAAAACGGGTTAATTGGTGTGCGGGGAAAGAACAATGGAAACAGCCTCCGGCGCAGGCACACGGGAACATATTTCCATGAGCTGTCCTGTTTCCGGGTTAATCTGAAAGCTCACAAGGCCGCCCTGGGTCCGGTTTGCAACCAGCAGGTACCTTCCGTCCGGGGTGAGAACCATGTCGCGGGGATGGACGCCTCCGCACCCGGTCTGCTGGATTTGCTCCAGATGCCCCTGGTGTATCCTGAAAACCGTTATGACTTCGGCAAAGCGGGTGGATACATACAAAAAGCGCTGGTCCGGTGAGAGACGAATGGCCGCGGACGCAGGAGATTCCTTATACACTGCGTCTGAAGGGAAAAGCGGGTAAATTTGCATAAGCCTCATGGTAAAGTCCGGAAGAGATATACTGCTGCTGTCTGCCCCGGAGGCAGTAGTTTCCGTCAGTCCATAGACAAAGACCTGATTGCTCAGCTCGCTGACAAGGAATAGCTGCGTATGGTCCTTGTCAAAAATTCCGTGTCGGGGGCCTGTGCCTGTGGGAAAGGCCAGTTCAGATACAAGGGCAAAATCCATATGGCGGTCAAACACCATCACTTTATCCAGCAGCAGGCAGGGAACCATCATATAATGACTGTGAAACAAAATCTGATGGCATCCGGCTTTGGGTGCAATGAGAATTTTTTTAACCGGTTTAAGGTACCGGCGGGCCGGACATTTTTCGTGTCCGTGGAAATTGGCCTCATGTTTTATCTCATATATCAGTATGGCGCCTTCGTGGTAGTTGGCCGTGTATATATATCGTTCATCCTGGGCAACGTAGCATGCCGGTGAGGATTCATCGAAGTATTCGCCAACCAGTGGAACAGAGGCATTCTCTTTATTATGGGCTGTATCCAGAAGACATATCCCGGACCTGGCCTCCCTTTTTAAAGGAGAGGCCAGCATGGCGTCCTTAAGGGAAAGATACTTACAATCCGGGGCTTCATAATATAATTCAGGGTAAGACATTGCCCCATTCCTTAAATCAATGGTAAAACGGTAAATGCCCAGGCTGTCAGGCGAGGCATAGGTACCCAGAAATCCGGTGAGGGTGTTGTTCATGGCAGTTCCTTTCTGAATAAACTGTAATCAAATAAATATCAGTTCCTATCTGTAATTATAAAAGTTACAGTACTATATGTCAAGCGGTATTTGAGAATAGTTTCAAGAGCATTTTTTTGTTGTTAGGATGCGCCATATTTACGGATTGATGCAGTGGGAGGAGCTTGGAATGAATGGAAGTAAGAAGATTGGCAGTGGTAAAACTGATAATAATAAAGCTGACGGTAATAAAACAGATAATAATGAAACCAATGGTAAATCAGATAAATCATAACAAAACAGGAAATTCCCCATGTATGACATTTATAGGAAATTTCCTGTTTATAAAAATCATTTATTCCTGTTTTCGAAGATTCATAAATCCGCTGTCAGATTCTATTTTGCAGGATAGAATCCGCTGGGAGCCTCGGACAGATTAATCATGATATTCTTCATCTGTGTATAGTGCTCCAGAATGACCTTATGGGTCTCACGGCCGATGCCGGACTCTTTGTAGCCGCCGAATGGTGAGCCTTCCGGAATCTGATTGTATGTATTCACCCACATACGTCCTGTCTCAATGCCCCGGGATACACGGATTGCACGGTTTAAGTCACGGGTCCAGACAGCGCCGCCCAGGCCGTATGCATTGTCGTTGGCCATACGGATGACCTCGTCTTCATCCTTAAACTTAAGGATACAGGCCACCGGGCCGAAAATCTCTTCCTGGGCAACACGCATGTCATTGGTCACGTCGGCCAGCAGGGTAGGACGCATGAAGCAGCCCTTAGCCAGTTCGCCTTCCGTTATACGCTCGCCGCCGCAAATCAGGCGGGCGCCTTCCTGCTTGCCTATTTCCACATAGCTTAAAATCTTCTCCAGCTGGCGTTCATTAATCTGGCTGCCCATCTGGGTTTCAGAATCCCATGATACCCCTACCTTTACATTATTAAATGCCTTTACTGCGTCCTCAAGGAACTTGTCGTAAATATCCTCATGTACGAATACACGGGAACCTGCGCAGCATACCTGGCCCTGATTGAACAGAATGCCAAGCTGGAGGCCGTCAATGGCCTGCTCCCAGTTGCAGTCCGGGAAGAAGATATTGGCGGATTTTCCGCCCAATTCCAGGGTGGCGGGGATGAGACGGTCGGCTGCTGCCAGGGCTACCTGGCGGCCTACCTCGGTGGAGCCGGTAAATGCCAGCTTGCGGAATCCTTTGTGGTCAAGCATATACTGGCCGGATTTTGAGCCGGAACCGGTAATCACATTGAATACGCCCTTGGGAATGACATCCTGTACTAAACGGGCAAATTCAAGAACGGAAAGGGATGTGTCGCTGGATGGTTTAAATACAGTACAGCATCCTGCTGCCAGGACAGGAGCCAGTTTCCAGGCAGCCATCAGGAATGGGAAGTTCCAGGGAACAATCTGACCTACAACGCCGATTGGTTCACGTAAAATCAGGGAAAGGAACTGCTCATCCAGTACATTGGCGCTGCCTTCCTCGGCCATGATGCAGCCTGCAAAGTAGCGGAAGTGCTTTGCGCTCAGCGGGATGTCGATGGCCATTGTCTCACGGATGGGTTTGCCATTGTCCAGGGATTCCACCATAGCCAGGTGTTCTGTGTTTGCGTCGATGATATCGGCGATTTTATTCAGGATTGCAGCACGTTCGCTGGTGGGAACCATTTTCCATGTCTCAAACGCTTTCCAAGCTTCCTTAACAGCATCATCCACGTCATCCTTGGTAGCCTGCGCGCACTCGGCCAGCTTTTCACCATTGGCAGGGCATTTTGTGGTAAATACTTCACCATCAGAAGCGTCCCGCCATTGGCCCCCTATGAAAAGCTGATACCTGTTCTGAAGTTCTGGTTTGTTCATGTAATACCTCCTTGTTTTGTGTTGTTACACTCCTATAAATAAGACTTATAAAAGCCTTGCTTCCGTTTACATTAACTACCATATCATTTTCACATAAAAAATGCAATATTTGTTAAATTGTTTTCATAATAGTTTTTATTTTAACAAATTTTCAGTCATTAAAGATTGAAATAAAAGGAAAGTCACGCTATAATGAAAGAAAAAAATAAAAATCAAGGAGGAAAATTAAAATGGAGCAAAAAAGTCCAGATAAAGTATGTTATCAATTTATCTGTCCCAAATATCCCAGGTGCGCGAGGGCAAGAGGAAAGGGGTGCTGCATCGAATACCCGGAGGATGAGACACAGATGGTACAGGCGGGGGAGTGCAGTGCTGAGGATGGCTTTCCGTTGTTTGTGGGGGAGGAGTAAGTATATCTATGTTTATGACAGAATGAATCGGGTTCGTTATTTTAAATAAAAGATGAATATGGTAACATTTGTCAAAAACATTTAATTTCAGACAAAGATATGTTATAATTTGCACTATAATGGGGGAAGGGGGGAACCTATGCAGTACTATGCGCATATCAGTGACGACAAGGTACGCAAGCAGACCGTGAAGGAACATCTGACAGGGACAGCCAGGCTGTCCGGATTGTTTGCAGAGGCATTCCGATGCGGAGAATGGGGGTATGGATGCGGAATCCTGCACGATATAGGGAAATATTCCCAGGGATTCAGAAAGCGTCTGGAGGGCGGTTCCATGATAGACCATGCCACGGCAGGGGCCCGGGAGATGATGCGTTTGTATGCCAGGTCCAATCCGCTGGCTGCTTATTGTACCGCTTATTGTATCAGCGGCCATCATTCGGGCTTGCTGGACGGGGGAAGGACCGGTGACACAGCAGGGGAGGCCACGCTTCAGGGAAGGCTTAAGAAGCAGCTGGAGGATTACAGCCCATACAAAGATGAAATTGCGCTGCCGGATTTTCCAGGGCTGCCCCTGAGACAGATAGGCAGGGGTGGCTTCAGTCTGTCATTCTTTATCAGGATGCTGTTTTCATGCCTTGTGGATGCAGATTATCTGGATACGGAACATTTCATGCTGGGACATGATGGGGGAAGGGGCGGCCATGATGATATGGACGTACTTCTCAGCCGTCTGGAGAGCCATGTTGGGCCGTGGCTTTCCAATGATGATTTGGCGACTGTAAACGGGAGAAGAACGGCTATCCTAAAGGCATGCCTGCAGGCTGGCAGCAAGGGACAGGGGCTGTACCAGCTCACCGTACCTACCGGCGGAGGCAAGACGGTATCCTCCCTTGCCTTTGCCCTGCGTCATGCAGCGGAACATGGCCTGAGCCGGATTATTTATGTCATTCCGTATACGAGCATAATAGAACAAAATGCCCAGGTGTTTAAGGAAATCCTGGGAAGGAACAATGTTCTGGAAAACCATTGTAATGTAACATATGAAGACAAAGACAGTGAAAAGGAATTGAAATTGGAACAGATGGCAGCGGAGAACTGGGATAAACCGGTGGTGGTCACTACCAATGTCCGTTTTTTTGAATCGCTCTATGCCTGCAGGACCTCCGGATGCCGTAAGCTGCATAATATAGCCAACAGTGTCATCATATTTGATGAGGCCCAGATGCTGCCGGCAAAATATCTGATGCCCTGCCTTCGGGCTATCAGCGAGCTTATCTGTAATTATCACTGTACGGCTGTTATCTGTACGGCCACCCAGCCATCTCTTCAGCCCTTCTTTCCGCCGAAGATACAGGAACTGCAGGCGGTGGAGATATGCCCGGATGTAAAAGGACAGTATGACTTTTTTAAAAGAACAAAGATACACCTGGCAGGTCAGATATCCCAGGACCACCTGGTGAGCCGGCTGGAGGGGCATCAGCAGGTCCTGTGTATCCTGAACAGCAGAAAGCGTGTGCAGCGCATTTACGAATCCATACAAGGAGAGGGGACGTACCATTTATCCACACTGATGTACCCGAAACACAGAAAGGTGCTGCTGAGAGAGATACGGAACCGCCTGTTATCAGGAGAGCCGTGCCGGCTTATTTCCACCAGTCTGGTGGAAGCAGGGGTGGATTTTGATTTCCCGGCCGTGTACAGGGAGCTGGCTGGAATTGACAGTGTGATTCAGGCTGCCGGAAGGTGCAACCGGGAAGGAAGGAGAAAGCCGGAGGAATGCATGACGGAGATATTTACTCTGGAGGAAGAGGAGGATATCCATATACCCCGGGAACTGAAACTGCCTATTTCAGTTGCAGGACAGATTGTACATAAATACGGGGATATATCATCACCTGAGGCCATAGGCGAATACTTTACCAGACTGTACCGGTATAAGGGGGAGGGATTGGATGCAAAGGATGTGGTGGAGCAGTTTGAACAGGGAAGCCGTTCTTTTATGTTTCCATTTGCATCGGTGGCATCCGGGTTCCGTCTGATTGAGAGCAATACCAGGACCATTTTGATTGATATAGAACCGGAGGCAGTGCAGATTGCCATGCAAATCCGAAGGGGAGAGCATAGCAGACAGCTTATCAGGCAGGCGGGACAGTACTGTGTAAATGTCTATGAAAATGATTTTGAGGCGCTGAACGGAGCAGGCCGTCTTGAACAGATAGACCAGGAATTTTATGTCCTGAGGAATAAGGAACAGTATACAGCCGAGAAAGGGCTTGTAATTGACGTAAGCCGCGGTGATGCCGTCATGTTCTGAGTTAGAGTCCCTTATAGGAAAAGGCGTATGCCGGAGAGGAGTGAAGTGATGAGTCGAGGAGTACGGGTCCGGATGTGGGGAGATTATGCCCTTTTCAGCCGCCCTGAGATGAAAGTGGAACGGTGCAGCTATGATGTGATGACGCCTTCCGCGGCCAGGGGGATGCTGGAGGCGGTCTACTGGCATCCGGGGATGCGTTGGGTGGTTGACAAAATCTATGTGAGAAAACCGATTCAGTTTACCAGCATCCGCAGGAATGAGGTAAAGAGCAAGGTATTGGCAGGAAACGTGCTGTCCGCCATAAATGGGGGAGGAAAACCGCTGTACATAAGCAGCAGGGAGGAAATCGTACAGAGGGCCGCCATTCTTCTGCGGGATGTGGAATATGTGGTTGAGGCCCATTTTGAGATGACCCCTAAGGCAACTCCCGGGGATAACGAGGGCAAGTTTAAAGATATCATCATGCGCCGTCTGCGGCGGGGAGAGTGTTATCACAGGCCGTATTTTGGCTGCCGGGAGTTCCCTGCCCGGTTTGCTCTCTATGAAGAGGAGGATGTGGATACTGCATATGAGGGAACGGAAAAGGATTTGGGGTATATGCTGTATGATTTTGATTATTCAGATACAGAGGACATAAAACCCATGTTTTTCAGGGCTGTTATGAAGGATGGTGTTCTGGATGTGAGGAATTGTGAGGTGGTGCGATGATTCTCCAGGCGCTTGTTGAATATTATGAAGCTCTTGAACAGAAGGGGAAGATAACCAGTCCGGGCTGGTGCAGGGCCAAGGCTGCGTACGGCCTGGATATTTCAAGGCAGGGGGAGCTTAAGGCTGTCATTCCCCTTAAGCAGGAGCAGCAGAGAGGTAAAAAGACAGTCATGGTACCGCAAAACCTTACGGTACCTCAGATGGTTTCCCGTTCTTCCGGCGTATCAGCCAATTTCCTGTGCGACCATTCCGGTTATATGCTGGGAATCGATAATAAGGGGAAGCCGGAGCGGTCCAGGGAATGTTTTGAGTGTGCCAGAAAGCGGCATCAGGACATCCTTGGGAATATCAGCAGTCCTGCAGCCGTGGCGGTGTGCCGTTTTTTTGACTGCTGGGCGCCGGACCAGGCAGCAGATAATCCATGTCTTATGCCGGAACTGGAGGAGATAATATCTGGATGTAATCTGGTGTTCCTGGTGGAGGGAGAGTACGCCCATGAGGACCCGGATATAAGACAGGCATGGGAAGCGTACAGCAGACAGTCCGGTACCGGACCTGTGGGTGTCTGCCTTGTAACGGGGCGCAGGGAGGAAATCGCCAGGATTCACGGCACCATCAAAGGCGTACAGGGAGCCCAGTCCAGCGGGGCTGCGCTGGTTTCCTTTAATGCGCCGGCCTTTGAATCCTACGGAAAGGAGCAGAGCTTTAATGCACCGGTGGGAACATACGCGGCCTACGCCTATACCACGGCGCTCAATTATCTCCTTGCAGACCGGACGCACGGGACAACCATTGGTGATACGGCTGTGGTCTACTGGTCCGAGGACGGTGACGACCTATACCAGAATATATTTGCATCTGTGTCGGAGCCTTCCATGGAAAACCAGGAAATTGTGGATGGGGTATTCAAGAATCTGGCAGAGGGAAAAGCGGTTGTGGCCCAGGATGTCCTGGACTGTCTGGATATGGGCAGGAAATTCTATATATTAGGTCTGGCGCCCAATGCAGCCAGGCTTGCAGTGCGTTTTTTCTATCAGGACAGCTTTGGAAATATATTAAAGCATATCAAAGAACACTATGACAGGATGGCGATTGTACGGCCCGCAGCCGATGCCTTGGAGTACCTGGGGATGTGGCGTATGCTGCAGGAGACTGTCAATAAAAAGTCCAGGGACAAAAAGCCGGTTCCCAGTATGTCTGGGGCTGTGTACCGGGCAATCATATCCGGCAGCCCTTATCCGGCATCCCTGTATCAGGCCGTGCTTGGAAGAATACGGGCAGAGCAGGATGACGGGGACAGCCGGATTTATAAGATAACCAGGGGCAGGGCTGCCATTATCAAGGCATATCTGCTGAAAAATGGAAATAACAGGGAGGAAATAACCATGGCGCTGAATGAAGACAGTAACAATACTGCGTATATCCTGGGAAGGGAGTTTGCTGTTCTGGAGGCAATCCAGGAGGATGCCAATCCAGGGATTAACGCCACCATAAAGGACAAGTATTTTAACTCTGCATGTGCAACTCCGGCAGCAATCTTTCCCATTTTATTTAAATTGAAAAACAGTCATATAAAGAAGATGAACAATGGGGCAAAGGAGGTATATTACGAAAAAATCCTGGTTGATTTACAGGGAAGGCTGAATGTCGCAGAGGGACAGAAGGCAGCCTGCCCAAAGCGGCTTACCCTGGAGGAGCAGGGAATGTTCATATTGGGATATTATCACCAGACTCAGAAGCGATATGAGAAGAAGATAAAGGAGGAGGCTTAAAATGGCAGAGGTAATTAAGAACAGGTATGAATTCGTGGTTTTATTTGATGTGGAGAACGGGAATCCAAATGGCGACCCGGATGCAGGCAATCTGCCGAGGATTGACCCGGAGAGCGGATACGGCATTGTGACGGATGTATGCCTGAAACGTAAGATAAGAAATTACGTTGAAACCCTGAAGGAAGACCAGCCTGGGTATAAGATATACATCCGGGAGGATGTACCGTTAAACAGAAGCGATAATACCGCGTACATAGAGCTGGGAACAGATGAAAAGGGAATCAAGGAACTGAAAAAGAAAGACCCTCTGGTAGACCAGAAAATCCGGGATTTCATGTGCCGAAACTTTTTTGATATCCGTACCTTTGGCGCGGTCATGACCACCTTTGTGAAAGCTGCGTTAAACTGCGGCCAGGTGCGGGGACCTGTTCAGCTGGGCTTTGCCAGAAGCATTGACCCAATTGTAAGCCAGGAAGTAACGATTACCCGTGTAGCCATTACCACGGAAAAAGATGCGGAAAATAAGAGCACAGAGATGGGAAGAAAGAATATTGTTCCCTATGCCCTGTACCGTGCAGAGGGGTACATATCAGCCAATCTGGCCAGAAAATCCACAGGCTTTTCAGAGGAGGATTTGGAACTTTTGTGGGATGCCATCATCAATATGTTTGAAATTGACCATTCTGCGGCCAGGGGAAAGATGGCGGTCCGCAGGCTCATTGTGTTTAAACACAGCAAGGAACTGGGAGACTGCCCTGCATATAAACTCTTTGATGCTGTGGAAGTGAAAAGGAATGAGGATGTGGAGTATCCCAGAAGATATGGGGATTATACGGTCGCAGTCCATATGGAGCAGATTCCGGAAACGGTTGACGTCTCGGAGAAAATATAATGGATTTCAGGGAAGACGATTTCCTCATGCTATCCGGTATCCAGCATTTTTCCTTTTGCAGGCGCCAGTGGGCCCTTATACATATTGAACAGCAGTGGAAAGAAAATGAGCATACCATAGAAGGAGAACTGCTCCACAAAAAGGCCCATGACCCATATCTGACAGAAAAGCGCGGCGATGTGATTATAAGCAGGGCATTGCCTGTGTATTCCAGGATTATGGGCGTCAGCGGTGAGTGTGATATTGTGGAGTTTCACAGAACAGAGGATGGTATCAGGCTCCATGGGCACAGGGGAACGTTCCGCATATTTCCTGTGGAATATAAAAAGGGGAGTCCGAAGGAATCCGAGGCGGATATACTGCAGCTGACAGCCCAGGCCATGTGTCTGGAGGAAATGATGTCAGCCAGGATAGAGGCTGGTGCATTGTATTATGGAGAGATTCACCGAAGGACGGTGGTGGAGATAACAGATGAGCTGCGAAAACAGGTACGTGATATATTTCAGGAAATGCATGAACTTTATGACAAGGGATATACGCCAAAGGTCAGATGGTCAAAGAGCTGCAGCGCCTGTTCCATGAAAGATATATGTCTGCCGAAACTGGGAAAGGCATTATCCGTCAGGGACTATATCCGCGGGAAGATGGAGGAGGATGTATGAAGAAGTTATTAAACACGCTGTATGTTACATCTCCTGATAGTTATCTGTCGATGGATGGGGAAAATGTGGTGATTTATGATAAAGAGACGGAGCTGGGGAGGATTCCTCTTCATAACCTGGAAGGAATTGTATCCTTTGGGTACAGGGGAATCAGTCCGGCTCTTATGGGGGGATGCGCGGAGCGGGACATATCACTCTGCGTCCTTTCGCCTCAGGGAAGATTTCTGGCCCGCGTGACCGGACGTGTACGGGGAAATGTTCTGCTGCGCAAAAAACAGTACCAGGTCTCCCAAAATCAGGATATAAGCCTTACAATATCCAGGAACTGTATTCTTGGAAAGGTATACAATGCCAGATGGATACTGGAAAGGGCTGTGAGGGACCATGGGCTGCAGATTGACACAGAGAAGGTAAAGGATGCAGCAGGATATTTAAAGCAATCCCTTAAGCGGATAGAGCAAAGCCGGGACATGGCTCAGCTGCGGGGTTATGAAGGTGAGGCTGCCAGTATTTACTTTGGAGTGTTTGACCAGCTCATATTACAGCAGAAGAAGGATTTTGCTTTCAATGGAAGGAATAAGCGTCCGCCTTTGGACAATGTGAATGCCATGCTGTCATTTGTATACACGCTCCTGACAAACACGGTTGCGTCGGCTTTGGAGACAGTTGGCCTGGACCCTTATGTGGGCTTCATGCACACTGACCGGCCTGGCCGCGTTTCGCTGGCACTGGACTTAATGGAGGAACTGAGACCGGTTCTGGCAGACCGTTTTGTATTAACCTTAATCAATCGAAAGATGGTAAACAAAAAGGATTTTTCCAGGAAAGAGGACGGGGCAGTCATCATGGCAGATGAAGCCAGAAAGATGCTATTGTCGGAATGGCAGAACAAGAAAAAAGAGATGATTACCCATCCGTACCTGAATGAGAAGGTGGAGTGGGGAATGATTCCTTTTGTTCAGGCCATGCTTCTGGCCAGATATCTGAGGGGTGATATTGATGAATATCCGCCGTTTTTCTGGAAATAGGGTGAAATAGGAAGGGGGCGCCGGAGGAGGAAGGCGTATGCTGGTATTAATTACATATGATGTGAACACGGAAACCGCTGCAGGCAAGGCCAGACTGAGAAAGGTTGCAAAGCAATGCGTCAATTATGGTACCCGCGTTCAGAATTCCGTATTTGAATGTATTCTGGATAATGCCCAGCTGATAAAGCTAAAGGCAATTTTGACAGATATCATTGATGAACAGACGGACAGCCTTAGATTTTATAACTTAGGGAATAAACATACTACAAAAGTGGACCATGTTGGTGTTAGTAAGGGAATTAATGTGGAGGAACCATTGATTTTCTGATATGATGTGCAGGAGTTGAAACGGTAATAGGTGTTCCGGTGCGAACCTGAAGCAAACATGGATTTCCAGGGGGATTCGCACCAGAAAAATTGTATAATGAGGATGGTATTGTGAGGATTTAGGCATGTTTTCCGGGATTTGGAGGGGGTGTTGTATGACTTGTTTGTTGGAATTTGATAAGAAATGATAGGAGTTGTTGTGTATTATTGCTGTCTCCGCCTTCGCGGGTGGAGTGGATTGAAATATTTCCTGCCCTATAGATAATGAACACCTTTTTATGTCTCCGCCTTCGCGGGTGGAGTGGATTGAAATCAAGATTTTCATTGCTAAATGGAAAGTATATTAGTCTCCGCCTTCGCGGGTGGAGTGGATTGAAATATGAGTTCGGCCTCCCATACCTGCCGATAATAGTGTCTCCGCCTTCGCGGGTGGAGTGGATTGAAATACTGGGATATTCTGGACGGTAATCATACATATTAGTCTCCGCCTTCGCGGGTGGAGTGGATTGAAATAAGCGACAGGCAGAGGAAGATTTTAACGTTGAGTCGTCTCCGCCTTCGCGGGTGGAGTGGATTGAAATCAATGGGTATTTTGTGCTTGATGAAAAAACAGGGTCTCCGCCTTCGCGGGTGGAGTGGATTGAAATGTATATCTCTATCCGATTCCCCTATCTTGGATACCGTCTCCGCCTTCGCGGGTGGAGTGGATTGAAATATTGAATGAAATTAAAATAGAGTTGAATAAATTGTCTCCGCCTTCGCGGGTGGAGTGGATTGAAATTAAAAAAGTATGTTGATATTTCCCCTGGTCATTCGTCTCCGCCTTCGCGGGTGGAGTGGATTGAAATGTACATATTGTAACTTTACGGATGAAGAACGGGCGTCTCCGCCTTCGCGGGTGGAGTGGATTGAAATCTCCAGTACATGCCTGGACATATGTGCCCTCAGTTGTCTCCGCCTTCGCGGGTGGAGTGGATTGAAATAAGGAAAGTGGGGCCGCCGACATAATTAAGAAGCTGTCTCCGCCTTCGCGGGTGGAGTGGATTGAAATTGGAGCAGTTCCCAGAGACCGGCACGTTTGACCGAGTCTCCGCCTTCGCGGGTGGAGTGGATTGAAATTTTGCGATATCGCAACAGGAGGAAGGGAAGCATGGTCTCCGCCTTCGCGGGTGGAGTGGATTGAAATGCTGCAGCCAAGTCCACAGAATCAGCAGCGTCCAGTCTCCGCCTTCGCGGGTGGAGTGGATTGAAATTTATGGTTCATCGGCGCTTGAGTATGTGAAAGAAGTCTCCGCCCTCGCGGGTGGAGTGGATTGAAATCCTACTCCAGCCTCATCCATGCAGATGACCTTTGTCTCCGCCCTCGCGGGTGGAGTGGATTGAAATCTACCAGCGCATTGATGGTGGCTTCCTCTACAAGTCTCCGCCCTCGCGGGTGGAGTGGATTGAAATCCGGTAAGGCTCCATCACAAGGTCTATCCCCTCGTCTCCGCCCTCGCGGGTGGAGTGGATTGAAATGCATCATACCGCTTTCAAGCGACATCGAACCTTCCGTCTCCGCCCTCGCGGGTGGAGTGGATTGAAATAGCTTTAAGATTCCCTCCTCTGGTTGGACTGAATGTCTCCGCCCTCGCGGGTGGAGTGGATTGAAATGTTGAAACAGCTTGAATACATACCTGTTGGGAAAGTCTCCGCCCTCGCGGGTGGAGTGGATTGAAATAAAAGTAGGAATGTGCAAGTGCGTGGTTGGTCATGTCTCCGCCCTCGCGGGTGGAGTGGATTGAAATCCTGATTACTCCATATATCCGGATTGCGATTATGCCGTCTCCGCCCTCGCGGGTGGAGTGGATTGAAATGCCACACACTGGCTGGAAATGCAAGGGTTGCCGAGTCTCCGCCCTCGCGGGTGGAGTGGATTGAAATCACAATCGTCTGGTCATATGGGACTATAGGCAGGTCTCCGCCCTCGCGGGTGGAGTGGATTGAAATGATGGCGGACACAGAAAGACTGATTCTTTACGCGTCTCCGCCTTCGCGGGTGGAGTGGATTGAAATTAAGAAGAGGTGTAAAAACCCTAAGCCCATATCTCGTCTCCGCCCTCGCGGGTGGAGTGGATTGAAATCATGGTTTTATACCCAGGATTCTGAACTTGAAGTTTGTCTCCGCCCTCGCGGGTGGAGTGGATTGAAATCTTCCATTGGGGTGGGGGTACTGTTGATTTTCATGTCTCCGCCTTCGCGGGTGGAGTGGATTGAAATAGAATTACATTTGAAGCATATTGATACTGGCTATCGGTCTCCGCCTTCGCGGGTGGAGTGGATTGAAATGCTTGTATATGCATATATCCCATCTTTCATCAGAGTCTCCGCCTTCGCGGGTGGAGTGGATTGAAATCCGGATGCAATGTGGAAAGTGGCCAGTCGCAAAGTCTCCGCCTTCGCGGGTGGAGTGGATTGAAATTATTGTTAGGGCCAGGAGCTCACCCTCTCGGATTCGTCTCCGCCTTCGCGGGTGGAGTGGATTGAAATGGCAGATGGAAATCATGACTGGATTGTCAAAGTCGGTCTCCGCCTTCGCGGGTGGAGTGGATTGAAATGTCCATACGCAGATAGGACTGGATGTAGCCACATGTCTCCGCCTTCGCAGGTGGAATGTATTGCAATAGAACAGTACATAGCTGACCTTGCAGCATAGCGGAATAAAATTAATATATAAGAGAATAGTTATTTCAACTGTATTTTGTATACAGTGCACAGCGGATACTTCCGACTATAAATGCATAACAATAAGGTGGGGCAAGCCCCACCTCTGTTAATCTATAAAATGCTGCAAAAGAGTGCTGACAAAAACCCATATTTCAGCTGCCCCCCATTAGCCCTTCCACGCCCGAATTTCTCTAAGTCCAGGTACCAGCACTTTGGCGCTGGTTTCCAATATAATCCGTCCCTTTTCCGCAGTGGCGCCGGACGGATCTCCGCCGATTCCAATGGGTTTGCCGTCCGCTGTCTTCCAGTCCTCGGATACCCATCCAATGGATACATTCCCGTAAGGCTTCAGCGCTTGATTATCCTTAAATGCATGCGGGATGCCTGCTTCTGAAGTCTCCAGTTTTACCAGAGACGGGTCCACGGCCATGACCATGGAGGTTTCCATTTCGCCGCCATGAAAATCCCATATATTTCCTTCGGAGATGGTGGCTGTCACATCCGGATGACTAAAGGCCCCGGATGAGAGGATGAAGGGAGATATGCCGAATTCGCTGCGGAGTTCCCGGCTTAAGACCTGTACAATGGGGGCGTTTCCTCCGTGGCAAACCAGGAAGGCCAGCTTCTTAAACCCGTGATGGACCAGGCTTGTGCTGATATCATACAGCATATGGTAATAAGTATCCGGTTTAAACGTGACAGAGCCGCAGAAATTCCTGTGCTCCGTGCTGAGTCCTACGGGAATGACCGGAAATATCAGCATGGGAAAATCCGGGTCTTCTGCTTCCAATTCCCTGCATATATAGTCCGTCATGGCTTCTGCAATGATATCGTCCGTCCCCAGCGGCGCCTGGTTGCCGTGCTGCTCCAACGCTCCCAGGGGAATCAGTATAATGGTCTCCTCCTTGTTGACCTGCTCCATTTCTAAACGGGTTAAATCCCGATAATTCCGAATCATGTGTATATACCTCCTGATTATTTTTGGTAAGCCGGTTATTCCTTATGCCGTTCTTACAGCGGGATAAACCGCCAGAAGACGGGTGTACAGCAGATATCCCACAAAGCAGTTGAGCCCCAGTTTAATCAGGTTAAAGGGGATGGTGGCCATGAAGATGAAGGTGGTCAGATCGCTGATGGCCGGATTCACTGCGGCTACCATAGTAATCACCTGGTTCAGAGGAAGCCCCATGGCCGCTGCATACAGGGGAAGGGTGATGAAGGCATTGCAGAAGCAGGCAAACAGAGTACGGATTGGAACACTGACAACCATGGATGCAATGGCTGCACGGCGGGTCTTTCCGCCTCTTTTGTAAACAGTCCATATGGGAATTACAAATAGTGCAACCCCTATCAAATTAGCAAATTCCCCTACATACATGGAATTGGTACCCACCGTGATGAGTTTAATTATGATTTTGATGATTTCCACCCAGGCTGCAGAGACAGGCCCCATGAGAAACAGGGCGATGATGGAGGGGACATCACTGAAGTCAATCTTGTAAAAGGGCGGCATCATGGGAACGGAAAATTCCAGGGACATGAGGGCGCCGGCAACCGCAGCCAGCATACCGGTGTAGATAAGTTTCTGAATACTCCATTTTGTTTTCATAGCAAAACCTCCTTGATAAATGCTTATTATACGGTGATTCAGCAATGAATGAAGTTCCAGGTAACAAAAAATCTCAGGTTCCGGGGAACCTGAGATTAACTTCATGGTCAATATAAATAAAAGGGAATGCCTGTTACTTATATGAACAAAATTGTCTTCTCTCATCCAGACTATACTGTCGGTTTTGGAATCACACCAAATCAGCCGCATGCAGCGGGTCGCGGACTATACCGCCGGTAGGGAATCACACCCTGCCCCGAAGAACCTATTCATTTGCTTTTCTCATTTAAAATTATCACAAATAACATTGGCTGTCAACAGCAAAAGATGCAGTTTTTTGTTGCTTTTTTTACGATTTTGTTGATAATAGATATAGACGCATTTTTAAGGCTGATTCTGGCATATGAAAGGCAGATTTGACAGGGGAATCGACTTCCGATATACTAGAATGAAATGTATCCCGTTTTTTGGCCTGTCTGCAGTTGGATTTTCCAGCTGGGACGGATGGTTTGTAAAGGACAGGACCCTGGCGGGAAACCAATAAGGAGGTAAGTATGGATTGGCAGACACTGCTTTGCGACGACCGCATCCGCAGCTACAGGAAACAGTCCTCCACGGACCTGCGGACGGAGTTTGAGAAAGATTATCACCGGATTATTGGCAGTGCATCCTTCCGGCGCCTCCAGGATAAGACCCAGGTGTTTCCTCTGGACAGAAGTGATTTCATCCGTACCAGGCTGACCCATTCCCTGGAGGTATCATCCCTGGCCAAGTCCCTGGGACAAAACATATCGGAGAGCATCCGTACGATTATCAGGGATGAAACGTTTACGCCTGAGCATAAGGCGGCGGTGTGTGATATTCTCCAGTGTGCCGGATTGATTCATGATATTGGGAATCCTCCCTTTGGCCACTTTGGGGAGACAGCCATCCAGGATTGGTTTAAGAAGAATCTTGAGCAGCTTACTTTTAAAGGGAGAAAGCTTTCAGAGATTCTAAAGCCTCAGATGGTACAGGACTTTTGCCATTTTGAGGGCAATACCCAGGCATTCAGGGTGGTGACCAGGCTCCATTTCCTGGTGGATGAGCATGGCATGAACTTGACAAAAGCGCTTCTGGGAACTATTATCAAGTATCCGGTATCTTCCCTGGAAATTAATAAGGACAGCGGCGATATCCGTACTAAGAAGATGGGATATTTCCATGGAGACAGGGAGAACTTCCGGGATGTGCAGGCGTCAACGGGAACATTGGGAAAAAGACATCCGCTGGCATTCATATTAGAAGCAGCAGATGATATTGCCTATAAGACAGCAGATATTGAGGATGCGGTTAAGAAGGGCTGCATTTCTTATGAACGCCTTTTGGCGGAGTTAAAGGGGTATAAGGCCGGAAACCAGACAGAGCACTATATCCAGATTGTGTCATGGCTGGAGGATAAGTATGAAAAGGCCGTGAGAAAGGAATATGACAGGCCGGACCAATATGCAGTGCAGAACTGGATTATCAGTGTCCAGGGCCAGATGATTTCAGGGGTTACGGAATGTTTTGCCGGCAACTATGATTCCATTATGGAAGGTACCTATACCTGTGACCTTTTTGCAGGCACGGATGTGGAGCTGCTGATGGAGGCGCTGGGAGATATTGCATTCCGGTATGCCTTTTGTACCAGACCTATCCTTAAGCTGGAGATAGCGGCACAGACAATATTCAACTTTCTTTTGGACCGGTTTGTTGACGCTGTGATACCCTACGATACGGACCTTCCCATGACCCAGGTACAGAAAAAGCTGGTTTCCCTTATATCGGACAATTATAAGATGATATATTCCCTCTGTGCCAGGGACAAGGACGATGAGGAACGGCTGTATCTGCGGCTGCTTCTGGTGACTGACTATATCTGCGGCATGACAGACACCTTTGCCAAGGATATGTATCAGGAGCTTAATGGAATCCGTTAGAAGGCAGGAGGCGTCTGAAACAGGTATTCCGGCAAGGACGCGGTTTAAAATAGCCGGATGGAGGTCTAATGGACAGTGGAAATAAATTCAGGGCAAGATGTGGATATCTGGCTGTGGGTATTGTTGTATTTTTGATTGAGTTAATTATCGCCCTGTATGTTCACGACCATATCATCAGACCCTATATAGGGGACATGCTGGTGGTGGTGCCGGTGTACTGTTTTGTCAGGGTGTTCTTACCTGGAGGCATAAAGCGGCTGCCGCTGTATGTGTTTCTCTTTGCAGCCTGTGTGGAGGTACTGCAGTTTTTCCGCCTGGTTGAGATACTGGGGCTTGAGGGAAATGCCGCGGCCAGGATTATCCTGGGTTCAGTCTTCGACTGGAAGGATATTGCCTGTTACGGCGCAGGATGCCTGCTTATACAAATATTTGAAATTCGAAGGAGGGCCTTATGAAAGGTTATCAGTTGAAAATTACCATAAAAGGCAGTAAACCGCCTATATGGAGACGCGTGGTGGTGCCGGAGCAGTTTACGTTTTACCAGCTTCATCAGGTGATTCAGGAGGCCTTTGGCTGGTGCGATTACCATTTGCACGAGTTTGAGTTTAAGAAACTGGGGCTGCTTGTAAGGGACCTGGAAGAGGAAGACGATTTTGCGGAGCTTTGCAGCAGTGAGGTGCTGGAGGAAGGAACACCTATTAGAACCCTCATAACAGAGAACCCTCGTTTTGTATATATCTATGACTTTGGGGACGCATGGGAACACCAGATTCTCATGGAGAAGGAAGTGGAGTATGAGGGCAGTCTTCCCCAGGTGTTAAAATATAAGGGGGACAATATTCCGGAGGACTGCGGCGGCATAGGCGGTTACTATGACCTGCTGGACCAGCTGTCTGACCCTGAGGCAGAGGAACATGACATGATGGAAAACTGGGCCCGCCAGCAGGGAATGGGCGAGTATGACCTGGATGCAGTTAATGCCAGGTTGAAGGCAAATCCGGCATTTAAACAGGAGGCAGCAGGAAACGGACAGCAGGATGCAGCCCGGCAGCAGAAGACAGCGGGGCAGCAGAAGACAGCGGGGCAGCAGAAGGCCGGTAAGCAGGAATCTCTAAAACCCGCACCTCCAAAGACCGCACCGCAGGCAGTCCATAGTCTGGAGGACCTTTTCTCCAGATTTGAAAAGGCTGAGCTTCTGCGCATTGCCAGGGTACACCATATTGGAGGCTGCGATGAGCTGGGAAAGAATAAGCTGGCCCCTGCACTGGCAGCTGCCCTGCTGGATACGCAGCGCATGGCGGGTTTCTTCGGTACCTTAAGCGATGAGGGTGCGGCGGAGTTTGAAAAAGCTGCCGCAGCCGGAGGTATGGAATACCAGGGAGACCTGGATGCTCTCAGATTTCTGCATTACGGCGGTTACTGCGGATTTACCAGCATGGGAACAGCAGTTGTTCCGTCAGATGTGGCAAAAGCGTACTATGAGCTGGATACGGAGAAATTCCAGTCTGAGCGTCATTACCGCAGCCAGGTGTGGGCTTGCTGTAAGGCAGCGGTCTACCTTTACGGCGCTGCGGATGCAGGTCAGGTGGAGACAATCTGCAAAGCGGCTGGCTGTGAGGCAAAAGCCGGTGATATTACCCGTCTTTACCAGGAGATGAAAGGAATCTGGACTGATTTTGCTTATTGGAACGGCCGGTTTATTGACTGGGAACTGGTTCAGGGAGACAGCTATAAAGATGTTTTGAATTATCAGAGAGGCAAGGAGTTCTATGTGCCCAATGCCGCACAGGTAAAGGAGATTGCCAGAACAGGTGCAGTGGAGCTTAAAAAGCATATCCGGCCATTGAAGGCATTTTTCCTGGCCATGGTGGGCTGCGACGAGGAGACTGCCCAGGTGGCAGCGTCCTCCATTCATCATCATGTAAGACTGGGGACAACGCCCAAAGTAGTAGAAGATATCATGGAGCATTTTGGACTGAACCTGGATTCACAGGAAAAGATGAATGGATTCGATGAAATCATGGAACAGGTATGGAGGGAAACCAGGACGGTTGGCGGCTGTGGCTACAGCCGGGCGGAGCTGGATGCCAAGACAGCCCGGATTGACCCGGATGCGCCCTGTCCCTGCGGCAGCGGTAAGCGCTACCGCCAGTGCTGCGGCCGGAAATAAAAAGCGGAGGTGTGAAGCAGCCATGTTTGAACGTGTGGATTACAGAGTGGAACGGATTGACGGGGATTACGCCTATCTGAAGCGGGCGGATGCTCCGGATGACGATGAGAAATGCGTTGCCAGGGCTCTTCTGCCTGATGGTATCAACGAGGGCAGCAGGCTGGCGTATGAGATGCTGGAGTATACGCTTCTGTAACATGCCGGAGCGGTTGCGGCGATATGGATAAGAGGCAGTATGGATAAGAAGACAGAACGTCTGGTCGGTGTGGCCAGAATGTATTACGAGCAGGACAGGACCCAGAATGAGATTGCAGGCAGATACGGCATATCCCGCCCCATGGTCAGCAAGCTTTTGAAGGAGGCGCGGGACAGAGGCATTGTGTCCATCCGTATATGCGCCCCGCAGGAGGAATCCGGCAGCCCATTGTCCCTCATGGAGCTGGTGGGGCGTTGCTTCGGGATTTACGATGGTGTGGCTGTGCCTGACGGACCCAATGACCAGACCACCAATGAGGCGGTGGCAGAGGCAGCTATCACCTGTCTGGCGGAGCTGGGAGGCTCCAGCCTGGGCATTGGATGGGGCCATATCATAGGGGATGTGGTAAAGCAGATGGAGCAGAGGGAAAAGCTGGTGCCAATAGGGAACTTTGTCTGCCCCCTCATAGGAAACGGCGGTGTGGGACTTAAGAATTACCATTCCAACGAGCTGGTGCGTTCCATTGCAGAGCACAGCGGGGCCCAGCCCAGATTTATCTATTCTCCGGCCTGTGTTCTTTCTGAGCAGGAGCTGAAACTGACAAAGGAGCTGGACACCTATCGTGAGATATATGGTGTGTGGGAAAAATTGGATGTGGCCCTGGTCAATATCGGGAATTTTCCTTCTGTTCCGGATTTCGCGTCGGAGGCCAGATATGGGGACCTGCTCATACGCCATAAGGCAGTGGGACGTATCCTGAATTATTTCATGGACAGCGAGGGACATATCATCCGGTCGGATACGGATTACGCCATCCAGATTCCGCTGGAACTTCTGTCCAGAACAAGGCATGTGGTGGGAATCTGCTCAGCCAATACCAGTCCCAAGGCATTCAGGGGAGCTTTGAAGACTGGTTACATGAAACATTTTATTGCGCCTGAGCATGTGGTCAGGGAAGCGCTGGAATGAGGCGGGGACAGATAAGAACATGGGCCGGATATGCCCTACCCCTTCAATATAATGTTAATGTCAGTGGAATATAATGTAAAAGCCAATAGAATATAAAGTTACATATGTAACTCGAAATGCGCAGTTTGCTAAAGAGACTGCGCTTTTTTTGTGCATTAGGGCAAAAAACATAGAACAGGGACATGAATAATTGACAAAGGAACTAACAAATGTTAATCTAAAACCATGGGTAATTTGGGGAAAATGCATGAGAGGAGGTTACATATGTTACTTTCGAAACCGGAAATCATAAAAATGTTCAGAAAAGCCGCCCAGGTCTGGAATGAAAACAAGGATTATCTCAGTGAGATTGATTCCAAATTCGGAGACGGGGACCACGGCGTCACTATTGGTAAGATTGCCAGCCTGATTGAGAAGAGCCTGGATGGCTGGGATGACGACAATGTAGAGACATTTCTGGAGGACCTGGGAGACAACACCATGGAAATCGGAGGGGGAAGCGCGGGTCCATTATACGGGACCATGATAGGAGGACTGTCAGGCCCTCTGGAAGGAAATAAGCCCATTGATGCAGGAATCCTGAAGGAGATGTTTACAGAGTGCCTGTCAGCCATGGAAGACATCACCAACGCAGGCATAGGGGACAAGACAATGATGGACGCCCTGATTCCTGCTGTGGAAGCTGCCCAGAACGCTGAAAATGATGTGACGGCTGTCCTGGAGGCGGCAAAGGAGGCAGCAGCCAGGGGAGCAAAGGACAGTGAGCAGTACGTGTCCAAATACGGAAGGGCCAGAAGCTATAAGGAGAAGACCATCGGCACTCCGGATGCGGGGGCAGTCAGTACATCCCTGTTTTTTGCAGGACTTTGCGACGGGCTGAAGTAGATGGCATGCAGATGCAGCTAAAAAATAAAATGGGAGAGGTAAGACAATGAAAATGAAGAAATTTATTAACAATCCTGAGAACCTGACACCTGAGCTGTTAGAGGGCTTTGCCGAGGCGCATAAGGATTTGGTGACCCTGGGCGAGAACCGTATGATTATCAACAATAAGCTGGCGGAGGCTGACAGGGTTACCATTGTGACCCAGGGCGGTTCGGGCCATGAGCCGGCTATCAGCGGATTTGTGGGAGAGGGAATGGTGGATATCTCTGTGGTGGGAGATGTTTTTGCAGCTCCCGGACCCCAGGCCTGCCTGGATGCCATCAAGATGGCTGATAAGGGAAAGGGCGTTCTCTACATAGTTTTAAACCATGCAGGCGACATGCTTACCGGCAATCTTACCATGAAGAAATGCGCCAAGGAAGGATTAAATGTCGTCAAAGTAGTGACCCAGGAGGATATTGCCAATGCACCGCGCTCCAATGCAGACGACCGAAGGGGCCTGGTAGGCTGTATCCCCACCTATAAAATAGCAGGAGCTGCCGCTGCAGAGGGAAGGAGCCTGGAGGAAGTGGCTGCCATTGCACAGCGTTTTGCGGATAACATGGCCACCCTGGCTGTGGCTGTATCAGGTGCTACCCATCCGGCAACAGGAAGCCTGCTTGCAGACCTGGGCGAGGATGAGATGGAAATCGGTATGGGGCAGCACGGTGAGGGAGGCGGCGGACGCCAGACCATGAAGTCAGCGGATGAAACAGCCCAAATCATGCTGGACGGCCTTCTGGCTGACCTGGATATCAAGGAAGGCGAGAAAATCATGCTGATTCTCAACGGTACCGGCGCAACCACATTGATGGAGCTGTTTATCATTTACCGCAAGTGCGTTTCCTACCTGAAGGAAAAGAACATTGAGATTGTGGCAAATTACGTGGGCGAGCTTCTCACCGTACAGGAGCAGGCCGGATTCCAGATGTTCATGGCAAGGATGGATGATGAACTTCTGCACTACTGGAATGCACCATGCAATACGCCGTATATGAAAAAATAGGAGGATGATGGTATGGCAGCTGAATACATGCACATAGGAATCCCGGTCCTGAACAAAAAAGAGGGAATGACCTATAATGAGGACATGAAGTTCTGGGTAAGCAGGGTTGAGGACTATGATTTTAAGATAGAGTACCTGAAATTCGAGGAGGGCACCCCCTTTCCGGAGATTCTTTCCAAGCAGCCCCATGTGGCTTATAAGGTGGATGATTTGGACCACTATGCAGCACAGGCACAGAGAATTATATTCGGGCCGGCTGACTGCGGCCCCGGCGTGCGTCTGGCGTTTGTAATCTGGGATGATGCCGTCATTGAACTCTACGAGGAAAAGTAAGGAGAAGATGGGATGCTAGTAAATATGAACCATGTTCTGCGGTATGCAGAAGAGAAGCAATGCTGTATCGGAGCCTTTGACACACCCAATCTGGAGATTCTCATGGCAGTCATACGGGCTGCGGAAAAGCGGGAGGAACCAGTCATCATCCAGCACGCGCAGCTTCATGAGTGCGAAATGCCCATCCACATCATCGGTCCCATTATGGTGCGTATGGCGAAGGAGGCCAAGGTTCCTGTCTGCGTCATGCTGGACCACGGCGAGGATTTGGACTATGTAAGAAAGGCACTGGATTTAGGCTTTTCAGCTGTTATGTACGACGGCTCATCCCTTGCTTATGAGGAAAATGTTGCCATGACCAGGGAAGTGGTGGCCATGGCAAAGGCCTGCAATGCGGATGTGGAGGCTGAAATCGGCATTGTAACAGGCCATGAGGGCAAGACATTTGCCATCAACGATGTGAGCGAAGCCTATACAGACCCTGAGCTGGCTGCCAGATATGTAAGGGATACAGGTATCGACGCCCTGGCGGCTTCGGTGGGAACGGTCCATGGCTTCTACGCCACCAGGCCCAGGCTGGATTTTGACCGAATCGTAAAAATAAAGGAACTGACAGGGCTTCCCCTTGTAATGCACGGAGGCTCCGGAATCAGTGTGGAGGACACCCAGAAGGCCATCCGCTGCGGTATCCGCAAAATCAACTACTTCTCCTACATGTCCAATGCAGGCGTAAAGGCAGTGAAGGCATTGCTGGCTGAAAAGGAAGTGAAGTACTTCCATGATTTGGCTAATGCAGCAGTGGATGCCATGGAGCAGGATGTACTTAGTGCTATGGCTATGTTTGCGTTGGAATAAAGATTCAGAAATGAAGAAAAATTAAAGTCTATGGTGATTAATAAAAAGGACCAGCCAGTTTGGATAAAAATCCGGTTCTTTCTGGACTTTGGGTATTCCTTATAAAACATTAGCTGGTATCGGTTCGA